>VOIU01000010.1 GCA_007896885.1 Bacteroidaceae bacterium HV4-6-C5C
AGTGCTTTTTTCCATTTATCGTAGTACTTCAATACTTTGAGTCCGCTATTGTTGTACCAACTATAGCCATTGCGGCGTTCATAACCAATTTCCGATATATATTTCTACCTTTGGGAAAGCGCCTATTGTGGTGTTTATCATTGCTTTATTATTAAATTATCAAAAAGCTATAACGAATTAGCAAAATTACTTGTATTATTAGTTTTTTATTATTAAACTTGCAGCGTGAATTTATTATAATCTCTTAATTAAAAGATTCATAATAAATATAATATAAATATAGAGCAAAAATATTCTATCCAAATATGGCCTCAATAAAGAAAACTTCACTAAAAGATATTGCCAGAACTGCAGGTGTTTCTACAGCTTTAGTATCATTTGTATTAAATGGGAAGGGAAAAGAATATCGTATAAATGAAGAAACTGCAGATCGTATTCTGGAAATTGCTCGTGAAATGAATTATCAGCCAAATCAGGCGGCAAAGAGCTTGCGTAGCGGCAGAACTAAAACTATCGGTTTGGTCGTGTCTGATATTTCTAACCCTTTCTTTTCACAATTGGCTCGCGTATTAGAAGATGAAGCCGCTAAACGAGGCTATACAGTGTTTTTTGGTAGCTCGGATGAGAGTGTAGATAAGATGGAGCGTGTTTTAAATAGTCTCATAAACAAGGGTGTAGATGGATTAATAATTGTTCCTTGTGAAAATTCGGAAAAATCTATTGCTGCTCTAGTAAATAATAAATTTCCTATTGTATTATTTGATCGTTATTTTTCAGGAATAAATGTTAGCTATGTTGCACTCAATAATTATAGTGCTGCATATGATGCGACTAAGTACCTTTTGGATGTTGGGTATAAATCGCCAGGCATAGTTGCGTATGATATTAATTTAATTCATATGAAAGAGCGTATTCGTGGTTATAAAAGTGCCATGGAAGATTATGGTAAAAAGCGTTCTATAAATGTATCTTACTTAAGGAATGATACTCCCCAAAAATCAGCGGACAAGATTCTTCCTAAAATGATCGAAACTGGAACAGATGCATTTCTGTTTGCTACCAATATGATTTCTCTTGCTTGTTTGTATGCTATTAAAAATATGGATCATGATCTTTCCAGCTCAATAGGATTAGTTGGTTTTGATGGATCGCCGGCTTTTGATTTTTTTAATCCGCCAGTATCTTATGTAAAACAACCAATAGAAGTGCTGGTTCATAAGGCTCTCCAGATTTTGATTGATGTTATAGCCGATGGCAACACTGTTCAATCTGTTTTAGCTGAGAGTGAATTTGTGATTAATAAATATATGGATTTGAAGGAGTAAGGTATAAATATGATCCTTAAAATATTTTTTTCTTTGTTGCTTAAACGATATAGCTATTTTTGAAAACATATAACTTATAAATCTATTAATGACCATGAGTAATTTGAGATTAATCGGTGGAAAACCGAAAATTGGAATCCGTCCTATTATCGACGGTCGTCGTGGAGGAATCCGCGAATCATTGGAAGATATGACCATGACAATGGCTCATAAAGTAGCTGAACTTTATTGTTCATCACTGCGTCATAGTGATGGGACTCCCGTGGAATGCGTAATTGCGGATACCACTATCGGTGGTGTTGCTGAAGCTGCTATGGCAGCAGAAAAATTCCGCAACAACGGTGTCGGAGTGGTTCTTTCAGTGACTCCCTGTTGGTGCTATGGATTTGAAACGATTGACATGGACGAAGAAATGCCGAAAGCTATTTGGGGATTCAACGGTACGGAACGTCCAGGTGCCGTTTATCTGGCTTCTGCTTTAGCGGCACACACTCAGAAGGGGCTTCCTACTTTCGGAATTTATGGTCATGATGTGCAGGAGGTGGACAATATGGTTATTCCCGAAGATGTGGAAGAGAGACTGTTGCGTTTTGCTCGTGCCGGGCTTGCAGTGGCCACCCTGAAAGGAAAATCTTATCTCTCGATCGGTAGTGTGGCTATGGGTATTGCCGGTTCCATTCCCAATCCAGATTTCTTCCAGGAATATTTAGGCATGCGTAATGAATATGTAGATGCAAGTGAAATCGAACGCCGTGTCCAATTTGGCATTTACGACCACGAAGAGTTTAAGCGTGCCATGAAATGGGCGGAGAAATACTGTAAGAGCAATGAAGGAACAGATTTCAACCCTGCACGTCTTCAATATTCCCGTGAGGAAAAGGATGAACGTTGGGAATATGTAGTGAAGATGACCCTTATCTTTCGCGATTTGATGATTGGGAATCCGAAATTGGCTGAAATCGGTTATGAGGAAGAAGCTATGGGCCACAATGCGATTGCAGGTGGATTCCAGGGACAACGCCAATGGACGGATTACAAACCGGACGGTGACTTTTCGGAAACTATTCTTAATACTTCTTTTGATTGGAATGGAATTCGTGAGGCATTTACTTTTGCTACAGAAAACGATACACTCAATTGCGTATCCATGCTTTTCGGCCACTTATTGACCAATACAGCTCAGATTTTTGCAGATGTACGCAGCTACTGGAGCCCGAAAGCTGTAGAACGTGTGACCGGAAATAAATTGACAGGCAAGGCTGCCGATGGTTTCATACATCTTATCAATTCTGGTTCTTGTACGTTGGATGGAACAGGGCGTCAAACACGTAACGGCAAACCGGTTATGAAGCCTTTCTGGGAAATAACCGAAAAAGAGATGGAGGAATGCCTGGCAGCAACCAAATGGTATCCTGCATCACGTGAATATATGCGTGGGGGTGGTTATTCTTCACAATTCCTAACCCTTGGTGAAATGCCTGTAACCATGTGCCGTTTGAATCTGGTGAAAGGACAAGGCCCCGTTCTTCAGATCGCGGAGGGTTGGACAGTCGGTCTCGACGCAGGGGTGTTCAAGGCGATTAATGAACGTACCGATCGTACTTGGCCATCTACATTCTTTGCTCCGCGCTTGACCGGGAAGGGTTATTTTCGTGATGTTTATTCCGTTATGAATAATTGGGGAGCTAATCACGGGGCTATTGGTTACGGGCATGTGGGTGCCGACCTGATAACTTTGGCTTCAATGCTTCGGATACCTGTGTCCATGCACAATGTAGATGAAGAAAATATCTTCCGTCCAAGTGCTTGGTCGGCTTTCGGTGAAGATGTGGAAGGTAGCGATTATAGAGCTTGTAAAAATTACGGGCCACTCTATAAATGATAAAACGCGCGAATTATGTTAACGGCAACTATAAAAACACCTCTGCTTGTAGGCGTAGCAGTTTTGCTTATGTCCTGCGGCGGGCAAAAAGAATTCAAGATGGGAAGTTACGGATATGATGCCAAATTCCTGAAAGATAATGGTATCCAATATACAGAGCTGGTTTCAGAGGATAGAAATTCAAAAGTGATGGTGATTCCTGCATGGCAGGGAAGAGTAATGACGACTTCTGCTTCAGGGGATGAAGGTGATAGCTATGGGTGGATTAATTATCGCTTTATCCGCGAAGGTAAAGTCAATAAGCAATTTAATCCTGTCGGAGGTGAAGAACGTCTATGGCTGGGGCCTGAAGGTGGTCCTTTCTCGCTGTATTTTAAATCTCCTGAAAATCAGGTATATGAAAATTGGGTGGTCCCGACTGTATTCGATACGGAGAGCTTTAATGTCAGGTCACAAGATAAGAAACATATCCACATTGAAAAAGAAGCGCATTTGACGAATGCATCCGGTACCGTTTTCGATATAAATATTGACCGTACTGTAACATTGATGACTTTTGATGAGGTTACTTCTGATTTTGGCATTACGCTTTCGGATGAAATGAAGATGGTAGCCTATAAAACGGATAATAAGATTACTAATATTGGAAAGAACTCATGGACAGAGAAAAGTGGTCTCGTATCTGTTTGGATGCTTGGTATGTTTAATCCGACTCCTACGACAACGGTGTTTATTCCGTATAAAAAGGATGCGCAGGGCCCGATTGTCAACGATGAATATTTCGGTAAAATACCAGCAAATAGACTCACAAAAGAGAATGGTATTATCTATTTTAAGATAGACGGCAAATATCGTTCAAAATTGGGTTTGCCTACTAACCGCGCAATGGGCTTATGTGGTAGTTATGACTCTTCCAAAGGGGTATTGACAATCTTGTGGTGTAGTCTTCCTAAAACTCCTGTTTCTTATGTAAATGGGCAATGGGGCTCTCAAAAAGATCCATTTGCTGGAGATGTTATCAATTCATACAATGATGGTCCGATAGAAGACGGCTCGATTATGGGGCCGTTCTATGAAATTGAGACTTCTTCTCCGGGTGCGGAATTAGCTCCAGGCACATCGCTAGTTCATACACAAAAAATCGTCCACATACAAGGTACTGAAAGGCAACTTTCTTCTATTGTAAAGTCTGTGTTTAATGCTGATTTGAAAGTGATTGAATCTAAATTTCAATAACCTAAGAGTAAAATAAACACGAATATGAAATCGGACAGAGTACTACCAAAAGGGATTCTTTTCCCCTTTATTTTGTTGACGACCTTGTTTTTTGCATGGGCAATTCCGAATAATCTTACAGATACCATGCTTGCCGCGTTTAAACGTATCATGAGTATGAGCGATTCGAAAACGGCTTGGATACAGGTTGTGTGTTATTTGTTAGGCTACGGATTTTGTGCTATTCCCGGGGCATTGTTTATCAAAAGATATACTTATAAATCGGGCGTGATGCTAGGACTGGGATTATATGCATTTGGAGCTATTTTATTCTACCCAGCCATGTTGTGCTCAAATGTGGATGTTAAATTTAGTTTTTTCATATACTTGTTAGCCATATTTGTACTATTTGCTGGGCTTTCCGTATTGGAGACGTCTACTAATTCTTATGTCCTGGCTATTGGTCCCGAAAGTACAGCTACGCGTCGCCTAAACTTATCCCAATCGTTCAATCCGTTCGGAGCTATTGCAGGAGGAATTATAAGTCAGGTATTTATCCTCTCGAAACTTAATGTGATGACTGCTTCCGAACGTGCCCGGATTCCGGTGGAAAAATTAGTGGCTATTCAGAGTAGAGAGTTGAGTGCCATAACCCACACTTATGTCATCCTGGGATTGGTGATGTTAATACTTTTGTTTGCCATTCGGCTTACTAAAATGCCGAACCTTAGGGAAAACGGAGAGAAACTGGAACTGGTTGCAACTTTTCGTCGGCTTGCGAAGAATAAAAATTATATATGGGGGGTTGTGGCGCAATTCTTTTATGTAGGCGCTCAGGTGGCAGTTTGGTCCTTTACCATCCGTTATGCCATGCAGCAATTCAATTTCGACGGTATTTTGGCCAGTTTGGGAAATTCCGCAACTCCTGAAATGGTGGTAAAAACTTTACGTCATGTGGAACCAGTGGCGGCAGGATTTTATAATTGTTGTGAAGGATTGGGGCTTTATAATTTGTTGCCACGTACGGCGGAACAGGCTGCGGCAACCTATTATATTATCTCACTTATATTTTTTGTCATTATGCGTTTCGCTTGTACAGGATTGATGAAATACGTGAAAGCATATAGATTGCTAATCGGCCTTGCTATTCTTGCTGTTATGTGTTGTCTAGGAGCAATAGTAGGCAAAGGTGCTTTTGGAGTCTATTGCCTGGTATGTATTTCCGGTTGTATGTCATTAATGTTTCCCACTATCTATGGCTTCGGGCTTTCAGGATTGGGCGGAGACACAAAAATTGGCGGTTCGGGAATGGTGTTGTCTATTGCTGGTGCTGCAGTTCTTACCCAAGTACAAGGCATTGTTTCAGACCATACGGGTAGTATCATGAGCGCCTATATCATTCCGGCCATAGCATTTACGGTCATTGCGTTTTACGCATATTTTGTTGCAAGAAAGCAAGAGTTAAAAATGAAATAAAGGCGAAAATGAAACAGAATAATTATGTTTTAGGGATCGATTTTGGTACGGATTCTTGCCGTGTCCTTGTTGTTGACGCTAATAACGGGCATGAAAAGTCGTTAGGAGTGAGTTTTTATCCCCGTTGGAGAATAGGGCTCTACTGTGATGAGCATAATAATCGTTATCGTCAACACCCTAGAGATTATATAGAGTCAATGATAAATGCTGTACATATAGCTTTGGCTCAATTGTCTACTGAGGAGATTGCATCTATTAAAGGTTTGTGCTTTGATACGACTGGTAGTACTCCTGCATTAACGGACAATCAAGGTCTGCCATTGGCTTTGAAGCCTGAGTTTGAAGATGACCCGGACGCCATGTTTATTTTATGGAAAGATCACACGGCAGTGTATGAAGCAGAACAGATTAATAAATTAGTAAAAGAACGCAATCTTGATTACCTACTCTATGAGGGTGGTACTTATTCTTCCGAATGGGTATGGTCGAAAGTACTGCATGTTGTGAATACGAATGCAGCAGTGAAAGCTGCTGCTTACTCATGGGTGGAACATTGCGATTGGATGACTGGTTTAGTGACCGGCAACATGATTCCGGAGAAAATGTTACGTAGCCGTTGTGCCGCCGGTCATAAAGCCATGTGGCATGAGAGTTGGGGACTTCCTTCTGCAAGATTCTTGTCTGAACTCAATCCGGCCTTAGCGGAAATGCTTCCATATCTTTTCACTCAAACATATACTAGTGATGTCAAAGCAGGTACTTTAACTCCTGAATGGGCAGCCAGACTCGGTTTGCCGGAAGGTATAGCCGTATCTGTAGGGGCTTTAGATGCCCACATGGGTGCTGTGGGGGCATCCGTTGCTCCGGGGGTATTGACTCGTATTATCGGTACTTCTACTTGCGATATAATGATTGCAGAGAAAAATGAAGTAGGAGATCGTTGTATAAAAGGAATCTGTGGGCAAGTCGACGGTTCCGTTCTTCCGGGCTTTATTGGTTTTGAAGCCGGCCAATCTGCCTTCGGTGATATATATGCTTGGTTTAAGAAAACACTTGCATGGCCTTTGAAAAACATTTCTGACGAGAGTGAAAAACAGAAAATACTGGATGTTATGTTAAACGATCTTACTCGGGAAGCTCAAGCATTGCAGCCTTCTGTAGATAGCCTTGTTGCTTTAGACTGGATGAATGGTCGTCGTACTCCGAATGCTGACCAAAGTGTGAAAGGCATAATTGCTGGACTTACTTTGGGAAGTATTGCACCCGAAATATTCAGGTCACTGGTTGAGGCTACAGCTTTCGGTTCTCGTCGCATTGTAGAACATATGAAAGAACAAGGGTTACGTATTGATTCTATCAATGCCATTGGAGGCATCAGTAAGAAAGCTCCTTTTGTAATGCAGACTTTAGCTGATGTGTTAGGCCTGCCAATTCGGGTGATCCGTTCTGAACAAACTTGCGCCTTGGGTGCGGCTATGTTCGCTGCTGTAGCAGCCGGTATCTATTCTACGATTGCAGAAGCTGTAAATCAGATGGGATCGGATATTGAAGCCAAATATCAGCCGGATACCAGTCGATTTGCTACCTATGAAGTACTGTATCGAAAATATATGGAATTAGCAAAGCTCGCTGAAACTATCAATATTATGTAAACCATTAATCTATTTATCATGAAAATCAAATCTATTATCTTGACAATTATGTATTTTCTTCCCATGGGTATTTATGCTCAACATGACTATTCATTTAATGGATTGGATATGAACATGGGAAATTTATCCCGACTATCCAATGCGAAAACTTATTCTATCAGTTCCGAAAATTTTACAGGTGAAAAGGGTAAGGGTGGTATGGCAGATCCTGTTACTGACAGGGATAAACGCAATATTGCTAACTCATGGGGTGCAGCGACCACTTTAGGAAAAGGTTGGAAGGTTAATCCTTTTATCATAGTAAAACCAGGAGAAACAATAACGATTGCAAATATTGAAGGTCCTGGAGCCATTCAACAAATTTGGATGACTCCGACAGGAAACTGGCGCTTTTCCATTATCAGGATGTATTGGGATGATGAGAAAGAACCGTCTGTTGAATGTCCCGTAGGAGATTTCTTTTGTAGCGCATATAACGAATATGCACAATTGTCTTCTTTGGCCGTTTGTGTAAATCCAGGTAGTGCTTTCAACTGCTACTGGAAGATGCCTTTTCGTAAAAAAGCGCGAATAACATTGGAGAATATCAATACTAGAGATGAAATGCGTTTATATTATCAAGTTAATTATACTTTGACACAAGTTCTTGAAGATGAGGCCTATTTTCATGCACAGTTCCGTCGCTCCAATCCGACTAAAGGTTCACTACACACATTGATAGATGGAGTAAAAGGTAAAGGTCAGTATGTTGGTACTTATCTGGCTTGGCGAGTAAATGATAATTGTTGGTGGGGTGAAGGTGAAATAAAATTCTATATGGATGGTGATAAAGAATATCCGACCATTTGTGGTACGGGGACAGAAGACTATTTCTGTGGATCATATAATTTTGAGAATCAAAAGACTCATCAATATCAAGAATTTACTACACCATATGCAGGAATGCATCAAGTAATTCGCCCTGATGGATTATATCATGCAGTTACTGCTTTTGGTCTCTATCGTTGGCATATTTTGGACCCGATACGTTTTGATAAAGATTTGAAAGTAACGATACAAGATTTGGGATGGCGTCATGATGGGCGTTATAATAATCAGAAGTCTGACATTGCATCAACTGTATTTTGGTACCAGACAGAGCCTCATGCAAAATTCCCTTCTTTACCGAGTAAAGATGAATTAGAAATTCCGAAATGGTGACTTTGTAGTACTAAAAAGATAATATAATGAATAGAAGGAATTTTATAAAGCACATAGGGTTTTTGAGCGCAGGATATGCCCTTAGCCAAAATACTGTTTTAGCAAATTCAAGAGGTTTATCCTCTGCCCCGAATCGCTCTTCGGCTTTATTCCCGACCGTAAGGAAACCATCTTCAGAGCGAGCTTTTAGAAGCCAAGCAATTGATAATGCAGTCTCTACTTTTAAGCAGAATGTGAAAAATAAGGAACTTGGGTGGCTTTTTGAAAACTGTTTTCCTAACACATTAGATACGACCGTTTCATATTCTCTCAAAAATGACCGTCCGATAACATATGTCGTTACTGGCGATATTGATGCTATGTGGCTAAGAGATAGCTCTGCTCAAGTATACCCATATTTAGACTTTGTATCGGAAGACAAGAATCTACAAATGTTGATAGCGGGTATTATCAATTGTCAGACTTCCTTTATTCTGAAAGATCCTTATGCCAATGCCTTTTATGATGATGATAAAAAATATACGAGATGGGTTTCTGACCATACAGAGATGAAACCGGGTGTTCATGAACGTAAGTATGAATTGGATTCTCTTTGTTATCCCATTCGTCTGGCATACGGTTATTGGAAAAAAACGGGAGATGTGGCCCCATTTGATTCTCAATGGAAAAAAGCAATAGAGACAATCTTGAGAGTTTGTAGAGAACAACAGAGAAAAGAAGGAAACGGCCAGTATTCTTTTCGTAGGACATCGGAATGGGCTATAGATGCAGTTCCGATGGGAGGTCTTGGGTATAAAGTGAATCCGATAGGACTAATTTGTTCTACATTTAGACCGAGTGATGATGCAACTATTTTCCCATTTCTTGTTCCCTCAAATTTTTTTGCAGTCGTTAGCTTAAGGCAAGCAGCTGAAATGATTGTGAATATTACAAAGGATGATCCGTTGGTGTCTGAACTGATGGCTCTAAGTCATGAGGTTCATGAGGCGTTAAAAACGTATGCCGTTGTGGATCATCCCAAATTTGGTAAGATATATGCTTATGAAATTGACGGGTTTGGGTCATCTTATTTATGCGATGATGCAAATGTTCCTAATTTATTATCACTGCCTTATTTAGGAGCAATGAATAGCGATGATGTAATATATGCAAATACCAGGAAATTTGTCTGGTCGGAGTATAATCCATTCTTCTTTAAAGGGAAGATTGCCGAAGGAATTGGCGGACCTCATATTGGGACCGATATGATATGGCCGATGAGCATTATCATGAAAGCATTGACTTCTAAAAATGATCAAGAAATTCAACAATGTATCAAAGTTCTTCAACGTACACACGCAGGAACAGGTTTCATGCATGAATCTTTTCATAAAGATAATCCTCAGAATTTTACTAGAAATTGGTTTGCATGGGCTAATACTTTATTTGGAGAATTGCTATGGAAGACATTTAAAGAGAAGCCTTATTTATTAGAATACTGAAAATATACAAACCATATAGGTTGCCTTAATTTAACTAAAATCGAAATTGTGTTATGAAAAACATTCCCAAGAAACAATTTATTAAATGGTTTCTGATCATTTTATTATGCATTGGAAACACGGGTACTTCTTTTGCTCAAAGGCAGAAGAAAATTACAGGGCGTGTAATGGACGCTCAGGGAGAATTACTTATCGGAGTAAATGTAATGGAAATTGATAAGCCAGCTGTTGGCGTAGTGACTGATATAAATGGTACCTATACTATTTCTGTGAGTTCAAATGATGTGACTCTTAAGTTTTCATATATTGGTTTTAAAGATAAGCTTATAAAGGTTGGCTCTAAGGGTATTATTGATGTTTCAATGGAAGAAGATGTGGCTACTCTCGATGAAGTTGTTGTTGTTGGTTATGGTACGCAGAAGAAAGCCTCTGTGGTTGGAGCAATAACTAATATTGAGCCGGCAAAATTATCAATGACTCCCAGCCGTTCTTTAAGCAATAATTTGGGCGGGCTGATTTCTGGTGTAATAGCTGTTCAACGAAGTGGTAATCCCTGGTTTAATAATTCCGATTTTTGGATTCGTGGTATCAGTTCTTTTACAGGAAATACAAAACCTTTGGTATTGGTCGATGGCATTGAAAGATCACTTGATGATATTGATCCTGAAGAAATAGCTTCTTTCTCTGTATTGAAAGATGCTGCTGCAAGTGCTGTTTACGGTGTACGGGGTGCTAACGGCGTTGTCATGATTGAGACCAAACGGGGAAAGATCGGTAAACCTCAGGTTGATGTCCGTTTTGAACACTCTTTTACCGCTCCTACTCAACTGCCTGAATATATAGGCAGTGTAAAATACTTGGAATTGATTAATGAAATGTATACGGAATCGGGAAGAGATCCGTTTGTGAGCGATGCCACCCTGTTGAACTATAAGAACCACACGGATCCGGAATTGTATCCGGATGTGAATTGGTGGAAGGTGGTAGCAAAAGATCATGCCGATAATACCATAGCTAACGTCAGTGTCAATGGGGGTACGGATATTCTGCGCTATTCGTTGGTTGCCGGATACTACAATGAAGATGGTATTATCAAACGTGACAAGAATCAAGCATGGGATTCCTCTTTGAAAGTGAGCCGCTATACAGTCCGTTCCAATGTGGATATAAACATCACACCTACAACACTCTTTCGTGTGAATATTGGGGCATTCTTGCAAACGAGAAACGCCCCTCCTGGAAGTGATGAAACTAATACTGGAATATTCTATCAAGCCATGAGAGTACCTCCTTATATACATCCGGCTATATATGCTGATGGACGTATACCTCGGGTCCGTTATAAAGAAAATCCATGGGCTTGGGCTACTCAGCGTGGGTATGAGAAGGTGAATAATATCAATGTTCAATCATTGACGTCCCTTGAACAAGATATGAAGTTTGTTACGCCCGGGTTAAAAGCAAAGTTTTCTTTTTCTTTTGACAAATTCTCAGCCAATTCGGTAACGCGTAGTAAAGATCCCGATTATTATAATCCGGCCACTTCCCGTGATGAAAATGGTGAATTGGTTACGGATATCCAATCCTACGGACAGGAATTTTTGGGCTATTCCACCGGTTCTCAATGGGGAAATCAGAGTCTTTATCTTGAGGGCATGCTCTCGTATAATCGCATTTTCAGTAAAAAGCATGATATAAACGCAATGTTTTTATATAATCAGAAAAATTATGATAACGGAGAAGCGCTTCCATATCGTAACCAAGGCATAGCCGGAAGATTATCGTACACCTTTGACGGACGTTATATTACCGAATTTAATTTTGGATATAACGGTTCTGAGAATTTTGCTTCGGGAAAACGCTTCGGTTTCTTCCCGGCAGTGGCATTGGGATGGATTATTTCTCAGGAAAAATTTATGAATTCGTTTTCAAAAGTATTGTCTAACTTGAAACTCAGAGCTTCTTGGGGACAAGCCGGTAATAGTAATATTCAGGGGAGGCGTTTCGCCTACATTTCTACAATAGCAGATACTGGGTCATATTATTGGGGAACGGATGTTAACGTCTATCATTTAGGACGTGCAGAGGGTGAAGTAGGTGTAAATGACCTAACTTGGGAAACGGTTACCAAAATGAATGTTGGTCTGGATTTGGGATTTTGGCAAAATAGTGTGAATTATACCGTGGACATATTTAAAGAGAAAAGAAAAAATATTTTTATGTCTCGTACCAATGTTCCTGCTTCAGCAGGCTTTAACCGTACGGTTTGGGCAAACTTTGGAAAGGTCGATAATCAAGGTATTGATATGTCGCTTAATGTAAACCGTCAACTCAATAAAGATTGGTTCATTTCTGTTTTGGCAAATTATACCTATGCGCATAATAAGGTAATGGAAATGGATGAACCCGAATCTGTTGTCGGTACTTATCGTTCTAATACAGGTAAACCTGTAGGCCAATTGTTCGGATTGGTTGCTAAAGGACTTTTTTCTGAAGATGATTTTGATGAGAATGGAAAGCTGAAAGAAGGCATTCCCGTGCAGAAGTTCAGTGATGTGAATAATTTACGCCCGGGAGATATCAAGTATAAAGATATGAATGGAGATGGAGAAATTACTGCAGTTGATATGATGGCTATCGGGGGAACCGAGAATCCGGAGATTGTTTATGGTTTTGGAACGACGGTGAAATATCGGAATGTCGATTTCGGTGTATTCTTTCAAGGAATTGGGAAAAGCTATCGGATATTAGGAGGAGAAACATGGTTGCCCGGTTCTTCTCTAGGTGCTGGAAATATTTATTCCAACATCGACGATCGATGGACTCCTGAAAATCCGAGTCAAAATGTATTTTGGCCACGCATGGGAGATAAGGCAGTGGCTAATAATGAACAAGCTTCCACATGGTGGTTACGAGATATGAGCTTTATAAGATTGAAGAGTATAGAATTGGGATATAATTTTCCTCATTTGTGGATGAATAAGCTTGGTGTTCGTGATTGTCGTCTATTTGTTAGAGGAACTAACTTATTGACATTTTCCAAGTTTAAGCTATGGGATCCGGAATTGGATACAACCGATGGTTTAATGTACCCGCAAATGAAATCCGTATCTATAGGATTAAGTATCAATTTCAATAATTAAAAGATATGACGTATGAAAAGATATAATTTAATAATTGCGGCAGCATTATTGTCCTTTTTTATGAATTTGACAACAGGATGCAGTGATTTCTTGGATAAAGAACCGGATGATCAGTTGACTTTGGAAATGGTTTTTGCAGACAAGGTCAGAACGGAAGATTGGCTGGCAAGTGTATATTCTTCTATTCCGAGTCCGATGTGGGGATACTTTAAGGATGAAGGATACAATATTATGGGCGATGATATTACTATTCCGCAGGATTGGAGCCCATACGGCTGGGCAAATGTGTATGCTTATACGACTGCGAACTGGAGTCCTATATCAAGTTGGAATCCCAATTATTGGGTGGAACTTCCCAAAAGGATTCGTACTGGACTTGTATTTTTGGAAAACGTCAGAGTTATACCGAACATTGGATTGACTGAAGCTTATGTAGAGCAGATGAAAAATGAGGTCCGCTTTTTGATAGCATATTATTATTCATTATTGATAGAATTATACGGTCCGATTCCATTTACTCCGGGAGTTATCTTTCCAGTTGATGCTCCTACATCAGAATTAATGACTCCCCAAGTTCCTTATGATGAAATTGTAGATTGGATAGACAAGGAATTAAAAGAGGTATCCACAAAATTGCCTGCGGTTTATCCAAGTAACAATGATTGGGGAAGGGCTACTTCCGTTATGGCATTAGCTATCCGCGCAAATACCTTGCTATATGCTGCGAGTCCTTTATTTAATGGGAATCCCGATCTTAAGGACTGGAAAAACTCCGATGGAGAAAGTTTATTTAGTGCTAACGCTGATCCACAAAAATGGAAAAAAGCGGCTGATGCATATAAAGAACTGGTTACTGCGGCTGAAGCGGCTGGATACGGATTATATTATGAGTATAACACGGATGGTACCATTGATCCTTTTATGTCCTGTTATAACATGTCTCTGAAACGTTTTTCCGATGGAAATAAAGAGATTATTTTTGGAAAGCCATATAATACGGATGTCAATTGGTGGCAGGCCCACCATTTACCTAAGGGCATTGGAGGAAATGCGGCTATGGGAACTACGCAGGAATTGGTAGATGCTTTTTTCATGAAGAATGGTATTGCTCCGATTACTGGTTATAACGAAGATGGTTCTCCTATCATAAACCCTGAATCGGGATATGTTGAAAAAGGTTTCTCCACCGCTGTAGAGTCCAGGCATACAAAATGGCCGGGAGGAGGCTCTACCAGTCTGGCTGATAAAACAACAGGAATGAGCCCTGTTACTTTGGATGGAACATACAATATGTATTGCAACCGGGAACCGCGTTTTTATGTATCTGTCATTTTTAATGAAGCATGGTTAGGCGTTGCCAACCGAAGAGTTAATTTTTTACAAGGAGGTCAAGATACCGATATGACTTTCGACTCTCCTCAAAATGGATATAATGTTAGAAAAGGAGTTTCTCTTGATATAAATCCGAAAGAAAATAAATATACTTATCAACCGGGAATTCTTTATAGAATGGCGGATGCTTATCTGGGCTACGCCGAGGCATTAAACGAGTCGCTAGATGAACCGAATGATGAAGTATATCTATATGTTAACAAAATCAGGGAAAGAGCCGGCATTCCGAATTTAAAGACAGGTTTGGGCAAAGAGCAAATGCGGGCGGCAATTCAGCAGGAACGTCGTGTGGAATTTAATTGTGAAGGTGTACGTTTTAACGATGTCCGTCGTTGGAAACTCGGAGAAAAATATCTGAATAATAAATTGTATGGAATGAATCATGATGGATCCGTAAAAAACGATGACGTAAATGATCCTAAGGCTTTTTATAAAAGGAAATTCTATAAAGGACGCTATTTTAACAAGAGAATGTATTTGTGGCCTGTTCCGCAAACTCAAATGGATATAAATCCCAAATTGAGACAGGCTCCTGGATATTAAAGGATAATTAAGAGAAATGACTATGAAAACAATAAAATCCATTTTTTGTATAATAGTGTTGGCGGTTTTAGCATTGACATCTTGTAATAATGACGAAAGTGCTTATCTCTCCAACCGGAAGTTTGTGCGTATTGACCAATCATCTGTGTCTTTGACCGTCGGAGAGAGATATAAAGTCACGGCTTCTGCCGATACACTGGAAGGCGATTCGTATAAACTTACTTGGAGCGTGTTGGATACAAAGGTTGCAACAGTAGAAAATACAGATGATAATGCAGGTATTATAACAGCGGTTGCAGCTGGAAAAACCGTGATAAAGGTAGAAACTATTGATAAACGATTGATGTATTTCGCCGATCTCACCGTTACCGGAGGAGAACACGCTGTCAAGATATTGACCATTGGCACTGGGATGGCTGATGACGCTACGTCGAGTTATTTGCAAGATATCGCAAAGAGTGAAGGCAAGTCTCTCATTATAAGTAATTTATTTACTGAAGGTGCTTCTTTGAAAGATCACATGAATAACATTACCGGAGGTCAAAGTGTATACCAATATAACCGTATTGGAGTTGATGGAAGCGTAAATACTCAAAATAGCCAATCATTGAAATCGGTTGTTAAGAGTGAAAACTGGGATTATATTTCTTTTGAAGAATCATTGCCATTATCCGGTAAGTTGGACGGTTTTCAAACTTTTTTGCCCCGAATAGTGCAATACGTCAAAGGATTGGCAACTAATCCTGATGTAAAATACATTATTCATCAGCCATGGGCTTATGCGCAAAATTCTACTGAGAATGCTTTTTCAGATTATGACAGAGATCAAATTAAAATGTTTAATGCCATCGTGGATGCTACATGGAAAGCTAAAGAATTGGCTGCGATAGACATTGTCGTTCCTTCGGGAACTTCCATTCAAAATGGACGTACCAGCTATATCGGTGAAGGTATGCTTAGAGACGACTCTTATTTAAATATGAATGTCGGAAGATTCATAACAGCGTGTACTTGGGCAGAAGCATTGTTTGGCATCGATGTGACAGCAATTTCTTATAAGTCGGATAATTTATCTAATTTTGATACCCGATTGGCTAAGGAGGCCGCACATACCGCAGTTCTTAATCCTAAACTCGTTACTGAATTAGTAGATTATAAAGAAAAAGGTCCTAATGAATTCATATTGGATTGTCCGATATATGTCGATTTCGGTCCTGTTTTTTCCGGTGCTCCGTTTAATAATTACAAATATCCAACCGATCCGACGATAGAAAATATGAAGGATGAGAAAGGAAATTCCACAGCTTTTCAACTTGGAGTACAGGGGAAATTTACGGGTACGTTAGATCGAGGTCTGACTAATTCTTTAGGATTACCTACAACGGCTTCGCAAGATATGTTCTTCTGTGATGGGATAAGTATTCCGGAAAGTAGTTTTAAGATGTCCTATTTGACTAAAGACAGGAAATATACGTTTATTTTCTACGGAAATATAAATGATAATAATACGGAGACGGAGTATGAGGTCATAGGAAAGACAAGTGGTTCCGCTCGTTTGGTGAATGATTATAATGCAAATAGAGTGGCCATTGTCCCCAATATTGTTCCGGCTGATGATGGGTCTATTATTATAAAATTAAGGCCGGGGCCTAATAATACTCAATGGGCTAAATTCTTTGGAGTGAATGTGATGATTATCATTCCGGAAAATTATCAATTTCCCGGATTATAGCGGGATATTACTCTAAACGGATGATGATAACGGCTTTGAATTGATAAGTATGGAAAGTTTAAGAGGGTGTGCCAAATACAGATAAATATATCATTTTGTCATGAAGAGCAAAATGACAGGCGAAATCTGTTTTGGCATACTCTCGAACTTTACAAAAATAAATCAATAGGGGAAATATAAATTAATCAATAAACGGAAAATAATGAAAATCTTTAAAATGGTTCATTTGGTCACAGTACTGCTTCTTGTATTATTCAGTCTGCAGATGAATTCTCAGAGTGTTTATAAATGGACGGATGAACTCGAATTGTTGAAAAGAGTAGATAGATTGCCGGAATATCGTTCAGACTCTCATGTAGAAGAATTTTCCAGTTACGACAGGTCGGGAGGTAATGATGACGGTTTTTCCGGGAAGTATTCTTTCATCCGTAAGGAGAAAGGTGGGCTTGTAATCGCAGAAATGAACGGATCCGGAGTAATTAATCGTATTTGGACTCCGACTCCTACCGATAACATGCTATATTTCTATTTTGACGGTCGGAAAGAACCTGGGTTAAAGATAAAATTCTCGGATTTGTTTTCAGGTAAGGTTTATCCGTTTCTGAGATCGGTTTGTGGAAATGAATTGGGAGGCTATTATTGTTATCTGCCCATAACCTATAAAAAGTCTTGTAAGATTGTTTTTGACGGGCCGAAGCTGGAGTTTATTCAGATACAGTATCGAAATCTACCTGATAAAAATGTGGAGACTTTTTCATGCAATTCTTTTCAACAGAGCGAAGATTTGCTTGCTGAAGTGAATAATATATGGGCTGACACGTTTCCGAAGGTATCTAATTACGCAAAAGGAAAATCTTCGACAATTAAAACTGAAGAAAAAACATTCATCATTAAGCCTGGAGATGAAATCCCTTTCTTCGGTAAAAATGAAGGAGGCAGAATTATCGGTATGACTATTGACGGAGGTGCATCTTTTGAGGGGTTATATAAGGATTTACTGCTTTCGGCTAAATGGGATGATGAAAAAATCGAGGCGATTTATTCTCCTGTCGCCGATTTCTTCGGATATGCATATGGGAAGGGAGCCATGCGGAGTATGATTTTAGGTAAACAGGGTACTTCCAATTATTGCTGTTTCCCAATGCCTTTTGATCAATCGGCTTTGATGAAGATGATTTATAAGAAGAGGATAGGAGTACAACAATCGCCTGTATCCGTGAGTGTGAAGGTCTATTATAATGATAATGTACGTAATGCAAAAGAGGAAGGAAAGTTTTATTCGGTGTGGCGGAGAGAAAATACAGCTCTTGGAGAATTCCATAAATATCTGGAACAAAAAGGAAAGGGGCATTATGTCGGGACAATACTCCAGGCACAAGGGCTACGTCCCGGAATGACCTTATTCTTTGAGGGTGATGACACTACTTATGTTGATAATAAGATGAGGCTGCATGGTACAGGCTCCGAAGATTATTTCAATGGGGGTTGGTATGCTTTGCTGGATCGTTGGGATAGGGGCATAAGCCTTCCTATACATGGATGTCTGGACTATTCGCTTCCGATGAATAGAACCGGTGGATATCGTTTCTTCCTGTCTGACAAGATATCATTTGAGAAGGAGATCTATCATGGAATGGAACACGGAGAGGTGAAAAATAATTTTCCTGTGGATTATACTTCCATCTCGTTTTATTATGCGGATGGACCCTTACAGGATAGAATGGAACCGACTGATGAACAGCGGAAGGTTTATTTGCCTGCTGAACACATTTATTTTCCCCAATTGATGCAACTAACGCTTGGCGAAGGAGTACAAGTGGCGATTGACAAGGGAATTCAAGTGAAGACGGAGCATGAGGGGACGGTACGTGTTTTGTTGAATGATGTTCCGGAAGGACGGTATAAGGTATTAATCAACTACTTTGGAAAACCTAATGGAGCTGATGTCCAGGTTTGGCAGCGTCAGAAGCAATTATCGGACTGGATATCAACCAAAGAGAGTCGGGAAATAAATAAAAAGAGGGTTTATGTAGGGGAAATTAACCTGACGGAACAAACCAACTCCGTTACGTTCCGTGTTCGGAAAAACGATCATGGTGATCAATTTGAATTGGGATTAATTATACTTGAAAGAATTGGATGACATGAAATATGTTTTTTTATTTAGCCTTGTATTTTGTATCACAAAGGGATATGCCGGGACTACTAATCACCTCAATAAAGGAAGAGAAGAGTGTGGGAAAACACTTAGTATAAAAAATGTACGTATGGTAGCCCGTGTCACCGGAGATTCGCTTCCTGGTGAGAAACTTTACCTGCCTAATCGTACGGGAGTTGATTTTGACGTTTATGGGACTGATTTAGGATTGATGTGGCAGATAGAGGGGCGACGTATCGGATTATTTTTTGGTGATACGAGTGGCAAAGGTTTCATTATTTACAAAAATGGAGGTAATGGGGAAAACTGGCGCTCTAATGTACTGGCTTTCTCTACGGATACGAATCTGGATGATGGATTGAAAATTGATTCAATGTCGTCGGATTCGGAAGGAAAAGCCCGGGAGGTATGTGCCGGTGGCAAAGCAAACCCCGAAATATATCAGACTTCCATTCCGACAAGTGCAATTCATGCCGGAAAACTGGATTGTGTTCATTATATGAATATCTATGATTGGGGGGCGCCTCATGGGCGTTGGCTTACTAATTTTTCGTCTATTTATACCTCGGCTGACGGAGGCCACACCTGGATTAGTCGTAAGGAGGTTACTTTTTCTTCTGAGAGTCATTTTTCTCAAATAGCCTATGCCAAAAGGGATGGATGGGTTTATATGATCGGTACACAGGCGGGACGTGGTGATGCTGCATATTTGGCTCGTTTTAGAGAAAGTGACCTTTTAAATATGCAGGCTTATGAGTATTGGAATGGAAAGAAAGGTAAATGGGTACGAGGTAATGAAATTGCAGCTACCCCAATTTTACGTGGTCCTGTTGGTGAGGCATCCCTGATATGGCATAAAAGGTTCAAGCGTTGGATTCTTACTTATAATTATGACCCCAGATATGACAAAGCCCCTTTAATAAAGACGTATGGCATTCTTTATTGCGATACAGAAAATATAACGCAGTGGGGGACACCTAAGGTACTCGCTACAGGAGATAATTATCCGGGTTTATATGGTGCCTATATACATCCTCTTAAAGATCAAGATGATAAACTTTGGTTTCTCATGTCGATGTGGGGACCATATAATGTTTTTTTAATGAGTGCAGATATCATAGATGTGCTGAAATAAGTGCCTGAAATAATAATTGTTTACGCGATGTTGTCGGCTATTATTACTTATTAAGTGCTTTTTTCCATTTATCGTAGTACTTCAATACTTTGAGTCCGCTATTGTTGTACCAACTATAGCCATTGCGGCGTTCATAACCAATTTCCGATATATTATACTTCTTTACCCCATCACGATCGGAGAAGAAAGGTCGATTGTCCTCAAGAGTATAAAAACGGGCCCACAACGGCTCGCAATTAGTACAACTGACCATACGAAAATCTTTTTTGCCTTCGCTATTGGTGAAGTATTCTTTTTGTTGCCCTTCTATCTTTGAAGCCTTATACCATGCAATGGCACTCTCTACTGCTTCTATCACCGCTTTGGATGGATGGGGGAGCGACATAAGTAAAAGCACTATATCATCGGACTCTTGTCCGCTTAGCGATGGTAACTCGTATGCACGTGCTTTAGCGGGAAGAAGAGTATGTTCATCGTGCTGTGCGCACCATACCGTTAACTTACCGTTGATTTTTACCTGAGTTTTGAGAATACAGTCTATTCCTTTGTCGAAAGCGTTGCGAGCACTTGTGGCAAGACTGTCCGATATATAACTATATGGAGCCTTTTTCTGCGAAACTTCTCTTAAAAGTTCCATCACGTTTACCATGGCATTGTCATTGTACGTGATATGGGTGTAATATGGTTTGGGACGAGGCCAGAACTGTGGCCAACCTCCGTTTTCATATTGAGCTTTAAGTAGATAATGTATGCCCTCAATTGCGGCATCTCTATATTTTGTAGTGTTCGTAGCCAAATATATGCGCGACAAATAACAGATTTCAGTTGTTGTGGCAGTATTATCTATGGTACTTTCGTTCACATCGTTTTTGGCGGCGAGTACATCTTCCAATTCCTGTTGCGACAACTCGGCAGGCATATATATATTTTTGGGCCATCCCCCTGTTACTTGTTGATAGAGCAGCACATTGTCTGCAATCCGCACAGCTTCAGCCGTTTTGAAGAAAGCATCGTCAAACTTCGGTGCCATCTTCACCCAACTCTTATAAGGTTGTTTTTCTTTATAGCTTTCGGTCTCTTGTCCGCACAAATAAGTTAGCCCGAATAAAAGGAACAGGCCGGATAAATAGAATCTTTTCATGGCTTTGATTTCTAGGGATTGATTGTGCAACAAATATAGAGGAAATAGCAGTTTTCGAGGAGGAATAATTGTTTTATTCCGGGTAGTTTTTGCTCTTTTATTTGTTCTTTTTGGCAGAGTAACTTTGGTTTTTCCTACGTAATCTATACGTCAATCACACTAATTCCTTAGTATGCCGCCCGGTATTTTCCTTCTTCTTTATCTTCAAGCATATTGAGGTACGAGGTGTAACGTGATTCGCTAATATAATGCTCCTCTACAGCTTTACGCACTGCACATCCTGGCTCGTGGCGGTGAGTACAGTTTCCATAACGGCATTCCGCCGAGTATTTGAAAATTTCAGGAAAGTAGTGCCCGACTTCTTCTTCATCCATATCGAAAGTACCGAATCCTTTGATTCCCGGAGTATCAATGATATACCCGTCACCTTCCACAGGAAACATCTCGGAGAATGTTGTGGTATGCATGCCCTTGTTATGGTAATCGGATATCTTGCCGGTCTTCACTTCGGCATCAGGGAGTATGGCATTGATCAGTGTGGATTTACCGACACCCGAATGACCGGAAAATAAAGTGACTTCGCCTTTCAGAGCCTCTTTTATCATATCTACTCCCAAACCTGTTGTGGCTGAAACTTTGAAGCACTGATATCCAATGGTATTATAGAGGTTGATGATATTGTCGAGATAATGGAGTTCCTCTTCATTGTAAGCATCGACTTTATTAAATACGATCTTAACAGGTATGCGATAAGCCTCTGCTGATGCTAGGAAACGATCGATGAAAATGGTACTTGTTTCGGGATAGTTTATTGTCACAATGAGCATACATTGGTCGAGATTGGCTGCAATGATATGCGACAGCTTGGACAGGTTGGAAGCTCTCCGTACAATGTAGTTCTTTCTATCTTCAATCTGGCAGATTAAAGCTGTCCCTTCAGGATTGCGGACAATATCTACATAATCTCCCACTGCTACCGGGTTGGTGCTGCGAATACCTTTAAGGCGGAAGTTGCCTTTTACTTTACACTCTACGCAATCACCTTCATCTGTTTTTACCAGATACCAGCTACCCGTATTCTTAATAACTAATCCTCTCAAATGAATTGAAATTGAAGGTTGAAAATTGAAAATGAGGCTGAAAAATAAATAGAAAATTGGAGAAAGAAAAATTCAAAAAGAGATTGAAAGTTGAGAATCAAAGAAGAAGTCAGCACTTGTAATCTTCAATTCTCAACTTTCAATATTCAATTTTATACAGTCATTATTTCTTTGTCTTTCTTTAGCAGAGAGTCTTCAATCAGTTTGATGTATTTGTCATGCATCTTCTGAAGTTTGGCTTCGGCATCTTTCTGCATGTCTTCTGCCAACCCATCCTTAACAGCTTTCTTCAGCATGTCAATTCCGTCGCGGCGGGCATTACGTACACTTACTTTAGCTGTTTCGCCTTCAGCTTTGCATTGTTTAGACAATTGTTTACGACGCTCTTCGGTCAACGGAGGAATTCCTATACGGATAATCTCGCCGTTGTTTTCCGGCATAATGCCAAGATCGGAGTCAATAATAGCTTTCTCAATGACACGGAACATACTTTTATCCCATGGCTTGATGGCAATGCTGCGGGCATCAGGGGTGGTAACGGCGGCTACGTTGTTAATAAGTACCATGCTGCCGTAAGAGTCTACACGGATACCGTCCAGTAGGCGCACGTCTGCTTTTCCGGCGCGGATGTGAGCCAGTGTTTCTTCAAGGTACATAAGCGCCATATCCATTTTTTCCTGCGCTTCGTTCAGGCAATCTTTTACGTCTATCATATTCTCTGATTTATTAAGAATTTCCTTTGTATATTGATTTATAAACAAAAATAATATTTTTTTATTATGTCACAAACAAGTGTAGTGCTTTTTATCAGCCCGGAGAGCTATTTATGTGCTTGTGAGGTCTTAGAAGACTTTTTTCACAAACATGCTCTGTCTCTACTTGTATTAATTGTGTACCAAGGTACCTATTTCTTCGCCCTGTAATACTCTTTTTAAGTTACCCGGAGTATCCATGTCGAATACGATGATCGGTAGCTTATTCTCCATGCACATGCATGTAGCAGTCAGATCCATAACTTTTAGTCCGCGCTTCAGTACTTCATCGTAAGTTATGTCGTGAAACTTTGTGGCAGTAGGGTCTTTCTCGGGATCGGCTGTATAAATACCGTCAACACGTGTTCCCTTCAACATGACATCAGCTTCAATCTCAATCCCACGAAGAGAAGATCCGGTATCTGTGGTAAAGAAAGGGTTTCCTGTTCCTGCCGATAGAATAACAATTTCACCGGATTCCATGCTTTCAATAGCTTTCCATTTATTGTAGAATTCTCCTATCGGTTCCATGCGTACTGCGGTCAAGACTCTCGCCTTAGCTCCTATTGCTGTCAATGCCGAACTTAGTGCCAAGCTGTTGATAACAGTAGCTAACATTCCCATTTGGTCGCCTTTTACCCGGTCGAAACCTTTATTGGTACCACTTAGCCCGCGGAAGATGTTTCCGCCACCGATCACAATACCAATCTGGATTCCCATTTCGTGGATCTCTTTGATCTGGGCGGCATATTCCCCAAGACGTTTTTCGTCAATTCCATATTGCTTTTCACCCATGAGGCTTTCGCCACTAAGCTTTAAAAGAATTCTTTTGTACTTTGCCATATTGCCATGTGTTTAATTTCATGCAAAGATATATGTTATTCGTTTACCCTTGCAAAGCTACGTGAATAAAATGATGTTTTCAGCTTTCGACAATTCTTCGATTGCTTTTTTGCAAAATCTTTCGACTTAATAAGCCTTGTGTTATACCTCGAAGTGAGAGGTAGATAATAAAGGCAAGCCAGAGTGCATGATTGCCGATAGCATTGTGGAAGATAAAATAAATGACAAAGAATGATAAGGATGCTGCCAGCATGGAGTACAGCATTTGGCGTGTAGCGGTGATCCCAATAAAAATCCCGTCCCAAAGGAAAGCTGAAAAGCCGGCAAGTGGTATAGCCAGCACCCAATAAAAATAAGTATTTGCTTCATGTATGACAGTCTTTTCACTGGTCAATAAGTGGAGCAATCCGTTTCCACCAAGCAGATAGAGTAGGGTAAAAACAATGGCAAGAGCTGTACCCCATATAAAGAGACGTCGAATGATATGTTTGAGGGATGTATGATTTCTTGCTCCGTAATATTTCCCCGACAGTGCTTCACCGGCATATGCAAAGCCGTCCATAATGTAGGAAAAAAGGGTAAAAAGCTGCATTAATAATGTGTTTACTGCGAGCACAATCTCTCCTTGTGAGGCTCCGGCAGATGTGAAATACATGGTGACCATTACTAAGCAAAGAGTACGTAGGAAAATGTCACGGTTGACTTTGAAGAAGCGGCTCATTTCTCTTTTGCGAAACAGGCGGTGGAAAGACAAATATTGCTTTAGGTTGCCATAGTAGCGAAACCATAGCATTAATGCCATTAAGAGTCCGGCATATTGGGCGATGAGTGTCCCCAGGGCTACTCCGGCAACCTGTAAATTGAATATGTAGACAAATGAAAGGCTTGCAAAAATGTTGATAATGTTTTGTGCTATGGCGATGTACATGGGAAAACGGGAGTTTTGCATTCCGATGAACCATCCCGAGAATGCATATAACCCTAGCATTGCCGGTGCACCCCAAATACAAATGTGAAAATAGAGAGCTGCCATCCGTTCCACTTCAGGTGAAGTGTGTATGAGCTCGAAAGCTATGACTCGGATAGGATATTGCATAATTAGCAGGCATAGACCAACAATCGCTGCCACTCCAAGTGACCGTAAAAGCAGACGGGTGATCTCGTTCAAATCATGCCTTCCGTACGCTTGCGAAGTCATTCCGCTTGTTCCCATTCGCAAGAAACCGAAAATCCAGTAAATGATATTGAATAACATTCCCCCTATGGCAATGGCACCGATATATGCAGGTGATCCCAAATGTCCGACAATAGCCACATCAATGAGCCCCAACAGAGGGACTGTGATATTGGAGATAATTGAAGGTATGGCTATCCGTAGTATCTTTCTGTCTGCTGAATATGGTCTGTCAATTGTCATGATGCTTTCTCTATCGCAATGTTGTAGGGCTGCAAAGATACTTATTTTGCTTAAGATGTTGAAAAATACCTAATAATAAGGTGATTCATAGCCTATTAATGTTGAATTTTAGTTATCTTTGCGACATGGAAAACTAACGAATAAAAGACATTAGATGAGAGTCTTAACTTTGCTATTATATATTTGTTTGGCTTTTCCGGTTGGTTTGTCTGCTCAATCCGCTGGAGATTTACTGCAAAAGGTTACTGAAGCCTTGTCTGCAGGTAAGGATGATTATGCGATCAGCTTATTCCGACAAGCTGCGGATGCTGGTGTCGATCAAACGGAGATGTACTATTGGACGAGTGTTGATAAAACCAAAGAAGTGACTCCACGTCTTGCTCAGCAGTTAGCTGTCCGTTATAAAAGCTTGCGTAATTATGACAAAGCTTATTTATTCTATAAAGAAGTGCTGCAATATCGTCCGCAGGATGTATCAATTATGGTAGCATGCGCTGGCATGGAAATGATGCGCGGACAGGAAAAGAATGCTGTTAAGCTTTACGAGAATATTTTAGCCCTTGATCCAAATAACTTGCAAGCAAATATTTTTCTTGGTAATTACTATTATCTGCAGGCTGAACAGGATAAGAAGAAGCTGGAAGATGACTACAAGAAAATAAGTGAGCCTACCCGTATGCAATATGCCCGCTATCGCAATAATCTGTCTGATGTATTCAATTCGGGTTATGCCAAAGCCCGGACTTATCTGCAAAGAGTCCTTCAGCTATTTCCTTCTGCTGAAGCAGGAAAGACCCTCGATAAAATAAAGAAGACTGAAATAGAGCTTCATTGATATTCAACTAATCTAGGATATCGTTAACTGTATATTTTATCTGTGCAACGTTATTTAATGTTCTGATTTAATCCATATTGACTATTCTGACCAGTCGTTCTCTTTCTGTAACGGGATATATCTTTTATTCCTGTGTTACCGCTTAGACTCTTCCTTATTTGGTAAAGGAGAAATTCGAATATTGAAGAACTTATTTCTATAAATAAACATATCTAAGATTAGAAATAGATAGTAGAATAGTAGTGGTGAAGTGAATATCCATAATTTTTGTTGCATGTCTATAATCAGTGCCAAAAATGCTAGTAAAAATATACAGATCAGCATAGCAATATAATATTTATATCTTGCTCTTTCTATTATGAATTCCAAATCAGTACTTTGGACCTCGAATGTCTGATGCTTCCTACACCAATATGATTCGATAAGAATGGTATGTTCTCCTTCGGATAGTTCAACTTCAATTTGCTCACCTCTTTCAAGAAAGAAGTGATCTTTATCAATGGAGACTTTTATATCATCAAAAAAAAGTTCTTTCTTTCTCCGTAATAAAATAGTCTTTGACATATGGCAATTGGATCTATTTTTGAATTATATAATGTTCTCGATTAATGTAATAAATGTATATCGTTTTTGTATAAGATATTTCTTTGCGGCAAAGATGTAAATGATTTATTGAAGATAGATGTTTTGTTGTTTTAAATTACAGTATATAGTGCACTTCTTTAAAGAGATACAATCGAGTTCTTCCGGATGTATCCTCAAGAATAAGCCGTCCGTCAGGTTCTACGCGTACTAAGTGTGCAAGGAATTCACCTCCTTGATCGGTGTAGCGATGAAAGCCTTCTTTGCGAAAAAGAGATTTTTCATATTTCTTGGTGATATAATCTTTTTCTGAGCTTTCAATATTTATTGTTTCATGTTGCAGCCGCATATAGTATGCTTTTAGTCTCTGCATAATGCCCGAAAGAATTAAGAGTTGGTCATGCTCTTTACTGGTAATTTGATATAAAGAGACCGGATTAGGTGCATCACTTCTAAATTCTTGTTGATTAATATTTAACCCAAATCCTACTATGCACTTGCTTATAGAGCTTCCGGTCAGATCATTCTCAATCAATATGCCGCAGATTTTCTTTTCTTTCCAATAGATGTCATTGGGCCATTTAATAGAAATATGCTCTATCCATTGCTCCAATTCCTCTTTAATAGAAAGAGATACAATCTGTGAAATAATAAATTGATTCTTGGCTTCAATAAACGTGGGATATACTACGAAGCTACATGTGAGATTCTTTCCCGGCTCTGACTCCCATCTGTTTCCCATTTGGCCTTTCCCTGCGGCTTGTTTTGTGGTGCTGACTGTCGTGAACTCATCAACCTTATGGTTGCGGCAATATTCACTTAAGTAGCGGTTTGTTGAGTCGGTTTCTTCTATTTCAATAAAAGGTACCGGGAAATTTTCAAGGTAAGGCATCGTATTCTGCACGCATTTTTTTAGTGAATTTATTCAAAACCTCCTCATAAGAGTGATCTATCAGTTTTTTGATCAAAATATCGTCTATTCCATGATCCAATGGAAACTGATTCCAATATTTCTTATTGAAATATCGGGCAGGTATAATTTCTGTGTGTTCTTCCCTTAATTCTATGGCATAGTCTGGATTACATTTCAGGCAAATCCTATTGCTGCCCTCCAAATCAATTAAGGCAAACATTTTATCCATTACTTTGATGACGAGTGAATATTCATCGAATGGGAGACTTTCGGTTGAGCCTTTCTTTGCAAGGCAATACTCTCGTGCGGTTTCTATGTCCATAATTCTATCTGGCAGGTTTGTACGACAAACATATATAAAAAGAATAAATTATCCGTTTTTTTTCACGAATGATTTTGTGTTTTCAATATATCTTGTCAGTTTGATTTCTCTATTTTACCTATAATCTTTGCCGATGTAACGTTTAAAACATCGGTGGATAGAAAGCGTTAATGATATGCTCCACCTTGAAACAAGTGGGTTCGCCGACTACTGTTATAATGTCGAAACGGACAGGAGAGTCAATACCAAAGTGTTTTATATAAGCATCGCTTGCAATCACAAGACGTCTGATCTTTTGCCAATTGACAGCATCCTGTGGCTGAATATAGTCTGTATTAGTTCGGGTTTTAACTTCTACAATGACCAGTTCTCCGTCCTTGTATGCCACAATATCCAATTCCAGATGATTCTTTCGCCAATTGCGGTGGCGTATGGTGTATCCTTCTTTCTCCAGATATTCTACAGCTGCATTTTCTCCAAATACACCTAAATTATTATGTGCTGCCATATTACTATTCCTTGGTCGTTTCTACTTACAAAAATAGCTAATTCGTAAATATTAAAAAAACGGTGTGATATTTATTTCATTTATTGAAAAAGACCTAGTATCTATTTTGTTTTTACCGAAGTAAACGTATTTTTGTACTACAAATGAGAAAAAGGGATAAAAAATGCATAAAGTCAACTTCTGAGGAACCAAAGCGCCATCAGAGGATAGTCTGCTTGATGAGTGATGAGGAACAGCAGATTGTAGATCGTTATCTGGAGAAGTATAAGATAACGAACAAATCCCGTTGGCTGCGCGAAACGATCCTTATGTTTATTTATAAAAATATGGAAGAGGATTATCCTACTCTATTTGGTGAACACGATATGAGAAGATGATGGATGATGTACATTATATGAGACAAGCTCTACTCGAAGCACAAAAAGCTGCTGAACGAGGAGAAATACCTGTTGGAGCCGTGATTGTTTGTAAAGATCGTATTATTGCGCGTTCTCATAACTTGACGGAAACACTGACAGATGTCACTGCCCATGCTGAAATGCAGGCCATAACTGCTGCTGCAGGTACGCTTGGTGGAAAGTATCTGAATGAGTGTACGTTGTATGTCACCGTTGAACCGTGTGTGATGTGCGCCGGGGCTATTTCATGGTCACAAATAGGGCGTTTGGTATTCGGTGCTTTAGATGAAAAGAAAGGCTATATGCGCTATGCTCCCGAAGCATTACATCCGAAAACCACTGTGACTACGGGCATTTTGGCAGAAGAATGTGCCACTTTAATGAAAACCTTTTTTTTGGCAAAACGCCGTTGAGAATGCACTCTACTTTATTTCTTCAAAGTCTACGTATTCTCCTTCTTCTTGGGAGAATATCTTCTTATGTTTTCCTTGCTGATTATTGGAGCTGGCAGACTGGTCGTCTTGGGATGAAGATGTATTATAGCCGTCTGAATTTTGATTCATAGACTGGTATTGGCCGTTTCGTTGGTAACTTCCTGTAGCCGTACGTCGTCTCCCAATACCAAATAGAGCTCTTAGAATTGAGCCTACGATACTGAGTCCGGCAAACAATATTATTAAAACGAAGAAAAATAAGAATGCTAAAAGATGGAACATTGTCGAATACTTTTTAATAAGTTCATTTATATAACATGAACGTTATTACAACAAGCGTGCCAAATATTTGTTTAATGTTTCTCTTTGACAAAGAGACATAAAATAATATACCACGCAATGACAGATGCAAATCCAATAAAGAATAATAGAGGGATGCTTACTGCTAAGAAGAGATATCTGACCTTATTTGACTGCCACGAAAGACTTTTCAGTTTTAATGAAAACATCGGGAATTCAGCAACCATTAAAAGAGAAAAGATGAGTACCAGGATGAGTAATACCGCAAGCCAAATTCCTCCTTGTTGTATAGGTTCATGATATTTAGTAGCTACTGCAGCCCAAAATAAGGCATTAGCTGGAGTTGGCAATCCGATAAACATGCTGGTTTGCCGTTCATCAATGTTAAACTTTGCTAGCCGGAGTGCAGAAAAGACGGAAATTATAAAGGCAAAATAAGGAACATAATCCTGTATCCCTGACATCCATATCGGATAAGAGGCTTCACGTAACAGCGAAAATACGATAATTGAAGGAGCTACTCCAAAACTCACATCATCGGCCAAGGAATCCAATTCTTTACCTATAGGGGAAGGAGCATGGAATAAACGGGCGCACATTCCATCGAAGAAATCGAAAACAGCACTGATTACGATAAATGTTAAAGCTAAGTTATAATTGGCTTCAAAAGCCATAACTGAAGCAATACAGCCTGAAAATAAATTTAGGCAAGTCAGTGTGTTGGGAATATGACGCGTTACAAAATTAGTCATTGTTTAGGATTTAAGTTTGGCAATTACAGTCTGGTTACCAACTGTATATTGCCCCAGTTGGACAAGTATCTCTGTGTCTAAAGGCAAGTATACATCCACTCGAGAACCGAATTTAATAAAACCCATGTGTTCGTCAATGTAACATTCTTCGCCAACTTCAGCATAAGTAACAATACGACGTGCCATTGCTCCGGCTATCTGTCGTGCAAGTACTTCTATTCCTTCGGGGGTTTCTATCACAATAGTTGAGCGCTCATTGTCGGTACTTGCTTTTGGAAGCCATGCCTTCATGAATTTACCGTTCTGATGAGATACTTTTTTAATAGCCCCATCAACAGGATACCAATTGGCATGCACGTTGGTGACACTCATAAATATTGAAACCATAATCCGACGGTCATGAAAGTATTCACTCTCGTCTACTTCTTCTATAACAACAATTTTACCGTCAGCGGGAGCTACTACAACTTTTTCTGTATCACGACCGAAGAGACGGATCGGACATCGGAAGAAGTTGACTAACATTCCATATATAAAAATGCTGATTGCTGTTGAAATACCAAACACGACTTTACACTCAAGTCCGAAATAAAAGGCGGCGTTGATAACCAACAATAATAGCAGACTGCCAGCTAAAGTGTGTGTGCCTTCGCGATGAATGCGTATCTTTTTTAATCTTTTTAATCGGCCCATGTAAGTGCTTTACGCTTTTTAAATACAAAAATATCCGCAAAAATAGACTTATTTTGAAAATCTAACAAGGAATTCGGGTGAGAAATACATATGTTGATAACTTTTTGATTATTATTTTTGTTTCCCAATAGAGACATTGTACTTTTATGCACATTTATTTTAGAAAGGATTGATTATGCAGGATTTTATTCATTTGCATGTTCACACGCAATATTCACTACTTGATGGACAGGCTAGTGTTATGGCTTTGGTGGACAAAGCGATGAAAGATGGTATGAAAGGCATTGCCGTTACTGATCATGGTAATATGTTTGCCATCAAGGAATTCATCAATTATGTGAGCAAGAAAAATAGTGGACCGAAGGGTGATATTAAAGATCTTGAGAAACGTATATCGGGCATTGAAAGTGGAAAAATAGAATGCACGGATAAAGATATTGAACTTGCGGAGTGCCGCATGAAGCTCGAAGAGGCTAAAGGAAAGCTCTTTAAACCTATTATTGGTTGTGAAATGTATGTTGCCCGTCGTTCAATGGAAAAGAAAGAGGGTAAATTCGACCAAAGTGGATGGCATCTGATTGTGTTGGCAAAGAATGAAACAGGTTATCATAATTTGATTAAACTAGTTTCGAGAGCTTGGACAAAAGGGTATTATATGCGTCCGCGAACTGACCGTGCCGAGCTGGAGAAGTATCATGAAGGCCTGATGGTATGCTCTGCATGTATCGGAGGAGAGGTTCCCCGAAAGATCATATTAGATAAATTGGATGAAGCTGAAGAAGCGGTTAAATGGTTTAAAAATCTTTTTGGGGATGATTACTATCTCGAGTTACAGCGCCACAAAGCTACTGTGGCGCGTGCCAATCACCAAGCTTATCCCATGCAACAGAAAGCCAATGAAAAAATGATTGAGCTTGCAGCAAAATATGATATCAAATTGGTCTGTACCAATGATGTTCATTTTGTAAACGAGGAGAATGCTGAAGCTCATGACCGGTTGATTTGTTTGAGTACCGGCAAAGATTTGGAGGATCCGAACAGAATGCTCTATACCAAGCAGGAATGGATGAAGACACGGGCTGAGATGAATGAAATTTTTGCTGATGTTCCGGAAGCTTTATCCAATACTATGGAAGTATTGGATAAAGTGGAGTATTATTCCATAGATCATGCACCAATTATGCCTACTTTTGCTATCCCTGAAGATTTTGGGACAGAAGAAGGCTATCGAAGTAAATATACGGAAAAGGACTTGTTCGATGAGTTTACTCAGGATGAGAACGGAAATGTAGTGCTAAGCGAAGCCGATGCAAAAACCAAAATAAAACGCTTGGGTGGGTATGAAAAGCTTTATCGTATCAAGCTGGAAGCTGATTATTTGGGTAAATTAACTTTTGAAGGAGCAAAAAAAATATATGGCGATCCGTTAAATGAAGAGGTGCAGGAGCGACTCAAGTTTGAACTATATATCATGAAAACAATGGGTTTCCCTGGCTATTTCTTGATTGTACAAGACTTTATCAATGCTGCGCGTACAGAACTGGGAGTATCAGTAGGACCAGGACGTGGTTCGGCTGCTGGTTCGGCTGTTGCATATTGTCTTGGAATTACAAAAATTGATCCGATACAGTATGATTTACTTTTTGAACGTTTCTTAAATCCTGACCGTATTTCTCTGCCGGATATTGATGTGGATTTTGATGATGATGGGCGTGGGGAAGTTTTACGTTGGGTTACCGATAAGTATGGTCAAGAAAAAGTAGCCCATATTATTACTTATGGAACGATGGCCACCAAGCTGGCTATAAAAGATGTGGCCCGTGTACAAAAATTGCCTTTGTCAGAATCTGATCGTTTGGCAAAGTTGGTTCCCGACAAAATTCCCGATAAAAAACTTAATCTTAAGAATGCAATTGAATATGTGCCCGAATTGCAAATAGCTGAAGCTTCTCCTGATCCGCTTGTCCGGGATACGTTGAAATATGCCAAAATGCTTGAAGGCAATGTGCGTGGCACAGGTGTACATGCTTGCGGTACTATTATATGTCGTGATGATATCACGGATTGGGTACCGGTGAGTACGGCAGATGACAAGGAAACTGGCGAAAAGATGTTGGTCACTCAATATGAGGGATCGGTAATCGAAGAAACCGGTTTAATTAAAATGGACTTTCTTGGGCTTAAGACGCTTTCGATCATAAAAGAAGCTGTTGAAAATGTCCGCATACATCGTGGTACTTATTTGGATATAGACAATATACCTATTGATGACCCTTTGACTTATAAACTTTATAGTGACGGGCGTACTGTAGGTACTTTTCAATTTGAATCTGCCGGAATGCAGAAATATCTGAGGGAATTGCAGCCTTCTACGTTTGAGGATCTTATTGCGATGAATGCTTTGTATCGCCCAGGACCTATGGATTATATTCCGGATTTTATCGATCGTAAGCACGGACGTAAGAAAATAGAGTATGATATACCGGTGATGGAAAAATATCTTAAAGATACTTATGGTATTACGGTGTATCAGGAACAAGTGATGCTTTTATCACGTCTACTAGCGGATTTTACCCGAGGCGAATCTGATGCATTGCGTAAGGCGATGGGTAAAAAATTACGAGATAAGCTGGACCACATGAAACCCAAATTTATTGAGGGTGGAAAGAAAAATGGACATGATCCAAAAGTCTTGGAAAAGATTTGGGGTGATTGGGAAAAGTTTGCTTCATACGCTTTTAATAAATCTCACGCAACATGTTATTCATGGGTGGCATACCAGACGGCTTACTTGAAAGCTAATTACCCCTCGGAATACATGGCTGCTGTCATGAGTCGAAGTTTATCCAATATTACGGATATCACCAAACTCATGGATGAGTGTAAGGCGATGGGGATTAACGTACTTGGTCCTGATGTAAATGAAAGTAATTTGAAATTTACGGTTAATAGCGAGGGTAATATTCGTTTTGGATTGGGAGCTGTGAAAGGTGTTGGTGAAGGAGCTGTTCTTAATATAATGGAAGAGCGTGAGAAAAATGGTCCTTTTGCGGGTATCTTTGATTTCGTTCAACGTGTAAATTTGGCTGCTTGTAATCGAAAAAACATGGAGTGTCTGGCTTTAGCCGGTGGATTTGATAGTTTTCCTGAATTAAAAAGAGAACAATTCTTTGCTGTGAATTCAAAGGCTGAAATTTTTCTTGATACATTGGTTCGGTATGGAGCCCGTTTTCAGGCAGATAAGGCAATTGTTACGAACTCGTTATTCGGAGGAGAAAATATGGTGGAGGTAGCAAAGCCCGAAATTCCCCCTGCCGATCGTTGGAGTGATTTGGATCGTTTGAATAAAGAACGTGATTTAGTTGGCATTTATCTGTCAGCTCATCCGCTGGATGAATTCTCTGTGATTTTGCAATATGTATGTAATACACAGATGGCGGAACTCGAAAATAAAGAAGCTTTGAGTGGTCGTGAAATTACAATGGGTGGCATTGTGACTTCCGTACGTCGTGGAGTAAGCAAAAATGGTAATCCTTATGGCATTGCCAAGATAGAAGATTACTCGGGTTCGGCTGAAATTCCTTTTTTCGGTAGTGACTGGGTAACCTATCAGGGATATTTGGGTGAACGGACATTCTTATTTATAAAAGCCCGTTGTCAGCCTAAGCAATGGAAGCAAAACGAACTTGAGATAAAGATAACTTCGATGGAATTGCTACCCGATGTTAAGGACAGGTTGATTACGAAAATAACCATTCTTATCCCTTTGTCTTTGTTGAACTCGGCTTTGGTAAAGGACTTGTCTGCTTTGACCAAGGAACATCCCGGAACAGCGGAATTGTTTTTTAAAGTCACCGATCCGGAGAATAATACTGCCGTCGACCTGATTTCCCGTCCTGTGAAACTCTCGGTAGGGCATGAGTTGGTTAGCTTTTTAAATGAACGTCCCGAACTTGGCTTTCGGATAAATTGATTATATTTGCTACCATTATAGTGAAATAGAATTTTATCAACATTAAGTAATAATAAAATGGCTTTGGAAATTACAGACAACAATTATGAGGCTATCCTTGCTGAGGGCAAGCCTGTAGTTATAGATTTTTGGGCTCCTTGGTGTGGCCCATGTAAAATGGTTGGACCGATTATAGAGGAACTTGCTGAAGAATATCAGGATCAGGTGATAATGGGTAAATGCGATGTGGATGAATGCGAGAATATTCCGGCTCAATTCGGAATCAGAAACATACCAACTGTACTCTTCTTTAAAAATGGCGAAGTTGTGGACAAGCAAGTTGGATCTGCAGCCAAGTCTGTTTTTGATGCTAAAATCAAGGCTTTATTGTAGAGCTAGAACTAACCCCTAAAAAACATAATTATGGGACTTGAAGACGATTTTTTGAGAGATGATCTTGATGACGAAAAGACCATTGAGTTCATTAAAAATTATTTGCCGCAGGAATTAAAAGATAAATTTTCAACAGATGAACTCTTTTACTTTCTAGATCTGATTGATGAATACTATTCTGAAAGTGGCATTCTTGATGCTAAACCTGATGCAGATGGTTACATTGATATTGACTTGGGGAAAATCGTAGACTATATAGTCAAAGAAGCCCATAAGGATGAAATGGGTGAATATGATCCCGAGGAAATTCTCTTTGTAGTACAAGGAGAGATGGAATATGCCGAATCATTAGGCGAAGAGTAAATTGTCAATATTAGAAATTCCGGCTGTATCTTTAATCCAATTAAAGATACAGCCGGAATTTTATATAGTTCCTATGCTATTGTTTTTTAGTTTGCTTTCGGAGCAAATCATTTTCAGACTTTAGTAGTGCTTATCATAAGTATTACGGACATAATTATAAGTATTAGCCCCAATACCCCATAAAATAACCGAGCATGTTTACGACCCAAATTTTGTACAAAAAAACGGGCATTCTGTGAATTGAAGAACCAATTCCAGTCAAGAACTGCTGCCAGTATCGAAACAAAACCAGCAATTAAAAACAACAGTTGAACGATGTAAGGACTCATTTACATATTCTTCCCGTTTCTATAATTATTGCTTATAATCTTCTAAAGTAACTTTCCTTTGTCCCTCTTCTGTTTCTTCAATGGTAACTTTTGTCGTATTTTCAGGTAGAAGCTCCTCTATTAATTCGGGCCATTCAATAAAACATAAGGCTCCACAAAAGAAATAGTCTTCATACCCCATATCGTAAGCTTCTTCCAACTTTTTAATACGATAAAAATCAAAATGATAAATCAATTCACCACCTTCGTCTGAACGATATTCGTTCACTATGGCAAAGGTAGGAGAGGTAATTACATCAGATACACCCAGTTCTTCGCATATCGCTTTTATAAAAGTAGTTTTACCTGCTCCCATTTTGCCATAAAAAGCAAAAACGGTATTGTCGCCCATCGCGGCAATAAATTCACGGGCAGCTTCGTGAATCTGATCTAATGATTGAATTTTTATTTCCATTTTTCGTTTATTTCAGTTTTCAAAGATAACGCCATTTTTTTATTCATTTTTCTCGAAAATAGAATTTTCTTTTTTAACCGGCTGATTTGTCTTTCTTATTCTACGGTGCTCCTTTATCTTTAAACTGGCTTGTTTTGTGATGGAGGGAATCGAAATGTTTTTCCTACTTTACATATTGAGTAGATGATGATGGAGAAAAATATAATAGATGCCCCGGAGGGTACATTTAAGTAGTATGATATAATTAAACCGCCAAGGCAACTGAGGTATCCTATTCCAATTGAAAGCCAGATAATATAATGGAAACGATGCGAAAAAAGATTTGCTGTCATTTGAGGAATTGTCAGTAAAGAGATGACGAGTACAATACCTACCATCCGTAGACAGGCTACTATTGTCAATGCGATGAATGTCATTAATATAAATTCGAATAATCTCACTGGAATTCCTTGTGAGCGAGCAAAGTCACGGTCGAAAGCAATATGGACAATGGGATGAAGATAACAAATGAAGAATGCCGTTAAAGCAATGGATAAGCTTGCTAGTAATATTATATCTGTTTTATCTATAGTCAGGATGTTACCAAACAGATAGGCTGAGAGATCAGGCGCAAATCCTGGTGATAGAAAAGTGAAAATGATGCCTATTGCCATCCCAAAAGTCCAGAATACTGCAATTGCAGAGTCTTCACGCATGTCTTTACGCTTGCTTAGCCATTCTACACCAAATGCTGAGAGTATTGAAAATATTGCTGCGGATAAAATAGGGGATATGCCGGTATAGAGTCCTAATCCTATTCCTCCGAATGAAGCATGTGTTAATCCGCCACTAATGAAAACAAGACGGCGCGTGACAATATATGTGCCAATCAATCCACAAGCTATACTGGCCAATAAACTTCCAATAAGTGCGTGTTGGAAAAAGGTGTATTGCAATAGATCGATAAAACTGTCCATTCTGTATTAAAATCTGATATTACTATTATTCTTCAGTAATTGAAAATCCTGCATGTTGTAGATCATTCCAATAATTTGGATAAGATTTAGATACAACAGAAGGCTCTGCAATCATAATTTCCGGGACAATGAAGCTTGCAGGAGCAAAGGCCATTGCCATCCGATGATCTTCATACGTTGAAATAACAGGAGCTTTTTCCTGCTCACAACGTTCTCCATCCCAAATCAGTATACTATCTTGTTCTGAGCGTAAAACATATCCTATTTTACGCAGTTCACAAATTAAAGCATCGATACGATCTGTTTCCTTTATCTTTAGAGTTTGCAGTCCTGTGAAGCGGAATGGAATATCAAGTAACGCACAAGTGACAACAAAAGTTTGCGCGAGATCGGGTATGTCTATAAAGTCCTCATCTATTCTGGATATATTCGTCGCCTTCTTTATTAATTTAGCTCCGTTAGTATTAAATTCAGTATATACCCCTAACTTTTCAAAGACTTTTGCACCTCGACTATCTCCCTGATAACTATTCGGATGAAGCCCATTTAGTTGAACACTGGCATCAGCATTACTTAATGCTGTCATCTGATACCAATAAGATGCAGCACTCCAGTCACTTTCAACTCGCAACTGAACATCTCTACGATATTCTCCAGAATATACTTTTATACAGTCTTCAGATTGCCATGATACCTTGGCACCGAAGTCTTTCATTAACTGCAAAGTGAGATTAATATATGGGCGTGAAATAATTTCGCCGGTTAAATGCAGAGTTAATCCATTTCTTAGAATAGGAGCTATCATTAACAGGGCGGAAATATACTGTGAACTTACATTCCCTGAGAGAGTAATGTCCGTACCTTGGAGTAATGTTCCACAGATTCTTAGGGGAGGAAAGCCTTCATTTCCTATATATTCAATTTTGGCTCCCAATTCTCTTAAGGCTTCTACTAAAATTTTAATAGGGCGCTGCTGCATTCGTTCCGTACCGGTAATTTCCCAAATTCCCGGTTTTAGGCTTAAGTAGGCAGTTAAAAATCGCATAGCTGTTCCCGAAGCATGTATGTCGATGTACGCTGATTTTTCTTCCAATGCTTTAAGCATGGCTTGAGTATCATTGCAGTCGCTTAAGTTTTCCGGTTGATACTTTCCTTGAGAGAGTGCATGAAGTATCAAAGCTCTATTGCTAATACTCTTTGATGACGGGAGATCTATAACTGTATGGAAGCCCGATGGTGCAGTAATTCTATAACGCATAATTATTGATGGTTCGTTAAATGATTCAAACCTCATTTTTGTTGTATGGTTCTTTATCCTTTATGCAAAAGTAGAATAAAATTTTTGAATGAAGAAATCTATAAAATCATGGCAGAATTTTTGCGCGATATACTTTATTTATTGAGAACCTCCCAGAATCGTTTGGGGAGATAAATATTGGAAATATTTATTGCGTTTTTGAATAATGGTGCTATCTCTTGAGGGGTAAATCCTGCTATGCCGCATCCTATTTCTGTTACTAAAAAAGTGAGTTCTTGATGTTTTTTTGCGAAATCGATAAATGTTTCCACATAAGGCTGAATAGCTTGCGGTCCACCATGCATGGTGGGTATACCATAAGTCTGTCCTTGTAAGCCAGCCGCTTGTCCCCAGATGGCTCCCCACTTTTTCCATGCTAATAAAGCGGCACCTCCACCGTGTGACCCCGCCAAATTGCTACCAAATACGAATATTTCATTTGAACTGAGCGCCGTAATGTGGTTGGGTGATATCCGCGTGTCCATCTTATTCTTTTGCTAAATATACATTGAGATTATAAACCAAGATGAAGAAAAGCTCCTTTATCTTATAATTAAAAGCATTAAGAATAAAGGAGCTTTTCTTCTAATCTTATTTTAAGTTTTCTTTTAAGCTACTCATATATTGATCAAATTCCTTCTTATTAAAATAAGCCTCATCTTTTTTATAGTCCGCCGTATTGTATTTATCATTGGCGTAATATTTGATAGTGCATACTTTTATTTGATCTGAACGTCCTTTCATAAATTTGCTATATGGAGCGAAATAAATAAAATTGCTTTGGTCATCTTTTGAAACATATTCTAAGCCTACGTTATCTGTATTATTTGACATGTGGAACCCATCGTTCGATTTACGGATACTGTCTGCATACTCCAACGAAATCTTAGTACTGAGAAGTTTGTTCGGACTTAGTAAATATACGCCGTCTTTTTTAAATTGTAATTGAGTAGTGAACTCAATGTTCTCGCCTTTTGTTATGGTCGTAAAGCTTGGAAGTAAGATACTGGTATCCGTTAAACATATTTGTGTCCGGGGATTTTCCAGCTGAATAGTTTTGGGCTTTTTTTGAATCAAATTACACCCTGCAAAAATAAAAATGAAAATTAAAACAGGCAATACTTTTTTCATGGCTATAAATTTTTAGAAGTTATAAGTCTATTGCAAATATACTGTTTTATTTTAATTATCATGATGTTAGGGCTTCTGTAATAAAATTGTATATATTTGTGTTATTAAAAAATAAATGAAATGGGAATTGATCTGACCACACCTGCGTTACTTTTTTCGGCAATATCGCTAATCATGTTAGCTTATACCAATCGCTTTCTTTCTTATGCTAATTTAGTTCGTACATTGAAAGATCAATATTTGGAAGATCATTCCAGTGTGACTGCTGCACAAATTGAAAATCTTCGTAAGCGATTATATCTTACTCGATCGATGCAAGTAACAGGTATTGGGAGCTTGCTATTGTGTGTAATTAGTATGTTTACTATTTATATTGGTCTACGTTTAATATCCGTTTTTATATTCGGAATGGCTCTTGTTCTTTTAATTTTATCTCTGTCCATTTCTATTTATGAAATCTATATCTCAGTTAAAGCGCTGGAATTGCATCTTAAAAAGATGAAACATTGATGTTTTATATGAGTATATTATCCTTATATTCGTTTTTTGAGTATCTAGATGATTGTTTGCAACGTAGGTTTAAAGGTTGAAAAATAGTAGTTAAGTTTATGAATAGATTGTTGAAGTTTCGTGTGCGAAGGAAAACATTAATTATAACTGCGGGTTTTGTATGGATTATTGCTGGGGGTAATATTCTCAAAATTGGCGTTTTAACGGGTTTGAAAGATCCTTCCCGCTGGTCGGAGGAAGCTTTGGGAGCAATACTCATTTTCGGAGTGTTTTTTTTCTTGATTTTCAAAAGAATGTTTGTTAAACATACACTTCGCATAGCTCTTAAAGATGATCAAAATCATCCACTTGCTTTTTTCGATGCAAAAGGGTGGATTGTTATGGGATTTATGATGACATTGGGGATTACGATTCGTGCTTTTCATCTACTTCCGGATTGGTTTATCGCATTTTTTTATACAGGTTTGTCCATTGCATTGATTTTGACAGGAAGTCTCTTTCTTTTTCATTTACGTAAGATACCTTATTGAAGATATTTTTATGGAAATATTTCTAGCATATAAAAAATATATAAAAAGAGTAATAAAGAGGTTGGTTGCTACCCGAAATATGAACTTCTTATTAATTTTGTCCCCACTATGCTTAGCGGAATAAAGAGAGAAACTAGAATGAGGATAACAATAGCATGGATGCTTCTTGTTGCACTCATGCCATTACAGATAGTGAAAAGCCTTCACTACCATGAATCTGTGGTTTCGTCAAGTTGTAGTCATCATGGGTGCAATGGAGATAATGACTTTCAGCATTCATGTCCTATTTGTAATTTCACATTGTCTCCGTTTGTACATTCGGAAACACCTCAATTTACTTTTGTTGCGGAACTACTCTCATTCGTTGTTCCGGTCTATGAAAAAGGAAAAGTTTTTGTTCTTTTTCATTCGTGTGGTCTGCGTGCTCCTCCTCTCGTGGCTTGACATTTCTTAATACATGCTTAAGTCTACTGAAATTAGCCAGGTTTCGTTGCATAGTTTTGTGTAGCGTTATCTGTACTTCCCATCGTTTTAGTGGATGTCTTTGTTGCTCTATCCGTAAAATATCGGGTCGTCTGTATGAGCATTTATGCATGTCGTTCATATTAGTTAATATTGATATTGCTACGAAATCATGTAAAGTGATATACCTTTATGCATCCTTGTGCTGGTACATTACTTCTATGTTTTTCTGTCGCATTTTACTACTTATAGAATAATTATGAAATATATATATGTGTGTATTGTAATACTGCTTCTTTCATTTGAAGTAGTTATGGCTAATACCCCCGCGGGTAATGGATCATTAAAAGGGAAAGTAACAGATGGTGCTGATGGAAGTGCATTGATAGGAGTTAACCTTTACTTTCCGGAATTAAAACAAGGAACAGTGACTGATAATCAAGGCAATTATTCAATAGTAGGTTTGCCGGCTATAAAAACAACACTACAGGTGAGCTACCTTGGACATCAGACTATTGTGCAGGAAGTTGATCTGAAAAACATCAAGTCATTGGATTTTGTATTGAAAGAATCTGATGCTGCCATTAATGAAGTTGTTATTACAGCTTTAACCGGGAACTCGCTAATAAAAAAGACACCTTCGCCAATATCCTATGTTTCGAAAAGAGATTTGGAGGAAACCGCATCTACGAATATCATAGATGCGATAGCAAAGCAACCGGGGGTTTCACAAATAACTACCGGAGGAAGCATCTCAAAGCCTGTGATACGTGGGTTGGGGTATAACAGAGTGGTTGTAGTGAATGATGGAGTCCGTCAAGAGGGGCAACAATGGGGAGATGAACATGGAATAGAGATAGATCCTCAAAGTGTGAACTCTGTTGAAATATTGAAAGGGCCTGCCAGTTTGATGTATGGTTCGGATGCTATGGCTGGTGTGATAAATTTCCAGTCGGATCCTATATTGCCGGAAGGCTCTGTTAAAGCCAATGTAGCCACGGAATATCAGACGAACAATGGTTTGTTTAATTATTCTGTAAATACTGCCGGAAATAAAAATGGTTTCTTGTGGAACTGGAGATATAGTGATAAAATGGCTCATTCATATCAAAATAAGTATGATGGATATGTATATGGCTCAGGTTTTAGAGAGCGGGCGTTGTCCGGTTTATTGGGGATTAGTCGTAATTGGGGCTATTCGCATTTGACTTTTGATTACTATCATCTTACTCCGGGGATTGTAGAAGGTGAGCGTGATGACGAGACAGGTGGATTCTTAAAGCCCGTTGTAATAAACGGGGAAGAAGGGGAAGCTGTTGCGACAGATAAGGATGGCAAATCCTATAGTCATCCGATGCCTTATCAGCAAATTTACCACTATAAGGCTGTTCTTAATAATAATATAATAATTGGTGAAGGAAATTTGCGGACCATTATCGGTTATCAGCAGAACCGTCGGCAGGAATTTGAAGATGTCTTATCTCCAAATAATTATGGACTTTATTTTCAGCTCCATACGATAAATTACGATGTACGTTATTCTTTTCCGGCAATAGCAGGCTATAAGTTTGTGGCTGGTGTTAATGGAATGTATCAGAAATCATTGAATAAAGGCTCGGAGTTTCTTATTCCCGAATATAACTTATTTGATACAGGAATGTTTTTTCTAGGCAGCCGCAATTTCGGGAAGCTTGACGTAAGCGGAGGGCTTCGTTATGATCGTCGGAGCACACATGGAAAATCCCTCTATTTGAACTCAAATGAAGAGGTCGTTAATAAGAACTCTGCAGGTGCAGAACAGAAATTTGCTAATTTCTCCCGACATTTTCAAGGTATTAGTGCTAGCTTGGGATTAACTTATCAAATTTCCGATTCTTGGCATACTAAATTAAATATATCGAGAGGTTTTAGAGCCCCCAACATTAGTGAATTGGCTTCGAATGGAGTACATGAGGGGACAATACGTTATGAGAAGGGAAATACCGGGTTGACAGCAGAAAATAGTTGGCAAGCCGATTGGGGAGTTGGATACTCTTCTTCTTTTATATCCGCGGAAATTTCTCTTTTTGCAAATAGAATAAACAATTATATCTTTTCTCATAAGCTGACGGACAGTAACGGGGAAGACATATTAACCGATGGATATCAGACTTATCAGTTTGTCTCCGGAGATGCCCGTATACTTGGTGGGGAAGCCAGTATTGATATTCATCCCGTTGAACGTTTGCATTTTCAAAACACATTCTCTTACGTGAATTCAGTGCAGCTCAATCAACCGGATTCTACTAAATATTTACCTTTTACACCGGCTCCAAAATGGACATCAGATCTTCGCTATGATCTCATTCGACATGGCGAAATTTTGAATAATACTTATGTCTCGTTTGGGTTGGAATGTAATCTAAGACAGGATCATATTTACTCTGCTTTTGGCACCGAGACGATAACACCATCTTATACATTGCTGAACGCTTCTATTGGAACCGATTTAATGCATAAAGGTCGCAAGTTGGCATCTTTATATTTCACAGCCAATAACCTTACGGATAAAGCTTATCAGAACCATTTAAGCCGCTTAAAATATGCAGATGAAAATCAGCTGACCGGTAGGCAGGGCGTTTATAATATGGGTCGTAACTTTAGTGTAAAACTGATTGTGCCGTTGAGCTTTTAGTGATAAGAGTTCCTTTCCTTTCTGAAATAATTAGGAAGAAAGGTTTTCTTTAATAACATTCTTCCATTTTTGGTGGAATAGGAAATTAATGTACTCCGAGAGATATTCTTTGAGAATATGTCTCGGAGCTATTTTTATATAATAAGAATTTGCTTTTGAAAGTTCAATCGCCCTCCAAACCATTTCTTTTTGCGTCTCTATATTGACGAGGTGACATGCCAAAATGTTGTGTAAATGTTTTATAGAAAGTGCCCCTGTTGACATATCCAGCTTTATACATAATCTCTTCTATTGATAGGGTTGTTATCACTAAATACCGTTCTACTATTGACAATCGATATTCTTTTATAATTTCAGCAGGAGATTTTTCTGTTATATTTCTTAATTTCCGGTAGAACTGGCGCGTGCTGCATCCCATTAATTTACTTAGAAATTCGATTGAGAGGTCTGCGTTTTGAATATTATTATCGATATTCTGCATCATTCTCTCAAAAAATGCTCTGTCATCAACATGTAATAGATGTCCATTTTCCAGTTCGAATGTACTGTATACCGAATTGTAATATGCCTTTAGTTCATCTTTTCGTAGAATTAATCTATTTGCAATGGTTTCAAGGTACTGTATGTCGAATGGTTTAGTAATATAGGCTTCAGCACCTGCTCCGATACTTTTGATCTGCTCATCTATATTATTTAATGCTGATAATGCTATAATCGGAATATGATTTAGGATAGAATTCGATTTTACTTTTTTTATAAACGATACACCATCCATGTCAGGCATCATTATGTCCGTAATGATCAAATCTGGCAACTGTAGTTTTAGAGATTCATAAGCTTTTTCTGCTACTTCAAAGGATATTGTATTGTATTTGTTAGCGAAAATATCTGCAACGAACCATAACATTGAGGTGTCATCATCGATAATCATAATCGTGCGTTTTTGCGAATCAAAAGCATTGGCTTTTTCTTTTTTAATTTCCTTTATGCTTTCGTTTAGATTGAGTTGCATGCTGATAATACTATTATTAATAGTATTATCAGTAATGTCTAATAGTGGTAATTGTACTTTGAATGTAGTTAATTCGTAAGGCGAACTTGATACCTCAATCTCACCTTTCAATAAAGTAACCATGCTATGACAGATTGCCAATCCTAACCCATTACGTGGGGATTGACTTTCTTGCGATTCAAAATTGTCAAGTATGCGAAACCTGTCAAATATCTTGTTTATATCTTCTTTCTGTATACCCTTCCCTGAGTTTGATATACGAATGCAGAGTAAGTTATTTTCATTTATATATAATTCAACCGTAATTTCTCCGTTATCTGGTGTATATTTGAAAGCGTTCGAGATTAGATTATTCGTTATCTTGTATAGACAACTATTATCCGTATTCCAATAGATATTTTCTTGTATTTTTAGTTTATAATTAATTTTCTTTCTTTCTGCCAATTCGGAGAATGCTTCAGTGATATCTTGTATTTGCTTGCTTACGAATATCTTTTCTATCTTGAGAGATTTATTTCCTGTTTCTAATCTACGAAATTCTATGAGTTCAAGAATGAGGGAATTTAACCTGCCGGCATTTTGCCGAATCATATTTGCATATTTGTTGATATAAGAATCTGTGCTTTTGTAGGAAAGTATTCGTTCACATGGCCCTGAAATTAATGTAAGTGGTGTGCAGAATTCATGTGTAATGTTAGTGAAGAAGCGTAGTTTGGACTCATATAGTTCTTCTTTTTTCTGTTGATTGATTTGTCTTATCATGCTATTCTTCTTATGATGGTAGTGCTTAATACTCCATTTGATGCTGATCATAATTATGCTGATTATAATTATTACATATATCCAGTACGCCATTGTACTTGTGTACCATGGAGGAGTGATTTGTATAATTATACTTTGAGGTGTGCTCTCCTTCCCCGTATTCTTATTTTTATATTTGACCAATAATATATATTTACCGGGAGTTAAATTGGAGAATGTTGCAGTATTTGAAAAACCATTGTCTATCCATTCATTACTTAAATTGATTATTTTATAATAATAGACGTAATTATTTCCATTAATATAATCAATGGCTCTGAACGATAGGCTAAAGAAATTCTGCTTATAGCTCAGCTTTAATATTGACTTTCCCTTATCCTCCATTATTTTGCTAAAAAGATTGTATTCTTTACCGTATATAGATAGCCGATAAAATTTGAGGGCAGGTGTATATGGTTTTATGCCAATCATGTTTTCTTTAATACTTATGAATCCATTAGTCCCGCCAAAAAACAAAGTTCCGGTTCTTTCATCTTTATAAAACGCCCCATCACTAAATTCTGTTATTTCAAAATACCCTTTTTGCGGGTAAGTTTGTATTGTACTTCTTACAGTATTAAAGCGTACAAGACCTTGATTTGTACTTAGCCAGAGATTAGCATGCGAGTCTTCCAATATGCCATGTATTGTGTTGTTTGGAAAGCCATCCACTTCGTTGTAAACGTGATATTTCTTGTTATTTAATTTTATTAACCCGTTACTACTTCCAAACCAGTACCCTTCTTTGTTCTTGTGAATTGCAAAAATATCATTGATAGTTTGGCTTTTTACTGTTTGATTGAAATGAAATGATTTAAATCTATCGGTTAATGAATTCCAACGATATGCTCCATACCCACGGTTTCCAAACCAGATGATCGAATCATTTTCTTTAAATGATGTGAAAAAGTTATTTGCAAAGCGCTTACCTCTCTCTTGTATAAATCGTTTTGCAAAAATAACTTTTGGTTCGTTACATAACATTTTAATTTTCACTTTTATTATACCTTCTTCAACGGTAGAAATCCATAATGTGCTGTCATTAAATTCGCAAATCGAATGGATATATCTTACGTTTTTACCTCCTGCAAGAAGGGGAAAGTTTTTTATTTTATTATCCTTGTAAGAAAAATAATTCATTCCATTTTCTGTTCCTATCCATAATATTCCATGCTTACTTGGCTCAAAACAATATACGGCATTATCTGCTAATGCGCTATTATCTGCTTGTAGATGGTCGTATATATTGCTTTCCGAGTAATAGTCGAATAGACGTAGAATTCCTCCTCCTTTAGTTCCAATCCACAATGTGTTCTTACTATCTAGAAATAGGCTTCTTACCGGATTGTTGATATTATATGGAGAGCTACTCAGTATATTATTTTTTATAGAGTAGTCGTTCACAAAATACATATACACTCCTTGTCCATCTGTTCCGACCCAAATGATGTCCTGGTTTTTATCTTTTACCAAACAGAAAATTCCCGATTGGATATTGGTTGCTTGGATACGATATGGACTCTTTAAATTCTTTTGATGCCTGATTTGAATTAATCCATTGCTTTTAAAGCCCACAAAATAATCATTATGATGACGTATTATAGAGGATATTTCCCCACGGGAGTGTATCTCTGTCGATAAGTTTATAATGAAGGATGTTTTTTTGTTTTTTAGATTGTACTCATATAGAGAATTATCTTCGTCTGCAAAGATAATAATATCGGACTCGTCTGCCGACGCAAATTTTAGTTTTTTTGGATGATGGAAGTAGTTATCTGGCTTTAACTGTATGGCATTCTTTCTTTTTATTATATTGAAACTTTTACTATCTCCGTTTGTGGAAAATATCCATAAAGTTTCGAAATTATCCACTATCATTTGACAGATGTCTCCGATATTGACTTTTACTGTTAATAGCTTTTGAAATTGTTTGTTACCTTTAGGAAGGCAATAGAGATCTCCATTGTCTTTTATGATATAAATATCATTTTCGGGAGATCTGGCTATTTTATTGATATCTTTAAAGTTTTCAAAATATTGGATTTCTTGCGTTTTTGTGTTTAGACGATCCAATCCGTAATTCGTTTTTATCCATAATATATTTTTTTCAGCCTCTACTATGCTATTGATTAAATTACCGGAAATGTTATTTCGAAAGTCAATGGGAGTATATAACTGTAATATATTGCCATCAAAGGTGTTTAATCCGTCGCATGATCCAAACCAAAGTAGGCCGTCTTTGTCTTGGCATATTGAAAGAATGGCACTGTTAGATAATCCATTTTTATTTGATAGTTGACGGATACTGTATTGATTCGCTGCATAACAGAAAAATACAGAAAAGAAAATTAGAATGGCTGAAGCGGAAAAACGATAAATGGCTTTCATAAAAATATCAGATTTAAATTGGACTAGGTACAAAAGTAGCAAATAAGCCTTTACTATCGGATTTTAATATAGTAAAAAAAAGTATGATTTTGTGCCGAAGTTGTATTAAATGCTTGTACGACTCTTTTCAACTACATAAATGGCATATATTCGTACAGCGGTGCTATATCCCCTTTTCTATATTTGCTGCATATTTCTGTTTAGAAGATGTTTTTAATAAAAATGCTATGAAGTCTGATGTTACTTCTCTAAGTGGGCAATCTCTTAAGTGGGAATTATAATTCTCATATTATTAATATATGGTATGCGTTTATTATGAAAATAAATTTTGTAGATATGAGTTCATTACGCGATGTTGAGAGGAATAACTAATGATATTTTAATAAATATGTAACTCGAGAGTAAGATTATAAATAAAACTATTTAACTAATATGAGAAAAAAAATAAAATTAATATTATTCGGAATATTTCTATTCACACTTAATCTATCCGCTCAGCACTCTTTTGAATTATTTTCACCTGATAATAGACTGCGTATTCAAGTTGAAATTGGTAATAATCTGTTTTTTAGTCTTTTTTGTAATGAGCATTTAATTTTTAAGAATAACCGCATAGAACTTGCTTTAAAAAATAAGACACTTGGACTAAACTCTTATGTAAGAAAAGTAAAGAAAGAAAATATTCATCGGGTTTTGAAACCGGTATTCCCTTTGAAATTCTCAACAATAATTGATGAATATAACTCATTAAGGATATCTTTTAAAGACAATTTTTCTTTGGAATTCAGGGCCTATGATGATGGATTGGCTTACCGCTTTATTACCGATATGCCTGATTCGGTCGACGTTCTTAATGAACAGCTCCAAATAAAATTTGCATGTGATTATAAATTGCATCTGCAAATTCCTTCTGGTTTTAAAACAGCCTATGAAGAAGCTTATACACATCTTGATTCTAATGAATGGGGGCGGATGGGTAAATTCTCGACGTTACCTGTTTTGATTGAAACCCCCTATTCCCGGGTTTTGATTTCCGAATCAAATGTAGCTGATTATCCGTGTATGTTTCTGCAGGGAGTATCGTATGGTTTATCTTCAGCTTTTCCTAAACTACCTGTTGAATTTGGAGATGACGGAGACCGTAGCCTGAAAATATTGAAAGAGGCAGATTGTATTGCAAGAACGGTTGGTAGACGCGATTATCCTTGGCGCTACTTTATTGTGGCGAAAGATGATAAAACATTATTGAAGACCTCGATGCCCTATAAATTAGCAGAGGAGAGCCAAATTCGGGATGTATCGTGGATTAAGCCGGGGCAAGTCAGTTGGGAGTGGTGGAATGGATGTGCCCCTTATGGGAAAGATGTTAATTTCTCAACAGGTTGTAATACTGAAACTTATCAATATTATATAGACTTTGCTTCCATGTTTAATATCCCGTATATTATTTTGGATGAAGGATGGTCTCAAAAAACAACTAATCCATTTATTCCTAATTCAGAACTTGATATACATCGTTTAATCCATTATGGGCAGGGAAAAAATGTTGGTATTATCCTTTGGCTTACATGGTTAACTGTGGAAAAGCATATGGACCTTTTTAAAACTTACTCGGAATGGGGTGTTAAAGGAATAAAAATTGATTTTATGGATAGGAGTGATCAATGTATGATGAATTTCTATGAAAAAGTCGCAAAGGAAGCGGCTAAATATAAATTGTTTGTTGATTTTCATGGAGCGATAACTCCTAAAGGATTAGAATATAAATATCCCAATATCCTTTCGTATGAGGGCGTCAGAGGGCTTGAACAGATGGGAGGATGTAAACCTGATAACACCATTTATTTACCGTTTATCCGAAACATAGCCGGAGCAATGGACTTTACGCCCGGGGCTATGATTAATATGCAACCTGGAGTATATTGTAGTAATCGCCCTAATTCTGCAGGAATGGGGACTCGAGCTTACAGTATGGCTCTCTTTACGATTTTTGAAAGCGGATTGCAGATGCTATGTGATAACCCTACATTGTATTATATGAATGAAGAGTGTACAGAGTTCATTACTAAAGTTCCCGTGACTTGGGATGAAACCGTTCCTTTGGTTGCAATCTTGGGGGAAGGTGTCATTATAGCTAAGCGAAAAGGTGATAAATGGTATATCGGGGGAATTACCAATGGCAATGAAAAGAAGGTAATAATTGACTTTAATTTCTTGCAAACCGGCAAGCAATATAAAATGATTTCCTACGAAGATGGACCAAATGCATCCAGGCAGGCTATGGACTATCGGAAAAAGGTGCAGGTTGTTACATCAAAAACGAAATATGAGGTATCAATGGCTCCAAATGGAGGATGGACTGCTGTTTTGGAATTGGATTAATAATTTAAGCTATGAAGAAAATAGTTGTATTGCTGTTCCTTATTGTTTGTTGTGTTAACCTTATTTATTCCGAAAATGGATATGATTTATGGTTACGCTATAAAAAGGTTGATAATCCTTTTTTGTATAGCTCATATAGAGAAAAGAACCATCATGTTATTTTCCCTTGTTCTTCAGATAAGTTACTTGCTGCGAAAAACGAACTGAGAAATGGCTTTTTGGGGTTATTGGATTTGCAGTTGACTGAAACGGAGGTGATCGAAAATAATACTCTGGTTGTAGGTACTCCAAAGACGATCCCTGCGTTTCAACATCAGCCATTTATTCAAGATATTAACAAGTTGAATGATGATGGCTTTGTGATTCGGAGTTTAAATTTCCAGGGAAAGCAAGTTACAGGTATAATAGCTAAAACGGATATTGGGATTCTTTATGGCGTATTTCGCTATCTCCGATTAATGCAAATGCATAGTTCCATTGAAAGATTAGCTATTACAGAAGAACCGAGCTTAAAATATCGTGTACTGAACCATTGGGATAATCTTAACGGTACTATTGAGCGTGGATATGCCGGATCGAGTCTTTGGGATTGGGAAAGACTTCCGACATATAAAGATAAACGCTATACAGACTATGCCCGGGCAAATGCGTCAATCGGTATTAACGGTAGTATTTTGAATAATGTAAATGCAAGTGCAAAAAGCCTGCGTGCCGATTGGTTGGTAAAAGCCGCCGGATTGGCTGATGTTTTTCGTCCATACGGCATAAAAGTGTATCTCACAGCAAAATTTAGTGCTCCCAAAGAAATTGGAGGGCTAGATACTGCGGACCCCTTAGATCCAAAAGTAAAGCAGTGGTGGAAAGACAAAGTAAAAGAAATATATGCTTTAATCCCTGATTTTGGAGGCTTTCTGGTAAAGGCGAACTCTGAAGGCCAACCGGGACCACAGGATTATGGAAGAACTCATGCCGATGGAGCTAATATGTTGGCTGACGCATTGGAACCTTTTGGAGGGATTGTTTTCTGGAGAGCTTTTGTTTATCAGAATGAGCGGCATGTAGATCGCGTGGTTACGGGCTATAATGAATTTAAACCTTTGGATGGCACTTTCAGAAGAAATGTCTTTGTACAACCTAAGAATGGTCCAATAGACTTTCAACCCCGCGAGCCTTTTCATCCTTTATTTGGGGCCATGCCTAATACTCCTCTTGCAATGGAATTTCAGATTACCCAGGAAAATTTGGGACATGCCGGTCATCTGGTATATTTAGGGACTTTGTATGAAGAGACGCTCCAATCCGATACTTATGAGAATGGTACCGGATCAACGGTTTCTAGGATTTTACAGAATTACAATAAAACGTATGGGATGTCTGCTATTGCCGGCGTATCGAATATAGGTTCTGATTTGAACTGGACAGGCCATTTGTTTGGACAGGCAAACTGGTATGCCTTTGGACGCTTGGCATGGAATCCCGATTTGAGCTCCAAAGATATAGCCAAAGAATGGGTTAGATTAACTTTTTCCAATAAAGAGGAGATTATTGACCCTATTTTGAATATGATGCTTATGTCGCGTGAAGCTGCTGTAAATTATATGATGCCTTTAGGAATAAATCATATCATGAACTTTGATACACATAATGGACCGGAGCCATGGCATGATGACCCCGTATGGACTGCTTTTGATTATCACAAAGTGACTAAAGATAGCATTGGTGTAGATAGGACCATTAATGGGAGCAACGCTGTAAGTCAATATCGTTCTCCTGTCAAGGAAGAATTTAATGATATTCAAAAGTGCCCGTCTATTTATTTGTTGTGGTTTCATCGGGTACCTTGGAATTATAAAATGCCATCCGGACAAACTTTATGGAATGAGTTGGTAGCCCATTATTATAAAGGTGTGGATGAAGTTGAGCAGATGCAGAATATATGGAATCGACTGAAAGGGAAAATCGATAATGAGCGCTTTGAACATGTTTCTTCATTATTAAAACTTCAAAAGGGAGAAGCTGCTTGGTGGAGAGATGCTTGTGTACTCTTCTTCCAACAATATTCAGGTTTACCTATCCCCGAAGGTTATAGCCACCCTGAACATTCTCTTGAGTACTATAAACAGATACCATTCCCTTACAATTGGGATCAGACTAATTTTTTTGAGAAATGAGAGGAAGTAAAATCTATGTGGTAGTAGCCATGCTGCTCTTTTGCAATCTGTCTTTTGCGCAAAAGATTAAAGTGGCATGTGTAGGGAATAGCATTACAGAGAATTATGCTCTTCCACTGAAAGACAAATATCCCACTATTCTGCAACGTCTGCTTGGAACGCAATATGATGTTCGTAATTATGGCATTGGAGGGCGTACGATGTTAAGAAAAGGCAATTATCCTTATTGGAATGAGGCGCGCTATAAGGAGGTGCTGGAGTGGAATCCGGATATTGTCATCATTAAAATGGGAACCAATGATGCAAAACCCGGGAATTGGACTCATAAAGAAGAGTTTGTGACTGATTATGTTGACTTTGTAGATTCTTTTAAGTCTTTAACAAGTAAACCTAAGATATATTTGTGTTATCCGCTTCCGGCTTTCCCGGGAAATGTTCTACCTGTGGATGACCGTATTATTGCTGATGAGATGATCCCGATGATTAAGCAAGTCGGTAGCAGGACAGAAGTCAGCATTATTGATTTGCACACTCCATTCATAGGGAAGAGTGATTTTGTGTATGATAAGATTCATCCCAATGTAAAGGGAACGACGACTATGGCACGAATTATTGGCAAGGCTATTTGTCCTAAAAAGAGTTTCCCGAAACCACTACTTCGTTCTAAAGTTGATGTGATATTTATTGGTAACAGCATCACTGAAGGAACTTATTTGCAGACACCACCTCCCATGGCTGCTGCTCTGTATTTGGATAGTTTGGGCTATGATGTTAAATATGCGAATTGTGGAATGAGTGGATATACCACTTATAATTTCTTGCCCCCAGGAAGAGCCTTCCAAAAAGTTGTTTCTGCTGCCGATTCTATTTATAAGAAGGGAGAAATGCTTGTGTTCTCAATGAAATTGGGTACAAATGATAGTGCATGCAAGGGTACTACTGGAGCACCTGTTTCTGCATCTGCATACAAAGTAAATATGCAAATTATTATTGATTCTATACATGCAAGATTCCCTTTGGCTAAAATAATGATTCATTATCCTATATGGTATAGTGAAAATACTCAGAATGGTGCAGTGTATCTTAAAGAAGGGCTTGATAGATTGAAAACCTATATGCCGATAATAGATCAACTGGTTAAAGATAATAATGGTTTTGTCTTTTCCGGAGATAAAAAAGGTTTTGGACTTTTCCGTAATCATGGCCTAAAATATTATAAACCTCAAGAAGGGAAGCAGGGCATATATTATTTGCATCCCAATGCTTATGGTGCCAAAATCTTGGGAAATCTGTGGGCAAGGGAAATTGATAGATTAATAATAAAGAAGAATAGAATGGAGTAACCTATCTAATAGTGTTTAATAATAATTAAATCAGAACTATGTTAACAGCAAAAAAAAGAAGAAGGATATCTGGCTTTAGGTATCTGGTAGGGCTTTTATTAGCTCTTGTTTTAGTCTATCCGACTTTCTCTGCCATGGCAGGAATCAGGTCGGTGGAACAACGGACTGAAAAGAAAATCTCGGGAATAGTACAAGATGCTTCGGGTCCTGTGATCGGAGCTATTATTAAGGTTAAAGGTACAAACAACGGAACTGTAACTGATTTGGATGGAAAATACTCATTAAAGGTCGGTATGGGTGATGTTCTAATCATTAGTAGTGTGGGGTATAAAGATCAATCTGTTGTAATTCAGCAGAATCAATTTACCTACGATATTACCTTGGAAGAGAATATTGAAGCGTTAGGTGAAGTTGTAGTAGTCGGCTATGGAGTACAGAAGAAATCGGATATTACGGGTGCGATGGTTAATGTCAGCAACAAGAGCCTGAAAGAAGCTCCTGTTGCGAATGTTGCAGCTGCATTGCAGGGACTTGCAGCAGGTGTTGACGTTCAGATGTCAGGAGGGGCCACTCATCCGGGTGCTGTACCTCAAATTCGTATTAGAGGAGAAAGATCCATTAATGCCGGCAATGATGCATTAATTGTTCTTGATGGAATACCATTCAGTGGAAACTTGAATGATATTAGTAATGATGATATAGAGAGCATTAGCATACTTAAGGATGCATCTGCTACTGCCATTTATGGCTCTCGTGGAGCTAATGGTGTAATTTTGATTACCACTAAAAAAGGCGCGAATGGAAAAACCAAAGTTTCTTATAGTGGATATTATGGAGTGGTAAAAGCTATTAGCAAATACAAAGTGATGAATTCAGAAGAGTTTATCCGGTTTAAACAATGGGCTTTCTATAATGCCAATGCCGATAAGTATTCTGGGCCGGATGATCCCGAGATCATGCAAATTAACCGGGTTTTTAAGGACCAAGCAGAAATGGATGGTTATTATGCTGGAAACGATACGGATTGGCAAGACTTGATTTATGAGGATGGAATGACCATGAATCACCAGCTTTCTTTGAATGGTGGGAATGAGAAGACAAGTTATAATGCTTCGGTTGGTTATTATAAAGGTGAAAATAATTATGCTCCCCATTCCTTTGAGCGTATGACCGCTAAAATTTCAGTGGATACCCAAGTAGGGAAATATGTGAAAATGGGCCTCTCTTCTTTGAATGGTTACATTATGAATAATGGAGAGAATAATAATCCTATGGATCAGGCGTTAAGAGCTTCTCCTTTTGCAACTCCGTATAATGAGAATGGAATTCTGATCAATGAAATTCCAGGGAGTGGAGGGCAGGTATGGAATCCTCTTTTAGACTTGCAAGACGGAGCTGTAATTGATAAACGCAGAGCTCTATCCACATTCAATGTGGGTTACTTGGATGTTACACTTCCTTACGGATTAAGTTATAGATTTAACGGTGGTCTACAATTAAAATATGAAACGTTGGGACAGTTTCAAGCAAGTCTTACAACAAAAAGGATGGGTGCACAAAATAGATCTTACGCCGACCATTATTTAGGAGTTGAATATACCATTGAGAATATTCTAAACTGGAATAAAATAGTTCATAAGGATCATAATATATTTCTTACTTTGATGCAGAGTGTTCAAGAAAGCAAACGTGATGGTAATTCCATAGAGGCTTATAATTATTTTAATAATAATATCCAGTTTTATAATCCTTCTCCGGATTTGGCTTTAGGTGCAATTTCCGGCGGTGGAGGATTCAGCAAATGGAGGATAATGTCTTTCATGGGGCGCTTGAATTATAGTTATCGTGAGAAGTATTTGTTAACAGCCACAATCCGCTCAGATGGGTCCTCACGCCTTGCAGAAGGTAACAAATGGCATAGTTTCCCATCGGTTGCATTGGGCTGGAATGTCATGAGGGAAAATTTTATGTCTAAGCAGCATATCTTTTCTGCTTTAAAATTGAGGGCGAGTTGGGGCAATGTCGGGAGTACCGCCGTAAATCCATATCAAACGATGGCTAATTTGAGTACTAATAAGTACATGTTGGGTTCTTCGGGCGTTGTAGGCGTATATCCGAACTCTGTGCCGGATAAGTCTTTGGGATGGGAGTATACGGAAACTATTAATTTGGGAATTGATTTCGGTTTCCTCAATAATAGAATTAATGGTACTTTGGAGTTTTACCAACAAAAAACAAAAGATTTGCTATTGGGAGTTAGTTTACCTATTACTTCAGGGTACTCTTCCAGCTATTTGACGAATTTAGGGAATACCCGTAATCGTGGAGTTGAATTGAATATAAGTACTGTGAATATCGAGGGTGATGGTCAAAATCGATTATCGTGGAACACTGATTTCAATATTTTTGCTAACCGGAATAAAGTGACAAGTTTGGGAGAAGGTGTAGCAAAAGATGAATCTAATAATTTGTATGTAGGAAAAGACAGATGGGTGATCTATTCACTTAAAGCAGACGGATTATGGCAGGATACTCCTGAAGATCGTGCTTTGGCTGAGAGTTATGGGTATCCGACTTCCGGTAATTCTTCTGTAATTGGTACTATAAAGATCAAGAATAACCATATAGATTATGAAGCGGATGGCGTTACTCCCAAGGCTAAGCAAGTGATTAATGATGACGATAGAGTCTTTTTGGGCAGACGTTCTCCTGATTTTGAAGGCGGTATTACCAATAGATTTGCATATAAAGGATTTGATTTATCTTTTCTCTTCTCTTTCCGTTCGGGGGGAATTCTAACTTCAAACATGCACAATGGCTGGATGAATACCATGCAGGGAACATTTAATAATCTGAAAATAGATTATTGGACTCCGGAAAATACGAATGCAAGATGGCCGAAGCCATCGGTCTCCGGTGTTGGAGATAATAAAAAACTGTTGGCTCGATATGATGCTTCTTATCTGAAGTTAAGAAATATTTCCTTAGGATATACTATTCCTCAAAGTTTTTCCAGAAAATATGGAATTGAATCTATGAGGATTTATACGACGGCATATAATTTATATACTTGGTTTAGTAGCCAATATAAGAAGGACGGGGGCATTGATCCGGAGACCTCGAGTACCGTTGATTTAAATACTCCGCCCACAAGGAGTTTCATAGTAGGAGTTAATTTATCATTTTAATAGTAAAAGACATGAAAAGAATAATATATATATTAGCACTCCCATTCTTCTTTATATCTCTTGCATCATGCCAAGACTGGCTTGAGGAAGAAAACCATTCTAGTACAACTCAAGATTTCTTAAAGACGTCCCAAGGCTTTAAGATGGGGTTGAATTCTGCTTACTCGGTGTTGAGAAGTATGTATGGAGATGAAGGAGGAATCCATGGTCTAATGAATCCTGGGACAGATGAACTTAAAAGCAGTACGACAGAGAACAGAGCCACTACATTGTCTATATATGATCCTACTCGATATACGGCTAACAATGAATTTTTGAGTAATTTATGGTCGTATGCATATTCTAATATCAATACGTTGAATTATATGATAGAGAATGTGGAAAGCATTCCAATTGATGCTAATTTAACTTTGGCCCAACGGGCACAGTATTTGGGGGAAGCTAAGTTTATGAGAGCTTTTCTCTATTTTAATTTGGTGCAACAATTTGGTGACGTCACTGTATCTACTACATTCAATGATCAGCCTTCCAGGTCTGCGGTACGGGATGATATGCTAAAGGCTTACGATGTGATTATTCAGGACTTGATAGATGCTTCTACTGAATGCTCTCCGAGTTTACAACTGAATGGATTGGAAGCCGGTCGTGCTTCGGGTGCTGCAGCACGTCATTTGTTGGCCCGAGTTTATTTGACATTGGGGTGGGTATACGACAAGAGTGCTTCTTCCTATCCAAACAACAGTCATAATAAATATTATGATCCAAATAAAGCAAAAGAATATTATCAAAAGGCTTATGATATTGCGTCAAAACTAATAGCCGATGCGCCTTCCTTGGGGATTTCTTTGATGCCTAACTTTGCAGATGTCTTTAATGAGGCGAATGATGATCCTTCTGGGAAAAATAAGGAAGAGCTGTTTGTGGCTCGTATGGATTGGGACTTGGATAATGTTTATGGATATCGTTCAACTTTGAACCATTATTACGTCAATGGATATGAAGCTTATATGGGAGAACGTAATATCAATGATGGACGTTGTTATTCTTGGTTCAACCCCAATAGATATACTTATAATGCATTTAATAATAGGGATAAAGATACAAGGTACGATGCAACATTTCAGAAGGTATGGTACGCTACTAAGACGCAAAATGGCGGCACTGTCTCTTATAACATCAATGGGAAGAAAGAATCTTTTGATTGGAAGTATACGACTGTCGGAGATACTGCTATCTACTATCCGGGTTATAATATGACAGCGGATGAAATCAAAGCTAAAACCTATAATAGAACAGGAAATAAATATTTAATATTTACCCCGGAAGCTTATGATGGTTATAAAATATTTCCAACAATCACTAAATTCCTTGATCGGACAAGAGCACAATATAATGATAATTCAGATCGTTCATATATAATATTTAGATTAGGTGAAACTTATCTGTTAGCTGCTGAAGCTGCCTATAAATTGAATGATAATGATAATGCTGCGAAATATATCAATATATTAAGAGAGCGCGCTCGCAATAAATCGACTTCTGTATCTGGAGCTCTTAATATTAATCCGTCGGATATAACTCTTGACTTTATCTTGGAAGAAAGGACACGAGAATTACTGGCAGAACATTGTCGTTGGGCTGATCTTGCTCGTACAGGTACATTACTGACAAGGGTTAGGCTTTATAATGATGGAGTGGCCAAGACGAATATTGAAGATAAGGATCAATTACGTCCCATACCGCAAAGTCAGATTAATCGAGTGACAGTTGGTAAAGTATACCCACAAAATGAAGGTTGGTAAAAAGAGTTTTGGGTAATAGAAGGCTGCAAACGATATAGAATAATGCTATTTGTTTGCAGCCTTTTCTGTATTTTATTATTAGCTTTGGGACAATATTCATGATAACTCAAAAATCTCTATTTATTTGGTATGAAAAACAATAAAAAGAACAAAATCTTTTACTTAGCGGCAATATTGATTGCTTCTACTTGTAGTTTACACTCTCAAACTAAAGACGCTTTGATTCCTCCCGAACTTGAAAATACGGAGTGTCTAGGTATTAACAAAGAGGCTTATCACGCTACATTGATGCCTTATGCCAACTTGCAGGAGGCTTTAGCAGCCAATCGTCATGCTTCGTCTTATTGTCGTGTTTTAAACGGTATGTGGAAATTTAACTGGGTGCCAACTCCTGAAGTGCGTCCTGTCGACTTTTACAAACCGGATTATGATGTCTCTGCCTGGAAAGAAATTTCGGTTCCTTCTAATTGGGAGGTTCAAGGCTATGGTACTCCTTTTTATAGAAATCTGGGTTATACCATAAAAAGAGACTTCCCTCATGTGATGAGTGAACCTGATCCTAAATATACAGCGTATAAAGAGCGTAATCCGGTGGGAAGCTATCGCCGTGATTTTGATGTACCTTCTAGCTGGAAAGGGCGTCGTATCTTTATTACTTTTGACGGTGTGGATAGTGCTTTCTTTATTTGGGTTAATGGGAAAAAGGTTGGCTACAGTGTAAACAGTCGTAATGCCGCCGAATTTGATTTAACTCCGTTTGTGAATGCAGGAAAGAATACATTGGCAGTTGAAGTATATCAATACAGTTCGGGCACATGGCTGGAAGATCAGGATATGTGGAGATTGCATGGTATCTTCCGTAACGTAACCCTTTGGAGTGCACCTCAAACGCATATGCGTGATTTCTTTGTAAAGCAGGATCTTGATAAAGAGTATAAGAATGCCACGCTTGAGATCGTTGCGAGGGTAAAAAACTATAGTACTAAAAAGAGTAAGGGGCAAAGCTTAACGGCAACATTATATGACAAACAAGGGAATGAGATTGCCAAAAAAACTGTTTCCGGGAAAGCTTTATTGGGACAGCAGGAACAGCAGCTTGCAGTGAAAATGGATGTTATGAATCCTGAGAAATGGACGGCAGAGACTCCGAATCTTTACACAGTTGTGTTGTCTAATTCCGAAGGAGAAATATTGTCTTCTAAGATCGGTTTCCGAAAACTTGAGATCAATGGCAGGATTATGACTGTCAATGGTGTTCCTTTGAAGTTGAAAGGGGTAAACCGGCATGAGCATTGGTCAGAAGTAGGGCATGCCGTAACTGAAGAACAAATGATAAGAGATTTGCAGGTTATCAAGCAAGGGAATTGTAATCACATAAGGACATGCCATTATTCCGATGATCCACGCTGGTATGAATTGTGCGATGAATGGGGTATCTGGCTTGTGGCTGAAGCGAATTGTGAATGCCATGGTTATGATGGAAAGTTTGATGAAGAACCACTGATGAAGGCGGCCATTTTAGATCGCAATGTAGCTAATGTGGAGAATTTCAAGAACCATCCGTCGGTTATAATATGGTCTCTTGGTAATGAATGTGGTGGGGTTGGTTCTAATTTTGTTGCGGCAATGCATAAAATTAAAGAAATTGATCCAACACGTTTTGTGCACTATGAGCGTTTTGGTGTTGGCGATAAGAATCCTGCTGACTTTGACGGTCGCATGTATGGTACTCCTGAAGATTTTGCAAATGTTGCAAGAGATAAGAATCTTAAGAAACCATTTTATATATGCGAATTCGCGCATGCTATGTTTAATTCTATGGGATCTTTGGCAGAATATTCCGAAGTCTTCGATAATAATCCGGAGATTGTAGGAGGAGCCATTTGGGAATATCAGGATCAGGCTTTGTGGAACAGACGTAATCCGGCTCATCCTATATTGGCTTATGGTGGGGGCTTTGGTGAATACCCCAATGACCACTATTTCATTCATAAAGGAGTTGTTTCTTATGATCGATCTACTGAAGGTACTGGTGTAAAACCGCATTATCCCGAGATGAAAAAGGCTTTTCAGTGGATTGATACCCGATTGGTAGATCCGGCGAAAGGGCAGATATCAATTAGGAATAAATATCAGTTTATATCTCTTAATGGATTTGAAGGGTCTTGGACTCTATCGGAAAACGGGAAGATTATTGCTTCCGGTAAACTGGATATGCCTAATGTTGCTCCTCTGTCGGAAGCGACAGCAACTATTCCTTATCGAATTGATAAGCCGAAACCTGATGCCGAATACTTCTTACGGGTTTCTTATCGTTTAAAAGATAGAACATTGTGGGCGGACAAAGGATTTGAGCTTGCTTGTGAGCAATTTAAATTACCCATAAATACGGTTTCAGCGTTGATAACACCTTCTGTAAGTCCTTTGAAAATAGCAAAAGACGCTCAGTCCGTAACGATCTCAGGTCACAATTTTTCTTTAGCTTTCGATAAGCAAAGTGGTTCCTTAATTCAGTTGGTTAAAGATGGCACCAATTTATTGGCTGCTGATGGAGGTCCAAAGCTTCATTTGTGGCGGTCAGCTCATCGAAACGATGATATGTGGGCTTTCCGTCAATGGGAAAAATATGGTGTGGATAATTTGAAGTATTCATTAGTCAGCTTTGATGTAAAGCCTGTTGACAAGAATTCCGTGAATGTTGTCTCTGTGGTAAAAGCTGAAGGAAAAGAAGGGTTTGGAGCACTTCATACTACAACTTACTTGGTGAAAGGCGATGGTATTGTTACTGTGACTAATAAGATCGAGTTTATTGGTACGCGTATTAATTTAGCACGTATTGGAGTACGTTTTCTTCTTGATAAGAGACTTGATAATGTGACTTACTTTGGACGTGGCCCGGTAGAGAATTATTCTGATCGTAAATCAGCTCAGGACATTGGACAATATAAGTTGGATGTGAGCAATCAATATGAATACGAAAAACCAATGGATAGAGGTAATCATGAAGATGTTCGTTGGGCAGATATGTCTGGAAATGGCACGCCTTCATTCTCTTTTCAAGCGGACAAAAACTTGATGCAGTTTTCTGCATTACCTCATACTGATGAACAAATGCAAAATGTGGAATACAAGATTGATTTACCAAAAAGCCAGGCTACTGTATTCACTCTTGCTACTAAAACTTTAGGAGTGGGTTCCAATGGTTGTGGTCCTAAACCATTAGATAAATATTTGGTATGGTCCGACAATACTGAATTTACCTATGTCATAAATCTATCTCAGATTCATGAATAGTGATAATTCATTAATTAATAGAAATAAAAAAGGAGTTAAGATTGATCTTAACTCCTTTTTTATACTCAGTCGGGGTGAGAAGATTCGAACTTCCGACCACACGCCCCCCAGACGCGTACTCTAACCGGGCTGAGCTACACCCCGAATTGCGGATGCAAAAGTAAGGCTTTATTTTTAAATAGCAAATGTTTGAATGATTAAATTTGATGCATTTTCAGCCTGCTATCTCCTTGTAGAAGCATCTTTAGTGATTATAATTTCTATAATCCCATGCATTCCCTGTAAAAATCAAACATTTGGAAGATGGTTTCCTTATCTGCGGTTTCATTTAAGCTAACTTCACCAATATTCTTTAATAAACTGAAGTTAATAATGCCCGCAGTGTTTTTCTTGTCATGCTTCATGAGCTCATATAACTGCTCATATTGGTTACAGTCAAAAGAGAAAGTTCCATAATTTTGGCGTATGAACTGAATGGTTTGGCGCATTTTCTCTATGGGGAATCCTACTTTTATATGTGAGAGATAGAGCTCGCAAACTATTCCCCACGCTACTGCGTAGCCATGTAATACGGGGTGATTCTGTGCCAATGCCAAACTTTCGAAAGCGTGTCCTACCGTATGTCCTAAGTTTAGAGCCTTACGGATACCATGTTCCAATGGATCCTCTGCTACAATTTGTTCTTTCACGCTTACTGATCGTCCGACCATTTCTTTTAAAACAGAGTAGTCTATGCTATCCGTATTGAAATTTAGTAGCTCACTCCAATGTTCCGGGGTGCTGATCAATCCATGCTTTAGCATTTCAGCATAGCCTGAAAAGAAATTCTGTACATCAAGGCTCCGTAGAAACTCTGTTTCTAAAATAACGTAAGCAGCAGGATTAAACACTCCGATTTCATTCTTTAATCCATTGAAGTTTATACCTGTTTTGCCACCAACAGCTGCATCTACCATAGCCAGCAATGTTGTGGGTACATTGATATAAGTTATTCCTCTTTTAAAAGTGGACGCTGCAAATCCTCCAAGGTCAGTGATCATTCCACCACCAAGATTTATCAGCAATGAATGCCGCGAGGCACCTTTTTCGCTAAGTGCTTGCCAAACAAATGCCAAATTTTCCAAAGTCTTATTTACGTCTCCTGCACCGATAATGATTTGCTCAGTTTCAGGTAGCAAATCTTTCAGTAGAGGGTAACAATATTGTTGGGTGTGTTCATCGGTTAATATGTACAACTTGTCATAAGAACATTCCTGTACGATTTCGGGCAATGTTGTCTTTAGATTTTCACAAAGAATGATTTTCTGTTTGCTCATAATAAGGAGGTATTTCTTACGCAAAGGTAGAATTTCTATTGGAAAGAACTATTTTTGTTTTTGAAAAAGATCGTTTGCAATAAATTAAATGGATATTGCGATGAGGTATCAATTTTGGTGAACATATAATGCTGTCTCATAATTGTTTCATTAGAATAAACATTGTGAAATTCTGTATATACATATATGATATTCATCGGTTTTATTTGCATAAACGTCGATAATTAAAGTATTTTGTTTTTTTCTAATTAAACTTTTAAGAGGTATCTATGTCCAATTAAACAGTGTAAAAAGATTGAATGTTGTTTTAATAAGCAAAATCGAATGAAAAGAATGATCGTCGGAATGGTGACTTTACTGTCAACAATCCTTTCCGCTTATCCGCAAAGCGCGACTATTACAGTATCCGGGCATATTATTGAAGCTGACACAAAAGAGGCTGCTATTCAAGCTTCAGTGCAATTGCTGTCTTTGCCGGATAGTACTTTTATAACAGGAGGTGTTACTTCCCAAAATGGTAATTTCACGCTACCAAAGAAGGTTAGAGGGGGCAAATATTTGCTTAAGGTTTCATATGTAGGATTCCAAACTAAAATTTTACCGTTGCAATTATCTTCTTCTGTTCCGAACAGAAATGTAGGGACAATTTCTTTGAAAGTTGATGCAATATTACTTTCTGAGGCGGTAGTTACAGCTGAAGCTCCTCAAGTCCAAGCAGTAGAAGATACACTCGTCTATAATTCCTCGGCATATCGTACACCACAAGGGGCCATGTTGGAAGAGTTGGTTAAGAAACTTCCCGGAGCCGAGATTGATGATGATGGAAACATTAAAATCAACGGTAAAGACGTGAAGAAGATCATGGTAGATGGTAAGGAGTTTTTCGGTGGTGATGTAAAAACCGGTTTGAAGAATTTACCTGTTGACATGATTGAAAAGCTGAAAACTTATGATAAAAAGTCTGATTTAGCTCGTATTACCGGTATTGACGATGGTGATGAAGAAACCGTACTGGACCTTACTGTAAAGAAAGGTATGAATCAGGGATGGTTTGGTAACTTTGATGCTGCTATAGGTAACCATGATCGTTATATTGGACGTGGAATGATGAATCGTTTTGTTGATGATACCCAAGTATCTGTAATTGGTTCAGCCAACAATGTAAATGACCAAGGCTTTTCGGGGGGCGGTGGAGGACCACGCTGGCGACCTAATAATGGGTTGAATGCACCGAGAGAATATGGTATTAACTTTGCAACTCAAAATTCAAAAATAGAGTTGGGGGGTAGCGCCCGGTTTAATTCTAATGGGTCTGATATTGCAAGTATTAATTCTTCCGAGCGTTTCTTGCAAAGTGGTAAATCGTTCTCTAACTCCAATTCCCATGCATGGAACGGTAATAAGTCATTTAGTGCTGACTTCAGAATGGAATGGAAACCGGATACATTGACTAACATTATATTTCGCCCGAACTTTTCTTATGGAAAGACGAATAATTCTTCTTTATCGCAGTCGGGGACCTTCAACAGTGATCCGTATGCTTTAGTAACTAACCCTAATGACTATCTTGACTTTGACCAAATTGAGACCAATGATCCTTTGAGAAGCGTGAGGGTAAATGCTACAAACAGTAAAGGGTTGACGAAATCAAATAGTGTATCAACTGATGCTACTGTGCAGATTAACAGAAAGCTTAACAATAAAGGACGAAATATAACTTTCAGAGGTAGCTTTGGATATGGCAATAATAATAATGACCAATTCACCGAGTCTACCACTAATTATTATCAATTGCGGAATTATTTGGGTAATGACTCTATATTGGTTCGTAATCAATACATTGCCACGCCGACAAAGAACTTCAATTACATGGGCCAGATAACTTATAGTGAGCCTATTGCGCGAGCCACATTTCTTCAGTTTAGCTATCAGTTTCAGTATAAGTATAGTAAAAGTGATAAAACCACTTATGATTTGCAAGACTATGATAACTGGGGTATAGGTGTTCCTCTACCTGCGGGTTATGGTGAAAATGCTGTGGATAGCTTAAGTAAATATGCGCAATATCGGTACTATAATCACAATGCATCAGTTTCATTACGGTTTATTCGCGAAAAGTATCAGTTGAGTGCCGGATTCTCTTTTCAACCTCAGAACACCAAATTGTCTTACATACGCGGAAGTTATATGACTGATACTACACGTACTGTCGTTAATTTTGCTCCGAATGTGGATTTACGTTTTCGTTTTTCAAAAGTGAGCCAGTTACGTTTGATGTATCGCGGTAATACCGGTCAACCTAGTATGGAAAACTTATTGCCAATAGTGGATAATTCAGACCCTTTAAATATCAGAGTGGGTAATCCGGGGTTGAAACCTTCGTTCACACATTCTATGCGAATGTTCTATAATACATTTAATGCCGAGCATCAGCGTAGTATTATAGCCCATATCAATTTCTCGGCGACGCAGAACAGTATAAGTAACAGTACGGAGTATAATGATAAAACAGGTGGAACAATAACAACACCTAAAAATATAAACGGTAATTGGAATGCCTTCGGAATGTTTGGCTATAATACCGCTCTAAAAGATAAAAGATTCACCGTAAACACATTTTCAACGGTTAATTACCAGAATAACGTAGCTTTCTTGTATGATCAATCTGCAAAGGGTGATCAGAAAAACACGACTACGGGATTGACCCTAGGTGAACGATTAAATGGTGGCTACCGTAACAATTGGTTTGAATTCGGTTTGAATGGTTCTGTTTCATATACTTCCGAACGCAATAAGTTGCGTCCTACATATAATCAGGAACCTTATACATTCTCTTACGGAGCAAGTTCTAATGTGACTTTGCCTTGGAGCATGAATGTTTCTACAAATATAGCCAACCAAAGTCGTCGTGGATATTCCGATGCCAGCATGAATCGCAATGAGTTGATCTGGAATGCGCAGGTTTCTCAAAGTTTTATGAAAGGCGCAGCTACGGTCAGCTTTGAAATGTATGATATTTTGCAACGCCAGAGTAATATCAGCCGTTCGCTAAGTGCAACAGGCCGTTCGGTGTCTGAATATAATGGTATTAACAGCTATTGTATGCTGCACTTTATTTACCGCCTGAATATTTTTGGAAGCAAGGCTGCTCGTGATAAGATGCAGAATCGTCGTGATTTTGATGCTCCCGGCTTTGGAGGTGGTGATCACCCAAGAGGTAGAGGTGGCTTTGGTGGCGGTGGCGGCTTTGGCGGCGGACGCCCATTTTGATAACCTAACCAGTCCTTTTATAAGCTCCCCTTTGTTTCTCTATATTCGGAAATCAAAGGGGATTCTTTTTCTATAAGTGTTAATTAGTGTAACCGGCGGTGAAGATGATTTTGAATTTATTAAATTTGCTTTCTACGCTGTTTTTAATTTATATCATATAATGATTGATTGGTATTCCATAACCAGCCAAATTGCGACTATTATATTTGATATTTTATATTTTGGCATAATCATCGGCATCATTGTCATTATCATCCTTGACAACAGAAATCCGGTGAAGACTATGTCGTGGATACTGGTTTTGTTATTTCTTCCTGTTATAGGACTTATCTTTTATTTCTTTTTTGGGCGTAGTCAACGACGTGAGCGGATTATCAGCAAGAAGAGTTATAATCACTTACTCAAAAAACCAATGGCAGAATATATGGCTCAGGATATTTGCGCTCTTCCGGATAATTATAACCGCCTTATTTCACTATTTCAGGATATTAATCAATCTTTTCCCTTTGAGGGCAATAGAATAGAGACCTATACGGAAGGTTTTTCCATGCTCCAATCTTTATTGCGGGAGTTGAAGAAAGCGACCAAGCATATTCATTTGGAGTTTTATATTTTTGAAGATGATGCTATCGGGCGACTGGTCCGGGATGCGTTGATTGATAAGGCTCGTGAAGGAGTGGAGATTCGTGTTATTTATGATGATGTGGGTTGTTGGAATGTACCCAACCGTTTCTTTGATGAAATGCGTTCAGCAGGTATTGAAGTCCGAAGCTTCTTGAAAGTACGTTTCCCTTTGTTCACAAGTAAAGTGAACTATCGCAATCATCGTAAAATAGTAGTTATTGACGGACGGATAGGATTTGTCGGTGGAATGAATCTTGCCGTACGCTATATGCGGGGACCTTCATGGGGGATTTGGAGGGATACCCATATTATGCTTGAGGGAAAAGCGGTGCATGGCTTACAAACCGCCTTCTTGCTCGATTGGTATTTTGTTGACAGGACTTTAATTACGGCATCACGCTATTTTCCAAAGATTGAATCTTGCGGTTCTTCACTTGTACAAATTGTGACTAGTGAACCTATAGGACTTTGGAAAGAGATAATGCAGGGGTTAGTAATGGCTATATCCAATGCTAAAAAATATTTCTATATTCAGACACCTTATTTTCTTCCTACCGAACCGATAATGATAGCATTACAAACCGCTGCACTAGCTGGGGTCGATGTAAGGTTAATGTTGCCATTGCGAGCGGACAGCCATCTGGCTCATTTAGGATCAAGTTCCTATTTAGTTGATGTATTACAGGCGGGAGTTAAAGTTTACTTTTACAAAAAAGGTTTTCTACATTCCAAGTTAATCGTTGCCGATGATGAGCTTTCTATTGTGGGTTCAACCAATCTGGATTTTCGAAGTTTTGAACATAACTTCGAAGTCAATGCTTTTATTTATGATGTGGAGACTGCATTGCAAGTACGCGAAATCTTTCTTTTCGATCAGCGGGATTGTACGCAGATTTTTCTAAAAAGTTGGGAAAAGCGTCCATGGAGACAGAAAGCAAAAGAAAGTGTAGTGAGATTAATGTCTCCGTTACTGTAAACGGAGATCTTTCAATATATAGCTCGTTTATTCTCCCTTCTATTTCGTTTTACTCATTTGGCGTTTCGGCTTTCTCTCTTACTTGGAAGAATGAGAAGTTTACACTGCCGTATGCGCGTCGTTCTATAAAATTAGGGTGATTTTCAAAATGATTAGTCTTGCCATGTTCCAGAACAAACAAGCCGTCTCCTTTCAGCAGATTATTCTTGAAAAGTAGGTCAGGAATAGAAGCCAATCCGGGCAAGTCATAGGGAGGATCAGCAAAAATAAAATCGAATTGCTTGCCTCCATTTTTAATATACTTGAATACATCTCCCTTCACTGTTAGCCAATTTTCGGCTTTGACCTCATGCATTATTTTATTAATAAAAGCATAGTGGTTGCGATCTTGCTCAATGCTAATCACTTTGTCGCAACCTCTTGATACCAACTCAATACTGATACTTCCTGTACCGGCAAACAGATCGAGTGCTGTGACACCATCTTGAAAATCCATATAGTTGGATAACACGTTGAAAAGGTTCTCTTTGGCAAAGTCGGTTGTCGGACGTGCTTTAAAACTATGAGGCACATCGAATCTTCTTCTTTTATATATTCCGCTGATTACTCGCATAGCACTATGGAACGTAAGTCGAGGTTAGTGGCAGGAGTCATAATGAACACCTGCTTGATATATTTTTTTAATTCTGGCAATAAGGCGTCTTTTTCGGATAAGTCACCACTTAGATGTAATTCATCACGCAAGGCATCAAAACCCATCTGCTTCCACGTATAAAGCAAATAATAAATACGATCTGTCACCTCATGACATTCAAAAGAATTAGCAAGCAGTAGATGACCGCGATCGTAGCAAAACATTTCTATTCCGATTCCCCTTAAGTTGACATATATTTTGCGGCTGTTTCCCAGACGGCTTTTGGCCGAAAAAGATTCGATTAAAGAGCTTGCTTGCGAATAGAATTTAATATCGGGATACTGTTCTTTCAGTAAGTTATAAGAGCTTTTATCCATACCGAAAAGTACTACGGCGTTATTTTTCCGGAGAATGTTATATTGTACCAGTTCATTTTCACGTGCCGAGTGACTATGATAGAATAATGTCTCAATCTGCTCATCTTCAAAGAATTCCAGCGGAACAAGGACAAAACGCTTATTGGCTATTAATACATTTACTCGTCGGAAAGTATGGTTTAACCATTCCACTTCCCGGAGCATTTTTTTTATATTCGCTGTAAGTGATAAAGTTTCTTCAACTTCTCTTTCGATAAATGTGAAATTTCCTCCGTCAAGCGGATTATAGACAGAAAGCATAAATCCTTCCGTACTTAAGCGGATAGAGAGAGTGTATTGTTCCGATTTACTGAAATCAACTGTTTCCATAATTCTTTCGAAAACGAGATTAAGTCTTGTTTTCGTGAAAGATATTTATTTTTGGTTTATATTCGTACTGCGAATTTAAAAAAAATATTCTAATGACAGTAGCTTTTGACTGTTTTTCCCATTGAAACGATGATAAACGAATACTTGGAAAAGTTTATCAAGGGTATTTTTCCTTATGAACCAACCCTTGAACAAAATGTGGCAATAGGAAAATTGGCAGAGTTTATAGCTTCCCCGCGTACCGATGTAGTATTTATACTCCGCGGCTATGCAGGTACTGGTAAAACATCGCTTGTCGGGGCTTTAGTCAAGGCGCTCGACCAGCTTCAACAAAAATCCATATTGCTCGCTCCCACGGGACGGGCAGCGAAAGTGTTCTCGACTTATGCCGGGCATTCGGCTTTCACTATTCATAAAAAAATTTATCGGCAACAGAGCTTTTCGAACGAGATGTCTAATTTTTCGGTCAATGACAACTTGACAACGAATACCATGTATCTTGTCGATGAGGCTTCAATGATTTCTAACGACGGACTTTCGGGGAATGTATTCGGGACAGGTCGGTTGCTGGACGATCTGGTTCAGTTTGTTTATTCCGGGATGGGCTGCAAGCTTCTTCTAATGGGCGACACCGCACAGTTGCCTCCGGTAGGGGAAGAGCAGAGTCCGGCTCTGTTTAGTGATGCTTTAAAAGGGTATGGTCTGGAAGTTTGGGAAGTGACATTAACCCAGGTCGTACGTCAAATGGGGGATTCCGGTATTTTGTGGAATGCAACTCAATTAAGAGAATTGATTTCTAGAGATGAATGCATTTCACTTCCCCGGATTAAAGTTTCGGGCTTTTCCGATATAAAAGTCCTGTCAGGGGAGGAACTCATTGATACATTATCTACTTGTTATGACAAAGATGGCATGGATGAAACGATTGTGGTGTGCCGTTCCAATAAACGTGCCAATATCTATAATAAGGGGATCAGGGCACAAATTCTTTGGCGTGAAGATGAACTGAATGTTGGAGATCTATTGATGGTGGCCAAAAATAATTATTATTGGACGGAGAAGAATACGCAAATGGACTTTATAGCCAATGGCGAAATCGCCGTATTACGTCGAGTGCGACGCGTACGGGAGTTATATGGCTTTCGTTTTGCCGAAGTCACGTTGTCATTTCCCGATCATGAAGATTTTGAATTAGATGTCAACCTCTTGCTTGATGCACTTCAAAGTGATGCTCCCGCTTTATCTAAAGAAAATAATGACCGGCTGTTTTATGCTGTATTAGAAGACTATGCCGAGTTATCGACAAAGCGGGAACGAATGAAAAAGATGAAAGCAGATCCCCATTATAATGCTTTGCAAGTGAAATATGCTTATGCCGTCACTTGTCATAAGGCTCAGGGTGGGCAGTGGAAAAATGTATTTCTAGATCAGGGCTATATGTCCGAAGAATATCTCACGCCCGATTATTTCCGCTGGCTTTATACGGCTTTTACCCGTGCAACCGGAACACTGTATTTGGTCAATTATCCAAAGAACGCATATTATTAAGAGAGGCCTCTGTTCCTTAAGTTAACGTAGGTTTGACATGGCATAATAGAAGAAAAAAATATTTGCAAAAGAGAGGTTAATCTCAACTGAATATATTTTTGCTATCGTATTTACCCTCATGCTCTAATGAATTTCTGTATCCGTTTATTCATGGGAAATATAGACATGAGAGTGGCAGTGTGAGAACTATGAGAGTAAGCCTTACACCCTCATGTTAGGCTTAGGCAGAATGCTAATAATTATTTCATTATAAAATAATTAAGTGTATTTTCTTATTTAATATATCAGTCATATTGCCGTGCTTTTTGTTAATAGTGTACTTATCGTCAATAACTGACCATCACTTTATGTCAAACACATGTTCTGTTTGGCTCGAACAGATCGTCAGCTGGAGGTCAATAGATGGTCAGTCGGAAGAAGAAAAAGGTTTTTCTGTTGCTGTTATTTTGTTTTTTATTTATGTAATTATCTCTACCTTTGAGCAGCTAGTATGAAAGATTAATAAAACAGCATATTATTTTGGAAGAAGAACTAAATTTCTCACAAGTACCTTTCAATTATTCGTTGTGTCTCAATCGCCAATGTCCTAAAGCTTCCACTTGTCTGAGGCAGTTGGCAGAGCAGAGCCTACCCGGCGATGTGGAGCAACTGATGATTGTCAATCCCAAACGAATAGCTGCCGCGGAAAGCAACTGTCCATATTACCGTTCCAGTGAAAGAGTACGTTATGCCAAAGGTTTCATTGGCATTCTGGATAACCTCACCCATAGTCAAATGAGAATAGTGGTCTCTCGTTTGATCGGACATTTTAGTCGTAGAACTTACTATCGTATCCGAAAAGGAGAACGTCCGCTTTCTCCCCTCGAGCAAAAGGAAATACTGAACATACTCAAGAATTGCGGAGTAACCGTATCAAAAGACTTTGATAGTTACTTTGAAGAGTATGACTGGTAGTTATATGTCGGAAGAATAAAAGTAATGCCAACTTATTGCCAAAAGCATGGCAAAGTTGTGCCTCTATATTGGCAAATTAATGCCAATATAGAGGCAATTTTGTGCCAATAGGTTGGCACAATAACATAATCTATTGCTGGTATCTGCAGCATTGTGGTCTCCTAATCTTATTAATTTATAGCAGAATGTATTTTGGAAAATGAAATAAGAATGTAGAATGGACATAAGTCCTTGTTATTGTACATATATTCTATAATAGATGTAAAGGTGGCTGGTAATTTTGTGTAGTTGTTAATTATGTAACATTATGAAAAAATTAAGCTATCTTATTTCTGCGTTTTCTTTAGTAAGTTGTGCAACTCAACAAGTGGAGGAAAAGCCCAATGTGATTGTTATCTTAGCGGACGATTTAGGTTTCGGTGATGTCAGCGCTTATGGGTCCAATACCATTCATACACCTAATATAGACAGTCTTGCTAATGGAGGGGTTTGCTTTACTAATGGATATGCAACTTCTGCAACGTCCACTCCCAGTCGTTATGCCTTGATGACCGGAATGTATCCTTGGAAGAATAAAAATGCAAAAATACTTCCGGGTGACGCTCCACTTATCATCGATGAAAATCAATATACTTTGCCGAAAATGATGCATGGAAGGGGTTATATAACCGGGGCTATCGGAAAGTGGCACCTTGGTATGGGTAGTGGAAATGTTGATTGGAACAATACCGTCAAGCCGGGGGCAAGGGAAATCGGCTTTGACTATTCTTGTCTTATTGCAGCAACGAACGATCGTGTGCCGACCGTTTATGTCGAAAATGGTGATGTGGTAGGACGTGATTCACTGGATCCTATTGAGGTGAGTTATGAAAAAAACTTTCAGGGAGAACCTACTGCTATTTCGAATCCGGAAATGCTGAAAATGACATGGGCACACGGGCATAACAATTCGATAGTAAACGGAATACCGCGTATTGGTTATATGAAGGGAGGACAGAAAGCCCGTTGGAAAGATGAAGATATGGCGGATTACTTTGTAGGCAAAGTTAAAAACTTTATAACCCAACATAAAGACTCAGCGTTTTTCCTATATTATGGTCTGCATGAACCCCATGTACCTCGTGCTCCTCATCAACGTTTTGTAGGCAAAACAACGATGGGACCACGCGGAGATGCTATCATGGAAGCCGATTGGTGTGTCGGTGAATTATTGGCTCATTTAAGAAAAGAGGGTGTGTTGGAAAAAACATTGATTATTTTCTCTAGTGATAACGGTCCGGTTTTGAATGATGGATATAAAGATGGAGCCTCTGAATTAGTAGGGAAACATTCTCCTTCCGGAGGCCTGAGAGGTGGTAAATACAGCTTATTCGATGGTGGTACACATGTCCCGTTCTTTGTCTATTGGAAAGGTAGGATTCATCCGATGGTATCTGATGCTTTAGTTTGCCAGGTCGATATATTGAGTTCTTTGGCTGCGATGCTACATTCCGATTTACCGAAAGGCTTAGATAGTCAGAATTATATGAATGTATTTTTGGGAAAGAAAGAATCCGGTCGTAAAGAACTAATACTTGAAGCCCAAGGTCGCTTGGCATATCGTGCAAAGGATTGGATTATGATGCCTCCTTATAAAGGCTCTCTACGTAATTTGACAGGGAATGAACTTGGCAATTTAGGTGAATTCGGGCTGTTTAATGTTAAGACCGATCCGGCACAACAGCAAAATAAAGCCACACAATATCCCAAAATACTAGATTCTTTAAAGCAACATTTCTTCTCGTCTGTTGAAGGCTATTATCACGGTGAAGTAGAAGAAGAGCCATTAAAATAAGGTCAAATGTCTTTTTGAACATATATACCCGGTGATAAAACATCCGTTCTATTCTCCGGGTATTCATTTTTCTACTTTTGCCGCATTCAATACCGAATGATTAACCTTGAAGATTAATAATATGAAAAATGCCGTTTTTCTATTCCTTGCTGTATTGTTAGTTGCTTGTCATTCCGGTTCTTCTTTAGTATTATTACCTGAGTCTCACTTTCGGACTGAGATTGACGGTAAACCGGTATCACTTTACACGCTCACTAATAGTAGTGGGTTATTGATGCAGGTAACTAACTGGGGAGCTCGCGTGGTATCTTTGTGGGTACCTGATCGACGAGGTAAACTAGATGATATTGTATTGGGATACGATAACATTGACCAATATCTACATAGTCACTCTTATTGGGGTGCTGCAATCGGGCGCTTTGGCAATCGTATTGCAAATGGACGTTTCACTCTCGATGGGCAAGTCTATCAGTTGCCTTTGTCGGATAAAAGACATTGCCTTCACGGAGGGAAAAAAGGCTTCGACCGGGTCGTTTGGAATGTCGATACCATTGCTTCCGATCATATCTGTTTCTCTTATCGCTCAAAGGATGGAGAAGAAGGGTTTCCCGGGAATCTTGATATAAAGATGAAATATAGTCTGACTCTCGAAAACGGATTTAAAATTGAGTATAGAGCTGTAACCGATAAAAGCACTCCGATAAATCTCACCCATCATTCTTTATTTAATTTGAAAGGTGCAGGAAATGGTTCTGTTGAATCACATCTGTTGCATATTTCAGCCGATCATTATACACCCGTGGATAGTACACTGATTCCTATCGGAGTATTGGCTTTGGTAGACAAAAGTCCATTTGATTTCCGTATACCCGTATCGATCGGTAAACAAATGAACAACCCGGATGCGCCATTAAACCGAAGTTGTGGATACGACCATAATTTCGTTCTGAATCGTAAGAAAACGGGTGATTTGGAATTTGCAGCTTCATTATATGAGCCCTCTAATGGGCGTTATATGGAAGTTTGGTCTACTGAACCGGGATTACAATTTTATAGTGGAAACTTGTTTGACGGTACTATAAGAGGAAAAAAGGGTAAGAGTTACAAGCATTGTGCTGCTCTAGCCTTAGAGACGCAACATTTTCCGGACTCTCCCAATCAGACCGGATTTCCTAACACGATATTAAGGCCGACCGAAGTTTATATTCAGACTTGTATCTATCAATTTAGCATAAAATAAAAAATAAGAATGAAAAACAGCAAAACTATCAAACAGTTTATTTTGGCTTTAAGTATTGTATGTTCATCTACATCACAATTATGGGCCGATTCATGGAAAGAGATCACTTATGCCGATCCAACCATTTTTGTCGAGGAAGGTAAATATTATCTTACCGGTACGCGTGGACGTGAACCATTTGGTTTTGCCCTGCTTGAGTCGACTGATTTGAAACATTGGAGTGTAGCCAATGGGGATACGCTACAGTTAATTCTGCGGAAAGGTGATCATGTGTTTGGTGAGCGAGGGTTTTGGGCGCCCCAATACTTTAAAGATGAGGATACCTATTATTTTACATATACGGCGAATGAACATACCGCCATTGCTTCTTCCAAATCTGTTTTTGGTCCATTTCTTCAGGAAGAAATAAAACCTATTGATGGCTCTGCAAAAAATATAGATCCATTCTTGTTCAAAGATGATGATGGTAAGTACTATCTCTATCATGTCCGCTTCAATAAAGGCAACTACTTATGGGTGGCCGAATTTGACATGGTAAAGAGAAGTATTAAACCTGAAACATTGAAACAATGTCTTGATTGTACCGAACCTTGGGAAAAGACACCAAATTATAAGTCGGCACCTATAATGGAAGGCCCGACAGTGAAAAAATGGGATGGAGTTTATTATTTATTCTATTCGGCTAACCATTTTATGAATATTGATTACTCTGTGGGATATGCCACATCTACTTCGCCTTTTGGCCCTTGGAAGAAAAACACCAATAATCCTATCATACATCGTAGTCTAGTCGGAGAAAATGGGTCAGGACATGGAGATGTGTTTAAAGGGCTTGATGGAAGGTACTATTATGTTTATCATGTCCATAGCTCCGACTCAACCGTGCAACCGCGAAAAACGCGTATTGTCCCTTTGATTATGAAAAAGGAAAACGGTATATATCACATAACCATAGACCGGAAGCACATTATAAAGCCGGTATGGAAGTGACTCTTATATGATGATTCGAGAATTTGTTAACAGCTAAAATAATGTATATGAAAAGAAAAAAGCTTTATTTATCTTTCTTATGCCTTTGTTGTTTGTTGCTGTGCTCACTGACAGTGCAAGCGCAGCAAAGTTATTGGAAAGGACAAGTACAGGATGCAACTACCGGTGAGACGATGATCGGTGTTAGCGTCCAGGTGAAAAGTAATGGTAGCGGGACAATCACCGATCTCGACGGTAACTTTTCGGTGAAAGCTGCTAAGGGCGATGTCCTTGTGATTTCCTATATCGGATACAGGAGCCGGGAAGTGAAATTGAATGGGAATAGTGGGTTGGGTGTTATTACTTTGACAGAAGATGCAAAATCCTTGCAAGAGGTTGTTGTTGTAGGATATGGAGTGCAAAAAAAAGCTTCCAGCGTTGGTTCTATAACCTCGGCTAAAGGTGACGATTTGTTGAAGGTGGGTAGTGTGAACTCGGTCTCCGAAGCTTTGCAAGGACAGATGCCCGGTGTAGTTGCCATTAATTCGACCTCTAAGCCGGGTGCCGATAAGGCTTCTTTGCTGATTCGTGGTAAGTCAACATGGGGTGATGCCGCACCTTTGGTTTTGATTGACGGTATTGAACGAGACTTCAATGATGTGGATGTAAATGAGATAGAATCCATATCAGTGTTGAAAGATGCATCGGCAACGGCGGTTTACGGTGTGAAAGGAGCTAATGGGGTAATTTTGCTGACTACCAAGCGTGGATTAGATCAGAAAGCAGAAATTTCATTTACAGCTAACTTTGGGTTTAAGCAACCTTCTGCTGCTCCTGAATGGTCGGACTACGTGACTTCAATGAAGCAATATAATAAAGCGCAAGCCAATGATGGAAATTGGGGAGGTCTAGTGCCGGAGTCTACTATCAAGGCTTGGGAGAATGCTTATGCCACTGGGAACTATGGTCCTTATAATGACGTATTTCCCGATGTTAACTGGTGGGATGAATTAGTGAAAGATATTGGCTACGAACAGACATACAATTTGAATGTGCGGGGCGGTACTAAGAAGATGAGTTACTTTGTTTCTTTAGGCTATTTACACGACGGAGATATTTTTGCTACAACAAAGCAGCCTGATTTTGATCCTTCCTTCAGTTATAAACGTTACAATTGGCGGAGTAATTTTGACTTCAATATCACCGAAACGACTAAACTTTCGTTTAATGTAGCGGGCAAAATGGGATATCAGAATCAGCCTTCGTATTTTCTTAATGCAGACCCGGATGAACGCTTTTTCAGTACACTTTTTACAGCTCCAAGTAATGAATTTCCCATTAAATATAGTAATGGAATTTGGGGAGACGGACAGAGTTCGGACCAGAATGTGGCTTATTTAATGGCAGAGGGCGGAAGTCGTAATATAAAACAACACCAAGGATTCTATGATATTATTTTAAATCAAAAACTCGATTTCATTACAAAAGGGTTAGCGCTAAAAGCTTCTTTATCATATACCACTTCTTCTTCTTGGACGACTCAATTAATGCCGGGCAAAATTTTAGGTAATGATGATTTAGTTGCTCAACGTACGCATATTCGTATTAACAGGGTGTACGATTATGCCAATCCTATCTATAATAGTGACGGCACCATTACCTATAATTATGTAGAAAAACGTTATCCCGACGAAAATGCTGTGGGTGATTTGCCTATTGGAGGCATTTATGACGGTTTCCAAGCTTATGGACGTAAGCTGTATTATGAATTGGCATTAAACTATGATCGCCATTTTGGTAACCATAATGTTACAGGTTTATTTGTTTTCAATCGGAAGATGAATGAATCAACTAGTGGAGATGTTATGGATTTTCCGGCTTATGAAGAAGATTGGGTGGGACGTGTTACTTATAACTTCAAAGAACGCTACTTGGCTGAATTTAATGGTGCATATACAGGGTCTGAAAAGTTTGCTCCGGGGCGTAGGTTTGGTTTTTTCCCTTCTGCTTCAATAGGATGGCGTATCAGTGAAGAACCTTGGATGAAGAAGCTTGGCAAGGATGTACTGAGTAATTTAAAGGTTCGCTACTCTTATGGGGTTGTGGGTAATGATAAAGGTGCAACCCGTTTCAACTACATTCAGAAATTTGATCAATTGGCAAGCAATGCTCAATTTGGTTTATATCAGACAAGTAATTGGGGACCACTATATAAAGAAGGCAAATTGGCCGACCCTGATGCCACATGGGAGCAATCCGTGAAACAAAATATAGGTTTGGAAGTGGGCTTATGGGGCAAACTGAATGTAACACTGGATTTGTTCGATGAAAGTAGAAATAATATTCTTATGACCCGCAAGACTATTCCTTCGTGGGCTAACAGTGGGATTGATTTTCCGCAAGTAAATCTTGGTAAGACAAAGAATCACGGTTTGGAGATTGATGTGCAATGGAATGATCATATCGGTAAGTTCAACTATTATGCAAAATTCAATTTTGCCACTAGCGAAAATCGTATTGTTTTTATTGATGACCCGAAGAACCAGAGTGATTATTTGAAACAAGCCGGTAAATCGATAGGATATGTTACTAAATATTTGGCTACAGGCAATTTTCAATCATTGGACGACATCTATAATTCAGCACAATCTGCCATTGTCAATGGAGCACAAAATACCCTGATTCCGGGAGATTTGTACTATATAGACTATAATGGTGACGGTATTATAGATAGTAAAGATATGGTACCAATGGCAAAGTTGAATTATCCGGTGACAACCGTAGGTGTTACTTTGGGTGGAACATATAAAGACTTTTCATTCAATATGCTGTGGTACAGCGCAATGGATGTGTATAAAGAAGCTATTCCGGCTTATTTATGGGATTTTCCGGCGAGCAATATTAAGGCACAACCTAATACGATGGATGCATGGACTTATGATGCACCGATTCAAAGTGGTCCTGTTCGTCCCAGTATCCATTTACAAAGAAGTTATAACTCGGTGGGTAGTACCTATACGTATACAGACTATACCTATCTCCGTTTGAAGAACCTTGAGGTCAGTTACAACGTTCCCAAACGTTGGCTGAAGCACGTATCATTGGGTAAACTGCAAGTGTATGTAAATGGAACGAACCTGCTAACCTTTACAAAAGGTGATTCACGTCGCGACCCTGAATATGCCGGGCAGACCGTTTACCCGATGGTGAAACGTTATAATGTTGGTTTTAGATTAGGATTATGATACACTTTAAATTTACTAATATGAGAAGACATAAGTTGAATTGGATATGGATTATTGTGTTGGGAGTGTTCTTTGGAAGTTGTGAGGACTATCTCAATCGCTCACCGAATGATGGGTTTTCTGAAGATGCTGTATATAAAGACTATAATAGCTTGTCTGGCTTTATGGATCGTATTTTTTTGAATAATAGTATTTTGATTTATACGTATGATATCAATTCCTATGCGAATCAGTATGTCACAGTGGGTAACTTATCCGACGAATATGCTTCTGTGCGTAATGATGATCCTTCAAAATTTGTCAATGCGGGAAATTGGCTTGAGAATGCAGGTGCACGTTTTGAAGTGGGTTCGAAAGTAGGAACCGCTACCGGTAATTTGGGAGCTACGGCTATTGCCCGCGCTTATACCGGGCTTCGGATAGTCAATCGCGTTATTAATGGGGTAGACAAAGTTCAATCCATTACCGATGAGCAGAAACAAAAATTATTGGGGCAAGCTTATTTCTTGCGTGCTTACTTTTATTTTGAAGTGATCAAACGTTATGGTGGGATGCCTATATTCGATGCTTTATGGGGAGCGTCGGATAATTTCGATCTTCCTCGTAAAACTTATCAGGAGTCTAACAAATGGATGCAAACCGATTTGGACAAGGCAATAGAGTATTTGCCCACGAGTTGGCCGGAAGAAGAACATGGACGGCCGGATAAGGTTGCTGCCTTGGCTCTCAAGTCAATGACACAACTTTACGCAGCCAGTCCGCTCATGCAAAACGATTTGAATACTATTGAAGATAAAGGGTATGGTAAAGAGATGGCTGCTGAGGCCGCTCGAAGTGCACAAAAGACTATCGATGCAATTGAAAGCCATGACTATTATCGTTTGATGTCACACGATGAATATCGTAGCATTCAATTGATGCCAAACTCAAATCAATTTGCTCAACCCGAATACCTATGGTTTTTGCGTTGGCATCCTGTCAATTGGTCAGCTTATGTTAGGGCACAATGGTTGACCCAGCCTTATGATGATAAAACTGGTGCGGAAGGTACCCCATATAATGCTCCTACGCAAAATATGGTTGATTTGTTTGAACGTATGGGCGATGATGGTAAGTATTATCCTATTACCGATCCGCGTTCTGGATATGATGCTGTGAAAACGAGCCATCCTTATTCAAATAGAGATCCTCGGTTAGCTAACAATATTTTGGTTCCGGGTGAACAATGGGGTAAGAACTTACAAGGTGTCCCATATTATACGACGACTTATTCAGGAGGTTACTCTGAATATTTTATATCGACTAATACTTTTACAAACAGTTCTCAGCAGACCGGGTATATGTGTAAGAAGTTCACTTGGCCAGAGGCTAGCGTACCTTTATTTGGGGCTTCCGGTTTTGAGCGTTACCGATTGGTTTCTGTCTATATACGGGTATCGCAAGTTTATTTGGATATGGCGGAAGCTTCTTATGAAGCTACAGGGAGTGCAGATGCATTGGTTGAAGGATGTACAATGACTGCAAGACAGGCATTGAATATCATCCGTGTGAGAGCGGGAATTGGAGAACTGCCCGACGGAGTTGATTTTCGGGAAGCTTATCGTAGAGAGCGTGCTGTCGAATTGATGTTTGAGGGACACCGATGGTTTGATATCCGGCGGTGGATGATAGCTGAAGATCTGTTTAAAGGCGAATTCCCCATCATGGGGGTTAAGGCTGTTCCGATCAATCACCCGTATACTGCTGCCCAGTTAACAAAGGGAACTGCCTGCACTTATAAATTAACTGATTTTACGTATGAATATGTGCCGGTAAAATCAGCTGTCCGGAAGTTTAATAAGCGCAACTATTGGTATCCGCTGCCAATGGATGAAGTGGCTGCTTTAAATAACTTACAGCAAAATCCTGGCTGGTGATAACTTAATATAATGAGGAGCATATATGAAAAAAAATAATAGATATATCAGAATAATAGGGCTCTTTTTAGCTCTTATGCTTGGTGTTAATCCGGCTTTTGCACTCTCTTTGGTGCAGGATTCTTTGATAATAAGCAGACCTGATGGTGGAAAAATAGATAAAAAGCACGAGGTAGGCGCGACGAGTGTTCTTGAGAACGGAGAGTTCGGAACTTTTCCTGATTTGACTTTGACCAACATGTTACAAGGTAAGATACCGGGTTTGCAAGTACAATCCATTGTCAGTGGATTGGGCAACAATACTCCCGATTTATATATCCGTGGCTTGCATGGTATGTCCGAAAATACAGCGATTGTTGTAGTGGATGGAGTGGAACGTCCGATAGCCGATTTGATCCCGGAAGAGATAGAACGCATAGAGGTGTTTAAAGATGCTACTGCTAAAATTATGTATGGGGCGCGTGCTGCAAATGGTATTATATGGATTACTACCCGCAGAGGAAAAAATCATGGTCCTGTTTATAATGCAACTGCCGAAGCAGGAGTCGTTCAGATGACACGTACTCCCGAATTTATAGATTCGTACCAGTATGCGAACCTTTATAATGAGGCTCGTGCAAATGATGGATTATCTCCTTTTTACAGTCAGGAACAGTTGAAAGGATATCAGAATACAAAAGGAGCGAATGATTTGCTGTATCCAAATGTTGATCTCTATAATATGATGCTGAATAAAAATGCCAACTACCGTAAGGTGTCATTTGATGTGACTGGCGGTACCGATAGAGTGCGCTACGCCTTAATAGCGGGTTATACAGGTGGTAGCGGGTTTGAAGACGTGGCTTACACCCCGCAATTGAACCGCTTAACGCTTCGTGGAAATTTGGATTTTAAAGTGACAGATTTCCTTAGTGTATCTGCTGATGTGGCAGGACGCATGGAAATGCGGCGTTGGGGACAATTGGACTGTGCAACTTTATTCTCAGCATTGTCTACACATCGTCCAAATGAGTATCCGTTAACATTATCGACGGAAGAAACCGGGCTGGCGAGCAGTGCCGATGGGGTGCCGGTTTTTGGAGCTAGTTTATTGCGCCCGATGAATGTGTATGCAGAAATGATGTATGGCGGTTATACCGATGAACGATATACACGTAGTCAGACAAACTTTGGTCTTAATCTTGATTTGGATATGTGGACTAAGGGATTGAAAGCGGGTGCATTTTTGTCATTTGATAATTATGACTATCTGCAATTGGCCTTAAGTAAGGTTTATCCTACTTATGCTGTTGATACATACACCAATTCTGATGGTGAACAGCAGATACAATACACTCAAATGAAAAAAATGGCGGTCAGCACTTCACAAACTAGACAGTCGACAACTTTACAACAAACGTTGGGTTGGAATGCTTTCGCCTCTTATCAAAACACTTTCGATAAACATGATTTGTCTGCAAGGTTGACATACTTGTATTCTAAAACAACAAATCAAGGAGTGGCTCAGGATATTATTAACGCTAATTATACGCTGCGTTTGAATTACATTTATAATAAACGTTACGCTTTAGAAGGAGACGTCGCTTTAATGGGTAGCAATCGATTCGAACCGGGAAATAAATATTTTCTTTCCACTGCGGGAGGTATCTCTTGGATTCTAAGCAATGAAGACTTTCTAAAGGATAATAGATATATTAACTTTTTAAAATTGAAAGCCAGTGCCGGTATCTTAGGATATGATCGGAGTACGGAACATTTGCTTTATGATCAGGCTTGGGCACAAGACGGGAGTTTTAGGTTCGGATCAACTGCTACCGGAGCAACTGCATATTATTCCACTTTTGTGCGCGTGGCTAATCCAAACCTCAAATGGGAGAAGGATACAGAATGGAATCTAGGTTTGGAAGCTGCCTTTTTCAACAACCGATTAAGCACTGAAATAAACTACTTCCATGAACTGCACTCTGATATTATAGGCTCTATAGATGCATCCTATGGCGATTATACCGGCGTTTTTGTCTATCAAGATAATATGGGCTCTGTGTTAAACCATGGAGTAGAAGGTGTCTTCAAATGGAATGATCGCGTAAAAGACTGGGCTTATTCAGTTGGGGCCAATTTTGTGTGGTCGAAGAATAAGGTACAGAAATGGAATCAAGTGTTGCATGGTGAAGAATATCGCTATACAATAGGTAGAGCTACTGATGCTATGATGGGGCTGGTGGCTGAAGGATTGTTTGGGAAGGACGTCGACATAAATAATCATGTGGCTCAGACTTTCGCCGATTATCAGCTGGGCGATATTGCATATAAAGACCTGAATGGTGATAAAGTAATTGATGACCGTGATGTGAAAGAACTTGGAAACTCTTTTCCACGTACTACATTTGGACTTGATTTTTCTTTGAGCTATAAAGGATGGGGATTGTACCTACAAGGTTATGCAGAACTGGGTGTTAATGCATGGGCTACCAATGCTTATTATTGGAATAACGGTGAGGGAAAATATTCCAAATTGGCTTTAGATCGCTATCATCCAGAGAATAATCCTGAAGGGAGCTATCCACGCTTAACTACTACGGCGGGTTTGAATAATTTTCGAAATTCTTCCTTTTGGATTGAGAATACTAGCTTCTTTCGTATGAAAAATGTAGAGCTTAGTTATACATTCAACCACTTCTCTGCTGGTTCGGCTGTAAAAAAAGTAAAAGTATTCGCTCGTGGTGCAAATTTATTTGTGATCTCTTCTGTGAAAGATTTAGATCCGGAACTTCTGGATGCTGGCGTGACCAACTATCCAATGACACGGACCTTTACAGGTGGAGTCTCTTTTGTGTTTTAATTTTCAACCATTAATATGAATAACATGAAACATATATTAAAGGGCTGTGCATTAGCATGTCTGTTCTTCTTTAGTGCTTGTGAAGATGCATTGGATACAAAACTTACTTGGCAAATAGGGGATTCTGATGTATGGAGAGTTCCTGAACTTGCTCAAGGTGTACTATACAAAGCTTATAGTGGTATTGCTAATCGTCCCGATTGTTTTGAAGATAATTTTTTGGATTGCGCTACCGATAATGCTGTGACTAATATGCGGAGTTCTGCTGTTTATAGGTTGGGAATGGGAGGCATGACCGCATTTACCAATCCTATAGCGAATTGGGATAATGCTTATAACATGCTGGAATATGTAAATTCATTCCTTGAAAACGGGCTTAGCAGTGATATTTTATACAATCGTTCGGATGCGACAATAGATAAACAGATTAAACAACGCCTGAAGGGCGAAGCATGTTTTTTGCGAGCATGGTGGCATTTTGAACTATTGAAGTTGTATGGAGGAAAAGCATCTAACGGCAAAGCTTTAGGCATACCATTGGCTGATCATTTTTTTACTCAGGAAGAGGCTGCCAAGCATAATGATTTTGTTCGTCCGAGTTATCAGAGCACTGTGGACTTTATAGTTAATGATTTGGATAGTGCAATGGTGCTATTACCAAATGCTTATTCAGGTGATGATTTACAATTTGGTACTACACAAATAGGACGAGCAACGAAACCTGCTGCTGCTGTATTAAAAAGCCGTGTGCTCTTATATAGTGCGAGTCCGGCAATGCAGGATGATGATGTGATAAAGATAACAGGTATGGGGCAATTTGAAATATTAAATCCGACTGCTTATCAAGAAAAGTGGAAAGCTGTAGCTTTGGAGATTAATAAGATATTAGGCATGACAGGTTTTGGAACCTTTGTTCCGATTACAGCTTCTGCTGTAGCAGATGCTCAAGCAGAGAATGCAGATTATGCTTTTCGAAGATATTTTAATAATAACTTGCTTGAATCATTTGAGTTTCCGCCATCATATTATGGTGATGCCCGTGCTACTCCATCTCATAACCTGGTGAAAGCTTTTTATGCCAAAAATGGTTATCCGGTAACGGATGTTCGTTCCGGCATCGATATGAAAGATCCGAATTTTAATATGATGCAACTTTATAGTGCACTGGATAATCGCTTTGCACTGAATGTATATTGTCAAGGTTCTATATTTGGAGACTCTGGTCAGGCATTGGATATGTCTGAAGGAGGGAAAGATTCCCCGAGTTCCAGTGAAAATGCGACGCGTACTGGATATTATCTATCAAAGTTTGCCTCAAAGAAATCGGCATTGTTGAATCCTATACAATTACTTAACTCAGCTCATTATAACCCTTTATTACGAAAGTCGGAGGTACTTTTGAATTTTGCTGAGGCTGCCAATGAAGCTTGGGATAATCCGAAGGCTAAAGGTGAAGGATGCTTATACTCTGCATATGAGATTATGAAAAATATTCGTTCGAAAGCAGGGGGAATTGTCACAGACTCTTATTTAGACGAAATAGCCCAGAGTAAAGACAGCTTTCGAAAACTTGTTCAAAATGAACGGCGCTTGGAATTTGCTTTCGAAAATCACCGTTACTTTGACATGCGGCGTTGGTTGATTCCTTTGGATGAAGATATTACGGGAGTATTTATTACCCGCAACACAGACGGTACATTTACTTTTGAAGAGCGGGTAGTTGAAAAGCGGAAATATGAAGTGAAAAACTATTTTGCTCCATTGCCATACGCAGAACTTGTGAAAAATAGAAATTTAATAAACAACCAAGGCTGGGAATAAATAGCCTTTGATATAAATACTTGTCTATGATGAAAAAAATTAATTTACTTTGGATAGGCTTGATCTGTATTTTAGTGACGGCTTGTTATGATGATTATGAAAATGATTACGATAAAAGTTTTGTGTACTTTGCTTCACAGAAACCTTTGCGAACATTAATAGCTGACGAAGGAATGTCAATTAAAGTAGGGGTGGCTATTGGCGGCAAGAGAGAAGTTCATACCGATGATTGGGCTACATTCGAAATTGATCCGTCTCTGTTGGAAGGTACAGGGCTGACATTAATGCCTTCAAATTATTATCAGCTGGTTAATCCCAATAAAATGACAGTCAGTAATCCCAATCTGGCCATAGCCGATGTCGAAGTGACTTTTTCCAATGACTTTTATAATGATAATGCGGCTCTAAATAAGTACTATGCTATACCTTTTCGACTTACCGGTCACAATCAAGATGAAGTAAGCACTGACGTCAATGGCAATCTCAAAGACTATAGCATAGTCGTTGTAAAATTTGTCAGCCAGTATCATGGAACTTATTTTGTCAAGGGAAAAATAACGAATATGTCTACTCAGCAGATTACGGAATATAATAATCAAAATTTGAGCCAGAATATCACTCGTAATTTCATTTCTTTGGCTAGAAATAAGGTACAGAGACCGGGCTTTGGACAGACTCTGGAAAATAATGAATCTATTAATTTGACTGTTAACCCTGATGGTAGTGTTACTGTGGAAGCTGGAGGTAGTACTCCTATTACGAATGCTTCAGGAACCCTTGATCCTGAAGCTGAATCGTTGGAATTTGTCGGTAAACAACCGAAGTTTACACTTTCTTATCGATATACAAAAGCAGGAATAACTTATCAGGTTGATGAAGAACTAATTCGACGTCAAAGCCCTGAAGCTGATTTACGTTTTCAAGAATGGTAAAATAGGTATTAATTATTGGAGTTTTGTTTTTATCGCCGGTGAATTAGTCTTTGGATATAATCCAATATGGCTAGCCCCCGGCGATTAGAATTTTAACTCTTCTTTATTTTAAATGTTTAAGGAATTCGGTTGGAGTCAGGTTAAATTCTTTTTTGAAGCATTTAGTAAAATAGTTTGGATCTGATATACCTACCGCAAAAGAAGCTTCAGAGACATTCATTCCATTTAATAAATGAGTTTTGGCTTCTTTCATTTTGATCGTTCGTATAAATTGAGTAATGGAGCATTCTGTCAGTGACTTTAATTTCATATGAAGCAGGCTACGGCTTATGCGGAAATGGGCTGTGATTTCGCTCACTCCAAAGTCTTCTTTATTAATATTGTCCATAATCAGCCGCACAAGCTCTTTCATAAAGATCTCATCGCGTGGATTGTTGGTAATCTGTTTTATATTTAGTTCTTTTGCTTGCTTAAAGTGCTCTATATTCAATCTTCTGACATTCAACATGTTTTGTACTAGTAGTTCCAAGTTTTGGGCATTAAATGGCTTGCTGATATAGGCATCGGCCCCTTTCAAATATCCTTCGGTGTAGTCGTGCTCATCGGCTTTTGCTGTTAGAAGTATAATCTGAATATGACTTGTCATTGCATCTTCTTTAATGTGAGCTGTAAATTCAAGTCCATTCATACCCGGCATCATTAAGTCGGATATAATTAGATCGGGTAGCTGTTTGGTCATTTTTTTGCAAGCTTCTATTCCATCATAAGCCCGCATTACATTATACCTTTCATTGAATATGCTGACCAGATAATCGTTCATTTCTTTATTGTCTTCCACAATCATAATTGATTCTTTTGAAGGGTCTTTCTCCTTGTTTGTCAGCTTTTCAGGAATGAGTTCAATCGTTTCTTGCATCCGCTGATTATACTTCTGAATTTCTTCCATGGTGATTGTTTCAGTGGAACGTTCTTCTTGATTGTATGCATCTTCAGATACATTAAGTGTCACAATAAAATCGGATCCTTTATTGACCTCACTTTCTATTTTTATTTCACCTTTGTGCATGTGGATAAGAGAACGGGTTAATGACAAACCTAATCCGAAACCTTCGCGGTGATCACGCTTCTCAACTTGGTAATAACTTTCGAATATTTTATCTTGCACTTCTTTGGGGATTCCTCTACCATTATCTTTTACAGAGATTTCCACAAAGATCCCATTGTCTTGTTTTATTAAATGAGCACTTAATTCTACACATCCGCCGACTTGTGTATATTTGAAGGCATTTGAAAGTAAATTATAGAGAATACGTTCCAATTTGGATGGGGAGAACCAGACTTCTTCTTCTGTTTCTTCTAGATTAACAATAAAATCGATTTCTTTTTCTTTAGCAACAATGCAGAATATATGTGATATTTCATCTAGAAAATGCATCATGTTTCCTTTACGAACGCTGATATGCATTTGTTTCATTTCTATTTTACTGAATGTTAATAACTCATCAATCAGATAATTCATTCGGCTTGCATTCCGGTAGATTACTTCTAATTTATCTTTATCGTTATTATTTATCTCAACTTGCTGTATTAAACGTTGAAGAGGTGATAAGATCAATGTTAACGGAGTTTTTAAATCATGTGATATATAAGTGAAAAAGCTGGTCTTTTGTTGATTCATCTTTTCCATATTGAGCCGCCGTTCATGCTCAGTTTTTAATTTCATGAGTAAGATGATACGTGATTTGGTATATTTATAGGCTATATAAATAATAAATGAAGAAAGTATCGTGTAAAAGATATATGCCCAGGTAGATAACCACCATGGTGGAAGTACTCTTATGATTAAGTTTTTTTGTCCTGCCTCGTCCCAGTGAATCCCGTCTTTACTTGCTTTGATCCTTAAGATATATTTCCCTGATGGAAGATTAGAAAAACGAACTTGATGCTGGTTCCCGACAAATTGCCAATCTTTATCTATACCTTCCATTTTCATGGCATATTGGGTGTTATTACTGTATTGATAATTCAATCCGGTATATTCAAGACGTAGTGATTGGGCTTGCTGATGCGTTAAGGTAATTGATGTGCTTTCAGATACAGAGGATGGCAAAAAGGCTTTTTCGTTGTTGGGTGACATATATTCATTGCCACTCCATATCCCGGTTAATACAATATCAAAATGGGAAGTTATTGATCGCACCTGTTCCGGATGGAAAGAAATCATTCCATTGATGGTTCCGAAATAGAGTTCTCCATCGCTTTTTTTACATGCCGATGAGTAATTAAACTGATTGATGGGCAATCCGTCGGCGGTGGTATATCTATTAACGAGTTGCGTCTTTGGATTAATGCAGCAAAGTCCACTTCCGGTACCTATCCAGATATTTTGCATATTATCTTCTACGATACCTTTAATCGCGTTGGAACCTAGTTGCTCGTTTGTATAAGATCTTATGATTTGCCCCTTATGGTTTAATAAAAATAAGCCGTTATTATCTGTTCCTACCCATATCTGTTTGTGTGAATCGGGATATATGTAAGTAATATAAAGATTCATGTAAGGTAGTATATGGTTCGGCCTCACTTGTAATGTATGTGTATTTATTTGATATATTCCTGCTTTTCGCGTTCCGGCCCATAGTATACTGTCATTATAATAATTTATACTGAAAACGCGGAGAGATGTTATTTTTATAGGGGATGATTTTTCCTTTTTTTTATTAATAAGATATAAGCCTGAAGGACCTCCGTACCAGATATGATCGTTTTTGTCTTCCATAATGCAGAAGCCAGAAGAACCAGCTTCTGTTAGTAAGTTGTAATCAATGGTCCGGTTTGAACTTGGTATATAGTGGATAACTCCTTTTAAAAACAATCCGATCCATAAGCTCTTATTCTTGTCAAGCCATAGGGAATGGACATTTTTGGCATTTATATGCATCTTTTTATGTAGTCGCTCCGACCGCGTAATCTCTTTATTCTCATTTAAATAATTTAACCCTCCATCTTCAGTAGCAATATATAGACTGTTGTTCGGAGCATTGATTATTTGACGTACAGCTTTTCCACTTAGATGGTTGAAGCTATTTCCATAAGGATATATTCGGAAACGGTCCGAACCAAATATGTAATAATTGACTCCACCGAAATAAGTCCCCGCCCACATATTGTGAGCCTTGTCTTGGTAAAGACTATAAATAGGCGAATCGTTTAAAGCACTCAAATCTTGTTCAGACTGTTCGTAGTGGGCAATTCGTTTATAATGCTTATTGAATATATAAATGCCATATTCCGTTCCGATCCAGATGTTGCCTGTATAATCTGTGGTTGCGCATCGAAAGTCTTTTATAAAGGTGTCTTTTGATAAATTGGATAGAGTGTTGTCTGTTATGTTATAGATAAAGCAGCTGTTATTATTATTGAGTAAAATTTGGTCGGGAGAAATGAGGATTGTATTACTGCAATTCTTTGCAATTGGTTTGATAGAGGAGGGTAGTTCGATAATTCGCCTTTTAATTAAATCATATTTCATCAATCCTCTATTCGTATCGATCCATAGGCACTTATTCTTATCTTCTGCAAAGTACTTGATATGTGTGTTGCTGCTATTCAATAAGAATGGAGTGAATGAATCTTTCTTTTTATTATATTGATAAAGGCCGTTACTGCAACCTGCTAAAAGTATGTGATTACTTGTATTCAGAAAGCAGACGTCCTCTTTGGTATTACCTTTGATTAAATAATGTGTGAAATCTTCTGTCCGATAATTATAGTTGCAGATTCCTTGATCTGTAGATATCCATAGTAAGTCACGGAATGAATCGTTATACAAGCGGGTAATGAAGTTGTGACAAAGCGAAGTGGAGTCAGCGATGTTATGTGAAAACGAAGTAATAGTATAACCGTCATATCGGCATAGACCATTGCGTGTACCAAACCACATAAATCCCCGATTATCCTGTGCAATTGTATTAATCGTGTTATGGGGAAGACCTTCAGTGGTAGTTAACTGCTTGAAACGTATATTACTATACAGAATTTGTCCTGTTGATATGCTTATATTGAAAATAATAAAACAGCATAAAGCCACTGTTTTAAGATAGTGAATTTTCATGGATATATTGATTTAATTTCAAGATCAAAGTTATAATTTTTTTTGTTTTCGATAGTCGCTATTATGTTCAAACGGATAGTAACTATGTTCAGTTTACTGTCTGCATGATTGTTTTTATACATGATTGCAGGTATTAAACATTATTTTTCTGTCATTTATGGATTGAAAAAGTGACTTTTACAGTGAATTTTTAAAATCAATACAATGACTAATATGACATTAAAATCTTTGGCTTTTGGTATTGGCTTATTTTGGCTTATTCCTTTTACGTATGGGAGCAACACTTCTGTACCTGATGGAACTCTGTATATTAATAAGTCAAAAACCCACAAGGTAAATCCAGTGAAATATGGTTTCCATTATGAGGAAATCGGTATGATGGGAGAGGGTGCTTTGCATGCTGAACTTGTGAGGAATCGTTCATTTGAAGAAGCAACTCCTCCTGAGGGATTGTCTGTAAAAAATGGAATTTACGAAAATATTCCGGCACCACGTACCAAAGAAAAGGACGTATATACCGCTGATCCACTGATTGGGTGGACAACTTCTCCATTATCTTATGCTCCCATATTTATTAATCGCACGAATATTGATCCAATGAGTGACCAAAATAAATATTCCATGTTGGTTAATGTTACAGGGGATATTACAAATTATAAGAATGCGATGATCCTTAACCGGGGGTATTATGGAATGAATTTTGATGCAAATGTATCATATAAACTTTCTCTTTTTTTGAAGAATAGAAATTACTCTGCTCCATTACGAGTTTTTCTTGTTGATGAACGTGGCTCTTGTGTAAGCAATGTCGTAGATTTTAATCTGAAAGATGGGGCTTGGGCTAAGTATACTGCTGAGTTAAAACCAGAGAAGAAGATCGAACGTGGAATGTTGGCTATTCAACCTCTAACGAAAGGGCAGTTTCAGGTAGATGTTGTTTCTTTATTCCCTTCTGATACATGGAATGATGGGAAATCTGTGTTTCGTAAAGACATTGTGCAGAACTTGAAAGATTTTGCTCCGAGCTTTATCCGTTTTCCGGGTGGATGCATTGTTCATGGGGTGAATGAGGAAACTATGTATCATTGGAAAGAGACATTGGGACCTATCGAGAATCGGCCAGGTAAGTGGAGTAAATGGGCTCCTTTTTATCGAACAGATGGAATTGGCTATCATGAATTCTATGAGTTATGTGAATACGTAGGGGCAGATGCAATGTATGTTCTTCCTACGGGTATGATTTGCACAGGGTGGGTGAAGCAGTCCTCTCCATGGAATTTTGAACAACCTAGTGTAAATTTAAATGACTATATTCAAGATGCTTTGGATGCGATAGAATATGCGATTGGTGATACCACTACTGTATGGGGTGCTAAACGTGCTCAGAATGGGCATCCCAAGACTTTTCCTTTGAAGTATATAGAAATAGGGAATGAAGATTTTGGGCCTGTATATTGGGAACGTTATGAAAAAATATATAAGGCTCTATCTGCAAAATATCCAAATCTTATATATATAGCAAATAGTATTATCGGAAAAGAGAATGATGATAAAAGAAAAGATATCGCACATTTTCCTAATCCGGGAAATGTGAAAGTCTTCGACGAACATTTTTATCAATCTATTGAATGGGCATGTAGGCAACATTATCGTTTTGATAATTATAAGCGAGGAGTAGCTGATATATTTATTGGTGAATTAGGAATTGATGGTAAATATCCTTATAATTTGTTGGCTACTGGGGCAGTGCGTATGTCGATGGAACGTAATGGTGATTTAAGTCCTCTCTTTGCAGAGCGCCCGGTGATGAGACATTGGGATTTTATGGAGCATCGGATTACGCCTCTTCCAATGCTTATTGATGGAGTAAACTGCAGCGTGAAGACTTCTTTCTTTTATTTATCAAAGATGTTTCGAGATAACACTTTCGACATTTGTGTCGATGCTTCGATTAAGGACATGAAAGGTCTGCAAAATATATTTGTCACTATGGGGTATGATACTGCAGGTAAACAATATATTTTGAAGTTGATTAATCTACAAGATAAAAAAGTTTCCCTTGAGAGTAATGTATTAGGTTTTAAACATCCGGTAAAAGCTCACCAAACAAGCTTGGTTTTGTCTTTTGGGAAAGAAAATACGCCTGATAATCCTAATTTGGTTAAGCCAGTGGAATCTGAAGTCACATTAGATTTGAATAAATCTTTGGAGTTGGAGCCTGCGTCAATGGTGATATATCGCTTTAAAAAATAAAAACAATTGATCTCAGATAGAAACTGATACTAAACAACTAAAAAAAGAGGATATATGAAGTTGATTTTGCGATTTGTGTTTTTTTCTTGTATAGGGTTATATATGGGACTGACTAGTGTATTTGCGCAAAAATATGGGCTTGCTGATACTTTTGATGAAAAGTTACGGATACCTCAGTTTGTCCAGCCGGCTTTTGATTATTGGATGCGTGATACTTGGGTAACATTGGGACCGGATGAGTATTATTATATGACTGGAACAACAGCTGATCCTAATCGAGTTTTCCCTGGGCAGATGCATTGTTGGGATTGGAATGATGGATTGTATTTATGGCGGTCCAAAGACATGAAGAATTGGGAGCCAAGAGGTCTCATTTGGTCTATGGAAAAGGATGGAACATGGCAAAAGAATCCGAAGATATATGGTAAAAGTGAGCGATATGCCAAAAGATCGATCAATGGAGATCCTCTAGACAATCGTTTTCATGCGGTATGGGCTCCTGAATTACACTATATTAAAAGCGTTAAAAACTGGTTTCTTGTGGCATGTATGAACGAATCCGCAAGTGGAAAAGGCTCTTTTATACTGAAAAGCATTTCCGGAAAGCCTGAAGGACCTTATGTTAATATTGAGGGGAATAAGGATAAACCTTTATTTCCCAATATTGATGGTAGTTTATTTGAGGATACTGATGGAACGGTTTATTTTATTGGACATAACCATTACATTGCTCGTATGAAAACTGATATTAGTGGTCTCGCAGAGGAACTGCGGACTTTGGATGAAAAGAAATATGATCCTGAACCATATATAGAAGGGGCATTTATCTTCAAATATGATAATAAATATCATTTAGTCCAAGCTATATGGTCTCATCGGACGCCCGAAGGTGATACTTACATTGAGAAGGCAGGAGTAAATTCTCAAGAAACGCGTTATAGTTATGATTGCATCATTGCAACTTCCGATAATGTATATGGGCCCTATAATGAACGTTATAATGCCATAACAGGGGGAGGGCATAATAATTTATTTCAGGCTAAGGATGGCAATTGGTGGGCTACATTATTTTTTAACCCACGCGGTGGACAGGCTGCCGAGTATAAGACCACTTGCCGACCAGGTTTAATCCCAATGATTTATGAAAATGGGAAATTCAGGCCTAATCAAAATTATAAAAGTAAATAATATTACTTTGGGCAAAACCGAATATTATGTTTTTCTTTAAAGAAAAGCTTGATAAAAGAATAAGCGGGAAAAATACTTTTCCCGCTTATTCTTTATTTAAATATCATTTATAGTCCGGCAAGTTCTATCACCTTGTCTACCGCTGCGTTAATGCCATCCGGGTTTTTCCCTCCGGCGGTTGCAAAATGTGGCTGTCCGCCACCACCACCTTGGATCAATTTAGCTGCTTCTTTAACAAGATTGCCTGCTTTCAAGCCTCCTGCTACCAGGTTATCGCTTAACATAACGGTTAGCATGGGCTTATTCTCGTAAACCGTTCCGGCAACAAAAAACAGATTCTCTGTTATTTCTCCACGAAGTTGGAATGCAATATTCTTAGCAGCTTCAGCAGGTATGGGCGCACAACACTTAATGACTTTGACGCCATTGATCTCTTGAATATTCTTAAGAAGTCTCTCTTTCAATTGTCCTTCTTTCTCCTTCATGAAATCATCAATCTGTTTCTTTAAGCCTGCATTTTCATCAATATACTTAGTGATTGTTCCAATCAAGTCGGGAGCATTGTTGAAAAGCCCCTTTAAGTCACGCAACGTGTCTTGTACGATATCCATCATTTCTTCAACTCGTGCTCCTGTATAAGCCTCGATACGGCGTACACCTGCGGCAACGGAACTTTCGGAAATAATCTTCACCATACCGATGTTGCCTGTTGCTGCAACATGAGTACCTCCACAGAATTCAACTGAAGAGCCGAATTGGATAACACGAACGTGATCGCCGTACTTCTCACCAAAGAGAGCAATAGCTCCTAATTCTTTGGCATCTTCAATTGGCATGTTGCGATATTCTTTCAGAGGAATATTTGCTCTTATCTTGGCGTTAACCATGTGTTCTACTTGGCGAATTTCTTCATCGCTGACCTTTTGGAAGTGAGAAAAGTCGAAACGAAGCGAATCGGGTGTTACCAGGGAGCCTTTTTGCTCAACATGCTCGCCCAGGACTTCGCGTAAGGCTTCATCCAACAAGTGGGTTGCAGAGTGGTTAGCAGCGCAAGCAGCACGCTTATCTGTATCTACGCAAGCCATCATCGGAGCTTCAGGATGTTCCGGTAATTTCTTGGCAATATGTATAGGCAGATTGTTTTCTTTTTTTGTATCAATCACCTCTATGGTTTCAAATTCGCTGACTAAGGCTCCCGTATCACCTACCTGCCCACCACTCTCTGCATAGAAAGGGGTGTAATCCAATACGATTTGATATAGAGTCTGGTTCTTTTGCTTTACCTGGCGATAGCGAAGGATGGATGTTTCATATTCAGTGAAATCATAACCTATAAATTCGGTTGTACCTTCTTTAAGTATAATCCAGTCACCGGTTTCAATAGCGGCAGCATTACGGGCACGCTGTTTTTGTTGTTGCATTTCGGCGTCAAACGCAGCGATGTCAACAGTCATATTGTTTTCACGGAGGATCAGTTCGGTCAAGTCCAAGGGGAAACCGAAAGTATCGTAAAGGGTGAAAGCATCTTTTCCATTGATTATTGTTTTACCGGAAGCCTTAGCATCTTCCATGGTTTTGTCCAATAGACGGATACCTGTCTCTAACGTGCGGAGGAATGAATCTTCTTCTTCTTTGATTACTTTCTCAATTAAGTCTTTCTGTGCAATGAGTTCAGGATAAGCTCCACCCATATTCCCTATTAATACAGGAAGTAGTTTATACATAAAGGCTTGTTTCTGTCCGAGGAAAGTATATCCGTAGCGTACGGCACGGCGGAGAATGCGGCGGATAACATAACCGGCTTTTGCATTACTTGGCAATTGTCCGTCGGTAATGGAGAAAGAAATAGTACGGATATGATCGGCAATTACGCGCATGGCTATATCCTTTTGCTTATCAACACCGTATGAGGTGCCGGCCAAATTTGCAATAGCCTGAATTATCGGCTGGAATACGTCCGTATCATAGTTTGATGTTTTTCCCTGTAAAGCCATACAAAGACGCTCAAATCCCATCCCGGTATCAATTACTTTTGCAGGGAGTGGTTCTAAGCTACTGTCAGCTTTACGGTTATATTGCATAAATACCAGATTCCAGATTTCAATAACCTGTGGATGGTCATGATTTACCAAGTCGCGACCGGATACTTTGGCACGTTCTTCGGCAGGGCGTAAGTCGATGTGGATTTCTGAACAAGGTCCACATGGCCCTGTATCACCCATTTCCCAAAAGTTATCGTGTTTGTTACCATTTATAATATGGTCTTTCGGCAGAAATTGTTCCCAATAGGATGCTGCTTCATCATCACGTTGTAATCCTTCTTCGGGGCTACCTTCGAATACGGTTGCATATAGATGGGTAGGATCGAGTTTTAATACGTCTACCAAATACTCCCATGCCCAAAAGATAGCTTCTTTTTTGAAGTAATCGCCAAACGACCAGTTTCCCAACATTTCAAACATCGTATGGTGGTATGTATCGTGCCCGACTTCCTCCAAATCGTTATGCTTACCGCTTACACGCAAACATTTTTGTGAGTCCGCGACTCTCTTATATTTTGCCGGGTGGTTACCCAAAATGATGTCTTTGAATTGGTTCATACCTGCATTGGTAAACATCAATGTAGGGTCATCTTTTATCACCATTGGAGCCGAAGGTACAACCTGATGTCCTTTCGACTCAAAGAAATTCTTGAAAGAATCTCTGATTTCATTAGCAGTCAACATACTCTATGTCTCTATCCTTGAGGTTAATAATCTTGAAAAAACATCGCAAAGATAGCTTGTTTTTATTACTTTTGCTTTATCAACCTGCGAAATATTTCCATTAGATGCGCAAAGTATACTATATTTATAACCCGCGGACGCAGACTTATGACCGTATTTATCCGACTGTCCGTCAGCGGGCGTTGAGTATATTACGCCGTTTATTTGTCGGGATGGGTTTGGGAGTCGGATGTTTTATTGTGTTGTTGATTATCTTTGGTTCGCCTTCCGAGAAGGAATTGCGCAAAGGCAATAGTCAGCTTTTAGCGCAATATAATGTGCTCTCTCATCGTCTGGATGGAATTCTGGAGGTTTTGCAGGATATTCAGCAGCGTGATGACAATCTTTATCGTGTCATTTTCCAAGCAGATCCTGTTTCGTCGGTTATTAGGCAAGCCGGCTATGAAAGCACTAATCGTTATGAGCACTTGATGAATATGCCTAATGCTGATTTGGTAATAAATACGACGCAGAAAGCCGATATGTTGAGAAAGCAACTCTATATCCAGTCGCGCTCTTTTGATGATGTGGTGGCGATGTGTAAGAGTCATGATAAAATGCTGAAGTGTATTCCGGCTATTCAGCCCATTTCGAATAAAGATCTTCGCCAGACTGCCTCCGGGTATGGTACACGTATAGATCCTATATATGGAACTCTTAAGTTTCATGCGGGGATGGATTTCTCAGCTCATCCGGGTACGGATGTTTATGCTACCGGTGATGGAATTATTGTGAGAGTAGGATGGGAATCTGGTCTGGGTAATACAATCGAAATTGATCACGGCTTTGGATACCGGACTGTTTATGCGCATTTGCGCGATTTTCATACAAAGGTAGGCAAGCGGGTTGTGCGTGGAGAGGTAATCGGTGGGGTAGGAAGCACTGGAAAAAGTACCGGACCGCATTTACACTATGAGGTTCATGTTAAGGGACAGATTGTGAATCCTGTGAATTATTATTTTATGGATCTGAGTGCGGACGATTATGATCGTATGATCAGGATTGCTGCAAATCATGGTAAAGTGTTTGACTAGATTTAATGTAACATTCTAATATAAAAAAGATGTATGCTGAATAAAGATAAAGATCTGAAGCTTTATTATTCGATTAGCGAGGTTGCTCAAATATTCGATGTGAATGAGTCGCTATTGCGCTTTTGGGAAAAAGAATTTCCACAATTGGAGCCTAAAAAAGGTGGACGTGGAGTACGCCAATATCGTAAGGAAGACATTGAAGTTGTGAGACTAATCTATCATTTGGTGAAAGAGAGAGGAATGACAATTCCTGGAGCTCGGCAGCGAATGAAAGATAACAAAGAAGCTACTTTGCAAAATTTTGAGGTAGTAGAGAAACTGAAATGTATTCGTGCGGAGCTCTTGAATATGAAGATAGCTTTGGATGGTTTCACTTATGAGCAAGTGGAAAAATTAGAGGATAACGTAAAAGAGGAAAGCCGTAACGGCGGGCAGTAACAATTATCCTTCTACACGAGTGACCTGCTTGATATTCTGTACCAGTTTCAGGTTATTGCAGATCTTTTTCACATCATCAACATCATGCACGTATAATTGGATATTTCCTTCGAAAATACCGTCATTTGTTTCGATGGTCAGTTTTCTGATATTCACATTCAGCTGTCTGGAAATTACTTGTGTCACTTCATTAAGTAGTCCCATTGAATCTATCCCTTTGATGTAGATGTTTACAAGGCAAGAGAGACCTTTATGAGTATCCCATTCAGTGGCTAGAATGCGATTACCATAACTACTCTTTAGGCGAGCAGCTACCGGACACTGTCGCTTGTGGATGATAACACGTTCATTTTCATCTATATATCCCAATACGTCGTCTCCCGGTATCGGGTGGCAACAATCTGCCATGATATACTTCTTTTGGATATCCTCATCTGTTAGCTTAAGTACTTGCTTTGGATTAATCTTTTCTGTTAAGGGAGCGGGTAGAAGTTTCTCCATTTCGGGCACTTTAACTTCTTTATTGCCTCCAAAAGAGAATGTGAGATACTTTTTCCAGTTTGTACCTTGCTTTTCTTTGATTGTATTTCTGTCGGCATCGCCAAGTAGAATCTTGCCGCTTCCTATAGAAGCTAGAAACTCCTCGAAATTTCTCATGTTGTGCAACTTGCACAATTTTTCCATGATAATATCTTCAAGGCGGGTATCTTCATTTTTAAGGAATTCATTTAAGAGTTTCTCTCCTTTTTTCTGATTACTTCTTTGCTCTTTACGCAATATTGCGGCAATCTTAGCTCTGGCTTTAGCTGTAGTGGCAAATACTTCCCATTGCGGTTGAACACGCTGAGACTTAGAAGTCAGGATCTCCACTTGGTCTCCACTCTGCAGTTTATGGCTTAAAGGGACAAGCTTGTGATTGACTTTTGCGCCAATGCAATGGCTTCCTATATCCGTATGAAGTGAAAAAGCAAAATCTAATGCCGTTGAATTTTGAGGCATAGTTTTTAATTCTCCCTTGGGAGTAAACACAAAAATTTCCGATGCAAACAAGTTCAATTTAATAGTATCGAGAAAGTCAATTGCATCAGGCTGGGGATCATCAAGGATCTCTTTAATGGTTTTGAGCCATTTCTCGAGTTCGCCTTCGTCTTCGCTACCTCCTCCTTCTTTATATTTCCAATGTGCGGCAAATCCTTGTTCGGCCACATCATCCATTCGTTCGCTACGGATTTGTACTTCAATCCATTGCCCGTTATTCCCCATCAGGGTTACGTGTAGGGCTTGATATCCGTTAGCCTTCGGATGGCTTACCCAGTCACGAAGACGGTCCGGATGAGGCTTATATATTTTGGATATGGAGACATAGATATCAAAACAATCATTTAGCTCTTCATCGGGGTTGCGAGGTTCAAAGATTATGCGTACCGCAAGCAAGTCATATATTTCTTCAAATGGAACATGCTTTGTCTGCATTTTATTCCAAATGGAGTAGATAGATTTGACGCGTGCCATGATTCTGTATTTCAACCCCATTTTATCCAGTTGTTCCTGGATAGGAGTAGTGAACTCTTTGAAAACTTTATCTCGTTCTACTGCGGTTTCTTGAAGTTTTTCTTCAATTTCGCGGTATTCTTCAGGATGCTCGTAACGAAAGCTGAGGTTCTCCAGCTCGGTCTTTATTTTGTTTAATCCGAGACGATTAGCTAAAGGTGCATAGATGTATAGAGTTTCACCGGCAATTTTAAATTGCTTGTTAGGTAGCATGGAACCGAGCGTACGCATATTATGCAGACGATCAGCAATTTTTATCAGAATAACGCGGATATCGTCGGACATTGTGAGCAGTAGCTTCTTGAAGTTTTCTGCTTGTGCGGAAGCGTGATCTCCAAAGATTCCACCGGCTATTTTTGTAAGCCCATCAACGATTTGAGCTATTTTAGGACCGAAAATATTATCAATATCTTCTACTGTATAGTCGGTGTCTTCAACAACATCATGTAATAGAGCTGCGCAAATGGAAGTTGATCCCAAACCAATCTCATTACAGACAATTTTTGCAACAGCAATCGGATGTAAAATGTAGGGCTCACCCGAACGTCTCTTGACACCTTTGTGAGCTTGATTTGCAAAATTAAAAGCCTTGGTGATAATTTCAACGCGTTTACGATGCTTAGTAGCCAAATAATCATTCAACAGACCTTGAAAGGCCTGTTCAATCATTTCTTCTTCACTTTTCTCTTTTATATCTTTTTGGCTCAAGCTGTCTTCCATAATACGCTTTTTAGTATTGCGATTACAAAAATAGTCAAAATAAAATAGGATGCAATCCTCTTCTTTTTTTATTTATGTATCTTAAGGCGCTTTCCTGCAGCGATATTATTACCCTTTATTTTATTCCAGCGTTTTAGTTGCTTTACACTCACGCCGTATCTATCAGCAATTGTTGATAAACTTTCACCGCTTTGTATCTTATGTGTAGCTATTCTAGCTTTCTTGCGTGAAGGTCTGGAATATGCAACCGGACTTTCGGGTACTGCTACTGTTTTACGATTGGATAAAATCTCGTCACGTCGGTAAGCGTATACGCTGTCTTGATTATCAATGAATTTACTGATATAGTTGAGAGGTAGACGAAGAGTTTGCGGTTTACTGTCTCCCGGAATGATATATCTTTTGTATTGAGGGTTAAGACTCTTTATTTCATCAAAGCTGACGCCGCACACATTGGCTATCTGTTCGAAATGTACATCACGATTTATCTGAATTGTATCTGTAGCATCAGGAATATTGGTTTCCATCGGACAGATATTATGCTTGCAATAGTAAGTCATTACGTAATTGGCAGCAATAAAAGCAGGCACATATCCGCGTGTTTCTTTGGGTAAGTAGTTGAATATTTCCCAATAGTCGGTTTTCCCTCCCGCACGGCGAACTGCTTTGTTTATTGTTCCGGGGCCGCAATTGTATGCAGCAATAACAAGATTCCAGTCTCCGTAGATACCATACATGTCTTTTAAGTAACGAGCAGCTGCCCAACTAGCTTTTATCGGATCACGGCGTTCATCAACGAGGCTATTGCTTTCCAAACCATACATTTTTCCGGTATGAAGCATAAACTGCCATAATCCGCATGCACCAACTCTGGATACAGCCGAGGGATTTAAAGCGGATTCTATAATGGGGAGGTATTTGAGTTCTAATGGCAATCCGTAAGCATCCAATGCTTCTTCAAAAATAGGCATATAGAAATTGCATGCGCTTAACATGAAAGCTACTTGATTACGAAGGCGACCGGTGTACATGTCAATGAACTTCCTTACAGCATCGTTGTAAGGCATTTCCATGACTGATGGGATGCGTGATAGTCGATCGATATATACGGAGTCAGCAAAGTGTGGATTTTCAGTTGAGGTACTACAATCTTTTCCCAAATCAATATAATTCTTCGCTTTCCAGTCACTGAACAAGCTATCTAAAGGGTACGTCATACTTTTAGGTAGCTGAATGCTTTCGGCGCGTTCTTTTCCGTTTTGGCGGACAACTACTTCTACGCTTTCCTGTGCATTGACTTGCGAAATAAAGAGTGGTAAACAGAAAAAGAGTGAGGTTATAAAATTCTTCATGCTTGTTATATATTTATTCTTCATGTGTCTATTTCTTAGTGAATCACTTAGCTAAAACCGGAAACTACATTGTACTCCAAGAGATCGGTTTGAGGTCATTTTTCCAAATTGATTGTTAATAACAGCCGGTTCTATACGCATGCTGAGGTCTGGAGATATATCGAAATTTGATAGCTCAGCATCCACATAAGCATCAATAACCGAAATTAAATATACCCCGATAAAAGCAAAGATACTCATGTCCCTATAGCGGCGATACAAGTTTTTACGTTTCTGTAATATGGTTGTCAGCTGCTCATGTGAAATGTTATATCCCGGTGGTATTAAGTCGGTTATACTGGTCGACTCCCACTTCTCATCTCTTGCATCTTTATAGGCTTGCATGTAGTCCTTGTACATCTTATTATTCCAACTCAATGCATAAGCACATCCTGCAAATCCTCCATAAATAATAGGTAACTTCCAATATTTTCTATTGTATATTTGTCCTCCTCCGGGAATAACTAAAGCCAACCATGTGGCTTTTACCGGATTTGGGGTCCATATCTTTTTATTCAGAGCAGCTTGTATACTGTCAGAAGGAACCAATGCAACATTCGGAGTAACTTTGGTTGTCAATTCTTTCAATTTATGCCTATTCTCTGTTGCAATGCTGTCACCTATTATACTGTCTGCAGCTATAACTGCTGTTTCAACCTTTTTCTTATCCTTAAGTAATTTGTCTTTTGTTTCACTTGCCTTCTTTGAAATATTCAGGGAGTCTGTCGCTTCCTTTTGCATCCGCTTTGCCGCAGCTCTGGGATGATTTTGTCCGTACATGGCAATACCTACTGTTTCAAATAAACAGAGTAGTAAAACGATACGCCATCGGTATATGTTTTTAATTCTAATCATTTACTTCTTCAGTGTATCAAGGATACCTATGATACGCTCCAATTCTTCTTCGTTACTGAACGGAATACTGATTTTTCCTTTACCTTTCTCGGAGCAAGTTAATTGCACTTTCGTATTAAAGAAACCCGAAAGCTGCTTTTTAAGCACACTAAACTCAGCCGGGAGTTTAGCCCGTTTAGGTGCAATTCGTTTTGCACCGCTTTTTATCGTTTCTCCTTCGCTCAATGATTTTACAATTTCTTCTACTCTACGAACCGAGTATCCATGCTCTATAATTTCTTCAAAAACTTTAACTTGCAGTTTCGGTTCATTCAGTGCTAATAATGCACGGGCATGGCCCATGTCTATTTGCTTGTATTGCAGTCCCATCTGAATAGGAGCGGGAAGTTTAAGTAAGCGGAGGTAATTGGCAATCGTAGTACGTTTTTTGCCTACACGTTCACTAAGCCTTTCCTGTGTAAGGCCATATTGTTCGAGTAAATGCTGATAAGCCAAGGCAATTTCTACAGAGTTCAGATCTTCACGCTGGATATTCTCAATGAGTGCCATTTCCATCACATTCTCATCATCTGCCGTACGAATATAGGCAGGGATACTTGTGAGGCCGGCTAATTGTGAAGCTCTGAAGCGTCGTTCACCGGCAATTATTTGATACTCATTATCGGATAACTTACGTAAAGTAATCGGTTGTATAATGCCAATTTCGCAAATAGAATCCGCCAATTCTTGCAATGCAGTCTGGTCGAAATCACGACGTGGTTGATTAGGATTTACGGATATTTTAGAAAGTTCGATTTCATTAATAGAAGAGGAACCTTCTGTCTGAATCTCATCCATTGAAAGTAGGGCATCCAATCCCCGTCCTAATGCATTTCTTTTCTGTGCCATAGTACTTTCTTTTTAATGAGTGTTACGTTTAATCAGTTCTTTAGCAAGTGCCATATAATTTTTGGCTCCTGTAGATTCTGCATCATACAAAATAGTAGGCATACCATAACTTGGAGCCTCACTCAACTTCACGTTACGTTGTATTACCGTGTTGAATACCAATTCCTGGAAATGACGCTTGACCTCATCATATATTTGATTTGCTTGGCGAAGGCGTGAATCATACATCGTCAAAAGGAATCCTTCGATTTCCAAAGATGGATTTAGTTTCGATTTGATAATTTTAATGGTATTGAGCAACTTGCTGATTCCTTCCAATGCAAAGTATTCGGCTTGCACCGGTATGATAACCGAGTCGGCTGCTGTTAACGCATTTACAGTGATTAAACCGAGTGAAGGTGAGCAATCAATAAGGATATAATCGAAATCATCTTTCAGTGTAGACAATACGTTTTTCAGTATTCTTTCTCTACTTTTAAGATTAAGCATTTCAATTTCCGCACCAACAAGATTAATGTGGGAGGAAATCACTTTCAATGTTTCAATTTCAGTGTCATGAATAGCATCATGTACGTTTGCTCCGTCAATGATACATTCATAAATGGTACATTCAGCTTGTTTGATGTCGACTCCTAAACCTGAGGAAGCATTTGCCTGAGGGTCAGCGTCCACAACAAGAACCTTTTTTTCCAGCGTAGCAAGTGAGGCGGCAAGATTAATTGTCGTTGTAGTTTTTCCTACTCCTCCTTTTTGGTTTGCTAAAGCAATAATTTTTCCCATATTTTTTTATCTTTATCGGCAGCGAAATAAATGATTATTCCGAATAGTGCCTATACGAAAAAAGGAAAGATTGCGATATTTGTTGATAAGTTGGCTCTTTTGTTAATAACTCAACATCACTTGCTCTTCAAACATATCTGCCAGATTGATATACACTTTTCCTTTTGAGTTGCAAATATACAGAATTATATGATATAGAAACACTCTTTTTGGCTCGCTTGCAGAAGATTAAGATTTGTAAACGCCTGTATCGTTTATGTTTTTTCTTTTTTAAGCAAAGAGGCTCCGGCTTTTTCCTTACTTTTGTACAAAACATATAGTATAATATTATAGTTATGGAAAATAAGCGACCTTTGATATTGGTTTCGAATGATGATGGGATTATCTCGAAAGGGATCAGTGAACTTATCAAGTATCTACGCCCTCTCGGTGAGATTGTTGTTATGGCTCCTGACACTGCCCGCTCGGGTAGTGCGTCGGCAATTACAGTCACCGAACCGGTTAGTTATAAGTTGCTTCGCAGGGAAGTGGGTGTATCTTTTTATAAATGTTCTGGAACTCCCGCCGATTGTGTTAAGTTGGCATTTCATACAGTCCTTGATCGCAAGCCCGATTTAGTGGTGTCCGGTATTAATCATGGTGATAACTCTTCTGTTAACGTACATTATTCCGGGACAATGGGAGCGGCTATTGAAGGATGCTTAAAAGGTGTTCCTTCCATTGGATTCTCTCTCTGTAATCACGCTCCCGATGCCGATTTTGAGCCGGGAGGTAAATATATTCGCGAAATTGCAGCTCGTGTGCTTGAGAAAGGCCTTCCTTCGTTAACTTGCCTTAATGTGAATATACCTGATACCAAGGAGTTAAAAGGTGTTAGAATCTGCGAGCAAGCCAAAGGATTGTGGGTTAATGAGTGGGAGAATCTGACAAATAGAGGAGGCTCTTCCTATTATTGGATGACTGGTGAATTTGAAGGTACTGACATTAAAAATGAGAAGAGCGATCACTGGGCTTTGGAAAACGGTTATGTTGCTATTACCCCAACTACGGTTGATGTAACTGCATACGGTCTGATAGACGAATTGAAAACGTGGTTCTGAGATTTGATAATCTTATAGATTTACTCAAATGAAGTATTATTTGATAGTAGGCGAGGCATCCGGCGATCTTCATGCCTCTCAACTGATGGAGGCTTTGAAGAAAGAGGATGATCAAGCGGATTTCCGTTTCTTCGGTGGCGATATGATGCAAAATGTCGGCGGGACTTTAGTGAAGCATTACAGAGATCTCGCCTATATGGGATTTATTCCAGTGTTGTTGCACTTAAGGACTATCTTGGCGAATATGAAACGCTGTCGGGAAGATATAATCTCTTGGCAGCCCGATGTCTTGATATTGGTCGATTATCCGGGCTTTAATCTTAAAATAGCCAGCTACATTAAATCTCAGACGAACATACCTGTTTATTATTATATTTCTCCTAAGATATGGGCATGGAAAGAATATCGCATAAAGAATATAAAGAGAGATATTGATGAGCTATTCTCAATCTTGCCTTTCGAAGTTGATTTCTTTAAGAAGCATCAATATGCTGTTCATTATGTAGGGAATCCTACTCTTGATGAGGTTGAAGCTTTTCGAAAAGGATATAGTGAAAGTAAAACGGATTTTTTGCGGGAGAATGAGTTATCATCCAAGCCGATTATTGCTCTGTTGGCAGGGAGCCGGAAGCAAGAGATAAAAGATAATCTGCCGGATATGATTAAAGCGGCTTCTATATTTAATGATTATCAATTGGTTATTGCCGGTGCACCTGGTATTACTCGTGACTATTATGACAGTGTATTGGGCTCTTCTGATGTTAAGATTCTTTTTGGGGAGACCTATCGTCTGCTGATGAATTCCGAGGCAGCTTTAGTTACTTCCGGTACGGCAACTTTGGAAACCGCTTTATTCGGAGTGCCGCAAGCCGTTTGTTATCACACTCCTATTGGTAAAGTAATTGCTTTTTTGAAGAAACATTTGTTAAAAGTGAAGTATATTTCATTGGTTAATCTTGTTGCTGATTATGAAGTAGTAAAAGAACTGGTAGCCGACACGATGACTGTCAATGGCATTCGTGCTGAATTAGAGCGGATACTGCATGATAATCACTATCGAGAAAAGATGCTTTCAGGATATGCTACTGTTGCAAAGTACTTGGGTGAACCGGGAGCTCCCGATAAGGCTGCAAATAAAATGGTAAACTTGCTAAAAGTTAAGAAGTCGTAACTTGCTTTTTTAAAAAAAGTCAAAATAGAGATAGCCGGTGCAGTAAGTGCCCGGTTATCTTCGTTTTAAGGGTATAGAAATTCAGAGATCGGTTGATATTAGAATAAAACTATAACTAAAAGGACTTTAATTATGAAAAAATTACGTTGGCTTTTTATAGCGGCTTGCTTATTAATTCTTCCTGTCTTGTCATCTTGTGATGATAACGATGGATATTCTATTGGTGATATTTCGTATCCGAACTGGTCGACAGTACGTGTGACGGGGAATGCCTTTTATCTTGTTTCTGATACTTGGGGAACACTATGGCCGGTTAATATTGATTTGGGATGGTATCAGCCTGTTGACGGACAAAGAGTTTTAACAGTATTCAACCCTCTTTATGATAATTACCAGGGTTACGACCATGCCGTTAAACTTCTGAGTATACGCAATGCATTGACTAAAGTTGTTGAAACAATGGCGCCCGGCAGTGAAAATGATTATGGGAATGACCCTTTATTCATCTATAAAGGAGATATTTCTATAGGTGGTGGATACCTGAATGTTATTTTTCAGCAAAATCTGCCAAAGAATTCAGAGACGAAACATCGCATAAGTCTTGTTCAATCTACAGAAAATCAATATACAAGTGATGGATATATTCACCTTGAGCTTCGTTATAATGATTACAATGACCTGAGTGGCTATCGTGCTATGGCTTTAGTTTCTTTTAATTTGAGTACTCTTAACCTAGATGCAGAAGCAATCAAAGGTGTTAAGCTAAAGTTGAATTCAGAGGTGAATGGTGAAGTTGAATTGACTTTTAATAAGAAGGAAAAAACAGAGCTTCGAAATTTAGATGGTGAAGATTTTACTAAAATGCAGTTGAAATAGTTGTTTCTTCATATTTTTTATAGGATTCCTTTGAATACAATTATATAATAAGAAGACGCCCTTTATAACAGAAACTGAACTGTACCCCAAAAGTTAGATACAAAACTTTAGGAGTGCAGTTCAGCTTTCTTATTATATAATGTCAGAGCTAGTTGCTACCGAACTACTTTATAAGACTTAGAATGTGGAGGTATAAGACTGCGGCAGGAATAGCCATCAATGCGCTATCAAATCGATCGAGCATTCCACCATGCCCAGGTAAGATATTGCCTGAATCTTTTATGCCAAGATGGCGTTTCATTAGAGATTCCGTCAAATCACCCAAAGTCCCGAAGATAACAATGATCACTGCCAATCCCATCCATTCAATCAATGTAAGGAAAGGGAAGAAGTGAGCAAAAGCTACCGAAGATGCAATAGAGAATAGACCTCCTCCAATACTTCCTTCCCATGATTTCTTAGGCGAAACACGCTCAAATAGGCGATGTTTTCCTATTAAAGACCCTACGCAATATGCACCTGTATCGCTTAACCAGATGAATACAAACATTGATAAGGGTAAGATGGGATTATAAACAATACCGCCAACAGTCGGGTCGAATTGGAATGCTAAAAAGTTTAGTAAAGCAAATGGTATTGTAATGTAAAATTGACTTAGCATGGAATAGGCCCAATTGGCTACAGGGTTCTTCTTTCTTAAGTAAAGTTCTGCAATAAATAAATAGAGCATGACAACTAAATAAGGCAGAAAAACTTGTGTATCCGAATCCGCCTGGCAATAAAACATGAAAGCAATAAACAAATATCCTCCTCCTATGGATGTAATAAATTTGTTTAACGATGCTTCTTCACTCTCATTGATCAGATGACCGAATTCTCGCACGCTGAGTGCTGTTATTATTGTAAATAGTATTCCAAATGATAGCGGACTGTATAAAATACAGCCCACTAATATGCCTACAAATAGAGCTCCAGTGATAGTGCGGAGTACAAAATTATTTTTCACTATTATCGGATTTTATTCTTTTGATTCACTCTTTTCTGGAGTCTGTACAGTCTTGTTTTCTTTTTTTGCTTCTTCCGCTTGAGTAGATTCTACTTCGGGAGTATCATTATCTGCTGAGGCATTTGCTTCTTCCTTTCCACTAGAAGAGTTTTCTGATGTTTTTGCAGATGAGATGATTTCTTCGGAGCGAGAAGTCCAAGGACGTTTTCCAAAGATATGTTCCACATCTTCTGCAAAAATCACTTCTTTATCTATTAGCTGCTGTGCTAATTGATTATGTCCTTCTTTATTCTCAAATAATATTTTCTTAGCCCTTGCATATTGCTCGCTTATCATGAATTTTACTTCTTCGTCAATAAGCTCTGCAGTCTTTTCGCTGTAAGGACGGTTAAATGAATATTCTTCATTATTGTAGTAGCAAAGGTTAGGTAATTTTTCGCTCATACCGAGGTAAGCAATCATTCCATAAGCCTGCTTGGTTACGCGTTCCAGATCGTTCATCGCTCCGGTGGATACTTTTCCTATAAATAAATCTTCAGCAGCACGTCCACCTAATGTAGCGCACATCTCGTCCAGCATCTGCTCCTTTGTGGTGATCTGACGCTCTTCCGGTAAATACCAAGCTGCTCCAAGAGCCCTTCCACGTGGTACAATCGTAACCTTAATTAGCGGATTGGCATATTGCAGCAACCATGATATAGTGGCATGTCCCGCTTCATGTAAAGCTATTGAACGACGCTCTTCTTCAGTTGTAATCTTACTTTTCTTTTCCAAGCCACCGATAATTCGATCTACAGCATCCAGAAAATCCTGTTTCCCTACGAACTTCTTTCCATGTCGAGCTGCTATCAATGCTGCTTCATTGCATACATTGGCAATATCTGCACCCGAAAAGCCCGGGGTCTGACGTGCCAAAAGATCTACATCTACAGAATTATCTATTTTAATTGGACGCAAGTGTACGCCGAATACTTCTTTACGTTCATTCAAGTCGGGTAGATCGACGTGAATTTGACGGTCAAAACGTCCGGCACGAAGTAAAGCTTTATCCAAAACATCCACGCGGTTGGTAGCAGCAAGAATAATTACTCCGCTATTCGAACCGAAGCCATCCATTTCTGTCAATAATTGATTTAACGTGTTTTCGCGCTCGTCATTTCCTCCCATTGCAGCGGCTTTTGCGCGTGCGCGTCCTACAGCATCAATCTCGTCAATGAATACAATACATGGTGCTTTCTCTTTAGCCTGGCGGAACAAGTCACGAACACGTGAAGCTCCTACGCCGACAAACATTTCTACAAAATCAGAACCGGCTAATGAAAAGAAAGGTACATTAGCTTCACCCGCTACAGCCTTAGCTAATAATGTTTTACCCGTCCCCGGAGGGCCTACAAGTAATGCACCTTTAGGAATTTTACCTCCAAGATCAGTATATTTCTGCGGTTCTTTTAGAAATTCCACAATTTCTTCTATTTCCTGCTTGGCTTCCGCAAGTCCCGCTACGTCCTTAAACGTTATTTTTATAGAGGTTCCTTTTTCAAAAAGCTGAGCCCGTGATTTACCAACGCTGAATATGCCACTTCCGCCACTACCCATACCGCCACTCATGCGGCGGGATAAGAATATCCATAAACCGATAAAGAATGCTATGGGAAGTATTTGCCACAAAATGGCTACCAAATAATTCTGCTTCTTCTGATAGCTGATTGAACCATCAAACTTTTTATCGTCCTTTTCTTTCTGTAGAAAGCTAGCCAAACTGTCTCTTGAGGGAGCCTCCGTTGTAACCATGGGATTCTTTCCCGCTTTACCGGAATCTCCAAAAAAGACATTTCGAACAAATTGCGGCTTGATGAATGCTTCAACGCTACAGTCATCATAACTAACTACCTTGTTGACATATCCTTTTTCAACATATTGCTGGAACTGGTCGTAAGGGACGTTCTTGCTTCCTGAGTTATTGTCATTTGTCAGGTATAGCCCTAAAAGCATTATAGCAATAATCATATACATCCAATTCAAATTGAATTTGGGCATATTTGCTTTATTATTGGGTTTCTTATTCGTATTATTATCCATCGTTAATCAATATCAGGTATTTTAGTTAATTTGGCGTCTTCCCATAAATGTTCCAGATTGTAGAAATCGCGTACTTCAGGCAAGAATATATGTACAAGTACATTCACATAATCCATTGCCACCCATTCAGCGTTGCGTAACCCATCTACTGCAAAAGGTTTGTCACCAGATCCTTTGCGTGTGTATTCTTTAATAGAATCCACTATTGCAGCTATCTGAGCAGGAGAGTTACCTTGACAAATAACAAAATAACTGCAGATTGTATCATTTATTTTTGTAAGATCCGCGACGATTATATTTTTCCCTTTTTTTTCTTGAATTCCTTCTGTAATTTGTTGAATGAGGTTTTTTGTTTCGTTCATTATCATCATAATATTAAAGAATTTACAAATATACGGTGATTTCTTGTACCAACCTGCCAAAAAAATAAAACTCTTTCATTTTTTGTTTTTTTTTAGGTAATCTATTCCCTTGGTACCGCGCCTATTAGCTTGTTGCGTGGAAAAAAAAGTCTGATTTTATTGGGTGGAATTAAAATCTTTGTATCTTTGCATCCGCAAAAACAAAAGCAGTCTGGGCTATGGTGTAATGGTAACACTACAGATTCTGGTCCTGTCATTCCTGGTTCGAGTCCAGGTAGCCCAACTAAAAAAAGCTTGTCTGGTTTTACCAAACAAGCTTTTTTATAACCTCTCTCTCAGATCAATTATTGCGCTTCTTGAATATTTTCATCAATTACTTTGATCTTTTGTTGCACTAATTCCAAGTCGGCTTTTAGCTTTTCTACCTTTCGGTTAACCTCAGTCAGCAAAGTACTTCCTTTCTTAGAAGAAGTAGTTAAAAAACCTAAGTTGTTTTCATAAATCTGCAGCTCATTCTTCATGTTTTCGAATGTGTGCATGAGTCTCTCACGTTCCCTGTATAAAGCCTGGGGCGAATTTTCCTGTATATTGCTAATTGAAGATTTGAAGTTGCTTAATCTCTTATTTGATGTACTTATGTTATAGTGATCGAACAGCCTGTCTACTTGTGTGTGGTACAATTTATATAACCTGTCTTTTTCTTTAAAAGGTACATGTCCTATATTGTTCCATTCTTTCATCAACTCGCGTACTACGCGGATAGCCTCTTCAGCATCTGTACTTTCATCAATTGCAGTAAGCTTCTCTATAACCTCTTTCTTTAAAGATAGATTAGTGAGCTCAGTTGTGCGTTGTGATGAAGTTGCCGAGTTTTTTTGGTCAAAAAAGTAATCACATGCACCTATGAACCTTTTCCACACAGCATCCGAATATTTTTTTGCAACGGGGCCTATCGTCTTCCATTCTTTTTGGAGTTTGATCAGTTCGTCCGTTGTTGTTTTCCAGTCTGTGCTATCTTTTAACGCTTCGGCCTTTTCACACAATTCTCTCTTTTTCTCGAGGTTTTGGGCCATCTCATCCTTCAAGGTTTTGAAAAACTCACCTTTCTTTTGGAAAAACTCATCACATGCCTTGCGGAAGCGCTCGAATATTTTGACATTCATCTTTTGTGGAGCAAAACCAATAGTCTTCCATTTATTCTGTAGGGCTATAATCTCTTGGGTTTTGTTATCCCAAGCCGCAAAATTGGCTAATTCGCTATAGTCTATACCTTCTATAATCTCGCAAATTACGGTTTTTTGATCCAGATTATGTATTTCAAGTTCTTTCAGTTCTTCAAAATGCTCTTGATGACGACGGTTAACAATAGTAGATGCAGCTTTAAATCTGTTCCATACCTCGTCTCTTAAGTCTTTGGATACAGGACCTGTATCACGAAATTCCTGATGCAATTTTTGGAGTTGGTGGAAAGCCGATACCACATCCTGCTCATCGGCCAATCTTTCGGCAGCTTCACATAGATGTGTCTTTATTTCCAAATTCTTCCTGAAATCATATTCACGGAATTCGTTATTCAGCTTTAATAGATCATAGAATTTCTCTACATACAACTGATAGTTCTTCCAAAGTTCATTAATCTTGCCTTGCGGGATGAGTTTTACTTCATTCCATTGTTGCTGCAATTTTTTGAATTCGGTATATGATTTATTGGCATCTTCGGGAGATTCCACTAATTCTTTAAGTTCTTCAATGATAGAAAGCTTTATTTGAAGGTTGAGTTCTTTCTGCTTCTCCACTTCAATATTCAGCTCATTTCTTTTTTCTTTTATGATGGACATGATGCTTTTGAACTCCTCTTCAAGGGCATCTGCTATTGGACTAAAGTCTTCTTCGGCTCCTCCTTTTTCTATAAATGCCTTTTTTGCGACTTCTTGTTCAGCATTGTGCAGCTTGTAAAAAACTTGCTTCAGGACATCTGTCTCTTGTTTATCCACAGTTGCTACATCCGCAGATATCTCTTTAAGTCTAGCTAAAATTTCTTCTTTAGTCATAGTCTGAGTAGCATCTGTCGGCTTTTCTTCTTGCGTCACATTCTCGGCTTGAGGTTCTCCGGATATATTCTCAGAAACTTCTTCCATTTTTTTGTCTTCTTCTAATTCCGCTGGTTTTTCGGGGAGATTAGTGTCATGAGTGTCCATCATTTGTATTTATATATTTTAAGAAAATTCGGTGTATAAACTTGCAATAGCTCACAAATTAATGAAATAAAATCTTTACTTCATACTTTTTTTTATAGTTTTTTTTTATTTATGATAAAAGTACCGTAATTCCCATATATAGCATCATTCCTATGATATCGTTTGTTATGGCAATAAAAGGACCGGTAGCAATAGCCGGGTCAATTTTCAGTTTTTCTAATGTCATAGGAACTAGTGTACCGAAAATGGATGCAAACATAACTACTGCGAAGAGACTTATTGATACGGAATAGGTTACCGTTGCCGTAGCCCCAAAACGTATTAGGTTGTAGATGTAAACCAAGAGTGAAATTATGGTTGCGTTGATGGAAGCTACTACTGCTTCCTTTGCTACCTGCTTTAAGGTGTCTTTGGCATCGAGGGAACTATTGGCGAGGCCTTGTACCACTATTGCAGATGATTGCGTCCCTACGTTACCACCGGTTCCGCCTATAAGCGGTATGTATAGTGCCATTTCAGGGTGAGTAACGAAAGTTGTATGGAAGTTTCCCAATATCATGGAATTGCCTATCCCACCCAACATGCCGATCAGTAGCCAGGGTAGCCGTGCACTTGTTTGTCTGAAAACCTTGTCGTCCGTTTCCACATCTTGCGACAAGCCTGATGCCAACTGATAGTCGCGCTCCGATTGCTCACGGATTTCGTCCATCACATCATCCACGGTGATTTGCCCTACAAGCCTTCCGATACTATCCACTACAGGTAAAGCAACCAAGTCATACTTCTCAATGATCTGCGCTACTTCTTCAATGGGGGTGTCAACGTGCACATTGATGGGATCCTTTCTCATGACGTGCTTCACTTTAGATACAGACGGTGAAGTAATCATTTTCTTTAGAGGAAATACCCCTTGAAGCCTGTTTTCGTCATCAATCACATAGACATAATAGATTTCATCCAATTGCTCTGCCTGAAGTCTCATTTCTTTTAGGCACTCCGGCATACTCCAGTTTTCATTAACGGTCACCATTTCGGTTCCCATTAACCCGCCGGCTGTATCTTCGTCATATTTCAGCAAATCAACAATATCTCCGGCTTGCTCTATATCCTCAATATGGGAAAGGACTTCTTCTTGTTTATCTTCATCCAACTCACGTATCAAGTCTACAGCGTCGTCTGTGTCCATGTAGTCTACAAAACGTTTAGCTATAGTCTCGGATGGGAGGATGTCGAGAAGCTCTTTACGAGTATCTTCGTCCATTTCCATCAATACATCGGCAGCTATTTCGTTATCGAGTAACCGATATAATATCCGGGCTTCCTCAGTAGAGAGGTCATTGCATAATTCAGCGATATCCGCAGGATGAAGGTCTGCCAGTAACTCTTTTACTTTCTCAAACTCCTTTAGCTCAATGTGATTCTTCACATCATCAATAAATACTTCTTCCATAGGATCGATATCAGAGATTATACACTCGTTTGAAGCGCTTTTTCCACTTGATTGGTCAAGCTGATGAACTCTTCCACAGACAATTGCTCCGGTCTTTTGTTAAACAGCTCATTCTCTGTGAGCGGACAGTCTTTTCCCAAAATAGGCTTGATTGAATTGCGTAAAGTCTTGCGGCGTTGGTTGAATGTCGTTTTTACCACCTGTTTGAAGAGTTTTTCATCGCATCCAAGCTCTTTTGTATCATTACGTACCATTCGTATAACGGCACTTTTTACCTTTGGGGGTGGGTTGAATACATGCTCATGGACGGTAAATAAGTATTCTACACTATACCAAGCCTGTATCAATACACTGAGAATGCCATAAGTCTTGCTACCCGGTCCGGCAGCTATTCTTTCGGCAACCTCTTTCTGTATCATGCCTGTACAGCAAGGAACCAGGTCTTTGTTATCCAGCATCTTAAAGAATATCTGGCTCGAGATATTATAAGGGTAGTTTCCTGTCAAGACAAAAGGCTGACCATTAAAGACCCGTTGGAGATTCATTTTAAGAAAATCATCTTCAATGATGTGATCTTCCAGTGCCGGATAGTTTTCACGCAAGTAAGCTACTGATTCGTAGTCTACTTCTACCACTTTTACACAACGTTCCTTTTTGGTGAGGAACTGGGTTAAAACTCCCATACCCGGACCGACTTCCAATATGGGCAATTCGGGGTAAATATCTACCGTGTCGGCTATATCCTGTGCAACTTTCAGGTCTTTCAGAAAATGTTGCCCGAGAAACTTTTTAGGTTTTACTAATCGCATGTATCAACTTAATCGTTACTTTTGCAGCTTACAAAGATAGTTCTTTTAGGCGAAGAAAGATGAAACGGAATGAAGAAACTCATTAAAAAAACATTGAAAATTATTTTACCACTTGTGCTGAGTGGTTTTATTCTCTATTGGGTGTATCGCGATTTTGATTTTGCGCGTGTAAAGGAAGTTTTACTGCACGGAATGAATTGGGGATGGATGCTTTTTTCACTTGTTTTTGGTGTAATGAGTCATGTTTTCCGTGGATGGAGATGGAAACAGACACTTGAACCTCTTGAGGCTTATCCCAAGACAGGCGATTGTGTGGATGCGGTGTTTGTGTCTTACGCTACCAATTTAGTGATTCCCCGTCTGGGCGAAGTATCACGTTGCGGCATTTTATCCCGCTATGATAATGTATCTTTCTCAAAGTCTTTGGGTACGGTTGTGACCGAGCGCTTGGTTGATACACTGTGTATGCTGATTATCACGGGACTGACTTTTCTTGTACAAATGCCTGTATTTATGACTTTCTTTGAACAGACAGGTACCAAGATACCCACATTAATGCACTTGTTTACTTCAGTATGGTTTTATATTGTATTACTTTGTATTGTCGGTGTGATTGTTCTGCTTTATTACTTGATGCGCGCCCTGTCTTTTTTTGAGCGTGTAAGAGGTATTGTATTGAATGTGTGGTCTGGAGTAACTTCACTGCGTGATGTGAAAAATGTTCCATTGTTCATCCTTTATACCATTCTGATTTGGGTATGCTATTTTTTCCATTTTTATATAACATTTTATTGCTTCTCATTTACATCTCATCTCTCCTTCCTTGCCGCTCTAGTAATGTTTGTCGGAGGAACTTTTGCAGTCATCGTACCCACGCCGAATGGAGCCGGTCCCTGGCATTTTGCAGTTATAACCATGATGATGCTATATGGAGTGGATGCTACTGATGCCGGTATATTCGCTTTAATTGTACATTCCATTCAAACTTTATTGGTTGTTGTCCTCGGTGTTTGGGGATGGCTTCATCTTTCATGGTCAAACCGGGCAAAATAGTCTTACATCATTGTGCTATTGGAATAAAAAAGGTATATTTGCGAAAACTAACTTAATAGCATTATGAGTACGATTTTATCCTTAGCTCCACAAAATGTGTGGAAACATTTTTATTCTTTGACGCAAATTCCACGCCCTTCAGGACATTTGGAGAAAGTGACAGCGTTTTTAGTTGATTTTGGTAAAAGCCTCGGGTTGGAATCATTTGTCGACGAAGCTGGTAATGTAATTATCCGTAAGCCGGCTACTCCTGGTATGGAGAACCGCAAAACGGCTATTCTGCAAGCCCACATGGATATGGTTCCCCAAAAAAATAACGATACCGTTCACGATTTTACGAAAGATCCCATTGAAACTTATATCGATGGCGACTGGGTGAAAGCTAAAGGTACGACTCTTGGTGCGGATGATGGGCTAGGTGTTGCTGCTATCATGGCAGTGTTGGAAGCAAAAGATCTGAAGCATGGCCCTCTTGAAGCTTTAATTACTAAAGATGAAGAAACCGGTATGTATGGGGCTTTCGGGCTCAAAGCTGAAACATTGAAGGGAGAGATTTTACTGAATCTTGATTCCGAGGATGAAGGCGAGCTTTATATCGGTTGCGCAGGCGGATTAAACCTGACTGCCACTTTAGCTTACAAGGAAGAGGAAGCGCCAGCGAATTTTGTAGCAAAGAAACTTGTGTTGAAAGGTTTGCGCGGAGGACATTCAGGCCTTGAAATTAATGAAGGACGCGCAAATGCCAATAAGCTGATGGCTCGTGTGATACGCGATCTGTTGGTGGAATTCGATTCTCAATTGTCTAGCTTTGAAGGCGGTAATATGCGCAATGCCATACCACGTGAAGCACACGCCGTAATGGTATTTAATGCTGCGGATACCGAAGGACTGGAAGAATACATCAAGGATTATAAGGCAGAAATAGCATCAGAATATACTCCTATTGAAAGCGGTGTTTCGTTGACGTTAGAGTCGGTTGACATGCCTGCTACGGTTATTCCTCAAGAAATACAAGACAATTTCATTGATTCTCTACTGGCTTGTCAGAACGGGGTGATGCGTATGATCCCCACTTTACCTGATACTGTCGAGACTTCTTCGAACTTGTCGATTGTTGTTGCCGGTCAAGGAAAAGTTGAAGTCATCATTTTGGCCCGCAGCTCTTGCGATACAATGAAAGAATTTCTGGCAAACAGCCTGACTGCATGTTTCTCAATGGCAGGGATGAAAGTAGAATTGAGTGGCGGGTATTCCGGTTGGCAGCCTAATGTAGATTCTCCTATTCTTCATGCCATGAAGCAATCTTACCAACAACAGTTTGGCGTAGAACCCGCGGTGAAGGTTATCCATGCCGGCTTGGAATGTGGCATTATCGGTATGACATATCCTAAACTTGATATGATTTCATTTGGTCCTACACTTCGTTCACCTCATTCACCTGATGAACGGGCATATATTCCTACTGTTGCAAAGTTCTATGAATTCTTAGTGGCAACCTTGGAACAAATGCCTGGAAAGTAATTTAAGATCTGATAGAATGACTAGAAATATTTTATTGTTATTCTCGCTGGTATTTTTGTTTTCCTGTGTCAGTGAAGAAGAAGATGAGCAAGCTCCCGATTTTACGGTATTAGGTATCACTTCCGTAACAATTAACGATAAGCAGTTTAAAGTTCAGGAAGATGGTGCTTTGCTAGATAGAGAAGGCGATAAGCTGATTATCATTCGAGGAACATCGTATACTAAAAGTCTGAAGAAGTCCCAAGTCGATTATTCGGTAGCCTTAGAGTCCTATCGAGAGTCGACAGTGAGTGTGGAAAGCAAGTATTCCGATACGAACATCTCGGTCAATCGGGCGGTAGGAGATAAGAACATTGTTACTTATACTGTAGACGTAAAACGTAGTGGTTATAAGGAGCATTTGATTTATACATTCCTCTTTTGGGTTATGCCGGGTTGATTCTATTTAAATTATATTGTGGACAGTGCCTGGGTTTGTAAGGCACTGTCCATTTCGTGTAAACTATATTCGGGTTCGAGCTTTAGTCGAGTGCTAAAGCTCGATTCTGTTTTCAAATATAAGACACTATCCAATACATTATGTTCTAGTCTAGTATTCAAGTCTTAACCCTATTCCTTTAGCAGTTACTATCTGTATATTGCAGCATTCTTTAAGCTTACTCCTTAATCTGGCAATTACTACATCCAGACTTCGCGAGGCATATAGGTCTTCTCCATCTTTTTTCTCCCATATATTCACTATTATTTCCTCGCGTCGCACAATATTGCCTTTACTTTTGTTTAGCAATTCTAATATAAGTGCTTCTCTTTTTGTAAGATAAATATTCTTCTCTTTTTTATTGTTTAATAAAATGCAATGTCTCGTATCTAGAGAAAATTCATTTTTATCTCCTACAAAGGGAATAATATTATTATTTTGTTTTTTTAATCTTAGTAAAGAATCAATGCAAGCACATAATTCTAATGGCATGAAAGGCTTCAATAAATATGCATTCATTCCATTTTGGTATGCACTAATAACGTCTTTTGAAGAAAGTCTGGCTCCTGATAGTATTATAACTACATCTTGATCTTCTTGACGAATTACCGTCGGTGCTTTATAGGCATTTTCTCCTGCGATGTCTGCATTGCAGAGGACGACATCTACTTTTTCGGCTTTTAATGTTGATATTCCTTCTTGTCTATTTGTTGCGACCAACACTTGATATTTACCGACAATGTGTTCCAATTCATTCTTTATGATATATCACTAGTGTCCACTAAAAAAATTAAGACTTAATTGTCCATCATTAATCACATCAACAAGCTCTTTTGTAAAGAGGT
>VOIU01000059.1 GCA_007896885.1 Bacteroidaceae bacterium HV4-6-C5C
ATGCATCCAGTACTAGTATGGCCCGGGGGATCCGTATACGTTTCTAATTTGTAGTTAACGGTTGGATACCACTTTGAGGCATGTAATATGGTACTGAGCTTCGGCACAGGGCTCAAATTGCATCATTAAATGTCTCCGATGTGGCTATATGTCATGGATAAAGGCAGCCCCCTATATCTTTTTTTGTGGCAGCATGGGTCCATCAAAGCAATTATTCAGGGTCTTAATGACCTCCACAGCTCTAAACGTAATTCATCTGGCTTTGCCTGTACTTACTTCCTCCATGAAAAAAAGTGTTGATAATGCTCATAATGCTGCCCAGCAATTTCCTCCCTTCTCAAGACTATTCTGGCTTCCTGGGTACTTAAAAACAGGGCTTAGAGTATGGCTGCTGACAAAATTGCACTCTAAACGCTAGCTTAGGTCTTCTGCGGCCGCGATATCCTGCAGATGCATCCAGTACTAGTATGGCCCGGGGGATC
>VOIU01000011.1 GCA_007896885.1 Bacteroidaceae bacterium HV4-6-C5C
TTTTTTAGGCCCGTTTTAATCCGTTTTTAGGGATATTTAAAATCGGTTTTATGGGTGGGAATACTCCGATTTATCCACATTGCGAAGAAAGCCGGCTATAACATAAAGAACAGCAAGAGAAACATCTCCGGAACAGTTCTTGATGAAGAAGAGAATCCTGTAATTGGAGCCAGCGTCATCATTAAAGGCAAGCCAAATGGTGTACTGACAGATTTAGATGGAAGATTCACAATTGACGCCTCATCCAATGAAACGTTGCAAATCAGCTATATCGGGTACCATACCAAAGAGGTCACCATCGGGAATAATACCAATGTAACAATTAAGCTGGCTGAAAACATCACCGTTTTAAATGATGTGGTCGTCGTAGGTTATGGCACACAGAAAAAAGGATTGGTTACCGGCTCCATCTCGACAACCAAAGGAGATGATATAATAAAAAGTCCGGCTATAAATATCGGGCAATCATTACAAGGGAGAATATCCGGAGTAATCATGAATGTAAGAAGCGGAGAACCGGGTTCGGACGGTGCTGCGATAAGCATACGAGGGAAAAGCACAACAGGTAATACCGATCCTCTAATCCTAATAGATGGTATAGCAAACCGAAGTGGGAACTGGGATAGAATAGCTCCTGAAGATATTGAAAGTATTACTGTTCTAAAAGACGCTTCAGCCGCTATTTACGGCTCACGCTCTGCGAATGGAGTTATTCTCATAACGACAAAACGTGGTAAAGAGGGAAAACCTGTAGTGAATTATTCATACAATGTAGGCGTTCAGCAGCCAACCCGTCTTCCTAAAATGGCTGATGCAGCAACGTTTGCTCAAGTATTCAATGAAATAGAGCAATACGAGGGAAGAGCACCCAGATACACTGCAGAAGAAATCGAAAAGTTTAAGAATGGTTCCGATCCTATGCATTATCCAAATACCGATTGGTTTAAAGAAGTGCTCAGAAATAACTCATTGCTGCAAAAGCATAATATATCTATAAGAGGAGGAAATGATAAAGTCAAATACTTCATCGGTGGCGGCTATTGGAATCAGGCGTATTATCCAAGTAAAAGAAACGCATATATGCCCGCTCAAACAGAAGAAGGCCAAATTCCTGTTCCTATTTTCCGCATGCTCGGTAGCGACCCAATGTATCAATACGAGACTGGAGTAGGAAACAATTATCAAGGAGTCATATCGCTTGAACCAGTCTACCGTGATTCGGGGAAAAACCGCAAATGGGTTGAATATTTCCTTAAGTCGATTGTGGATGAACCTTGTCTAGCCTTTAATTATGCACAAGCAGGACAGGAAAATTCATTTACTTGGGACAATATGAGGGAAGGTTTGGAAATGCAATTTTCAATATTTGATTCGCTAAGAACTGCACGAAAAATCAGAATTGAGACATTGGAAGAATCAGGAAGATGGTTCAGAAAACAATTTCCCCGAACTCCATCAACAGCAATCACCACTTTGGTTGACATCAATAATAAAAACAATAAATCGGTATGGTACAACAGCCGATACTATCGGTCAAATCTATTTTGGGAGAATAATAGCGTTTATTTTAGAGATATACATCTTTTTAATGAGAAATTCGAAGACGAGTATTTAAGAAATCCGGGACGTGGGAACAGTTTTTCTTATTATACGCTGCCTGTAGTAGACCGATTCCATTGGAGTACACCAGAAAAGAAAGTTGGATTGAGGCTGATAGAACTCAATCAGAACGGAAGGAAAAAAGATATTGCATTATTGAGCCCGGATATTAGTGAAATCTCCAACAGCATTCTAAAAGTCCGGTCAAAAGATGAGAGTGGAAGCATCTTTATCATCGAGTTTCATGAGAAATATATAAAAATAGCATGCGAAAAGAATATGAAAAAAAACTCCAAATGGATGTTGGAATTAGATATACCCAAAGAAAGGATCGGCAGGCTCCCATACAGGAAATATGAAAAAGGATATATCGACTCTGAATTCAAAAAGTTCAATTACAGAATAACATGCCCCAAAGGGGATATAGAGAAAGGTAATAATTCTGATTTCACATTTAGGATTATACCTGTAAAAGATAAAATTATCATCAATTGTTCAACAAATTAAAAAGAGTATTCAATAATATATTCACCCACATTAAATTATAGCCTTTTCCCAAAACCTTCGTAAAAATGAAAAAACAGACATTAATTGCTTTGCTATCAGTATTTACATGTACACTTAGCCTAAGTGGACAAAACGTTAGTATCACGGACTTAAAGGCTGAGCACTTAGAAAATCCTATTGGAATTGATACCCCTTCCCCACGTCTTTCATGGAGAATGGATGACAGCCGACAAGGAGCCATGCAAATGGCATTTCGCATAATCGTAGATACCGACTCACTAAACGTTGTCCGCGAACAAGGAAATAAATGGGACACCAAACGGATTAGCTCGGACAATATGCTCGCATCCTATAATGGAGCGGCATTATCTCCATTTACAAAGTATTATTGGAAAGTTATGGTGTGGGATATGAATAATAAAAGTATTTCATCACCCATAACTTCTTTTGAAACGGGTATGATGAACGTCAGAAATTGGCAAGGTTCATGGATAGGCGACGGTAGGGATATAAACTATCAGCCGGCCTCATACTTTCGTAAAAAGTTCTCTGCTGGAAAAACAATATTATCGGCCCGGGCTTATATTGCTGTTGCCGGACTTTACGAACTATATATCAATGGAGAGAAAATAGGGAACCATCGTCTTGATCCGATGTATACGCGATTTGATAGGCGCAATCTTTATGTGACTTACGACGTGACAAAGCAACTGCAAAAAGGAGATAATGCGGTAGGAGTATTGCTGGGCAATGGATGGTATAATCACCAATCGATGGCTGTTTGGGATTTCCACCGTGCACCATGGCGGAATCGCCCTACCTTCTGTATGGATCTACGTATCACCTATGCTGATGGAAGTGTGGAAACCATTCCGACTGATTTAAGTTGGCAAAAAGCTGACAGTCCGATAACCTTCAATAGTATCTATACAGGTGAACACTATGATGCGCGATTAGAAAAAAGAGGATGGAATACCGTAATCTTTGATGATTCCGGATGGCAAGGAGTCAATTATCGCTCAGCACCTTCAGGTAATATAACAGCCCAACAAATTTGTCCGATCCGTAATGTCTTAAAAGTGCCGGCAAAATCTATAAACAAGATTAATGAAAAAACTTATGTGTTCGATTTCGGTCAAAACATGTCGGGAGTAACACAAATAAAGGTAGCAGGTAAAGAAGGTACGGAAGTCAGAATAAAGCATGGCGAGCGCCTTTATGAAAACGGGCGTCTGGATATGTCCAATATTGATGTCTACTACAGAGGCGACAAAGAAAAAGATCCTTTCCAAACGGACATTATTATTTTAAGCGGAAAAGGTGAAGATGAATTCATGGCAAAGTTTAACTACAAAGGATTTCGCTATGTAGAAGTCACAAGCAGTGAACCCATCGAACTGACACAAAACAGTATCATAGCTTATTTCATACACAGTGATGTAAAGCCGTTGGGAGAAATAAAGACGTCAAGCGAACTAATTAATAAATTGTGGCAAGCTACCAACAATGCTTACTTGTCGAACTTGATGGGATACCCCACTGATTGTCCACAACGTGAGAAAAATGGTTGGACCGGTGACGGTCATTTTGCCATAGAAACAGCGTTGTATAATTACGATGGCATTACCGTATACGAGAAATGGCTTGCCGACCATCGCGACGAACAACAGCCTAATGGTGTTCTGCCCGACATCATACCAACCGGAGGATGGGGATACGGCACGGATAATGGGTTGGACTGGACCAGTACAATTGCGATCATCCCCTGGAATATTTATCTATTCTACGGAGATAGCAAGTTGCTTTATGATTGCTATGACAATATCAAGAGATACGTCAACTATGTGAATCGAACCAGTGTCAACCACTTAACAAGCTGGGGTCGCGGCGATTGGGTTCCGGTGAAGACACATTCGAATAAAGAATTCACTTCATCAGTCTATTTTTATGTGGATGCTAAAATTTTGGCAGAGGCTGCAAAGTTGTTTAAGAAAAATGATGACTTTGAATATTATACCAAATTAGCGGAAGAGATCAAGAACGCAATCAACAATAAATATCTCAACCGTAAAACAGGCATCTATGCCGGCGGGTCACAAACAGAGTTGAGTGTAGCCCTTCAATGGCAAATCGTACCGGAAGATATGATTCCTGTTGTAGCAAAGAATCTTTATCAAAAAGTCGAAGAGACTAATTTCCATTTGGATGTGGGAGTCTTGGGAGCCAAAGCCATTTTAAATGCATTAAGCAAGAATGGCTATCCGGATGCCGCCTACAAAGTTGCGGCACAAGATACTTATCCTTCATGGGGATGGTGGATTGTGAATGGAGCAACCACATTATTGGAGAATTGGGACTTAAAAGCCGAGCGGGATATCTCCAACAATCATATGATGTTCGGTGAAATAGGTGGATGGTTTTTCAAAGGACTGGGAGGCATCTTCCCTGATCCTGATGCACCGGGCTTCAAACACATTATTATGCGTCCTAACTTTGTGAAAGAATTAAAACACTTTGAAAGTACTCACGAATCACCATACGGAAAAATCATTTCCAGATGGGAATGGAAAAACAAGAACACGATTTCTTATACGGTCAACATACCGGCTAATAGTAACGCTACACTTTATTTACCTGAGAATATAAAAGGTGATAAAGAGATAGATCTAAAAGCAGGTCTGCACTCACTAACACTGAAAGTTAATCAATAAGACCGGAGAACTTCGTAATATATCCGGTTACACTATCTTACAAATAAAGCCGTTTTAGTCCCAAATATCTGAGCTAAAACGGCTTTAATATTATAGATTCTAATTTCTATAGATTTATCAACGTTTGTGCCACACTGTGATTTCCGATAAACGGGTTTCAAACGACCGTGAACTTTTACGAAGTATATAGGGCAGATTAATGGGGTCTCTATCAAATATAAAGTTTTTTTCCAGAATGGCTTTAATGCCTTCTAGTGAAGTGACCGGTTCACCATCCCGTTTAAAACCACCTGGACGATTTTCTTGATTTATAGCATTCAAATCCCAATCATAAGTCGAAGCTAATATTAAAGTGCCTCCTGGATTCAGCCGTTCATGGATTTGTTGAAGGAATACAACCGGATTCGCAAGCTCTTCAAGCAAGTTGGGTGCAATAATAAGATCATAACCGGTATATATGGATTTTAAGTTATTTGCATTATCCTGCATAAAAAGGATATTTTCCTTGCCTACTCCTAACCCTGTCTCCGCAAGAACCAATTCCCGATAAAGGACCAAATCATTTTCATCTTTGATGATATATCTCATAAATCCTTTTTCTTGTAGTTGGATGGGCATCCTTATAAAACGTGCGGAGAAATCTATTGCAGTAATATCATCAAAAAAAGGAGCGAGTTCAAAAGCTAAACGACCTGTATCAGCATTTAAATCAAGCACTCTTCTCGTCTGCGCATGTTCAATACCTTCTTTTACACTGCCTTTTCTAAGATTAAGTATATAATCAGCCAACCTTTTATAAAAGTTCTCCTTTGCATTAAAAGTATCACCCCAACTGTTTTCACAGAAATTAGCCACTTCAGGATCTGTTTCATATTCATTATTCTCAAGAACCAAAGGAGTACTCGATTCCACTACACGAAAACCGGCATGCTGATAAAAATGGCGCCGAAAAGCATACCGGGCATGTAAGGTTGCTTCATTCCCTGTGGAGATCCATGAGCCTCCCTTTATCAGATTGTGCTTACCATCGAATGTCGGAGTGGAAAAATCGTCATACATAGGATGAACATGAAAACCGGAAAAGCCGGTTATCGGAGTCTCAGTCCATTGCCAAACATTACCTATCACATCATAAAAATCTCCATTTCTAAATTTATTCACTGGACAAGGCGAGGCATAATGTTCTAAATTTATATTTCCGGGAGCCTTCTCCCACTCTGCCATATCATGAATGCCAGAGACCTCGACTAAGCGATACCATTCCGCTTCCGTAGGTAAGCGGTAAGTTTTGTTTTCTTTTGCTGACAGCCAATTACAATATGCCTTTGCTTCGAGATAGTTTACCTCAACAGGCCAGTTCCAGGGCATAGGAACTTCTTCAGCTACAAGTCGCAACAGATAGTCTTCTGCATTTTTTCGCCAAAAGAGAGGCATTTGAGCTTGTTTAAAGGTACGCCAGTTCCACCCTTCTTCGGTCCAATAAATCTTGTTATTGTATCCCCCATCATTCACGAAATTCAGAAATTCTCCATTAGATACCAGCATACGCCCCGCGCGAAAGTCTTCTACTTTTTCCACATGCCTACCGTATTCATTGTCCCAACCATAATAAGGGTGATCCAATGGCTTCCCCATCCTCATTTCTCCACCCGATACAGCAATAAAGGTATTGGAAGGAGCTTCTCCGCGATCCATACATATTTCCCAAAAACATCCACTTCTTACTTTATCCAAAGGTAATTGGCGAATCAAAACTGAGGAAGTCTCCAAGTGAATACGTTCATGCTCAATGCCCATCATTATAATCCAGAAAGGAGATTCCCAGTCAATAGGCAGAACAAACTGAGTCCGATCTATTACATCCAAAATCACTTTTTTCACATTATCCCGATACTCCCGTACAGCTGATACTAACGGCCAGCTATAATGGCGTTCATTCAAATCATCCCAACTCATTTCATCCACTCCGATAGCAAAAATAGACTCAAAAGCGGGATTTACGCGACAATCAATAATTTTAGCAAGAAAGAGCTTATTAATAAAGAACACTGCAGTATGCCCCAAATAAAACAAGATGATATGCCGCAATGGATCCCCTCTTAGGTAGAAGGTTTCATCATCAACCAACTGTGTATACAACTTTTCATCTATCTCCCAGGTTTTTAGAAAATACTTGCGGATTTCCGCTTTCTTACTTTCAGGTGTTCCTCCTCTCAAATTCACTGTTTTTGTAATAAGATTCTGCATAAGTGTTTTTATTAATTTTACTCTTCAATATTTCGATGTTTTCCTGTATATAACAAAACAAAAGCAGAATTTGCTTGCAAAATATTCGGCTAAATAAGAAAAAACAATAACTTTGCTCTCCTAACCAAGGATAATAACCCTCAATCAATCCAAACATTACTTATCAGTTAGCCGTTAAATTAAGATATAATTGTGAAAACATTCTAAAGCGAATTATGGACTGTCGTAAAATTAAAGCATTATTTCTTTACATATCTCTATTTCTGTTTGGAAGTATTCATGCCAATCAGAAGCCTTATGTTATCAACTTTGCCCGTGATAAATATCACGCTGCAAACAAAAACTGGTCTATAGGGGAAGATGAAAAAGGAATCATGTATTTTGGTAATGACATCGGTCTATTGGAATCGGACGGTATGGAATGGAAGCTATATTCTACGCCAAACTCTGTCATTGTTCGGTCTATTGCCGTCCAATCCCACCAGACAATTTATACCGGTGGCTCAGCGGAACTCGGCAGATGGGATAGGGATCAGTCTGGAAGATTAAAATATACTTCATTTACTAATCTACTCAAAGACAAAAAGGAACTCGACAGCCAAAGCGTTTGGAGAATCTGGATTGATAAAGATAAGGTCTATTTCCAAACATTCAGCCACATCTACGTCTACGATCATCAGAATCTGCGAAAGCTCAGTGCGCCAAATGGATTTTTGCTTTTACAAAAAGTAAGAAACGAATACTGGGTACAGGAAATGTATGGCTTACTTTATCAGTTGAAAGATGGAATTTTGCATAAAGTACAAGGCAGTGACTTACTCAAAGGCAAATTAGTCCGCGTCATTCTACCCTATGGAAGAGATCAATATCTCATAGGTACTTCTACAGGAGAATTGTATGTATATGATAAAAGGCAATTCACGCTGTGGAATCCAGAATTATCGTCCAGATTAAGCGGACAAGAATTGAACTGTGGAATTCTTTCATCATCAAGGAACAGCTATTACCTTGGAACACAGCTCAATGGGATCTATGAAGTAGACACCAAAGGAAACATTCTCAACCATTTTTCTTCTCTCAATTCATTGCAAAATAATACCATTCTTTCCTTATATGAAGATAACCGGAATAATATATGGGTAGCTATGGACCGGGGATTGGCATATATCCGTTACACCGCAGGCTTAAGTTATTATCGTACTACAGACAGCGGAGCCGGAGCAGTATATGCAGCAACGCTATGGCATGGGAATCTATTAATCGGCACTAATCAAGGAGTTTATTACACACCACAGGAGAAAATTAACGACTTCGATGTGTTCTCTTCTCTCAAACTAATTGAGGGAACGCAAGGACAAGTTTGGTCTTTCCAACAGATAGACGGACGCCTGCTATGCGGGCACACCAATGGGTTGTTGGAAATCCTTCCAAACTTAACTATAAAGCATCCTTATCCTATTGATACGGGGGTATATCGTATCTTTAAAACATCCATAAATGGCAAAAAGCTGCTAGTTCTAGTTACTTACAAAGAACTCCACATTATTAATGAAGAAACAGGAAGGCTTATCCCGATGCGTCAAATTAAAGATGCCATTTACAATGCAGAAATGGACCACCTTGGCAATATATGGTTAGAGACGATCAGTCGCGGCATATATAAATGTCGGTTAAACGACGAATTAAATTCATTTCGTTACTATACCTATTATGGGCACGAAACTGATAAACGGTTGCCACAACATCTTACTTTGCAAAAGGTTGGTGAACGTATCGTCTTTCTAGGCAATGACCATTTTTATGTCTACAATGAAGCAAACGATAATCTTCAGCTCGAATCACATTTAAATAATTGTTTCAAAGACATTAGAAATCTAAAACGTATCTTGCCAATCAATAATGAGGAGAATTGGGCCATTACAAGCTCTTCAGTCTACCGTTTTGTCTATGACGGTTACTTGGCCCGTATACAGGAAGCCTACAAAGTGGAAGCCGACAATCTTTCTTTAATCACCGCTTACGAGAATATATCCGTTTTGAATGATTCTCTATCGCTCATCTGTCTGGACGCAGGATTTATTCTTCACAATTCACAGCATAGTAAAAAACAAATCACTCAGCTTACAGCCCCATATCTGGAATTTGTGCATACGGGAAATGATACCTATGCCGATTTAAGTAAAAGTATACGGATACCTTACCAAGATAATAGTGTAACTATTGGCTTTTCGGTTAGTGCAGCATTTGCGGGTAATTTATACGTAGAATACATGCTGGAAGATGTAGACGGTAATTGGAGTAGACCAGAACAAAGGAATAGCATTTCTTATGCCCGTCTGCCTCAAGGCATTTATAAATTACACCTACGCACAACAGATGGTCTAGGGAACTATTCCTCGGAAACAATACTTGAATTTGAGATTGCGCCACCTTGGTACAGAACTTATTGGTGGTTTTTTACTTGCTCCATTCTAATAGTATGCGTGCTCTATATCACTTATTTCCTTATGAAAAGGCGTCTCCAAATGAAGCACATGCGTCAACTGAAAGCTCAAGAATCAGCCCATTTGAAAATTAGAAACGAGCAATTGGAAACTGAGATAGAAGAGAAAGAAGCAGAGCTTTTTACACAAACATCTTTTATCATCCATAAGAATGAGCTGATATTAAAGCTTAAGGAAATAGTGGATGAGATATCCTCTCGAAACACTCAAAAAGCACTCCAACCGCTTTATCAAAAAATAAATGTTCTTCTTGCCAACAACCTGGACACAGAAGAAGATTGGAAAATTTTCCTTATCAAATTTGAACAGAAACATCGCAATTTCTTTAAACATCTGAAAGAGCTGTACCCTCAGCTTACCAACAATGATCTGCGATTGTGTGCTTGTCTCAAGCTGAACATGGAAACCAAAGATATTGCTTCACTCATGAACCTTTCAATACGTGCAGTAGAGAATAATCGGTATCGTTTACGCAAAAAACTCAATTTATTACCCAACCAAGATCTTAATGAATTCTTCATTGAAATAGACTAGTTATACCATTAATATTCAACCTTATACATTTTTTTGAGAGGAAATAAAGTACTACTCAAATTGTTAAAAAAGAGGGATATGTATTTGTGGTGAGGTCACTTTTATGATCACATAACTTTCAATGCATACTTTTGCTTACGATTTAATTTTTACCTCTGTGCAGAGCCTATGCAAAGATTAAATCTCACAAAGTTATCCACTAAAAATTTAATGCAATGAAGGAAAAGACACATCTTCAGAGAAAAGTTTTAAAGATCAAAAATCTATTCTTGATGGTATGCTTGCTATTGGTAACGCTACCAGTATTTTCCCAAACAAAAACAGTGACAGGTACTGTAACCGACACGTCCGGTGAAGCCCTAATAGGTGCATCCGTTCTCGTACAAGGTACCACTAATGGTGTAATTACTGACATCGAAGGTAAATATATACTAAAGAATGTCCCCGAAAAAGGGACGCTTATCTTTAGCTATATAGGAATGCTATCACAAGATGTAAAAGTAAGCGGGCGCTCCATCATTAACGTGATGCTAAAAGAAGATTCAAAGCAACTAGAAGAGGTAGTAGTGATTGGTTATGGGTCTGCCAAATCAAAAGATTTGACAGCTCCAATCACAGTAGTCAAAGGTGAGGCTCTAACGTCCGTTCCATCAACTACACCAATGGCAGCTCTTCAAGGAAAAGTACCAGGTGTTAATGTTGTAAACAATGGCGCTCCTGGTGAAGGGCCTACAGTACAGATACGTGGTATTGGTTCATTCTCTAACAGCAAACCTTTATTTGTTGTAGATGGCATGTTCTATGATAACATCAATTTCTTGAATAATGCAGATATTCAAGAAATGACTATTTTAAAGGACGCTTCAGCAGCAGCAATTTACGGTGTACGCGCTGCAAACGGAGTAGTTCTTGTTACAACAAAAAAAGGTAGTCGTAACCAAAAGACAAAAATCACTTATGATGGCTATGTAGGCATTCAAAAAGCATCTAATGTTCTTGAGCTGTGTAACTCAGAGCAATATGCAACGATGCTCCTTGAAGGTAATTACAATGCATATAAAGCACATTTTATACAATCTATAGATAAATATGGAGGAAGTCATGCAGACGCAGATTTTCACAATTGGACTTATGGAGCAGATAATAACTGGTATGATCAGCTATTACGCACTGCTGCTATCACAAATAACAGTATAAATATAAATGGAGGTTCCGATAAGGCTGTTTACTCTGTTGGCGGAAGCTACTTGTATCAAAATGGTATTATGAATGTAGATAACAATTACAAGCGACTTAATTTCCGTGGTTCCGTTGATTTTGATGCAACAGATTGGCTAAAAGTCGGTTTTAACGGCGTATTCAGTAACTCTACTCAACAAGTTCCTAATAATCAAGCTTGGCAAAAAGCATTCAATTGCCCACCTATCGTAGCTTTATATGATGAAACAAATGATAAAGCATTCCCTGATAAATTTGGTTCTCCAGATGCAATTGGCTACACGTCTAACTTCTACAACCCCATTGCGACTGCCAAATACTTTGATTCAACTAAAGAAAATTATCAAGTACTAAGCAATTTCTATGCTCAAATAAATTTTATTCCTAATAAGCTTAACTTCAAAACAAATTATTCTTACAGTTATCTTTCTACACAAGGTCGTGAATTTACTCCGAAATATTATGTAAGTAGTTGGCAACAATCAACCACAACTCAATTGACAAAGAAAGACGATAAATATTATAACTATATCTGGGATAACACATTGACTTATGACAATCAATGGGGTAAGCATAAAGTTAGCGCTATGGCCGGTTATTCCATGCGCCAAGAACAATGGCGTTACTTTCAAGGTAAAGCAAGTAATGTGCCCGATGGTGCAGACGAATATTGGTACATTAAAAATGGTAATGCAACAGGCGCTACTGTAACAGATGATGGCTATTGCTATAGAGGACTCTCTTATTTCACTCGTTTAAATTACAACTATAATGACAAATACTTATTGATGTTTACCATGCGTGCCGATGGGTCTAGTAAGTATCAAGAACATTGGGGATACTTCCCTTCTGTAGGAGCTGCTTGGGTCCTTTCAGAAGAACCATTTATGAAAGGTCAGAAATGGGCTGACTTCCTAAAATTACGTGCTAGTTGGGGTAAGTTAGGTAATGACCAAGTTGCAGCCAGCGATGGCTTTGCTTCTATAACCACAGGCAACGGTGCATCGGGGGTATTTGGTAATGCCACAATTCCCGGCTACCAAAATAATACATACTTCAGCTGGTTGAAGTGGGAAGTTGTTGAAGAATGGAATGGTGGTATCAACTTCATTACTCTCAATAATCGCTTGAATATTGACGTCGATTATTATCACCGCATGACCAACAATGCTGTAATTGCACCGCTTCTTCCATTCAGTACTACAACCCTTGCTGGTAACTATGGCAAAATTCTAAACTCCGGTATTGATGCTAGTGCTAATTGGAGCGACAAGATTGGTAAAGATTTCTCTTATAACATTGGCGTAAATATCTCTACTCTGAGAAATCGTGTAAAGGAACTGAATGGTAACAGCATCATCAGAGGTGGAAAGACCGTGAACATTGTGGGTAAAGAGATGAACTCATTCTATGGTTTCAAGATGATAGGTGTTTATCAGACAGAAGAAGAGGTTGCCGCCGATCCTATTGCTGTTGCTAACGGTTGCGTGCCGGGTGATTTAAAATATGCCGACCTCGATGGTAATAAAGTGCTTGATGGAAACGATCGTACCACATTAGGCTCTTATATTCCTAATTTTACTTACGGCATCAATCTTGGCTTTAATTACAAGAATCTCGATTTCCAGTTAACTACTTATGGACAAACCGGTGCCCAAATGTTCAACCGCAAACGCGCACTTCGTTATTCTTCCCAAAACTACAACTTCGACCGTGCTCAATATGAAAACCGTTGGACAGGTCCGGGTACTTCAAACACCGATCCATCTGCTGCTGCACTACTGAAATCTTGGAACGTGAGCGACCAAAAATACAGCTCTTACTTTGTAGAAAGTGCTGATTTCTTCCGCATTCAGAACGTTACGCTTGGCTATACATTCCGTAACCTTAAATTGGGTAACTACATTATGCCTGGATTACGTTTGAGCTTAACCGCCGACCGTCCATTCACTACTTTTAAAGCTAACACTTTCTCTCCTGAATTGTCTGACAGCCAAGGTTGGGATACAGAAGTATATCCTTTGACATCAACCTACACACTAGGATTGAGACTCGATTTCTAAAAAGTAACACATTAATAATTTAGAACTAATGAAAACATTAATAAGACCTTTTATATATATACTGTCCGCCTTGATGGTGTTGTCATTCGCATCCTGTAATGATTTTCTCGACAAAGAGCCCGAAGGCAAAGTTCCTGAACAAAAGGTGGATTATACTAATATTAGCAACATGTACCAACCTGTATCGGGGGTATATGCGAAGATTCGAACCAGCGGTTTGCACTGGGTTATCTGGGAAATTACTACAATTCGTGACCAAGATGTATTCAGCGGTCAGTTCAACGGTAGTGATTATTACAAATTAAGCGAATACAAATACAATGATTCATTTTGGGGATTCAATGAATTGTGGATGCAATATTACAACATTATTAAAACTGCCAATGCAGCCATTGAATCGCTAGACTTATACGCTCAAAATATCACTAATGACAGCGATACGAAAAACTATAAGGCCTATCGCGGTGAAGTGATGTTCATGCGTGCCTATGCTTATTATCGTTTGGTTCAGGCTTTCGGCGCGGTTACAATTCTCCGTGACAACAACCAGACTGATTTGAGCCGTTCTACTGCCAATGCAGTCTACAAGTATGCTTTAGAAGACTTGCAGTACGGTATCGACAATATGCCACGCATTCGTCCTAATCAAAATGAGCACAAGGGGGCTGTTACTGCTTTCTCCGCTGCCATGCTAGCCGCCAAGATTCATCTCAACATGGGTAATTATGCAAAAGTGGAAGAGCTGACCGATGATATTATTAAGAATGGAAATTTTTCACTTTATCCAGATTTTTACCAGTTATTTAAGATTCCTGGAAAGCTTTGTGATGAATCCATATTCGAATGCCAAATGACCGACTTCGGTAATGGTTCGGGTGATTTGATTGACGGTGATCAATGGTTTGTTTGCCAAGGGCCAAGCAACTCAGGAAACATTTCAGGTTGGGGCGACTGTGGTATCTTAAAATCTTTCCGCGACTGGGCTTACGCCCGCGGAGAAACCATACGTGCCACGACTTCATTCCTCATGGCTGATTCTACAACTCCTGACGGTGATTATATCAGGCCACAAGCGAACCCGAATAATGCTGATTGTTGGAACGGTAAAGCTTATACCCCATTAAATCAACTTACTCCCGGTAGAACGAAATATGGTACCAACAACAATGCCCGTATTTTCCGTTATGCAGATGTGCTGTTGATGAATGCAGAAGCTAAGATCAAAAATGGTAAGAGTGGTGATGCTCCTTTCAACGAAGTTAGAAGGCGTGCCAAAATGCCAGAGCTCACAAATGTAACATTCAAGCAGGTTATCGACGAGCGTCGTATGGAGTTGATGTGCGAATGGGGCGAACGTTACAATGACCTCGTACGTACCGGATTGGCCAAAACTGAATTGAAAGGCTGGTCTGAAGATAAGGCACTTCTGCCGCTTCCTTTCAATCAATATACCCAGATACCAGATCTATTACTTACTCCTAAAGACGAATAATAAAAGTAAGATTCACTGTAGTAAAAATTGATGGTCACTTATAAATTAGCACCTATCTTAATGTGATAGGTGCTAATTCTAATAATTCTATAAAAAGTATGAAAAAAAGAGTCGTATTTGTAGCCTTTTCTATATTCGCTCTTATAGCAACAGCAATGTTTGGAAAAGACGAGATAAAAAACTCTCCTCAAGATATGGATCGTTTCATCGACGGGCTTATGAAGAAGATGACGCTGGAGGAAAAAATAGGCCAGTTGAATCTACCGGTATCAGGAGAAATCACCACCGGGCAAGCTAAAAGTAGCGATGTTGCAAAGAAGATAGAAAAAGGTTTGGTAGGTGGTCTGTTCAACCTCAAAGGGGTGGAACGCATTCGCGACGTACAAAAGCTGGCTGTAGAAAACTCCCGGCTGGGCATTCCTTTAATCTTCGGGATGGACGTGGTACATGGTTACGAAACGGTATTTCCTATTCCTCTTGGTTTATCTTGTACGTGGGATATGGCTGCCATTGAGCAGTCGGCACGTATTGCTGCGAAGGAAGCTAGCGCAGATGGTATTTCATGGACCTTCAGTCCGATGGTAGATATTAGCCGTGATCCACGCTGGGGACGTGTATCGGAAGGTAATGGAGAAGACCCTTTCTTGGGAGGTGCCATCGCTAAGGCAATGGTCAGAGGCTATCAAGGAACGGACAAATCCAAACAATTAAAAGGCAACGACCAGATTATGGCTTGTGTAAAACATTACGCCCTCTATGGAGCTGCAGAAGCCGGACGTGATTATAATACCGTTGACATGAGCCGAAACCGGATGTTCAACGACTATATGTATCCTTATCAAGCCGCAGTGGAAGCCGGAGTCGGTAGCGTCATGGCCTCATTTAATGAAGTTGACGGGGTACCTGCAACAGCTAATAAATGGTTGATGACGGATGTTCTTCGTAACCAATGGGGATTCAACGGTTTTGTAGTAACCGACTTCACCGGTATAGCCGAAATGGTTCAACATGGCATTGGTGACTTGCAGACTGTTTCTGCGCGTGCAGTCAATGCAGGTGTCGACATGGATATGGTAAGTGACGGTTTCATCGGTACACTTAAAAAGTCAATAGAAGAAGGGAAAGTCAACATAAAAACGATAGATATGGCATGCCGCCGTATTCTTGAAGCAAAATATAAATTGGGATTGTTCGACAATCCATATAAGTATTGTGACTTGAAGCGTCCTGCCAAAGACATTTTCACAAAAGAGAATCGTGACTTTGCCCGCAAAGTAGCTTCCGAAAGCTTTGTTTTGCTGAAAAACGAACCGGCAAACGGGACTGCAGTTCCTGTTCTTCCGCTTCAGAAAAAAGGTACGGTTGCAGTCATCGGTCCATTGGGCAATACTAAAAGCAATATGCCGGGAACGTGGAGTGTAGCTGCCACATCGGAGAAATACCCTTCTTTAGTAGAAGGTTTAAGAGAAATTACCGCTGGTAAGGTAAACATCCTCTATGCTAAGGGCAGCAATCTTATTGCCGACTCAGCTTATGAAGAGCGAGCTACCATGTTCGGACGCTCATTACACCGCGACAATCGCACTGATCAAGATCTATTGAATGAAGCATTAAAAATAGCAGCAAACGCAGACGTTATTGTAGCTGCACTGGGAGAATCATCTGAAATGAGCGGTGAAAGTAGTAGCCGTAGTAATCTCGACCTGCCGGATGTGCAACGTACGTTGCTCGAGGCTCTTCTCAAGACAGGTAAACCTGTGGTTTTGACTTTATTTGCAGGAAGACCAATGACACTGAGCTGGGAACAGGCTCATGTACCTGCCATTCTTAATGTATGGTTCGGAGGTAGTGAAGCAGCTTATGCCATTGGAGATGTGTTATTCGGAGATGTTAACCCAAGTGGTAAACTAACCATGACATTCCCTCAGAGCGTGGGTCAGATTCCGCTTTATTATGCACATAAGAACACCGGGCGCCCACTTATGGAAGGAAAATGGTTTGAGAAATTCCGTAGCAACTATCTTGATATTAACAATGATCCCCTGTATCCTTTCGGTTATGGATTATCTTATACGAATTTCTCCTACAGCGATGTTACCTTGAGTGCCAACAAAATGGATATGAAAGGAAGCGTAACAGCAAGTGTTACCGTCACAAATACAGGAAAGCGTGACGGAGCGGAAGTCGTACAGCTTTACATTCATGATCTTGTAGGCAGTATCACTCGCCCTATAAAAGAGCTTAAAGGCTTTGAAAGAATAAATCTTCGTGCAGGAGAAAGCCGGAAAGTTACATTTACCATTACACCGGATTTGCTTCGCTTTTATAATTATGACTTGAAGCATGTAGCGGAGCCGGGAGATTTTGATGTGATGATCGGAACAAATAGTCAAAACGTAAAAACAACAAGACTGATTCTAAAATAAAAATCTTTTAAATAACATGAAATTTACATTATCCTATAAATACATTCCTTTTCTAGCCTCGGCAATGCTCCTCTTTTCGAGCTTTAAGGGCGAAGCGAAAGAGGGTGGACAGCCACTGAAAGTGATGACTTTCAACATTCGTCTGGATGCACCGTCTGACAGTGCCAATAACTGGAAATATCGTAGAGACAATGTCTGCAAGATGATAGCCTATTATGGGCCGGATTTATTGGGGATGCAGGAAGTATGCCACAACCAAATGGAAGACTTGAAAAAAGGTCTTCCACAATATACGGCTTTAGGTGTAGGACGTGACGATGGCAAAGAAGCTGGTGAATATTCACCGGTTTTCTTCAACTCCAAGCGATTTACACTAGTAAAATACGGATATTTTGCAATCAGCGAGCACCCCGAACGTATCGGTGTGAAAGGCTGGGATGCATCTTACAACCGTATATCCACTTGGGTTATTTTACAGGAGAAAAGCAATGGAAAAAAATTAGCTTTCTTCAATACTCATCTTGACAATGATGGAGTAATAGCTCGCAAAGAGGGGGCTCGACTCATTTTGAAGAAAATACAGGAAATAGCACCGAAGATGCCCGTCGTAATCACGGGCGACTTCAACTGTACTCCTCAAGAAGAGCCATTGCAGGTGCTTGAAAAAGGTGGAATGAAGAATGCTTCAAAAGCAGCATCCATAAGCTATGGTCCTTCGTGGTCCTTCCATGATTTCGGTCGATTGCCTCTGAACGAGCGCATGTTGCTTGATTACGTATTCGTAACAAGCAAAGCGAAAGTAGATCGCTATCGTGTTGTTCAAGATACCCCTGATAACGGTTTCCTTTCAGACCATTGTCCGGTATTTGTAAACCTGACTATAGAATAGCGGAAATGCGAACACTCAATCTCTTTACCTAAATCGGTCTTCATACTGATAAAGTAAGCAGGGGATATAATACCAATTGAAATAGAGATAATATGAAAAAGATATATGGGCTTCTATTGCTTATTCTGTTACCGGCCTTTGCTCAATGTAAAAATCAGATATCTAATACGAACGATGGGCAGAGTCACAAACTGAGCGACAATGACATTCTGGACATCGTTCAAAGAAAAACATTCGACTACTTTTGGAAAGGTGCCGAGCCTAACAGTGGCCTTGCATGCGAACGTATCCACTTAGATGGTGTTTATCCCGAAAATGATCAGAATGTGGTCACAACCGGAGGAAGTGGCTTCGGCATTATGGCAATACTTGCCGGTATAGACCGTGGATATGTTACTCGTACAGAAGGTGTGGAACGGATGGAACGTATTGTTTCATTCTTAGAAAAAGCCGATCGTTTTCATGGTGCATACCCCCATTGGATGTATGGAGACACCGGCAAAGTCAAGCCTTTCGGTACGAAAGACAACGGAGGAGACCTGGTCGAAACAGCTTTTCTTATGCAGGGACTCCTTGCCGTACATCAATACTATATCAACGGTTCCTCACGCGAGAAAGCAGTAGCTGAGCGTATTGATAAAATATGGCAGGCAGTCGAATGGGATTGGTATCGTAAAGATGGGCAAAACGTCCTGTATTGGCATTGGAGTCCGGAGTATGGGTGGGATATGAATTTCCCGGTACATGGATATAATGAATGTCTAATCATGTATGTTCTCGCGGCAGCCTCACCTACACATAGCATTCCATTGGAAGTCTACGATGAAGGCTGGGCAGAAAAGGGTGCCATCGTTTCTCCTCATAAGGCGGAAGGTATTGATCTGAATTTGCGCTATCAGGGCACTCAAGCCAGCCCCCTATTCTGGGCACATTATTCTTTCCTGGGATTGAACCCGACAAACTTATCGGATAAGTATTGCACCAACTATTTCAATGAGATGCGTAATCTCACCTTAGTCAATCGTGCATATTGCATTCGCAATCCGAAAGGCTACAAAGGTTACAGCGCCGACAGTTGGGGCTTAACTGCGAGTTACTCGGTAGATGGTTACGCTGCTCATTCTCCTAATGAAAACGACGATCACGGGGTTATCTCTCCTACCGCCGCACTCTCTTCAATTGTATATACCCCTGAATACTCCATGCAAGTGATGCGTCATTTGTACAATGACAAGAGAGACAGGTTATTTGGAACGTATGGTTTCTATGATGCATTCAGTGAAACGGCAAACTGGTATCCACAGCGTTATCTCGCGATTGATCAGGGTCCAATAGCCGTTATGATCGAGAATTATCGTACAGGATTACTTTGGAAGCTTTTCATGAGTCATCCTGATGTGAAAGGAGGGCTAACCAAACTCGGATTTAAATAATTACGATTTTAAAAAGGACATTCAATCATATTCTGAAGCTTACATAGTAATAAAGCTTAATGTCTTTAATGAAGAAGCTTGTTAGTTACCCTTTGGTATTCTAACAAGCTTCTTTCTCTATTCCATTCCCATGAGGAGGCACACTCATTCCCATATAGAGACACGGCAGTTCCCATATATAGGAATCACCGTTCCCTTATAAGGAAACGGCCTAAAACTACCCTATGCTGGCTCTTACTTAATTATAAGCGGAACGATTCACTCTTCATGATTTAGAACTTCCTGCTTCACTACACAGAAAAGAGGAAGTCTTCCTTGTTTATAGTTTATAAATAAGCAGAATATTATTTTAACCAGCCGGCTTTCTCTAATATTATATCGACTTTCTCTACCATGGCATCTCTATCCCAATCGGGACGATTGGCAAAAATTAGATAGAAGAGATTCTTATCGGGGAAACGTCCTTCAAAAATATAGAATCCTCCATTATCTCCGGTATGGTAAATCTTACGAGGACGATCCGGGCGATGTTCGATAAACCACCCATAACCGTAATCGGTATAAGCAATATCCGTAACTATTTTCCCCGTATGCGCCTCTTTACGCATAGCAGCAGAAATCAACTTATCGCTATATAGTACCTTATCCCACTTCACAAACTCCAAAGGAGTGGTATAGATTCCACCATCTGCTTTTGTCCCGAAAAAATTAGCTTCTCCGTAGTCGCATTCTTCCCACTTGCCATTTTCCGAACGAAAGTATCCTTTGGAAGAGCCTTTAGCGGGAATGTATGCGTGAGCCATATCCGGAATAAACTTATCTGGGTCAAAATAAGTTGTCTCTTTCATATCTGCAGGCAAAAAGACGTGCTGCTTCATCCAATCATCAAACTTCTCACCCGTCACTTTTTCTACAATCATCAATATTAACTGAAAAGTTGGATTTTGATATTCATATTTTGTACCGGGCTCAAATCCTAAAGAGTCTAGATCTTCCAAATATCGGCAAGACTCATCTTCTTCACAAAAACGCTTAAAATCTTCCACATTTTTAAATCTAGTCTTTGTATGGCTTATATAACGTTCCCATTCAGCCTGCGTCCGCGGGCGCGCATCCGGCAAACCGGAGGTATGCGATAGTAGATGACGCAATGTAATGCGATTAAAGAAATCAGCCTTAAACTTCGGGAAATATTTCTTTACCGGATCATCAAGTGAAAGCTTACCCTGTTCGGCAAGGATAAACAAAGCCATAGCAGAGAACTGCTTGGATACCGAACAAATATTGAACATGGTACGACTCGTTATTGGAGTTATCGTATCCAGACGTGCCAATCCGAATCCACGATCATAAACAATAGAGTTGCCACGTACTACTAGAACGGCAGCGCCAGGCTCATCCGATTTGAATAGAGAAGAGAAAAGCGAATCTAATTCAGCAGCGCCTTTCATTTTGGAGTCATCCGTCAGAATCTCAGCTTTCTTTGAATCATATTCCGTCAATTGTGTCATAAGTAGCAGAAAAACAAGGTAAAGTGTATGTTGCAGCATTGTATTTGTTCTTGGTTTTCAGCACAAATATATCGTTTTTCGTACAAAACCGTTTATCTTTGGGCAAACTATAATCAATCATCATCATGAAACGCATCTCATTAGCCATCTGCCTAATGGCACTTTCTCTTTTTTCTTATGGGCAAAGTAATAAATGTATTACCCATGAAAAGGGCTTTAGTAACAATCGGTACCCGAACAAGAATGCTCATCGCAACTTTACTTTCGCCTGGCTTACAGACACACATCTCAACTCTTTTGCCTATGCCGAAGACGACCTACGGCAATCCATCGAAGACATCAATGCCAATCCAAGTGTGGCCTTTACAATCTTAAGCGGAGATCTCACAGAGTTTGGTGATACAAAGGAATTCTATTCCCTACAAGATATTTTAAAGAACTTCAAGAAGCCGTATCTGCTGATACCCGGTAACCATGATGTCAACTGGAGCGAGAACGGTTGTACCATGTTCAACAAGACTTTCCATGCTTCACACTTTTGCTACGACTGGGAAGGAATGCGCTTCATAGGCTGTGGTGCCGGGCCAAGCCTGCGCATGGGACCTCCTCATATTCCTCATGAAGAGATCCTTTGGTTGGACTCCATTGTACATGCCACCCCCAAAGAACTACCGATAATATTTGTCAATCATTTTCCTCTTAATCAAGACCTAAGTAACTGGTACGAAGTGATTGACATTCTCAAAACGCGCAACATACAAGCTGTACTCGGAGGACACCTGCATGTAAACCGTGCATACGACACCGAAGGTATTCCTGCTTTCATCGGGCGCTCCTCCCTACGGAGAAAAGATCCGATAGGCGGTTACAACCTGGTTAAAATTAAGGAAGATACCATGAGCTTCAGCGAACGAATCATCAAAACCAAAACTCTTCCGGCATGGAGCACTATTTCTCTTGCTCCCGTTCACGAAAAGCACGATACGGTTTACTATCGACCCGACTTCAATATTAATGCTTCCTACCCATCCGTCCACGAAGTATGGAACCACAAAGACATTACAGACATTGCTTCGCAAGGGAGCATTGACGGAGACTTATACGTCTACACCAACACGGCGGGAGTAATTCATGCACTGAACACCCATAACGGAAAAGTACTATGGACTTACGCCACCGATAATAAAATATTCTCCGCACCTTTTATCACCTCCCGAAAAGTAATCATCTCATCTTGCGATGGTTTCGTCTACGCATTAGACAAAAAGAAAGGTACTGTTTGCTGGAGATATAACACAAACTACCCGATTGTGGCCTGTCCCATAGTGGCAAACGGCAATATCTATATTGGCAGTAGCAACGGAAGGTTCTATTCCATTCGCTTGGCAGACGGTATTCCGAATTGGGTCAGCGGGGAGTTGAAAGGCTACGTTGAATCCCGCCCTGCTCTAGATGAAAAGCACATATATTTCGGAACCTGGGGAGCCATGTTCTATGCCCTTGACCGGGAAACGGGAAAGAAAGTATGGGAATTTGATACCAAGCGAGGAAGATATTTTTCTCCGGGAGCTTGCTGGCCAGTAGCATTACCTTACGAAAAGAATGAAAATCGATCAAAGCAAATCATTGTTCTCAGTTCCGATTATTTCGTACGTGCTTTCAATCCGGAAGATGGAAAAATTTTGTGGGCATCGGATGAAGCAAAAGGGCGTGAATCACTTGGTTTCTCTCCTAACGGAAAAATAATGTACATTAAGAGCATCAACAAAAACATCACTGCAGTGGATATATCTAAAGGTTCCTATACTTTTCTTTGGAATACTTTAATGCCATATGAACATGACTTTATACCTACACGTATGGAAACAACACAAGAATACGTATTTATACCAACTGAGTTCGGGGTTGTTCATGCTGTGAGAACAGACGGAAGTGGAATAGCCTGGAGTCGCAAAATTGCTCATTCAGCAATCACTTCCTTAAAGAATGCAGGCAAAAACCGCCTCATCGCAATGGCAATGGATGGGACTGTTGTTTGCCTGACATATCCATAAAATATATTATTCACCCTTATTATCACCGCTTCCTCCTCCACTCTTCACATCATCATTACTAATAGAGCGCTCAGCTTTCTTCACACTAGCCTTTAGCTCTCCGAGTCGGTAACTGATACTAACTCCGAAACGTTGACGGGAATACTTATTCCAACTCTCCTGATTGAATCCGATACCCTCCAACGTCGAAGTATTATGCATATACTTCTTGAAGAAATTTCCGGCAAAAGCGGAAAGAGTCAGACGCTTGTCAAGAAATGATTTATTCACGCTCATACTGTAATCGAGGAAGCTACTTCCACGCCCTTGCAGCATGATCCAAGGAGTCTGGGTATATACATTCAAGCTTACACGCCAATCTTTTGGCAAAGTCTGTTGAACACCTCCATAAGCGAATAAACTCCATCCGTCATTCTTTAACCCGTTCGCTCCTTTCATATAAGTGTAATTCCCATAGAAATTGGAGTAAATGCGTGTTGATGAAGTCATATTCCAGTTGATATACCCATTAAGACTGGTATTTTTAGATTTGCCGATATTCTCATAAGTAGAATAAAGCACTTCCTTTCCGGTAGGATTGCTAAGTCCGGGAATCTTATCATCTTGAATCATCGTGGAAACCTGTTCCACACTATTATTCGTAAAGGAATAACGCAAAGACAAGTTCACACTGAGTTTTTGGGTGAAATTACTGTAGCTCAGCCCAAAAGAATGATTCTTCTCTGTGTCGAGCTTTGAATTTCCCTGACTGATGTTCGAAGGGTTGCTGTCGTCCAAATAAGGATTCAAATACCATATACCGGGACGGTAAATACGCATATCATAGCTCAAACGGATATTCGACATATCAGTGATCTTCCAACCTGCCGAAACAGAAGGAACCACATCATCAAAGTTCTTCTTGAAGTTATCCCCATTCCCCAACAGGTATTTTACGTCTTGCATGGTATGCTCGTAACGTACACCCGCCTTACCGGTAAACTTTTTGAACTTCAATGAATAACTGAAATATCCTGCTAAAATATTATTCAAATGCTTATAGTGGGAACTATGTTTTTCATCAAATGTATAGTCTCCTCCTGTGTTATCTTGTAGATAACGGTCATTCTCCGAAGTATTACTACGTAAGATGTATTTTGCACCCGTTTCTATAGTATGCATCTTTGATATCGGAGTGGTATAGTCCACTTGAAAAGTGTTTTCCGTAGTATTCTGCGATCCGTCATTATGCTGGTTTTGTAAGCGATGCAGATAATCCAGCCAGTCGGTCGTACCGTTTACATCGCTATAATACGAATAACCATCCGAGCTTTGCGGGCTCGTGTTTATTTTGTATGAAAGGGTTAACATACGGTCTTTCACCCTTTTGAATGAACGTTGATAATCAATGCCTCCATCAATGGAGTACCACGATGATTTGTTATTGCTATTCATTGAGTAACGATACAATTGGGAGCCATGTCCCGGTTGAGTGGCAATATAGTCTGTACCCCCATTGCCATTATTACCTCCTCCCCAAAGTCCGAAAGAAGCAGACAACAAGCGCAACGTATCTATCTCATAGCTAGCTTCCATACTACCGGATTGAAAACTTCCATGTCCTTTGCTGACTCCTTCATAATCAAGATCAGATGAATTACTTGTCACCGTTGTTGTGCGTCTATTACCACCGGAATAACTCTCAGGATTATCATTATAATTATAATTATATCTTCCACTTACCGTCAACTTGCCTTTTTTAACCGTACCAAAGGCACCGCCACCGGCACCGCGGTTACTTACATTCCCGCTAATAGTAACCGTATATCCTTCGAGACCGCTACCCATCGTCACTATGTTCAGGATTCCGCCTACTCCTTCTGCATCATACTTAGCACCGGGGTTTGTTATCACTTCTATATGTTTGATAGAGTTTGCCGGCATACTTTTCAATACTTCGGTAGGATTATTGCTCATCATGTTATTGGGTTTACCATTCACATAGACTTTAAAGCTACTACTTCCATTGACCTTTATATTATCCTCACCGTCAACAGTAACCAACGGTACTTTACGCAACATTTCAAGTACTGAGTTCGACTTGGAGTCGGGGTCATCCTGTACATTGTACTCTATTTTATCGACATCAGCTTTTACTAAAGGCTTCTGGGCTACCACCTCAACTGTGCCCAACTCATGCGCGGCATCAGCAATATATAATGTGCCCAAATCAACACTTTTATCTCCCGAATTGACCGTAAAAGGCTTAATGATAGACTTACGTCCTACAGAAGTTATGGTGATAATAAACTCCCCTGTACCCGTAATCTTTTCACTGAACTTTCCTTGCAGGTTGGTTACAAACATCTTCAATGCCTGATCCGGTTTGCTTTTCCTCACTACTTTAATTGTAGCATAAGGTTCTCCTTCCTTAGTCAAAGAATCCAGCACTATACCTTTAACCTGAAAAGAAGATACAGGTGCGTTTTGAGCTGCCCCCAGAAATGATGATAATAACATAACCAGTAGCAAGAAGCTTTTGATTTTCATTGTAGTTTTGCTTTTTATATAGTATTAATAACGTTTTCCTGTATAAGACGTGAATACATCTGTTTTTGTCACAATAAGCGCAGCAAAGATATGGGAGCTTTTTAAACCTACGATCACATCGTAGTTAAAAAAATAAAACAAGCACAATAAAGTAATTCGTTTGTATATCAGAGACTATATAAAGGAACAAAGAGAAGATATGTAAATGAAGATCGAACTTAATTAAAAGAAATAGAAGATCAGGAGCAAGCAAATATTAACACCTATTACACAACCGAATCCCACCAATATCTTTTTTCTTAGAGGACCACGTAGCCCAGAAAAGAACAAAGCATAGCCCATGTTTACAATCATATTGCTCACGATTGCTTGCATACAACAACCGGTAACAACCAATGCAGCGACTCCGGTACCTTGCAACAAATTTAATATGAATGGGGTAATATCACTGAATCCGGAGACAAATGACAAGGCGTTCAGCCCGCCGGTCCCGGCATAAGTCAAGGTATAATGGGTAATAATAGTGAAGACTACAAACAATACGGCAAATACCAACGCAACTTTAAATTCCAAAGGATTGCTACTGTCCTCTTCCTCTGTTTGCTCCAAAGACACGCCCGTCTTTCTGCGTTTGGTATGAAAATACCAAGCCACTCCTGCAGAAACAGCCGACATAAGCAGAAGATAAGGATAGATAACCAACAATATTTGCAAGCTGAAAATACCGATTAAAAGTAAGAAACGAAGAAACATCATACTTATGGCAAGAAGCATGGCGGAAACATATTCAGTAGCCTCTTGCTCAGATGCTTTACGACTTTTACGAGCCAGCACCGATATTGTGGCAGTGCTACTGTATAAACCACCGATGACACCAGAAACCAAAATCCCCGACTCTTTGAATACATATCGTTTCAAGAGATAGGACAAATAAGACATACCCGAAACAACCACGGTAGCCAGCCAAATGGTATACGGAGTGAGAGGAATACCAGGGATAATATCTTTATTCGGAAGGATTGGTAAGATAATACCACTTATCGCCAGGAACTTTGCAAGAGTTATCATCTCATCATTCTTCATTCGCTGCGCCAGCTCTGTGAAGGTGTGCTTCAGTTCGGTAAGCAACAGAACAGTCACCACTACCATTATATAAAACCAGGAAGGCTGTGTAGCCACAATAGGTGCAATGCAATAGGTGATAAGGGCGATAACAATGGTGGTCAGCCCGAAAAGATGAAACTGAGACTGCTTGACATAATAGTTCAACGCAAGTAGCACACCGAGAACAGCTCCTCCCCCCATAAAAAGGCGGTAGTCAAGAGGATCGAGCATATAAAGTAAATAGCCCAGAATGCCAATAAAGGTAAAGGTACGATCTGTCCCGAAAAGAGTGGTTTCTCCTTCATGTTTCAGACTGATCTTTCGTTGGGAAAGTCCGATCAGCAAAGAAAACAAGGTTACTAATACAAAGTTAACCAATTCTTTAGGCAAATAGTTGTATAGCTCTTCCAAATCTTATCAGGTAAATAAAACAATTACAGACTCAAATTCATGTTTATTCGGAACTGTTCCACCGGGTAAAAGGTTCTTTCATCAAATGTGAATTATAATAGCGTACATCTCCCGTCACCTCATCCCCTATAAAGTCAGGCTTCTCGAAAGCTTCGTTTTCTGTTGCCAGTTCAACTTCAGCCACGGTCAACCCTTCATTTTCTCTATAGAATTCATCGACTTCAAACACATGTTTACCAGCCCGTACCAAATAGCGAATCTTATCAATCACTCCGAGTTCGCAAAGATTCAATAATTCTTCCGCCTCATCCAAAGGTAATTCCTTTTCCCATTCATAGCGACTGGTTCCGGACTCATTCGAAGGTCCTTTGATCGTCAAGTATCCTTTTCCGTCACGGATACGGACTCTCACCGTACGACCTCGTGCACTACAAATATACCCTTGTATGATACGGCTGTGAGCATAAGCCAGCGACTTATACTCTCCTTTTACTAAAAATTTGCGTTCTATCTCTTGGGACATTTTGCTTTCAATTACCAAGAAAAGAGTAAGCTATCAACATTACGAGTACAAGAATCAATGCAGATATACCAATAATAGTCATCACTTTCCTAGCTTGCTGCTCTTCCTTTTTCTTACGAAGTTCTTTCTTATTATTTCTTCCCATAGTTTCTATAGTCTTAAAGTTCAACGAGAAACAAAGTAAAAAGAAATTCTGGAAGTTTCCAAAAGAAATAGGCTAAATAAAGCACTAATATGAGAGAGTAATACAAATCTATTCTTAGATATGCATTATTCCATTGAAAGATTAAAGCCATTGTTTTGGGCTGAACCGTCCAAGATTATGAAAGATAGAAAGGGGTTACGCTTCCCCCTCACCGGCAAATTCCATCAGATATGCTTTGATAAAGCCATCTATCTTGCCATCCATCACTCCATTCACATCAGAAGTCTGGAAATTGGTACGATGATCTTTCACGCGACGGTCATCGAATACATAACTACGTATTTGGGAGCCCCACTCTATTTTCTTCTTTCCAGCTTCCACCTTTGCTTGCTCAGCCATACGATGCTGGAGTTCTTTGTCGTATAAGATGGAACGCAACTGACGCATAGCATTCTCGCGATTCTTTGGCTGGTCACGTGTTTCGGTGTTCTCAATAAGAATTTCTTCTTCCTCACCGGTATAAGGATCTTTAAACTGATAGCGCAAGCGCACCCCGGATTCCACTTTGTTCACATTTTGTCCACCTGCACCACTCGAGCGGAATGTATCCCAAGAAATGTTAGCGACACTTATGTTCACCTCAATAGTATCATCCACCAAGGGGGTAACAAAGACAGAAGCAAAAGAAGTCATGCGTTTACCTTGGGCATTATAAGGAGATACACGTACCAAACGATGCACCCCGTTTTCGCCTTTCAAATAGCCGTATGCATAAGCTCCTTCTATTTCGATGGTACAAGTCTTAATTCCAGCCTCATCGCCCTCCTGTAAGTTTGCAATAGTAGCCTTATAACCGTGAGTCTCAGCATAACGCAAATACATACGCATAAGCATATTTGCCCAATCCTGACTCTCCGTTCCTCCGGCACCGGAATTAATCTTAAGCACACAGTCCATCTGATCTGCCTCATCCCGAAGCATATTCTTCAATTCAAGAGCTTCAACGGCGGAAACAGCTTTGGCATAAGTTTCATCAACCTCTTCTTCAGTCACCAATTCATCCTTACAAAAATCAAAAGCAAGCTGCAATTCATCCGCAAGAACTTTCACTTCGTTATATCCGGCGATCCATTGCTGTAAACCTTTCACTTTTTTCATCTGTGCTTCAGCTACTTTCTGGTCATCCCAAAAACCAGGTGCCTGAGTACGAAGCTGTTCTTCTTCCACTTGAATTTTCTTACCTTCAATATCCAAATAACGGTATAGCGCTTCCGTACGTTCTTTGATACTTTTTAATTGCTCTATGGTAATCATACTTTTATATTCTATTGTTTTTACAAACAAAAAGGATACTTATGTCATTATTTTTAGTTTCAGACTGCAAAGGTATGAAAAAAACGCATAAATTTGCAGATATCATTTAATAAGTCTGCTTTATGAATAAACTATTGAAACTATTCAGCTTGTCGCTTTTCTTACTGTTAGCCACAAGTATGAGTGGTGCAAGTCCTAAAGACTACCGCTACACCACAGTACCCAATGATCCGCTAAAAGCAAGAATCTACACACTGGACAATGGACTAAAAGTCTACATGACTGTCAACAAAGAACAGCCTCGAATTCAAACCTACATTGCCGTACGCGTAGGCGGTAAAAACGATCCGGCCGAAACGACCGGTCTTGCCCACTACTTTGAGCATCTGATGTTTAAAGGGACCAATAAATTCGGCACACAAAACTATGAAGTGGAAAAACCATTGCTTGATCAAATTGAACAAATGTTTGAAGTCTACCGGAGAACAACCGACAGCATTGCACGTAAAAACATTTATCATAAGATTGACAGCATTTCGTATGAAGCTTCCAAGTATGCCATACCTAATGAATATGACAAATTGATGGCAGCTATCGGGGCAAAAGGGACTAATGCTTACACTAGCTTTGATGTAACCTGTTATACCGAAGATATTCCAAGTAATGAGATAGAGAACTGGGCTAAAATCCAGTCTGAGCGTTTTCAGAATTGCGTGATTCGTGGTTTCCACACAGAGTTGGAAACGGTATATGAAGAAAAGAATATGTCGTTGACTCGCGATCCTCGCAAAGTGTATGAAGCTACCTTATCGGCCTTGTTTCCACATCATCCTTATGGAACACAAACCGTACTTGGCACCCAGGAAAACTTGAAAAACCCATCCATCACAAACATTAAGAATTACTTCAATGTTTGGTATGTACCCAATAATATGGCAATTTGCCTCTCCGGAGATTTCGATCCTGATCAAATGATATCGGTAATCGACAAATATTTTGGAGAGATGAAACCTAATCCTAATTTACCAAGGCTAAGCTTACCGAAAGAGGATGAGATCGCTAATGTGATTTCACGAGAGGTATTAGGTCCCGATGCAGAAAGTGTATCCTTGGCATGGCGTTTTCCGGGAGCCGCCAGTCGCGAAGTGGAAGTATTGCAGGTTATCTCCCAGATTTTAAGCAATGGTCAAGCCGGCTTGATTGATTTGGACTTAATGCAACAGCAAAAGGTATTAAGCGCTTATTGCTATCCGATGACCATGTCTGACTATAGTGCGTTCATGATGCAGGGTCGTCCCAAACAAGGTCAAACGCTCGATGAAGTAAAAGATTTGCTACTCAATGAAATAAAAAAGTTACGTAATGGAGATTTCGACGAGAAAATACTGCAAGCCAATATCAATAATTTCAAGCTTCAGCAGCTTCGCCAATTGGAGGACAATGACGGGCGTGCCGATTGGTTTGTACAGTCATTTGTAAATGGTAGCAATTGGGCAGATGAAGTAACAGCTCTGGACAGAATGTCCAAACTGACCAAGGCTGAAATTGTGGCTTTTGCCAACAAATTCCTTCAAGACAACAACTTCGCTTTGATATATAAAAGGAAAGGACAAGATCCGAATGAAAAGAAGATCTCAAAACCGGCCATCACTCCTATCGTGATGAATCGTGATGCTGTAAGTCCGTTCCTGAAAGGAATACAAGACAGTAAGGTTCAACCTATTCAACCGGTCTTCCTCGACTATAACAAAGATCTCACTAAACTGAATGCGAAATCAAATATCCCCGTTCTTTACAAGCAAAATACATCAAACGATCTCTTTCAGTTGATTTATCTGTTTGATATGGGAAATAATAACGATAAAGCGTTGGGAACGGCAGCCGATTATTTGGAATACTTGGGAACTTCGGATATGACTCCCGAACAAGTCAAAAGTGAATTCTACCGCCTGGCATGCTCTTTCTTTGTCTCACCAGGTAGTGAACGGACCTATGTAGTGCTCTCCGGTTTGAATGAAAATATGCCGGCTGCAATGAAACTTTTTGAAAAGTTAATGGCAGATGCCCAAGTAAATAAAGAAGCCTATGCCAATATGGTGAAAGACATATTAAAAGCTCGTAAAGACGGTAAATTAAATCAATCACAGAACTTTAACCGCCTAGTCAGCTACGTCACCTATGGGCCAAAATCTCCGGCGACTAATTTACTCAGTGAGACTGAACTGAATAATATGAATCCGCAACAGCTTGTCAACCGGATACATCAACTGAGTAGCTTCAAACACCGTATCCTCTATTATGGACCAAGTAAAAAGGAAGAACTCTTGTCAATCGTCAACAGTACTCACCGAACTCCCAAAATGCTGAAGGCTATTCCTGAGGGTAATAAATTCCCGATGAAGCTTACTACCGAAACCAAAATCTATCTTGCTCCTTATGAGGCGAAGCAGATTTATATGTCTCAACTCTCCAACAAAGGCGAAAAATTCAATGTAACGATGGAACCTATCCGTCAACTTTATAATGAGTATTTTGGTGGAGGCATGAATTCTATTGTCTTCCAGGAAATGCGTGAAAGTCGTGGGCTTGCCTATTCTGCATGGGCAAACTACACTAAGCCGGCTTACTTGAAAGACCCTTATAGCTTCCGGACACAAATTGCAACCCAAAACGATAAGATGATTGATGCCATAAAAACATTCAATGATATCATCAACAATATGCCCGAATCAGAAGCAGCCTTCAAACTGGCAAAAGAAGGAATGATAGCACGTATGCGTACCGAACGTATCACTAAGATGGATATTATCTGGTCGTATGTAGGCGCTCAATATCTGAATCAGAATGTCGACAGCCGGATCAAAACATACAATGACGTTCAGAAAATGGGTCTGAAAGATGTCGTTAACTTCCAAAAGAATAATGTAAAAGGCCGCACTTACTCCTACTGCATTTTAGGAGACAAAAAAGAGTTGGATATGGAGAACCTGAAGAAGATTGCTCCGGTAACCGAACTGACTACTGAAGATATTTTCGGATACTAATTAGACGTCTTTTTAAAGAGATATATTAGGCAATGAACTGTGCCGGCAAAAAGAAAAGTATTAAATTTGCCGACACAGTTTTTTATTTAACACCTAAACAAAAGAACATGAAACGTCATTTATTTGTATCATTCCTGTTTGTTATTCTAAGTACACTAAGTTGTTGGTCGCAGGATACCATTCGTGTATTAGCCATAGGCAATAGTTTTTCCGAAGATGCGGTAGAGCACTACTTGTATGAATTAGGGAAAGAGCAAAACATTACTTTTATCATCGGTAATATGTACATCGGAGGATGTTCCCTTGAAAGACATTGGAATAATACCCTGACCAATAAAGCGGACTATGAATACCGCAAGATTAATTCGGACGGTACAAAGCAACTCAAAAAGAAAGCCACTTTACTTGATGGTATAACAGACGAGCGGTGGGATTATATCAGCCTCCAGCAAAATAGCGGAAACTCGGGTATCATCAGCACCTATTTCCCTTATTTGACCGACATGTTAGCTTACGTCAAAGCTCATGCCAAAAACCCAAAAGCAAAGTATATGTTTCATGCGACATGGGCTTACGAATCAAACTCTCCCCACGAAGACTTTGGTAAGTACAACAAAGATCAGGTTACGATGTACAACGCAATTGTAAAATCCGTAAAAGAGGCAACAAAAAAAGTAGGAATACGCATTGTGATCCCATCGGGAACAGCAGTGCAAAATGGAAGAAACAGTGTGGTTGGCGACCATTTCTGTCGTGACAGTTATCACCTGAGCCTTGACTTGGGGCGTTACACGGCCGCATGTACCTGGTTTGAACGAATTACCGGTAAGTCTGTACTTAACAGCAAGTTTGCTCCTTCCACAGTGAGTGCCACGAATGCAGAAATAGCGCGAAAAGCGGCTCACTACGCCATAAAGAGTCCTTATAAAGTGACTCCGATCCGATAAACAAAACACTTAAATAAGGAATGCGGATATTGCATACGGCGTTTTGAATTACCCTCTGCAATATCCGCATTATTTATTAATGAAAAAGCGAAAGCTTATCGCCTATTCTTCATACATCTTGTCAATCGCTTCCTTATAATTGCGCGAAACAACAGCACGTTTCAGTTTTAAGGTATTTGTCAGCTCACCACGTTCCATACTGAAAGGCTCAGGAAGTAAAGTAAATCTCTTCACCTGCTCATAATGTGCAAATTGTTGCTGCAAAGTATCAATACGGGCACGGAACAGTCCTTGTATTTTAGGATGCTGCAAAAGTTCTTCCATACTGTTATATTCCAGTCCTTTTTCGTGAGCATATTGCTTCACATAACCATAGACGGGGACTATCAACGCAGAAACAAATTTCCGTTGATCAGCAATAATTGCAATCTGGTCAATATAACGATCAATTGCCAACTTCGTCTCCAAGGCTTGAGGACTGATATACTTTCCATTAGAAGTTTTCAACAAATCCTTTATACGTTCGGTGAGGTATAAATGGCCATCCTTTATATAGCCGGCATCACCGGTATGAAACCAACCATCTTGATCTATCACAGCAGCAGTTGCTTCCGTTTTCTTATAATAGCCTTTCGTTATTGTCTTTCCTTTTAGTAGAATCTCGTTTTCAGCCCCTATCTTAACATCCAAATCGGGCATAACCGCACCGACAGAACCTATCTGATATCCCACATTAGGGAAACAGGAAACCGTAGCTGTAGATTCTGTCAATCCGTAGCCCACCACCATGTTGATGCCAACCGAGTGCACAAACTCACAGATTTCATCAGAAACAGCAGCACCAGCAGTCGGGAAGAAGTTGCCATTCTCAATACCAATGGTTTTTTTCAACAAAGCATAAACAGTCTTCTCATAGAATTTATACTTTATCTGAAGAAGCAACGGTGGAGTTTTGCCATTACGCAGATAATCCAGATTGTGAGCTTTTCCTACTTTGATAGCATCAAGCATCAACGACTTCCTTAAACCGGTTTCTTGAGCAATTTTCTCCTGTACACCGTCGTAGACCTTTTCCCAAAAACGAGGCACACTACACATCAGCGTAGGACGCACTTCCTTAATAGTCATTTGAATATCCGCCGGGCGGAGATTAACGCAAATTTGTACCCCTTTATGTATGCATAGGTAGCACCAAGCCCTTTCGAACACATGAGTCAGCGGAAGAAAGTTTATTGATACATCCTTATCAGTCATAAAAGGCAACCGGATATCGTGAATACGAAGCGCTTCTAAATAATTGGAATGATGAAGCATCACACCTTTAGGCTCTCCGGTGGTACCCGAAGTATAGAGTATATTTGCCAGATCATCAGCAGATGCACGGGCTGTACGAGCCTCAACTACATCGGCGTGGGGAAGCACTTTAGCCTGCTCCAGCAATTCATCAAAATAGATGGAAGAGACATCCCGTGGATCCTTCACCACATTACGGTCAAAGATAATCAGTTGCTGTAAAGTAGAGCAAAAACCGAAAACGCCAAACGCCGCATCATATTGAAACTGCTCTCCTACAAACAAATAGCGAATACCTGCATCATTCACAATATACTCCACCTGAGCAGGGGAACTGGTAGCATATAAAGGAATCGTTACTGCACGGTTTGCATAAGCGCCAAAATCGACGAATAAACATTCCGGCTTATTTTGAGAAAGCACTCCGATATTTTCCTCTTCTTCAATTCCCAAAGCGACCAAAGCATTAGCGACTTGCTTTACCTGGACCGAGAACTGCTTCCAAGTGATAGGTATCCATTGCGCGGTTTCATAGTTTCTATATTTCAGGGCTATTTTATCCCCGTATTTTTCCGCTTGACGATGAACCAAGACGGATAAATGATGATAAATCATATCTTCTTATATTGATAAATATGATACAAAGGTATTAGTTTTATTTGAAACTATTTTCCTTTTTCATAAGAAAGAGCATATCCGAATAAATTGCGAAAGTACTTTCCCTCATATTATTCACTTTCTTTTCAAGAATTATCACTAAGTTTGCAAGGTTATATAATTTATTACAGACATCTATGGACTACGATATATCTTCTTTAGCATCAGAAGCAGCGGGGCTTCTAAAATCATTAATTGCCATACCTTCCATAAGTCGCGAAGAGACGGAGGTCGCCGATTTCCTGCAAAATTACATTGAAGCATGGGGAATGAATACCGGTAGGAAAGGGAATAATGTATGGTGCCTTAGTCCGATGTTTGATTTAAAAAAACCAACAATACTACTCAATTCTCACATTGACACCGTAAAGCCTGTAAACGGATGGCGCAAAGATCCTTTTAACCCGCAAGAAGAAAATGGAAAACTTTACGGACTAGGAAGTAATGACGCAGGAGCAAGCGTAGTCAGTCTATTGCAAGTATTTTTCCAGTTATGCCGTAGTACACAATCTTATAACTTAATCTATCTGGCATCATGTGAGGAAGAGGTCTCCGGAAAAGAAGGCATTGAAAGTGTGCTTTCACAACTGCCGCCTATCGAATTTGCCATTGTAGGTGAACCGACAGAAATGCAGCCTGCTATTGCAGAAAAAGGATTGATGGTATTGGATGTCACTGCCACAGGTAGAGCAGGTCATGCGGCTAGAGAAGAGGGAGACAATGCAATCTATAAGGTATTGGAAGACATTGCATGGTTTCGCGATTTCCGCTTCGAGAAAGTATCGCCTCTATTGGGCCCTGTCAAGATGAGTGTGACTCAGATTAATGCCGGCACACAACATAATGTCATTCCCGATCGCTGCACTTTCGTTGTGGATATCCGAAGCAACGAATGCTACAGCAACCAGGAAATATTTGATGAAATACAAAAACATATTTCGTGTGAAGCAAAGGCTCGTTCTTTCCGCTTAAGTTCTTCACACATAGTAGAAACACACCCGATTGTAAAACAGGCAATCGCATTAGGGCGTACTCCTTTCGGCTCACCGACTTTATCGGATCAAGCACTAATGCCGTTCCCTTCTTTAAAGATGGGACCAGGCAAAAGCAGTCGTTCGCACACCGCAGATGAGTTTATTTTCTTACGAGAGATAGAAGAAGCGATCGATATTTATTTGCAATTATTAAATTCTTCGTTCACATTTTAAATCAGCAATATAAGCAACTCACATTGTGCCTTATTCTAATTCTATAGGGTTGTAAGGCAACGGTTTCTTTGCATTGTATTGTTTTTCCCATTTTTGTGTAACCGGATTCAAGAATAACGTAGATTCTCCTCTCAGTAGATTGTAGGCTACGTTGTCTTTATGAAATCTTTTATATATCTTATCAATCTCTTCCCGCTTGGCTTCCTTATACTTCACATCATATTTACGTATTTCCTCTTTCGTCTTTAATTGTTCCAGTCCGATGCACTCGAACACATAATGATTGCGTGAATCCGAAACTTTAAGTATGAGCCCTGGCAATCCTCCCAGTTTCCATGGCCCGTTGTTCACAGGAATATCCATTGTGAACCAGGCTTCATAAGTTCTTCCTCTAAAATGCCCGGTAGCTTTTTGGCAAGTGTAAGACAGTATTTTACAATGTTCATCTCCAATCTCCCAGTCAATAGTGGGGATCGCTTCTTTATAAATATAATTACCTCCAATGCAGGTGCCCAAGTCAGTCACTTCCATTTCCGAGTTTCTCATGTTTTTGAATATTTCATAGCCATACGCTCCATCTCTATTAAATCCGGGTATAGCATTCGCTCCTTTTAGTACCAATTTCGTAGAACTTATGTTATATTCCAGATAATCCTGGCTATAATATTTGGAATAGTTTTTACCAAGCAATAGCACTTGAATATCCTCCTCCGCATTTTTCTTTATCGTATCTTTTACAGACAATAGGCGGTAGGTTACTTTGATATCAGCCGAATCCAGCACTTTGTACTTATTTACCATTGTCTCAAAATTAGGTTTTGTTTGGGCATGAAGACTGGTAATCATTAAAATAACACAAATAAAGAGTACTAATTTTTTCATCATATTTCTATTTAAGATTTAATGGATAAATTCATTTCTGTTTCCCTTTTTACATATCACCTCAACTTAAAACTTACCCTTAACATAATATTACTTGGGCGTATCTGATATATCTGTTGATAAGTATTCAAGTCACCATAATAAGCTGAAACATATTGATTCGTATCAAATATATTATTCCAGAACAGCTTGTAGCTAATCCTCTTCCAAGTATAGCTCAATCCTAGATCGGTGAAGGAAAGATGTTTATCACCCATGGAAGTATTGTTGTAATAATACTCATAGTTGAGGTTTACCGTAATGTCCTTAGGTAAATTGATATCCATGGACGTTTGATTGACAAACGACTTTATCGTTGGAGTCTTTTCCATATCCATCTTACTATCGTATCTCCCCCATATTCCTTTAGTTGAAAAGGATAAAAACGAAGAGGGCCGGCCACTCACTATTCCGGTAATGTTCAATCCATGGGTTTTATAGTCCACCAGTTTGTTCTGCCGCAATACCTCCGAAGAGTTAATACCATAATTCGCTTCCAAGGTGACAAGCGTATTCTTCCAGTCAAAACCTTTACTTATATTTCCCCCCATACTTACACCTTGTTGTGAATTGGGCTGCTCTATGGCGGAGGTTATGGAAAGTATGCCTTTAAAATTCTGCCCATACATCATATTGCTTTCAGTATAATTATAATTTATATTTCCCCGTGCAAAGAGCATGCTGCCCAGATCTTTATACGACAAGCCTATCGACCCGCCATTACCCTGCAGTTCTGCCAGATTACCATCATAACGATTCAAACTGCGGTAGTTCTGAAGAATGTATCCGGTGTACATTGATTGCAGGCTACCCGTTGCATGATAAAAACCATAATTTGCATCCAGATTGACGGCATCTGAAAAACCATACGACAATATAGCGGAAGGTTGGAAAAAGAATCGTGAAATATTGTTTTTATCAGCTCTAACCCTATTATCAAAACAGATGCCCTGATAATACACCGGAAGACTGACTTCCAACCTCAGATTTCTTAATGCACCATACTTCAACCCAACTCCCACTCCGGTAGTATATTTCAACCAATTTATATCATTATTCATGCTGTCAGCCCGGTTAACAGCAAGTGCTCCACCTTGCTCACCTTGAGTATAAACTTTGGAATATAAGTTACGCGCCTCCAAATTGGCTTCGGCAGTGGGACTGATACGTATGCGCCCAACCATTAAAGGTGACAGAAGCGTCATTCTATTATTCAGATAAAAGCTATTGAATCGGGCTTGTTGCCGTAACATCGTATATGGGTTCCCACTATTAAAAATGTCGGCATATTGACCGGGATAAACGGATAACGTTTGAGGTGTTGACCTAAATCCGGTATTAGAGGTTAATTCAAAACCTCTTTCATCTCCTGTATTTTTCACCCATTGAAATGAATTATTAATTCGGAAAGTGGATTTTTTCAATCGTTGCGTAATGGCGTCTCCCGAAAAGACAGCCCCCAAGCTATTATCCCATGTCCCCTCTGCATTCAGGTAATTATTCAAATAATTTTTACTATTATTCCGGTTGTACCGAAGTTCCGTCTCCAACCTGTCCTGATTTCTGGAGGAAGCCATATCTTCATCAATCACCAACACGTCTTGCCCCGGCAAATAATAAGATGTACGGGCACTGCTCTCTCTATTTTCATGATCATTGAGAAAGTACAAATTGAAGTTCAATTCATTATCATCCTTCGTCTTGAAAACATTATTTACCGTCACCGCATTGGAGTTGTTGAACAGGTACCTTTGTTGATCAATAGAGGGAGGGGAAGGCATGCTCACACCCAGTATATTTTCATTTTCAAAAGCGTTTCTTGCAGTGAATGAACGGAGTTCCCTGGATAAATCCAAGCCGGAGTTATTGCTCTTGTAGCCGACTATGCTTTGGTATTTTTTCGCAAAATACATCCCTGTCAGTTGATTCTCCCAAAGTAAAGGTGAAGCTCCTATACCCAACTGAGCCATAATGCTCAATACACCTTTTACACTGTCTTTTAATTTCAGATTGATTGCGGCATCATTGGAGATACGAATTTTTTCCAACGCTTTCACTGGCTGATGGTTTTCCAAAACCTGTACGGTAGATACATCTTTTGCAGAGATATTATTTGTTGCGATACCATATCTCCCTTGCAACAAATCCATATTTTCAATATAAAACTTATTGATAGGCTTTCCCCGATATTTGACACCGCCATCGTCTTCTACGGTAATACCCGGCATCTTTTTCAATACATCACCAATCACGACATCATTCTTGTCACTGAATGAAGATACCAGATAATTGATGGTATCCTTGGCTCCCCATATCCTTTTGGATTGCACCACAACCTCTCTTAGTTTAATGGCTTCTTCAACAGCTCGAAAGTTTACTGTTTGGCTCCGATTATCAATTTCCTTATACTTATGAATAATGCCTATGCCCGAGATAGACACCAATAACCGCTTTGAAGTCCCTTTGTAGGTCAATTGATACCTGCCGTCATTATCACTATAACAATAGCTCGAAATGGTACTATCCGGAAGTTGGCGCAGTACCACCGAAACATACGAAGTACCCTGTCCTTTCTCGTCCGTAACAGTTCCTTGAACAACAGTCTGTGCTGTGCTTATTGTGGCATAAGATGCTGTTATAAAAGATAAAAATAGATATGTAATGAACTTCTTTATATTCATTTTACTCTTTTTCTATTGGGTTATATGGATGTTTCCTTGTAGAAATTTTCACTTCCCTAGCTTCTCCGTTAAGATTGACTTCGAAAGTTTTCCCTCCTTGTACAGTTCTAAATCCTGCAAAATCATCATGCAGCCTGCGGTATAACTTACCACATTCCTTACGAGTCGATTTTATATAATTCAGATTATAGAACTTTATAGGTTCCTTTTTATTAAGATGTTTTATACCGATACATTCAAATTTAAAATAGTTTTGAGAATCGGATACCTTAAGGATAAGACCCGGTAATCCTCCAAATTTCCATGGTCCATTATTAATCGGAATTTCTGTTGTAAACCATGCTTCATAAACTCTACCTCTAAACTTTGTTGTTGCTTTTTGGCATGAATAAGATAAGATTATAGCCCTTTCATTCGTTAGATTCCAATTCATATTATGCTGATCATCGAGATACAAATAGTTTCCTCCTATTAAAGTCGCCAAATCTGTGACTGTAATTTTACCTGCAAGATAGTTCTTGAATATCTCATAGCCACTAGTTCCTTCTTTTGCATTGGGAACTTTATCTGCACCTTTTTTTATCAGACTTTTTATATATTCATTATAGTCGGAATAAGTCTGACTATAATATTTTGACATTTTCTTTCCAATTAAAAGCGCTTGTATATCACCACTCTTCTGCTGAGTCTTTAGTGTATCCTTAACAAAGACAAGATTATAAGTAACTTTCATATAAGCGGAGTCCAACACCTGATATTTATCCATTGGCACGGCTCTAGGTTCCCAATACTGCGCAGAAAGAGAGTTGAACGCTAATAGGAGAACGGCTAGAATGTAATTTCTCATAATTATTACTCTAAGGTTATTTTAATCGATAGGCCACCTTAACATCAAGCATGTTACTTCAAGGTGATGCCACAGCAAGCAGAAAGAATAGAAATATAACAGACATCTTTATATTCATATTTTTCTTATATATGCCAGCAACAAATATAAATACAAAACAGACATTAAACATTGAAAATTATTGAAATATAGTTTTCATTTGTTTACAATATTTGTCTTTATCCTCAACTAGTTATCAATTTATGCAGAAATACATTTTCTATGAAAACATTATTTCAAAATACTTTATATTAGTAAAGCTAAAGAATCATACAACTATTCTTTTTGTCGATATCAATCAGCATCAACTGTCCTTTATCTATTATGTTATTATATTTAACCAAAAATAAGATCCGTAAAGGATGAAGCTTAAGTTAATAAAAGGGACATACCATCTCCACACCTTCTCCGTACCATCTCCATACCATCTCCACTCAGACTTTACCTTTTCAAGCCTCAGCTAAAGCGTAAAATAGTGGAGAATATATAGAGATGGTATTAAGGAAGTATTACTATGTATCCTCGTGATGGTTATTTGTGTTTTATTCATCATCTTGGAACAAGCTTTTTTCTCTTGCCCCGTTTTCCTGATGATTATAGTATTTTTTGAAGGAAATGTTCAAATTGCCCTACATAATAAAATGGTATATTGTAAAGCATATATTGTTTACTAGAAGGCAACTGGATATTGTCAGAGCAAAACGCCCCATTACATACACGTATGGCAATATTCTCTTTAGATTCGTTCATAAACTGATGCAGGGAACGTAGTTTCGAATATCTCCCGTTTTTACTTCTATGGGAAGCAAGTGGGACTTGTTTTTATACACGAATTGGAACTGTTGTTAAAAATGTTGTCAGTGCAGTGTGATGGTAGTCACATCGTACAGAAAAAGTATTATAGATTGCATCGTTCATAGAATGGTATAGTATGATTCTATGAATACTACAGTATGATTGGGGGAATGGTATAGTATGATTCCCTATTAAAGCCCGACCTTTTTATGGAAACAAAGGCTTTGGAAAGCAATCCGTAAGTGAGCCTTAGCGATTAAGCCAAGGCTCCGGATTAAGTTTATCTTTCTCGTGACGTAATTGGAAGTGAAGTACGGTGCGGCCACCATCGGAACCGTCGGAAAAGACATGTCCGATAGTTTGTTTTGTTACTACATTGTCCCCTGTCTTGACGGAGGCAGACGAGAGATTACAATAGACAGAGATATAGCTACCGTGACGGATTAGCACGTTAAACAGTCCGTTCAACTGGAATACTGCGGCGACTTTTCCATTGAATATGGCACGCGCTTGCGCTCCCGGTCTTCCTTGTATGTCAATTCCTTTATTATCGAGTTTAACATTCCGAAGACCTTCCACCGCATATTCTCCATAATGGCTGACTATGATATATGATCCGCTTATAGGCACCGGCAAGCGACCGCGGTTGCTGGCAAAATTCCCGGAAAGCTCCCTGTCTTCTTTACTCATGGAGTAAGTCTCCAAAGGTTTGGCTGCAACTTTCTTTTTAGCCGGTGAACTGGACTTCCCTGACGATGCCCTTTCCGACCTCTCAGCCTTCTCGGCTTGCTCCGCTTCAGCTTTTCTTCGAGCCTCAGCTTCACGACGGGCTTCTTCTTCGGCACGCTTACGTGCCTTCTCTATCTCAACGGCAATTAAATGATCAATACGGGCGTTCAACTGATTGGCTTCACGTCTTTTCTTTGATATTTCACCTTGCAGACCACGCTGTTTTTTTTGCAAGCCGGATACAATAGTACGCTTCTCCTTTTCTTGGGATTCAAGTTTTACTTTCTCTGCTTCACGTTCTTCCAACAAATTCTCTTTCTCAGTCTTCACATGTAGCAACTCGTTTTTCTTCTGCGTAACTTGCTTTTGCTTTTTGATTATATCTTCTCCTTGCAAACGTTGATAGGTAGCATATTCACGCACGTAGCGCAAGCGCCGGTAAGTTTGTTCAAAACTCTTAGCTGACAATATAAACATGAGCTTTTCTTGAATTGAACGATTTTTATAGAGATACTGAACGGACGAATCGTACTTTTTCTTCTTATCTCTAAGATCGGCTTCTAAAGCGAAAAGCTGTATTTCCAAAACTCTCAACTGTCCTCCAAGGGTATTTACATCGCCATTAATAGTTGTGATGTAACGCTTCCGTTCTTCAATCTGACCGGTAAGTGCAGCAAGCCCCGCCAACTGACTGCCTACATCTTTTTTGGTTGTCTTCAGCAACATTTCAGTCTCCCTAATCTGCTTTTGCAGAAGCCCCCGCTTATTTTTAAGTTCCTCAATCACCTTTGTCGATTGAGCACACAACGGCATTAAAAGACAAGAACAAGCTAATATAACAACACAAAAACGTTTCATAATTTCATCAACATTTCAATCAATTCGGTCCATTCAACTTTAGTGTATTTTGTAGATACCTGGGTAGGAAGTAATGTAAATTCTCCGGTAGAGAAATCAGAAAAAGTAACTTTGGCTTTTGCGAAAGCTGTAAGTCCCAACTCCTCTGCAGTAAGCGTGTTTTTACCACCCGGCTTGGATGCATCGAAAAGCGTCTTCTCCAGATTGGCAAAATCTGCCTTTTTAGGTAATACTGTTTTCAATTCATCGCGTGAAGCCTGAACATACCGTTTACCCATGCGATCGATCAACAATACATCAGTAGGAGTCACTTCCAAGCGCAGCATTTCAGTCCGCAATAAAGGCATCCAAAATGAAAGTTGCATACGTTCATCCTTGACCAATTTCATTGAACCACTGACGGTAAGCATATCGCCTTGGTAAGGCAAGGTAAGTTGTACTTTTGAAGAGAGGTAATGATCTTCTTCGGGAAGAGCGGAAACCGCTTTCCGGGTAGTCTTACAGCCGGAAAGCCCCATCAGCAGACCGAGAAGAAAAATAATGGAAAAAGCACGGATATTAATCCGCACCCCATCGTATTTGCTAACTAAATTATTCATTATTCTAAAGATTCTAAATCACTTATTCCGCAATATATTTCTTTTTGTCGATCTTCTTTTGAAGAGATTTCGACTTACTTCCCATTTTTAAAGCTTGCTTCCAAAACTTAACAGCTCCATCCACATCGCCCGTCATGTAATAGATATCACCGGAATGTTCTATAATAACATCACTTTTCTCTCCATCACTTTTAATGGCATTGTCAATATACAAACGCGCCTCGGCATAATTTCCTTTTTCAAATAAGATCCAAGCGTAAGTATCGAGATATGTCGCATTGTTGGGCTCGGCTTTAACGGTTTTATAACTCATTTCTTCGGCTTTATCCAAATCACGGCGTTCCACCGAAAGATAATATGCATAGTTGTTTAAAGCTCCGATATTGGATGGGTTATAAACCAAGGCTGAATCATAAGCAGCATAAGCCTGAACGTTTTGGTCTTTCGAATGATATATATCTCCCATCACTGCATAGAAATCAGAAACCATCTCTTTCTTGCTCTTATCAGTCACACGTTCCAAAGCTTTCTTACAAGTCGCTAAAGCATCATCTTGTCTTTCCGCCTGATTATAAGCTATGGCAAGATAGAAATAGAATTCCAGCATATCGGGATTAGATTCCGTACCCGGGATGCAAAGATCAATAACTTGCTTGTAGTCCTCTCTTCGTACGGCATCGCCAAGAAGAGTCATACGTGCAGCCGTATTGGTAGGGTCAATATCCAGTACTTTTTTCAATACGGGCAATGACTCCTTATTCATGTTCTTTGAAATAAGATATTGGGCATACAACATCGGCATTTGTGAATCATCAGGATCTTGACGGTCAAGAATGCGATTAAAAAGAGATATAATGAGTGTACTGTCTTTCCCATCTTGATTATTCTCAACTATAAACTGCCGCATCACATTTACTTTAGTATCAGCTGGGACTTTTTCGTTGAGCAGTAGAGTATCCAATTGCTGCTTATAGAGATCGTTTTGCCCGGTCTGCTCGTAGTAAGAAGCCAACGAATACATTGCCATAGCGTTATCAGGCTCGGTTTCAAGTACCTTCTTATAAAGTTTATAAGCCTCATCTTTTTTTCCATTCTGCATATAGACATCACCGAGAACAACCTGATAGCGCAAATCCATCGGATATTCCGCCACTAAGCTTTCTATCTCATGAAAGGCTTTCTTATTATCTTTCTTTTGTAGATAGATACGGAATTTTTCCATACTGAGTTGCTCATTTTTGCCGGTCTTCGCCTCTATCCTATTCAATGTATCAATCACTTTATCATATTTTTCCTGTCGATTGTAAAGGTCGAGCAAAGAATAAAGAGTCTCTATTTTATCCGGAAAACGATTAGACATACTCTCCATCACAGCAATAGCTTTATCTATCTGATCTTGCTGCTGATAAAGGGTCGCTAGCCCTTGACTGTACCAATAATTATCGGGATCATTTTCGACAGCTTTCTCAAGTGCAGCTTGCCCTTGAGGCACTTGCTTGAGGTACATGTAATATTGAGAAATCTCATATAAAGCAGACGAGGCATGCGGATTGATAGCAAGGCAATGCTGCAATAAACTGAAAGCACCTGCATAATCGTTCTGCAACTTCAGCCGTGAAGATTCCAGAAAGAAATAGTCATACTTACGTTGCTGGTCGGTACTTAACGTTATAGGTGAAACAGCATCTCGACCGGTCTGCATTTCCATCTGCGGTTCAGCCGCACGGCGGGGAGCGCTACATGAAGCACAACCGACACAAAGTAGCAAAAGAGTAGCTATCTTTATTTGAATTTTACTTTTTCTCATTCTGTCTATTCTCTAGAAGGTTTATCGAAAGTCCTTTAGAACAATTATACGATGGTTATTAACGAAAACCCTCGTATACTTTTGAAATTATACTCCCGTATGCCCAAAGCCTCCGGCACCACGTTCAGTCTCGTCCAAGACTTCCACCTCCTGCCAAGCAGCTTGTTCATGGCGGGCTATTACCATCTGGGCAATACGCTCACCATCTTCAATAATAAAGGTTTCGGAAGACAAATTAATAAGTATAATGCAAATTTCACCACGGTAATCGGCATCAATAGTCCCCGGGGAATTCAAAACGGTTATGCCTTTCTTCAATGCAAGCCCGCTACGTGGACGTACCTGAGCTTCAAATCCAGCAGGAAGTGCAATGAACAATCCGGTTGGAATGAGACAACGCTGCATGGGAGCAAGTGAAACCGATTCGGTAAGATTCGCACGCAAATCCATACCTGCGGATGCTTCAGTAGCATAAGATGGTAAAGCGTGCTTGGATTTATTGATGATTTGTACCTTCATATCTTGAGTATGTTTACTAATTAACGGGCGAAAATACGGATTTTGAGTCAAAATGTAATACTTTTGCAGTTAAATAATGTGCAATCAGAATACTTCACACTCGATTGCAAGAGTCGTAAATATCAAATTATCAGCAGCTATGATGGATTGGAATACACTTATATCAGCCAAACGATTTGGTTTGGAGGAATTTCATGAGAAGCGTCAGGAAAATCGTTCCGAATTCCAACGCGATTATGACCGTCTAATCTTTTCTGCACCTTTTCGCCGCCTACAGAATAAAACGCAGGTCTTTCCGCTTCCGGGGAGTATCTTCGTACACAACCGACTTACGCATAGTTTGGAAGTATCATGCGTAGGGCGATCGCTGGGGAATGATGTAGCAAAAGTACTCCTTGAACGACACCCTCACTTACATAACTCATTTATTGGTGAAATAGGTTCTATCGTTTCTGCTGCTTGTCTGGCACACGACTTGGGAAATCCGCCTTTCGGGCACTCAGGTGAACGGGCTATTTCCACTTTCTTTTCGGAAGGAAAGGGACTGGCTCTTAAAGAAAAGCAACCGAATGGAGAGCAGTTAAGCCCAACACAATGGGATGACCTCACTCATTTCGAAGGAAATGCAAATGCATTCCGTCTGCTTACCCATCAATTCGAAGGTCGTCGTAAAGGAGGATTCGTCCTAACTTACTCAACTCTTGCAAGTATCGTAAAATATCCCTTTTCATCGAGCCTTGCCGGTAATAAATCGAAGTTCGGATTCTTCACCTCTGAAGAAGGTAGCTTTCGAAAGATAGCAGAAGAACTGGGCATGATTCAATTAAATGAAGATCCATTGAAATACGCCCGTCATCCTTTGGTCTATCTGGTTGAAGCGGCAGATGATATCTGTTATCAAATGATGGATATAGAAGATGCCCATAAACTGAAGATACTTACAACAGAAGAAACTAAGGAATTACTATTAAACTATTTCGACGAGTCGCACAAAGAACATATCCGACGAACATTCGGCATTGTGAGTGACACCAACGAGCAAATCGCCTATCTCCGCTCCTCTGTCATCGGACTATTGATTAAAGAATGCACTGCATCTTTTCTCGAGAATGAAGCCAGTATCTTAGAGGGGAATTACAAAGGTAGCTTAATCGACAATATATCAGATAATCCTGCAAAAGCATATAGGACATGCGCTGCGGCATCAATTGATAAAATTTATCGTTCACGTGACGTATTGGATATTGAGTTGGCCGGCTTTCGCATTATCAGCACCTTATTAGAACTGATGATTAATGCAGTCAGTTCACCCGAAAAAGCATATTCGCGCCTACTCATCAACCGGGTATCAGGTCAATATAATATAAAAGCGCCTGTACTCTACGAACGAATACAGGCGGTATTGGATTATGTCTCCGGAATGACAGATGTTTTTGCATTAGATTTATATCGCAAGATTAACGGCAACAGTCTACCGGAAATCAGCTAGTAATAAGTATATTAAACCTTAGGAGCTAGCGATATTTTTTTTAATCTAATCAATTCTTTTTAGTGGTATAGAAGACTTTGTTAGCACCTGAAGTCAGCTTACAAGCATCAGGCTCGCTTTCAATAAAAGATTGAATATGACGAACCCGTTTCTCTGCAAGGATCTCGTCAACAGCAATTAGAATTCCTGTCTCCTCCACATCGCCAAAACCATAGTTTATGGCAGTGCCAAACATACGCATTGTGGGGCTTAATCCCATATACGCATTTACTAAAGGAGGAATATTATAACCTAATTTGCGCACTTCCGTATTCAATATTTTATAATCATCTTTAAAGGTGTCTTTACAGAACAAAGCAGCCAGCTCCTTCTCGTCCGATTCAAGAATTAGAGGCTTCATTGGGGTTATTAAATTATCCTTATCACCGAAATGCTTTTTCAGGAAATAAAGAATCATATCTCGTCCTTGGCGATGATAAGTGGGATACATCGTTACTTTGCCAAAGAAATACTTCACATCAGGCATTATCACTGTTAACGCTCCCAAGCCATCCCATAAATTATCCAATGCAAACAATCCCTTACTCCCGGCACGAGTTGACTGATACTCCAAAGTGACGAAAGACCGTCCGAGTTCTATTGTCTTGGGAAGATACTCCTTTATAAACTTTTCCGAGAAGTTAAACATGTGTGATGTGGCAAGAACCGGTGCTCCGTGCCCATCTATTTCGACGTCCGTACCTAAAATATAACGATAGCCACCCAATATCTCTTCAGCTTCAGGGTTCCATACAATGAGTTGCTTGTACGGATGAGCCATCGTATCATACTCATCAAGATCCATTGATTTTCCGGTACCTCCGCCTGCAGCTCTAAATGCAATTTCGCGTAGGCGTCCTATCTCTCTCATTATATTGGGCGAGTCCTGTGCGGTAATAATATAGATTTTATTATGGCTTTTATTTGTCATTCGTAAGCGCTTGTCCTCTGTAAGTTCCGCCTTCAACAATTCTTTGCTTACCGCTTCAATAATCTCTTCCATATTTCTCAGTTAGTAATTATCTTCGTTCCTAATTTATATACAATCTCCTTCACATAAGCCGCCCATTGCGCAGGTGTTTTAGTGTGATCAAAGGTCTCCCAAGGTATGGGCTTACCAATAGTTACAGTAAATGTCTTATGTTTATTCTTAAACATCTCATCCGCAAGATAAAGCATGGCAATATTGATTTTAATACCTAATGCTTTAGAAATATTTGCAAGGTTATAAAAAAAATTAGAGTTTTTCCCCTCAAAGTAAATAGGAACAACATCACGATGTGACTGCACACTCTTTACAATAAATGTTTTCTTCCAGTCCAAATCGCGAATAACCCCGTTTTGTCTACGAGAACACAATCCTGCCGGAAACATAATCAGCTGATCATCCGAAGCAAAACCGGCTTCAACCATCCTTGGAAAATCTTTTGCTTGTTTTCCTGTCTTATTTATAGGGATGCAAAGCGGAGCCAAACCAGACAAATTCATCAGTAAGTCATTCACCATGTATTTCACCTTTCCGTCATAGAAACGCCCTAATACATATCCTAAGGCCAAGCCGTCTTGTCCGCCTAAAGGATGATTCGAGACGAAAGTATACAATCCTTCACGAGGCAGGTTTTCTTCCCCCTTTACTTCTATTTTAGCATCTAAGAATTCTAAAGCTGCTTTTAAAAAATCGACTCCGATCTGGCCTTCCGACTGGTGAAGAAAAGTATTTAGTTCGTCTTGATGAACTATCTTCTTTAAATAAGACACGACAAACTTAGGGATATATTTATAATGCTTCGGGGCTTTCTCCCGAAGGACTTTATCGATATCAATCTGCTTAAATAAATCGTCGCCCATTCTTTTTTTAAAAGAAAATGTTTGCGCAAATTTAACGCATCTTTTTAATTATGCGCAATAAAAAGATTAAAAACTACGCCTAAAAACCATCAAAAAGCACCTGTATTCTGTTATTTGGCAGTTTATCCCCTAAAGAATGACTAAATTCCCCCCGTTCTATTTGTAACCATTGCCTAACATTGCAACAACAAAAACAGAACAAAACGAATAATTTAAAGAAAGGGAGATAAAATTATGAACAGCATTACTTTTCAAAAAGACCTGCTTAAAGTACAAGATGATTTATTACGTTTTGCATATAAGCTGACCTCCAACCGTGAAGAAGCGAATGACTTGCTTCAGGAAACCTCTTTAAAAGCCTTGGATAATGAAGAAAAATACGCTCCGGACACCAACTTTAAAGGATGGATGTATACCATTATGCGTAATATCTTTATCAACAATTATAGGAAAATGGTACGCGACCAAACTTTCGTAGACCAAACCGAGAACCTTTACCATCTGAACTTACCTCAGGATTCGGGGTTCGAGAGTACAGAAAGCGCTTACGACTTAAAAGAGATGCATCGAATAGTAAATAGATTGCCAAAAGAGTATAAAGTACCTTTTTCTATGCATGTTTCCGGTTTCAAATATCGTGAAATAGCCGAGAAACTAGGTCTTCCATTAGGCACCGTAAAGAGTCGCATCTTCTTTACCCGTCAAAAGCTACAACAAGAACTGAAAGATTTTGTTTAATTTCCGCATTATATAAAAAACCACATCGGATTTAACGGTAGGGAGAAGTAGACAATATTATCTATTTCTCCCTTTTTTATGCTTTCAGACGAAATTGCAAGAATAGGGTAATCCCATATTCAAGCATATATCAGACTTCTATTTCAGAGCTAAACTCCCAGTTCTTAATAGCCTTAAAAGCTCGTTCATTATCAACAAAATAACATATGAACAGGGTGTTGAAAACTTCTAAAAAATATTTTCGATTATTATTGTGGGGAATTGTGGGGAAATATGTATTTTTACCGTCGCTTAATACATTAAGGTGAGATGTTACGTTTTCTAGGCAATATTGAAGCTAAAACAGACTCAAAGGGTCGTGTTTTTATTCCGGCAAACTTCCGGAAACAGCTACAAGCTGCTTCTGAGGAAAAGCTCGTTTTGCGCAAAGATGTATTTCAAAGCTGCCTAATCCTTTACCCTGAAAGCATCTGGTTTAAAACTCAAGACCAGCTTCGCCGTACACTAAACCAATGGAACCCTAAGCATCAGGCTGTTTTCAGGCAATTCGTTAGTGATGCCGAAATCATGATACCTGACGGAAACGGTAGAATACTAATACCTAAACGCTATTTGCAAATGGCAGGTATTCAAAATGATGTGCGTTTTATTGGAATGGACAACACCATAGAGATTTGGGCAAAAGAGAAAACAGAAGCCCCCTTTATGGATTCACAAGAGTTCAGTGAAGCTCTTCAAGAAGCCTTGAATAACATTCCTGAAGGGGAGGAAAAAAGCGAATAAATTAATAAAGTATTGATTAAAACCATAAACGAAAGTGGCAGAGAATAATGAGCCTATATATCACGTCCCGGTACTGCTGAAACCCAGTGTAGACGGCATGAGCATTCATCCGGATGGAACTTATGTGGATGTTACTTTCGGTGGCGGTGGTCATTCACGTGAAATTCTCTCCCGCCTAGGCAAAAAAGGCATTTTACTGGGATTTGATCAAGACGAAGATGCTGAACGGAATATTGTGGACAATCCACAATTCATATTTGTGCGAAGTAACTTCCGCTATTTACATAATTTTCTTCGATACCACAATATCGACCAAATTGATGCAATACTGGCTGATCTGGGTGTCTCTTCCCATCACTTCGATGATAGTGAAAGAGGTTTTTCATTTCGCTTCGAAGGAAATCTGGACATGCGCATGAACAAGCGTGCCGGGATGACAGCTGCAGATGTTATCAACACCTATGATGAAGAGCGATTAGCTAATCTTTTTTATCTTTATGGCGAGTTGAAAAATAGCCGAAAGCTCGCTTCAACAATAGTAAAAGCAAGGAATGAGCGCAAGATCATTACAATTAACGACCTTTTGGATATCATAAAACCGTTATTTGGGCGGGAAAGGGAGAAGAAAGAGCTTGCAAAAGTTTTTCAATCACTACGTATTGAGGTCAATCAGGAAATGGAAGCTTTAAAAGAGATGCTATATGCAGCAACCGAAGCTTTAAAACCGGGAGGCAGACTCGTTGTGATCACCTATCATTCTTTGGAAGATAGAATGGTGAAAAACATTATCAAGACGGGAAATGTCGAAGGAAAAGCAGAGAAAGACTTTTTTGGCAATCTACAGACGCCATTCCGACAAGTAAACAATAAAGTGATTGTGCCTGATGAAACAGAGCTAGCTCAAAATCCCCGTTCCAGAAGTGCAAAATTAAGAATCGCTGAAAAAATATAGTAAGTTCAATACTGTCTGTATAAAGAATAGAGATTAACATAAAGTGATCTATGGCTGAATCGGAGAACTTAATTAACGAAAATAAAACGGAGAAAGTAAAGAAACACACTTCTCTGAAGAATATAATAGGTGGCGATATCTTGGCGACAGACTTTTTCCGGCGCCAGACTAAGCTAATAGTACTTTTAATGGTACTTATTCTATTTTATATTCACAACAGATATGCCTGTCAACAACAACTCATCGAGCTGGATAAATTAAAAAAAGAGTTGATTGACATAAAGTACGACGCCTTAACGCGTAGTTCTGAATTAATGGAACGAAGCAGGCAATCACGGATAGAAGATTATATCACTTCAAAAGAGAGTGATCTGCAAACATCTACAAATCCGCCGTACCTCATAAAAAGAGATTAGAATAGAAATACAAAAATATAAAACCAATAAAAGACTTTGGCTGTAAATAAAAAAAATATAATGACTCGCTATTTCTTCGTAGTTCTCATAATGGGACTCGCAGGGGTAGCTATCGTTGTAAAAGCTGCGATGACCATGTTTGCCGAAAGAGAATACTGGCAAGATGTAGCTGAACGCTTCGTCAAAGAGAATGTAGTGGTAAGACCAAACCGCGGCAATATATTATCGGCTGATGGCAGATTGATGGCCAGTTCTTTACCGGAATACCGGATTTACATGGATTTCAAGGCAGGCGGTGAAGTAAAAGACACGATGCTTGTTCACCACATGAAAGAGATTAGCGAAGGATTACATAAAATCTTTCCCGACAAAAGTGCGTATGAATTCAAAACCCATTTAATGAAAGGAAGAAGAAGTGGTAGCCGAAACTACTTAATCTATCCAAAACGCATCTCATATATCCAATATAAAGAAGTCAAAAGATTACCGGTATTCAACTTAAACAAGTATAAAGGAGGCTTTCACGAACAAGTTTATAATCAGCGCAAAAAGCCATTTGGTTCATTAGCTGCACGAACCTTGGGAGATCTATATGCCGATACTGCCCAGGGAGCAAAAAATGGTATTGAGTTGGCTTTTGATAGCATTCTTAAAGGGCAGAACGGTGTAACACACCGCCAAAAAGTAATGAATAAGTACTTAAATATAATAGATATTCCTCCTGTAGATGGTTATGATGTTGTTTCGACACTTGATGTGGGCATGCAGGACATCTGTGAGAAAGCATTAGTGGACAAGTTAAAAGAGATTGATGCAAGTGTCGGTGTTGTTGCGCTAATGGAAGTTGCTACGGGCGAGGTAAAAGCCATTGTAAACATGACCAAAGCAAGTGACGGCAACTATTATGAGATGCGAAATAATGCCATCAGTGATATGATGGAACCGGGCTCAACCTTTAAAACAGCTTCCATTATGGTGGCACTGGAAGATGGGAAAATAACACCAAACACAGAAGTAGACACTGGAAATGGTGTGGTAATGATGCACGGACGTCAAATGAAAGATCATAACTGGCACCGGGGCGGATACGGAAGACTTGATGTGACGCATATCTTGGAATATTCTTCAAATGTGGGGGTTTCAACACTTATCGATAGAAACTATGGAAACAACCCGCAAAAGTTTGTAGACGGATTGAAACGCATGAGCCTCGACAAGCCCCTTCATTTACAAATATCCGGCGAAGGAAAACCTAACATAAAAGGCCCCAAAGAGAGGTATTTTGCAAAAACAACTCTGCCATGGATGAGTATAGGGTATGAAACACAAGTGCCTCCTCTCAATATTCTGACTTTTTATAATGCTATAGCTAATAACGGCACAATGGTTCGTCCGAAATTTGTAAAAGCTGTTATAAAGGATGGAAAAGCCATACAAGAGTATCCGACAGAAGTTATCAACTCTAAAATATGCTCGGACAAGACATTAAAAGAGATACGGGAAATCCTCGGAAAAGTCGTTTCGGAAGGTCTGGCTAAACCTGCAGGAAATAAACAGTTTGCTGTTGCCGGAAAAACAGGTACGGCACAAATCTCCCAAGGTATAGCCGGCTATAAAACAGGAAAGGTTAGCTACCTAGTCAGCTTCTGCGGTTTCTTCCCGGCAGAATCGCCTAAATACAGCTGTATAGTATCCATACAAAAACCGGGACTTCCTGCATCGGGAGGATTAATGGCAGGAAGCGTATTTGGTAAGATCGCCGAAAGAGTTTATGCAAAGAACCTAAGATTTGACATTCACAATGCGATTGACAGTGCCACAAACGTTATTCCGGCAGTGAAGGCGGGTGAAGTACACGATGCCCTTCGGGTATTAAATGAATTAAAAGTACCTATACAACAACAATCGTTTCCCGGTTACGGAAGAGAACTGTGGGGACATACGCAATCATCACCCAGTGCCGTTATCCTTCAAAGCCAAACAGTAAACAGAACAACCGTACCTAGCGTTATAGGAATGGGTGCCAAAGATGCAGTTTATCTATTGGAAAGCAGAGGACTAAAGGTCAGATTAAGCGGAATAGGAAAAGTTACAAGCCAATCCATTGCGGAAGGCTATAGAATAGTAAGAGGGCAGACTATATCCTTAATACTAAAACAATGAAATATGCATTGCTACCAGTGCATCAATAATATATTAAATAAATTAAGGCATGAAACTTAATGAACTACTAAAAACTATACAACCGATACAGGTTATCGGAGGTACCGAAACCGAGATAACAGGAGTTAACATTGACTCCAGACTGGTAAAGTCCGGTCATCTGTTCATGGCAATGTGCGGAACACAAGCGGACGGACACGCCTATATTACAGCTGCAATAGAAAAAGGAGCCGTAGCTATATTATGCCAAGAAATGCCCGTTGAATTAAATAAAAATATCACATATATACATGTAAAGGATAGCGAAGATGCTGTAGGAAAAGTCGCTACTCTATTCTACGGTGATCCAACTTCAAAATTAGAACTAGTAGGAGTAACCGGTACTAACGGAAAAACGACTATTGCAACTCTTTTATACGACATCTTCCGCCACTTTGGATACAAGGTTGGACTGATTTCAACAGTATGCAATTACATTGATGGTGAAGCGTTTCCGACAGAGCATACAACTCCGGATCCCATCACACTGAATAGTCTCTTGGGGCAAATGGCTGACTCCGGATGTAAATATGCATTCATGGAGGTAAGCTCCCACTCGATCGCACAAAAGCGTATCAGTGGCTTACATTTTGCAGGCGGAATATTCACCAACCTTACACGTGATCATTTAGATTATCATAAAACCGTAGAAAACTATCTAAAAGCTAAAAAGAAGTTTTTTGATGATATGCCTAAAAATGCTTTCAGTTTGACTAACTTGGATGACAAAAACGGTCTGGTAATGACTCAAAACACTAAATCCCATGTGCATACCTATTCTCTAAGAAGCCTCAGCGATTTTAAAGGCAGAATATTGGAATCTCATTTTGAAGGTATGCTACTGGATTTTAACAACCATGAGTTAGCTGTACATTTCATTGGACGATTTAATGCATCCAATTTACTTGCTGTGTTTGGAGCTGCAGTGCTACTGGGGAAAAAAGAAGAAGATGTGTTAGTCGCTTTAAGTACCTTACATCCGGTAGCAGGACGGTTCGAAGCAATCCGCTCTCCTAAAGGTTTCACTGCAATTGTTGATTATGCCCACACTCCTGATGCATTGATTAATGTATTGAATGCTATTCACGGAGTGCTGGAAGGCAAAGGCAAAGTGATTACAGTTGTCGGCGCCGGAGGTAATAGAGATAAGGGGAAACGTCCCATCATGGCGAAAGAAGCGGCAAAAGGAAGCGATCGTGTGATTATTACATCCGATAACCCTCGTTTTGAAGAGCCGCAAGATATTATTGACGACATGCTCGCCGGGCTCGAGAAAGACGATATGCAAAAGACAATAAGTATAGTGGATAGACGCGAAGCAATAAAAACGGCATGCATGCTGGCTCAACCGGGAGATGTAATTCTCGTTGCCGGGAAAGGTCATGAAAACTATCAGGATATAAAAGGTGTGAAACATCATTTTGATGACAAAGAGATTATTAAAGAAGTGTTTAACGGTTAGTCGTGAACGAAAATAAAGGAGATAGAATTATTATTCGACAACCATTATAAACTAATCAATAACAGCATGTTGTACTATTTATTCGAGTGGCTTAACAATCATAATTTTCCGGGTGCGAGAATGTTTGGATACACCTCATTCCGGGCATTAATGGCAATCATTCTTGCATTACTCATTTCAAGTATATGGGGAGACCGTTTTATCGATCTCTTAAAGAAAAAACAAATTACAGAAACCCAACGAGATGCAAGTATCGACCCTTTCGGAGTAAATAAAGTGGGAGTACCCAGTATGGGTGGTATTATTATCATTGTAGCTATACTTATACCCTGTTTATTATTGGGTAAGTTACATAATGTATATATGATACTTATGTTGGTGACTACCGTTTGGCTAGGCTCATTGGGATTTGCAGATGATTATATAAAAATATTCAAGCGGGATAAAGAAGGTCTTCATGGAAAATTTAAAATTATTGGGCAGGTAGGATTAGGTCTGATTGTAGGGCTAACGCTCTATCTTAGTCCACAGGTGGTTATACGTGAGAATATCGAGATACACAAGCCCGGTGAGCAGATGAAAGTTGTTCATGCAAATGAAGATATCAAATCAACAAAAACGACGATACCATTCTTTAAAAGCAACAATCTTGATTATGCAGATTTTGTTGAATTCATGGGAGAACATGCACAGACTGCCGGATGGATAGTATTTGTAATCATTACCATTTTTGTAGTAACTGCAGTTAGCAACGGTGCAAATCTGAATGATGGAATGGACGGAATGGCAGCAGGAAATTCTGCAATTATCGGGTTAACCTTAGGTATACTAGCCTACGTCTCGGGACATATAGAATTCGCCCGATATCTTAATATAATGTACATTCCCGGATCTGAAGAACTCGTAATTTTCATCTGTGCCTTTATTGGAGCCTTAATTGGTTTTCTATGGTACAATGCCTATCCGGCACAAGTCTTTATGGGAGATACGGGCAGCCTCACCATAGGCGGTATTATTGCTGTATTTGCTATTATTATCCACAAAGAATTACTGATCCCTATCTTATGCGGAATTTTCCTTGTAGAAAATCTTTCGGTTATATTACAAGTAAACTTCTTCAAAGTAGGAAAAAGAAAAGGGGTTCGCCAACGCATATTTAAACGAACTCCCATACACGATCACTTCCGAACTACATTATCGCAATTGGATCCTACATGTAAATATGTATTCACCAAACCGAGTAATGTATTTCATGAAGCAAAAATAACCGTACGATTTTGGATTGTCACTATCGTATTGGCAGCTATTACAATTATTACGTTAAAGATAAGATAACGACAATAGCGATTGGAATTATATCAAGGAAAATCCAACCGCGACTAATTAACCACTAAATGATATGAGCAGAATTGTTGTATTAGGAGCCGGAGAGAGCGGTGCAGGAGCCGCAGTACTCGCAAAAGTAAAAGGGTTCGACACGTTCGTTTCCGATATGTCCGTCATTAAAGATAAATACAAAGAAATGCTGGATAAATATGGCATCGCTTGGGAAGAAGGCCATCACACAGAAGAGCTAATTTTAAATGCCGATGAAGTTATTAAGAGTCCCGGCATCCCGAATGATGCACCGATGATACTAAAATTGAAAGCTCAAGGAACACCAATTATCTCGGAAATAGAATTCGCTGGTCGTTATACTGATGCAAAAATGGTCTGTATAACCGGATCAAACGGTAAAACAACCACAACATCACTCATTTATCATATATTTAAAAGTGCAGGCCTTAATGTTGGATTAGCCGGCAACATAGGAAATAGCTTAGCACTACAAGTTGCCACTGAAAAGCATGATTACTATATCATTGAGCTTAGCTCATTTCAGCTAGACAACATGTATAAATTCCGGGCAAATATAGCTGTTTTAATGAATATCACACCGGATCATCTTGATCGTTATGACCACTCCATGCAGAAGTATGTGGATGCCAAGTTTCGAATAGCCCAAAATCAGACACCGGAAGATGCTTTCATTTTTTGGAATGATGACCCAATTATCAAAACCGAATTGAACAAGCATGGGCTAAAAGCTCATCTATATCCCTTTTCGGCGGTAAAAGAGGATAATGCCATTGCTTACGTTGATGATGGAGAGGTAGAAATTATGGAGCCAATCGCATTCAATATGGAACAAGAGCAACTTGCATTACAAGGCACTCATAATTTATATAATTCATTGGCTGCAGGTATCTCTGCAAATCTAGCTGGTATAAAGAAAGAATATATCCGGCAAGCGCTATCCGACTTTAAAGGAGTAGCACACCGATTAGAAAAAGTAGCTCGCGTAGGAGGTATTGATTTTATAAACGATTCTAAGGCCACTAATGTAAATTCTTGTTGGTACGCGCTTCAAAGTATGAAAACTAAAGTGGTTTTAATACTTGGAGGAAAAGACAAAGGAAATGATTACACGGAAATAGAAGATCTTGTACGTGAAAAGTGTTCTGCCTTGGTTTATTTAGGATTACACAACGAAAAACTGCATGATTTTTTCGATCGGTTCGGATTGCCGGTTGTCGATATTCAAACCGGCATGAAAGATGCAGTAGAAGCAGCTTACCACCTTGCTAAGAAAGGAGAAACGGTATTACTTAGTCCTTGTTGCGCATCATTTGACTTATTCAATAGCTATGAAGACAGAGGTGATCAATTCAAAGCTTGCGTAAGAGCTTTATAATATATTTGAAATTATTTAATCAAATAAGAAATAAGTGGATCTATTAAAAAACATATTCAAAGGTGATAAGGTAATCTGGATTATATTCCTATTACTCTGTCTGATTTCAATAGTCGAAGTGTTTAGTGCTGCATCCACACTGACCTATAAAACAGGAGATCATTGGGGGCCAATTACCCAACACAGCATCATTCTAATGGTGGGAGCTGTAGTGGTAGTATTCATGCATAATATCCCTTATAAATGGTTTCAAGTTTTCCCCGTTTTCTTGCTTCCCATTTCAGCAGTATTACTTGGATTGGTAATGTTAATGGAACGAGTAAACGGTGCCGCCCGTTGGATGACTTTTATGGGAATTCAATTTCAACCTTCGGAAATAGCCAAGATGGCAGTTATAATTGTGACTGCATTTATTCTTTCTAAAGGTCAAGACGAAGATGGAGCAAGTCCGAGGGCTTTCAAACGCATTATGATTATCACTGCTTTAATATGCGTACTGATAGCTCCAGAAAATCTTTCCACTGCTGCTTTATTATTCGGAGTGGTTTACCTGATGATGTTTATCGGAAGAGTCTCCATGAAGAAGCTTCTGACGCTAGCCGGAGGGCTCGCTGGTATATTGGTTTTAGGTGTCATGTTTCTTGTTTTGACTAAAAATAGTGACCTACCCTTCCTGCATCGTTTCGACACATGGCGTTCACGTATCGAAAAATTTACTGACGACAAAGAAGTCCCAGCTGCAAAATTTGACATCGACAAAGATGCTCAAATAGCTCATGCCCGTATCGCTGTAGCGACGAGTAATGTTGTGGGAAAAGGGCCTGGTAACTCTGTGCAACGAGATTTTTTAAGCCAAGCTTTTTCAGATTTCATATTTGCGATTATTATCGAAGAATTAGGACTAGCCGGAGGGGCCGTCGTGGTATTCCTTTATATATGCTTGCTAATCAGGGTGGGAAGAATTGCAAAAAAATGCGAACGAACGTTCCCTGCATTTCTCATTATTGGCATAGCACTACTTCTTGTATCACAGGCTGTTTTTAACATGATGGTTGCCGTAGGACTTGCTCCGGTAACAGGGCAACCCCTTCCACTCATCAGTAAAGGAGGTACTTCAACATTAATCAATTGTGCCTACATCGGCATGATTTTAAGTGTAAGCCGTTACACGGCCAAACTTGAAGAGCAAAAAGCGCATGACGACCAAATTCAATTGGAAATTAACGATGCGGACGGTGGGCTAAGTGATGCTCAGACAGCGATAGAACCAACATCTAAAGCTCTCAATAGTGATGCTGAATTTGAATAGCAAAGTCAATAAAGGTAATGCAATAATAGATAAAGCAGAAAACTGCAAAACTAGGAAGTGAGAACAATGGAAACAAAGAACAGTAAGCCTCGCATTATTATAAGCGGAGGAGGTACAGGCGGGCATATATTTCCGGCTGTATCAATAGCAAATGCAATAAAAGAGTTACGCCCGGATGCGGATATTCTCTTTGTAGGGGCTGAAGGAAGAATGGAAATGCAACGTGTGCCGGATGCCGGATACAAAATAATAGGCTTACCAATAGCGGGATTTGATCGGAAGCATTTATTGAAAAATATCGCCGTGCTAATAAAGCTGATACGTAGCCAGTGGAAAGCGCGAAGTATTATTAAAGAATTTAAACCGCAAGTTGCAGTCGGAGTTGGGGGTTATGCTAGTGGCCCGACTCTAAAAACGGCTGCAATGATGGGAGTTCCAACATTAATTCAAGAACAAAATTCATACGCCGGGGTTACAAATAAGTTATTAGCACAGAAAGCCAGTAAGATATGTGTTGCATACGAAGGTATGAATAAATTCTTCCCGGAAGATAAGATCATCATGACTGGAAACCCAGTCCGCCAGAATCTATTAAATACGGTATTGAATCGTGAAGAGCTTTTGCAGACTTTTAATTTTAGTTCTGAAAAGAGAACTATACTAATACTTGGAGGGAGTCTTGGAGCACGTACTATCAACCAAACCCTAATCGGTGCCTTAGAGACTATAAAAGTTCATCAAGAGATACAATTTATTTGGCAAACCGGGAAAATTTATATCCAACAGGTTAGAGATGCAATAGCGGAAGTGACCGGTGAAATAATGCGGGGCTCGAGCACAAAAGCAATTCCGAATTTATATGTCACTGATTTCATAAAAGATATGGCAGGGGCTTATGCTGTAGCGGATTTGGTGATTTCACGTGCTGGCGCAGGTTCTATTTCAGAATTTTGCTTATTAAAGAAGCCCGTTATATTGGTACCATCCCCAAATGTTGCAGAAGATCACCAAACAAAAAATGCGTTAGCTCTTGTAAATAAGAATGCAGCTATTTACGTAAAAGACTCCGAAGCGATGGAAAAATTAATTCCCGAAGCATTGCAAACAGTAGTAGATAAAAACAAGTTGCAAGAACTAAGTGAAAATATCTATAAATTAGCATTACCCGATTCGGCAAGCATTATAGCAAAAGAAGTATTGAAATTAATTAAAGACTAAAACTGTCATTTGGAAGATTAGCATTTTTCTGAAGGTGTTTATAAATTGAAAGGCAGATATAATATAACATAGAGCAATGAATATAGAGAATATAAAATCAGTTTACTTTGTTGGCGCCGGAGGCATAGGAATGAGTGCTTTAATCCGCTATTTCCTATCAAAAGGAAAAATTGTAGCTGGCTACGATCGTACCCCAAGCGATTTGACCGAACATTTGATCGTAGAAGGTGCGCAAATACATTTTGAAGAAGATGTAGCACTTATACCGGAAAGTTGCAAAATAGCCGGAACAACATTAATAGTCTATACTCCTGCCGTTCCTCACGATCATGCTGAACTCGTTTATTTTCGTGAAAATGGATTTGAAATACAAAAGCGTGCACAAGTTTTAGGAATTATCACACACACTAGTAAAGCTTTATGTGTAGCCGGAACTCATGGAAAAACAACAACCAGCACAATGGCTGCACACCTCCTTCATCAATCGCATGTGGGATGCACAGCTTTTTTAGGAGGTATATCAAAGAATTACGGAACCAATCTCCTTTTATCAAAATCGAGCCCATATACCGTTATAGAGGCTGATGAATTTGACCGTTCCTTCCATTGGTTATCACCTTACATGAGCGTGATTACGGCAACAGATCCCGATCATCTCGATATTTATGGTACAAAAGAGGCTTATTTAGAGAGCTTCCGTCACTACACCAGTCTTATTCAACCCGGCGGTGCACTTATCATACATAAAGGATTAGAGTTGGAACCGGCAACACAAGCAGGGGTTAATATCTATACTTACTCCCGCACAGAAGGTGACTTTCATGCTGAAAACATTCGAATTGGAGACGGAGAAATTTACATTGATTTCATTGCCCCCGACACTCGCATTAATAATATTCAATTGGGCGTACCTGTCAGTATAAATATTGAGAATGGGATTGCAGCTATGGCTCTTGCACATTTAAATGGAGCAACCGATGAGGAGATTAAATTGGGAATGAGCAGCTTTCATGGAGTTGATCGTCGTTTCGATTTTAAAATAAAAAATGAGAAAGTTGTCTTCCTAAGTGATTACGCTCATCACCCCGCAGAGATAAAACAGAGTGTACAATCAATACGTGAATTATATCAAAACAGAAAAATAACAGCAATTTTCCAGCCTCATCTGTATACACGTACACGCGATTTTTATAAAGAATTCGCCGACAGCCTTTCCCTAGTTGACGAAGTGATACTTGTAGATATCTACCCAGCTCGTGAAGTCCCTATTCCAGGAGTGACCAGCAGACTTATTTATGATAATCTTCGACCTGGTATAGAAAAGAGTATGTGTAAGAAGGAAGATATACTAAATTTGCTTTTGCAAAAAGATATAGATGTTCTTATTACCTTAGGTGCAGGTGATATAGATAACTACGTATCGGAAATCACAAAGTTACTCCTGGAAAAAAGCAGTTGCTAAAAAGTTATTTAAATAACATATAAAATTAAATATATTACATGCTGAGAAGAATTCTGTTGTCCATCATTCTGTTACTGATTATCGTTTATCTGGTGATTGCCGTAACAGGACTTAACCGAAAACCTGCAGGTCTGGTTTGTCACGACATAGAATTGATCATAAAAGACACTGTTAATGTTGGTTTTATCAATAAGAAGGAAGTTACCGAATTATTAGATAAAAAAGGTCTTAATCCAATAGGAAAGCCTATAGAACAAGTGCATTGCAAAGCTTTGGAACAAGAGTTAAGGAAACATCCACTTATAGACCACGTAGAATGTTATAAAGTCCCAAGTGGAAAAGTCTTTATAGAGGTGAGCCAACGTATTCCTGTCTTAAGGATTATGAGTGCTGACGGTTCAGATTATTACTTGGACAACAAAGGAACAATCATGCCCCCTGATGCAAAATGTGTTGCACATCTTGCAATAGTCACCGGCAATGTAGAAAAGTCTTATGCAATGAGGATTTTATATAAGTTTGGTGTATTTTTGCAACAGAATCCCTTTTGGGATGCCCAAATAGAGCAAATCAATGTATTACCGGATAAAAATATAGAGCTGGTTCCCCGAGTAGGTGACCACATTATTTACCTCGGAAAAATTGACGATTTTGAATCTAAGTTAGAGCGTATAAAAACCTTTTATGAAAAGGGATTGAACTTAGTGGGATGGAATAAATATTCAGTAATCAATGTGGAATTTAACAATCAGATTATCTGTACTAAACCCGGAGAAGAAAAAGAAGATAAACAACCGGTTAAACAAGATTCTGTAACGGCATTAAAACCGGTAAACGAGCATTGATATTGAATCTATTTTTTGAATTTAATAAATTGAATCAGATATGGCAACAACAGATTTTATCGCGGCTATTGAACTGAGTTCTTCCAAGATTTCCGGCATTGCAGGAAAGAAGAACAGTGATGGAAGCATTCAAGTTTTGGCTTGTGCGCGTGAAAATGCTGCCTCCTTCATCCGCAAAGGAGTCATTTACAACATAGATAAAACAGCACAGGCATTAACTTCCATCATCAATAAATTGGAAGGGCAACTGGATAACTCTATTGCAAAAGTATATGTGGGCATAGGCGGACAATCATTAAGAACCGTAAAGAATGCAGTCAGCAGGGAACTTAAAGAGGAAAATATTATATCACAAGAGCTCATTGATGAAATTTGTGATGAAAATCTAGATGTTCCACTGATGGATATGAATATACTGGATGTAGCACCGCAAGAGTTCAAAATAGATAACAATATGTATTTTGACCCGGTAGGAGTTGCAGGCAAAAGTATTACCGGACACTTTTTAAATATTGTTGCACGCTCGTCCCTCAAAAAAAATCTGGAACACAGCTTTGAACAAGCTAAAATCGAAATAGCCGATTTGTTTATAGCTCCGATCACTTTGGCGAATGCCGTACTGACCGAGACCGAAATGCGTTCAGGATGTGCTTTAATAGATCTTGGTGCGGATACAACCACCATTTCGATCTATAAAAATAATATACTCCGCTATTTAAATGTAATCCCATTGGGCGGCAGCAATATTACCCACGATATCACATCTTTACAGATTGAGGAAACAGAAGCAGAACAAATTAAATTGAAATTTGGCGACCTACTATATGAGGGTGACAGTGAAGATGCCTCTCCGGTTTGCGAATTAGAAGATGGAAGATCAATTGATTTAAGTGACTTAAATAATATTATTGATGCGCGCGCTGAAGAGATATTAGCCAATGTATGGAATCAGCTTCAACTCTCCGGATACGATGACAAATTACTTTCGGGAGTTGTTCTTACGGGTGGAGGATCTAATCTCAAAAATTTAGAGGATGCTTTCCGCAAACGCACAAAAATAGAAAAAGTCAAAACTGTGAAATTTGTACGGAATACGGTATATGGTTTTAGCGATTTTCTAAAAAAAGATGGTATGGAAAACTCATTGCTGGGGTTACTTGCTGCGGGGAATGAAAATTGCTGTCTACTAGAGACTAAATCCGTGACACAACCAGAATCCATTGAAGTACTTACTTACTCTAAAACGGTCGATATTTTCAATGATGATGAAGCGCTGAAAGAACAAGCAGCAGCAGCAAGGGCTGCAAAGCTGCAACGTGAAAAAGAAGAAAAAGAGCGTAAAGAACTGGAACGTAAAGAAAAAGAAAGAAGAGAGAAAGAAGAGAAAAAAAAGAAAAAGAAGGAAGGTCCCGGTTGGTTTGAGAAGACTTTCAACAAGATTTCCAATGAGATTTTTTCAGATGATGATATGCAATAAACTCAATTAAATAGGAACTATGGACGATATAGTACAATTCGATTTCCCAACCGATTCCCCTAAGATCATTAAAGTAATTGGTGTTGGTGGAGGTGGTGGTAATGCCGTAAACCACATGTATCGGGAAGGTATACACGACGTGACATTCGTACTTTGCAATACGGACAATCAAGCGTTAAAAGAATCTCCTGTCCCAGTAAAACTACAGTTGGGGCGTTCCATTACAGAAGGACTTGGTGCCGGAAATCGCCCGGAGAGGGCCTGCGAAGCTGCCGAAGAGAGCAATGATGATATCAGAGCTCTCTTGAATGACGGTACAAAAATGGTTTTTATCACCGCTGGTATGGGAGGTGGTACAGGCACCGGAGCAGCTCCGGTAATAGCTCGCATTGCCAAAGAAATGGATATTTTAACGGTGGGCATTGTGACTATTCCTTTCATTTTCGAAGGAGAAAAGAAAATCATTCAAGCTCTTGATGGAGTAGAACGCATAGCACAACATGTTGACGCATTATTGGTTATTAATAACGAACGTCTACGTGAAATATACTCCGATCTTACTTTCATGAATGCTTTTGGTAAAGCCGATGACACGCTATCTATTGCAGCAAAAAGTATAGCCGAGATCATCACCATGAGAGGGACGGTCAACCTGGATTTCGCTGATGTGAAGACTATCCTTAAAGACGGAGGAGTAGCAATCATGAGTACAGGATTTGGCGAAGGAGAAAGTCGTGTAACTAAGGCCATTGATGATGCTCTTCATTCACCGTTGCTAAATAATAACGACATCTTCAACGCTAAAAAAGTAATGCTCAACGTCTCATTCTGCGAAACATCAGAACTTATGATGGAAGAAATGAATGAAATACATGAGTTTATGAGTAAGTTCCGTGAAGGGGTAGAAGTTATTTGGGGTGTTGCCGTAGATAATGCACTAGAAAGTAAAGTGAAAATTACTGTTCTCGCCACCGGATTTGGAGTAGAAGACGTGCCCGGAATGGATAGTGTACTCGAAAAACGCAGTCAGGAAGAAGAAGAGCGACAATTGCTTTTGGAAGAAGAAAAAGAAAAGAATAAAGAGCGTATTCGCAAAGCATACGGAGAGAGTGCAAGTGGCATTGGAACAAAAAATATTCGGAAACGCAGACATATCTATATCTTCAATCCGGAAGATTTGGATAATGCAGATATCATTGCCATGGTAGAAGACTCTCCCACTTATTTGCGTGATAAGAGCACTTTAAGCAGCATTAAAGCTAAAGCTGCAGCCGAAGAACAATTAGCGACAGAAGAGGCTGAAAAGAGCGAAGACCCCGGAGGTATTATTACTTTCTAATGAAGTGAAATGATAGATGGATTTATTTCAGATCCAATAAATAAAATTCGAAAGATTCTAGTCTCGCATATAAAGAAAAAATAATAATAAAATAATATAGTCTTATGGATTTATTTGATAGAGTCAGCGAAGACATTAAAAGCGCAATGAAAGCCAAAGATAAAGTGGCTCTTGAAACATTAAGAAATATAAAGAAAGTATTTTTAGAAGCTAAAACGGCTCCTGGAGCAAATGATATTCTCACAGATGCTGATGCATTGAAGATCATGCAGAAGTTGGTTAAGCAGGGGAAAGATGCTGCAGAAATATATATACAACAAGAGCGTCAGGATTTAGCCGATGAAGAGTTGGCACAAGTGAAGATTATCGAAGTCTATCTTCCTAAGCAAATGACCGAAGAAGAACTTGTCAAAGCATTGAAAGCCATTATTGAAGAAGTAGGAGCTGATGGGGCTAAAGACATGGGTAAAGTAATGGGAGTGGCTACAAAAAAGTTATCCGGTCTTGCTGAAGGACGTGTTATATCTGCCAAAGTAAAAGAACTGCTTGGATAAGATCAGAAAAATCAATATATAAAGAAAATCATCACTTTTATATAAGTGGTGATTTTTTATATACATTTTTCCACATTAATCTCTATTCTTAGGATTGATTTCCAACGACTATTATTATATTTGCCATAGCAACTTTCCAAATGAAATAATAAAGGCCTTGATAGTTATACAGAACCAACACGACATATGGTAAAGAGATTGCTGAGAACATTAAAAATAATAACTCTTAGCGGACTAACACTTTCTTTTCATGCTAACCAAATACACGCTCAAGAGGAAATGAGTAATAGTTCAATGAATATTGAACCGGATACGACATGCTTCTCAAAATATTATATCCACTTCTTCGAGATTGAAGCACGAGGCGGCTATATTTTCCCAACAAACTCCTTTCTGAAAAGAGAAAATGAAAACCATAATTACATTAGAAATACTTCGTCGATACATTTAAAGTATGCTTTTAAGCTACGTCCTGGCAATTGTGAAGAACGTATATATAACGGAGCATACCAAGGGATAGGAATAGCTCGATATGATTTTGGAAATAAAGAAGAGCTTGGATCTCCTACTGCATTCTATCTATTTCAGGGAGCCCGTATTGCTCAATTGTCATCACCACTCTCAGTCAATTATGAATGGAACTTCGGTATCTCATCGGGATGGCACCCATATAACTTTCAATACAACCATTTTAATAAGATTATAGGTTCAGAAGTTAATGCATATCTTAATATAAACTTTTACCTTAATTGGAAACTCTCTCACAAACTCGACTTAGTTTCTGGAATTACATTCAGCCATTTCTCAAATGGAAATACAAAGTTTCCCAATGCAGGTCTTAACAGCAGTGACCTTAAAATAGGACTGATATACAATTTTAATAGAAACCAAAATACCCAGAATATCCCCACTTACGCAAACCCCATACCTCAGTTTCCTCGCCATATCAGCTACGATCTGACCATGTTTGGAGCTTGGCGGCGAAAAGGGGTCTATTTAGGTGATAGCCAAATAGCCTCACCAAACGCCTATACTGTTCTAGGGTTCAACTTTGCTCCAATGTATAACCTCGGGTATAAATACCGTGTCGGAGCATCATTGGATGGGGTCTACGATGGTAGCGCAAATGTATATACCGAAGATTATATTGAAGGCACATCACCAGAATTTTTCAACCCTAAATTTAACAGACAAATTGCTTTAGGCATTTCTGCACGTGCAGAGTATGTAATGCCATACTTTACCGTAGGCGCTGGCATAGGAACAAATATGATTCATGGACGCGGTGATATGAAAGGCACATATCAAATATTAGCACTCAAAATCAAGATGACTCGAGACACATATCTCCATATTGGATACAATCTAAAAGATTGTAAAACTCCAAACTATCTTATGCTGGGAGTTGGCTATCGCTTTAACAATAAGTATCCATTACTACATCGCTAATCACATTCAACCTAATATTAATCAAAGAGTTCTTTCAGAACGTCTAAAGACTTCAATATCGGGAAATCCGGCAAGTGGACTCTGTAGTACTCATTCATAACAACTAAGCAACGGGCACGCTCAGATCGATTCATCTGAAAATGATGCATTGTTTCATAATTCATGCGCATCAGGCTAATAAGCTTAGATGCTTCATCGGGCAAAATATAAAATGAGTGCAATTGAGGACGAATCGAGGTAAAACAAGCATTCGTCAAATCAAAATAGCAACCTTCACGATAATCCTGTAGATTAGGGAAGCAACCTAAAAAGCGGGAAATACGCATCAAAAAAACTAAATGAAAATTCGCAAATTCATGCTGGCATTCATCCAGCCAAACAATGGAATATCTCAAATAATCAAACAATAGTTGATTCTCGGTTTCTTCACGTACAGCCCGATAAAGGAACTCCGAAAGGAATAAGGCTATTGCAGATTTATATGGATTGTATGGTATGGATGTAAAAGGATAAAATGATTTTGCCTCCTTCACTTTATAGAAACCGGCATGATGACGAAAGTCTGCTTCCAGTTCCACTAACGCTAAGGGTTGGAATAGTACAGACTTCACTACAGTCTTACGGGAGCGAGGCAAAGGAACAATAAAGGATACTCGTCCTGCAACTTCAGTGTAAACATGAGCTATAATAGATGTATCGCTGTACTTTAAGGTGTGCAGTACAATTCCAGCCGTTTTTTGTAACATAAATCCTTCATTAGAACTAACAATATGCCAACAAATGTACATGATAATTGCCAAATTTGCATCCAAATAATAAAAAACAGAAAAGAAACTAACGCAAAATCTATCCAAAGAAGAAAGAAGACCGAAGAATCGCTGTTTTTCAAAGTAAAAAGCAAATTTCTTTTCCCAAAAAATGGAATCTTATCCATCTGATTATCAAAGAGCAAGAAGTGGACTTTTGTAGTAGGGATAAGCCGCTTGATATTTTTTTACTACGAATATTTTGTCAATTCAAAAATAGTCCCTACATTTGCATCCGCAAACAAGAAAGCTATGTGTTTGCGAAAGCAGAAATGCGAAATATAAGGATGGCCCGTTCGTCTATCGGTTAGGACGCAAGATTTTCATTCTTGAAAGGGGGGTTCGATTCCCCCACGGGCTACAATTTAAAAACGAACTAAAAAAAGATTAGTCGAGATGGCAAATCACAAATCATCACTGAAAAGAATCAGACAAGAAGAAAAAAGAAGACTTCATAACAGATATTATGGAAAAACCATGAGAAATGCTGTTAGAAAACTTCGCGCTACTACAGAGAAAGCTGAAGCTATTGCTTTGTACCCTAGTGTAACCAAGATATTGGATAAATTGGCTAAAACCAACGTAATCCACAAAAACAAAGCGAACAACTTAAAATCCAAGTTGGCTCTTTATGTAAACAAATTGGCATAAAGGATTTTAATTAATCAAACACAAGAGATATATTTGAGAGGTCAGGCTTTTTAGTCTGACCTTTTTTGGTTTACCTTATCTCTTTCCATTTTTGACAGAAATCAAAAGCTACAGAGACAAAAATAACAATACGTTAAAGCTTCCATCTCGTGGATTTTCACTATATTTGCTCTGTTATTTAAATAAGAAATTTAAATTATGACTGAAGAACAGATTAACTCCAACAACGGGAACTATTCTGCCGAGAACATCCAAGTATTAGAAGGATTAGAAGCGGTTAGAAAGCGCCCGGCAATGTATATTGGAGACATTAGTGTCAAAGGACTTCACCATTTGGTTTACGAGGTTGTAGATAACTCCATTGATGAAGCCCTTGCAGGTTATTGTGACCATATTGAAGTTACAATAAATGAAGACAACTCTATTACTGTACAAGATAACGGCCGAGGTATTCCTGTTGATTTCCATGAAAAGGAAAAGAAATCGGCTCTAGAAGTCGTAATGACTGTATTGCATGCCGGAGGAAAGTTTGATAAAGGCTCATATAAAGTATCCGGCGGTTTGCACGGCGTAGGTGTTTCTTGCGTAAACGCCTTATCTACTCATATGACTACTCAAGTATTCCGAAACGGGAGAATATACCAACAAGAATACGAATGTGGACATCCTTTATACTCTGTAAAAGAAGTTGGGACAACAGACATTAACGGTACGAAACAACAATTTTGGCCCGATACAAGTATTTTTACGGAAATAGTCTATAAATATGAGATTCTCGCAACCCGCATGCGTGAGCTTGCATATCTTAATGCAGGTATAAAAATATCGCTAACAGATCTACGGGAAAAAGATGAAGAAGGCAATTACAAACAAGAAATATTCTATTCGGAAGAAGGATTAAAAGAGTTTGTTCGTTTTGTAGATTCATCACGTGAACATTTGATGAATGATGTTATTTACATCAACACAGAGAAGCAAGGCACTCCGGTAGAAGTCGCTATTATGTACAACACTTCATATAATGAAAATATTCACTCGTACGTAAACAACATTAATACCATAGAAGGGGGTACGCACTTAGCCGGATTTAGACGGGCTCTGACTCGTACTTTGAAAAAATATGCGGAAGATAACAAGATGTTGGAAAAAGCTAAAGTCGAAATCGCAGGAGATGACTTCCGCGAAGGACTAACTGCCGTTATTTCCATCAAAGTTGCCGAACCCCAATTCGAAGGCCAGACTAAAACCAAACTTGGAAATAATGAAGTAATGGGAGCGGTTGACCAAGCAGTAGGTGAAGCTTTAAGCTACTACTTGGAAGAGCACCCTAAAGAGTCCAAACTCATCGTTGACAAAGTAATACTTGCCGCACAAGCACGCGTCGCTGCGCGTAAAGCGCGTGAGTCAGTACAGCGTAAGTCACCGATGTCAGGTGGTGGAATGCCTGGTAAATTGGCTGACTGTTCCAGTAAAGATGCTGATGAATGTGAATTATTTCTTGTCGAGGGAGACTCTGCAGGTGGTTCTGCCAAACAAGGTCGCGACCGTAAGTTTCAGGCTATTTTACCTTTAAGAGGTAAGATATTGAATGTAGAAAAAGCTATGTGGCATAAAGCATTCGAAAGCGATGAAGTAAACAACATCATTCAAGCGTTAGGAGTTCGTTTTGGAGTGGAAACAGAAGACTCAAAAGAAGCTAACATAGATAAGTTACGATATAAGAAAGTTATTATTATGACCGATGCCGATGTCGATGGTTCTCATATCGACACTCTTATCATGACTTTTTTCTTCCGCTATATTCCACAGATTATTCAGAACGGTTATCTATATATTGCAACTCCCCCACTCTATCTTTGCAAAAAGGGTAAGACGGAAGAGTACTGCTGGACCGAACAACAACGTCAGAAATTCATTGACACATACGGCGGAGGCTCTGAGAATGCAATCCATACACAGCGTTACAAAGGTTTGGGAGAAATGAATCCCGAGCAATTATGGGAGACGACTATGAATCCGGAAAACCGTATGCTCAAACAAGTAAGCATTGAAAATGCAGCAGAAGCTGATTATATTTTCTCCATGTTAATGGGAGAAGATGTTGGGCCACGCCGTGATTTTATAGAAAAGAACGCCACTTATGCAAATATAGACGCATAGGGGAATTATAATTATTAACTCACATCTTACAACAAAAGCATCGGACTTAATTTATTAGTTCGATGCTTTTCTTTTTATCAAATTCTTAAAATATAATCGAAAACAATACATGACTAATTCTTAGCCAGCATAACAATAGATGTAATGACTCATTACAACACTTGTTAATGAAATGAAAAAAGATGTTATCACAGAAGCTTTCTCTTCAATGAAAGGCAAGCAAACTTATCTATGAATCTATGCATAGTGTCACCACACATATCAAACTATTCACGACAAAGGCTTATAATATTGAAGCAATAGAATAAAATCACAGAAAAGAAAATAGTATAGTACTTAGAGTAGATTCTGCTGCTTCAGTTCATTCACAACTAGTTCAAGTTCGTCATACCATTCTACACCAAACTTCCTGACTAGAGGCTCTTTTAAAAAACGAAATACGGGCATATTTTCCCGCTGTCCTAACAATATAGCTGCTTTGCAAATATCCCAACGATTATAATTGACAGCTTTGTAGACGCCATAATTGCCCACTCTAATAGGATAAAGATGGCAAGATACAGGCTTGTAAAAATTCGTTTTTCCTGAACGATAAGCCTTCTCAATAGCACAATAGCAACACCCTTTTTCATCATAGCAAGTGAACACACAGTCCTTATTATTGACGATTGAGGTCACCAAATCCCCTTCAATATCGGTGTAAACCACACCTTGCTTTTCTATTATTTCTCGAGCTTGTGGAGATAGATCATCCCAAATCACTGGTAACACTTCCTCCAATTTTTCAATTTCGTCGAGCTCAACTGGTGCACCTGCATCACCTTCAATACAGCATTGCCCCTTACATGCTTCCAAATCACATATGAATTTCTCACGAAGCACATCCCAACTTACCACAACATCACCAACTTGTATCATATTTGTTATTTTTTCATCTGCAAAGTTATACGATTATTTTTAAAGCTTAACCATATAAGAAAAAAGACTCGTTGCAAGGGATACCTGTAACGAGCCTTTAGAATTTCAACACTAAACAATCAAAGCACGTTAGTAGTTATAATATTAAGAACTACCACAAAACCAAACATTGTCCAGAGGATACTCTCGATATCTTAAGAAATAAGAACACTACCATTCATTTCCGCAGGAAGAGCCAATCCCATAATCTTTAAAATTGTAGGGGCAACATCTGCCAAACGACCATCTTCAACCTTGGCATCCTTATTCGTTGTAACATACACACAAGGAACTGGATTAAGTGAATGGGCCGTATTGGGCGTTCCATCTTCGTTTAACGCCCGATCAGCATTACCATGATCAGCTATAATAATAACCTCGTAATCTTGAGCTTTTGCCGCTTCAACGGTCTCTTTCATACAATTATCAACAGCAGTTACTGCTTTTTCAATTGCACCATAGATTCCGGTATGCCCTACCATATCTCCATTAGCATAATTAACGACAATAAAATCATATTTATTCTGATTAATTGCCTCTACGAGTTTATCTTTTACTTCATATGCACTCATTTCGGGCTTCAAATCATATGTCGAAACCTTTGGAGAAGGCACCAAGATACGCTCTTCGTTTGTGTATGGAGTCTCCCGTCCTCCATTAAAGAAGAACGTCACATGAGCATATTTCTCAGTCTCTGCAATATGCAACTGGCTCAACCCCTTAGATGATATATATTCGCCAAGTGTATTGCTCACATTCTCTTTATCGAATAAGATGTGTACTCCTTCAAATGAAGCATCATAAGGTGTCATGCAATAAAATTGCAGTCCCGGAATTGTATGCATACCAGCTTCAGGAATATCATGCTGTGTTAAAACGACTGTTAATTCTTTAGCACGATCATTACGATAGTTGAAGAAGATCACAACATCACCCTCTTTAATAGTGGCATCAAATGCTCCATTAACAATAGGTTTTACGAACTCATCCGTCACACCTTCATCATAAGAATCTTGCATTGCTTGAACCATGTCGGAAGCTTTCTTTCCTGTCCCATTAACTAAGAGATCATAGGCTTCTTTTACACGTTCCCAACGTTTATCGCGATCCATCGCATAGTAACGCCCAATAATAGAAGCTACCTTGCCCGCTGATTTCGCACAATGAGCCGAAAGTTGTTCTATAAAGCCTTTACCACTCTTAGGATCGGTATCACGTCCATCCATGAAACAATGAATGAATGTATTTTCAATACCATACTCTTTAGAGATATCACATAACTTATACAAATGATCTAAAGAGCTGTGTACACCGCCATTCGAAGTCAATCCCATTAAATGGATACTCTTCCCATTTGACTTAGCATAAGTAAAAGCAGCAATAATTCCTGGATTACTTAATATACTATTATCAGCACATGCACGATTAATTTTGACCAAGTCTTGATAGACAACACGCCCTGCACCTATATTCAAGTGCCCTACTTCGGAATTACCCATTTGCCCATCGGGTAAACCAACATTTTCACCACTGGCCTGCAATTCGGAATGTGGGTAGGTTGCTAACAAATAATCCCAATAAGGCGTGGGAGTATTAAAAATCACATCATCTTTCTTATGGTCGCCTATTCCCCAACCATCAAGAATCATTAAAAGGGCTTTCTTACTCATATGTATATGGTTATTAAAACAATCTTTACTGGATCAAAAGGATAAAACTCGCTGATCTATTTCGTTTTTCCGGGTGCAAAGGTACAAAAAAGAGCAATTAAAGCATACGCAGATCAATGATTTATGTATTTTTGCGATGCTAAGATTCCTCATTTCAAAAGATTGAATTATCCCCTAATAGAATATAATATGAAAACACTTTCCAGATAAATTCTCAATTGAATGAAAAAAATAAGTAATTAGATATAAAAACAGGTCGGCAATGAGAACATATTTATGCAGTGAAGCCGGTTTTATAGAAAAACCGGAATGGACTCCCAACTGTTGGGTCAATGTAGAATGCCCTAACGAAGATGACTTTAAATTTCTCACACAGGATTTAAATGTTCCTGAAGAATTTTTTGAAGACATTGCGGATGCCGACGAAAGACCAAGAACGGAAGCAGAAGGAAAATGGCGCCTCACTATTTTGCGCATCCCTATGCAAAGCAATCAGAAGGGAGTCCCATTTATTACCGTCCCGATTGGTATTATAACGAAAGATGATGTTACCATTTCGGTATGCTATCATCACACAGAAATGATCTCAAACTTCATAGAACATATTCGTAGAAAGAATATTATTATCAATAACAAACTTGACTTAATATTACGCATTATCTATTCTTCGGCTTATTGGTTCTTAATATATTTAAAGCAGATCAATAATGAAGTTGCTATAGCAGAAGAAAAACTCGAAAAGAGCATTCGAAACGAGGATTTGTTACGATTAATGAAACTACAAAAGACACTTGTATATTTCAGTACTTCCATACGAGGTAATGAAGTTATGATTGGTCGACTAAAAAACATATTTCAAGATACAAGCTTTCTAAATATTGGATTGCTAGAGGATGTGATCATCGAGTTAAAACAAGCCCACAGCACAGTAAATATCTATAATGACACTCTAACAAGCACTATGGACGCATTTGCTTCTATCATTTCGAATAATGTGAATGCCATCATGAAACGCATGGCCAGCCTCTCTATTACACTAATGATACCGACATTAATTGCCAGCTTCTATGGGATGAATGTGGATCTCCAAATTGGAACTTTTCCACATGCATTTGCAATAATTATATTATTGTCTATCTTTCTCTCGACCATCACATTTATATGGTTCAGAAAAATTAAATGGTTTTAATTAATACGGAGCAATAGAAACTCGATATTATTAAAAATCCAGTGTCAACTGAGCATCTCCAAGAAGATTGTAGGACATACGGTGATAAGGAGTCGTTCCAACTTCAGCAATAGCAGCACGATGTTTTTTTGTAGGATACCCTTTATTATGGTCCCAAGCATAAAAGGGGTATTCTAAATGAAGTTGATTCATATAATCATCCCGATATGTTTTGGCAAGAATAGAAGCCGCTGCAATTGATGCATACTTCCCATCTCCTTTAACAATAGTTTGGTGAGGAATATTTGGGTATTTTTTAAACCGATTCCCATCAATAAGCAATTGCTGTGGGCGAATATTAAGCTGATCAACAGCACGATGCATTGCAAGAAAAGAAGCATTCAGTATATTGATTTCATCAATCTCTTTAGGAGAACAAATTCCCACAGCCCATGCTAAAGCCTCCCGTTCAATAACTTCACGGAGCATGTACCGTTGATGTTCGGTGAGTTGCTTTGAATCATTCAATAATTCATTTTTAAAATCCTTTGGCAAAATTACAGCTGCGGCATATACAGCCCCAGCTAGACATCCACGGCCAGCTTCATCACAACCGGCCTCTATCAATTCCTCATTCAAATATGGTAATAGCATACAAAAAATCCTCAATACGTTGAGCAAATGTACATAATGTATTGAGGATTCTAAAATATATAAAAGAGAAATATCATTCTAATAATACGGCAGTACCACATGCTGTAACCATGAGCATGCTACCACTTCCGCCAACTGTCTCATAATCTAAGTCCACACCGATTACCGCATTCGCTCCGAGTGCAAGAGCTTGTTCTTGCATTTCGCGCAAAGCAGTATCTTTAGCTTCACGCAAGACTTCTTCATAAGAGCCACTACGACCACCTACAACATCACGTATACTTGCGAAGAAATCGCGAAAGACATTCGCACCAATAATAGTCTCACCCGAAACGATCCCAAAATAGCGAACAATATGTCCGCCATCAATCACAGAAGTTGTTGTTATTAGCATAATTCTTTTTTTTATATATACTACTTAGACGCAAATTACCAAAGAAAAGTTGCAAACCATAAAGGAAATTTCACAGGTATGACAAGAATATCATATTAAAACATCAATCGAACTCTATTTATACCTGCTACAAGAGCATCGATTTCTTCCACAGTATTATATAGCCCAAAAGAAGCCCGAACAGTTCCCTCTATGCCAAGACGTTGCATTAATGGTTGGGCACAATGATGCCCGGTGCGAACAGCAATCCCCAAACGATCAAGTAATGTACCCATATCAAAATGATGAATGTCACCAACTAAAAATGATATCACACTTCCCCTATTTTCACTTTCACCAAAGATTTGCATACCGGGAATACTTCTTAGCCGCTCCAGAGCATATTTGGTAAGCTTATCTTCATAAGCGGAGATTACCTCCATACCAATGAGAGAAACATAGTCCAAGGCTTTAGCCAAGCCGGTAGTACCAATATAATCAGGCGTGCCAGCTTCAAATTTAAAAGGAAGTTCATTGAAAATTGTCTTTTCAAAAGAAACATGCTGAATCATCTCGCCTCCCCCTTGATAAGGAGGCAATTTTTCGAGCCAATTTTCTTTACCATATAATACACCCACACCGGTAGGCCCATAAATTTTATGAGCAGAGAATACAAGAAAATCAGCGTCAAGATTCTGAACATCAACAGCCATATGAGGTATGGATTGTGCAGCGTCTACCAAAAAAGGTACGCCATGGGCATGAGCCACATCAATCATTTCCTTTATGGGATTAATCGTTCCCAAGACATTCGACACATGAGCGACGCTTACCATCTTGGTCTTTTCGGTAAACAACGTTTCATACTGATCTAATAAAAGCTCTCCTTTATCGTTCATTGGAATAACTTTTATCTTTATCCCTTTCCGAGAGGCAAGCAATTGCCAAGGCACAATATTACTGTGATGTTCCATTACAGAGACAATCACTTCATCACCCGATTGGAGCATTGCTTCACCAAAACTGAAAGCCAATAAATTTATGCTTTCAGTCGTGCCACGAGTGAAGATTATCTCATTTGTTGATTTCGCATTAATAAAACGACGAACCGTTTCCCTACTCGCTTCATGTAATTCCGTTGCCTGCTGAGAAAGGAAGTGAACACCACGATGCACATTGGCATTTACAGAGTAATATTCATCCACTATCGCATCAACTACAGAACGAGGTTTTTGGGTTGTTGCACCATTATCAAAATAGACTAATGGTCTACCGTATATTTGACGGCAAAGTATAGGAAAATCTGCCCGAATTCTTTCTACATCCATATTTTATAAATTAAAAATGTGAGGAGAGTTGTAATAAGTGTCACAACGCTTACTTGCAAATAGCACACCCATGACACTTATTGAGCTCACCTCTGAAACGTTTCTCTACTAACATGTGCAAACGTTCCTTTAAAGCATCTAAGCGAATTGTATCAATGACTTCATTTACAAAAGCAAACATTAGAAGCAAACGCGCTTCTCGTATTGATATTCCACGCTGCTGCATATAAAACAGAGCTGTTTCATCCAATTGTCCAACTGTCGCACCATGGCTACACTTCACATCATCTGCATAGATTTCCAATTGAGGACGCGTATACATACGAGCTTCACGAGTAAGACAAAGATTACGATTTGTTTGCTGTGAATTTGTGTGTTGCGCTCCGGGCCGTACTAAAACCAAACCGGCAAATATTCCGATCGCTTCATCATCAAGAACGTATTTAAACAATTCATTGCTAGTACAGTTAGGAACTGCATGATCAATCATCGTATTATTATCTATCTGCTGATTTTTATCAGCAATGGCCATTCCGCAAAGATTAACTTCCGCACCCTCTCCTGCAAGAATCACATGGGTAGAATTTCTTGTGACCCCATTATGTAAAGTCATTCCATTGAGATGGACATGGCTATTTGAAGCCTGTTTTACGAACATATTATTTATACGTACAACATTTGTGTGAGTAGATTCCAACTCGTATAAATCAAACATTGCATTTTCGCCGACAAAGACTTCAGTAATCTGGGTCGAAAGGAACTTAACTTGATCCATCGCATGATCACAAACGAGAAAACATGCCTGAGCCCCATCTTCAAGTATAATGAGGACACGTCGATTCACCATAAGATTAACCCCACTCCGTAATATATTTACCAACTGAATAGGCTTATCCACAATAACATTCTTAGGAACGTAAAGCACAATACCATCTTGAGCAAATGCAGTATTAAAAGCCGTCACACCATCTTTTGAAGAATCAGCCAGTTTACCGTAGTATTTTGCCAGTAATTCAGGATGAGTTTTAGCGACCTCATTAAAACCACCAACAATCACTCCTTCCGGCAGGTTTGAGTCTGAGCAGTCTTTATTATAGCATAAATCATTTACTACAAAATAAAGAGCAGTGCTCATATTGGGAACATCACATTTGAAAACCTCATATGGATTAACCGGGATCTCTAATCTATTTAAATTAAGTCCATAGTCGGGTTCGAAGAACTTACTAATATCAATATATCTATAGTTCTCTTGCTTACGAGTAGGAAATCCCAATTGTTGGAAATGCCCAAACGCACTCTCACGATGCAAATTCAGCACATCAGTACTATGCCGACATATTGAATCTTTTTGCTGAGAAAAGAGGTCAATGTATTGCTGTTCTACACTCATAGTTTATTCCCCCAATTCCTTCTTAATCCAATCGTATCCTTTTTCTTCCAACTCTAAAGCAAGTTCAGGACCAGCCGTCTTTACAATTTTCCCTTTATATAAAACATGTACAATGTCAGGTTTTACATAGTCTAATAAGCGTTGATAGTGAGTTATCACGATACAGCTGTTTTCTGAAGTTTTCAACTTATTAACTCCCTCTGCTACAATTCGCAAAGCATCAATATCCAAGCCGGAGTCCGTTTCATCTAAAATGCTCAATAAAGGATTCAGCATCGCCATTTGGAATATTTCGTTTCGTTTCTTTTCACCTCCAGAAAAACCTTCATTAACAGAACGGTTCGCTAATTTATTATCGAGTTCTACTATTTCACGCTTCTCACGCATAAGCTTTAAAAACTCACTGGCATTCAATGTTGGTAATCCTTTATATTTAAGCTGCTCATTTACCGCCGCGCGCATGAAGTTCACCATGCTTACACCAGGAATCTCAACAGGGTACTGAAAACTCAGGAAAATTCCTTCATGACTTCTATCTTCCGGAGACATTTCCAGCAAGTCTTTTCCGCAAAAGCTTACACTCCCTTTAGTTACTTCAAAAGCCGGATTACCTACCAAAACTGCAGACAACGTACTTTTACCTGAGCCATTAGGTCCCATGATGGCATGTACTTCCCCCGGTTTAACAGTCAAATTTATACCTCTCAATATCTCTTTGCCATCAACATTGGCATGTAAATCCTTTATCTCTAACATTGGTATTTTTCAAATTAATTATTCGAACTTATTAAATTCATTTCTTTTTCTTGAAGAGGAACGATCTATCGGTTTTATAATCAACCAACACTTCCCTCTAAAGATATAGACAATAACTTCTGTGCCTCAACAGCGAATTCCATTGGTAACTTATTTAGCACTTCTTTTGCATATCCATTAACGATAAGACCTACGGCATCTTCCGTCGAAATACCCCGTTGATTGCAATAGAAAATCTGATCTTCATTAATTTTACTAGTGGTGGCTTCATGCTCTACAACGGCAGTTTCATTGTGAATATCCATATAAGGGAATGTATGCGCACCGCACTTATCACCAAGTAACAAAGAATCACACTGACTATAATTACGTGCATTATCAGCTTTAGGTGAAACCCTAACCAACCCTCTATATGAATTTTCGCTATGACCGGCCGAGATGCCTTTACTTACAATAGTACTGGAAGTGTTTCGACCTAGATGAATCATCTTTGTTCCTGTATCAGCCTGTTGATAGTTATTTGTAACTGCAACACTATAGAATTCAGCCGAAGAATTATCTCCGGTTAATATACATGAAGGGTATTTCCACGTAATAGCAGAACCCGTTTCAACCTGTGTCCATGATAGCTTACTATTAGCACCCTTACAATTACCACGTTTGGTCACAAAGTTATAAACACCTCCCTTACCTTCGGAATCACCAGGATACCAATTCTGAACAGTACTATATTTGACTTCAGCTCTATCGTGAACTACGATTTCAACAATAGCGGCATGAAGCTGATTTTCATCACGCATAGGAGCGGTACACCCTTCAAGGTATGATACGTATGAGTCATCATCTGCAATAATCAAGGTTCTCTCAAACTGACCTGTGTTACGGGCATTAATACGGAAATAAGTGGATAATTCCATCGGACAGCGCACTCCTTTCGGAATATAAACAAACGAACCGTCTGAAAATACTGCCGAATTAAGAGATGCAAAATAATTATCACGATAACCTACCACAGAACCGAGATACTTTTGAACTAGATCAGGATGCTCACGTACAGCTTCGCTAATTGAACAGAATATGATGCCTTTCTCCATCAGCGTTTCTTTAAATGTCGTTTTGACAGAGACAGAGTCCATAACGGCATCTACAGCCATACCACTTAAAGCCATTTGCTCTTCAAGGGGGATGCCTAGCTTATTAAAAGTCTTCAGCAACTCCGGATCAACTTCATCCAAACTCTTCGGACCTTCTTTCTTTTTGGTTGGGTCAGCATAATATGATATAGCTTGATAGTCTATCGCAGGAATACGCAAATGAGCCCATGTTGGCATCTCCATAGTTAACCAATGCTGATATGCTTTTAGCCTAAATTCCAAAAGCCATTCAGGCTCATTTTTCTTTGAAGAGATTAGCCTTACCACATCTTCATTGAGACCTCGTTCAATAACATCAGTATCAACGTCAGTAGTAAAACCATATTTATATTTCTCTTTTGTGAGTTCCTTTACATATTTATTTGGTTCTTCGACTTGCATTTTCTTTTATTATATATTGTTTTGTAATACGATTCGCTGCAGGGAAGAATACACCTGCAAACGACTTAGTCGGATAATATAACACTGATTCAGTCTTCTTTGTTTGAGATATTAGTTTATTATGTGAATCAACAAAGTCTATAATGCATAGAAGCAGACTTATTAATATGAGATACTTCAAGGCTCCAATTCCAGCCCCAAGCCACCGATTCAGCCATCCTAAAGAAACTGTTTCCATTAATTTAGTCAACAGAGAAGCCGCAACAGTAAATAAAACCGGGACAAGAATCCAGATTATAATAAATGCCAAAACTTGTGCAACAGTCATCGAATGCGTTACAGTGGGACACAACTTTGTTGCCAAGGATGTGTACAAGGCTTTCGCTACAAGTAATCCCACGACAAGACCTAAAATAGAGGCAAGCTGTTTTACAAAACCTTTTCTAAAACCAATAATAGCACCCACCAAGAAAACCAGAATAATAAAAATATCCATAGCTGTTATATAATATACAAATTGACAATTGAAAGTTGAAATTGACAATCTTATAATCATTATCAACTATCAACTTTCAATTGCCAATACTTTTTGTTAAAACATTGTTTCAAAAAAGCACTAAGCTTTTTGCTTATTATAATGTCTGTTTTACTTCTATTTCTTCGTAAGATTCTATAATATCTCCAACCTTAATATCATTGCAGCCTGTCAGACTGATACCACATTCAAAGTTAGTACCAACCTCTTTAACATCATCTTTAAAGCGCTTCAATGCATTAATAGAACCGGCATAAATAACAATACCATCACGAATCAGACGAGCCTTATCAGAACGTTTCACCTTTCCAGTCTTAACCATTGCCCCAGCTACCAAACCAACCTTAGTTATATTGAAGACTTCACGTACTTCAATTGTAGCAGTAACCTGTTCTTTCAACTGAGGTGCAAGCATACCTTCCATTGCAGATTTAACTTCTTCAATGGCATCATAAATAACAGAATATTTACGAATGTCAACTCCATCTTGCTCAGCCTGTCTTCCAGCAGCACTAGAAGGACGCACTTGGAATCCAATGATAATGGCGTCTGAAGCAGCAGCTAAAGAAACATCTGATTCTGAAATCTGTCCAACACCTTTATGAATAACATTAACCTGAACCTGCTCTGTAGATAGTTTTATCAAAGAATCACTTAATGCCTCTACAGAACCATCAACGTCACCCTTGACAATAATATTTAACTCGTGGAAGTCACCCAGTGCCAAACGACGTCCCACTTCATCTAGCGTTAACATCTTTTGGGTACGTAAGCCTTGCTCACGCTGTAATTGTTCGCGCTTATTTGTGATTTCACGGGCTTCTTGCTCAGTGTCCAGCACATGGAAAGTGTCTCCTGCCGCAGGAGCCCCATTGAGACCAAGGATCAATACAGGCTCTGAAGGACCGGCCTGCTTCATCCGTTGATTACGCTCATTAAACATCGCTTTCACTTTACCGTAAGAGGTTCCAGCAAGAACTATATCACCTACGTGCAACGTACCATTAGAAACCAGCACAGTAGCAACATAACCGCGACCTTTATCCAAAGATGATTCTATAATAGAACCTGTAGCTTTACGATCCGGATTAGCCTTTAGATCGAGCATCTCCGCTTCCAGAAGAACTTTTTCCAATAATTCCAAGATGCCAATACCTTTCTTCGCTGAGATGTCTTGGGATTGATATTTACCACCCCATTCCTCAACTAAGTAATTCATACCAGCTAGTTCTTCTTTTATTTTATCCGGGTTAGCACCAGGTTTATCTATTTTATTTATTGCAAACACAATAGGAACACCAGCAGCCATTGCATGATTGATAGCTTCCTTCGTTTGTGGCATTACATTATCATCTGCTGCAACAATAATGATAACAACATCCGTAACCTTTGCGCCACGAGCACGCATCGCAGTAAACGCTTCATGCCCTGGAGTATCAAGGAAAGTGATCTTACGTCCATTTTCCAAAGTTACGTTATAAGCACCAATATGCTGTGTAATGCCACCAGCTTCACCGGCAATAACATTTGCCTTACGGATGTAGTCCAGCAAAGACGTTTTACCATGGTCAACGTGTCCCATCACAGTAACAATAGGCGCACGAGGTTGCAAGTCGTCCTCTACATCCTCTTCTTCGACAATTGCTTGTGCAACTTCGGCACTAACATACTCCGTTTTATATCCGAATTCCTCTGCGACCAAATTAATTGTTTCAGCATCCAACCGCTGATTGATTGAAACCATCATACCGACACTCATACAAGTTGCTATAACCTGAGTAACTTGTACATCCATCATATTGGCCAACTCATTAGCAGTTACAAACTCTGTAATTTTCAAGACTCTGCTATCTGCCATTTCTTGATCTTCCAGTTCCTGCAAGCGATTAGAGGCTATATCACGTTTCTCCTTACGATATTTCGCTGTTTTATTTTTGCCTTTGGAAGTTAAGCGGGCAAGCGTTTCTTTCACCTGCTTAGCAACATCCTCTTCACTTACCTCTTGCTTAATAATAGGCTTTTTAAAACGATCTTTGCCCTTATTATTTTTATTATTTGCAGGGTTAGGTCTATTTACATTACCTTCAGCCGGACGTTGGAAATTGGACGCATTACTAATATCAACTTTTTCTTTATTAATACGGTTCCTTTTCTTTTTAACCCCGTTATCTTGCTCTTTATTATCTTTATTATCTTTTTGCTTAGTATTATCCTCACGACGAATCTCCTTTATAATAGCCTCTTTCATGAGTTTCTTTTGATCTTGGCGCAGTTTTTCTTTTTCTTCGCGTTCTTTTCGTTTCTCTTCCTTTGTTTTCTTTTTGGGACGCGTAGACTGATTCAATGTCGCTAAATCTATTTGACCGATAATATTGATCTTAGAGACAAATTCAGGCTTATGGAGAGTAAATATTTCATTCTCTTCACTTGCTTTTACTGTTTCCACTTCTTTCTTTATTTCCTCTATTACTTCTTTTTCAGAAGGTTTTTCAATAATTTCTTCTTTCTTATATACTTTCTCAGTATTTGCTTTCTCTTCTGCAACCGGATTAACCGTTTCAACAGGTTTTTCTTCAACAACCTCTACTGCTTCAACCACTTCAACAGGTTCTACAGTTTTTTCTTCATGTACCGGTTCTGGTGCCACTACAGTAGTTTTCACCTCTGCCTCATCTTTCGAAGGATGATGAGGCTTCTCAACAACTTCTTCAACAGGTTTTTCTGGTGCTGCAGATTGATGGCTCAGTTTATCCAAATCTATCTTGCCGACAGGTTTAAACTTTGGGCGAATATCTTCAGGAATAACGGTTTTTATAACATCCTCACTTTTCGGTTTCTCAGCTTGAGCAGCTGTTTCATACCCATCAATAGCTACCGAAGCTTTATTTCTGTCTTTATTCTGTCTTTCTTGAATAAAACGTTCGGACTCTAATCTAAGATTCTTATCTGTGCTGAATTCCTTGACAAGTAGCGCATATTGTTCTTCACTAATCTTCGTATTAGGATTTGCCTCCACAGTAAAACCTTTCTTCTGTAAGAATTCAACCACGGTAGCAATTCCCACATTCAAATCTCTTGTAACTTTGTTTAACCTTATCGTCATACTTTAAATTTAATGAATAATTAGAGAAAGAAGCTATTAGAACCCGAACGAAGGCTGATTACTATTCGTTACCACCCTCTTCTTCAAACTCCGCTCTCAAAATGCGTAATACCTCATCCACTGTTCCCTCTTCCAAATCAGCTTTTTCAATCAACATCTCACGGGGAGCACTCAATACTGCTTTTGCAGTGTCTATGCCAATTCCTTTAATAGCATCAATAACCCAGCCATCAATTTCATCACGGAACTCATCCAAATAAATATCTTCGTCTTCCACAGCTTGATCAAGTTCGCGAAATACGTCAATAGTATATTCGGTCAACATACTGGCCAGTTTAATATTCAGACCTCCTTTACCAATGGCTAAAGACACTTCTTCGGGTTTAAGAAATACCTCTGCCTTATGTTCTTCTTCATTCAGACGAATAGAAGATATCTTAGCCGGGCTAAGAGCACGTTGAATAAATAATTGAGTATTTGATGTGTAGTTAATCACATCAATATTTTCATTTCGTAATTCCCGTACAATACCATGTATACGGCTACCTTTTACACCGACACATGCACCTACAGGATCAATACGATCATCATAAGACTCAACAGCTATTTTTGCTCGCTCACCTGGAATGCGTGCTATCTTCTTAATAGTGATTAGTCCGTCGTTAATTTCCGGTACTTCCATCTCGAACAAGCGTTGCAAGAAAACAGGTGATGTACGCGAAAGGATTATTTTAGGGTTATTATTCTTGTTGTCTACACGAGCAACAACAGCACGTGCTGTCTCTCCCTTACGATAGAAGTCACTTGGAATTTGTTCAACTTTAGGAAGAAGTAATTCATTTCCCTCATCATCCAACAGAAGCATTTCTTTTTTCCATATTTGATAAACTTCAGCATTAATAATTGAGCCAACTTTATCAATATATTTATTGTAGATGCTATCCTTTTCCAGTTCCAATATTTTAGAAGCCAATGTCTGACGTAGATTCAAAATTGCCCGACGTCCAAACTTAGCAAAATTCACTTCATCAGTAACTTCCTCGCCAACTTCATAAGAAGCATCAATTTTCTGAGCTTCGGTCAAAGAAATTTGCACATTAGGATTAGTCAGATTTTCATCCGCAACAACCTCCCTGTTACGCCATATTTCAAAATCCCCTTTATCCGGATTAACGATAACATCATAGTTCTCGTCCGTACCAAACATCTTTGAAATCACACTACGAAACGACTCTTCAAGAACACTTACCATCGTTGTTCTATCGATATTTTTCAGTTCTTTAAATTCCGAAAAGGTATCTATCAAGCTGACAGTTTCTTCTTTCTTGGCCATATTATTTAAAACTGATTAAGTATTTAGTATATTTTATTCCATCATATGTAAAAGATTCATCCTCTTCTAACAACTTAGGGCGCTTAGCTCCCTCCGGCTTTACTTTTTTTTCTATACTTATTGTGAATCGGTTCTCCTCCACAGCCTTGAGTACTCCGGCAAATTTCTTTCCCTCTTTTGTCAACACTTCAACTTCTTCACCTAAATGATTGTAATATTGCTGAATAACCTTGAAAGGTTGTCCAATGCCGGCAGATCCAACTTCTAATTCGAAATCTTCCACCTCACGATTTAATTTAGACTCGATATAACGGCTCAGCTCGACGCAATCCTCGATCCATACACCATCTTTATGATCTATCTCAACCACAATCTTACCATCTGGAGTCACAACAACTTCAACCAAGAAGTAATCTTTTCCTTCAAGCCATTCGTCAACAATCTGACAAACTAATTCTTTTTTAATCATTGATAAGCTTTATAAGAATAAAAAAAGGAGCTTACTTGCCCCTCCACCTTTCATCCATTGCGGTTGCAAAGATATAAATAATCTATTCGTCTGCAAAATATTAGAAAGAAAAGAAAGATCTGCAACTGAACTTAGTACCTATATAATATAAAACAAGGGGTTATTCATCACTTTCTGATAAATACCCCTTATTTTTTTCGAGTAAGAGCTTAACTCTTATTTATTAGGTTCCTCCCACTTTTTCGTATCGGTGCAAACCACACGAGTCGTCTGATTTCCTACCTGAATACGAAAATCACCTTTCTCTAATATCCACTTGCCATCATATCCAACAAAAGCCAGATCGGAAGCTTTCAATTTCAACGTAACGGTTTTGGTTTCTCCCGGCTTTAACTCTACTTTCTCAAAAGCTCTAAGCCGACGAGTATCTGGTGTCAAAGAAGCTACCAAATCACTACTAAACAACAGAACACTTTCTTTGCCCGATTGACTACCTACATTTCTCACATCAACAGTAAATGTCAATATGTCATCAGCTGTAAAGCTTGACTTATCTACTTTCAAGTTGCTATACTCAAAATTTGTATAACATAGGCCATATCCAAAAGCCCATTGTACGGAAACCTGAGCATCATAATTGTATGCCCCTTCCATCTGTTTTCCAATATGTTCGCATGGCTTATAGTCATAAGTAATCAAAGAGTTGATTTCTTTCGGATAAGTATAAGGCATTTTACCACTAAAGTTAACATCACCAGCAATTAAATTAGCTAAAGCATCACCCCCATAATTTCCAGGAAGCATAATATTAACAACAGCCTTAGCCAAAGGCTCTATCTCACTGATAATGCGTGGACGCCCTTCATTTAAGACTAGTATGATAGGCTTTCCTGTTTTAGCGAGAGCCTTCACTAAATCAATTTGATTCTGTGAAAGAAATAGATTTGTCAAATTACCCGGAGTTTCACAATATGAGTTTTCTCCGATACAGGCTACAATATAGTCAACATTGGCAGCTGCCTGTACTGCCCTATCTATCTCCGGAGTATTTTCTTCCCACCAACTACCTTCTTTTTTATAAGTAACCCCCGGTTCATAAACGATATGATCTACACCAAGCTTATTCGCAAAAGATTTAAGAATGGTATTGTAGCCTATCGCACATTCATCAGCTTTATCACCTTGCCAAGAGTAAGACCAGCCTCCATTAAGGGTACGCATTGAGTTAGCATTCGGACCTGTAATCAACACTTTAGTTTCTTTTTGTAAAGGTAATACTCTATCTGTATTTTTCAATAGCACCATCGACTCTTCCGCTGCATGCAGAGCTGCATTAGCATGTTCCACACCACCAAACAGCGGATAATCTTTCAAATTATTATAAGGTTTATCAAATAAATTAAGACGATATTTCAAGCGTAATACACGTCGAGCTGCATCATCTATACGACTCATTGGAACTTCCCCCTCATCTACCAGCTCTTTCAAGAGTGTGCAAAAGCGCCAATCGTAAGGATCCATAGACATATCAATACCTGCATTAATTGCTATTTTTATAGCTTCCTTTTTATTCGCAGCAATATGATCGCGACTATAAAGGTTATTTATATCAGCCCAGTCGGTTACAACAACTCCATCCCACTGCAAATCCTCCTTCAACCATTTCGTAAGCAACTCGTAGTTAGCATGGAAGGGCAAGCCATTATTCATAGCAGAATTCACCATCACTGATAAAGCTCCCGCCCTGATTGCAGCAAGAAAAGGTGCGAAGTGTTTCTCACGCATATCCTGTTGTGTAATAGATGACGGGGTTCGATCTTTACCAGAAACAGGAACTCCATATCCCATATAATGCTTCAAACATGCAGCAATATTGTTTATCCCTATATGATTTGCATCCTCTCCCTGAAAGCCTATAACCGATTCACGCCCCATCGTAGCATTCAGGTAGCTATCTTCGCCAAAGTTTTCCCACATACGGGGCCAACGCGGGTCACGTCCTAAATCAATAACCGGAGCAAAAGTCCATGGAATGCTTCCCGCTCTCGTTTCATACGCAGATATGCGCGAACCTTCGCGAACCAACTGCCGATTAAAAGTTGCAGCCATGTTAATGCCTTGAGGAAAGAATGTACCCCCCAATGTGTAAGTCGTACCATGGATCTGATCAACTCCGTAAATACAAGGAATGCCGATTTCCTTCATTGACTTTTCCTGTATCCGCTTTATTATTTCCTGCCATTTACCTACACTTTGTGCAACCCCATTGGGTACATTCAAGATAGAACCGACTTTATATTTCCCAATAACAGAATCTAACATTGCTTCGTTCAGCTGAAAACCTCCGCTAGTCTGTATGGCCTGAATTTTAAGATAGATCTGACCTAAAACATCTTTATTGGGCATACCCTTACTCAGATCGTAATCTTTATCTAATTTATAAGTCTTAAGGATTTTCTTAAGATCGCTTACTTTGAAGTTATCCGGATTTATTCCTGCAAAAGGATTAGAACTTTTCGCTAGTACATCAATTGTCAACTGGGTCATTTGCCCTATTTTCTCCTCCAAAGTCATTTTTTTCAGCATAGCATCAATCTGAGCTTCTATTTTCGGATCTCTTGGAATAGGAGATGCTTGGGCAAATACCAAAACAACAGCATTTACAAAAAACAGTAACAATAAAATTTTTCTCATGGCATTATTAATATAACTAAATAATATTCGTGCAAATATAAAATATTGATGAGGTATAATTATGCAATCAGATGAATATCTTTCAAAAGTTAATGCGAAATTGCCTCAGTTCGTTTCTCAACATCTTGGCATTGCCGTTTGTCAGATCATCAAGCAATCTCCAAAAGCCATCTCCATGATTCATCTCACGAGTATGTGATAATTCATGCAAAAGCACATAATCAATCAAATGACTAGGAAGTAAAAGCAGATAACAAGATAAATTAATTGTTTTTCGAGCAGAACAGCTTCCCCAACGACCTTTGCTTGAATTGACACTAACAGACTCATAAGATAAATTATGCAACTGAGCGAGCATTGATAGTCTAGAAGGGAGAACCGCTTTAGCGTTTTTCCGCAACGCTTCCAAAATTACTTTATAGAACCAGGCTTGAAGTTCCGCATTATTAAAATCAGCGTCAGGAGGGCAAATTATGCGAGTATGCCCAGCTTCAGTATGAGATAGGAAGCGCTTTCTTTCTCCAACAACCAAATCAAGCTTAAATAAATCAGCATCTATTTTAAAGTTAAGATCAATAAAAGTTTGCGCCTGATTTACCTGAGCCGACTTAAGCTTGGGGCGTAACTTTTCTATGGCATTTTTCAATTCACCTATAGAAGTTCCCAACGGTACTGTTACATAAATCACATCATTTTTAGTCCTGAATGTCAGCCTGCGTGCCCGGCTATTTTCAGTAACCCAAAATAATCCAAGCTCCATATCTACAAATTCTCTTTTCACCGAATCATATTTAACATACAATATCACCGGACAAATAAACGAATTCTTTAGAAAACGGCCAAAAAACATTTAGAAAAACGAACAATGTGTTCAAAAACGAACACATTAAACACCTTATAACACATTAAATATCAGCAAATTATTACTTTGGCATCAAATTTGAATGTAAACAATATAGTATATATTAAAAAATAAACCACAACTTTAATGCAACTTTTATATATACTGATACGTCTAATATACAGTAACATCTAAATAAATGAAGCTATGAAGAATTTAATAAAATTTATCGCCGCTATCGCTATTACAGCAAGTCTAAGTTCATGCACTCAAAGTGCAAATGTCTTTAACTCGAGTTTTGGAGGAAAAAGAATTATAGCCAGCAATACTTATGTAACCAAAAATATTAAAGTCGATAATTTCGAGAAGATTAACCTAGCAGGTAGCATGAATGTAACTTACACTCAACGTCAGGGACCGCCTCAGGTAGAAATTTATACATCCGACAATATTGTGGACCTACTTGATATTAGAGTCGAAAATAATGCTTTACGCATAAATTTCAAGAAAAACACCAGTGTGTCATACAAAAAGCTTGAAATAAAAGTATTATCTGAGAATATTAACGGGGTATCGGTGGCAGGATCAGGCGATTTCAATTTCCCTAAAGGATTACAGACAAGCAATAATTTCAGCATAGACATCGCCGGTTCTGGAAATATATATGGCAACAACATCAGTTGCAAAGATTTTACGATATCCGTGGCTGGGTCAGGCAATATTAGCGCAGAAAGCGTAAAGTGTGTCAACCTAAAAACATCTATAGCCGGATCAGGAGATTTAACATTAAAAGGTATAGCAGCTGCTAATACTGAAAGTAGTGTATCCGGCTCTGGGACAGCTTCACTAGAAGGTTATAGCAAAACTGCTTCATTCAACATAGCCGGATCAGGAGATTTATACGGGAGCGAACTTAAAGCAGAAAATGTATCGGCTTCTGTCTCCGGTTCAGGAGAAATAAAATGTTTTGCCACAAGCTCCCTTAAAGCCCACACTAGTGGAAGCGGCAAAATAGGATATAAAGGTAATCCAAAATTAGATTACCCAGCTAAAAGTCTATACAGACTCTAATATTCTCTCTTAGAAATAACTGAGAATTTTTTCTATCACACAAAGAGAAAGGAGTTTTCGTGAGAAAGCTCCTTTTTAAATGGCTAGAAATAAAAGATAAAGGGGATACTGTTATTCACAGCATCCCGTCTATCTGAATTAGTCTTTTATAAGAATTTGAGAGAATTGAAACTTGTCAGCTTCAAAAGTTTGTTTTAATAAAGCACACTAACTATATATTGTCAAAGCAAATGAAAATATCATTTTTTAAGTTCCACGGACGACTTGTCTATTCGATGTAAACTATCGAGGATTTGTTGTTCATGAGACACCACTCCATCACCGGAAAGAGCAACAGAAGGTGCTGAAATCTGCTTTCCTATTGTATCGGTAGCCGCAATTTCCTTCACATTTGAGAAGAAGGAATGTTGCATTACACTTCCTAATGAAAGAACTAGCGCCACAATAGAGGCAGCTTTAAACAACGGCATAAAACGCATTGTAAGCGTGAGTCTTCTAGCCTTCACAACTCTAGGCTCTATCTCTGCCAAAATTCGGGCATCAAAGTCCTCACCCAATCCAATATTCCGCTGCGTTTGCTGATATACGAACAAATGTCTGTATTGGAGTAAATGTTCCGGAATACCATTTCCATTGAAATAAGTACGCAACTGCTGTTCTTCCTCAAGTGAAGTCTCGCATTGCCAATAACGTTCCAGAAGATTTTCTATCTGCTTACAGTCCATAACCTTCAATATCTAAATACTGTTGTTTTATCTTTTGCCTTGCTCTGAAAAGATTCACTTTTACTTGTTCTTCCGTCAGATGCAAAGCTATTGCTATCTCTTTATAACTTTTGCCCTCAATATCCCGAAGCTGCATTATCAATCGTTGCTTTTCGGGGAGACTGTTGACCAACTTATGAATAATTTCAATTTGTTCCCGGTTGGCCAAGTTCTCATAAGGGCCAGATGCTTCTGGTTCTTGCTCAATGTCGGGAGTTAATTCCAATGTTTGGGAATCTTTTTTTTCACTCCGATCTATAGCCAAGTTCCTTGTAATAGTCAAGCAATAAGCTTCAATAGATCCAAGAGTGCTCCATTCATCACGTTTATTCCAGACTCTAATCAGTGTTTCTTGAACAATATCTTCCGCCTCAGCTCTATCGAAAGTAATTCTGAGAGCTAGCCGAAAGAGTTTATCTTTCAACGGGAGGATGTCATTCCGAAAACTGATTTCCTGCATCTCTATAAATAATGACGGTTAAGTATATGGAAAGTTACAGTAGTGCACTACTTTTTTTATTTATTTTCTGATAAGAGTTCCAAATTTGCCGTTTATGGCTGAAGATAAAGTAATCACAACTTCACAAACTCCTGCATTTAATGCATCAAAGGCATTTTCCAATTTAGGTATCATACCACCTCCAATCACGCCTTCTTCTACATAAACCTTAAATTCTTCCTGAGTTATTTGGGGAATAACACTATCATCGTCGTTTTCATCACGTAAGACTCCTTTCTTTTCAAAACAATAAATGAGTGTAACGTCAAAAAAACCAGCCAAAGCTTTAGCTGTTTCACCGGCAATGGTGTCGGCATTCGTATTCAATATGTTACCTTTGCCGTCATGAGTCAGCGGAGCCATTACAGGTATTATATCTTTTTGTATCAAATCTGCCAACAAAGATGCATTAACTTGCTCCACGTCTCCAACAAAACCATAATCAATGTCTTTAACCGGACGCTTATTGGAACGAATTGCATTCATATCAGCACCGGTCAAACCAAGAGCATTCACATCACGCGCCTGCAGCCCCGCCACAATACTCTTATTGACTAAACCACCGTATACCATAGTTACAACCTTAAGAGTTTCTGCATCGGTAATACGCCGACCATTTACCATTTTACTCTCAATGCCCAACTTTTCAGCCAATTTAGTTGCGGAACGCCCTCCACCATGAACTAACAGTTTATAGCCTTCAATAGCCGCAAAATCATCCAACAATTTATAAAGAGTAGCATCTTCTTCAACAATCTTACCACCCACTTTTACTATTGTCAGTTTTTCCCTCATAATTTATATTCATTAAAAATGACTATCGTAGAGAAAGTTTCTTTCTCTACGATAATTTATTTTATTCCAAATACGTATAGCCGTACAATCCGGAACGATAATTGGACAAAAATTCTTTTCCTTCTTCCAAAGAAATTCGTCCTTCTTTAACAGATTGAGTAACCCATGTTTCTAACGTACGGACTAGCTTTTTAGGGCTGTATTGCACATAATCTAACACTTCAGCAACTGTTTCACCATCAATAACCTGTTCAATCACATAGCCTTTTTCGTTGACTGAAACATGTACGGCATTCGTATCACCAAACAGATTATGCATATCTCCCAGAATCTCCTGATAAGCACCAACCAGAAAAACGCCTAAATAATAAGGTTCCTTTGATTTTAGAGAATGCACCGGTAAATAGTGCGCAACGTTTTTAGTGGAAATAAAATTTGCAATTTTTCCATCGGAGTCGCAAGTTACATCCTGCAATGTAGCCGAACGATCAGGTCGTTCATCAAGGCGTTGAATGGGCATAATGGGGAAGATCTGATCGATAGCCCATGAGTCGGGGAGAGATTGAAATAGAGAGAAATTGCAAAAATATTTGTCTGCAAGCAACTTCGGAAGTCCGCGCAATTCATCGGGAGCATGCTTCAACCCACCTGCTATTTGATTTACTTCACGCATAATCGACCAATAAAGGCGTTCTATTTTAGCGCGGGTTTTCAAATCGACAATTCCATGGCTGAACAGATCAAGAGCCTCTTCACGAATCTGCTGAGCATCATGCCATGCTTCAAGCATTTTGTTCTGGTTCAAAGTATCCCATATACCGTACAGCTCCTGTAAGAGTTCATGATCTTCTTCTGTCACAGCGTCATCATCATCCCATTCGGGGAATGTAGCTGTCTCTAAAACTTCAAAAATAAGAACTGAGTGATGCGCAGTCAAAGCACGTCCACTCTCAGTTATAATATTTGGATGAGGAATACCGTTTTTATCACTAGCATCCACTAGGGTTGAAATCGAGTCGTTAACATATTCCTGTATCGAATAATTCACACTACTTTCACTGCTTGAAGAACGTGTACCATCGTAATCAACACCTAATCCTCCCCCAATATCTACAAATTCGACATTAAAACCCATTGAATGGAGCTGAACATAAAACTGCGAAGCTTCACGAAGAGCTGTCTTGATACGTCGAATCTTTGTAACTTGACTTCCGATATGAAAATGAATTAGTTTTAAACAATCTTTTAAGCCTTTTGACTCCAGAAAATCGAGAGCCTCAAGCAATTCACTAGAAGTCAAGCCAAATTTGCTCGCATCTCCACCGGAATCCTCCCACTTGCCACTTCCGGAAGAAGCTAACTTAATACGAATACCGATATTAGGCATCACATTAAGCTGTTTCGCCATACGCGCAATCAGCTTTAGCTCATTCAATTTTTCAACAACAAGAAAAATACGCTTGCCCATCTTTTGGGCAAGAAGAGCTAGTTCTATATAGCTCTCGTCTTTATAACCGTTACAAATAATCAAGGAGTCGGAATCCGTGTTTATAGCAATTACTGCATGAAGCTCCGGTTTTGAACCTGCTTCCAGCCCGAGATTAAACTTCTTTCCATGACTAATAATCTCTTCAACGACAGGTCGCATCTGATTCACCTTGATAGGATATATTATAAAGTTCTCACCTTTATAATCATATTCCTCCGCTGCCAATTTAAAGCAACTGGATGTTTTTTCAATACGGTTATCGAGTATATCCGGAAACCTTATCAGCATGGGAGCAGTAACATCACGTAACTGTAATTCATCCACCAAATCTTTTAAATCAACTGCAACGCCGTTTTTACGGGGAGTTACCACTACATGACCTTTGTCATTGACACTAAAGTAGGAGGTACCCCATCCGGTAATGTTGTAGAGCTCTTCTGAATCCTCAATACGCCATTTTCTCATTTCTTGTAATCTGCAAATTATTATTTGAATTTAATAAGTCGGCAAAAGTACACATAAATCCGTTAACTTATGGAGTTTTTAATTTAAAAATGCACATTTACAAAGGATTAAACATTTAAAAGTTCACGTAACTTTTGAACTGATTCAGCAATCTCCAAACGGTTATCCAATTGTCCTCCATCGAAATGAAAATGTGCTTGAGTATAGAAAGGAAGGCGCTTACTTAAAGCATCCATAATGAATTCACGAAGTTCTTCATCCGTTTTATTCTGCAATATAGGGCGCTGTTGTTTCGCAACATGCAAACGTTGAAACAGAATGTTCGGATGAACATCCAAAAATACTGTTTTTCCTTTTCTATTCATATAGTCCATGTTATCATAGAAACAAGGAGTTCCTCCACCCGTAGAAACAATCACATCGTCAAACTCTGCAACTTCATGCAGCATATTCCGTTCCAAGTCACGAAAAGAGGCTTCTCCCCGCATAGCGAACAATTCACCAATAGATTTATGGAATCGTTCCTCAATATACCAATCCAAATCAATAAACGGTATATTTAATTCGCGGGCAAAAGCCTTGCCGAGAGTCGTTTTACCGGCACCCATATAGCCGGTTAAAAAAATGCGTATCATACCTGCTTACGTTTGCAGGCAAAGTTAAACATTATTAGCGGAAAACCTTAATTCGTTCGCTCAGATCTTTCATTTCCTTTTCGCCCGGATCTGCCGTAGGGACACCAAATGGCATTTGAGCAATTAATTTCCAACTTTCGGATAATCCCCAGTTTTTACGCACATCATCATCGATAAGCGGATTATAATGTTGCAATGAAGCTCCCAGCCCGATATCTTCAAGCATTGTCCAAATGGCTAATTGATGCATGCCCGAAGTATGCTCAGACCAAACTGGAAAGTTTTCACTATAAAGAGGGAAAGCCTTTTGCAAACTTTGCACAACCGTTTGATCTTCAAAAAATAAGATTGTACCATGCCCACAAGCGAAAGAACCATCTATTTTTTCCTGTGTCTTTATAAATTGCTCATCTGAGACCAAAGCCTTCAGTTTATTTTTTACAATATCCCACAGTTTTGTGTGCTCACTTCCCAGCAATAACACGACCCTACTGGACTGCGAATTAAAGGAAGAAGGTACAAATTTTACAGCAGTACGTATGATGTGCACTACTTCTTCATCTTGCACGGATGAATCGTTACCTATTGAATAATATGTACGGCGATGTTCGAGCGCCTCTGCAAATGTACGTTTCATATCATTTATACAATTTGATGTTTTGATTGAAACAACAAGGTAGGAGATGTTGTTCATTACTAAAGAATATTTATACCTTTGCAAAATATGGGAAAAGAGAAATTCTATGTTGTGTGGAAAGGTGTCACTCCGGGAGTCTATACCCGGTGGACCGATTGCCAGCTACAGACAAAGGGTTTTGAAGGGGCAATATATAAATCTTTCGATACGGATGAAGAAGCCCGGAAAGCTTTTCTTTCCTCTCCTTACGAATATTTTAAAAAGTCGACCGGCGCCTCTAAAAAAAAGTCTCAACCGGGCACTATACCTCCATCCGTTGCAGAAAACAGCCTTGCTGTAGATGCTGCGTGCAGTGGAAACCCGGGCATGATGGAATATCGGGGGGTACACATCGGCAGCAGACAAGAGATTTTTCATTTCGGTCCCACATACGGTACCAATAATATCGGTGAATTTTTGGGTATAGTACACGGACTCGCCTTACTCAAGCAAAAAGGCTATGACATGCCGATATACAGCGACAGTGCAAACGCAATAAGCTGGGTAAAACAAAAAAAATGTAAGACCAAACTCCCTAGAGAGGCCAAGACCGAAAAGCTTTTTCAACTCATAGAACGTGCCGAAAAATGGCTGAAAGAGAACCGATACTCTACAAAAATAATTAAATGGGAGACGCGTGATTGGGGGGAAATACCTGCTGATTTCGGGCGGAAAAGTAAGTAAACGGATCTCGGATTAACAGCTCAATTTTGGTATAAGGACACCAGCCTTTTCAGGCATACTTTCAGTTAAATAAAGTTTCAAAGCAAACATCTTTATAAAGACTTAAAAAAGAATTCCTTAAAAAGAAAACAGCGAAAGAAAATTAGTTCTAATTTTGCACCCGCTTTTTTAAAGCATCAGTATATGTTCTCAACAAACAATGTATTACCAAGAATAAATCAACCTATAATTAAGTAGCGCTATGGGTAAACAGATTTTCCAAACTGATAATAAATCCAGATGGAACAGTTTCAAATGGACAATACGCTTTATTGCATTCTTTGTCATCATGCTCCTCGCAACGCTCATATTGACTCTGGTTATTGATCAGAATCCCTCCATTCCCTTAAAACCGGACTACAAAAGTGCCATAACGGCAACGAAGCCATTCATGCAGGAAAATCGGCTGGCTAAAGAATATAAAGGTTTTCGTGACCACATACATGCCAAAAGGGCACACTACGATTACGAAAAGATACATCACGAACAGCTAAAAAAAGACTCTTTGCGCAACAGGCATTTGGTTGAAAAAGTAAAAAACAAAGACTACGCCATGTGGCAAGGTATGCCTGCAGGCATACGTTCGGCTTTCTATGTTTCATGGGATCCACAATCTTTTTACTCTCTAAAAAGGAATATAAAAAGCCTTAATTTGGTAATGCCCGAATGGATATTCATCAATCCTAAGACATGCGAAATACAAGCCAATATAGATAAAAGAGGATTCTCATTGATGAGGAAAAGCGGGGTGCCAATCATGCCGATGCTAAGTAATAACGTGAACAAGAACTTTCGTGGAGATCTTGTCAGCACCATACTTCATTCCCCACAGAAAAGGGCGAAACTTATTCAACAGACATTGGAATTATGCCTGAAGAATAACTTTGTCGGCATCAATATTGACTTTGAAGAGTTAAGCGAAAAGAGTGATGAGCATCTCATCAGATTCGTGAAGGAGATGGCTACGGCCTTTCATTCAAAAGGCTTGTTGCTAAGTCAGGATGTAATGCCTTTCAATACGGACTATAATATCAAAGAGCTTAGTAAGTATATCGATTATTTCTGCTTGATGGCATACGATGAATATTCTTTAGGCAGCGACGCCGGTCCCATTAGCTCACAAAAATGGATAGAAGCAACTGTAGATGATATGTTGAAAAGCGTATCGCCCGAAAAAGTCATTCTCTGTATGGGTGCTTTCGGATACGACTGGTCTGAAAGTGAGAACGTAAGCTTAACTTTCCAACAAGCTTTGGCTAGAGCCTCAACGAGTAACTCAAATATTCATTTCGACAATAACACATATAATTTAAGTTATGCCTACACCGATGGCGACAATGTAACTCACCAAGTTTATTTTAATGATGCCATTACCAACTTCAATACTATGCGCTTTGGTGCAGAATATCCTTTAGCAGGTTTTGGAATCTGGCGTTTGGGTAGTGAAGATAACCGTTTATGGAAATTCTACAAAAAAGATATAGCCTATGAAACGGCAGACGAGATCAATGTCAGGGATTTTGAGAAAATAAAGATATTCAACCATGTTGATTACATTGGTGAAGGAGAAATTCTGGATGTACTGAATACTCCTCATGCAGGAAAAGTCAAAGTAGAGCTCGACACTACATCCATGCTTGTTTCAGAAGAAAATTATGTCCAGATACCGACGGCATATCAAATCAGACAGTACGGAGCCGGAGCACCGAAGCAGCTGGTACTTACATTTGACGATGGTCCGGATGAAGTCTTTACCCCCAAGATACTGGATATTCTGAAGCAGTATCACATTCCTGGTGCATTCTTTATCGTAGGAATACAAGCTGAAAAGAATCTCCCTCTTGTCAAACGCATTTATAAAGAAGGACATTTGTTGGGTAACCATACTTTTACGCATCCTAATATTGCTACGGTGAACCCCAAAGAGGCAGAAGTGGAATTGAAGTTGACCCGTCTGCTAATAGAATGTATCACAGGACACACCACAATCTTATTCCGCGCTCCATATAATGCAGACAGCGAACCTGAATCATTGGAAGAAATTATTCCATTGGCTATAGCGCGTAAACAGAATTATCTGGATGTAGGCGAAAGTATTGACCCGGAAGACTGGCAACCCGGAATTAAAGCACAAACCATCTTTGAGCGGGTAGTGGAAGGAGTAGAGGAAGGACGTGGAAATATTATCCTGTTACATGACGCAGGTGGAGATACTCGTGCAGAGACTGTAAAGGCGCTCCCCATGATCATCAATTATTTTCAAAAGCGTGGATATACTTTCACGAATCTGACGACTCTACTAAAAGAAAACAAAGAAAAGTTGATGCCTCCTATCCCTAAAGGAGAGGAATACTATATCATGCAAAGTAATCTGGCGCTTGCGTCTATGACCTACTGGATTGTAAATGGGCTGACTTCCCTGTTTATCCTGTTTATTATTCTTGGTGTAGCTAGACTTCTCTTCATGATTATTCTCACCTATCGCGAACGTCGTAAGGATAGAAAGAGAAATTTAAAAAGCTTCCCAGCGTCTCAAGCTCCTCTTGTATCGATTATAGTTCCGGGGTATAATGAAGAAGTAAATGCCGTATCTTCTCTAAGAAATCTACTTTTGCAAGATTACCCTAACTTCAATATCATCTTTGTTGACGATGGTAGTAAAGATGAGACCTATAAGCGTGTAAGCGAAGCTCTTTCGGATAATCCCAAGATGGTAATTCTTACCAAACCAAACGGAGGAAAAGCCTCTGCACTGAATTATGGTATTGCTCACACCGATGCAGAATTTGTAGTCTGCATAGATGCCGATACAAAGCTCTATCCTAATGCCGTATCGCTCATGATGAGACATTTTGCTCAAGGCAAGGACTCTGAGAAGATTGGTGCCGTAGCAGGAAACGTAAAAGTTGGGAACCAACTGAATATGCTCACGAAATGGCAAGCGATAGAATATACCACCAGTCAGAACTTCGACAGAATGGCTTATGCCAATATCAATGCCATCACCGTTGTACCGGGAGCAATCGGAGCTTTCCGCCGGGCTGCAATAGATGAAGCAGGCGGACTGACAACCGACACGCTTGCCGAAGATTGTGACTTGACTATCCGTATCCTACGTGCCGGATATCGAATTCAAAATGAGAACCAGGCTATAGCTATGACGGAAGCTCCCGAAAGCGTAAAGCAGTTTGTAAAACAACGCACCCGCTGGTCATTCGGCGTGATGCAAACTTTCTGGAAACACCGCGAAACGTTATTCAATCCGAAATACAAAGGACTGGGCATTTGGGCAATGCCAAACATATTGGTATTCCAGTTCATCATACCTACGTTCTCTCCTTTGGCCGATTTGTTTATGATATTCGGCCTGTTCTCGGGTAATGCAGCCAAAATAGCGATCTATTACCTGATATTTATGCTGGTGGATGCGAGTGTATCCATCTATGCACACGTCTTTGAGAAAGAGAAATTATTCAAGCTATTATGGATAATACCGCAGCGATTCGGATATAGATGGATCATGTATGTTGTATTATTCAAGAGCTATAGGAAAGCTATTAAAGGGGAGCTGCAAAGCTGGGGAGTACTAAAACGCTCAGGCAATGTTGCCGATGTAAACATCCCGCAGAAAAAGTAATAATTCACCAGTCGGCTGAAATGTCGTAGGTTGAACTGAGGCCCCCCCTCCCGGAGTTTTTTTGCGTATTTTAATTGCACCAATTGCACTAATCGACTTAAGCAGTTGATATATAGCAAAATACAAGGGTGCAATTAAGCGAAACAGCAGGGTGCAATTAAATTTAATTGCACCCTGCTGTTTTTCCACTTTCACACCCCTTTTTTAGCCACTCAACTCCCCTTCCCTTTTCGCAATAAAACCGCCTCTCACATATCTACAAACCGTTTTTCTTAGCATAACACATGCTCTCTCTCAGTTACCCACAATTGTGGGTAATGTGCTCCACAACTGTGACGCATGTGAACCACATCTGTGGGTAAGTTGCGCCACGGCTGTGGGTAAGCAATATAAGTGGTATGAAAAGAAGAAGAAAATGCTGCAAAACACTTACACCAAACGGCTTTTTAAGAGATAAGAAAGGTGGAAAATAAGGGTAGAAACACCCTAAAACTCGAGCAAAACTTGCATAAAATCGAGCATTTCATCCGTCTATTGTCCGTGAAAAGAGAAGAATAGGGCAACAAAAAAGAAAAGAGTGATGCCAAAGTTAATTGGAGATCACTCTTTATTTATGATAAAATTGAGACATTTACTATCCCTAAAGATGCAATTTAGGATTATGATAACGATTGCATATCGTTTAAGCGCTTGTAGTAGCCATTCTTTTGCAACAGCTCATCATGCTTACCTCTTTCCACAATTTCTCCTTCGTACATTACGCAAATTTCGTCTGCGTTTTTAATTGTAGATAGCCTATGAGCAATAGCTATAGTGGTGCGCGTCTTCATTAGTCTCTCCAAAGCTTCTTGTACCAGACGTTCTGATTCAGTATCCAAAGCAGAAGTAGCCTCATCGAGAATAAGTATTGGAGGATTCTTAAGAATGGCACGCGCAATGCTGACACGCTGACGCTGTCCACCGGACAATTTGCCGCCACGGTCACCAATATTCGTATTATATCCATTCTCCGTCTCCATGATAAAGTCATGCGCATTAGCTATTTTTGCAGCTTCAATAACTTGCTCTAGAGTTGCATTCTCCACTCCAAACGCAATATTATTAAAGAACGTATCATTGAAGAGAATAGCCTCCTGATTTACATTTCCAATTAAACCTCTGAGATCGCGTGTATGTACATCCTTAATATTGATTCCATCTATCATGATTTCACCAGATTGAATATCATGGTAACGAGGCAACAAATCAACCAAAGTCGACTTCCCGGAACCGGACTGTCCTACCAAAGCAATTGTCTTACCTTTAGGCACTGTTAGATTAATATGCTTTAATACCTCCCTCTTTCCATCATAGCTAAAAGAAACATCTTTAAATTCTATTTTGTCATCCATCTTACCAAGGTATAAGGGATGCTTCGGTTCTTTTATCGGATTATCAGCTTTCAGTATCTTATCCACGCGTTCCATAGAGGCCAACCCCTTTGGGATGTTATATCCGGCCTTCGCAAAATCTTTCAATGGGTTGATAATACTATATAGAATAACCATATAAAAAATAAAAGTGGAAGCGCTAATAGATGAGTGATCGCCTAAAATAAGCATACCCCCGAACCAAAGAACAAAAACGATCAGTAAAGTACCTAGGAACTCACTCATCGGATGGGCTAACGTCTGTCGGGTAGCCACTTTATTGGATGCATCACGCAGTTCATTGCTACATTTTGTGAAGCGATCTACCATTTTATCTTCGGCAATAAAAGCCTTAATAATACGCAATCCACCTAAGGTCTCTTCCAGCTGAGACATCGTATCACTCCATTTACTTTGAGCTTCCAATGATTGACGTTTAAGTTTTTTGCCAACCTGCCCCATCAGCCAGCCCATACCGGGCAATACCAAGATAGTGAATAAGGTCAGCTGCCAACTGGTCACAATCAAAGTCGCGAAATAGAGAATGATGAGGATAGGATTCTTCATCAACATATCCAACGAACTTGTTATAGAATTCTCTATTTCGCCGACATCTCCACTCATACGGGCAATGATATCCCCCTTACGTTCTTCAGAGAAAAAGCCTAGCGGCAAGTACATCACTTTAGAATAAACCATGATTCGAATATCTCTGACAACGCCTGTCCGCAAAGGTATCATCACTGCTGAAGAAGCAAAGTAACAAGAAGTCTTCAACATAGTCATAATGGCAAGAAAAACTCCTAGGAACAATAGAGTACTAGTTGGGCCATACGACTGAATGAGCTGTGTAACATAATAATAGAAATTATTTATGCAAACATCTTTCAGGCTACCACTCCCCCATGCCATAAACTGATACACATGTGTATCCTGACCTGTTTTAAACAATATATTAAGAATCGGGATTAGTAAAGTAAAAGAAAACACATTGAATAAAGCGGATAGAATGTTGAGTACGATAGCCCAACTTATATATTTTTTATAGGGCGACACAAAGCGCCTCATAAGTTCCCAAAATTCTCTCATTACTTGCAGTTAATTAAGTTAAGGGTGCAAAGATACAAGAAAATCCATTAATTAAGTGCCGATTAAGCTAAATCAATCAAAAACGACTCGCATTTATATCCATTCTGAATGATAGACAATTAAGCTCATTTTTTTGAAAGAGATGAGATAGATCGCAACATTTTCATTTTACTTACAAAAAAATATACTTGCATTATATATTAATCGTTTTTTTTACTTTAATTTGTATGCAATTACTAACTGACACATCTAGTTAGTCTCAAGACAAAAGATAATAAAAATTTATTTAGTAAAATCATGAAAAAACTATTCTTTTCATTTAGCGTTTTTTCTATGCTAACATTTACAGTTGTATCGTGTTCAGACAACGATAGTGAAGACCAAATGACTCTAATAGAAGAAAGCCACACTCCAAATCCCATGGATGCCTATATACCATTAGCATCCGACAATGCAAGTTCCATGAAATCCGTTCTAGGATATGGTCTTGATATCATGGGAGAGATTGGTAGCTACCAATCTGTAAAAGCCCAAATTATTGATTTAGACAAAATGGATTCCGAAGATCCTTACTCAACTGTAAAAGTAGGAACATTCGAAAGCTTCTCAAGAGATTTATATGGAGAAAACAAGAATGAGTATTTAGCTGAAATGCCTTATCTTTTTCTTGATAGCAGAACATTGGAACAAGAAGAATTAAAAGGAAAAATCCTATTCACTAAAGGTCAGCCTGCGTACAATTTTTTATCAGACGGACAAAATGAATACACCTATCGATCAGTGCATAATTATTATCTTCGATATAGGTGCTATTATAACGACCTGACAGCTAAAAGATATCTTAAGCAGTCATTTGCCGACGATATAAGTTCTTTATCGCCGCAACAAATTATAGAGAAATACGGTACACACGTCATTGCGGAATATTACGACGGGATAAGATTCGACTTGCTATATATGGCTAAAATTGTTCCTACCCGATATAATTACAAGGGAGAAATAATAACGGTAGATGAAAACAAAAGAGATGCCATAAAAGTTGGCTATTACAAAGCAATGGAAAAGAGCAAGTGCGGTTCATTTAACTGGGAGAGTATGCCAGACAATACAGACAGGTTGTTGAAAGCGAATGTCAATCCTATCCTGTACCTAAATGCTATTGGCGGCGATCGTAGCACTGTTCCACTCGGTTTCTTCAATTTAGAGAAGATGTGTCCGGACTCTCACATGAGTGAGTGGTATGAAACGACCCATGATTTAAAAAATGATGAACTATTCAAGATGGTAGAAGTAGGAGAACTAATTCCAATCTACAACTATATTAAAGACCCCCAGAAACAAGAGGAAGTAAAAAAAGCTGTAATTGAATATATTTCTAAAAATCAACCGAAATAAAGTACCCTCAATACTTAGAGCCTGTTTAAAAATAGTTGAAATAAAGGACAAAAAGAGTTCCTTTCTCTTCTTAATGCTTGTTTTCTTTGAAGTGACCAAGCGTAAAAGAAACGTGCTCAACAAATTTGAAAGAAGCTCAGTGGGAGTATATGGAAAAATTTTACTGATGCAATTGCGCAAGCGAAAACATAATTAAAGAGATATATGTAATGTCGTATTTTATGTAGTAAGGAGAGACGTAAATGGCGTATACCCCCAACAAACTACCTTAAAAGGTAGTTTGTTTATTACCATTTCCGTAAATGGTCTTCTTTACAGGAGTTGGAAAAAACGGATGATACCCACCCAGCTAAATCGGTGATACCCGTTCACTTTAATGCACGATTCAGTAGGCGTTAC
>VOIU01000012.1 GCA_007896885.1 Bacteroidaceae bacterium HV4-6-C5C
AAAAAAGAAACAGCATGGACTAACTCTCAAAGCAAACGTGCGGCTATTTTGTTTAGAGAATACCCGGATATCAAAAAAGCATATTATTTAAGTATGCGCTTAGGACTTATTTATCATCACTCCATACATGCTGATGTGGCATTGACCAAACTGGCTCGTTGGTACGAGGAGGTGGACAAATCAGGATTTCTATCCTTTGGCACAGTGGGAAGAACCATACAAACACATTACCTGAGAATCGTAGCCTTCTTCAAGAATCGTGCAACGAATGCGGCCAGCGAATCTTTTAATGCAAAAATTAAGCAATTCAGAGCACTACTCAGAGGAGTCAGGGATGTGTCCTTCTTCTTATTCAGATTATCGAAAATTTATGCTTAAAATCGTAATCCCTCAGAATTTCGGTATGATCCATCTTATGCAGGCATTCGATACGAATGCCATCAGTTATCTACTGAAGCCTATCGATCGGGAACAAATTAATGCTGCACTGGATAAATATAGCTCCATGCAAGAAGTGTTTCAGGCAAAAACTCCTCTAGAAAAGATGGGAACGCTTATTTCACAACTCAACTATCAATATAAAAGCTCATTATTGATAAATTACGGCGACAAGATCATTCCCATCAAAATAGAAAATATAGCCTGCTTTTATTGGGAAGAAACCCGTTTACTGATTATCACCGGAAATAACCAACAGTTTTACTATAATTCTTCTTTGGATGAAATTCAGAAGCAATTAAATCCGGATCTTTTCTATAGGGGCAATCGTCAATTTATTATAAACCGAACTTTTGTGACCGGAGCAGAACGTTACTTCACACGCAGATTGATTGCAAAACTTTCGGTGGATACTCCGGAAAAAATCATAATCAGTAAAGAGAAATCATCCGCTTTCTTGGAATGGCTAAGTAACCAATCATAGAATTATGGACAGTGCCAGGGCGATCTACAAAACTCACCTTCGACGTATCCTCGAAGAGCATGCCGTTGATGATGTACCTTCAGCTAATTGGGGATCATACTGAAATCCTGAGGGGTATTGATGTTAAAATTCTATCTTTGCATTAAAAAGAAGATATGAATTACGACAACTTACTTCGTTTTATCTTTCCTGATGGCATGTTTGATTACTTCGAGATGGTTGGCTTCAATGAGCTTTTAGATAAGGTTGAAATCTATTTTGAATAGATACCGAGCAACTTGAATCGCAGCATTATGAACCACCTTCTTATCCAGACTCACTAAAATTTATGCTTAAAAAATGAATCCTTCAGCTTTTCGGTATGATCTCTTAAGTTTCGTACATAGCAAGCACAAAAAAGCCTACAAATTATTAATTTGTAGGCTTTTATTTAAAATTCTTAGCGGAGAGATAGGGATTCGAACCCCAGGAACCTTTCAGTTCAACGGTTTTCAAGACCGCCGCAATCGACCACTCTGCCATCTCTCCTTGCTTATTTCGTAAGCGCTCTTCGTTAAGAGTGGTGCAAAAGTACAACTCTTTTTTAATTCTGCAAATAGTTTGCTAAAAAAACCTGCATCCTATTTATCCTTTTTTCCCTTGAGCCATCTACCTATATCTCGATTAATTACTATATACCTATAATTTGCTATTTTGACATTGCAAAATCGATATTTTCTATAAAGTATAACGGCGGAATGAGAAAATCGTTGTAGCTTTGCAGCCTCTAAGGATAACAGTTAATTTATATCTAAACAAAACCTCTTATGGAACTTAATAAAAACTTTATTGACGGAATTTGGAGCAAAGAGATCAATGTTGGTGATTTTGTAAGGTTAAACATCACTCCTTATACAGGAGACGCTTCTTTTCTGCAAGGTGCAACAGAACGCACCAAACGCATTTGGGAGCTTTGCCTGAAGGCTCTTGAGGAAGAAAGAAACAATAATGGTGTTCGCGCTCTCGATTCTCACACAGTATCTACTATCACTTCACACAAAGCCGGGTATATCGATAAGGAAAATGAACTTATTGTTGGCTTGCAGACAGATGAATTGTTAAAACGTGCGATCAAGCCGTTCGGTGGAATCAACGTTGTAGCTAAAGCGTGTCATGAAAATGGCGTAGAGGTAGATGAAAAAGTAAAAGATATCTTCACCCATTATCGCAAGACTCATAACGACGGGGTATTCGATGTATACACCGATGAAATCCGTTCATTCCGTTCTCTCGGCTTCTTGACCGGTCTGCCGGATAATTACGCACGTGGTCGTATAATAGGTGACTACCGCCGTTTGGCCTTATACGGTGTAGATTATCTTATCGAAACTAAGCTAAGTGATCTTCATAATTTAACCGGACCTATGACTGAAGCACGCATTCGTTTGCGCGAAGAAGTTGCTGAACAAATCAAGGCTTTGAAAGAAATCAAAGTCATGGGAGAATATTATGGTCTGGAACTTGGTCGCCCTGCTACTTCGGCACAAGAGGCTACTCAATGGGTGTATATGGCTTATCTAGCTGCCGTAAAAGAGCAGGACGGAGCTGCAATGTCATTGGGTAATGTTTCTTCGTTCCTTGATATTTATATTGAATATGACTTGGCTCACGGCAATATTGACGAAGCATTTGCTCAGGAATTGATTGACCAATTCGTCATTAAATTACGCATGGTACGCCACCTGCGTATGCAGTCATACAACGATATCTTCGCCGGTGACCCGACTTGGGTGACTGAAGCTATCGGTGGTCGCTTCAACGACGGACGTTCAAAGGTGACAAAGACTTCTTTCCGCTTCTTACAGACTCTTTATAATCTTGGTGCTTCTCCCGAACCGAATATGACGGTACTTTGGAGTCCTGAATTACCGGAAGGTTTCAAAGCATTCTGCGCACAAGTTTCTATCGACACCAGCTCTATACAGTACGAGAATGATGATTTGATGCGTGAAGTACGCACTTGCGATGATTATGGTATTGCTTGTTGTGTATCTTATCAGGCTATCGGTAAACAGATTCAATTCTTCGGCGCACGTGCCAACTTGGCAAAGGCCTTATTGCTGGCTATAAACGGTGGCCGTTGTGAAAACACCGGCACGGTAATGGTCAAGGATATTCCTGTGTTAAGCTGTGACTCGCTGAAGTTTGAAGAGGTAATGGCTAATTACAAGAAAGTATTGAAGCAGATTGCCCGCGTATACAACGAAGCAATGAACATCATTCATTATATGCACGATAAGTACTACTACGAAAAAGCGCAGATGGCTCTTATCGACACCGATCCTCATATCAATCTGGCGTATGGTGTAGCTGGACTCTCCATCGCACTCGACTCTCTCTCAGCCATAAAATATGCGAAGGTTACGGCAAAACGCAACGACATCGGTCTGACCGAAGGTTTCGATATTGAAGGTGAATTCCCTTGCTTCGGTAATAATGACGACCGTGTAGATCACCTTGGTGTGGATTTGGTATACTATTTCAGCGAAGAGTTGAAGAAGCTTCCTATTTACAAGAATGCACAGCCAACTTTATCCTTGCTAACTATTACGTCCAACGTAATGTATGGTAAGAAGACCGGAGCTACTCCAGACGGACGCGCTAAAGGTGTTGCTTTTGCCCCGGGTGCCAACCCTATGCATGGACGCGACAAAAATGGAGCTATCGCTTCGTTAAGTTCGGTTGCCAAGCTTCGCTACCGTGACTCGCAAGATGGTATTAGTAATACATTCTCTATCGTTCCGAAATCATTGGGCCCAACACAGGAAGATCGCATAGACAACCTTGTGACCATGATGGATGGTTATTTCACTAAGGGCGCTCATCATCTGAATGTAAACGTACTCAATCGTGAAATGCTTGAAGATGCCATGGAACACCCGGAGAACTATCCACAATTGACAATCCGCGTTTCGGGTTATGCAGTTAACTTCGTCAAATTGAGCCGTGAGCATCAATTGGAAGTTATCAGTCGTAGCTTCCATGAGCGGATGTAATAGTAGAATTGGCGGTATGATTAGTGTACATTCTTACGAAAGCATGGGTACGTTTGACGGACCCGGATTACGTTTGGTGGTTTTTCTCCAAGGGTGTATGTTTCGTTGTCTCTATTGCGCAAACCCGGATACTCTTGAGAGAACAGGGGGGAAACTCACCTCGCCGGAGGAAATTCTTGAAATGGCAGTCAGCCAAAAGGCTTTCTTCGGGAAAAAAGGGGGAATTACTTTCTCCGGTGGTGAACCTACTTTACAGGCTGAAGAGCTTATCCCACTGTTCCAGCAGTTGAAGGACAACGGTATACATATATGTTTGGACACAAATGGAAGCGTCTGGAATGAACACGTGGAGAAATTGCTAAGCCTGACCGACCTGGTTCTGTTGGACATCAAGCAATTTAATCCTGATCGTCACCGTAAATTGACCGGATGTAGTAATGAACAGACTCTACGAACTGCCGCTTGGCTCAACGCACACAATCGCCCAATGTGGATACGATATGTACTTGTGCCGGGATACAGTGACTTTGAAAAAGACATCCGTGATCTGGGCAAGCAGTTGGGGAATTATTCGTCTGTACAACGCATCGAGATTCTACCTTACCACAAGTTGGGAGTACACAAATATGAGGCTATGGGCATGGAGTATCAATTAAAGGAGGTAAAAGAAAATACTCCCGGGCAATTGGCTTCTGCACAGAAGTTGTTCGAAGAATACTTCACGACTGTAGTAACAAATTAAATAAAAATATCACTCTGCAAAAGTAAAGATGCAACGTTGCTGAAACCAAAAGAAAGACATAACACTAAGTCTGGAAACTCAAAAATATCCAGACTTAGAAATTGAAAATTTATTAAAAACATGTGTTAAGTTATTTTCATTTCTTCATTATGGCATTCCATACTGCCTTACTCAGCGTACGTGAATTATCGTCTGCATCATAATCCCAGTACATCATACCTGCCATGCCTTTGCCCAACAGCCAGCCCCCTTTAATAGCAATACTACGTTCGTTGTCATAACCGGCATAATACGCGCCTTTATAGGTTACGTAAGGTACGGATGCTGCGTCATCCCAATTGTCAATCTTATATTGTTGGGGGTCGAGCGTTATGATATTTTTGTAATTGATAGACAATGGGGTGGACGCGAACGAATGACGCCCATAGAACGGAATACCCAATACCAATTTTCCAGCGGGCATGCCTGCATTTAAATATGCTTGCACGGCACGAGTACAGTCGGAGGTGGCAGAAGGATCGCTTAATGCCGATTGATGACGGGGGGCTTCATCGAGGTCATAAGTCATGATGTTGACAAAGTCTACATAGGGGGCTACAGCAGCAATATCAATGTAGCGGCTACCGCCGATTACAGTTTTTACATTCTCACAATATCCGGCATAAGTCAGCAGATAGCTGTTGCCTAGTGTCTGGCGTAGCTGTTGCATCAGCAGCACGTGGTTTTCTACGTCGACCGTTACATCATAGGCACCTGCATCGCCACTCCACGAGAGTCCGGGAAACTCCCAATCCATATCCACTCCGTCAATGCCCCATTTCTGTACGAAAGCTTTGCAGTCGGCAGCAAACTTTTTGCGAAAATCCTCACTTTTCGCCAACTGTGAGAAGCACCCGCCTCGCGGATCTTCTTTAGCATTAGTGAAAGAGATGCATATTTTCAGTCCGGGATGTTGCTTCTTCAAGTCAACAATCTTTTGGAAGCGTGCTTCGTCACCTTGCAGTCCCAGACCTACGTACTCTCCGCCTTCCATGTAGGGTTCGGCAAAAGCATAATTGAGATGAGTGAAATAAGCGGCATTAGGAGTGACAGTACCATAATAGGTGGCATAAGCTAATACAATACGTCCGTCAACTCGTTCCACCAATTGATTCTCACCGGAAGGTGCTTTGATTCCCGTTTCGTAATCGTCTTTTTCGCAACCCGCGAACAATGCGATTGCCGCCAATGCGGCAAATAAAATTCTTTTTTTCATGGCATTTTTCTTTTTATCAGTTATTAAAAAATTGTCTATTTATAAGTAAATTGTTCCACCTCCTTATCATAATAAAGGTGTTCCAACCTGCTCACCACAAACGTGCATAAAAGTGGTAAAACCAATAAGTAGCGCCGAAATTCCTACGTATCAATTCCACGTTATCCTTGCTATGGTAAAAAAACGATAGGTAGCGCTCCTTTTCCCGGTTGGTTGATTCCAAGATATAGTAATGCGCAAGTTGTCTGCTTAAAATTGCTGAATCTCCGGACATGCCCATCAACAGGGCTTCCTGATAAACAGACGGAGAATTCTTCCCGAATACAAGATAATATAACCATTGTATATCTCCGGTGTTGTGTCTTGAATATACAAATAATCCCTCTCCTGCCGGCTGCATGCCGGCAAGAGTACGAGGATTATCACATATATCCATTTATATGGCATTCAAGTGCTTATAAATCAGTTATTCTTTCACTTTAAAGTACTGGTAGGTACATTCATCATCCCAATCCGATGGATTGGTAAAGTTGGACGGATGGGCGATGAACATCTTCGTGTCAGACAACGAAATAATCCAGTATTTATACGGACTACTTCCAAGATATTGGTCTGCCGGACCACCCCATAAGACACTGCCGTAGTTACCTACCAGCGGGGTAGTGGTAATAAGTTCACCTTGTATTTCTTGAGCTCCTTTGGTATCGTGCGTCACGGCGTAGCTACCCTCAGCCTTTGTTTGCCCGGCAGCATAGGTGACCAACTTGTCGCCATCAAATACAAAGTTCATCTCTTGGTCGGGTACGTTTCTAAGCGCAACAGTTGCCCACCAACCTGTAGCCGTACCCTCGGGATAAGCATGCCATATTCCGTGTCCGTTGATGTAACTGAAATTTCCGGCACTGTTGGCATCTGCCACCCAAGTTTTTTTCGCAGTTTTGTCCGTCTTGTCCTTAGCTCCGGTCAAGATGCTGATAAAGGGATCAAAAACATTGGTTACTTTTACGGTAAACGTTTTGGATGTCACCACTTTCTGAGCTGACAAGCCTACGTAATAGATTCCGAACGTGCCGTTGGAACCATAAACAATGGTGTCTTGGTCAGATCCGACTATTTTATCTCCGGTAGCAGTAGCTATATGCCATACTCCCGGTACATCCTTACGATTATTTTTTACTACGACATACTGATCACCCTCAATCTTGGTGTCCGAGTTCTGTATGGGCTGTGTCACGGACACTGCTGCATCCAGTTCCGCTTGTGTGATAGGTGTGCCGGGATTTGCAAAATCATCCCGCAGCGAAGTGTCTTCAATGGGGTTGCAAGCATAAAGTGCCAATGCAACCGTTGCCATTGCGATATAGAATTTACTTGTTTTCATAGTTATTTACTCTTAATGATTGATCTTTCATCCTACATGTGTCCCCAATCAACAAACTGTGCCGATGGGCCCCAACCGGGATTTTGCTCCAGTACACCGTTCGATTTATCAATCTCGATTTGTGGGATATACCAATAGCCTTGTGTCTCTTTCAGACGCTTCTTATAGTCGAAGTTTACCATTTGTTTGACTTCGCCGCCGTTTACGACTTCAAATCCGGTTTGTTTATTCAGCGCATCGCCAGCAAAATCGAGTGATGGACCCGACCAACGAAGCAAGTCCCACCAACGAATGGACTCAAAAGCAAATTCCCAACGACGCTCTTTTTGGATATTTTCCAATGAATAACCTACGGGAGCGAGATGTGAACGGGCGCGGACCTTGTTCAGTCCTTCCGGATTTCCTTCAAGTTCGGACTGCATCAGCAGTACGTCCGCAAAACGGATGTGTATCAAGTCGGAAATGTTATTCAGCGAAGTACTGATAGCATCGGGCTTATAATCAGGATACATTACTACTCCAAATGATTGTAGGGCACCATCGCTGTTATAAGCATTGATATTGATGTATTTTTTTTGCGAATATCCGGTATTCTCCCAATAAATCTTGTTCACGGTATAATCCGGTTCGTCCGGTGTCAACTTTTTATCCATCAATTCTGCTTTCGTATCGGGATTGTAGGCAGCATACGACCAGATGGAACCTGTAATACGCGGATCTTCCGTATAGCCGTCAGTATGGGTTTGGGTAGCGTCCCATGCTTTCCAGTCTTTCACCATTGCCGATGATACCGGACCTGCACCCCAACCCGATCCAAACGGATAAGATTGCGTGGCATCACCGGCAGCCGGCGACATATACTGGGATATGGTATTGCTAAACCATGTATAGCTCCATCCGTTGCCTTTCAACTTATATTTGGTAGCCCATACGGTTTCCTGTGAGCTGTTACCTTCCCACCTGAGATTATTATTGATAACGTAGGCATATTTCTTGCTCATTCCGTTATTTTCGGAAGTCTCGTTGGTATATGACCATAAGTTGCGCTGGTCGCTCACCAACTTGTAACCGGAATTTTCCACGCAGTCGTCAATCCAACTGATGACCTGCTGCTTGGTTATACTGTTTTTTTCTTCCGGTAAGGGTAGTTCTGTTTTTGCATACCGTCCGGTATAGAACAGAAATACACGTGCCAGCATAGCTTCCGCTGCATATTTTGTCACATGACCGTCCAACGTAGAATTAGCCGGATAAATTCGATTGGGAAGTAATCCAATTGCATTTTTCAAGTCGGATGCAATCAGTGCATATACTTCATCTACCGATGCTCGTGGAATATTGGTAGCTTCAGTAGTAGTACGCAGAGGTACGCCGCCAAACACTTGTACCAAATCATTATACGCATATGCACGCAAAAAATAGGTTTCACCGAAGTGCCGTTCACGCTCTCCGGTATTCCAGATTTTCACGTTGTCATAGGATGCAAGTGCAGCATTGGCACGGTTTATCATCTTGTAAAGACGCTGCCACAAGGGGGTACCGCCGTTTCCTACGCCATTGTCAAAGCCAAATAAATTCAGGTTTTTATACATCAGGAAGTTCATGGCACAGTTATCCGAGTAAGACACGTTTCCGCCAAGACAGTCGTCACCTGCTATTTGAGCTATAAAAGTGGCAGATGATACATCCGGGCCCTCGAACAGAAGATTGGAGTAGATAGAGGTCAGCATTTCGTTGGCTTCCGCTTCGGTAGCCGGGAAATTTGATGTTGTTTTTTCCGTCAGGTTGTCGGTATCAAGAAAATCCTCACATCCTATGGCCAAGAAAAATATCGTAAAAGATATTATATAGATAAACTTTTTCATAACGCCTTAAAATTTAATGTTTGTACCTATCATGAATGTACGGGCACTCGGATAAAATCCGAGGTCGATACCCGAAGCCCATGGATAATCACTACCTGCTCCATAGCCTACTTCAGGATCCATGCCGGAATATCCGGTGAAAGTGAATAGGTTTTGTGCTGTTACGTAGACCTTAAGCTGGCTGCACGGGAGTTTCTTAAACGCTTTTTTGAGGTCATACCCCAATGTTACATTCTTTATTTTCAAGTAATCGCCATTTTCCATATAGATGTCTGAAATACGGTCCCAATTTGTACTTCCGGTACTACTCAAACGCGGGAATCTGTTCGAAGTGTTTTCACCGTGCCAACGTTCAAATATATCTGTGGTGTAGTTATTGAGCGGCGAGGAAACAAAGTCACGGTAACATTTCATGATTTGCTGCCCAAAAGTGCCGTATGTAGTTACTGAAAGATCGATACCTTTCCAGCCGATATTAAAGGAAAGTCCCAATGTAATATCAGGGTGCGGGTTACCTATCATTGTACGATCGTTTTGGTCAATTTGTCCGCTTTCATCCGTATCCACCCAGATAACATCGCCCGGACGTGTATTTGCACCGTTCAGTTTGGCGCCTTTGTATTTGTCTATTTGATCTTGATTTTGGAAGATCCCGGCACTTTTATAACCATAAAAGTAACCGAACGGTTTGCCTACTTCGGCACGGAAAAATTCGTCGGAAGCATTCCAGAATACACTACCCGGTCCGTGAATGATACCATCATCATTGGCAATCTTTACGACTTCATTTTGATTGTGTCCCAAAGAAAGGTTGACTTCGTAAATGAAATCCTTGCCTATCCGGTCGTTCCAGTGTAATCCGAGTTCCACACCTGTATTGCGTACATCTCCACCGTTTACATAGCAAGGATCAGCTCCTAATGATCCTAATACAGGAGCATTTACCAGCCAATCTTTAGTTGTACGTTTATACCAATCGAACTCCATACCCAGACGACTGTTGAAAAAACGAGCGTCAATACCGAAGTCCAGTGTTTCCTGTGTCTCCCATTTCAGATCCGGATTCACTAGACGGTAAGCGTAGGACCCTGTGGCTGCATCACCCATAGAGCCACCGAATGGATAACCGCCCCATGTGTTATTGCTTGTGATAGTGGCCATATATTGGAAAGTTGATACGGCACAGTTGCCGTTCTGTCCCCATGACGCGCGGAGTTTAAGGAAGTCGATAAACGAATACTTTTTCATGAAATTTTCGCTGGAAATGACCCAGCCTGCTGAAACGGAAGGAAAGTATCCCCAGCGGTGCCCCCGTGCGAATACTGAAGAGCCATCGGTACGCAGCACAGCGCTTGCCATATACTTTTCCTTATAATTATAGTTGGCGCGCCCAAAGAAAGAAGCAAGTCTACCTTGTCCGTTGGGTGAACCGGTGAGAGATGTAATGTTGGCTACTCCGGGCACATTGCTTAGGTAAGCGTGCTCAAAGTCGTAAAAAGAAGAGTTACGGTTAGTTCCGGCTATGGATTCACCCATTCCCCATTTCTCTATACTTTGGCCCAATAGTACATCCATGTCATGGTCACCTTTGAGGTACTTATAGCTGATGGTGTTGTCCCAACTCCAACGGTTGTTCATGCTCATGGATTGCGACACTCTATCTTGAGTTTCGGCAAGCGTTGCGGTCAGTTCACCGTATGCCGGTACATATGAGCGGTAGCTCGACGCTGACATAATATATCCAAACTGTGACTTGACGTGCAGGTTTTTTATGGGTTGGAAGTCTGCATTCAAACTGCCTTGTAAATAATGGCTCTTGCTCAAACTTTGGCTTTGTGCATAGTCAAGATAAGCAACGGGATTTTTGTTTGCACTGTTATTTGTATCCCAATTGTAACCATCTTTCAATTGGTCCTGATACATGTAATATCCGCCATCGGAATTTCTGACATGCATTAGCGGGCTCATCACCAGCATATTGTGTACGGCGTTCCAATAGATATCGTCTACAGCCACCGACCCTCTGGTCTGCTGGTAGCGGTAGTTCAGCGTTTGTCCTACGGAGAGCACATCAAGCTTGTTATTCCGGATGATGACGTGCTGAGAATTGACACGCGCGTTATAACGATTCATCACCGGTACGGATGAAGGCACCCCCATAGTGGCTTCCTGCTGCGTATAATTGAATCCTATGGCATACGTGCTCCGGTCGCTTCCACCCGTAAAATTGAGAGAATGGCTCTGTACGGCGGCACGCTTGTTGAGTATTTCTTTCAACCAGTTTGTTCCCTTCCATGTGTTTTCATTGATAGCTTTGATATCTTGAGCAGGAATATATTGAGCCCAATTATAAGGGTTCAATCCATCCATTACGCGTCCTTCATCCTGTATCGCCATATACTCCTTAGCGTTGAGGATAGTGGGTATTTTGTATAAATCCTGCACGCCATAATAGCCATCATAACTGGCTTGAAATATACCAGCTTTCCCCTGTTTGGTCGTGACGAGGATCACACCATTAGCTGCACGCGCCCCGTAGATAGCAGCGGAAGCGGCATCTTTCAATATATCTATAGATTCGATGTCGTTAGATGAAAGACCATCCAGACTGCCTCCGGGCACTCCGTCCACAACGTATAGAGGAGATGCTGATCCATTGGTGCCGATACCGCGAATGGTTACTTTATAGCCTGCTCCCAAAAAGCCGTTGTTTTGTACGATATTTACTCCCGGTGACTGGCTCTGCATGGCTTCCACCACGTTTACTGTATTCAATTTCGCAATTTCTTCTCCCTTTACCTGTACAGTAGCACCGGTGAGAAGTTTCTTCTTTTGTACACCGTAACCCACGACAACAACTTCTTCCAGCATTTCACTGTCTTCTGTCAAGCTAATTTTCATGCCGGGTGTTGCTTTTATTTCCAAGGTCCTGTAGCCGATATAAGATATGACCAGCGTAGCACCGCTTTTCACGCTAAGTGAGAATTTTCCATCCAAATCGGTAATAACGCCATTCTTGGTCCCTTTTTCCAGTACGCTGGCGCCGATAACGGGCTCACCCTGTAGGTCTGCAACTTCTCCTTTTATTGCCATATCCTTTTGTTGGGTAATTCCGGATATATTCTTTCCGGTTTGGGAAGCATTGGCCAAAACTGCTTCTTTTCCAACAGTGGAAAAGATCATAGTCAGAAATACCGCAAATATGGTTGCGGCATTTAATCGTAGTCTTCTTGCTTTTTTCATAATTTAAGATTATTAATAGTTATTGTTTTCCTGCCTTTTGCATGGTAGCGAGATAGAAACATAGGCTGGCTGTACCGTCCATAGTCGGTTCATTAGTAGAATAGTCCCCAGGATCATCATGGTATACGGCCGCACCATATTGAAAAGGAGCGTACTCGTCCGCATATTTAAGGTGTATTCCAGCCAATGATTCATATCTGATTCGTTCAATCGGGCCGTCCACGAGACCACCATACGGTATATTATGAAGCATTTCCGTCACAAATGAATGAACTCTCGTAGGATAATCACCGTCTTCGGGCAGTCCGCAAATCATGGAAGTTCCCCAGGGATTGCATCCGAAGAGCCAATCGCGAAGCGCCGCTTCCATCTCAAGAAAATTATTGTCTCCGGAGAGCTGATGATAAAGACGAGCCTGTGTAATGGCAGCCACAACGAGGTTATTTGAACACCAGAGATAAGGTATCCCGTAAAAAAAAGGATCGTCATATATTTTAGCCCGTTTATTCAGACATTCCAGCCCACCTTTCATGTAGGAAATATATTTTTCCCTTATAAGACTGCCCGCCATTCGGGCTAAGTAGTAATGTCCGATATTTACGAAAGGATAGAATTGATAATGCCGCGCCCGCCCCAGTTCCATCCAGGGAGATATTTCCTCCAGTTGGCCCCAGTAGTCGGCATCTTTTATATCTTTCTCCTGCCCGTTCAGCCGATATAGCGTGGCAGCCGCAAGTTCCATGTCATCTACCCAGTTGTCTTCTTCGTAGAAATAGGGAGATACAACACAAGCAGTCTGGTTATTGCCCGGTATTCTTTCCCCATAACGGTATGCAACTCTTGATTTAGTTGAGAGAAGAGTGCTTAGCTCGGGAGTTATCGTTTTGAAAATATCAGCGCCCAAAGCAAATGCCGATGCAAATTTGGCTGCACTCGAAGACACTCCGGTGGACCGGTTGGTGCGTCCCGGACGCAGCCCTTGCGGTTTTCCTGTAACAGGATATACCGGACGTCCCAAGCCTTTTCCATAACCGTAATCCACATAATCCCGATTTGGAAAACGCATGGCGGCATGGTCACGATCGTCTGCTATCTGGTTGAACATCAGTGTCGAATCGGGATTCATGCGAAGCATCCAATCCAACCCCCAACGGGCTTCATCGAGTATATCCGGAATCCCATTTGAGCCTTTTCTTCCATCAGATTGATAGTTATCCTTGAATACGGTTGTGTCAGGAGTTTGTTGCCAGGCAAACAACATCTGAAAGGTGGCAGTAGCCGAAGTGGTAAGATACTGCAGGTAATCTGACGCATCGTGCCATCCGCCACGCACATCCACCTTTTCGCCTTCACGCGTGGGGTGGTCGACTATATATCCGTCATGTTGGTGACACAATGTGTCGAGATAAGGATTGTATCCGCACCGTTGCTGACGCATGTAATTCAGGACAAAGTCTGCTGTTCCTTCCCACACCTCAGGGTCGATCCTGAATTGTGGTGACCTGCTTCCATTACATTCAATATAATATTTTCCATGAGTGGACAATGATGAAAAATTAAGGCGGAAAGCTTGTTTCATTCCCCATCTTCCGGCATTGGCGGAGACACCTTTTCCTTTAAAAGCAATCCTACCTGTTTTTGCATCTTTTACACTAAAATGTAAGTTAGCTTTTTCATTCGTGGAGATAAATACCGCCACCTTGATGCTTGCCGGTAAATATCCCAGTCTATTGACTCTTATCCATGATTCTGTAGCTTGAACGTCCAGTTGGATAAAGACCATAGAAAGGAGAACTAATATAAATACAAATAAGGGTTTCATATTTAATAAAGTTTTTTGTTCACCAATTCATTGAATAGAAAAGCAATCTTATCTGTTACCACATTAGCATACTCAGCTCCCTTGGAAGCAGTCGCTTTTCGCGGATCTCCCACTCCTGTATCAACCGAGGTATACCGCCAATTACGTGGCGCCCAGCCTATTTTTTGGTTAAGTGAACTTATATTGAAAGAACGGCTTTTACCATCGCCGGCAGCATCCATGTTGACCAGCCCAGGGCGATAATAAAGCATTACAGACGTCTCTTGTTCTCCGGCATGATCATCAATTACCTCTTCAAAATACCTTTCCCTCTTTTCTACTGCAAACCAGTCGCAATTTACGATAATCATTTCAGGATAGTCCTGCATAAAATCCCGTATCATTGATTTGAAATTATTACCGCCATGTCCATTCATTATAATGAGGATGCGAAAACCCTGACATTGAAGAGATGCAACGATATCGTTGAGTACAGCTCTTTGTGTTTCATATCGAGTGTGTATGCAAAAAGGAAGTTCTATCTGCCCGGGATTCTGCGCTCCCAGAGGGATAGGCGGAAGTACCATTCCTTTTACCCCATATTCCAACCAAGCTTTTGCTACCGCATCCACGGCAATATCATGCGCCAGATAACAATCCGTCATATACGGTAAATGATAATTATGAGGTTCGGTAGCTCCCCAAGGCAATACGACATAAGAATATGGAATATCCTTTACGTTACCATAATTTTCAACCGACAGATCTATATTGGGCTTTTTATTCATATCAAAGACATTTTACTTTCTTCTGATATTCTGCAATAGCAGCATCAAGACGTTCGTGTGCAGTGGTATCTCCTGGTACATTGTGTGATGGATGGATGTATAGATGTACGCCACGTTCAGCCAAAATCTCTGCCACAGTGGTAATAGTCATCCAAACCATAGACACAAAGCTTAGCGTAGACAATGGCCCTACTTTATCAAAGTGATTTTTCAACGGAACAGATGCATCCACCAAAGGAACACAAGAATCCACTACTATATCTGCCAACTGAAACAAGTTTTTACCGCTTGAATGGCGACTTGGCTTATCGCTGGTTTCTCCTGCAGATCCATACACAATCACTTTCATTCCTTTCTTTTTTGCTTCCAGGGCAATATCAATATTTACCGCATTAATCCCTGTATGCGAAAATATCCAGATACAGTCTTTCGAATTGAAATCATAATTTTTCATGATTTCCTGTCCGTAACCTTCAGCTCTTTCCAAAAACAAGAACTGATGAATACCCATCTGACCGATAATCTGTGTGAAGAATGTCAGCGGCAGTTCACAAAGAGGGTGAAAGCCGACAAAACTACCAATACGCGGATACATTTCCTCTACAGGAATAGTGGCATGACCACACCCGAATGTATGTACCCAACGACCTGCCTCAATTGAATCAGCCATTACAGTAGCTGCTTTTTTTACATTTTCCATTTGCGTGGCTTCTAGCTTCTCCATAATGCCATGCGCATTCTTTAACCATTCGTTTGCTAACATAATTTTTGTTTTTAAATTAAATATTATTTAAGTGAACTTTTGAATAATAGTAACATAATAGCAATAGCGGCAATCATCATCAATGGATAGACACCGATGCCATACTGCTGAGATATGATTCCTGTCAAGCTATTTAGCAACGTTTGTCCGATTAAAGCGATCACAAGCGCGATGCTAAAAGCAGTCCCTGACAATGACGCATACTTACTGCCTATAATACTGAATATGACCGGAAAAGTCGATGCTAACCCTACGCCTATAAGCACCATTGCTATTGCTGCGCGCAGAAATCCTGGTGAAAAAGATAACAGCCCGAACCCTACAGCCGCTACGATCAGGCTAAAAAGCAACACACTCCCCATCTTTAATCTTTTGAATAATACAACTAAAAGAAGCCGTGTTGCAGTAAGACCTGCCACCATACAAGTCAAAGTTATCAATGCTTGACCGGAAGAAATATTCGTAACTTGTCCTAAATAAAGAGCTGTCCAGTTATTACACACTCCTTCAATACCACTTTGAAAAAATAATATAAGACTAAGAATTATCAGACTGCTTTCTTTTAAAAGCTTCAATCCTTTCTTTATCGGGAAGCCTTGAGGCTGCTTTGGAGGAGGAAAAGCTATCGTACTACAAAATATGACTCCTATTAACATAATAACGCCAATAGCCTGTAATATCGTTTCGAATGAATAATATCTGGAAAGAGCACTAAGTAATGTAGGGATTCCTAATGCTCCGATTCCATAAAAAGCTCCAAGCAGACTAATCCGGGCACCTTTCTCCTTCTCGTCTGATATGTCCGCCACCAATGCATTTGTTTCTCCATTTAAAACTCCTCCACCCAATCCTATTCCCACTATGGAGAGTTGGAGCATAGAGATATTTTCAAACAGAATGATTCCTTCTATTCCCAGCAATACGATCATACAGCTAAGTAGCAAAAGTGTCTTATATCCGAAGCGATCCACAATTGGCCCGAACAACAAGGAGCCACCCAACAATCCAAGTGGCAGAAAAGTAACCAGCCCGGTAGCCTCAAGATTATTTAGACCCAACTTTAATGTCAGTGCCGGTAGCACAGATCCCAGAGCAAGCATTGATATACCGAAAAAACACATTCCGATACATGCCGTAATAAACACCTTTTTTGTATTATAGCTATTCATGCAAATGATTTTTAATGGCCAAAAATGCAGCTCCTATAAGTCCGGCATTACCGGAGAGTTGTGAAGAGACAAATTCCACTTGTCTGATGCTGAGCGGTTGCGCCCATTTGCAAGCCTCTTGGTAAATATCTTCTATAAAGACACATGCAGGTCCAAACACACCTCCGCCCCAGATGATTTTTTGCGGATTGAGTAAACTTACCAGATTGGCGGACCCCATCCCCCACATCTCAATAGCTTTGTGTATGACGGCAACAGCTATAGGATCTTTTTCATTGTATGCACTGAATACATCGTATGCCGAAATCCGACTAATCGGTTTTTGCCGTAACTTTCCTTTATAGGTTTTATCCGCATGTACTGCATCACGCACCCGGGCACCTATTCCATTTCCGGAAGCATAATATTCAAAGCAGCCACAAGCATCATATTCAGAAGTATAGGGAGGTTGCAATGCCAACCATCCTGTGGCACCTATGATATCGCTTGCACCATGCAATACGTGACCGTCAATTATTATACCGGCCCCTATGCCTGTACCCACTGCAATGAATATGGCACTGTGGCAATCTTTAGCAGCTCCCTGCCACATCTCACCATACATATAGCAAGTACGGTCACTATCTATGTAAATTCCTATTTCGGGTGGAACCACTCTGCGCAATATCTCTTGAAGCGGATAATTATCCCATCTGGGAATATTAGGAGCCCACACCCTACCGGTCTGTGAATACACTATTCCGGGTATACATACCCCAATACTATCAATGGAAATATTGTTTTTACGTGCCACTGTCAAAAGCTTGTCGAGTATATCGGTAGCTAAGTTACCCACATCGTTTCCACTCCTTCCTTTTAGAAGCCGCTTTCGGTTGAAACACATATTGCCGTTAGGGAAGAAAATAGCACCTGCTATTTTGGTACCTCCAATGTCAAGTGCGATGGTAGCCATATCATAATTATTAGATTTTGTTAGCTTATTTAACGCTTGTAAACAAACCTATGAAAATATTATCATGAACAATTAGTATTTCATCTATTTTTTATGCAAAAAAATACAACTATTCATAAATATATGTTTAAAATACATTGGGAATATATATGGAAATATTAATCTATTACCTTATAAATAACAGAGATATACAAATTATCAATTTTAGTTAATATTTCCGTTTTATGTTTATTAACAACAAGGAGATTTTTAAATATCCATTCCGGAAAACTACATGTACTAAATGACAATAGTGCGGATCTCGAAAAAAAAATAAAACAAGAACATGTAAATCATTTCTATTCCGCTAAAAGGAAAATTATAGCATGGGAACAGCATTGAAATTTAAGGAGCATTGAGTTGGAAGATATTCAGATAATGAGTGCAGGTATCAACATTTATCACAGTGAGATAAATGGCAACCGACCGGACCCGTTGATCTTTTGCAAATATAGGTATTGTCAAAGAAAAACAACACCCTATTACACATTGTAGTTCCCTGGTCTATATTGACTTGAACAGATACTTAAGCCTTTATTGCTCTACTAATAAGTCAAGCGAATACCGGCTTGCATAGTGAAAGTAAATGGATTCTCTTTACGTATGGTTTGAACTGCAGAACCATCATCAAAGTAATAAGAAATACCCGGTTCCAGATAAAGTCCAACTTTCTTGCTCACATTATATTGGGCACCAACTGCACCGGAAACCGAAAGCTGTAAAGGTTTTACGGTTTCCTTCTCACTGTCAATCTCCCCATACACACATTTCTCTACCATTCCACCACCGGAAACATAAAGAGTGACTTGATCACGATTAAGAAAATTCCAATTGGCTCGCAAAGGAATACCGATGTAGTGAAGCTTTTGAGAAACACTCTCTCCTGCCCCTTCAAAAGTAATATCCGACGAAAGCATAGTATATACCAAACCTGTTTCTATTGAAACGCGATTTGAGATTCCCTTACGCACGGAGAATCCAAAGCTCAGCGGTTGTTTATGATTTATGTTAGCCACCTTTTGAAGATTATAGGTCATGTATGGAAGTCCGTCTCTAAAAACGATCTGCTCTCCCTGAGGAACTACCACAATACCATTGGATGCAGAACTCAAATCGAGTTTTCCTGAATAGCCTCCAGGATCCGACATCATAAGATCACCTCCATTGCTACCGTCTAGGTTCAGCCCACCGACATTACCGGCTAAGCCGAAAGTCCAAGGGCGCCTTTTAGAAGAGCTATTCTCCACTGGCAGTTGAAGTTTATCTCGTCCTGAAGGATGACGTGATACTCGTTGTTGTTTAGTCTCATGTCCCTGCTCAACTACCTTATTTCTTTCTTGAGAAGATGATTTTACCTCTTCTACATTGTTCTCTTGTGCAGACTTATCTTCTTCAGCAGCAAGCTGCACTGATGCAACAGCCTCATCTGCTTTATTTAGGGGCATATTTCCGACATGATTTGAGGATGTTACCGAAGAAGATGCAGACTCAGCATTCTTAGCCACAAGAGAATTTTCGCTCTTGTGCCGACTATTCAGTACAGAGGAAGACACATCTCCGCCATCAGATGTGTCAGACAAGGTCTTATCGGTATTTGCTATGGGAAGTGTAGCCAATACAGGCCGGGCAGCACGGCGAGCTTCATCCACCATAGGAGTCTGCAGCAACCATACACTCACAGATGATACAGCAACAAGAAGGGCAGCGGCAACTGCAATAGACCATCGACGGAAAACTATCCGCTTATGTTTTGCAGTATCCAAGAGGGAGGAAGGTGAAAGCTCTTTTTCCAATCGCTCCCAACCTCCAGCCGAAGGCGGTTCGGAATAGCTATCCAACCGCTTCTTCATGCTCTCTATCCATAAATCATCTTTTCTCATTTATCCTTTTACCTAAGAATTATATTTCATCCAATCCCGTATCTTTTTAGCCAATGCAGCCTTTGCACGGACCAACTGCGATGCAGATGATTTTTCATTAATGCCTAATATCCGGGCTATCTCTTTATGGGATTTTTCTTCAAAAATGTATAAGTTGAATACTGTACGATAACCCACAGGCAGCTCACTGATGTATTGCATTAAGACTTTCTCCGGTATAGCGTCTACGTCGGCAGATGCCGGTTCTTCATACACCTCGGAAGTATCTTCCAGCGCAATAGATTGATGCATTACATCATTTTTTCGTAAATATTCCAAAGCCAGATTTATCATAACACGATCCATCCAGGCTTGAAGTGACCCTTTTCCACGCCACGTGAATTTATTGAAAGAACCAAAGATCTTTAAAAATCCATCATGCATCCAGTCTTCAGCAGTATCACGATCACCGGCATAACGTAAACACACGCCAAGCATACGTCCCGAATAACGCTCATACAGTTCTTTCCGGGCAATATTGTCACCTTGCCCGCATCGTTCTGCCAATTCCTGTTCTTCCATTCTTATCTTCAACACGTGTTTAGCTTATAAATGCAATGAAAGCAAAAATACTGCATACTGTAGTACCATTTTTCATCCTTTGATATATTTAACATTCACATAAGCAGTATAATGTGCGAAAAGGCATTTACTTTACAATAACTGATTAAAAAGAAAACCTGGACTTATGAAGAAATTAACATCTTATTGGTACGTATTCATGCTCATATTGACTATGGGAGTTACAGTACAATCGTGCATTGATCTTGACGATGATGATGATAATAGTAATACAGCCCTGACTATCGGCACGCTAAAAATTATAGCGGGAAAAGATTACTATTTTGCATTGGATAATGGAAAAAAAATGTATCCCGGAGACACAACTTATATCCACAACTATACTCCGGTAGATAATCAACGTGTATTTATCTACTTCCAACCGTTGAAACAGCCTGCCACGGGCTACGACTATAATGTGCAACTTTATCGTTTGGAAAACATTCTGACTAAAGATATTATTCCGCTAACGGAACAAACGGCAGACAGTATAGGTGATGACCGGATAAATCCGACTAATGTATGGATCACCGGAAACTACCTCAATATAGAGTATCAATTATACACCAGCAACAATGTTGATAAGAAGCACATGTTGAACATGGTAATCAACGAGACAAAAACTCCGTCGGACAACGACAGTGATTATTTCAATTTGGAATTCCGACACAATGCTTACAATGACAAAGGAACAACATTGGCATGGGGTGTAGTCTCATTCAGACTTGATAAGATTGCCGATCGGTTGAGTGGCAAAAAGGGACTCAAGATTCGTTATAACAGCATCTATGAGGGCGACCGCTACACAACAGTCAATATTGGCAGCAAAAGTTCTCAATAAACCTTTCTTTCATTCAATAAGCGGTACGTAGTTCTTTCTACGTCTCGCGTTTTTACACCAAAAGAGTGAACAGCAACTTAATTATGCAGTTCACTCTTATTTTATTAGTACTTCTAGGCTTCAAGACTATATCTTCAAAGCGATTCTTGCTATATTTCCAGCCTTATCCTTCAAATCGAAGATAGATACTCCCCAGATATTTCCATCGACGATATCTAATTGGAGAATGTCATATTTCTTATCATAGGCTAGCGGCATCAAAGAAATGCGTTCAAAGAAAGAAGACGGATTATCATTCAATAATTTCCAGCCGCCTTCACCCCATTTCAAGGCAATATGAACAACTTCATCACGTGTTGCAGATATTTCCAGTAGATTACTTGTCAAGCTATAAGAGGCAATAACGATAACCTTAACAGAAGTCTTCCTGCCTCTTTTATCATACAAGTCATAATAGGTATTCCCCGATTTAAATGTACTAATCTGGAGATTGTCATTACTGAGTACCGTTACTTTAGCCGAAGTCCCTTTAACTTTCTCAACCCTATAACCACCGAGACCAAAATCCATATTCTTCAGGGTGTACGTACTGGCGGTATCCATACTTATAATATAATTGCAAGGTTCGAGTGCCTTAGCCTGCGAATAAATGGTAAGATGAGCACTCTGTCCTTTTTTATCGGAAATATTTATAGATACACTATTACTCAACAAATCTACTGTTACTTTATTGTCTTTTATAGTAATATTAGCATCCCCACCATTCTCTGCAATGCTAGCCGCATAATTCCCATTACCTTCAGTAATTTCAAAACTATAGCTAAGGCTATCAATCCATATATAATTTTCAGTAGATAGCTTCAACGGTTTTACGACCTCAGGCTGTTCGTTATCATGAGCTTTGTCACATGCAATAAACAGACAAATTGAAAAGAAGAACAAAACTGCTTTTTTCATGACATTATAAGTTTAACAGATGCAAGATATATTTTCGTTATATTTCATAAATGTAAGAAGAATAATAGAATGTTATATATCATAACAGTTAATTATTTTTTAAATAGTCATGAAAGACCTTTGATTAAACATTATTAACACAACAATAAAAGACAAATATATTAAAAAGATAAAAAAACCGATATATTTGTTGGCATATTTCATCAATAGATTATAAACTTTTTTTCATTGTTAACATAATCAGAATAAAACCATGAAACCACTTTTTACTTTGTTCCTTCTTTTTTCTTTCTTTTCTATATCATGTCCGGCGCAATTAAAACAAGATGAACCCTCACAGGATATAGAAAACAGCCTACTTTGGAAAATATCAGGAAATGGATTGCAGCATGACTCCTACTTGTTAGGCACTATGCATTCTATTGAGCACTCTTTTTTATTGAGTATTCCCGGTTTTAGAAAAGCTTTCCACACAGCCAAACAAATAGCAGTGGAGTCTGATTATTTTGCGTTTGATTCATCCATTCGTAAAACATCTAGTCAAACTCCTCGAAATTATGTTTTTATGCCTAAAGATAGCATTTATGAAATGCTGTATAATTACAATGACTTTCAGTTCGTTGATTCCACACTAAAGACTTTCAGTCCCAATTACTCAAAATACGAACCTATATTTTGGCAGAGAAGATTAGTCGATATGTGGCAATTCAGAAAACTACCGGACATACAACAAGGTATGGACAGACACATTTTATTATTGGGATATCAAAACAATAAAAAGATTTATTTCATGGAATCACTAGAAGATATTGGACAAAAATGCATTAGACTTGATTCTCTGAATTATAGTTCGGATTTGCATTATCAAGCGAACATTTTGCTGTACACATTGAAGAATAAAGAGCTAACATGCTCATCCTTTGACACAATGGAAAACAATTATCGCAAACAAGAATTGACTTTGTTATCTCTTAAAGAAAGACTTTATAAATATACAAATACACCGGATAATATACTAGATATTCTAAAACAGACCGAATCTCTACTTATTGATACTCGAAATGAAGAATGGATGAAGAATTTGCTTCCTATGATACACAAAGATTCTTCGCTAATCGCAGTTGGAGCAATGCATCTTATTGGCGAACAGGGATTAATCACAAAACTAAAAAAGCTCGGTTATATTGTTGAACCAGTCAAATGACTTTATACAAAAAACATTTGACGTAACTTCTATAAGTAATGTATTGCATACCAGAGTATATTAATTGAATCTAAAGTCTACATCATAAAAAAATTAAGAAGACATCAACATAGAGCGTATTTAATTAATAATCAAACTAAAAATTAATTTGTATTAAACATGAAACATTTATTTATTATACTACTATTTATAGCATCTTCCATTGGATGCTATGCGGATAATACAGGGCAGGCTAATCATACAACGGGAATTGATACAACAAAATATGTATTCATTTTAGATGGAAAAATTGTATCGATAAAATATATAGGTGAGCATTTCAACGCGATAGAATGGGTTACTACTGCCGAGTCTGTACGTGACGCTGTTTTTATGACAGCAGGAGAATATAGAAAACCATTTTACATGTTTCGCACTAGAAAAAAAGAGGAGGCCAAAAAATGAAACTAAAGATTATTTTATTAGCACTACTGTTTCCATCTGTCATTGCATACGCACAAGGAAAGTATCATATTGATGGAATACTGAATAATGACTACAATGGGAAATATGTAAAGCTATTCCAGTTTCAGGGGGATACTTTGATCACATCCATTGATTCCGCAAAGGTGGAAAATGGTAAATTCTATTTTGAGGGAGCTCCCCATATTAATGATTTTGCCATTGTTACTATCGGAAATTACCCTTATATAAAATCGCTTGAAGTTATTCTGGAGGAAGGTCATATAAAAGCATATATGGATACTGCTTTTGTTGCATCCGGGACATATCTTAATGATTTGCACAACACTTTAGATGCCGAATTCAAGCGAGTGTATCATAAATGGTTTAACTTGACAACAAATGGTGGAGCTGTGGATATTGAAAGAGAGAAAGCGTATGATGAGCTTCAAAAATTTATATATAATTCAACCATAGAGAATAGATCGACTGTCGTAGGAAGAAGATTTATTAGAGATCATAAGTCTAGCATTTTTACACTTGAGAACATGGTTAAGCTACACGATCAATTAGAAGCTTTAGAAAAAAATAATTCTTTGGTGACACAAAAAGATATAGATGATTTATCTAATTTCATAGCAAGAAACAAAGAGTATACAGAGAGACAAACGAAAATGAACAACACTCAATACGTGAATTTTGAACTGCAAGATACACTTGGAGCGAAAAAGCGCATCGCTCAATATGTAGGGAAATCACGTCTGCTTTTCATTGATTTTTGGGCATCTTGGTGTAGCCCATGCAGAGCCGAAATACCTCATATTAAAGATATTTATCAGAAATATAAAAATAAAGGATTAAATGTGCTGACTATCTCATTTGATACAAATCTAACTTCCTGGAGAAACGCATTGAAGAAACTGGATATGCCCTGGAGTCAGCTTATAGAAATAAAAGGAATGGGATCGGCTTTATCTAAAGCATATCAGATATCAGGAATACCTTATGGTATACTAATAGATGCAAAGGGTACTATTGTAGCAGCTGGAATTGGAAGTGCAGAAGGTTTAGAGAAAGCAATATTGAAAGAGTTATAAATAAAGTAATGATCTTTCCGAAAGGTTAATGTATTTATGCCGCTGCATTCAGCAAGTTAGAGCGTCCCCGATCTTATTGAGCTAAATAAAGGGCTTTTATAGAGTGGATATAGTTCTGGTGCTAAAAACAAATATGCTTCATAAATCATAATCAAATCGCAAAAGCATAGCTCAATTTGATACTTTATGAACACGATTAGAGCGATATATTGACTGAAAAGTTTTACAATTATTTGTGCGAAAGCTTTTTATTTAGAATAAAAAGCTTCCAACAGCTTTATTTGAGGTTCATAAAGCTGTTGGATTCTCTTGGGTATTTTTTCAAAGAAAGAGAGCTCTACTCTCGGCACACCTTTAACAGCTTTTCTCTTCCATGAACCGACAATTTCTCCATCAAGCATGACAGTAGGAGAGAATAACCCGTTACTTGTCATAACCTTACCATAATGAGTTTTTTTGATTAATTCGGAACGGTCTTTGTAACTAACCACAAATTCATCGAAAGGAGGTAATAACAATGCGGAACACCCATTTATAGGGGGAATATTAAGATCACTCTTCAGCCAAAAGTCACGTCCGTTCATTGTCTCACATATTAATTCACTTTTTATCATTCCAATGGCTTGTTTACATTCGGTAATTGTCAGACCCGACCACCACACAAAGTCACCTAAGGTTGCAGGAGCATGGCTGGTAAAAAACTTACGTGCCAAAAGGCCCAATGCTTCCTCCTTATGTACAGTCTGTTTTCGAGGTACCCATTCTTCAAGCAAAGTAAATGTTTGATCTTTTTTCTTTAATTGTCCGTTAACCAGTATACCCTCCATCTCGGCATAATGGATTATTTGATTCAGCACATTGATATCAAACACTTTATCTTGAGATAACAATTCATCATTTATCTCACTTTTGGTAAGATGTTTCCCGCCTTGAAGCATTTTTTCCAACAAAGGGATAGTGCGATAGATTAAGTCTTCATCTACTTGACGCATTCGGGCATACGAACGGTAAATAGGTTTTAACCGTGGATTGGATAAATCGAACATCCAATGAATATCTTCCGCCGAGACAAAATGCCAAGTTGGTCGCAAGATATGTGTACGGATGATTTTGCCGGTATTTAGTGCTTCGTCCACATCACTCACTGCTTTACTTCCCATCCGTACTCCGATAGCCCATTTGGCTAAATCGAGCGACTGGGATTGTATAGCCCCCATCCACGAAACAATTTGTTGTGGCTCTTTCAACGAGCAACCGGCAAGCAACTGATTATATAAACGTATTTGAAGAAGTTCCGATTTATTCATAATTTCCTTTTCATTGGAATGAAGATGCCAATTTAATACTTTTTCGGGTTTCCCACCACTATCCTGTGCTCTTTTTAAAGTGAGGTTGCCGATATTCTTATGCACGGATCAATTAGAGAAATATTTTGCTATTTTTCTTCGTATGCTTCTATCTTTATTATTCCTATGGCAAGATTTCACAAACAGATAATTAAATGATATCAGAACTTTGTAGTAATGAAATTCGTTGTTACATTTATCGCCCAATAATAAAATAGGTATAGAAAATAAATGCATTATGTATCAAATAGAAGTAAAAGACGTATATAAATCATTCAAAGATGTACATGCCGTAAGAGGTATTTCGTTTGCAATACCTCCCGGGGAATTTGTAGCTCTACTTGGTCCTAACGGGGCTGGAAAGACTACGATGGTTGAGATGATGGAAGGGCTAAAGAAGCCGGATTCGGGAGACATTCTGCTGCAGGGTAAGAATTGGCAAAAGAACGAGAAGGAACTGCGGTCAATTATCGGCCTATCACTGCAAGAAACACGTTTTTCCGACAAGCTGACTGTCTTTGAGACTTTATGCTTGTTTGCCAGTTTCTTCCGAATCGACAAAAAGCGAGCAAATGAAATTATCGAATTGACCGGCATGGAGAGTAAACGAAAATCGATGGTAGGGACACTTTCCGGAGGACAGCGGCAACGGCTTGCTTTGGGGGTTGCATTATTAAATACTCCGCAAATCCTTTTCCTTGATGAACCGACTACAGGACTCGATCCACACTCACGACTCGACCTTTGGAATATTCTAAAGGAATTAAAGGATAGAGGAGAAACCACCCTCATCCTCACAACACATTATATGGAAGAAGCGGAGTCGCTTTGTGACCGGATTATCATTATTGATGAAGGCAAAGTTTTAAAAGAAGGAAAACTGGAAGATTTATTGGATGAAAAATCCCGTAACCTCGACGAATTATTCATCAACCTTACAGGAAAAGCCCTTCGCGAAAGCGGAAGCGTTACACTATAATATATTATACACATCCAATTGTTTTAATAATGAAATCAATAAAAAATCATCAATTATATCAACTCTTTAAGACCCAGTTTTTACTAACAATCCGTGAACCGGAGGTCCTTTTTTGGGGTATGATTTTTCCTGTACTTATTTCTATTGGATTAGGATTGGCTTTTACACAGCAACCGGAATCTAAATTTAATATTGTTCGCGTCGAAAAAAATCAAACTGAGTTAGATTCTCTTCTCAATATCTTTGGGACAAAATCAGAGAGCAAAGGAGAAAACATCCAAAGTTGGAAAGTAAGTAATAAAACACTGGGTAATGTTCTATTCCGATTTTCAAAAAGTGATTGGAATTCATCCATCATATCTTTAAAGAGAGGTGAAGCAGATGTGATTGTTACGGACTCATTGGGAAAAGCCACTTATCATTTCGACCCACTCAACTCTCAATCTCAATTGGCATATATGAAGCTTTCGGCTTTGATTAAATCGCCTGCCTCAAATATGAATACGGAAAGTACGGATATAAAGCCATTGACATTAATGGGGGTTCGCTATATTGACTTTCTGATTCCGGGACTGGTTGCTTTCGGTTTGATGAGTTCTATCATGTGGGGCATTAGCTATACAATCATCGAACGAAGATCACAGAAATTGCTAAGGCGAATGGTTGCAACACCAATGAAAAAATCGAACTTCCTATTTGCGTTGATGTTTGTCCGTATTCTCATGAATGTAATAGAATCTCTGATCCTATTGTTTTTTGCCTGGTTAATATTCGACATTCATATCCAGGGAAATATAGGGGCATTGATTGTTCTGTTTCTGGCCGGTAACCTTGCTTTCACGGGAATCGCCATCTTGGTTGCATCCCATACCACTAAAACGGAAGTCGGCACCGGATGGATTAATGCCGTACAAATGCCGATGATGTTACTATCGGGTATTTTCTTTAGTTATCATAATTTCCCTGAATGGAGCATCAGTACTATTAAATTGCTCCCTTTGACTGCGCTAACCGATGGGATCCGAAGCATTTTCAATGAAGGTGCCGGATGGCTGGAAATTATTTATCCGACTTGCATATTATCTGCCCTCGGGCTCATCTGCTTCATTATAGGTATGAAATTATTTAAGTGGTATTGAATCTGTATCCCTCTAGTGCGAAAAATATCCACTCATGACACATTGGGCGTAAAGAGGAAAGATACTTAATTATATAAAATAAGGAGGAACTTTCTAAGAAAATTCCTCCTTGCGGAGAGAGCGAGATTCGAACTCGCGGTACACTTTTGGCGCACACACGCTTTCCAGGCGTGCCTCTTCAACCACTCGAGCATCTCTCCAATAAATGTGGTCGATAAAAAAAGCGGAGAGACAGGGATTCGAACCCCGGGAACCTCGCAGTTCAACGGTTTTCAAGACCGCCGCAATCGACCACTCTGCCACCTCTCCAATGCTTATTAAAAAAGAAATATGCTTTCTCCAAAGCGGTGCAAAGGTACAAATTATTTTTAATTCTACAAGCCCACCACTTCTTTTTCATGATTTAATCGTACTTTTGCATCATGATATATCCACAAAGTTTTGAGCCAAAAATAGGCTTCGACCATATCCGCCAGCTACTAAAGGATAAATGCCTCAGCACGCTTGGTGAAGAACAGGTGACGGAAATGATGTTCTCCGATATATTTGAAGAAGTTGAGGAGCGTCTGAATCTTGTCGCCGAGTTCGTCCGTATTGTTCAGGAAGAAGATAATTTCCCTGCACAATTCTTCTTTGATCTTCGTCCTTCTCTTAAACGAATACGGGTGGAAGGCATGTATCTGGATGAGCAGGAGTTATTCGATTTACGCCGGTCGCTCGAAACAATACACGGTATTGTACGCTTTTTAAAAAGTGATTCCGAGGATGAAGGAGATTCGCCTTATCCTTGTTTAAAAGAGCTTTCAAAAGACATATTTACTTTTCCTTCATTAATACAAAGGATCAATGCAATCTTATCTCCATACGGAAAGATAAAAGACAATGCGTCAACTGAATTAGCCAGAATACGCCGCGAATTGAATAATACAATGAGCAGTATATCCCGTTCGCTTAATTCTATCTTACGAAATGCTCAATCGGAAGGAGTCGTAGATAAAGATGTTACTCCGACAATGCGCGACGGGCGACTGGTTATTCCTGTAGCTCCCGGGCTTAAGCGTAAGATTAAGGGAATTGTTCACGATGAATCGGCAAGTGGAAAAACGGTCTTTATTGAACCGGCGGAAGTAGTGGAGGCAAACAATCGGATTCGTGAATTGGAAGGTGAAGAAAGGCGGGAGATTATCCGTATCTTAACAGAGTTCTCCGCTTTACTCCGTCCGGACATACCTGCCGTACTGGAATCGTATGAGTTCTTGGGTAAGATAGATTTTATTCGGGCTAAAAGTCTCTTCGCCATACAAATTTCAGGAATCAAACCTATATTGGAAAATAGGCAATTGCTGGATTGGGCAACCGCAATACATCCCCTACTCCAACTCTCATTGGTGAAACATGGTAAAAAGGTAGTACCACTAGATATTGAACTGAATGAGAAGCAACGTATTTTGATTATTTCCGGTCCCAATGCAGGAGGAAAGTCAGTCTGTCTTAAAACAGTAGGGTTGCTACAATATATGCTACAATGTGGATTACCCATCCCCATACATGAACGCAGTCGTGCCGGAATCTTCCAAAGTATCTTCATAGATATTGGCGATGAACAATCCATTGAAGATGATTTGAGTACTTACTCTTCGCATCTCACCAACATGAAAGTAATGATGAGACACTGCAATGAGGGCAGCCTCATCTTAATTGACGAGTTTGGAGGTGGAACAGAACCTCAGATTGGCGGTGCTATAGCCGAAGCTGTATTGAAGCGCTTCAATGAAAGAGGAACGTTTGGTGTAATCACCACCCATTATCAGAACTTAAAGCACTTTGCAGAAGATCATGAAGGAGTAGTAAACGGCGCCATGCTATACGACCGTCATTTGATGCAAGCTCTCTTCCAGCTACAGATCGGCAATCCAGGAAGTTCATTTGCAGTTGAAATAGCTCGTAAAATCGGTCTACCGGAAGATGTCATAGCTGATGCTTCGGACATTGTAGGACGTGAATATATCAATGCTGATAAATATTTGCAAGATATAGTACGGGATAAACGTTATTGGGAAAGCAAGCGACAGAATATCCGACAACGGGAAAAGCAAATGGAAGAGACCATTGCCCGCTATCAAACTGAAGCGGAAGAGTTGCAAAAATCACGTAAAGAAATTCTGAAAAAGGCCAGGGAAGAAGCCGAACAATTATTGCAAGAAGCAAATGCTAAGATAGAAAATACGATTCGTGGAATAAAGGAAGCTCAAGCTGAAAAGGAAAAGACACGATCAATACGGCAGGAATTAAATGAGTTCCGGCAATCGGTGGAAGAAAAGACATCTAAAGATCTCGAAGACAAAATACTCCGTAAAATGGAGAAACTTCGAGAAAAAGAGAATAGAAGGAAAGATAAAAAAGCCGGAAAAGTCGAGACCAATAAAACTTCTCCAAATGCTCCTGATGAATTGAAAGCAAAACGGGAGGCGGAGAAATCCGCTATCATAAAGCCGGGGAGCAATGTGCGAATTAAAGGACAAACGACTATAGGGGAAGTCCTGGAAATAAACGGAAAGAATGTGATTGTAGCATTCGGCAGCATCAAAACCAATGTAAAATTGGAACGATTGGAAGCTAGTAACTCTGCTCCTCCAAAAATTGAGTCTTCCACCAAAAGTACATTTGTCAGCAGTCAGACTCAAGACAGTATGTACGAGAAAAAGTTAGGTTTTAAGCAAGAAATTGATGTCCGGGGTATGCGTGGAGACGAAGCGCTACAGGCTATCACCTATTTTATAGACGATGCCATACAAGTAGGTGTATCACGTGTACGTATTCTGCATGGTACCGGCACAGGAATCTTAAGAACATTAATCCGCCAATATCTACAGACCGTATCGGGTGTAAGGCATTTTGCTGACGAACACGTCCAGTTTGGTGGAGCCGGCATCACAGTAGTAGACTTTGAATAAACTCAAAAACAATATATGATGATGAAATCAATTAAAGAATTGTATCGCATTGGTACCGGACCATCGAGTAGCCATACAATGGGTCCCCGCAAAGCTGCTCAAATCTTTCTCGAAAGACATCCAGAGGCATCATCATTTAAAGTAACGCTATATGGAAGTCTGGCTGCCACGGGAAAAGGGCACATGACGAATATTGCGATTACGGAAACATTGCAACCGGTTGCGCCTGTAGAGTTTATTTGGGAGCCTAAAATATTCCTACCTTTTCACCCGAATGGGATGAAATTCGTATCATTGGATAATGTCGGCAATGAGACGGATCAATGGACGGTATTTAGTATCGGCGGTGGAGCTCTTGCCGAAGAGAATGATGGAGCCTCCTCCATTAATACTCCCGATGTTTACAACATGAGCCACATGACCGAGATTCTACAATGGTGTGAGCGTTCAGGGAAAAGTTATTGGGAATATGTCAAGGAGTGTGAGAACAGCGACATTTGGGATTACTTGGCTGAAGTCTGGAAAACCATGAAAGAAGCCGTACACCGTGGTTTGGAGCAGGAAGGCGTCTTACCCGGTCCTCTAAATCTGCGTCGTAAAGCTTCCACTTATTTTATACGGGCCAGCGGATACAAACAGTCCTTGCAATCGCGGGGGCTTGTCTTTGCTTATGCTCTTGCCGTAAGTGAAGAGAATGCATCAGGTGGTACAATTGTTACCGCACCGACATGTGGTTCTTGCGGGGTAATGCCTTCGGTACTTTACCACTTGTCAAAAAGCAGGGATTTCAGTGACATCCGTATTCTAAGGGCACTCGCAACAGCAGGTCTAATAGGCAATATCGTCAAGACGAACGCCTCTATATCGGGCGCAGAAGTCGGCTGTCAAGGGGAAGTTGGAGTAGCATGCGCCATGGCATCAGCAGCGGCTAATCAATTATTTGGTGGCAGCCCTTCGCAAATAGAATATGCTGCTGAAATGGGATTGGAACATCATCTTGGTATGACCTGCGACCCTGTATGCGGCTTAGTACAGATTCCCTGCATTGAACGAAATGCTTATGCTGCAGCACGCGCACTCGATGCAAATCTCTACGCTTCATTTACAGACGGCATGCACCGGGTATCATTCGATAAAGTAATTGAGGTGATGAAAGAGACAGGAAACGATCTACCATCCCTTTATAAAGAAACAAGTGAAGGCGGATTGGCCAAAGGCTATAAGCCCATGGGGGAATGAAGAGGCTTTCTTCTTCTCAATATCCGACAAGGATTTCCGGCAGCTATAACATTAGCCGGAATATCCTTAGTCACTACACTTCCAGCTCCGATAACAGTATTTTCTCCGATAGTCACTCCACTGAGTACTACTACTTGAGCGCCTATCCACACATTATTACCAACGGCTATAGAATAGGCATATTCCAACCCTTCATTACGTTGCACTACATCCAGCGGATGCTCCACTGTGTAAAAGCCGCATCCCGGACCAATAAATACATTATCCCCGAACGTTACTTTCGCCCCATCAAGTATGACGCAGTTGTAATTGATAAATAGATTCTCTCCGATTTCAATATTATACCCATAATCACAATAGAACGGTTGCTCTACAAGAAAGTTATTGCCTACTTTTCCAAACAACTTACTGATAATAGCATTTCTTCTCTCTCCGTTTGAAGGAGGCGTATGGTTGTACTCAAAACAAATACTTTTGCAACGGGCACGTTCCTCTACCAACTCTCTATCATAATTAGCGTTATACGGTTCTCCGCTTGCCGCTTTTTCTTTTTCAGTCATACTCCGCATAATCTACTTTAATGTTCATTTATATATTATTTCCACACAATTTCCTTCCGGATCAAGAATTGAACTTTCATAATACCCGTCCCCGGTGGTTCTCGGTTCGCTATTTATGGTATATCCGTCATGGCGTAAAAGATCAGCTAACTCATCCACTTTCTCTTTACTCTCTACGGATATTGCAAAATGAGCAAGTCCATTAATCAACCCTTTCATCCCGATAAATGCTGGAATATCCGGCCGATGCATCAATTCTATCCGACTGCCACCTTCAGGAAATGCCAGAAAGCACGATGTGAATTTTTTCCCCGGATTATAGTATTTATCTCCACACGTAACCTCAAAGTAAGTAAGATAGAAAATCTTCATTACTTCAATATCTGCCACCCAGATACCTAAATGATCAATTTTCATCACATAAAAATATTAATAATTACTCCTTTTTCTACCAATAAAAAATATATATTCATAATATTTCCACCATTCCTCATACAAATTTATCTCACAATCCATATTTTAAACAAATTGCACCACCTCCCCATGCTGAAGTTTTTTTCGCAAACGGTCCTGTGAAAGCTATCATCTTATATTTTTAATATCCAAATATATAGAGATAAGAAATGATAGAAAATGATACACATCAATTTCGCATCGTCCGGCGGAAAGCGTTATCTTTGCTGTATTAAAAGTAATATCATGGATATACTCGGAATGCTTTTAGACAAATATAAAGTAGAACTGTCGAAATCTTCTATCGCGGAACTTCATTCAATACTCATTCGTAAAGAATATCCCAAGGGAATGATCATTGTGGATCAAGGCCATATTTGCACAGACCTGTATATCATCAGTAAAGGGATACTCCGGCAATTTTATTATAAAAACGGGCGGGACATCTCCGAACATTTCTCCTGCGAGGGCGACATTACTTTTTGCATTGAAAGCCTCTTCATGAGGAAGGAAACAACATTACTAATGGAAACGATTGAACCATCGGTCATTTACCACTTGAACTACGATAAGTTTCAGCATTTATGCGACTGCCATACAGACATCAACAAACTGTACAGACACATTTTTGAATATGATCTAATATTATCCCAACGAAAGGCTGACTCCTGGCGTTTTGAAAGTTCCCACCAACGTTATGAACGTTTTTGCAATGAATATCCTGAAGCTGCCAAACGGGCATCCATTGCCCATATAGCTTCATATTTATTAATGTCCCCCGAAACTTTGAGCCGGGTACGTTCGGGAGTCTTATAGCCGTCTTACTGTCTTTATGCCCCTATCACTTATACGAATATATCACAACTTGTCAATAAAGGAGATGTATTCGGATGCACTGTTTTCTATTTCAAGGTCGGAGGGGGAATATTCGGCTCCATAAAAGGCAAACAATGGTTTATAAAGAGCTTTCACATACTTGAATGTCACCTCGAATGAAGCTGTAAGCTGCTGCAAAGTATATTGATATTTGCCTGTTGATTGATAATCTTCCTCTCTAATGCCTGCTGTAACAGCTAATGCTATTACTTTATCCTTGAGTTTATATTCACTGTCTCTACCATATGCCCAACCATGGGTTAGTACCTCATCAAGCCACTTCTTAAGCAACGGTGGACAATTGAACCAATAAAAAGGAAATTGGAAAACAATCTTATCATATTGCTCCAACAAATGCTGTTCTTGCAAAATATCAATATTCATATTTGGACAACAAGCATATAAATCATGTATTATATACTTATCAGGATACTTGGAAAGTTCTTGTAGCCAATGTTTATTTATGAGTGAATTCTTCAAATCGGGATGAATACAAATTATCAGAGTCTTCATTTCTTTGTTAATTTAATTGGTTTATTCAAAATTGTTTTGGGTCAAAGATATGATTATTCGTAACCATTCAAAATGACATACGTCATTTTCAGATAAGGAGATTAAAATTTATTCTCATAAGTAAAAAATAAAATCCCCTCCCAAAGTTAAGAAGAATTGCATCTAACGTCAAGAGGGGACTGGCTATAATTACTACTACTCCCAGTCTTTAACTTTGAACTCTTTCTCAAAAGAGTTTTTCATCTCTTCTCCAAATTTTTTCCATTTATCGGAATTCATCATATCTTTCAATGATTCCAGTCCTTTCAGATTATCCAGATTATTCAATCCTTCAAGACTCTCTAGAAACCCGTTGTCAGCAAGATTTATATTCGCATTGGGAATGGAATAAATCGAATGTTCACCATTGATAAGCCCGGAGCTTTGATACTTCATGATGCTCTGAATATCTTTTAGGGTCATTTCTCCTTCCAGATAGACATATTTTAGTGAAGCGGCGCCATCTATAATCATAATCAATTCCCTTACCTTATCGCCTTTACGGTTCACATAGAATTCGGAACTGGAAACAACACCCTTCTGCTTCATCAACAAATCATATTTGGATGACTCCACCAAAGCTTTGATATCCTTGCGCATATTCTTCTTGATATTATTGTCCATGGTAGACAGAATCTGCACGCAATCCAGTTTTCCGGATACCTTGCCAATATATACATCTCTGGCGAACAGATTCGGGTTCATTTCAATCATCGCTTTTGATATATAGACGGAAGAGACCCCTTTCATATCATTGTAATTATTGAACAAATTCTTCTGCGCACGGCACATCAACGGCAGCATAAGCAATATTATCAGTCCAAAGAGTTTACTACGTTTCATAATCAATGCTTTTTAGTTATTTCTTTCTTTACTTCACAAGTCACCTTATGTATATCCTGCTGAGTTTTTTTTACCTCGGTGACTCCCTTATTCAAATTAGTGGATACTTCCATCAGCGTAGACTCCAAGACTTCATAAGCCAGTTCCGGATTGGAAAAAGTATCTTCAGGAGTAGGCGGCCGCATCTCTTCGCGAAACACTCCCATACTGTAAGCTATAACCATAAGCAACAGAAGTGAGGCTGCAATGCTCCCGACCCATTTCCAATTACGCTTGGAACGATTACGATGAAAGAATCGTCTCTCTTCTTCAGCCTTCTCATCGATGAGACGATTAAGTTTGCTCTCCAGACCTTCGGGTAAAGAAGGTTTTTCTTTTTGTTGGTGCAGGAAAAGGAATAACTGCTGATCCTTACCCAATTCAGCTGAGACTTTTTCCGTACAGAAAAAATGGATTAAAGAGCTTTCTTCCTCTTCCGTTGTATTTCCTTCATAGAATTGGACAAGTAACCGTTCAACTTCTTCTACTTTCATAATGATCCAATCTTTTAAATTCTTCACGTATTTTTTTCCTACCTCGCGACAATAACACACGGACATTTGTAGAATTCAATCCTGTAATGTGCTCTATCTCTTCGTAAGAACATCCTTTTACATCTCTAAGCACCACTATTCGTTGCTGCATTTCGGGCAGACGGGTGATGATCTCTTTGATTTGCCTTGCTTCATCTTTCACCGTCAGATCTTCCGGAGGTGAAACATTATGTACCGTAGTAAGTGGTACGGATTGCCGGGCTAGCAAATATTTACCGGAGCGCAACAAATCAAAACACATGTTTTTGACTAAAGTGACACAGAACGCTTCTATATTGGTAATAACGGATAGTCCGTCACGTTTCTCCCAAAGTTTCAGATAAGCCTCCTGAACCAGATCCTCTGCATCGTCGGTATCTTCCAATAGGTGATACGCTATACAATACAGCTTCTGGTGATAAGGCAAAAATTCTTTCTTGAAACTTTCTGCATCCATGGATTATGATCACTTTTATCTTTAAGACGTAAAGGTAGGGATTGTTGTTACAAGAATAACGAAAAATAAATTTAATAAGAGGAATGAAACATACAAAGATCTGTTTTTTCAACGACTTTAATTCATACTAATGTGAGTTCAACACTATATCAAAACCGTACTTGCTCCGTAGTTTCTCCGTATTATTCCCTTATATAGCCTGTTTTACGGAGAAACTACGGAGCAAGTACGGCTTTGGTAAGAAGATGATAATAAACTGAAGAAAATTTGTTAAACATACAAAACGGATTTTTCATACCTTTGGAATATGAAATTAAACTATGGAGTAGAATAAAATGGATTAACTTCAATATCATGGGAAAAATCAAGCAAAACCTTTTAGGAGGATTCTCAGGAAAAGTGGGACCGATAGTAGGTGGTACATGGAAATCGGTCAACTACATACGTGCAAAGGCCGCCAAAGTAAGCAATCCACGTACGGAGAAGCAGCAAAATCAACGGGGAAAGTTTGCTATTGCATTCAATTTTCTAAAGAGCATCGCACCGTTCATCCGTATCGGTTATCAAACGTATGCGCAAGAGAAGACGCCATTTAATGCAGCAATGTCCTACATGCTCAAAAAAGCCATAAAGAGCGACGAAACTGGTGCAATAATAGACTTCAAACGGGTAATGGTATCAACGGGCAGCCTAATGCCTGTATTTGAAGGTAAAGCCACGAAGAAGGATTGCAATATGCTTTTTGACTGGGTAGATAACAGCGGCATGGGAAATGCAGAAACATCTGATGTAGCAATGCTCTTGGTATATAACAAAGACAAGGAAACGGCTGTATATAATACAATCGCTGCGATACGTTCCGATGCTCATGCTGAACTGGCACTACCTGAAAACTGGGATGATGACGAGCTATTTCCCTACCTGAGCTTTATCAACGCAGAAGGAGACAGCGTAGCCAATAGCATCTGCCTGTCTCTATCCGCTAGAACAAAGTAATCGGTGAATAAAAACACAGGCAGAGATGAGATAATGGTAGTCAAGTAATAAAGAAACAAATCAGCGTAAATAAATATAAGCCAACGTACTTAGACTAATTGTAATCCACAACAATACGCCTTGAATCATCGGACGAATGCCGACGGCTTTCAGTACATCACGTGAAAGAGAGGCTCCAATAAAGAATAATGTAATGGTAAGTGTTTTACGTGCAACATGATTAATCCCATCGCCAATCATTATTCCAGTTGATGTACTATTCAAGACATAAGTATTGAAAACCATAGCCAATATAAAAAAGAAGATAAACCAAGGGATGCTTATTTTCCGTCCTTGCTTTTTAAAGAGAAAAGAAGTCACCAAAGCCAATGGTATGATCCATAAAGCACGTGTCAGCTTAATGGTAGTGGCAACCTTAAGTGCCTCTTCACCGTATGCAGCTCCGGCACCAACCACTGAGCTGGTATCGTGAATAGCTATTGCAGCCCATGTTCCAAAATCCTGCTGGGACATATTCAATGCATGACCTATCACCGGGAAAAGGAATAAAGCAATGGCATTGAGTATGAAAATAGTACCCAACGAAACAGACATTTCCCCATCATCAGCTTTCAGTACGGAACCCACAGCAGCAATGGCACTTCCACCACAAATTGCAGTTCCGGAGCTTATCAAGTATGAAGTATCACGATCCACTTTTAGAAATTTACGACCGAATAGCCAACCAATAAGCATTGTTCCGACTACAGAAAGTATCGTAAACTCCATACCTTGCTTACCCGAAGCCAATGAAGCTTGCAGGTTCATACCAAATCCCAATCCCACCACAGAGTATTGCAGCAAGTATTTAGATACTTTTTTATTAAACTTGGGATGCGCCTGTCCGCAACTTAACGCATAGATAAGACCAAGGAATAAAGCCACAGGAGGAGTGACCCATGCCGAAAAGACCTGTCCCCCAGGGATGTAATCCAACAATAAAAAGACTGAGAGAATAACCAGAAGTGATACATAGATAATCTTGTTCTTTCTTTTAAGAGTGGCCAACACACTGCTGACAGCCACTGTCGTTTGATTTGAAGCCATATTTTACAAATTAAGAACTTGCCTGACTGTTCATATTCCAATCTGTCAAGTTCGGGGTAAACAATCTTTTTCCTTTTTACAGGATGCAAAGGTAGACTTCTCCTTGCAAACTTCCCAATTGAATTTATTTATACATCATAACTTTTGGTTATGGAGAGAAGCGAATTGTATAAATTCTTGGGATAATCCAATCTCTTGTCCTTGCAATTGTACAAAACTGAATTCACGCAACATGGGCATCCCCTTTATTTCAACGACTCGCAGTTTACCGGCATAAAGCTCATTACTGACCGATCTAATTGAAACAATGCCCATACATTCGGTATGTTCCAAAAATAACTTTATACTCTCTGTACTCCCCAAATACATTAAAACCCGAAGTGAAGAAAGTTTCATATCACGTTCTTGAAGAGCTTTTTCAAAGACATCCAGCGTCCCCGAACCTCTTTCACGAAGTACCAAAGGAATATTCAATAATTCTTCAGGCATAATTTCCTCTGTCAGGAGCAGCTTTCCCCTACCCCGTGTTACTGCGACTAATTCATCACTCAGAAAAGTTGAATATTTCAAATTTGGTTGGCGAATCACTCCTTCCACAAGTCCCAAGTCAATCCGATGCTCTTGAAGGGCCGTTTCTATTTCACGTGAATTTCCATTCATCAACGAAAGATGGACTTGAGGAAACTTATCGATAAATGATGCTAATAAAGGAGGTAGAACATATTGGGCTATAGTTGTACTTGCTCCAAGACGAAGTTCTCCAGCGTAATTATTATTGAGCAAATGCATCTCATATTCCAATCTTTTATATGCATCCAAAATACGCTCAGTATGTTCCAACAGTAATTTCCCTGAATCCGTCAAACTGATTTTTCCTCCCTGCCTATCAAACAAACGTGTTTGATAAGCAATCTCCAATTCATGAATATGTTTTGTTATAGCCGGTTGAGTAATGAACAGTTCCTGAGATGCTTTAGTGAAGCTCAGATTCTTTGCTACGGATTGGAAAACTTTTATACGAAAGTCAGACATGACAGACAGTCTTTATCAACGAATAAGATCGAGATCTTCACTACGAACGCCAAGTGCATGCATCAGCGAAAAGATTAAGACTTCACTCCTATAGCGTGAAGAGACAGACGTTTTTGCCGGGAAAAAACGAATTATATCCTTGTTAGCATCAGGTGAAGTCAAATGCCCGGTATCTTCCAGCAATTCATGAAGACGTTCCCCATATTCATTCTCCGCCGGAAGTAAGATCAATCGTTTTACATCTTCGGAGTTCAGGGTTATTTGCAATAGATCGAAAAACACACTCTCACGTGAAGCCAATCCCTCGGAAGATATTGCCGAAAAGATGAACTCTCCAAACTGATTACGGCATCCCCATCCGTCAACAGACTTGAGTTCGCGAGTCGTGCAATATTCCAAAAAAGAAGCAGTATCATCATAAACAAACAAGATTTGGGTTCTATGCTCACCTTCTCTTAAGCCGGCATCAAGAGCCAAGTCAATGATCCAAGTTTCCAAATCAACTTTATTTAGTTTACGACTAATGCTCCCTTCAAAAAACCGTACCAGATTAATTATCGTTTCATTCAATCCCGGTACATCTATAAGAATAATATTTTCAGCTAGTTTGATATGCTCTGACATAAATGTTTTGTTCTATCTTGGGCATAAAGATACGATAAAGCTTCAAAGTTGAACACATTCCATTCAAATTTTAAACGGCTCTCAATATGTAACAATAGAATATAAGCAGATTCAACCTAGCCTACGATGCTGGATATTTTGAAGAAAAACAACTATAATAAACATTTTCTTTAATAATAAAAGATAAATGTAATATCAATCAGTCATTTTGACATAACATAGTTATAAAATCATGTTATTTTGTCAGTGTCATAAAATTGGCAAACCTTTTGTCCTTTACGATTGTTGAATAAATAAGAAATGAAAGGAGACAACATATGAACTTCAATAATTTTACAATCAAATCGCAGGAAGCTGTCCAAGAGGCAGTCAACCTGACTCAAAGCAAGGGCCAACAGGCTATCGATCCGGTACACTTACTGAGTGGCGTATTGAAGGTCGGCGAAAATGTAGCCAACTTTATCTTTCAGAAATTAGGCTTAAATGGTCAGCAAATTACTTTAATACTCGACAAGCAGATGGACTCCTTACCTAAAGTTTCAGGTGGAGAACCTTATTTAAGTCGCGAGACAAATGAAATCTTGCAAAAAGCAACCCAATACTCTAAGGAGATGGGAGACGAATTTGTTTCTTTGGAGCATATTATTTTAGCTTTATTGAATGTAAAAAGCACAGCGTCCACTATTCTCAAAGATGCCGGAATGACAGAGCGTGAGCTACGTGAAGCAATCAACGAATTGAGAAAAGGTGAAAAAGTAAAATCACAGTCCAGCGAAGATAATTATCAATCGCTTGAGAAATATGCAATCAACCTGAATGAAGCGGCTCGTAGCGGAAAACTTGATCCTGTGATTGGACGTGATGAAGAAATACGACGAGTATTGCAAATCTTAAGCCGTCGAACAAAAAATAATCCTATTCTAATCGGTGAGCCTGGTACGGGTAAAACAGCCATTGTAGAGGGATTAGCACACCGAATTATACGTGGTGATGTTCCTGAAAACTTAAAAAACAGACAAGTTTACTCACTGGATATGGGTGCTCTTGTTGCAGGAGCCAAATATAAAGGAGAATTTGAAGAACGTTTGAAATCGGTTATCAATGAGGTGAAAAAGTCAGAAGGTAATACCATATTGTTCATTGACGAGATTCATACTTTAGTAGGTGCCGGAAAAGGTGAAGGCGCCATGGATGCTGCTAATATACTAAAGCCGGCTCTCGCCCGTGGTGAACTTAGAAGTATCGGAGCCACAACATTAGATGAGTATCAAAAATATTTTGAAAAAGACAAAGCACTCGAACGTCGTTTCCAAATTGTAATGGTCAATGAACCGGACATTCTAAGCACTATCTCTATTCTTCGTGGATTAAAAGAAAGATATGAGAACCACCATCATGTCCGTATCAAAGATGACGCAATTATAGCAGCAGTAGAATTAAGCAACCGGTATATAACAGATCGTTTCCTCCCGGATAAAGCTATTGACTTAATGGATGAAGCTGCGGCTAAATTGCGAATGGAAGTTGATTCAGTCCCGGAAGAATTGGATGAAATATCGCGAAGGATTAAGCAACTCGAAATTGAGCGTGAGGCTATCAAGCGTGAAAATGATAGTGTGAAACTTGAGCAGATAGCAAAAGAGCTTGCTGAATTTAAAGAACAAGAAAGCTCTTATAAAGCAAAATGGCAAAGTGAAAAGACATTAGTAAACAAGATACAACAAAACAAAGTTGAAATAGAGAATTTGAAGTTCGAAGCAGATAAAGCAGAACGTGAGGGTGACTATGGCAAAGTGGCCGAAATACGTTATGGCAAACTACAGGCTTTAAACAAGGAGATTGAAGAGACTCAACAGAAACTTCATACCATGCAAGGTGATAAAGCAATGATTAAAGAAGAAGTTGACTCTGAAGATATCGCCGACGTGGTATCGCGTTGGACTGGCATACCGGTAAGCAAAATGCTACAAAGCGAGAAAGATAAGCTCTTGCATCTGGAAGATGAGTTGCACCAACGAATCGTTGGACAGGATGAGGCAATAGAGGCTGTGGCAGATGCTGTTCGCCGGAGCCGTGCTGGACTACAGGATCCTAGACGACCGATTGGCTCATTCATCTTCCTTGGCACTACCGGTGTGGGTAAAACCGAGTTAGCCAAAGCATTGGCTGAGTTTCTGTTCGATGATGAGACAATGATGACTCGTATTGATATGAGTGAATATCAAGAGAAACATAGTGTATCACGTCTGGTAGGAGCACCTCCGGGATATGTTGGATACGATGAAGGAGGGCAACTTACTGAGGCTATCCGCCGTAAACCATACTCAGTGATCTTATTTGATGAAATAGAGAAAGCGCATCCTGATGTTTTTAACATTCTGCTGCAAGTATTAGATGACGGTCGATTAACTGATAATAAAGGACGCACGGTAAACTTTAAAAATACCATTATTATCATGACCTCCAACATGGGTAGCAACTATATACAAACCCAGATGGAAAAGATAAACGGGCATAACAAGGAACAAATCGTTGAAGAAACAAAGAAAGAAGTGATGAATATGTTGAAAAGGACTATCCGTCCCGAATTTCTAAATCGCATCGACGAAACTATCATGTTTTTGCCACTTACTGAAAAGGAAATCAGACAGATCGTTATACTTCAAATCAATAGTGTACAAAGCATGCTTGCCCAAAACGGAGTGACTCTACGACTAACAGATGCAGCCATTGATTTCTTAAGTAATTCCGGTTATGATCCTGAATTCGGAGCCCGTCCTGTGAAACGTGCTATTCAACGTTATTTATTAAATGATTTATCGAAAAAGCTTTTGGCTCAAGAGGTAGATCGAAGTAATCCTATCGTAGTAGATGCAAAAGGAGAACAACTGGTATTTCATAATTAAAATAGAGTAGTTTTTATATAAAAAAGGCTATCTTATAATCGCAACCACAATGAAGTAGTAAAAGATCATAAGATAGCCTTTTCATTCAAATCGCTATTTTAAGAAAGCCTATTCTGCAGTGCTGCTTTCAGCCTGCTCAGTTTCAAAATCAGTCAGCCCAGCAGCAATAAGAATATTATACCAAGAAATCAATTTCTTAATATCCGATACGTATACACGTTCACGATCAAAAGTAGGAAGCACTTCAGCCAAATAATCACGCAGATCATCCGGGGTGGCCTTTTTCAATTCCATGCTAATAGCGTTCCCCCCTTCTTTCTCTTTAATTGCTTGTAATACATCTTTCAAAGGAACATCATCTGTATCGGTGTACATGGCAATATCTCCCAAAGAGATAATTTTTTCATTGCCGTAAGCTGGAACGCGCTTTTTGTCTATAAGCGACTCCACGATTAACATATTCCTGCCTTGTGAGATGAGTTTATATAACCCAGGTTTTCCAGAGATAGACAAGATAGTCTTCAACATAGTATCTTAATATTTTTTCGTTAATAATTCATTTTTTCGGATGGCAAAGGTAACCATTATTTTCGGATAGAAAAGTTATGAGTTGTAAAACCTGCGGAATTAAGGGAGTTTCACCATCGTTTATGATTAGGAAATCAGCTTGCATACGTTTTTCTTCATCATTCATCTGAGTCCTAACTCTTTGTTCAATCTGCTCTCTGGATACGCCGTCTCTCTTCATAGCTCTTTCAATACGAATATCCTTAGGAGTATAAACCATAACTAAAATATCAACTTCTTGCCGAAAACCGGCTTCTACTAAAATAGCTGACTCCAAGGCTACAAAGGGATTAGCTTGTCTCCCAGCCCATTCCCTAAAATCATTTTTCACACGAGGATGAATAATTCCATTCACAATATCCGCCTGCATTGAAGAAGCAAAAACATAAGAAGCCAATAATGGCTTGTTTAACTGGTCTGCATGGTAAACGTTCTGCCCCAATAATGCAATCAGTTCCTTACGAATAAAAGGATCATAAACAGTTAACCTCTTCGCTTCATCGTCTGAAATGTATACCGGAATTCCGATTACGGTAAACAAACGAGACACAACACTCTTTCCGCTACCTATACCACCGGTAAGGCCTATCTTAATTGCCATGGGATGCAGGATATAATTGTTCAATTAAGAAATCCACCGTTGAAGGACTAAAACGTACGTGTCTTATGCCTTTTGGAGCAGAAGCAAGTTTGACAGTAAACTTATCGGACTTAAGATTCAACAACTCATCATAAGAGATATTTATACGGAAATCTTCTGGATGAACACTGCGAAAATGACTCAATCCCACTTGAAACGTTATATTAATCTTAGAAGGAAATGTCCTCAAAACTTTACCGGATGGAAATTTTACTCCGGATATTGGTACTTCAACAGTTTTATCCGTAAAGAAATCCACGGGAAAAACGATCTCTGCATTTCCGGGAATGAATTTAACGCCCTTACGAGCTATTAATGGTACTGATTTAACCACTGTATCAGTAATATTATCCAATTTAAAATTTTGTGTATAAGCAGCAGTTATGGTATCAAGTATGGGGGAAGGGGCATATACCAGCACCGAATCGGGACGAAAAATCGTATCAGAAATATAATATTGTCTCCCCGCAGTGACTTTACCTTTTAAGCGAACAGGAACTAGCTTATAAGAACCATTAGTATATATATAATCTACAGTATCCGGTTTCACCCATAACAATTTAGTAGACAAATTCAGCTGACCTAGAATTTTCTTCTCGAACTGCGAAGAGTAAATCCTCACATGATTTCCTTCCGACTTATAATCACCATAGTTCAATGTGATGGGAAAGAAGCTTTTTGCGAGCATATAATTTAAGAGGACAGTACCTTTATCTTTGACTCTGATTCGTAATTCGGAAGGTGGGTCAGAAGTAATCACCACACTATTGGGTACGCCCTTTAAACGAACAGGAATAGAAAATTCAACTTCATAATCATCGTTCAAGGTTTGCAATAACCAAAAAGCTCCGGCTATGAAGAAAAAGAATAAAAAAATTAAGAATTCTCTACTCTTCTCACTGAGCAGAAAATTCTTAATGCTTTTAACTATCTTGTAGTATATGTACTTTACGTTCCTACGTCCAGACATAGGCTTATATAAATTACATATTATTTTGCAGCCTGGTTAGTATTCGCATCACCTGCAGCAGCAAAAACAGAGTTTTTATCAATGGTGACTTTCACATTGGAAGCTATTTCCAACACAATATCATTATCATTAATTTCTTTTATAATTCCATGAATTCCACCTGCTGTGATAACTTTTTGATTAACTTGAAGCGACTTACGGAAATTCGCGATTTCTTTCTGTTTCTTATTCTGCGGACGAATCATAAAGAAGTACATGATAGCAAACATTGCAATCAATATAATCCACATCATACTACCGTCGGGACCGGCGGCAGGAGCCTGCAATAATACAGTCATTAAGTTCATAAATTATTCGTTTTTAAAATTTTAATACAGAACAAAGATATTAACTTTTTGCTAACTTCCCGTCTTTTTTCAATTGATTAACTATTCCGTCTAATGTTCCATTAACGAAGCTACCGCTCTTGGCTGTACTATATACTTTAGCTATTTCAACATATTCATTGAGAGATACGCTAACGGGTATATTCGGGAAACTCAATATCTCAGCCAAAGCACATTGCATCACGATAACATCCATAAAAGCAACACGATCCAAATCCCAATTACGTGTATTTTCACTTATCAAATGACGGTAATAATCACAATTTAGAACAGTCCGACGAAACAAACGACGAGCAAATTCCTGATCTTCTTCATCTTTAAACTCAGGTAATAGAGGCTGATCAGCTCCATTCTTCTCATCGAAACGTTTGATTGTTTTCAAAACAAACGTATCAACTATTTCTTTATCATCGTTCCAATACAAACTCTGATCTTCAAGTAAAGCATCGAGAGACTCATTGTTGAATATATATCCTTTATAAAGTTTTCTCCAAAATTCTCTATCGGTTTCATATGAGCTATCTGAAGATGCCATATATTCTTTGTAAATGTCAGATGCAGCAATTTTCTCATATAAACCTTTCACGAAATCTTCATCTGTTGTCCATGAGCGCTTTTGATTAGTAGAAAACTCCAATAGTTGTTTATTTATCTCCAATTGAGAGATAAAACGATTTTCAACAAATTTCATGTTAGGGTGCAAATCTTCTTCCGTAGGTGCAAGTTTAGCTTTAGCAGCATCAATTCGTTTCTGCGCATAATTCGTCAAAGCCACCATCAGCATCAGCATATAGTTGTAGAGGTCATAAGCTTTCGATAAGCTAAAAAACAACTCTTTCTCAGCTGCATCTAAATTTTTACTTCCGTTCTGATAATAAGCATATACAATTTGTATAATCTTGAGACGAATAAGAACTCTGTTAATCATAATCCTATATAATCAATTGTTATTTTGTTAACAAGGTGCAAAAGTAGATATTTTTAATGAGCTTACACAAATAAAACACATTTTTTTATGAAGTTATTCATTATCCGGGGTTTTTCTTTTGACAATTTAAAAAAAATATTCAATTTTGAACCCAATTACAACTAGTAACCTAAAATATGGAAGACTTAAAGAAGAAAAACGTAGTGGAGATGAATGATAAAGAAATTATTTTCTCAAAATCCATTAAAGCCGGCAAGCGAATCTACTATCTGGATGTAAAAAGAAACAGAAAAGATGAGATGTTTCTGGCAATCACAGAAAGCAAAAAAGTCATTACTGGAGAGGGTGAAAACATCCAAGTTAATTTTGAAAAACACAAGATTTTCCTTTATAGGGAAGATTTTGAGAAGTTCATTAACGGTTTGAACGAAGCTATTTCATTTGTCAATGATAATGATAGCACTCCAGAAGACACCATACCTCTGACCGAAGAGAAGGAAAGAAACGATGAAATCAAGATTGATCTGGATTTTGAAGAGCCAACTCTTTGATATATCAAAAAAAAGCTGTACTTTTGCACCGCTTTTTTGCAACATTGTATGGTTTTTACAAATCATACTGTGTGATGGTGAATTAAGCAATAAGTAACTTAATTTAGAGTAACACAAAAATTTAGAAAATGAAAACAATTGAAGTAAAAGGTACTGCAAGAACCATTGCGGAACGTTCTTCCGAACAAGCTAAGGCTTTGAAAACAATTCGTCAAGACAATGGCGTACCTTGCGTTCTTTATGGAGCAGGTGAAAACATCCACTTTACAGTACCTGCAGAGGGTTTGCGTAATTTAGTTTATTCTCCTCATATTTACATTGTAGACCTGATCATTGATGGCAAAAAAATAAATGCTATCATGAAAGATATCCAATTTCACCCTGTAAAAGACACAATCCTTCATGTTGATTTCTACCAAATAGACGAGAGCAAACCTATCGTAATGGAAGTTCCCGTACAGATGGAAGGTTTGGCAGAAGGTGTTAAAGCCGGTGGTAAATTGACACTTCAAATGCGTAAATTGAAAGTTAGAGCTTTATACAACATTATACCTGAAAGATTGAATGTTAACGTTTCTCATTTAGGATTGGGTAAAACCGTTAAAGTTGGAGAGTTAAGCTATGAAGGATTGGAAATATTGAGTGCTAAAGAAGCTGTGGTATGTGCAGTTAAATTGACTCGTGCAGCTAGAGGAGCAGCAGCTAGCAATAGCTAATCCGGTATAGGCTGATAAAAATATCCGATAAGCGCGGGTTAACGTAAAAACGCAGATTTTTAATCAGCGGGAAGTTGCGTTAATCCGCGCTTCATTTATTACAACACACAACAATATCCTTATACTGTTCGTTACATAGAAAATAGGACGGACAACAAATCAAGAAATAAGAAGGCGTACCAATTTATTCTTGAAAGATTTTTTATTATTATTTTATAGTCAGAGAAAATGAAATACTTAATAGTAGGATTGGGCAATATTGGTCCTGAGTACCATGAAACCCGTCATAATATTGGCTTTATGATCGTTGATGCATTGGCAAAAGCTGCCGGCGTTTCTTTTGTAGATGGCAGATATGGTTTCACTGCAAATATTTCAATCAAAGGACGCCAGATAATCCTGCTAAAACCTTCCACCTTTATGAACCTCAGTGGAAATGCCGTTCGTTATTGGATGCAGAAAGAGAATATAGATCTTGAAAACATGTTAGTTGCTGTAGACGATCTGGCTTTGCCATTCGGCACGCTTAGACTGAAAGGGAAAGGCAGTGATGCCGGACATAACGGGCTTAAACATATCGCAGCTGTATTGGGTACACAAAATTATGCCCGTTTACGTTTCGGCATCGGGAATGATTTCCCACGTGGTGGCCAAATAGATTACGTATTAGGACACTTTGATGATGAGGATTGGAAAACCATGGATAAGCAACTCGAAGCAGCAGGAGAAATCATCAAAAGTTTCTGCTTGGCAGGTCTTGATATTACAATGAATCAATTCAACAAGAAATGAGTGAAGCCAGAATAGACAAATGGATGTGGGCGGTACGAATATTTAAGACGCGCACTATAGCTGCAGAAGCTTGCAAAAAAAGCAGAATAAGCATCAACGGAGCATTGGCTAAAGCTTCCCGTATGGTCAAACCAGGTGATATCATACAAGTTCGAAAACCTCCGGTCACCTACTCTTTCAAAGTGATACAGGCTATTGAAAAACGGGTTGGGGCGAAACTTCTTGTGGACATAATGGAAAATGTAACCACACCGGATCAATACGAACTGCTCGAGATGAGTCGCGTTAGTGGGTTTGTCAACCGCGCAAAAGGCACAGGAAGGCCGACTAAGAAAGACAGACGGACCCTGGAAGACTTTACAATGCCTGAATTCACAGACGGATTTGACTTTGATTTTGACTTTGAAGATAACACATCTGAAGAATAACATTATGGAGCAGAAAACTATTAAATGGGGATTTATTGGTTGTGGAGAAGTAACGAAGCAAAAGAGTGGACCAGCCTTCAAAAAAGTAGAATATTCGGCAGTTACAGCGGTTATGAGTCGTGACCTGAACAAGGCAAAAGCTTACGCCATTGAAAGAAATATTCCAAAATGGTATGATGATGCTCAAGAACTAATCGACGACAATGATGTGAATGCCGTTTATATTGCGACCCCGCCTTCATCACATGCCACTTATGCCATCATGGCTATGAAAGCCGGAAAACCGGTATACATTGAAAAACCAATGGCAGTGACATACGAAGAGTGTTGTCGTATTAACCGCATATCTAATGAGACGGGAATCCCTTGTTTTGTGGCATACTACCGACGATACTTACCATATTTTCAAAAAGTAAAAGAATTGATAAAAGAAGGTCATATAGGCAACGTCATCAATGTACAAATACGTTTTGCACAACCCCCACGTGATTTGGACTATAATAAGGCGAACCTTCCTTGGCGAGTACAGCCGGATATTGCAGGCGGAGGGTATTTCTATGATCTCGCTCCACACCAGATAGACCTCTTACAAGATATGTTCGGTTGTATTCTCGAAGCCAGCGGATATAAGAGCAACCAAGAAGGTTTGTACCAGGCAGAAGACACCTTAAGCGCATGTTTCCAGTTTGATAATGGTGTAGTGGGAAGTGGATCATGGTGCTTTGTTGCGCACGACTCAGCGCGGGAAGACCGAATAGAGGTGATTGGTGATAAGGGAATGATTTGCTTCTCGGTATTTACTTACGAGCCCATTGCATTACACACAGAAAACGGTCGGGAAGAAATTGTAGTAGCCAATCCGGAACATGTGCAGCAGCCACTGATACAAGCGGTTGTTGATCACCTAATCGGCAAATCAACATGCACATGTAATGGTGAAAGCGCCACATTAACTAATTGGGTTATGGATAAAATTTTAGGGAAGATTTAAGCTTCATATAATAAGGATATTAATAAAATAAGCAGTGAAAAGTTCATTCAACTTTTCACTGCTTATTTTTATTATGTCAGACTCCATTTATTGGAGCACATCATCAAATACGGGTTTATTTCTTTTTGGATGCACCCGGAGAATATCTAGCGTTCAATCCCTCTATAATATCATTCGTAATATTATATGCACTATCTGCGTACAAAAGATTGTCGAAGCCGGTATTGCTTAAAATCAAGCTGTAACCTTTTGTTTTATTATATTCTTTGAGGAAAGCATTAATAGAATCACGAAGTTGAAGACTGTTTTTGGCATTTTCATTTTGTAATTCTGCAGTCAATTTATTTTGCAAAAGCTGCAAATCCTGTTGCTTTTTAGTTAACCGAGCATTTTCTTGCTCAGCACGTTCACGAGTTACAAACGCATTATTTTGCAACTTACGTTGGAATTCCTGAACCTCACCATCAAGTTCACGAGCTTTCTGATTCAATGTAGCGCGTACATTTTCTTCGCGTTTCATCATTGCTTCATTCAAATCATTCCAAAAGTTGTATTTAGTGAGTAATGTATCTATCTCAACATAAGCGATTTTCATGCCTGACAATCCGGCTTGTACTTTGGGTGTTGCGCTAGATGCTTTATCACCTTTGCCTGAACACTCGGAAAACAAAACGATAAGCGCAAGAGCTGCCAAACCGTTCATGAGGTAGTTTAATCTCTTCATAATTTAAAAATAAGTATCTATTTTAATCTTAATTAATTCATACTATTGTTTAAGGTCGGAATCATGTACTATGAAAACAGTGCAGCATTCAAGATATTGACAAAATGCCTTGTATTTATATAAAGACTGAATTTCAGCAGAACATTTAAATCCAAAATAACAGTTTTATTCCTGACTATACGAAGATATTGCAACAATTAACAATGTTATCAAAATTCTATCAGGCATTTCCACTATTTTTGTGGGTGCAAATATAGGGCTTTGTATGGACTAAGTGACTTTTTTCTTCCTAAAAAAAGAGAAAGGAGAACAAGATAGTCAACCGATTTAACCATATTTAGCAATATTCGGAAATAAAACTAACATTCATAACAAATTTAATATGGAAAAGAATGAACTAAAACCGGCAAGTGTATTTCATTATTTCGAAGAAATATGCAAAGTGCCCCGTCCCTCAAAAAAAGAGGAGAAAATAATAGCTTTCTTAAAAGCTTTCGGCGAAGAGCATCATTTGGAAACGCTCACAGACAAAGTTGGTAATATCCTGATCAAAAAGCCTGCCACTCCAGGATTTGAGAACAGAAAAACCGTTGTTCTACAGTCGCATATCGACATGGTATGTGAAAAGAACAGTGATGTAAAGCATGATTTCCTGACAGACCCTATTGAAACTTATATTGATGGTGAATGGCTGAAAGCAAGAGGAACAACTCTCGGTGCTGACAATGGCATAGGAGTAGCAACAGAATTAGCCATACTTGCAGATAATAATATAAAACATGGTCCACTGGAATGTTTATTCACAGTTGATGAAGAAACCGGATTAACCGGTGCTTTTGCTTTGAAAACAGGCTTCCTGAGTGGTGAGATCTTATTAAATCTTGACTCCGAAGATGAAGGAGAATTGTTTATTGGCTGCGCCGGTGGTATAGATTCTGTAGCTGAATTTTCGTACAAAGAAATAGACGTTCCTACCGGATATTTCTTTAGCAAAGTGCAGGTAAAAGGCTTGAAAGGGGGACATTCCGGTGGTGACATTCATTTGGGACTTGGAAATGCTAATAAAATATTAAACCGATTCTTAAGTGAGGCATTCAAAAAATATGATCTTTATCTTTGCGAAATCGAAGGAGGAAATCTGCGTAATGCTATAGCACGTGAAGCTCATGCAGTAATCGCCATTCCCGAAGAGCAAAAGCATGAGATACGCGCTGACTTAAATATCTTTGCAGCAGCTGTTCAAGCTGAATATGCAGTGGTGGATCCTGATTTGAAACTCATTATGGAATCAGAAACCACGCATCCCAAAGCAATTGATAAAGACACCACCAAACGTCTGTTCCAAACCATATATGCATCACCACACGGTGTATTTGCAATGAGCCAGGACATACCGGGGTTAGTAGAAACATCAACCAATCTCGCATCGGTAAAGATGAAACCTAATCATATCATCCGTATCGAAACAAGCCAGCGTAGCTCTACTGCATCTTCAAAAGAGGATATCGCCAATATGGTGAGAACGGTATTTGAAATGGGGGGGGCACAAGTTTCATTTGGCGACGGGTATCCCGGTTGGAAGCCTAATCCACATTCTGAAATATTGGAGATTGCAACAGCTTCATACAAACGTTTATTCGGAACGGAAGCACAAGTTAAAGCCATTCATGCTGGATTGGAATGTGGACTATTCCTCGACAAATATCCTTCACTTGATATGGTCTCATTCGGTCCGACTCTTCGTGGAGTGCACTCACCGGATGAACGGATGCTCATTCCTACAGTAGATAAGTTCTGGAAGCATTTATTAGACATACTGGAGAATATTCCTGAAAAGAAATAATAAGGACCAATAGATCCGACAGGCTGTTGCATAATATTTAAATTCCTTTAGGAATCAGCTATGCTAATGGGAATAAGTTTATTGATTTCGCAACAGCCTGTCTCTCTTTAATTATAGCTAAAAACGAAGAGATGAAATTCATTCGTTTGTTTTTTCTTACTTGCATCTTTCCTTTTTCACTCTCACACGGGCAGAGTGTCAAAGACACCGTAACATTCCGCGTGATGAGTTACAACGTGGAGAATTTATTCGATTGTCAGCATGACTCATTAAAGAATGATTATGAATTCATGCCCGATGCCATTCGCCACTGGACTTATAGTAAATATAAAAAGAAACTGGATAATATTGCCCGTGTGATTACAGCTGTTGGAAGATGGAGCCCTCCTGCCCTAGTCGCTCTTTGTGAAGTAGAGAATGATAGTGTCATGCGCGATCTCACCCAACGCTCCATATTACGGGAAGGAGGTTATCAATACGTCATGACCAGCTCTCCCGATCAGAGGGGGATTGATGTTGCATTGCTCTATCAAAGAGGCGTTTTCAAATTATTATCTACACAGAGCATACGAATAATGCCGGGCAGGCATAAAGAGTTTCATCCGACACGGGATATCCTGCATGTTTGCGGTCTATTACCGGACAAAGACTCTTTGGACGTATTTGTGTGCCATCTACCATCCAGATCGGGAGGTGAGAAACAATCGGAACCTTATCGCATCATTGTTGCTGGTGTACTTAAAAACATAGTGGATAGCATCATGCAAATTCGTACCACCCCTCGCATTCTTATCATGGGTGATTTTAACGATTATCCTAATAATAAATCAATCAGACAGGTCCTTGGTGCCAAAGCTCCGCCGCACAACATGAATGAAATACAATCCAAGCAACTTTATCATTTACTTGCTCAGAGGGCTGCAGAAGAAGAATTCGGTAGCTACAAATTTCAAGGAGAATGGGGATTGTTAGACCATATCATCGTGTCCGGATCACTACTCAACAAGGATAGCTCATTTCATACCGATCCGTCAAAAGCCGACGTATTCCATGACTCTTTTATTCTAACGGACGATGAGCGCAATGGAGGGAAACAGCCTTTTCGCACATACCAGGGAATGAAATATATAGGGGGATATAGCGATCATCTACCTGTATGGGCAGATTTTACGCTCATCTATTAATTATATTCCATTCGAAAGATATCGTTAGCTGTCAATAATTTAGGCTTAGTAAAGCCCTTTTTATTCCAATCTATAGACTATATATCTTTCAATATATAGCCTTTCTTCATTAGCGATTCAATCTTGATTATCGAATCATGCCGAAGGGCCTTACGTAAATAGGTGATTTGCACATTAAGCGCCAAAGAATTAGCATAGGAGGTATTCCCCCATATTGCTTCAAGCAAAACGTTCCGATCTACTGTTTTATTAAGATTCCTTGCAAGCAGACGAAGTAGGTCCGCTTGACGTGAAGTTATGAGGACTTTATTATTCCCTACCCTAATTTCATTAGTGCTATAATTAAAAACCGAGTGCCCGAAATTATAAATCTCATCTTCTATATTATCGCAGAATGAAAAGGAGAAACGCTCACGAATACGAGCTATAAGTTCTTCCGGATAAAAAGGCTTAGCCAAATAATCGTTTGCTTTCAATTGAAAACCTTGTAAGCGATCCATCTTGTCACTTCTGTCTGATAAAAAGAAAATAAGCACATGCTTGTCTTGTAATCGGATACGCTCAGCAACTTCAAATCCATTATAACCAGGCATATTAATATCAAGCAATACAAGATCCGGCTTTATCACAAGATATTGTTCCAATGCTATATTGCCGTTACCGGCATACGTTACTTCGTATCCCTCCTTTTCCAAAAAGCGTTTCAGTAGCATGGAATACTTTAAATCGTCATCGACAAAAAGAATCTTTAAAGGTTTCATATCTGCAAGAAAAAAGTTGTAAAAGAAAAAACATATATAATATTTTTCTCAGAATCAAACTAATCCAATCATTTTAAATCTACTAATTAGATAAATATACATGAATATATGGTTCTTTAAGCACTGATAAATGATAGAGAGCTCTTACTTTAGTTTCATTGTGGAATACAAATACTCACCTCAGTGCCTTTTCCCGGTTGGCTGATTAAAGATATGGTTCCATGATGAGATTCAACCAAAAGCTTTACGTAACTTAGTCCGAGACCAATTCCTGGTAAAGAGCGACCGTTGACATTACTAGCTCTATAAAACTTATCAAATACCCGCCCTTGCTCAGCAATGGGAACGCCAATTCCATCGTCAGCAACCCGTAACGTCAATAAATGATCGCGTAAGTCACAATTAATTGTAATATGCACGGACTCTTCGGAATATTTTATTGAATTCTCTATTAAATTACTGATCATGTTAGCAATATGTATCGGATCGGCAGTAACCAAAATATTTTCACTGTAATGGGTTTCAACCGAAACTTGTTTTCCTTCAGAAATATGACAAAGACGAAGCAGCTTTTCCACCACTTCTTTTAAATCGAAAGTACGAATAACGAGTTGTGTATGTTCATCATCAGCACGGGTCATATCACGCAATTTAGATAGATATGCGGAAAGGTTGTCCAGTTCGGACATTGAGTCACGTATTACTTCATCCATAGCTTTTTCATCCGTACGTAAAATTTTATCATTCAAAAAAGACACACACATCTTCAGAGCCTGTACCGGACGTTTCAATTCATGAATCATCGTGTTCACAAAACTTTTTCGTAACTCGTCTATCCGTTTTTGCTTCAGGATTGTCTTTATCTGAAGCCAGAGACAAAGGCCTAGCAATAGAATTAAACAAATACTTCCCAATAGTTGCCATCCCATGCGCACCAGCAAAACATGGGGCATAACATCAACGTCAACAACCAAAAACTGATGTTTCAAAGGATTATAAGGATAACGAACCTCCAATTTGGGATGTAACAGCGTATAGGTTTGTTTCATTTTCGGTTCCCACTGAAAAGTCGTATCCTTCGATATTTCAAGCTTTGTAGTAAAAGGGATATTCTTTACCTTCAATGTGAGCAAGGAATCGAAACGTTGCAAGCTAAAGGGTGAGCTCACTTCTAACCGATAAAGTTCAACAAGCAGATTCAAATTGACAGTTGCAAAGGTTGGAAATGCAATCTGAAAAGAATCTTTATACAATACTTTATGAGTTGCAATATATCGAGTCCACGAATCATTAGACGAGTTACGCCTTATGCTATCTACCATTTTATTCAAATCAACATGCTTCTCTATTCCTGAACGTGAAGATCCTATGGCGCTATCTTTCAGAGATACAGCACCCAAAACTAATGTATTTACTATTTTATTTGGTCCCTGCTGAGTCATTTTGATATTATAAAAAGCATGTCCTTTGCCCAGCACTCTTTCCGGTTTCAAGCTACGGATGGAATCATTAAGCTTTGCTGTTTTTAAAATATCATCATAAAGTTCATGCGCCCTTTCATCATTGACATATTTATATTGGTTTATCAGCCAATAGCCTTGTCCGATGGTTATTAGTAACATTGCTAAAATAGAAAGTCCCCATACAATTCTTATTCTACGCTCCATATCACAAAATTATTTAAGATATATACATAAAAAAACATAGACATCCATTGCGACCTATCTGTAAGAATATCTACCTTTATTTATTGAAACATTTTTCAAGCACTCCTCTTTAGAAATTCAGATTTCCTTGTGCAAGCAAAGGTAAACCATTCATTATAAAATAAAGTACGCGCGCAAGAGTTATTATCGCCTACGTAATATTTCAGTAATAACTTTTATTCTATATACTTCGCAAAGGCAAATACATTTGCATAAACAATAAACAAGATGATTATTTATTTATTGACTGTAATACCTACTGAAAAGAGCATCTCCCGTGCATGGATTCAAGAAGTATTCCATCAGGAGTCATCCCACAATCAATGGCATTGATTCTAGGAATCATACGTATTGATTGTGGGAATCATACGCATTGATTGTATCGTCATTCAGTAGATGAGTTGGAATATAATCTGATTCATTCCCAATATCATAGCACAATATATGAATAACCATTAAAATCAAAAAACTCACAAGTATATGAAAACAAAGATTACGATTTTATTCGCTTGCATGAGCATTGTATTTACAATGAAAGCACATGCGCAATTTATCATCAGTGATGGTAGCAAAATAAAGCAAGACACCATTGGAACAGTACGTCTTACAGTACAATACCAGACCCTGATCATACCCGATACATTGAATAAAGATAAAACAAGTGAAGAAAGTATGATGCTGGAAATAGGAAAAGGTATGTCTAAATTTTACAGTTATACCAAGTATGTTCGTGATTCGGTGCTTAATGCCGACTTTGCAAATAAAGTTTCTCAGGAAACCATTAATGATCATCTGAAACAATATGGCAAAAGTAAACTGAACGAAGCTACTTTCAAGGGATATCCTTCGGGAAAAGTCACCACTCTGGATGAAATAGCCGGAATGACTCGTTTGAGTTGCGAAGAACAGGATGAGGTGCCTCAATGGATATTGCAGAATGACACAGCCACTATACTCTCTTTTTCATGTCGTAAAGCGGAATGCAGATTCAAAGGGCGCAATTGGACAGCTTGGTTTACGACCGAAATTCCCATCAGTGAAGGTCCATGGAAGCTATATGGTCTACCTGGGTTAATCATTAAAGCGGAAGACAAAGAAAAACAGTATGTATTTCTCTGCACGGGAATAGAGCAATGCCACGCCAACAAGCCCATCCTGTTTTACGGAAAAAGTTATGAACCGATCAATCGCAAAGCATATAACAAGATACATGAACGTTACAATGCCGACCCGATAGGATTCATCACCAGTTCCAATCCCAATGTAAAAATCAGCATAAGTGATGGACAGGGTAATCCTGCAAAAGGGCCTAAGAACATGCCATATAATCCACTGGAAAGAGAATGAAGCACAGATCAACAACGATCGGGTATATTATCCTATACATATTCATGGCATTGCCAATGCATGCCCAAAGGATAAGCGGCATAGTGACAGATGCTGAAAACCATCAGCCTTTAGAATCTGTAATGATCGGTTTAATACGAAATAAAGTCATGATCGACTATGCACTGACTGATGCAAAAGGACATTATACACTATCTTGGAAGTACAATGAAACATTGCAACTTACCGCCTCGTTATTAGGATACCGGAAAGTAATTCAAGATATACATGATGCAAGTATTTTAAACATCAATCTCCAGCCCGAGGCTATCGCGTTGAAAGAAGTTGTGATACATCCCGGAAGGGTTTATAGCCAGAAAGATACCATACGATATGATTTGTCGGAATTTACTTCTTCAAAAGACTTATACATAAAAGATGTATTAAAAAAGTTACCCGGGATAGATATCGATGAAAATGGACAGGTAAAATATAAAGGGAAGGCTATCGATCATTATTTTGTAGAAGGAATGGATTTAACAGGAGGACGATACAATCAAATAAATAATAACCTCAGTGCTAAAGCGGTGAAAACTGCCGAAATCATGGAAAATTACCAATCGATAAAAGCGCTGAAAGGTAAGATTAATTCAGATGAGGTGGCATTAAATCTTAAATTAGACCCCAAAGTACGTGATCAGTGGATCGTAAACGGGACATTCGGCACAGGAGTGAGTCAAAGCAACTCTTCTTTATTAAACGATGAAGATCCGACACAAGAGAACACCAATAAACGATGGCTTTGGAAAGGCACTCTCAGTGGACTGCAATTGGGCAAAGGGAATCAGAGCCTCTACGCCTACAAAACAAATAATAACGGGACAGACCTTAGCAATGAACAACGTCTGATGGTAAATTATAACCCCGATGAACCTGCAGCTTTAAGCAGCTTTCTGAGTGTGCCCGATATTAATGCACCTCTTGATAAAACACGTCTATTATTTAACGAAACCCATACTTTAAACGGTAACCGGATGTATCGTTGGAATGATGAACAATCTTTACGCATTCAAACCGGATATACCCACGATCGTATCCGGCAGCAGAAGCAGAATACACAGCTTTATTATCTGCCGGATGACACAACCCGCATAGATGAAAGCTATCATTATCGGTTAATACGAGATGCTGCAAATATAGATATGGAGTATGAAGACAACAATGCGATGCATTATCTAAAGGATCATTTTAAGGTGGAAGGTGAAACGGAAAAAGGTATCACACCGGAGCTAGAACAAACAATCCGTTCGTCACGAATGACTGTGAATAATATTTTTAGCCTTATCAAAAACCGGAGATCGGAAACTTGGGGATTATACTCAAGCGCTTATTATGCATATCTACCGGCATCGCTCCTTCTGAATACTGGAAAAGAAAACTTTCGTCAACACTGCCTGTCTGGAGACAATTATGTATCCTATCTAAAAAAACATAATGGTTTTACACAGCAGTATAAAGTTGGAATACAAGGAGAATGGAATTCAACACAAATCAACACAAATAATACACTTAAAAACACTCCATTCGACACCTCTTACTTGAGTGTATATTTCAACCCTCTATTTCAGATTGAGTATGATAAGATGCTCATTAGTCTCACATTACCAACACAATACAAGCGATACTTTTCATTAAATTACTCATTACCGAATATAAATCCTATATTTTATGGACGTTATCAAATAAACTATCATTGGAAACTTTCTGTCTATGGAAATATAAATCGTAGCGCGGGAGATATTACCGGAATTTATCCTTATCCTTATCGTACTGATTATCGCACTTGGCGAAGCGGAGACGGTACCTTTCCCATAAACACCCGGCAAAGCTATAATCTCTATGGCGAATACAAAAATACTGTGCAAGAGTTTTTTGTGACAGCCCAATTAGGATATAATCGCCTGGAACGTAATACCATTAATGAACAAAACATATCGAATCAAGTCAGCAATTATACCCTACGGAATTTCTCCAACCATATAGATAACTGGCTTTTCAGCAGTACCATTTCTAAAGGAATATACGATTGGCATTTAAAAACATCATTGACCTTACAGGCCAGTCGTAACAAAGGAAAAGAACTTAGTAACAACAACTCACATGCATCTAACTTTTCAAGCAATAATGAGAATTATACTTCAGCGACTTTACAAGCTTACCGATATAATAACATAAGTACAGAGCCCCAATTAATATGGTCACCTAATAACACTTTTGAAGCGGAATATAATGCTAAGTTAGGATATACCCATAGTAGTGTAGAAGGTCACAAATTACCAACATTAATGAATATACAGCAACATTTGCACCTAACATTTAGTATTGGTAAGATAGACGTTCGACTTTCCGGTGAACACTATCGGAATGAATTAGGGAATGGAACTCTTATTAATACATTGTTTGCTGATGCATCCGTAAAATACAGAAAAAGAAAATGGAATATTAATGCCACACTCAACAATCTTTTTAATAAAAAGAAATATGCATACACTATCTATTCTACAACACAGAGCACTACCTCACAGTTGGATATACGACCACGTGAATTTATGTTTGAAGTAGGTTATCAATTCTAGCCCCACACACTACGAATAATAGAATAACATAGAATGCCGAAAATGGTTACCCCACCAATCAATACAGGCGCATTGATATGCTTCACATGCTCCATGCGGGTATGACCACTCACCCGTCGGAATAAGCGAAACATCAAATAAGCAGCGATCAAACCTAGAATAGTACCGGCTATAATATCACCGGGATAATGCACGCCCAAGTAGATCCGCGAATAACATGTAAGCAAGGCCCATGCCATCATAAAAAGCGTAAGCCATTGTTTCCTGAATAAAAAGCAAATAAAAAAGGCCAACCCAAATGTATTGGCAGCATGGCATGAAGGAAAACCATAGCGTCCTCCTCGATATCCATCTACAATATGTACCATGCAGGATATAGGATTTTCCAAATGAGCCGGACGGAGACGCTCTACTAAGGGGCGAATCAATGTGGCACCAATCTGATCGGCAATAGTAATGGTTAGTCCCAGCCCAATCATGCAGAGCAATGTCACTTTCCAATGGAAATTACGAATCATGACGTACCAAATGGACAGGTACATTGGAATCCAGATGACTTTACCGCTATATGCACTCATAAACGTGTCCAAAAAAGAACAATGCATCTTGTTGATCAGAAAAAAAGCGTCGGTATCCGCTTCATTTACTTCATGCAGAACATCTAACAGTATCATTGTATTATCTTTTAGCTATATCATCATATATTTTTTGCAAGTATGCTTTAGCCGATTCCAAATTTTTACCTTTAGCAGCTCCTTCATCCACAGCAACACTCTTTGACTCACAATTATACATCACTCTGTTGTCAAGAGTTGCCATACCAAAGGCATCAGGAACGGTAAAGAAAGCAAAATGGGGAGAAAGTGGGTTCAGCATATCTTTACTAAACGTGAACATCGAATGCGGTAAAGCCAGTTGTGCCAGCAATGTTGCTGCAATATCATGTTGGGACCCATAAACAGGAATATGTTTAGGTTCACGAACAGCACCTCCTATCAAAATCAAAGGTATCTGATAGCGTTCGATAGATAAGTTATCTATATGTTCCGGGTATGCTCCCAAGTGATCGGGAACCAATATTATGACAGTATTTTTCCACTGGGGAAGACGACGGAAATGCCTTACGAAATCACCAACACAACTGTCAGTATAAGCAAAAGCATTCAATCGTTTATTCGTCAAACGACGATAGGGTACTTCAAAAGGCTCATGGCTGCTGGATGTCTGAACCACTTTAAAGAAAGGACGTTTGGCAGCTCCAGCTAATTTACTTGAAGCTGTGGATTCAGCATTCAGATCCTGCAATAAACGTTTAAATACAAGATGATCATGTACTCCCCATTTGCTTAAACGTTCCGATACTGGAAAATCAACATCGGAGATCAACTCATCAAATCCGGAAGTTATGACATAAGAACGCATATTGGTAAAATCGGCATCACCTCCATAATAATATTTAGTCCGGTAACCGGCTTTCTTTAAACTACCGGCAATGGAAGGAACCGATTGTATTTTATGAGGATATTTCATAAGACTGGTGGTTGGTTGGGCGGGATATCCACTTAAAACGGCAACCACGCCTCTGTCTGTACGGAAACTGTTTGCATAGAAATTGGTAAACAGCACTCCCTCTTGTGCCAAAGTATCCAAATTGACTGCCACATTTGGCTCACCTCCCAATGATTTCATCAGCTTGGAGGAGAAGCTCTCCATTATGACAAATATTACATTAGGGCGTTTGGTATTAAACAAGACTGTATGTAGAGTGTCGGGCACAACAGCCGTACTATCCAATACTGCAGGATCAAGCATTTTTTTAATCAGCTTATCCGCTTGAGCAGATTCCATAAAACGGTATTGTTTACTAAAGTCCGTCTGCTTGGCCAACGATTCCATCAGGCTGAATACAGGGTTAATCGCAGCATGATTCAGCCGTTGATTTGAACTGAAATAGACCTTTCCTACATTCATTGTAGATACAGTGAAGCCACCACGTATAGGAATAAACAATAAGCCGGTCACCAATAAAAGGATACCTGCCACTTTCAAATAATGGAAAGGGAGTTTCAAGCCGCGCCAGATACTTCGCTGGACAAAATAGAATATGAGATAAAGAACCCCTGCATAGACCAGCATCACTCCTATCCCCACGAACACAACCGACAAACTCACACTCGCTATGGCATCTTTAGGTGAAGAGAAGAAATAAAACAGCGGGGTTGCATCTAAACGGAAACCCCAATATTCATACAATGCCAAATCGATTGTGAAAATCATAGAGAGCAATATAGAAAGTATCAGATAATAAATGTTCCAGATTTTACGAAGTACATCGGAAAGTGCACAAGAAGAAGCGAGAAAAAGAAAACCGGGTATCACACTAAAATAGCCGGCTAAAGAAAGATCTAAAGGAAGTCCATGCCACATCACCTGGAGAATATCCATCGCAGATAATCCGGTGTACATGGAGCTATAATAAAAGATAAATAACGGCTTTTGGATTACAAAAATTACAACAAAAAGTAGATACGTTTTTAACAAACCTAAGAGTCTTTCTCGCATTGGCCTTCAATTTAGATTAAATACGAAAGACAAAAATAGTTCTTTTATGCAATCCTCAACCGTTATTGAGGTTTAATACTGTAAAATAACAGTAGTTAACACAACGACACAACTTTTTTATTCATCATAAGCGTACAACTCCTGTTTTAGACAGCTACAAATACTATCAATTCCGCTTCAACAGAATTTTATCGGTAATAACCGTAGGCAATTCATTTTCATAATGAGTCACCATCACGAGGGTTTTATCCCTACGGGAACAAAAAGCTTCAATAATTTTTTTAACACGAAATCGATTAAAAGTATCCAATCCGTGAAGAGGTTCATCCAATATAAGTAATTCGGGATCTTTCACAAATGCCCTCGCCAATAAAGTCAGTCTTTGCTCTCCACCTGATAGTTGAAGAAAAGGCTTGTCTTTCAAACCGACAACTCCAAATATATCCATCCACCATTCACATATTGCCACTTGGTCGGAATGTGTACGCTTATACAGCCCGATACTATCATGAAGACCTGACGCAACAATATCAACAGCCGGTATATTTTTCAGATAAGCCCTATGCATTTCAGGACTGACATAGCCGATATGCTTTTTTATTTCCCAAATACTTTCACCTGTTCCCCGTTTACGTCCGAACAAACTGATGTCGCAAGCATAAGACTGTGGATTATCAGCACAAACCAGGCTGAGTAATGTGGATTTACCCGAACCATTCTCTCCGCTCAATGCCCATTTTTCACCACGCTTCACTGTCCAATCAAGCTCTTTCAATATAGTACGCTCTCCATATCGGATACCGACTTTATTCAGTTTCACCACTTCCTTGGAAGTATAATTAGAATCACTATAAGGCAAGTTTACAATACGCGCATGCAGAAGCTCTGCATCAGAATGATTTTCATTAAAATGAAATTCATTCATATATGTTTCCCGGCTTATCTTCTCCCCAACTGTCATTCCTTGTACAGGTACTACATGAGTAACAAAAGGTGGTATATCATCAAACATGGAAAGTACAAGTACTAACTGCAACGCATGTTTGCGTGACAGATGTTCGAGTAAATCGAGTAAAAGAGTTCTCGTTACAGCATCAAGTCCGATAAAAGGATTATCCATAATCAAGACTCTAGGAGTAGATAATAAAGTCTTGGTCAGTTGAAACTTGCGCAATTCCCCACTGGAAAGAAGAACGATCTTCTTATCCAGCATAGGGTCAATATGAAATAGACTGAAAAGTTCATCCTGTAATTCCTTATCTTTTATATCCCCCAAAATTTCACGCACATCCGGAACATCATCCAGATCATGACTGTTCCAACGCTGCTGATAATAATAGTTCGCATCTGCCGTTCCATAAGTATCCCGGAAAGTAATGTATTTTATATTTTCATAAGCCGTACTTGCCGTTGAAGGATAGAAATTATATGTAAGCTTTCCTTCACGTAACGGATATTTGCCAATAAGAAGATCGACCAACAAACTTTTACCTGCACCATTGGGCCCTACGATTGCAATATGTTCTCCCGCAGAAAAATCTAAATTGACAGGATGTGCCAAACGAACAAGCGGGTTGCGCGCTACGCCACCCGCCATGTGTATTATATCTTGTTGCATACTTATTTATAAATGATCAATGCTGACTGAGCAGGAACCGCCACTTCAGGACCATACATCATTCCAAGTCCCTGCAAATTAATCTGTCCATTCCTGCAAACAGCCACATACTTTCCGTCGGGGACTGATTGCTTAATTGATTCTTTGCGAGCATTAAGTACTACAATAATATCTCCCCAACTATCACCGTTAGCATAGTTCTTTAATCGGAAAGCTACGATATTACGAGCTGAAACAGGAAGAAATTCAAGGTTTTTACGAACCATATCACCACTTCCCATACGAAAAGCAGGATGTAGCTTACGCAATAGAATCAATCCTTTATAATATGCAAACACATCAGCATGTTCAGCCTTCCGGTGCCAATCAATCGCATTGATTGAGTCAGGGCTTTGGAAGCTATTGTGCACACCTTTCTTATCACGCATGACCTCCTCACCGGCATAAATAAAAGGAATGCCCTGCGAAGTAAACACTGCCGTCTGAGCCAACTTATCCAGATCGATCAATTCTTCCTGTTTGATTCCCGGTATGCTTGCTCTCAGTCGATCGACAAGGCACATATCGTCATGACAGGAAACATAGCTGATCATTTGCGAGGGCTCCATAGCCCATGGCGCTTTGCTATAATTTACCGAATCATTCTTAACTTGAGGATGTCGGATGGCACCGGCAATTCCAAATTTAAGACTCATCTCTTTACCAGGATAACCTGCAAGAAAAGCACCTTTATGATTATCATTGAAAGGTCCGCGAAGAGCATCTCTCAACTCATCAGAGAATGCTGCAATCCCGGGCATTTTATGTATATTGGCTTTCATTGCCAGCGAATCGGCGGAATATCGGGGAGTTTGCGCCGCCCAGCCTTCTCCATAAATAAGAATGGTAGGATCTACCGCCGAGACTGCACTACGGATTTCATTCATCGTTTCAATATCATGGATGCCCATCAAGTCAAAACGGAAACCGTCTACATGGTATTCTTTTATCCAATACAATACAGACTCAACCATGAACTTACGCATCATCGGACGATTGCTTGCCGTCTCATTTCCACATCCTGACCCATCAGCTAAACTGCCATCCTGTTTCAGACGATAGAAATATCCGGGAACAGTACGTTCGAAATTACTTTCCTTAGCATTGAATGTATGATTGTAGACCACATCCATCACCACCCGGATACCGGCTTTGTGGAGAGCCTGTACCATTTGTTTAAATTCCCTGATACGAATCACAGGATTATAGGGGTCTGTCGAATAAGATCCTTCGGGTACATTATAATTTTGCGGATCATACCCCCAATTATATTTATTTTCTCGAAGCTTGGTTTCATCAATGGAAGCAAAGTCGAATGAAGGAAGCAAATGTACATGTGTTACCCCAAGCTCTTTCAAGTGATCAATACCCGTAGAAAGATTTTCCGGACTAACTGTACCCTTTTCCGTCAATGCCAAAAACTTACCTCTATGCTTAATTCCCGAAGAATTGGATATGGAAAAATCACGGAAATGCATTTCATAAATAATGGCATCAGCAGGAGAAGCCAGTTCCGGTCGTCTATCTTCAGCCCAACCCATAGGATCGGTCTTGGTCATATCAATAATGGCGGCACGCTTTCCGTTCACTCCGACTGCTCGGGCATTAATGCCCGGTGTATCCCCCATCCATTTATCTTTGATCTTCACATTAAATGTGTAGAACTTTCCTAACAAATTTCGCTCCACCTTTGCCTTCCACGTGCCATCTTCCGAACATTCCATGTGTACCGTTTCATACGCATGTCCTTTATCACCGGCATCATACAACATTACACGCACTTCATCGGCCGTCGGTGACCATAAATAGAAAGTAGTTGCTTGAGGCGTATATTCCATTTCTAACAAATCTCCCGAACGAACAGGATATGAATCGTACGATCTATATTCTTTTTTCACCGAACTGCACCCGGCTATCGCCACAAGAACAGTCCCAAGCAAAATCCAATTACTCAATTTCATATTACTTTATTTTATCGGGATTCTTAGCCACATAATCTTTCCAGCTATGATACCCTTTTTCTGTTTTGGGGCGTCCCATCTGTAAAAAATGACAATATGCTGCCGCCAAGCCATCAGTCGCATCCATAAATGTCGGCATTTCTTCCTTGGGAAAATGAAGCATCCTTTGCAACATGTCTGCGACTTGTTCTTTCGATGCCTGACCGTTACCGGTAATCGCCATTTTTATTTTCAAAGGAGCGTATTCGGTTATGGGAATATCCCGACTCAGAGCCACAGCCATTGCCACTCCTTGCGCCCTGCCCAACTTCAACATGGACTGTACATTCTTTCCAAAGAAAGGAGCTTCAATAGCCATTTCATCGGGTAAATAACTTTCAATAAGACTAAGTACCCGCTCATGGATATGCCGCAACTTAAGATAATGGTCACGATATTTTCTAAGATCAATAATACCCATAGCAACCATTTCCGGTTTTGTACCTTGCACCCTAAGTACTCCATAACCCATAATGGTGGTACCGGGGTCAATGCCCATTATGATTTTCTCCTTAACAGGTTGTATCACTCTATGACCTCCATCAAAGTAGGGAATCCCACAACCTTATCTTTAAAAACCTTTAGCAACTCATCATTTAGTCTGGCTCCATGTTCAAGATGCCAGCGGTGTAACAGACCGGAATTTTCCACTTCAAATTGAAGAGAATAACAGCTACTCCCCTCTTCCCTGTGACTTAACACTCTTGTGATACGGGGGGAAGACAAAATACCTCCTTTTGCTGCCTCTATTAAACAGCATTCTTTCAACCAGATCAAGAAACTCTGTTCTAACCCTTCTTCCACCTGATAAGTCGTATTGTATATCAACATATTTTTATCTTTAACTTTATAGTGCAAACTTAGCAATTATTTCAGAATTATCCATTATATTTGCCGCATCAAAAAAGACAATGACTTGTCTTTATAAGCGATAATAAGAAAAGGGGTATTAGCTCATCTGGCTAGAGCGCGACACTGGCAGTGTCGAGGTGAGCGGTTCGAGTCCGCTATGCTCCACATACATCGAGTTATTTCAATAAATACTCGATATCTTCACTCTCCACCTGTCTTTCTTTATAAGTATTTCCAGCTTTCCGATACCAGTCATCGTGAAGCATGATGTACTATTCGTGTGTTTTACAATGATTTTAAATATCTAATACTAATTTATATGAGAAAACCTTTTTCCCACATCCTCGCCTTAACGCTTTTTCTGGTACTCAATGCCTGTTCTAATGAAAAAGAGGAAACTCTTACCGCATCTGTACAAACCCTAGAGTTTGAGCCTGACGGAGGCACTCACACCATAACGATTGAATCTAATGTAGAATGGAAGCTTATCTTCCAAGCCGGACAAGCTTGGTGTACCACAAGCCAGCAAGATGGCGATGGGAAAAGCTCTATCGAAATAACCGCACAAACAAATGATCTTAAGATTCAAAGACTTGTAGAATTGTATATCAAAACGAAAAATAAGTCTCTTATTATCAAAATTAATCAAAAAGGGCAGCCCGCCAATAAAGGGTTTTATTACCCCATTCTGAATATTGAAACAAAGAACCGTCAAGTGATCAATTCCAAAGACATTTATGTGGACGCTACATTCTCAATTGCAGGAAGAAACAATATGGGAGAAAAGACAACTACACTCTCTAATGGGAATATGCAGATCAAAGGACGTGGAAACAGTACATGGGATATGCCCAAGAAGCCCTATCGCATCAAACTAGAGAGTAGCACCGCTATCCTTGACATGCCATTGAGCAAGCATTGGATATTGTTAGCTAACTATTCGGATAAAACGTTATTACGTAATTCCCTGGCGTTTGAAATTAGCCGTCGCATGGGCTTCACCTATACCCCACGCTCCCAATATGTTGATGTGGTATTAAATGGAGATTCCATAGGCAACTACTTGCTTTCCGAGCAAATCAGAATAGACAAAAACAGACTTAATATAAGTTCATTAAAACCGACTGATAACGATATTAGTGGTGGGTATCTGCTAGAAGTGGATGAACGTATGGGTGAGCCTAGTTGGTTTAAGACCCAAAATGCAGAAATGATTTTTTGCATTCAAGATCCTGAAAACATACCGGACAACCAAAAAGGGTATATTACCGACTATATCCAAAACATTGAAAACATCATATATGCCAAAGATGGCATTAACACCATGAATGAATTACCTAAATATGTGGATATGAAATCGTTTGTCGACTACCTCCTTTTAAACGAATTATCAAAAAATGTGGATGGAAACTTGAGGCTAAGCACTTTCGTATTCAAAAACAAAGGTGATGATAAATTATATTTTGGCCCTATATGGGACTACGATTTGGGATTTGGGAATGTGAACTATTACGGCTGCGATAAAACAGCAGGATGGTATGCCAGCAATGCTGCATGGTATCAGAAATTGTTTGCATATCCCGAGTTTCAAAATATGGTAAAAAAACGTTGGAAGGAATTACGAGGTGATAAGCTGAAGGAATTCAACACATTTATCGATACAAATTCAAAGCAAATGGAGATATCCCAGAAAAAAAATTTCAAACGCTGGAATATTTTAAATCAATACGTTTGGCCAAATGCAGTAGTAACAGGCAGCTACGAGAATGAAATAAAATATTTAAAAAACTGGTTATCCGCAAGACTTACATGGATGGATCAACAATTAAAATAGCATAAATGCAAAATTATCTGTCAATCATTAATCAACAAGAGCTACTCTCTTATAGAGTAGCTCTTGTTTTTATAGATCTAAAATCTCTAACTTTAAAGTGATAAATAAAATATCAAAGCTTATTTTGAATTTTCAAGCGTACAAATACTTACTCTGTTCCAATCCGGTTCAGAAAACATATTACCTACGCCTTGTCCTTCAGCAGAAATTCTTGTAGAAGCTATCTTATATTTGCTAACCAACAGATCTTTCACAGCTTCTGCCCGTTGATTTGCAATCTTAGTGTTAATCTCGGCACCACCTTCGGGCGAAGCATAACCTTTAATTACGACTGTTGCATTGGAATGATTTTTCAAATAAGTCGCGATACGTTCCACATTAGGCAATTGAGCAGTATCAACTGTAGCCTTTCCCTGACGGAAGCTTACATAAGATTCCATAGTGGCATTGGTGTTTGTCACAACAGTCGGTTTTTGGCTACGGCAAGCATTTAATGCATTTTGCAACTCATTTATCTTCTGATTAGCAGCTTGCTGAGCAGTTTGTGACTGATTTTGCTGGTCTTGAAGTTCAGAACGCAAATCGTTTACTTTGGAATTCAGTCCATCTACTTCCACCTGATCGTAAGCCTTACCCAGAGTCATATAATGCTTGCCATTTGAGTTCTTAAAATGATAAATCAATCCCGCCGTAATTTCTACCGCTGCATTATTAGCATTAAAACGAACACCATGCTCTGGTTTATCTCCCTGCAGATTGTAAACTAAAGCCGGCTTCACAGCAAGTGTCCATGCTTTTTCCTGACCAAGATTGAAATTGAAATTCAATCCCAACTTAGAAGATAAATCGTTCTGGTCACCGTTTCCATTTACATATCCATGCAACCAACCAAAACCGGCTACTGCTTCAACTTCAAACGGACGAGGAGCACCAAGATAGCTTCCAAATAAATTATTCAAATTGAATTTACTCAAAAGACTCACATTGGAGTTGTCAAATGCAGTACGACTTGCACTGGTATTGACAGACCATAATCCTTCGAGACCAAAACCAACCACCGGCGTTAATTGCTTATTCAACTCCAATCCCATAGTAGGACGCATGTTCGGAAAAAAAGCACTATGTTTAAGAGGGGTAACTCCACCGAAATTAAGCCCAACAGACCAGTTGTCTTTCACTTTATTCCCTAATAAAAGATTCTGTGCAGAACCTGCAACTGATACAATGCCTAATACAGCAACAAATAAAAACTTTTTCATCATAAAAAAATTAATTGATATAAAATAAAATAATTAATAGATATATAAACAACGATATCATAAATATGTTCGCAAATTTAGTTATTTTGTTGTATATATTATCCATTACTTTATTATTTTATCCATTAAAAATAAAAAAAAACCTATTTTCCAGAAATTTAGGATGAAAAATTAAAAGTTTACTTTTTTATTTAAACAGATATCTGTAATAATTCGATAAATAGAGATATATACTATTTGTACATTTTTCATCATAAGGAAAAGAAATAGTTAGTTGCATAAACAAGAAAAAAAATAGACCAAACACTTAACAATCAACAATTTATACCAAAAATATCAAGATAAAAAGTCCGCTAATACTAGCCATTAACTCTTCTACACTATATTATATTACGCGCATGCGTATTATGTTTTATTTTAAAAGACTTTTTCGCCGTACATATATACACTTATGTTTTTAGGGTAAAAAACATGAGTACGCGGCGCGCGCGTACGGCGAAAAGTTTTATAAGAAATTTAAAATATTAGGGGATGCACGCAATGAAAAAGGACCAAAAGGAGATTTTTTACGATATGAATACCATTCACTGTGCTAACATGTAATATACCACACTATAACAACTATTGTTATATACCAAGACAAGTAATGTAAACGAGCATTATAACTATTGGCATTTTCTTTACAATAAAGCAAAATTCAAAGAAAGAGAGAAGACGGTATCGCAAGAAAATTGTATCTTTGCTGCGTTTTATACATTTCGCAGAAATATAAAAATCAATGATATGATAGCTAAAATCAATGAGCTTTTGCAAGAAGTGGAAGCACTGAAAGCTGCCAACGCCGACGAATTGGAGGCGCTCCGTATTAAATACCTCAGCAAAAAGGGAGCCATTAACGAACTGATGACTGATTTCCGTAATGTGGCTGTGGAGCAGAAAAAAGAGGTAGGAATGAGACTAAACGAACTCAAAAATAAAGCACAGGAAAGAATAGCGGCACTTAAAGAACAGTTTGAATCACAAGACTCCGGTTGTGACGATTTGGATTTGACCCGTTCGGCATACCCCATAAAACTGGGTACCCGCCACCCGCTTTCCATTGTTAAGAATGAAATCATAGATATTTTCGCACGCCTTGGATTCAGCATTGCCGAAGGTCCTGAAGTAGAAGACGACTGGCATGTATTCTCTGCATTGAATTTCGCAGAAGATCATCCGGCACGTGATATGCAAGATACGTTTTTTATTGAATCACATCCCGACATTCTGTTGCGTACCCACACTTCATCTGTGCAAAGTCGTGTAATGGAAGTCTCAGAACCTCCTATCCGCATCATTTGTCCGGGACGCGTATACCGTAATGAGGCAATAAGCTATCGCGCACACTGCTTCTTTCATCAAGTGGAGGCTTTGTATGTAGACAAAAACGTATCCTTTACTGACCTGAAGCAAGTATTATTGCTTTTCGCAAAAGAGATGTTTGGTGCAGATACTAAAATCCGTTTGCGCCCCTCATACTTCCCATTCACAGAACCAAGTGCCGAGATGGATATTAGCTGCAACATTTGCGGTGGAAAAGGATGCCCGTTCTGTAAGCACACCGGATGGGTGGAAATTTTAGGATGCGGAATGGTAGATCCGAATGTGCTTGAGAGCAACGGCATAGACAGTAAAGTATACAGTGGATATGCCCTTGGTATGGGTATAGAACGTATCACAAATCTGAAATATCAGGTAAAAGACCTTCGTATGTTTTCCGAAAACGATACGCGTTTCTTGAAAGAATTCGAAGCCGCATATTAGTTCAGACAAAATACAGGTGGAAAGCTAAATACGAGCTTTGTCTTTAAGTCGACAATGTTCATATTCGGTTTTCCACTTTTTTTAATTCCTTAAGCTTCATATAAATATGAAAGATAGACTAATCACTCCCGGCTATTGTTTTATATTGGCAGCTAATTTCTTGCTTTATTTTGGCTTTTGGTTGCTTATCCCCGTGCTTCCTTTCTATCTTTCCGAAATTTTTCGTGCCGGAAATTCCACCATCGGCATTATTCTCTCCTGCTACACTATAGCAGCATTGTGCATCCGTCCTTTTTCAGGATATTTTCTAGATACGTTTGCACGTAAACCACTCTATTTACTGGCATATTTTATTTTCACTTCCATGTTTGGAGGATACATCATTGCAGGGTCACTGACACTACTCATTATTTCTAGAATCATTCACGGCCTATCTTTTGGCATGGTTACCGTAAGCGGAAATACGGTGGTAATTGACATTATGCCTTCTTCACGAAGGGGGGAAGGATTAGGATATTATGGGCTGTCCAATAACATCGCAATGGCCTTAGGTCCGATGTCCGGACTCTTCCTACACGATGCAGGAGTAACTTATCCTATCATTTTTTGCACTTCCCTGGCATCCTGCTTTGTAGGTCTATTATGTGCTTCGTTGGTAAAAACTCCCTATAAGCCTCCGATAAAGCGAGAACCAATCTCAATGGACCGGTTTATTCTTCTTAAAGGCATCCCGGCAGGTGTAAGTCTGCTACTTCTTTCGATACCCTACGGCATGACTACCAATTATGTAGCAATGTATGCCAAACAAATCGGGGTCAATGCCACTACAGGTTTTTTCTTCACTTTTATGGCAGTCGGTATGGCAATCTCACGTATCTTTTCAGGAAAGATTGTCGATCGTGGAAAAGCAACCCAAGTGATTTCCGCCGGATTATACCTTGTAATTCTCAGTTTTTTCTTACTTTCAGCCTGCGTATACATCATACACTGGAACAGCACTGTATGTACCGTCATCTTTTTCACGATTGCCCTGCTGCTAGGGGTAGGATTTGGAGTCATGTTTCCAGCCTACAACACCATTTTTGTCGATCTCGCCCCCAACAGTCAGCGTGGAACAGCTACCTCCACTTACCTGACTTCCTGGGATATTGGAATAGGCATAGGCATGCTTTCCGGTGGGTATATTGCAGAAATCAGCACTTTTGACAAGGCATACTTATTAGGCGCATGCCTGACCATTATATCAGCAGTCTATTTTAACAAAAAAGTAGCACCACATTACGAAAAATATAAGTTGCGATGAGAAAAAAGGAACGATATGAGAAAGTAATCGCATGGTTCCGAGAGAATCGTCCGATAGCCGAGACCGAACTGCACTACGGTAGTCCGTTCGAGTTATTGATAGCCGTTATTCTATCGGCTCAATGTACAGACAAACGGGTAAACATGATCACCCCTGCTTTATATCGTGATTTTCCTACTCCCGAAGCCTTGGCGGCAAGCGCCCCCGAAGTTATTTTCGAGTACATCCGTAGCGTATCCTACCCGAATAACAAATCGAAACATTTAGTCGGAATGGCTCGCATGTTGGTAAAAGACTTCAATAGTCAGGTCCCCGACACTCTTGAAGAATTGATAAAACTACCCGGAGTAGGGCGGAAAACAGCGAATGTAATACAGTCTGTCGTATTCAATAAAGCAGCCATGGCAGTAGACACTCATGTATTCCGAGTAAGCCACCGTATCGGACTGGTTTCTGACAGTTGCACTACCCCTTTTAGCGTGGAAAAAGAATTGGTAAAAAACATACCCGCCGACATCATTCCGATAGCCCACCATTGGCTCATCCTGCACGGACGATACATTTGTCAAGCACGTACACCACAGTGTGATACCTGCGGATTGCAAATGATGTGCAGGTATTATTGCACGAAATATAAAGTGGGCAAAATAGCCCCTGAAAAGCAAGAATAAATAACGATTTCGTAGTCGTGAAAAGAAAATAATGCTAACTTTGCAGTCACGAAAAAGATTTAATAACACTTTTAAATAAACTGAATATTATGACGATCGATCAATTCAATTTTGCCGACAAAAAGGCATTCGTCCGTGTAGATTTCAACGTACCTTTGGACGAAAACTTTAACGTTACAGATGATACTCGTATCCGTGCAGCACTCCCCACATTGAAGAAAATTTTGGCTGATGGTGGAAGCGTCATTATAGGTTCACACCTCGGACGTCCAAAAGGTCCTGCTGACAAGTTCTCTTTAAAGCATATCCTAAAACACATATCCGAGTTAATGGGTGTTGAAGTACAATTTGCCAATGACTGTATGGGTGAAGAAGCTGTTGCTAAATCTGCCGCCTTGAAACCGGGAGAAGCTTTATTGCTCGAGAATCTTCGTTTTTATGCAGAAGAAGAAGGTAAACCCCGTGGTTTGGCAGATGATGCAACCGACGAAGAAAAAGCTGCAGCCAAAAAAGTTGTGAAAGAGAGCCAAAAAGAATTCACCAAGAAATTGGCTTCTTATTCAGATTGCTATGTAAACGATGCTTTTGGTACAGCACACCGCGCACATGCTTCTACAGCTCTTATTGCTAAATATTTCGACAAAGACCACAAAATGTTCGGCTACTTGATGGAAAAAGAGGTTAAAGCCGTAGATAAAGTTTTGAATAATATCCAACGTCCGTTCACAGCTATCATGGGTGGTTCAAAAGTTTCTTCCAAAATAGACATTATCGAAAATCTACTGAGCAAGGTAGACAACCTCATTATTACCGGTGGTATGACTTTCACCTTCACCAAAGCTGAAGGTGGAAAGATTGGAAACTCTATTTGCGAAGCAGACAAATTGGATTTGGCTTTGGAATTGATTGAAAAAGCAAAAGCTAAAGGCGTAAACCTAGTTTTGGCTGTTGATGCCAAAATAGCAGATGCTTTCTCTAACGATGCTAACACTGCTGTTTGCAAAGTAGACGAAATACCTGACGGCTGGCAAGGTTTGGACATTGCTGAAGAGACTGAAAAAATCTTCGCTGATGTGATTAAAAAATCAAAGACTATTCTTTGGAACGGACCTACAGGTGTATTCGAATTCGATAACTTTTCTCAAGGTTCGCGCGTAGTAGGTGAAGCTATTGTCGAAGCAACCAAAAACGGTGCATTCTCTCTAGTTGGAGGTGGTGATTCCGTTGCATGCGTTAACAAATTTGGTTTAGCCGATGGCGTATCTTATGTATCTACCGGAGGTGGCGCATTGCTTGAAGCAATTGAAGGAAAAGTTCTTCCGGGTATCGCTGCAATACAAGAATAAAAAAGACAAAGATAGCATGAAAGGCAACTCTTTTCACGAAGGGTTGCCTTTTTAATATTAACCTGCACAACACAATCTAAAGAATCTAGTATTATGCTTTTATTCCATTCAATGAAAAGACTTTTACCAGTATTCGTATCTCTGCTCACTACATGCACAATTATGGCGCAGGAAGCCAATCTCAACAAAACGATAAACACGCTGAAAGAACGAATCAACTTATCGGGATATGCACAGACCGGTTTCACCTATGACGACGCCGAAGGTGGTAGCAGTAGCTTTGATATAAAACGCATCATTTTCATGGCCGAAGGCAAGATCACAGATAAATGGTCATGCTACTTTATGTATAACTTCAATAGTGGTGGAAACCTGCTTGAAGTTTATACAGAATATCACTTTCTTCCCCAACTCAATGCCAGACTGGGACAATTCAAGACGGTATTCAGTATTGAAAATCCCCTCTCGCCTTCAACCGTTGAATTAATTAATTGTGCTTCACAATCAGTCAACTATTTAGCCGGGATAAATGGTAGTGATCCGCTATACGGATCGCATAGCGGACGCGATATGGGGCTTCTTATCTATGGAGATTTCTTTAATAAATTTCTTCATTATGATTTTTCCATAATGAATGGACAAGGTATCAATGTCAAAGACAGAAACAAAAATAAAGATATTGTAGGGAACCTCATGATCAACCCGTTGAAATGGCTATCGGTAGGGAGTTCATTTATTAAAGGGAAAGGAAATGCCATCGCAACATCAGCAGCCAATTCCGACATAAAGGTGGGTGACAACTATACGCGCGACCGATGGTCAATCGGGGCAATAATTAAAACCCAACCGATTGATATCCGCACCGAATATCTAACCGGTAAAGACGGTAAAGTCGAAAGCAATGGATACTACGCTACAGCGTGTGCCCATATCTTGCCCAAGCTGGACGCAATCGCATCTTACGACTATTTCAACAAGAACAAGGATATGGACGATAATCAAACCAACTATACCGGTGGATTGCAATATTGGTTCTATCCCCGTTGCCGTATACAGGCACAATATACGCACTGTAACCCTCGCATAGGGAAAAATTCCAATCAACTGCAAGCACAATTGCAAGTGAGGTTCTAATATTGAACATTTTGGCACTTTTTTTGTAGTTTAAGTTAGCGATAAGCTAAAGAAAGGATAGATAATGAACGAACAACTAATACTGAGACAATATCAGCAAATCACAGAATTATTAAGTGAACGTCGGCTAAATGAAGCTTGTACCCAATTGGAATCATTTGTGCGCGACTGTAATAATTGGGCCTTAACAAACCGTCTGGAACAGACACAGACAGCTTATCGTTATATGCTGCAGTATATGCGGCAAGGAATGACAGACCCTAACAGATATGATCTGCATAAAAAGCTTTTGGCAGATACTTGGGAAATAGCCGATCAGGCTCGCGTGCTAATGCTTGACAAAGTGTCCGGTAGTTATTATCATATACTTCGTAATAATCAGAATTCAGCGCCTGAAGGATATGGAATGGACACTCTGCTAAGAGTCCTCGAAGGATTCTCCGACGAAATGGCAGTATGCCGACTGACACCGGGGTTTCAAGGTTTGAATGGAATACTATCACGTCACGAAGATACACACCGTTTTTTATTTCTTATGACATGGAGCAATTCACACTGGACCGCTGAAGAAACTAAACAGGCACAGGCTTTTTTAAAATCGGATCTTTTGCCGGAAAATGACTTATGCCTTTTCATCAGTGCAGTAACCCTCAGTCTAATGGAAGTATTTGACGATCAAAAATTGAATTTTCTCTTGGATGGTATCCAGCATAAGAGTGTGCAAGCCAGCCAAAGAGCTCTGATAGGATTGATATTCACACTACATATTCATCCGCAACGCATTGAGTTATATCCAGCATTAAAAGCCCGTATTTCACTTAATGGCGAGGACCCGGCTTTTGTCAAACAAATCAACCGGGTCTACATCCAACTGCTTCGCAGTCAGGAAACAGAAAAGATAGACAAAAAAATGCGCGATGAGATCATTCCCGAAATGATGAGAAACTCCACTATCATGAGGAATATCAGATTCGGATTTGAAGAATCGGAAGAGAATGATATAAATCCCGATTGGGAGGCAGTATTCGAAAAATCGGGTTTAGATAGCAAAATAAGGGAAATGAATGAACTCCAACTTGAAGGAGCCGACGTATATATGAGTACGTTTTCTCAATTAAAGCGCTTCCCCTTCTTCAAAGAGCCACATAACTGGTTCTATCCTTTCGACCCACAACATTCCAGCGTAATACATCAGGTAGGTATAAATCCCACAGGAGAAAATGCTGTACTTTCAATACTTCTAAGCTCCGGTTTTTTCTGCAATAGCGATAAATATTCATTTTGCTTTACTATTGCCGAATTACCTCAGAAGCAACGTGATATGATGCTTGGACAGTTTAGTGCACAAGATCGCGAGGATATGAAAGATAAGGAAAACAATGCGAGCTTACAAGAATATGCTGCAAGACCTGAAAATATAAGCAATCAATATATACACGACTTATACCGATTCTTTAAATTGAGTCAGCGCAAATCTGAATTCCGGAATATTTTCCAAGAAGAGATTGCTCTGCACCGAAACCCTGCATTAAAAGAAATTTTGAAAGATTCGGCATTACTGAATGCTGTTGCAGACTTTCATTTTAAGAAAGAACGCTTCGTTGAAGCAATCGAACTTTATCAGATTCTGATTGATCGAAAAAGTGCCGATGCAGATATTTTTCAAAAAATCGGATATTGCTTACAGAAGGAAAAACGATATTTTGAAGCAACCAATGCTTATCAGAAAGCAGATGTATTGAAGCCGGATCATTTGTGGACATTACGTCATTTAGCTACATGCTTCAGGCAAATAAAAGATTTTAATTCCGCCTTAAAATACTATCAACGTGTAGAGTCTATTGAACCGGATAATCATAATATCCTTTTCTATACAGGTAGTTGCTTGGCAGAACAAGGTAATTACGAAGAAGCATTAAAATACTTCTTCAAACTGGATTATCTGGAAAATGATTGCGTAAAGGCATGGCGTGGTATAGGATGGTGTTCATTTATCTGCGGAAAATATGAGCAGGCCATGAAGTATTATGACAAGATACTAAATGCCAAGCCACTTACAATAGATTATCTTAACGCAGGACATGTGGCATGGGGAGGCGGAGATATTGAATATGCCGTTACATTGTATAGTAAAGCCATTTTGGAATGTGGAGGTAAAGACATATTCCTGGAAATATTTAATAGAGACCGTAGTAGCCTTATCCGCCAAGGCATCAAGGAAGAAGATATTCCATTGATGCTTGACATGATTTAGGTATATACTGCTATATCTTTTTCAGTTCCTGATACAGCCGCTGTATGGGTAGACCCATGATATTAAAATAGCTGCCGGATATATTCTCTACGGCAATGTAGCCAATCCACTCCTGAACGCCATAGGAACCGGCTTTATCCATAGGTAGGTAGCGGTCAACATAATAAGTGATTTCTTCTTCACTTAGTTCTGCAAATCGGACTTCAGTCGCAGCAATAAAGCTGCGCTGCCATCCCGTCGTAGTCAGGCAAACTCCCGTAAACACTTGATGAGTACGGCCGGATAGAGAACGTAACATACGTAAAGCATCTTCTCTGTCTATCGGTTTGCCCAACACTTCTCCATCCAGCCAGACAATTGTATCAGCTGTTATAATGAGCTCATCAGGATTTATAATTCCGCGATAAGCTTCAGCTTTTTCACGAGCGATGTATAAAGGGATATTACCGGCTTTCAAATCACCGGGGTATGTTTCTTTAATATCAGGAAGAGTCCTCACTTCATAATCAACTCCGAGGCCACTCAACAATTCTTTTCTTCGAGGTGAATTGGATGCCAGGATTACCTTGTATTTATTTAAATTTTTCAACATTCTATTTTTGTCTATATAAAACTTACCATCCAAAAGCATCATCGACCATCCAACGCCCCTGCGTTTTGAGTACTTGCTCCACTACATCACGACCACATCCGTATCCTCCTTCCACATGCGAGATATATCGGGAAACAGATTTAACTTCATTCGCAGCATCCTTGGGACAGCAAGGCAAACCACATTCACGCATCACTTCTATGTCCGGGATATCGTCACCCATATAAAGAATTTCTTCATCGGATAAAGCATGACGTTCACGAAAGTCATGATAATCGTGGATTTTGATCGAAGAAGCCATATAAATATCTTCTTCCGGAATGCCCAATGCCAAAAAACGCTTACGTACGGCAGATGTACGACCACCGGTTATAATACCCAACAACATTCCTTGTTTGGCTGCAAGATGAAGAGCATAACCATCTTTTATATTTACCGTACGCATAGGTTCCCCTTCGGTACTCATAGGAATTACGTTCGCACTTAAGACTCCGTCAACATCAAATAAAAGTGCTTTTATCTTCTTTAAATCATAATTAATGGTACTCACAATTTTGATTTTATTTAGTTGTACTGTTGGCAGAAGAATTCTTATTCGCCAATTCATAAATACTCTCACTTAGTAATTTGTATACCTCCTTGAATCGCGGCTCATCGAACAACATATCTAAATGTTTATCCATCACGTTACGATCAAACCGAATTGCAGGGCCGGTTTGCGCTTGGGCAGGAGTCAACTGATGTACTTTTTCAGCAGTCTCGTCGATGAGAGGAAGCATCACTTCGAAAGGAAGATTATGTTTATTGAGCAGTTCCGCAGCAAGAGCGTACATGTGATTTGCAAAGTTACAAGTAAAAACAGCTGCAAGATGCAAATATCTCCGTTGTTCCGAAGTAGCTTCATAAACTTTTTCAGAAAGAATAGAAGCTACAGCCCTCAATAAACAAGTATCTTCTGCAGAATTACTTTCTACGAAAATAGGTATTGATTTGAAATCCACCTCTCTCTGTTTGCTAAAAGTCTGCATAGGATAAAATACCCCGTACCGTTCAGTCTTGTCCTTCAATATATTCATTGGAATACTCCCGGCTGTATGTACGAGCAATCCACGTTTTCTGCCCCTGACAATATCCGGCAACAATTCAATCAATGCATCATCTTTAACTGACACCACATAAAGTGCAGCGTCATCTCTGACCTCTGAAATTTCGGTAGTGTATGTAGCCTCAACAGCACCAGCTAATGCCGCAGCGGAAGCTTGAGTACGACTATAGACTTGTATAATACGGAATCCACTACGATAGAAAGCTTTTGCCAAGTTCGTAGCAAGATTACCCGCCCCGATAAAAACAATCGGTGTATCTTGAATAAATGTATCCATCTTTATATAAAATTCCTAAAACAGCAAAGTTCGTTCTTTCGAAAGACAAAGCTTTCCGCTTATCTATCTTCCGGACAGCCAATATAAGAGTAATCCGACAAGCAGTAAACCCAAAGGCAATAAATAAGCAGACAGACTCCCAAGCAAAGCAGTGATCAACCCAAAATTAAGAACCAGCCATAAGCCGACTAATATAATGCCAACCGATTTATCACGTTTAAGAATCAGAAAAATCAAGGCTGTATACAATAGAAAATTATCTTTATTCATTACCCAAGGCAAACCAAGAGCAGAAAAGGAAGCTAATTTATCAATCAAATAAAGTATACCAAATACTATTAATGCAATAGCTGCAGCTTTATAAGTATCTCTATTATTATTTACCCTTGATGCACTCACAGCTATTGTCCTCCAAACTTATTGACATGAATTTTTTCCCATAACAAATGCTCCTCATCAAATGGTTTGCGTTCCATACCCTTGTGCCCGATAGCAATAATACTGAGCACTTGCATTTGAAGAGGAATATCCAATATATCACGCACCACCTCATCCGCAGGCACGCCCGAAGCTGCAAAACGTTCACGAACTTGTATCCAACAACTCCCGAGTCCTATATCTTCCGCTTGCAATTGTAAAAGAATTGAAGCGATTGAAGCATCTTCTATCCACACATCACTTGCCAAAGGATCCCCAAGGACAACAATGGCAAGAGGAGCTTCTGCTAAAAATTGTCCCCCTTGTGCCTTGCAATGTGACAATTTCTCCAGCTTTTCTTTCTCATCCACCACAACAAATTGCCAACTGTTGGAACGTTTGGAACTAGGAGCCATTAAAGCGGCTTTCAATAAGGTCACTACCTCATCCTGTGACAACTCCTCATTCGTAAATTTACGCATACTGCGACGTTTCTTCAGTAACTCGCCAAAACTTTCCATATTGCAAAATTATAAAGTAATACAATCAATAATGAACAAAATGATAAAAGAGAATGTATCACATTCAGTCTTTTATCATTATTATAGCAGACAAAGATAAGAGATTATTTTCTAAATTTGCAGCAATGCCTTTGAAACTCACCACATACCATCACGGGAGCGAAATACCTATATTGCCGGAAAACGGCACATTTCATTCCACTGAGTTGTTTCACATATATGAAGCAACACGGGGATACACGCCTATGCTTATTGTGGCATACGAAGATGAAAAGCCCGTAGCAAAGGTATTGGCTGTGATACACAAAACACTCCCTTTCAGACTCCCGTTCTTCAAGAAGTGTGTTATATATGGTGAAGGAGAATATTTCAACGAACATACTGATCGCGAAGTGCTTTTCAACCTCATGCTCAGTGAGCTAACAAGAATAGCAATTAAGAAATCTTTTCTGATTGAATTCCGCAATTTGGATAATGCGCTATTTGGCTATAGAGCTTTCAGAGAGAATCATTATTTTGCTATTAATTGGCTGCGTGTCCGTAACTCGCTACATAGCGCCCGTAAAGTAGAAGAACGTTTTAGTCCTTCGAGAAGACGTCAGATAAGAAAGGGGCTGATAAATGGAGCAGAAGTCCGGGAAACGCATTCTACCGAAGAGATTCAATCTTTTGCTCAAATGCTACATCATATCTATTCTTCAAAAATACGTCGCCATTTTCCTAACAAAGATTTCTTCCTTTACATGGAGCAGCAAATGCAAAGCAGCAAAAGAAGCAGGATTTTCATTGTGACCCATAAAAACAAGATTATAGGTGGAAGTGTCTGCATTTATTCAGGTGAAAACGCATATCTCTGGTTTTCGGGAGGAATGAGAAAAACATACGCTCTCCAATATCCGGGGATATTAGCCGTATGGCACGCTTTAATAGATGCCAAGCAACGTGGATATCGCCATTTGGAATTCATAGATGTAGGATTGCCTTTCCGAAAGCATGGTTATCGTGAGTTCGTATTACGGTTCGGAGGAAAGCAAAGCAGTACCCGTCGATGGTTTCATGTCCGTTGGGAATGGCTGAATAAATTAATGAACCGGATGTACGAATAGAGAAAGAAACGACTACTAGCAGCGGTAAACGATTGCAGCATCAAAACAGAAGCAAGCTGCTCTGTAAACCAGAACAGCTTGCTTCAATATTAACTATGATCTATTATGAGATTTTTATTCTACCCTTCCCGTATTATTCGTAAAGTTCAAATGAACTTTTTGTCCTGTTTGGCCTTGAACGCGTTCTTGATCACCTCCATTTCCACGATAAGCTATCTTACCCGAAAGAACAATGAACTCGGTTTTCCACCAATCGGTAGCTGCGGTTTCAGGATGAACGCAGATGCGTACTTCACCACCCTTTACAAATGCAGGAGAGACAAATTCACCATTAGCAGCTGTCGGAATAGTGAATAGATCTTGATCAACCAACGGTGAATTCCATCCGCCATAAGAGGTATCACCCATTAAGTAGATATTTGGCTTTTCGAATGCCACTACTCTATCGTTGCCGACAACAGATACATAAACCAAGTACCAACCTGATTTACCGACTTTTATATTACCACCCGAATCAGACAAACCTGCTAGTTGAACAGATGCATCGGAAATTGTAGCAGCAAAACCAAAGTCATTTCCCCATCCGGCTTGCGGGGCAAATTTTACCTCATCATTAGCCGTAAAATAGTATATTCCCCAGAATGCACCCTTTGTACTATTCACAGGAATAAATTGATTCCATGTGCCTCCCCACGCATAAGCGCTACCGGTCATGTAGAGCTCAGTTGGAGCACTGTTATCTTTCACGGTGAAACGATAATTGGTAACATCCAATGTGATCTTTATCTTACCGACCAACTCAGCTTTAATAGCTTGCGTATTAGCCCATATTATAAAATTATCACCAGAAGTATCACCATCCACAGCACTACCTAATGCTTTATCCCAATTCAAATTACTTCCATCAATAGCAGAAGCGGGGAAAAATTTGAAGTACGAATTACCGGTATTATCCAACTCCAATGTATAAAGGTTCTCATTATTAGGATCTTTAGTCATTGCAATTGCACCACTTGCATTCCAGCCCTTAAAGTCTCCCACTACATAATAACCCGCGGGATCAACAGCAGGTGTTGCACCCGGCTTTAAATTGATTGTTACTTCATTTCCAGAAAGTTGAATGCCTTGTCCGGCAGCAGTAGTTGCAGATGCTTTGACTGCAATCTTCAACTCACGGCTAACACTAGCGCGACTTTTATAAGCCAACTGAGTTACACTATCCAACTGAGCCAATGAAACCTTTACTATGTTTCCACTTTTAACTGCGTAGGGCACAGTATAAGTTCCGTTCAATGTCAGAGAATTAATTTTAATCAAGCTACCCGCTTCTGCCGTAGTTGAAGCCATTTTTACAATCTCCACAGAATCGGTTGTAGCCGCATCCATTACAATATTGGCATCCTTTCCCGCCGCATAAGTAGCAGTCAATTGCCCCAGCGCATCCTGCTGAGCATTGGACTGGGGATCAGCCCAGTCCTTAAAATCTTCATCACAAGCAGAGAATCCGATCGCCGCCAGAAATAGCCCTGCATATATTAAATGTTTTCTCATAATGAATCTTCTTTTAAAGGTTAATTACTTAATTTCGCCCGTTCCTGCAGTAAAGTTCAATTGCATTACTTTACCTGCTGCTCCTTGTATAGAATAGTCGGAACCTTTATCTGCATTCCAGCTATCATTAATAGCTTGATTTTCACGATAGAAAATTTCACCTTTATAGAGTGTAAATTCCGTTCTCCACCAATCAACTTCCGTCTTCACACACATACGAACTTCACCGCTTGCCGTCATAGCCGGAGATACGAAGTTACCGTCTTTGGCATTAGGAGCCGTAAATTTCCAAGTATCCGTATAAGCCCATGATCCACCGGTTGAATTGCCAAACAAGTAAACTTCACCCGGATAGAATGTCATGGCAAATGCATAATCATTATTTTTAACGGTTGCCTTAACATAGACAATATACCAACCGGCAGTGGTCACTTTAATATTGTCGTCGCCAGCTACTCCGGCATTAGCCTTATCGGTAATGGTAAGTCTCTTGTCTGTTACACCAATGTATTCATTTTGTTTGGTTCCAAACTTGAACTCGGAATTTGCATCAAAGTAAATCATTGTCCAGAACTGTCCATCCAAACCGGTAACTGCAACCATTGGTTTCCATAATCCCCAATTGTTGAGCATCGATCCCACAACGAATAATGTCTTAGGAGGAGCTAGAGAGCTAGCCTCTTTAGTACCCAAAACTTTTGGCAAATTAATCACATTAGAGTAGCATACCCCTCTACCACTATCAGTTATAGCCGCCTTCAAGCGCACATATACACTGATCGGGTCGGTAGGAAAAGCAGTAGCCTCACCTTTTGCAGCAGTCCACAAATCCAAAAGTGCACTGTTCAGCTCGGAGGCAACCACATTCATCTTAGCCGTAGTATAAGTACTTTCAAGCGCTACATAATTAGCTTTAGCATCAGCTGTAGCATCCTTGAAATTAGCTTCCAAAGAAACCTGCACCGTATAAGTAGTAGACGCAGGAAAACCGTAATCAGGCTGTGAACAAGCCAGCTCCAGCGTCGAAGCATTCTTCAAGTCATACACATTATTAGCAGCATACGCAGGCGTATTAAGTACAAATGTGTCAGGCTCATTCAAAACAGGATTGCTGCCGTTATCCGTATTGCAAGCAGTAAAGACTGGCAGTGCAAACAGGACAGCAAATAATATATTGAATAAATTTTTCATAACAATATTCTTTTATAAGATGGTTAGCGACTGATTAATAGTCTTTATTCTGTGACATATTCTTATTATTGTTCAAATCCGATACAGGGATAGGATAAACATTATAGAACGATGCAACACTTGTTCCGTTTGCCACTCCGCCTTTCCAGTCCCAGAGATATTTGCTGGTAGTGAACATACCAAAGCGAACCAAATCGGAACGACGACGTCCTTCCAAATAAAATTCACGTCCCCACTCATTAATAAGTTCCTGTTCGGTAACCGTCTGCACCATTCTCGTGCAATGAGCACGCTTGCGAAGTTCATTGATATCACCGGTTGCATCCTTCCCTTGACGGAAGAGAGCCTCAGCACGCGTCAGATAAGCCTCAGCCATACGGAACAAAGGTATATCCGTATCAGGATATTCGGTATGATTGGTTGCTTTCCCGTCGGAACGGATATTCTGCCATTTTACGATAGACAGTCCATCATTAAATCCTGTAATGGCATCAGTTTGTAATTTCCGCTTGCCACCACCAATACCGGAATAGAACATGGCACGGTCATCTGCAGCAGCCTTAATCAAATCGGATGTTCTAACACCATACTGTGCATCGAAAGCATCGATTTTAGCGTCGGTGTCAATATCAGATTTAGCTGGCACCGTCACATCCGAAGGGAGCATAGGTACTTTAGACAGATCCGAGAAAAACATTTGCAACATTGAAGCACGAGCAAAAATACAAGCCCATCCGTTTGTAGTCCCCATACGAGGCATACCAGCAGTGCGTGTACCACAAACCAAATAGGTAGATCCACCATAATTACGGGTTTTTACACCGTCCTGACGGATAGGAAGGATAATCTCCTGCATAGCATCAGCGTTCTCGTCGTTATCGGCCATAAACAACAACTTGTAATCCGGACACAATACATAACCCGAATTAATCACTTTGGTAGCGTAAGTCTCGGCATTTACATAATCAGATGTTCCCGTATAAACCGCAGCATTCAGATATAAACGTGCGCGAAGCAACCAGTTCGCAGCCTTGTCTGCACGTCCGAAAGGAGCTTGACGAGGATCATACATATCATTTTCAATTGCAGCCAACTCACTCTGAATATACGTGTAGAGTTCGGTACCTTTCTTTTCAACCGGAAGTTCATTATTGAAGTGTTCCTTAAACGGGGCCTTACCGAATAAATCAAGGAAATACCAATAATGCAAAGCACGCAAGAAACGTATTTCAGCACGCTGACGCAAAGTTTCCGTATCAGTCTTACCTTCCGTTTGATCCAGGAAGAAATTATATTGCGTAATATCGTAACCCAAACGGACATAAGTCCATTCTGTACGTTGACTGGAAGAATTCCATCCAATCTTGGTAAACTGAGGAATATCCCGATTATCCTGCCATGCCCATATACACTCATCAGTAGGTAACTCATTGCAGTTAAAAGTAGTACGGTAGAAGCCGGATTCACCTTCATCCTGCCCATCCAGATCGGGAGAACCTGCAGCCCCCTTCTGTCCGGTGACACCAAGCATGGCATATCCTTTTACAAATACTTCATCCTGATTGAATGAAGGACTAGTTTGAGGGTCAATCGGACTAATATTCAAATCGTTCACACACGAGGTTACCCCCAAAGCGGCGGTAGCAATCAGTGCGGCAGAAAATATATGTTTTATAGTTCTTGTTTTCATGATAAATACGTTTTATTAGTTAGAATTGCAAGCTCAAACCCAGCAAGAAAGTCACAGCTCTAGGATATAGATTTCTGTCGATACCACCTTTTACTTCAGGATCCAAACCTTTGTATTTACTTATGATAAACGGATTTTGTACAGTAGCATAGATACGTCCGTCAAAGCCTTTATAGGTTGGAGTCTTCCATAAATTCTGGAATGAATATCCCAACGTAACATTATCACAACGCAAGAATGATGCATTACGTACAAAATAATCACTCATGTAGTAATCACCTTTTCCTGCAAATCCAAGAGCTACAGCTTCAGGAGTCGTATTGGAGTACGCATTATTGGAATATAAGCCGGAAGTGCTCACATTAGCTTTGTTGCTTAAGAAATCATAGTATACATAGTTGTTTAAACTGGCACGCAAAGAGAAACTGAAGTCGAAGTCCTTGTACAAAATCTTCGAAGTAAGTCCCATTAAAACATCACCCGCCGGTTTTTTATAGACGTACTTATCGGAGCTGTTGATGATGCCATCTCCATTGCGGTCAACAAACATATTTTCGATAGGCTTTCCATCTTTATCATATACTTGCTGGTAAACGTAGAAAGAGTTAGCGGCATAACCCACTTTATTCACCTGTATTTTATTATTATTCCCTTTGGAAATCTTATCGCCGGTCTCTACATAATAATTTTTATCATCACTACCGGTCAGCTTGGTAATTTCATTATGATTCCAAGTCACATTATAGCTCAAATCCCAGCTAAAGTCTTTTTTTACGATAGGCCTGAAATTAGTAGAAAATTCAACTCCATAATTCTTTAACGAACCAATGTTCTGCATCATTTGAGCATTGAAGTTAGTCCCAACCGGGATCTTCACACTATTCAGCAAATCGTCCGTCTTACGATAGTAACCATCAATGGCACCACTTATTCTTCCATTCAGGAAGCCAAAATCCAAACCGGCATTCCAAGTAGTTGTTTTTTCCCATTTCAACTCTTCATTGAAAGCTTTCGGACGTGAAGTGGAATAATATGTATCTCCAAAGGGATATTGCGCATAGTCATTATTTGCCACATACAAAGGCAGGTAAGCAAAGTCATCACCGATATCTTGCTGACCAGTGATACCCCAACCTAAACGCAGCTTCAGATCGGAAAGGAAATTGATGTCTTTAAATAAGCTTTCTTCTTTCATTTTCCAGCCCAATGCCAATGACGGGAATGCACCCCAACGATTGTTTTTAGAGAAACGAGAAGAACCATCCCAACGCATAGTAAAGGTAAACAGATAACGGCTCAACAAAGAATAATTCAAACGACCGAAATATGAAACCAATGTATTACGGGTTGCATAAGCGGTCTGCGCACGTAAAGTAGCATCATGAGCCACCTGTGCGTATGGATCCCAGCCTTGTCCTTCATCAAATCCATTACGATGGAAATGTTGTTCCTCACCACCAACCATCACATCAAAATCATGAACCCCTAAGGATTTAAGATATTGAGCATATACATTATAAGAAAGGTTGTATTTGTACTGAGTTGCAATACCGTTCCAACCATAGTAGTTATTACTAAAAGAATAAGGAGAAATGATTGTGGTTTGAGTGCCCTCAGCATATTCACCACCCATACTTGCATGTATGTGAAGGTCAGGCAGGAAATGTACTTTATAGTCTACATCCACGTTTCCCACAAAGTCATTACTATTGGCTTTATCATTTTTCAAATCCAGTGCAGCTAAAGGATTCTGGGCAGAATTAGGATTTACCGTGTAATTCCATGCAGGATCACTGAAGCCACTTGTAGCAGCTACATTCTGCCAATATCCACCTGTAAATTTGTAGGGATCACCACTATCGTAAACCGAATGAGTAGGATCAATAGACAAAGCACTGCCAATAGAAGCACCCGTGTCGGCATAACGATTCTTACCATTCATATATTTGGCATTGATGTTAAACTTCAAATGATCATCAAAGAATGAAGGAGCCAAATTAATAGATGCAGTGACACGTTGGAAATTAGACGTTTTTACAATACCATTATTATCGGTATAGCCTACAGAAAGACGATAAGGCAAGTTTTTTAATCCACCGTTGATGGATACATTATGATCCATACTTGCAGAAGTGCGGAATATCTCATCTTGCCAATTCGTATTTGCCGTACCCAGTTCGGAAGGTAGTTTATCCCCCCACAGTTGTGTGGCATAAGCACGGAAATCATTACCGCTCAATACATCATAACGCTTTTGAGTGGTGGAAAAAGATACATAGCCATTATAGCTTACCTTCGGAGCCTGTCCGGATTTACCTTTCTTAGTGGTGATAATAATGACACCATTAGAAGCACGTGAACCATAGATAGCTGTCGCGGAAGCATCTTTCAACACAGTCATAGTCTCAATATCAGCGGGGTTCACCATGGAAAGACCATTTGCCATACCTTTGATACCTTGATTATCAATTGCAAGACCATCAATAACGATCAACGGGTCATTGCTGGCATTCAAAGAGGATCCTCCACGAATACGGATTTGTGCACCGGCACCCGGAGTACCATCATTGGATATCACACTCACACCGGCCATTTTACCAGACAACATATCCTGTGGATTGGTAGTGATACCTTTACTCATTTCATCCGGCTTAATAGCCATAACAGAACCTGTTAAGTCGTTTTTCTTCACTGTACCATAACCAATAACCACAGCTTCCTGAAGCATAACCGCATCATCCTGCAAAGTTATATTCATAGAAAGAGTGGCTTTAGCATCCACAGTTTTATATCCGATGAATGAGATTGTGAGGGTCGCATTATTTGCAACTTTTAAAGTGAAGTTACCATCCATGTCGGTAATCGTTCCATTCGTAGTACTTGATTTTTCTACGACATTAGCACCAATCACAGGTTCACCCAGAGCATCTTTGACATGCCCTTTCACGGTAATTTGCTGTGCATAAGCGCCCATTGACAAGAACAACCCTAGTAATAGGGAAAGAACCTTTCGATAGATTCTAAGATTAACTTGCTTCATGCATTTAAAAATTAAAGTTAACAATATGATTCGTTATATTATTTTCAAGAGTTATACTCTGTATCTAAATATAGATAGAGCATATATCTATCCCGATGAGGCAAAAATAGAATTAATCAAGCTAGAGGGAGACATGCAATAAGGAAAATATACACTAGCAAGAGTGCAAACGATTGCATCGAATGTAAGCAGTCTTTTCCAACAACCTAAAGGGTAACAAGTTATGCTTTTCATATTTTTGTATTGAGTAAAATTAATAAAGCACCCTTACCATGAAAAAAACAATCTACCTACGTTTATTGTTGTTTACAATTCCATTCTTTTTTGTATCATGTAGCAAAAATGAAGATCCCCTTGTTACTCCTCCAGTTGAAATCAAACCGGGGTTAAACTACTCTCTGACGTCACCGGATGCAGACAAAGAGTTAACTATTACATTCAAAGCAGCTTCCTCGTCTCAATTATATAATTATACAGGCGATGTATATATACATATAGGAATTGTGGAAGACGGTACATGGAAGTACGTCCCTGCCGCTTGGGATGAAAACATCAGCAAATGCAAGATGGTAAATAGTGATACCAACACTTGGAGCATTACTCTCTCACCCTCCATTCGCCAATGGTTTGGATCGGGAGAGACTTCAATACAGAAGCTAGGCATTGTCATCCGTAGTTCCGATGGTACGAAGAAAGGTATAGATTCGGACTCATACGTAACCGTTACCGATTCAAAGTATAAGCCTTTCACTCCTTCGGCAATTAAGAACAAGACCCTCCCAACGGGAGTAAAAGAAGGTATAAACGTGATAGATAACTCGACAGTCACTTTAGTACTTTATGATAAAGATAAGAGCGGCAATCACAAAGATTATGCTTATGCAGTAGGTGATTTTAACAACTGGAAGCTTGCTAATGATGAGACTTCACAAATGTATCGTGACGATGCAAGCGGATGTTGGTGGATTACCTTAACGGGACTGACAGCAACTAAAGAATATGCTTTCCAATATTATGTGGGAACCACTGCGGGCGGTTCTTTACGCCTGGCCGACGCTTATACGCGTAAGATACTCGATCCGGATAATGACGCCAGCATACCTGCCTCCACTTACACCGATAATAAGACATACCCCACCGGAGGAGTAGGTATCGTATCCACCTTTAAGATACAGCAAGATACATATAATTGGAAAAACTCATCTTTTAAAGTTGCTGATAAAGATAACCTGGTCATCTACGAAATGTTATTGCGCGACTTTACCGCCACGGGTGATATCAACGGAGCGAAAGAAAAGCTCAGTTACTTGAAATCACTCGGAATAAATGCCATTGAGCTAATGCCTGTACAGGAATTTGACGGTAACGACAGTTGGGGATATAATCCCTCCTTCTACTTTGCTTTGGATAAAGCCTACGGAACGGACAAGATGTATAAAGACTTCATTGATGAATGTCATGCACAAGGTATTGCCGTCATTTTCGATGTGGTATACAATCAGGCTACAGGAAACCAACCTTTTGCCAAGCTATATTGGGATAGCACCAACAGTAAACCGGCATCCAACAATCCTTGGTTCAACACCGATGCTCCCCACCCTTACAGTGTATTCTGTGATTTTAATCACGAATCACCGCTGGTACGTGCATTCGTAAAACGTAACTTACAGTTCTTACTGAGCGAATATAAAATAGACGGATTCCGTTTTGACCTTACTAAAGGATTCACTCAAAACTCAAGCACCGAAGCCACTGCATCTAATTACGATGCAAGCCGTATTGCCATATTAAAGGATTATAATAGTGCAGTAAAAGCAACCAATCCGAATGCCATGGTTATTTTGGAGCACTTCTGCGAGCCAAGAGAAGAAGCTGAATTGGCAAATGACGGTATGTATCTGTGGCGGAACATGAACAATGCGTATTGTCAGTCGGCAATGGGATATGTAGATAGCAGTGATTTCTCCGGATTATATTTTGGCAGCACCATGCCTGCCGGTTCACTGGTAAGCTTTATGGAAAGCCATGACGAAGAACGTATGAGTTACAAACAAAAGACGTGGGGTAATTACACCTTCAAGACCAGCCTTAGCGACCGGATGAAAGAATTGGAAGTCAACACAGCATTCTTCCTTACCGTGCCGGGACCTAAAATGATCTGGCAGTTTGGTGAACTGGGTTACGACTACTCCATTGATGAAAATGGAAGAACAGGCAAGAAACCTCTTAAGTGGGATTATTATAGTGATAAAGACAGAAAAGCATTGTATGACACTTATGCCAAAATAATGCAGCTACGCAATGGCAACGAAGACTTATTCGATACTTCTGCAACATTTAGCTGGCAAGTCGGTACGTCCAATTGGAGTAACGGTCGCTTTTTATCGCTACAACACGCCGGTAAAGCTTTGGTGGTAGCCGGCAATTTCACAAATGCTACCGGTAATTACACCGTCACATTCCCGTTCACTGGGACATGGTACAACTACATTACAGGAGAGACACTATCCGTTTCATCAACCTCGCAAAATATCAGTGTACCTGCATACGGATTCACGCTCTATACTAATATCAAGCCGTAATTGCATTGCAAAAGAGGATGAAATATACATAAAAGGCAAAGGCGATATCAAATTGGTATCGCCTTTGCCTTTTATGTACATTGTAGGATATTCAAAATCACATCACTCTATTTCTAAGAATTCCGGCTTATATATCAAGCAACAGCTCTTCTAAATTACGCCGTTTGATTATTATAAGCCCTGACAAAACCCGGATAGAACTATTCTATTTTTCTTAGAATGGCTGATTAATCAACCTTTATGCTATAGTACCTCACACTAAAAAGTTACTTTGATACACGAATAACCAATCTACCTGATTTCATCCCTTTAGCTTTTGCTTCAACAGTTAATTCACCGATATTTTCGCTGCTCTGTACGATAGCTGTTAGCTGACCGTTGAACAGATGCATTTTAGGCAAATGGAAAAGGTCAAGAGATGTCGGGTCTCCATTGGCAGAAGCACGATAAGCACCGGCTCCTTTCACAGAGAAAGAAACAAGACGACCCTCTAAAGGACAAATATTACCGTCCTTATCGACAGCACGTACCGTAATATATGCCAAGTCCTTACCGTCACCGGCAAGATGCATACGATCCGTCGTCAGTTCCAAGTGGTGAGGTGCTCCGGCAGTATGAATGGTCTTTACCGCCACCTCCTTACCCGAAGCATCATACGCCACGGCTCTCAACTCTCCGGGCTCATAAGCCACATCAGTCCAAATAAGTCGATAACGTCGTTGCAATGCCAGAGAATCTTTACCCTGCAAAGCTTGGCTTTCTTGCGCCGTCAGTCTGCGTTGTTTGCCATAACTCTTACCATTGACAAATAATTCGACTGAAGGGTAATTGCTATACACAAAGACCGGAACGTTCTTCCCTTCCCTGCCCTTCCAATTCCAATGCGGAAGAATATGGAGCGTATTAGCCTGTTTATTCCATATACTACGATAAAGGTAATACCTGTCCTTAGGAATACTTGCCAAATCGATGATACCAAACATTGAACTGTGATTGGGCCACGCATCGGTGTCATAAGGAGACGGTTCTCCCAGATAGTCAAAACCTGTCCATACAAACTGCCCTATAGTCCAGTTATAATCATCGGCAAGTGCAAAGTCCACATCAGGAACATTAGACCACGAACAATATTCCAAATCGTACGAAGACGATTGATGATCAGGATATGTGGCATCCGCCTTTAGAACTGCCGGCAGCTTATAAACTCCTCTCGAGCTAACGGTAGAAGATGTTTCGGACCCCAATAGGATATTCTGGGGAAGCTTCTCATATCCTTCAAGATAGCGATGAGCACGATAATTGAATCCGGGTATATCAAGCATAGCGGCAAATCCGTTAGCCAATACACAACTCACCTGATCCATGCCACAGGTCACCGGGCGGGTAGGATCTTCACGATGACAGATATTCTGCAAGAAAGTAGCTACTTTGTAACCTTCGGGGCTGCACTGCGTAGGAACTTCATTGCCAATACTCCACATCACCACAGATGGATTATTGCGGTATTGATGCACCATATTCACCATGTCCCTCTCGGCCCATTCGCCGAAATAACGATGATAGCCATTCTTACATTTTGCAATATCCCACTCATCAAAAGGCTCTATCATTACCATGAATCCCATCTCGTCACAAAGTTCCACAAGCTCGGGAGCAGGCATATTATGGGAGGTTCGTATGGCATCGCAACCCATATCCTTAAGCAAAGTCAGTTGATGACGTAACGCCGCTACATTAACAGCAGCTCCCAACGGACCAAGATCATGATGATTGCATACTCCCTGAAATTTACGGTGCTTTCCATTCAGAAAGAAACCTTTATCCGCTATAATCTCAATGCTACGTATACCGAAGCGAGTTGTATAACAGTCAACCTCTTTGCCATCAAGATAAAGCGTTGAAACAGCCTTATATAGCGATGGGCTCTCGGGAGACCATAAATTCGGAGAGTCTACAATAAAGTTTTGCTCAAACGGTTGTGCGTGATTAATACGGCGGATATTATCCTTGCTTGCCACCACCCTACCATCCGGAGCAATAATTTCAGTTTGTATCCTGAGGTCTTTCGAACCCGTATTTTCCACCGTAGTAAGCAGACGTACAGAAGCATATTCGGCAGAGACATGAGGCGTAGTCAGCTGTGTACCCCATACTCCCACATGCACCGAGTCGGTGGTGAGGACATGTACATTACGATATAACCCCGCACCGGGATACCAACGCGAAGATTCAGGTTTGTTTTCCAGGCGGACGGCTAACACATTATCTTTCCCATCTTTATTCACGAAAGGAGTTACATCGCAATGGAACGAATTGTAACCATAAGGCCAAAAACAGGCTTCCTTTCCATTCACATATACCCGCGCCTCACTCATTGCCCCATCAAAGACGAGAGTAGTCTGTTTCCCAACAGGCACATTGAATGAAGTACGATACCATCCTACACCCACATAAGGCAAGCCTCCCGTACGACCGGTTTTCACTGAAGCAACCTTTTCAAAGTTTTGTGTAACGGCAACGTTCTGCAAATCATAAGAGCGGTCAAATGGCCCGTATATGGCCCAATCATGAGGAACAGTCACGGTTTGCCACTTGCTATCATCATAACCGGAACTCTCCGCTCCTTCAATATCTCCTTTTGTAAATTTCCAATTCTTTTCAAGCTTGTATTCGCTACGCTGTGCCTTTGCAACAGCAATCGTCAGTAATAAAGAAAAGAATATAAGCAATGTTCGCTTCATTTCATTAAGTATTTAAAGTTTCCTTTTAATAAAATCCTACTTAAAAGCATCCAATGCCACCGTAGGTCTACCTTCGGCACTGAAGGCTCCCAGCGTATATCCTTTCCAACCGGCATAAGCCTCCGGTTCCCAATAGAATATACCCAGGCATTTATCTATGGCTTTGGATTGCGTCATCAATTCCGTGAGAAAACTCTTTGCCGTATCCGCTTCATTCCACGGCATACCCACCTCGCAAATCATCACTTCCTTGCCATAGCGACTTATCATATCTTTCATGTTAGAGACACAATCAACCACCATACCGTTCCAGTTCTCTACCGATGGATAAAGAGACATCCCTATCACGTCGTACTCTACATTATTAACTTTTAGAATATCAAATATCCAGCGATACATGGCATTATCATTTCCACCATGTAAGTGCACGATGACTTTAGCAGAAGGAAACACCTTTTTTACGGCCTTGGCACCGGTAGCGATAAACATTGCAAAATTCGTTTCATTCTTTGCATAAGTTTTACCATCCTTCTCTACATTATAAGTCGCGCCACTCACCGCAGCATCCGTATCCCATAACATACCCGGGGCAATCTCATTACCGACCTGTACCCACTCGGGGGTAATTCCTTCGAGCTTTAGTGCATTCAATACTTCTTCCGTATGATTGGTCACGGCTGATTTCAATTGATCAATAGAATAAGAAAGCCATGCAGCAGGTTTCATTTGTTGTGAAGGGTCCGCCCATGAGTCACTATAATGAAAATCAATCATTATGCGCATGCCCAATTGTTTGGCACGTTTAGCTTTAGCCAACAAATCATTCTTGTTGCACCAGCCGTCGGATGGATTCACCCAGACACGCAGCCGAATGGAGTTCATTCCTAGATTGCGTAACAAGGTCATACATTCAGTCTCATGCCCGGATGAATTATAAAACTTCACTCCCGACTTTTCCATTTCCGTCAGCCAGCTCACATCGGCACCTTTAGCAAAAGTCACTACCGATGGGGTAAGTTCCGGCTGATTATCATTATGACCGCATGCCATAACAGAACAGAGGATGAAACTACAGATAAGATAAATAGATTTCATGGCAGAATATAATTTCTTTAACATATAACAAATATAAATCTTATGTGATAATAATGCACTACCAATCTCAAGAAACCTATAACCTGCTTTATATGCAATCGTTTGCATAAGCATCTGTCCCAATATAAAAATGATTCAGTATTGTTTGTTCCGGATTATCTTATTTTTGCAAAGAACAAACATGGAGAAATCTCTGTTTATTTTGCAAGGAAATTGAATTCAATTACCTTTGGCTGAAACTAATACCATATTATGAACAAACCGCAGATAACGATAAAGGATATTGCCCGGGCACTGAATGTTTCCCCATCCACTGTGTCGAGAGCACTGAAAGACAATCCGGATATCAGTCAGGAGACCCGCGATTTGATCCATGCCTACGCCCGCGAACACAGTTATAAGCCTAATGTTTTAGCCGTCAACTTGCGCGCCAGCCGTAGCAACACTATCGGAGTAATCGTTCCCCAATTGGTACATCATTTCTTCTCATGCGTATTAAGCGGTATTGAAACAGCAGCAACTAAAGCCGGATATAACATTCTTCTCGCCCAAAGTAATGAGTCTTATGAGCAGGAAGTGAACATTGTACATTCATTTCTCGCCGCCCGTGTATGTGGAGTCATTGCCTCTCTGGCCAAGGAAACATCGCATTACGAACACTATCAGGAACTCCTGAACAATAATATACCCATTGTATTCTACGACCGTATTTGTACGGGATTGCAGACTGAACGTGTAGTCGTTGACGACTATGCAGGTTCTTTTGCTGCCGTGGAATACATGATACAGACCGGCTGTAAACGTATCTATTTCTATGGTGCCGACCCACACCTTGAGATTACCAAGAATCGTCGTAACGGCTATTTGGACGCTATGAAGAAGTATAAAATACCGGTAGACGACAGCATGATAAAGCTATGCGACACCCGCGAACGCGCCATTGCCATTACTCCCGATATTCTTGAAAGTGATGATAAACCCGACGGCTTCTTTGCCATCAATGATGAAACGGCTTCCGGAATATTGTATGCATGTAAACTAGTAGGAGTCAAAGTACCCGAAGAAGTATCAATCTGTGGATTTACCGACGGAGATATTGCGCAGAATACCGACCCCAAGCTGACTACTGTGGAACAACATGGTGAAGAAGTTGGCAAATGTGCATTCAGTATATTACTCGAAAAAGTAGAAAAGAGTGAAGAGCGTGCCAGCAATAAGATTGTCCGTACTAATCTTGTAGTAAGAGGGACAACAAAATAGAACAAGGAACAAAGAGAGATAAAAGAATAGTAAGAAACAAAAATAAAGAGCAAAATGGATAATAGCAGTAACTTAACTTCTCTTCCCACAGAGGAGGGACAGGGAGAAAAAGCACAAACCTCTCAAGAATCTCAGAAGCTCAAACATCGTCCCGATCTGAACTTCTGGAAATTGTGGAACATCAGTTTCGGTTTCTTCGGCGTACAGATTGCTTATGCCTTGCAAAGTGCAAACATCAGTAGAATATTCTCCACTCTAGGTGCCGACCCACATAATTTAAGTTACTTCTGGATACTGCCCCCACTGGCAGGTATCATTGTCCAACCCATTGTAGGAGCAGCCAGTGACAAAACATGGACTCGTTTCGGAAGGCGAATACCATATTTATTTGTCGGATCATTGATTGCCGTATTAGTTATGTGCCTGCTACCCAATGCCGGCAGCTTCGGTATGGTGGTAAGCACAGCCATGATATTCGGTTTATTTTCATTGATGCTCCTCGATACCTCTATCAATATGGCTATGCAACCCTTTAAGATGATGGTGGGAGACATGGTCAACGAAAAGCAAAAAGGACTCGCCTACTCCATTCAAAGTTTCTTGTGCAATGCCGGAAGTCTGGTCGGTTACCTGTTCCCATTCGTTTTCACTTGGATAGGAATCAGTAACATAGCTCCAAAAGGAGTTGTCCCCGACTCCGTCATTTACTCATTCTATATTGGAGCGGCAATACTTATCCTTTGTGTCATTTACACTTCATTTAAAGTAAAAGAGATGCCTCCGGCAGAATATGCAGAATACCATGGCATCACCGAAAAGGAAAAGACAGAGAAAAGCAACATGATACAACTGCTGATTAAAGCGCCAAAAGCATTTTGGACAGTCGGTCTTGTACAATTCTTCTGTTGGTTTGCCTTCATGTTTATGTGGACCTATACCAACGGAAGTGTAGCAGCCAATGTATTCGGCACTCCGGCGATAGAAAATGTAGTAAATGGTGTCAGTAGAGTTGTGCTTGACACAAAGAGTGTACAATACCAAAGTGCAGCGGACTGGGTTGGTGTACTGTTTGCGGTACAAGCCATAGGCTCTGTTGTGTGGGCTATATTCATCCCGGTGTTCAAGAACCGCAAATTTATCTATGCCCTTAGTTTGGTATTAGGTGGAATCGGTTTTATATCCACCTATTTCATTCACGACCAATATTTACTTTTTGCATCATTCATACTGATAGGTTGTGCATGGGCAGCCATATTGGCATTACCTTTCACCATATTAACCAATGCACTCTCCGGTAGCCACATGGGCACCTATCTGGGACTGTTTAACGGTACCATTTGCATCCCGCAAATAGTGGCTGCATCTTTAGGTGGAAGCATACTCGGAATATTCACAACAAAAGGCGTGTTTCCTCCCGAGATAAACATGCTGGTGATAGCCGGTATCATGCTGATTATCGGAGCTATTTGCGTATTCTTAGTAAAAGAGACAAAAGGAGAAGAATAATTATATCCGCATATTTATTCAGCTCAACGTATGATATGACGGGACATAGCCTCTCATTCTTTATTTTTATTCTTTTCTTGTATAATCTTTAGATTACTTATCTAAAGATTTATATATCTTTACGAACGTAACTATCACACGAATATACGCCATGAGAAGATACCTTAAAACGGATGAATGGAATATTATTGAAGAGAACTTTCAGGCAGACAATCTGAGAATGTCAGAAAGTATTTTCAGTCTCGGTAACGGTCATTTTGGACAAAGAGGCTATTTCCAAGAACCTTATCGCAGCGACAGCTACCGCGGCTCTTTTGTTGCAGGTATCACTTTTCTGGATAAGACACGTGTTGGCTGGTGGAAGAACGGTTTTCCACGCTTTTATTCGCGTGTGCCTAATGCAGCCGATTGGAATTCCATAAACATACGCCTCATTGATGAAGAACTGGACTTGTCGCAGTGGGATGTAAATAGTTTCCGCAGACGTCTCGATATGAAAGAAGGAATATCCTATCGTGATGTTGAAGTCACTTCACCCAAAGGCAATCACCTCACTCTACGTGTGGAGCATCTCAACAGCATGTCCCACCCCGATCTTTGCCTAATCCGTTACGCCATCACCTCAGTAGATTATAGCGGGAAAGTCTCATTTGTCCCCAACATCAACCTTGAGTCCGGGAATAAGGAAGACGAAACCGATGAGAAGGTCTGGAATATCCTTCGCTCGGGCGTTACCCACGATTGTGCGTATATGTGGACGCAGACTCGCAAAGAAGACGGTCAGGTATGCTACGCCATGACTTATCAGTTCTTCAAGAACAATAAGGAGACCGCAACCAATCCCATACGTATTGAGAAAAAGCAACAAACCGGATTCAGCGTTGGTGCCGATATCAGACCCGGTGAGACCGTCACTCTGATTAAATATGTCACTATTGCCTCCTCACTCTATTATGAGCGTCAAGAGTTGGTGGACATATCCATGGATCTGGCACGACAAGCTAAAGCGAAAGGCTGGGATGCCCTGGTGGAAGAACACCGTAATGCATGGAAAGAGATATGGAATGAGACCGATGTGATTATTGAAGGTGATCCGGAGGCACAACAAGGTATCCGCTATAATATCTTCCAACTGTATCAGACTTACCGGGGGGATGACTCCCGCCTGAATATCGGCCCGAAAGGCTTTACCGGAGAGAAATATGGAGGGAATACCTATTGGAACACAGAGCTGTGTTGCGTACCCTTCTTTATGCTCTCCACTTCTAAAAAGATAGCGGAAAACCTGCTGATGTATCGCTACCGGCAGCTGCCCAAGGCCATAGAGAATGCCCGTAAACTGGGATTCAAAGATGGAGCCGCACTATTTCCGCAAGTCACCAGTAGCGGTGAAGAGTGTCACAGCGAATGGGAGATCACATTCGAAGAGATACATCGTAACAATATCATCATATATGCCATTTCACAACATGCCATATTGAGCGGAAGCCTCAAGTACATTGCGAAGTACGGTTTGGAAGTGATGATTGCCATCTGCAGGTTCTGGAGTCAACGGGTCTCTTTCTCACAGCCCAAACAAAAGTATGTCATACTTGGCGTGACCGGCCCAAACGAATACGAGAACAATGTCGACAACAACTGGTACACCAACTATTCCTGCGTACAATGCCTCAAAACATCATTGGAATATCTGAAAATAGTAGCAGAGAAACATCCCGATGCCTACGCACATATCCGTCGGATTACCAACTTTAAATATGCCGAAGAAACGGCGCGATGGGAAGAGATCATTGACCGCATGTATCTGCCCGAAGATCAAGAACACGGCATTTTTGTACAAAATGACGGTTATATGGATAAGGTCTTGGAAGCCACTACTGCCATCCCCAAAGAAGAACTCCCCATCAATCAACATTGGTCGTGGGATAGGATACTGCGCTCCTGCTACATCAAACAAAGCGACGTACTCTTAGGACTATACCTGTACTATTACAATTTCGACGATGCAACCGTACAGCGTAATTTCGATTTTTATGAACCCATGACAGTGCACGAGTCCTCTCTATCCCCCCATATCCATTCTATTCTGGCTTCACGAATAGGCTATGTAGAGAAAGCCTACGACCTGTTTATACACGCCACCAGACTGGATTTGGATGATTATAATAACGAGACGGAACAAGGCTTACACATCACCAGTATGCCGGGAAGCTGGCTTACCATAGTGAAAGGATTTGCCGGAATGCAGATACAAGACAGAAGCACATTATGCTTCTCACCCGTCTTACCCCAAAAGTGGAAAAGCTATTCATTTAAAACGAATTATCAAGGTAATACGCTGCGCATATCGGTTGGTGAGAAAATCGAGATATCACTCGCATCCGGCAACGGACTGAGTATAAAAGTATATCAAGACACCTATAATCTGACACAAGCCGCCGCTATATCAATTCAGAGAAAGCAGAGTAGAAACCAATAGATAACTCCATAAAACAAATGAGACTGTACTTCAATAGCACAGTCTCATTCACTAACCTACAAAGCAACTATTAACCCAGCGGATCATCATCTTTTCCATCACCGCTACCGGAACCATTACCGCCCGTATTACCATTATCCCCATTACCTCCATTATCGGAAGAAGCAGTCGTCTTACCCCACTCTTCCCAAATAATATTAGTATCTACCATGGAGCGAGTAGCTACTTTTCCTCCACTATTACGTCCCACTTCAGGGATAAAGCGAACACGAACGCCCTTAATCAACGAAGCTGTTACATCCTCAGCCTTCGCCACCCCATGTTTGTTGGCGGAAGCCGTGTAATAAAAGGTTCCTACTCCATCAATTTTCACGGTACGTCCCTGCCCCATATAGCTGCTCAATACCTGCCCGAGATTCTCCATTACCGCATACGTATCACCGCGTGTTACAGTGGATAGAACAGATAATTGATCAGCCACTTCGCGAGTCGTCTGGAAAAAACGGATGATACCCACCCAGCTAAATCGGTGATACCCGTTCACTTTAATGCACGATTCAGTAGGCGTTAC
>VOIU01000013.1 GCA_007896885.1 Bacteroidaceae bacterium HV4-6-C5C
ATAACAAAACCCAGGCTTGTGAAAGTCTGGGCTTTGCGCATAAAAAAAGAGGATATGTCTGTTTTGACACACCCTCAAGAATTCTACCATCCTAATCTAGCAGATAGTGCTTTCTTCCAAGATTCAAAGTCACGAAATACATTATATTGGAATCCTTTTGTAGAGACAGATACTAATGGTAAGGCGCATCTATCTTTCTATGTAAATAACGGAGAGACCGGAAGATATATTATCCACTGTGAAGGTCATTCAGATAGTGGAATTATAGGTACTAAAGCGCTGATTATTGATATTCCTTAAATAGATAGCTTAATAACGATATATCTTTTGACTAGGATATGTCGTTATTGGCAATTTTGTTCGGATCTCTTTTACACCCGCCCTATATACTTGTTTATTTGATATGAAAAATTGTGATAGTTATCCAATTTTATATTATTGAAAATATATTCCTTGTGATTTATTTAATGTCGTCTTCTTTCCTAATAATATAAAATGATCAATGAGTAAAAATAATTGTTCAAATCAAATGTAGTTTCCTTAAATGGTTAATATATTGCTTTTAATGACTTAAAATGGTCAATATATGTCTTTTTATGAATAAATAATAGTATATGATTAACTAAAAAGAACGTTTATTTACAACACTTTTTATTGTTAACGCTTGTGAAATGAAAAACACGTCCCACTTAAATAATACTATTATTAATCATTAAATTTAATTACAAAAAATGATCTGTACCATGATGAAAATCAGTGGCAGGCAAATGCTTTGGACTTTGCTTGCCATGCTGGCTCTTTGCTTTGTGAGTTGTAAAGACAGCGAAGATAGTTCGGAAATTCAGCCTTTTGATCCATCTAAACCTATATTAGTTTCAGATTTTACCCCTAAATCAGGAGGAGTAGGTCAGAGATTAGTAATATATGGAAGTAATTTTGGAAATGACCTTTCTAAAGTACATGTCTCTATAGGCGGTAAACAAGCTGTTGTTATCAGTGTAAAAGGGGAGAGTCTTTATTGTTTAGTTCCTGAAAAAGCCTATAGTGGCGAAATCCAAGTAAAAATAGATTATCAAGACCAGGCATTGACTGCCGATGCAGGTACGAAATTTGATTATCAGAAAAAAATGGTAGTTTCAACTTTGTGTGGTTACCGTAATGATAGAGATGATCAAGGTTGGCACGATGGGAAATTTTCAGTATGTACTGGATTTGGAAGTGATGCTATCATGATGTTTGACCCTAAAAACCCTAAGCATCTATATGTTGTATACGATAATTCGGATTATGCAAAATTGATAAATTTTGAGGATAGTACCGTTACGACAGCTTTTACTAAAGGTATGGGACAATGGAATAGGATGCGTAGTATTGATTTTACGCTTGATGGAGAATATATGATTATCAGTAATGATGCCGGGGATCGCGATGCTGCGGTGTCCATTTTGTCTCGTGCAAGTGGATTTAAAGATCCACAACGATTGACTGAATATAAGCAATGCAACGGTGCTTCTATCCATCCCGTTACAGGAGAAATGTATTTTAATAGCTATGAAAAAGGACAATTTTATCGTTTCGATATGAATAAATTCTATTCGGGATCCTGGAATGTGAAAGACTACGAAGAGTTGTTCAAGATACAAGATAATGAGTGGGAATTTAAAATAGTCATGCATCCTACAGGCAATTATGCGTATATCGTAGTTGTTAATCAGCATTATATCTTACGTACCGATTATAATTGGGAACAGAAGAAATTTAACCAGCCTTATGTTATTTGTGGGACGGCAAGACAAAGTGGTTGGGTAGATGGAGTTGGTACAAATGCTCGTTTAGGAAGACCTTATCAAGGCGTATTTGTACGAAATCCTGATTATGTCGGCAAACCAGATGAATATGATTTTTATTTCTGTGAAAAGGATAACCATGATATTAGAAAGTTAACACCCGAAGGAAAAGTGACGACTTTTGCCGGCCGAGGTAGTGAAAGTCTTAATACAGATAAGTGGGGATATGTTGAAGGTGATTTGCGTAGAGATGCTCGCTTTAGAGATCCGACAGGTCTTGCATATAATGAGGAAGAAAAAGCATTTTATATCAACGACAACACCAATCGTCGTATACGTAAAATAGCTTTGGAAAAATAATCTAATAATAAAAACACACACAGGTATATGAAGAATTTTCTAATAACATGTATCATACTGCTTGGGGTTTCGGTCACTACCCTGGCGCAAGTTGGAACTGTAATAGTAAAAGGTACTGTGACTGATGTAAATAATGAACCTATAATAGGTGCTAATATCGCAATCAGTGATATGCCCGGTATGGGTGTTATTACAGATGTAAATGGACATTATAGCATTAAGGTAGAACCTTATCGTAAATTGATGTTCTCTTACATTGGATATGATAAACAGGAAATATTAGTAAAAGAACAGAGAATAATAAATGTCGTTTTAAAAGAGGCTGCATCCAGTGTCTTGGACGAGGTAGTTGTTACAGCAACAGGAGCGCAAAAGAAGTTAACTGTGACCGGAGCTGTAACGACGGTTTCTGTTAATGATTTAAAATCAAATCCATCTTCCAGCATCACGAACGCTTTGGCTGGAAATGTTGCAGGTATAATGGCCATGCAAACATCTGGTCAGCCTGGTAAGCAATTCTCTGAATTTTGGATTCGTGGTATATCTACCTTTGGTGCAAAACAAGGAGCATACATCTTGGTCGATGGTTTTGAACGTGATATAAATGAGATTAATATTGAAGATATTGAGTCTTTTTCAGTTTTGAAAGATGCTTCTGCTACAGCTATTTATGGTTCTAAAGGAGCTAATGGTGTGGTATTGATAACAACAAAACATGGTAAGGCGGGTAAAATCAATATTGATGCAAAAGTGGAGACAACATACAATACCCGTACTAATACACCGGATTTTGTTGATGGAATTACGTATGCCAATTTATTGAATGAAGCGCGTATGACCCGTAATCAAACGCCTATTTATCAACCCGATGAATTGGAAATATTGCGTTTGGGTCTTGACCCCGATCTCTATCCTAACGTGGATTGGAAAAACTTGTTATTGAAAGATGGAGCGATGAGTTATCGCGCGAATTTAAATATAAATGGTGGTGGTAACACGGCACGTTATTTTGTGTCTGCAAGTTATGTGGAAGATCAGGGTATGTATAATACAGATGAAACATTGCGAAAAGACTATAACACTAATGCCAGTTACAAGCGATGGAATTATCGTATGAATACCGATATTGATATCACAAAAACTACCGTATTAAAAATAGGGGTATCTGGTTCTCTTTCCAAACGTAATAGTCCGGGTTTGGGAGATGATGATGTATGGCCTGAACTTTTCGGATACTCACCTGTCCGTACTCCGATAGTCTATTCGGATGGAAAAATACCTGCTATAGGTACTGGTAATAAAACTAATCCTTGGGTTGCGGCTACTCAAACCGGGTATAATGAAAATTGGGTTAATGCCATTCAAACCAACGTGACGTTGGAACAAAATCTTGATATGCTGACGAAAGGGCTTCGTTTTATCGGACGATTTGGGTATGATACAAATAATAATAATAATATAAGACGTTTGAGAGTACCGGATCAATGGCGAGCTGAGCGTAGCCGTGATCCAAATACGGGGGAAATTTTATGGACTCACATTGCGGATCCTCGTGATATGTATCAAGAAACAAGTTCTGATGGAGATCGCAGAGAATTTTTGGACTTGATGCTAAATTGGGACCGGAGTATTAAAGATCACCATTTTGGAGCTGCTTTGAAATATACTCAAGATTCGTATGTAAAAACCCAAAATTTGGGTGATGACATCAAGAATGGCATATCTAAACGTAATCAAGCTTTAGCCGGTCGTGCAACATACAATTGGTTGCTTCGTTATTTCGTTGATTTTAATTTTGGTTACAACGGTTCAGAAAACTTTGCCACTGGTCACCAATTTGGTTTTTTCCCCGCTTATTCTTTTGCCTGGAACATAGCGGAAGAGTCTATAATAAAAAAGAATTTTAAATGGATCAATATGTTTAAGGTTCGTTTTTCTCATGGTAAGGTTGGTAATGATAATCTAGGGGATAACCGTTTTCCATTCCTTTACACTATCACCGATAAAATACCCGATCCAAATGATAAAAATAAAACTATAGACAGACCGGGATATAATTGGGGGCAATATGGAAGTACTAATTCGTTTGTTGGATTGTCTTTCTCTTCTGTTGCTTCTCCTTATGTTACTTGGGAGATTGCGACTAAGAATGATCTTGGAGTGGACCTATCTCTTTTTAATGAGCGCTTTTTAGCTACTGTTGATTACTTCAACGAAAGGCGTGACGGTATTTATATGGAACGTAAATATTTACCATCTATGGTGGGACTGGGATCTAATCCTTCTGCCAATGTTGGAGCTGTGAAATCAAAAGGTTTCGATGGCAATTTTACTTATAAGCAATCGATAGGAAATGTTAATCTAACGGTTAGAGGAAATATTACTTATAGCAAGAATGAAGTTCTCGAAAAAGATGAGGAGAACAAAGTCTATAAGTACCAACGCGAAGAAGGCTATCGTGTGGAACAAAATAAAGGACTGATAGCTCTGGGTTTGTTTAAAGACTATGATGATATTCGCAATAGCCCGACTCAAACTTATGGAACTTATCAACCTGGTGATATTAAATATAAAGACGTAAATGGTGACGGCATAGTAGATGATGGAGATAAGGTAGCTATTGGTTCTACTACAAAGCCTAATCTTGTTTATGGCTTGGGTGCTTCGGGTAGTTGGAAAGGTTTGGATTTGAATATTCATTTTCAGGGTTCTGGCAAGTCTACCTATTTTATTTATGGAAAATGCGTATATGCATTTAGTGAAGGAGAATGGGGAGTACCTTTCAAAGGCTTGTTGGAGGATCGCTGGATTTCTGCAGATATTTCGGGTAACCCAGCAACAGAAAATCCCAATGCTTCTTATCCTCGGTTGAGTTATGGAGGGAATAACAATAACCAGCAAAATTCAACGTTTTGGTTGCGTAACGGGTCATATCTTCGGTTGAAGACAGTGGAAATAGGATATACTATTCCTAAAAGTATAATCAACAAGATACATCTCAATAACGTAAGAATATTCGTAACTGGATCTAATTTATTAACATGGTCTGACTTTAAATTGTGGGACCCAGAGATTGGAGATCCGCGTGGAGAAAAATATCCGTTAACAAAGTCTCTGACATTGGGAATGAGTGTTAACTTATAAAATTGCATTAAATATGATAAAAAATATCAGTAAATTATTATTGGCTTTTGCGGGTACGGTAGTAATTTCATCTTGCTCGGATTATCTGGAATCTGATCAATACTTTAAAGACCGCAGAACTATTGAATCTACATTTGTGAATAAAAAATATTCAGAACAGTGGCTAGTAAATGCCTATACATATTTGAGTAATGAAAATGCCGATGTCTGCAATAAGGGCTTTACTCCTCATTGCTTTGCTGATGATATGTATTATGGAGATCGTGATGGGAACTATGATTCTAATAACCTAAATGACTTGTCTTACAATAAATTTAAGTTAGGGGAGTATACAGAGGATGATAAGTACAACAATAATTGGGCTAGTTGTTATAAAGGTATCCGCCAAGCTTCTATTTTTATCCAGAATATTGATATGAACAAAGAAATGAGCCCAGAAATAATCCGTGAGTACAAAGCTCAGGCTCGTTTTGTGAGGGCATATTACTATTGGATACTTTTACGTAAATATGGTCCGGTTCCTTTACTCCCGGATGAAGGGATTGATTATACTCAGAGCTATGATGATATAGCCATTCCACGTAGTTCTTACGAAGAATGTGCCGATTTTATTAGTAATGAGATGTTATTAGCTGCAAAGGATCTCCCTTTGACTCCCCGTGATGCGGAAAATGTAGCTCGTCCTACCAGAGGATCAGCTTTGGCCACTCGCGCAATTGTGCTATTATATGCTGCCAGTCCTTTGATGAATGGAAATACAAGCGATTATGCCAAAAAGCTGGTTGATGATAAAGGAAGACAACTGCTTTCTCCCGAATATAATGAAGAGAAATGGGCTAAAGCTGCTGCTGCTGCAAGAGACGTGATGGAACTTGGAGTTTATCAGCTCTATGTAGCCCATTTACGGACTTCTAACAGTGTTGCTTATCCCGCTACAATTACTCCACCTGCTGATGGGAATTTCTCAGAGAAAAATTGGCCTGAAGGTTGGAAAGATATCGATCCTTTTGAATCGTATCGTTCAGTATTCAACGGGACATTGAATGCAGCTGAGAACCCGGAATTAATATTTACTCGTGGAGAAAATGTAGGTGGTGAAGGCCTTAATACTATGGTTGCTCATCAATTACCTCGTATTGCTTCCGGCTGGAATACCCAAGGAATAACTCAGAAACAATGCGATGCATATTATATGAATGACGGGGCAGATTGTCCGGGGAAAGATAAAGAGATTGGGCGTGGTGATGGTTCCAACCGTTTGCAAGGATATACTACACAGGATGATGTTAGTAAAGGACTTTATAAACCATTGGGTACAAATGTCTCTTTACAGTATGCTAACCGGGAGCCTCGTTTTTATGCTTCCGTAGCTTTTAACGGTTCTATCTGGCATTTATTGAATGAGAGCCAGGATAAAAACAGGGAACAGCAGGTGTTTTATTATCGTGGCAATGGTAATGGATATACCAATACTATGTTTTGGCTTCGTTCCGGTATCGGTGTAATGAAGTTTGTTCATCCGAATGATACTTATGAAGGTGGGAGTATCGATAAAATTGTTCCAAAAGCTGAACCGGCTATTCGTTATGCAGATATCTTACTTATATATGCGGAGGCTTTAAATGAGTTGGATAAATCTTATAATATCCCATCATGGGATGGCTCGAAAACCTATTCTATCAGCCGTGATGTAAATGAGATGAAAAAAGGTATTCAACCTGTACGTATTCGCGCCGGTGTGCCCGATTATTCTTCTAGTGTATACGGTGATAAAAACGAATTCCGGAAGAAACTAAAACGTGAGCGCCAGATTGAATTGATGGGTGAAGGCAAGCGCTATTACGATTTACGTCGTTGGAAAGATGCGGAAGTTGAGGAGTCATTGCCTATTTATGGTTGTAATCCTTTGATGACAGCAGATCAAAAAGACTTATTCCATACTCCGGTGGCAATTTGGGCACTTCCTACCACCTTTGCTCAGAAAATGTGGTTTTGGCCTATTCGACACGATGAGCTGAAACATAACAAAAGGCTTACTCAAAACCCAGGATGGACATATTATGATTAAAGAATAATAGAGATTGATATATGAAAAGAATATATAATTTGCTAACTATAGTGGCTGCACTAATATTGTGTAGTTCATGCAATGACGAGTGGAAGAACGAACAATACGAACGTTATATTTCCTTTAAAGCACCTATTGATGCGAAGGGGGTGACTCCAATCTATGTACGTTATAAATCGGATGGAAACGTGGCGTATCAATTACCGCTGATTGTGAGTGGATCAACCACAAATGATCAAAATATCACTGTTCATGTAGCAGTAGATCCTGATACTTTGCAAGTCCTTAATTATGAACGCTTTCAAAATCGTACGGATTTGTTTTATAAAGAATTAGATGCTCAATATTTTACGATACCGGAGACTGTAGATATTAAAGCTGGGGAAAATACCTCTTTACTCAATGTTAACTTCACTTTGAAGAACTTGAACTTGGTAGATAAGTGGGTGCTTCCCTTGACAATAGTGGATGGTCCGTCTTATGATTATAAGGCTCATCCGCGTAAGAATTATCGTAAAGCATTATTGCGTGTGATGCCTTTTAATTCATATTCTGGGACCTACAGTAGTACTACTTTGAATATTTATTTAAAGGGATCGGAAAATGATGCCTCTATTGTGCAAAATACAAAACAGGTATATGTTTTCGATGAGACTTCGGTATTCTTTTATGCCGGGACGGTTGATGAAGATCGCGCTGATCGAGCTAATTATAAGGTTTATGTTAAGTTTGACCCAAAGTCGAATAATCTGACCTTTACAGCAGATAATCCGCAGATGGAGTTTCATTTAAATAAAGCTCCCTCATACACTATTGATGAAGATATGGACGCTACTCGCCCTTATTTATTACATCGCTATGTGACTATCCGTAATATTGACTATAGTTTTGCCGACTATACGTCTATTCCGGGTGCCAAGATAGAATATACAGTGAGAGGTTCTATGATTCTGGAACGTAAAATTAACACTCAGATACCAGATGAAGATCAGGCTATCGAATGGTAGGATATTGATTCTGATGAATCGAAATTGGTAGTTTTTTTTGATAATTGAGAGATGGTGTCTAAAAATGTTATGGCACCATCTCTTGTATTATATAGTGACGATTAAATTTCACTAGCATGTTTTCTGTCAATGGGAGAGGCACATTCTGAGTCTCACTAGCTGCCGATTTACCATTGGATAATAGTAGTATGTGAAAGCTTTTGGTAAGTGGTGAAGTTGCTTGTTGCACTGTAGTAGTCAGACTGTTGTGTACAGTCTGACTACAATATTTGATATCTCATTGATGATGAACTTTAGGGTGGGAGTACAGAATGTCATTCATGTCCGGCAATCAACTTCGGATAGTTTATTTTATCAAATTCTATTTCGTCTCCTTCAGGCTCTTCATCACAGCGCCAATTTATCATATCAAACAGGTGTGCCGTTTCTTTTGCTACATACAAAGCATACTCTTTGTGCTTACCTCCTTCGCGGATAATGGTAACTTTACGTTTGGCATCTATCATATACAAATCAAGACTCCCGTCAAAAGGCAAGTTGCCGTACTCCGAGCAGAACTGACCCCGATAATGTGTGGGAGATACTTGATTGAACGAACGAATGAGATAGGGTGTTATTTCCATGCTGTTTGTTATAAATAGCGGGTCATTGAACTGGAGTTGATTGTTTCCATCATATAGATACAACTTCCCTTGAAACGAACATAGCGGAATCCATGTTTGGGGACAACCGTGCAAAGAATGTTTGGACAGTGATTCGGGGTACTTCTTTTTAAGAGGATTGAGTCTTTTGTTAAGGTCTGCAAGTGTTGATGCATCTGGAGAGGTGTATGACAGCCAACGTCGGTAAGCTTCTGATTTCCACTCTTTTTTGTCTATGTATATTTTTGTGTTTGTGGTATATTTGCCTTCCTGATGAGTCTTTTTATATAGAAAAGTTGTGTCATTCTCCACAAAAGGAGTAATGGTAGCACGGTGAATGATGAAACGTTCTGGTATGTCCGACTGGGTGCTAGCATTCCATTTGACAGATGAGGTTGATTTCCCGGTTTGCGCTGACATGTAGGCAGCGCAAAACAAAAATAAGCATGTTGTTAATGTTTTCATAAGAGCTCTATTACTAATGTGGTTATATATAATTAAGTCTATACAATATTTATGTTTCAAATTATCTATAATATTATTGTTTTAAATATTGGTTAATATTTATATTAAATACATCTTGCTATTGTTTGATATTTCGTAATTTATTTATAGTCTGTGTTTTGAGAGTTGTATCTCTTAACAAATGTATGAAATATAATATTACATTATTCTTTAATGTATGTATTTATTTATTGGTTTTTGTTTGTTTTTGATACTTTAAAATAGTGGTGATGGTACTACTCATAATTAGGTTGTATTGACTGCATTCTTTACTTATAGAAGAAGGAGGAAATAAACTTGGTGTAATACTTGCATTTGGACTTAAAATGTAGTAATTTTAGCATTGTAATCCTGATTTAGGTTGGGGACATAAAAGGAAGAGGGAAGAAACTTTTGTTTCTTCCCTCTTCCTTTTACATACTATGATAAATGGTAAACATCTAATGTAATGGAGTGAAACATACTATCATATTATATAAAACTAACCATGTTTTTACCCTCAATATACTGTCTTTTTACACACAACAGACCATCTCTTTTGGCTAATGCCTGTATATTTAGGAGCATAAAAAAACAGGGATATCGAAATGATCTTTATCCCTGTTAATGTTATGTAAATCTACTCTTGACAAATATCTCTATTTGTTCAGTTTATTTCTTAACGGAAAATTTAAAAATACAATGGCTGTTGTATTTTTCCCCAGGACGTAATACAGCTGAAGGCCATTGTGGTTTGTTAGGGGTATCAGGATATTTTTGAGTCTCCAAGCATACGGAAGCACGCTGGCGATAGGTTATCCCTTTTTTGCCTTTTACTTTTCCATCAAGGAAGTTTCCTGCATACATTTGAATCCCCGGTTCATTGGTATATACATCCAATACAATGCCAGTTTTAGGTGATTCAAGCGTTGCGCACTTCTTGGTGATGTCGCCTTTAGTATTCAATACCCAGTTGTGGTCATATCCATTTCCGTTCTTTAATTGAACGAAGCTATAATCGTTGATGCGTTTGCCTACAGCTGTTGGAGTGCGGAAATCCATAGGAGTGCCTTCCACCGGAACAATTTCACCGGTTGTCATAAATGTGCTGTCAACCGGAGTATAATTATCGGCATTAATTGTCAACAGATGTTCAGCATTGCTGCTTGCATCACCGTCCAAGTTGAAATATGAATGGTTGGTCATGTTTACAACTGTCGGCTTGTCTGTTTCAGCTTCGTATGTGATGTCGATAGCATTATCATCGGTAAGCTTCATCAATACTTTGCAAGTCAGGTTTCCAGGGAAGCCTTGCTCTCCGTCTTTGGAGAGATAGGTCAGTTCCAGTTCCTGTGGATTGAGTTGCTTTGCAGTGTATACTTGATATTGAAAACCTTTAGGACCGCCATGCAAGCAGTGTCCATAGTTATTTTTTGGTAGTTGATACTCTTTTCCATCTAGCGTAAAACGTCCTTGGTTAATTCGGTTGGCATAGCGTCCGATACTTGCTCCAAAGTCCGAAGGAATAGTAATGTAGTCTTGTATGGAATCAAATCCCAACACGACATCACGCATGGTTCCGGTCTTGTCGGGTACCATGACCGACACAATACGACCTCCGAAATTCGTTACGCAAACTTCCATTTTGTTTGCATTGCGGAGTACATACAAGTCGGTCTTTTTGCCACTTACATTGGTCTGGAAATTCTTCCGAACCAAACCGGAATCAGTTGGCTTTTCTTTGTTGGCTGTAGCGCAGCTAGCCATAACCAGGGCAGCGAGTGCCCATACAGAAAACTTATTCATGATATTGTATTTTAGTTAATAACTTTTCCGGATTTATATTAATGATTAGCCTTCAGTTCTGTTGAGAACGAGTAAGGGAAATCAGCTTGTTTTGTACCGCGTTTCGTATTCGGCTTAACACTCATATTCATATTGATGGATGCTCCATTTAACAAGTCTTTATGAGTCAGGTAATTCTTGTCGTAAGTTTTACCGTTCAAAGTCATTGAAGATACATAACGACTTTCCTTGCTATTTGCGGGAGCATTGATGGACACTGTCTTTCCGTTTTCAAGGTGTAGCTTAACTTGCTTGAAATAAGGAGTGCCTAACACATACTGGTTACTTCCAGGGCATACCGGATAGAATCCAAGCGCCGAAAAGACGTACCATGCCGATGTCTGACCATTGTCCTCATCACCGCAATATCCGTCGGGTGCTGCATTGTAAAGCTTATCCATCACTTCGCGAACCCAATATTGTGCTTTCCATGGCTGTCCCGAATAGTTATACATATAAATCATGTGTTGTATAGGTTGATTGCCGTGAGCATACTGACCCATATTCATAATCTGCATTTCACGTATTTCGTGGATTACTCCTCCGTAGTAGCTGTCGTCAAACAATGGAGGCAGAGTAAATACGGAATCCATCATCTGATTGAAAGAATCTTTTCCACCCATCAAGTCGATCAATCCTTGAGGATCGTGGAATACGGACCAGGTATAATGCCAGCTATTACCTTCGGTGAAGGCATCTCCCCATTTCAAGGGATTAAATGGCGATTGGAATTGTCCGTCTTTGTTTTTTCCACGCATCAATTTATGTTCGGTATCGAATAAATTCTTATAATTCATGGCACGACGGGCATATATACCGATCTCACTCTCAGGTTTATTCAATGCTTTACCCAGCTTGTAAATTGACCAATCATCATAAGCATATTCCAATGTGCGGGCTGCACTCTCGTTTATACCTACGTTGTAGGGTACATATCCCAACTCATTATAGTACTCGTAACCAAGACGTCCTGTAGACGATACCCGTGGGTGTACATTATTAGCTCCATGCTTTACTGCTTCCCAAAGCGTTTCTATATCATATCCTTTTAATCCTTTAAGGTATGCATCGGCAACGATTGACGCAGAGTTGTTACCGACCATGCATCCACGGTGTCCCGGGCTAGCCCATTCAGGTAAGAAACCACTTTCTTTATATGCGTTAGCCAGACCTTCCTGCATTTTAGCATTCATTGAAGGGTACATCAAATTGAGGAAGGGGAACAGGCATCGGAAAGTATCCCAAAATCCGGTATCGGTGAACATATATCCCGGAAGTACCTGACCATTATATGGACTATAGTGAACCGGTTTTCCGTTGGCATCGAGTTCGTAGAAGCTACGTGGAAATAGAACCGAGCGATACAAGCAAGAATAGAATGTGCGCAGATTGTCTACGTTATTATCATTTACTTCGATTTTGCCTAACACATTGTTCCATTCCTGACGACCTTTTGCCGCTACTTTATCAAAATTGTCATTACCCAGTTCTTTCAAGTTTTGTTCGGCTTGCTCCAGACTGATGAAAGATGAGGCTACACGAACATTTACTTGTTCGCCGCGCTTGGTTGAAAAGCCGACAATTCCACCGGCATGATTATCTTTAGCTTCAAGTTCACCCGGCTTGATATTACCGTTTGCAACGGCTGCAGTGAAACTAAACGATTTGTCGAATACCATCACAAAGTAATTCTTGAAGTTCTCGGGGACACCTCCGCTGTTTTTGGTTGTATATCCGATGATTTTGTTTTCTCCCGGAATAACTTTTACCCATGAGCCTCTGTCAAAAGCATCGATAACAACGTATGAATCTTTACTTTCAGGGAAGGTGAAACGGAACATGGCGGCACGGCTAGTAGGCGCAATCTCTGTTGTGACATCGTGATCGGCCAAATAAACTTTATAGTAATAAGGTTTTGCTATTTCCGCTTTATGCGAAAACCAACTGGCACGTTCATCCTGATCGAATACAACCTTACCTGTTACAGGCATGATTGCAAATTGACCGTAGTCATTGATCCAGGGACTTGGTTGATGTGTTTGCTTAAATCCGCGAATTTTATCGGCATCGTAAGTATAACCCCAACCGTCTCCCATTTTACCGGTTTGGGGCATCCAAAAGTTCATACCCCATGGTAGGGCAATGGCAGGGTAAGTATTTCCCGTAGACAGGGAAATCTTAGACTGTGACCCTACCAGTGGATTAACATAATCCACCGGGTCGGTGCCGTTTTTAGCCGAAGAGCTTAAAACGCTCAGCAAGGCGGCAACTACTAAGGTTATTTTTTTCATATTCTCATTTATTTAGTTTATTCTCAAGCATCTTGATAAAATACCCACCAACGACAGAGCGTGCCTGAAAACCTTTCTGATTTGGCGTATCCGTAAATATCCAGTCGGACATCGGAACTCTGGTGGTCGTTTCATTCATAAACAAATGGATCGGATCGATGAACTTCTCAAATGTAGCTCGGTCGGGAGCCAAAGTTGCAGTCCACATAATCCAGTCTGTCTTTGTATACGTTTCACGATTGTCCAAAGGTAAGCCATATTTGTTTTGTTTCCTTAAATAATAAGGAATTTCTGTCTGAACAATTTCTTTAGGGAAGATATTCCATTTCATGAGCTTGTCCCATACGATATTGTATTTCTGACTCCAAGTACCCGATTTGTCAAAGGTCAGTTTATAGTGATCTCCGTCATGAGCCATCTTGTTCCACTCGGTTGCCATTTTCTTGGCTGCATCCATATATTTGTCAGCAGTTGCTTTGTCTCCTTGCAGGTTAGCTAAATAGCCATAAGATGCAATACCCAAGATTGCCTTTATCGAAAGGTTGGCGTTGTGTGCAAAGTGTCCTGCAAAGTCGTCTGTGCAAAGCTGGTTTTCAGGGTCAAGTCCATTTTTTAATAGGTAGTCTGTCCAAATGGTCAGTACATCCCAGTGCTTCTTTGCATACTCCGCATTTCCTTCCACTGCAGCTATGGCAGCTGTCAATATCAGCATGTTACCACATTCTTCTACAGGCATGTCACCACCGTAAGTTTGCCCGTTAGCTAATGGATAAGTACCTACATCATGTGCTGCAAAAGGCTTGTTCCATTTTCCACTTTCGCTGTAATAGAAGATATGATTTAACAATCCTTTAGCCAACTCCGGATTATAAAGTAAGAAGAGTGGGGCGGAAGGGTAGGTCACGTCGACTGTCCCGATGGAACCGTTGCTAAAGTTCTCTTTAGAGAAGAAAAGTAAATCTTTATTCGGTGCTTCAACCAACTTATGAGCACAGATAGCTTGGCGATAAGCCAATGCGCAAAGCTCTGCATATTTTTTGCCTCCGGCTTCGGTAGCTTCTTTCATCATCTTATTATCAAAAGCTACACATTTATCCATGAGTGCATTGTATTCCTGTTCCGCTTCTTCAAATTGGGATGTAATCGTCTTGTTGCCATTACGATTCCAGTAGGGACGTAGATTCTTTCCGAAGTATTGTATAGAGTATATATCATCGTAACCGATTAGAAAATGTCCGGCTGCATTTTGAACATTACCCAATTGGCGTACAATAGCTAGATGATCGGTCCCGTTTGTCTTTGATGCAGCCAGTTTGCTTTTTCCAAAGCTCTTTCTTAGTTCAGTTGAATTTCCGGTGGCATATTGTGTATTTCCCTTATCAGCTGCCATGTAGAAATATCCCCAATCGATGCGTACATCATCACCTTTTTTATCTAATACCTTCTGTGTGTTGCTTCCACTTTTCAGGTACACTAAATTACCTTTTTCAAAGCTTTCGGACGTTGAGGCTTGTCCTGCCTGATCTATTGCCCATTGAGGACCTGCCTCGAGATATAATTCTACGTTGTGATTCTTTTTATCATTGGAAGACACGGTATAAGAAATATAATTCACCGGACGGGTCATCAAATCAAGATTGTCCATAAAAAGAGGTGCAGTAAAAGTCAAATCCAAGTTAACCGGTCCACAAGCAAACTTATATATTGTTTGCATAGGTTGTACTTCTGCAGAAAGCTGTTTTGCTGTAGTATTAAAGCTCCGTTGGTTTTCTTTTTCAAGAGCAAGACCAAAGTCAAGCAATCCGTTACCCACACGATTGTAACAATATGCGGCAATAAGATTCTTACCTGGTTTCAACGTTGCGACAACATTATCCGGTAGTCTTGTAAGCTCATGTTTCTTGCATGCGTTACCGGTATCTACCACTTTTATGCCGTTAATATAGATAATAACGTCATCATCATGAGAGTACTCAAGATAAACTTTCCGTCCTTTTAAACTATTTTTGATATCTATTGTCCGGCGTACCCAGATATATTTGCTTCCCCATTGAGTCTTTGCAGTAGATTCATTCTCCATTGTACCGAAAGCAGCTTTGCCTTCTTTCCAGACTGCATTGTTGAAAGACATCTTCTGCCATCCTTTGGCGGGTTGGTTAGTCGTATATTTTCCACTCCAAGAACCTTGCTCCGATGTGTTTACGAGGGTTAGCAATTCAACGTTTTCTTCTCCCATGAATCGATAGGATTGCCCATCCACCTTGATTACTCCGATTAAGGGGAAGTCTTTTCCGGTCCAGTGCTTTATCGTTCCATCGTAAAGGTGGTCATTGAATGACCATCCACTGGTGTATGGATCAATCGTTACTAACGAATAGGCTGGCGCTCTCAATTCATTTTTAGTGTCATGTGCTATCTTAGCGTTTCCATAACTGGAAATAAAGAAAGTTGTTGCACCGAAGAATAACGTCATTAATTGTCGTTTCATTGTCTATTCTATTATAATGTTTTAAAATGGTTATCTATTTTTTTAGCGTGGGGAAATGACTTGCATCAAAGCCGGGCAGCAACTTGCATCATAACTTTCCATTATTCCTTTAGGACATGCTTGCGAAGCATCTTTGAATGTTATATTGCGACTCATATCCCGATTGTTCCAAGCCGTATCAATATTCATACGAAGCCAGTCCGTATACTGTGGTTGGTTACCATCTTTTATGAGCATAGTGATATATTGTGCGAAAATAGCTCCGTAAATACCCTGTTCAATGCCATTTTTGAAGGGCAATAATCCATTAGCATCGCACATTGAGTTCCGCACATAATTTGTGGCGAGAATAGCATCTTCAAGATATTGCTTTTCCTTTGTAGCTTTGTACAACATGATAGCCGATCCGATGCATGTCGCCTGATTATAAAGTTGGGTTGTCCAATCTATGTCCATACCGTTTTGGCGTTGGAAATGATAATGCATACTATCGGCAATACGTCCGTCTTTCTTGTCGAAGAAAACATTTCGTGACCATGCATATATATTCTTTGCTTTCTCCAGATAATCAGGATCTTTTGTTACATTATAGAGTGTCATTGCGCCTATTGCCGTAGGATAATTGATACATGACATTTTTCCGTCATGTTTGAAATTCCACCACATTCCACCTCGCTCGGGATCGTACGATTCTTTCCATACATGATAAAATCCGGAAGATGCATGAGCCAAATACTTCGGTTCGTGGGTGATTTCGTATGCTCTTGCTAAAGAAATGATCCACCACATCATATCATCGTAGATGAACCATTCCACTTTATTGTTCCAGTTATATTTATCATATTGTTCATACCCTCCTTGATAAATATCTTCTATGAGTTGGCGATATTTCGGCGCTTGGGTACGTTTGTATGCATTCATAATCATATCCCAATATATAGCCTGCACCCAAATGGCTGCACGCCCTTTCATATCCGATGAGATGGCATATAGTTTCATCTCCGGATTATAGAATGTCTTATGAAAAGCATCTATTGCTAGAGTAGCTTCTTTGTCAGTATACAATTTGTTTTTGTCTTCTGTAATCGCATGGATGGCAATGTTTGGGAATAAGAGTAATAGGAAGGCGATTATTGAAAATCTGTTCTTCATGATTGTACGTTTAGGGTATTTGTGTGTTTTCATTTCTGTTTCTTACTTGAAAGAGGGCTTGCTTTCACTCCTTCGAAAGTAATTTTCACCGGTTTGATGTAACCGTCATTATCAAAATACAAACGGTCGACGCATACTACGCGACTATTGGCATCTTTCTCTCCCAATGGACGACGGTGGTATACCATGTACCATTCGTCTTTACCAGGACCTTTTATGACGGAATGGTGCCCTGCACCTGTTGCTATTTCCGGATTCTGTTGGAGAATCTTTCCGATACGCTTGAAGGGACCGAATGGAGAGTCAGAGATAGCATAAGCCACGCTATAATTTGGGCCACCCCATCCTCCCTCAGACCACATGAAGTAATATTTACCATTTCGCTTGAGCATGAAAGGTCCCTCGACATAGTTTTCCGGAGTGATTTCTTTGTAAGTAGTTCCATCTGCAAAGGGTACTATACTCAATAAGTCGGGTGCCATTTTTACTATATTGCAATGCCCCCAACCACCATAGTACATGTAATACTGTCCGTCATCATCTTTAAAGACAAACTGGTCGATAGGTTGTGCACCATTGACTATCTGTCCGATTAATGGCTTGCCCAGTGCGTCTTTAAAAGGTCCGGCCGGATTATCGGCTACAGCAACTCCAATACCTCCAAGCTGATTATTGTTTTGTATATCATTTCCTCCAAAAAAGAAGTAGTATTTCTTATTAGCTTCAATGATGGCGGGTGCCCATAAAGCACGCTTCACCCAACTGATATTTTCAATGGATAGCACACGGGGATGCTTTTTCCAATGCACCAGATCGCGTGAAGAAAAAGCGTCCATAAAAGTCTGTTGATCGTATGGAGCCGAATATGTAGGATAGATCCAATATTCATTTTCGAATACAGCTCCTTCGGGATCCGCATACCATCCCGGAAATACCGGATTACCACTTGTTTGTTTTTTGTCCGAAGAATGCTGTTGCGAAAAAACAGACGCAGACAAACTAAAGACCATTCCCAAAAAAAGAAAACGTTTAAAGTTCATAATATTTAATTACTATTTGGATTGTATTAAGCAATGTTACAAAGAACGCGATTAAATACACGAAAACAGGCAAAAAAACGTTCAGAAAATAACAAATACGAACCAAAAACGCTTTACTTAAGGTCTTTAGAATGTTCCGGAGGGTTTGGATAGCGAGGTCTTTTCAGAGAAAGGTTTGCCTAGTACAGGCATACCGTTTGTATCCCAACCAATCTTTTGAATACGCGGGCTACGGGTTTCCGGTCCTCCGTCACTATTTGGTATATTTCTGGCATGATATAATATGTAATATTCATTTCCGTCCGGTGAGGTCACAAAACATGGACTTCCCGGTCCATATACTCCGTTTTCTTGTGATTGTTGAAATACCGGAGACGGATTCTTTGTCCATGATGCAGGATTTAGTAAGTCACTGTTGTCATTGGCGGTGAGCATTCCTATGCAATTATATGGAGTCCAACAGCCACTGGCTGAATAATAGATTAGAATTTTTCTGTTGTCTCTGGAATGAAAAAATTGAGGTGATTCATTCACATATATGGGATATGCGGTGCGTGTACCATCAGGGTTAACCCATTGGCGTTCCCATTCATATTCCGGCTTGGATATTAATATACGGGATGATTTTAAAGTCCAGGGATTGGACATGCTTGCAATATAGAGACACTGGGTTTCAGTGGTTATTCTTCGCTTTGGCCAGCCTGACCATAATAAGTATTGTACGCCTTTATGGACAATAGTTGTTGCCTGTATTCCCCAATTCCATTCATTGTTGGTTTTGATAGCCCCTTTCATCTTAAATGTCCCTTTCATTGGGTCGGGCGATTCATTTTCCAACACATAAAGCTGGTGGTTATCAAGTTTCCCATCGTCAGCTGCAAAATAGATATACCATTTATTGTTGATGCGATGTAATTCCGCCCCCCAAATATTAAAAGAATAGGCTTTATTGTCCGATGTCCAAATGTCTTTGCATTTGGCATGCTTTATATCTGTAATGTCTGTTGTTTCCCAAATAGCAAGCTTATCTGTTCCGGTTCCTTGCATATAGTAATATTTGCCATTGTAAAAAATTGCATAAGGATCAGTGCCGGATGGTAGTAATGGGTTGTTATATGTGCTGCTCTCAGCTTCAAGTCCTCTTTTGTCGGACGATCTGTGCAAGCAAGCGAAGCAAACGAAGAATAGGAATAGAATAAAGAGTGATTTTTTCATTAAAACAGATGCTTTCCGGTTTATATTCAATGAGACTGTGCCATCGGCACAGTCTCATCCGCCGCAATTATAATTTGCGGCAATTTATAAGAAATAATTCAGATACCAAAAAACAAGAGTCAAAACATTCATTGAATTTTGTCCATCAAAACTTTCATCCAATATCCACCAACAACAGAACGCGCTTTAAAGCCTACAAATTCTCCGCTATCTGTGTGATGCCAGTCACTTAAAGGAACACGCGAGGTGCTTTCGTTTGCATACTTATATACCGGTGCGACAAACTTTTTGAATGTAGCTATGTCTGGTGATAATGCGGCTGTCCACATAATCCAGTCTGATTTTGTATATTCTTTGCGTGAATCCAATGGAAGTCCGTATGCATTTTGCTTATTCAAATAATAATTCACCTCTTTTGAAATCACATTGTTGGGAAAGAGGTTAAGGTTCCACATCTTATCCCAGATAATATTGTATTTTTGGCTCCATGTGTTTTGACGGTCAAAAGCCAAACGATAGTGGTCTCCTTCATTTGCCATTTGCTCCCATTTAGCAGCCATTGCTTTTGAAATGCCGGCATACTTGTCAGCTACTTCATTCATGCCAAGCATACGTGCCATTTCGCTGTATCCGGCAACACCCATTATTGCTTTGATAGAAAGATTGGCGTTGTGTGCCCAGTGTCCTGCAAAGTCGTCGGTGCAAAGTTGGTTTTCAGGATCTTGTCCATATTTTACCAAGTAATCTGTCCAAGTAGTCAGTAGATCCCAGTATTTTTTTGCATAGTCAGCATTTCCTTCTACTTTAGCTATAGCAGCGGTTAATATAACCATATTTCCACCTTCTTCAATAGGCATATCACCACCATATACTTGTCCGTTTGCTATAGGATAAGTGCCCAAATCATGTGCCGGGAAAGGCTTGTTCCATCGCCCTGTAGCGCTATATTCAAAGATACTTGTCATCATGGCTTTTTGTAAATCAGGATTGTATGCCAAAAATAGAGGAGCAGATGGGTAAGTCAGGTCGACTGTATTTACACAACCGTTGCTGTTATTTTCCTTAGAGAAAAACATCAAGTTTCCATCTTTGTCTGTGAAGAGTTTATGAGCAGAGATAACCTGGCGGTATGCCAATGCGCAAAGCTCTGCATACTCTTCTCCACCGGCCTTCTCCGCATCATTAAGGATCATTTTGTCGAAGTCACGGCAACGTTCCATAATCGACTGGTAGTTTTCTTTAGCTTTTTCGAATGCATCAAAGATCGTAACCTTGCCATTATGTTTCCAATAAGCCATTCTCTTCTCATACATATATTCCACTGAATAAACATCATCATATCCCATCATAACATATCCGGCTTTACCGTCTTTGTTGATGCTGCCTAGATCGTCCATATATGACATTGCAGGAATATCCGCAGGATTATATGTAGTGACTTTTTTCATTGCAGGAAGAAGTTTGCCTTTATAAGTGAAAGCTTCTTTCATCCCATAGTAATCGCCCAAGCTGACAGAACGTTCGGAACTGTTTCCGCTGGCTAAGTATGCGTAGCCCCAATCAATGCAGATGCCATCACCTTTACGGTCGCATATTGGCTGATCAATGCTACCTGCTTGTACATAGCTCATTCCATTACGTACCATCGTTTGGGCTATTGTGGGCTGGGTTAGCTCATTTATTGAAAGCTCCGGAGTTGTTTCCAAATAGAACTGTACGTTATGTGCCTTCTTATCAGTTGAGCGTACTTGATATGAAATGTAATTAATAGGAGTGGACAATAAATCAAGGTCATCAATTAATTGAGGTGCAGTGAATACTACATCTAACTCAACCGGTCCACAAGTGAATGTATAATAGGTTTGTGTTGGAAGTACGCTAACTGATTTCTGAATAGCTTCTTTTTTGAAATCGGCGTTTTGCTTTTTTTCTTTATAAAATCCGAAATCTACATACGCACCTCCTGTTGTGTTGTGGCAGTGTATGGCAATTACATTTTTGCCTTTACGAAGTTTCTTTTTTGCAGCTTCTGTAAGTTGAAGACACACATCATTATTCCATGTATTGCCTGTATTGACAAGTTCTTCTCCATTCAAGTAAAGTTCGAATACATCATCATGTGAGTATTTTATAAAGAAATTGTCGTTTGTGTTAAGATCTTCCAAATTGAATATGCGGCGTACCCATATATCATCATTTTTCCATTCTGTATGGATTCGTGGCATGTCATGAGTTCCAAAAGCAGCTTTCCCATGCTTCCAGCTACTGTCGTCAAACTGAGTTGCTGTCCAACCGGCTGGCGGAGTCTGGAAAGTGTAATTTCCTTCCCAATTTTCAGTGTCTGTCATTGGAGCGATAGCTTGGAGATTAGGCTCTACTTTTCCCATGAAGCGATAGACTTCATTATCTACACGTAATACACCTAGCAAAGGCTTTTTTGCATTTGTCCAGTGTTTTGTTGTGCCTTCATTCAATTTGTCATATGGAGACCAAATTGAAAAATAAGGATCTGATACAACAAGTGGCACAGATGGAGCACGCAATGCTACTTTTTTTACGGGCCTAAATAAATCGGAAGCCTGGGCGTTGCAAAGCAGAATTGCCGATAAAGCCAATGTTAATAATTTCTTCATAATAAAATTAGTTAATGTTTTTAGGATTGACAGGTGCAAATAAAGATCTATATTTTTTCTTTATACAAAAAAAAATATTCAATAAAAGACAAAAACTGCTCTTTAGCTACTGAAGAAGCCCTAAATGATGTAGTTCAACTCAAAAATACATTTTTATGAATGAGAGAATTGATTAATATCTTTTGGCTGTCTTATATGGAAGGAAGATATTCCTTCCATATAAGATATTTGTTTTATGCTCAATTTTATCCTTTGTAATCTCTCGGCAATACACCAAATTGTGTCTTGAAACATTTCGCAAAATATGAAGAAGAAGTAAATCCGACTCTTTCCGCAACTTCTGATATACGCTCTCCACTCTTTATGAGTTCGGCGGCACGGTTCAATCTGATTGTTTTCAGATAATCATTTGGTGACATGCCGGATAATGCTTTAATCTTTCTATAAAAATTAGATCGACTCATGTGCATGACTTCGGCCAAGCTATCAATATAAAAATTCTCATCCGCCATTTGCTCTGTAATAACCTCTTGTATACGCGCTATAAATTCTCGGTCTTTTTGAGATAGAGCATACTCCGTTGTGACTTCTTCTGTTTGAGTTCCAAAAAGGTCAATCATCATTTTATGAAAACTCTGCCTCAACTTAATTAAGTTTTCTATCTGCATCTGTAGTTGGCGTACAGAGAATGGCTTATCTATATATGCATCTGCGCCACATTCCAACCCCTCTACTTTCGATTCAAGCGTTGTTTTGGCTGTCAATAAGATTACCGGTATATGAGAGTAATCTATAGTTGTTTTAATTTTTGTAGTCAGTTCCAATCCGTCCATTTCGGGCATCATAATATCACTGACAATCACATCTATGCTTTCGTTGGAAAGTATTTCTAGTGCTTCTACTCCATTCGCTGCTTTCAATATTCGGAAAGTAGGACTCAATGCTTCTTTTGTCAAATTAAGTAAGTCGATATTATCTTCAACGAGTAAGACTGTTAATTTGCCATTGTTAGGATGGACGGTAACGCCTTTTTCTTCATCAGTGGCGATAATAGCCGTATCTTTTATTTCAAGTTTTGATTTTTTGTTTGTAACTACATCTTTATTTGGAAGACGAAGAATGAAAGAAGAACCACCGAAAGAGCTGTCTTCCAATCTCAATTCGCCTTTGTGTGCTTCGGCAATAGATTTAGAGAAGGCAAGTCCTATGCCTGTGCCTGGAACAGCTTTTTCTCTATTTTGTACCTGATAGAAGGCTTCAAATACTTTTTCTTTTTCTTCGTTAGGTATGCCAACTCCATCGTCATTTACCAATATTTCAAAATCTTTGTCTGAATAGCTAAGTATAATTTCTATATTACTTTTTGCATATTTAATGGCGTTACCAACCAAATTGACTAATACTTTCCGCACTTTGTCAGGATCAATTTTGGCAAATACGGCTTCTTCGGTATGTGTAAGCATGATGGTGATGCCTTTTAGTTCCGCCGGTCCGGTAAACTGCTCATATACATCTTCTATTAATTCACTTACATTGGTCGATTGCAAGTTTAATTGTAGCTTACCACTCTCCATCTTCTGAAAATCGAGTAGCTGGGTAGTTATATTCAGTAAATAGTTCACATTCTTATTGATAATGGATAAATACTTCATTTCTTTGTCTTCATTATCTTTCATCAGCTTTTCCAAGGGGATGCATATCAAACTTAATGGAGTACGGATTTCATGGACGAGATTAATGAAGAAACCAATTTTTGATTCATAAATCTCTTTTTCTTTCGAAATACGGAACTCTTCCATTCTGCGTCTGTATCTTGTTTTTACATACTCATCCCATTTTAATGCCATATAATATGCTATTCCCAAAAAGAGTAGTATATATGCGGTGTATGCCCATGATGTGCGCCACCAAGGTGGAGTGATAATTATCGTAATTGTTGTCCCCTTTGTATTCCATTTATTGTCATTGTTTGATCCGCGTACAATGAACTCATATTTTCCGGGCGAGAGATTTGTGTATGAAGCCGAGTTTATTTTTGAATTAGTAACCCATTCTTTGTCTACACCTTTTAGGATATATGAATAACGGTTTTTTCCCGGGTCTTCATAGCTTAAGGCGGCGAAGCTAATCACAAAGCTATTGTATTCGTATGGTAAGGTAATTTCCTGACTAGCATATAAAGGCTGTTTTAAATCTAGTATTTTTTTTACCAAATGTTCATCATTGGTATATGTCAACTGGATATCCGTGATATATACGGGGGGAATATACTTATTATCCATCAATGCTTCAGGCGTGAAGGCATTGAATCCGTTGACCCCTCCAAAATAAAATTTACCTCTAGCTGTCTTTAAAGAAGAATGTGCGTTGAACTGATTCCCTTGAAGTCCGTCTCCAGTGGTAAAACGGCGTAGAAATTCTTTCTTATATGGGTTAATCTTAATAAGCCCCATATTGCTTGAAATCCAAAAGTTACCTTTTTTATCTTCTTCAATAGAATAGATTACTTTACTTGGAAGAATGGCATTATCAGGATCAAAATCAGTAAAGACCTCTTTGCTTGAATTGAAGGAACAAAGTCCCCCTCCATTTGTACCAAACCACATTGTACCTTTGGAATCCTCAAACATTGTTATTACATAATTATCTGTGATTGTCCTGCTGTCTTTCCTTTTATGTTCAAAGTGCTTCCAGTTCCCGGATTTCGGTTGGTAACGGAATACTCCGCTATTGGATGTTGCGACCCACAGATTGCCTTGGTGATCTTCTGTAATATCAATGACAGAAATCATTGTACCAATGGCAATGACTACCGAAAAATTATCTTCTTTCGGATTGTACTGGCAGAGTCCCCAACTGGTTCCGATATAGATGTTGCCGCTGTGGGTTTTGTATATGCTGAGTACATCATTACTACATATTGTGTTTAGGACATCGCGGGAGTAATGATATTCCTTGACTGCTCCTGTGTTGATATTGTAAACTTTAACTCCATCGCCGTATGTTCCTATCCATAGTTGGTTAGCATCAAGGAATAATGTTCGTATGTCACACTTTCCATGAGCCAGACTGCTTATAGGATGTTTGGCCAATTGATGTGTTTTTGCATTAAGAAGATAAAGCCCGTCTCTCGTACCAATCCAGATATTCCCGGATTGATCTTCACAAAATGGTCCTACTACAATTCCACTGTCTTCTTTACTGCTATCGGCGGAATAGTAAGATTCGAAATGCTTTGTTTGTTTACTGGCATAATTTATTCCACCAAGATTTGTTAGAACCCAAATACCACCTTCTGCATCTTTGAGCATGTTATTTATAGATAAATCACTTAGTGCGCCAGTCCGTAGAGAAGGATCATCTGCTCTTGAAAAATTCCCTGTTTTATAATTGAATAAATATGCCCCGTTTTCTGTTCCTAGCAACAGCTCTTCTTTCGAATAATCCAGCATGCACCTTATAACCCCCATTGAAACAGGTGATGCATCATAACTGCTTAACATTTTTTCATGTTCGTCCCATTTATAAAGTCTTTTATCATCGGTTCCCATCCAAATGGAGCCACCTATATTGGCTATGCAATTAACTTTATGTCTTCCGGTATTATTGTATATTTTTGTAAAGGCGGAAGGAAGTTTCTTTATAATTCCATTTTCATTGAAACAAAATAATCCATCTTGCAGAGATGATATATAGACATTATGAGTGTTGCTCTCGCAAATATCCCACACAAAAGATGTCTGTAGACTGTTTTGGATTAGGATGTTAGTCTTTGGATTATAAATGAAGAGCCCTTGACCTAAAGTGGCAATCCAGATTAACCCGTTGTGTGTTCTTATGATTTTCCGAACCTCACTACTGATTAGTACTCCGTAGTTGGTACGTTTATTGAAATGAGTGAAATGGTTAGTATTTCTGTCGTAGATATAAATACCCCAGTTGGTTCCGACCCATATATTCCGTTGGTTTTCCTCGAAAAGCGTTTGTACAAAATTATTCTCTAATGAAAATTTATCGTTGAGTACATTCCTGTATATTTTATTGGTTCGCCCATCATAGCAGTTCAAGCCGTCGCTGGTTCCAAACCATAAGAATCCATAACTATCTTGCAGTCCGCACCAAACAGTGTTATGAGATAATCCGTCTTCGACCTGAAATCTTTTAAAAAAGAGATATGAGGAAGCAAAAAGTGATTTTGCACAAATGAAAATTAATAGAATAAGAAAAGTAATCTTTTTCATGTATAATCAGATTATAATGCTTTTTTATCCAGTGATTTTTATTGGATATTGTGTGCTTGTATCCAGCTTTTTGCAAAAGGTGTAGATATAAAAAGAAGCATAATCTTTGTTTATCATGTTTGACTTTTTAAGGTTGGGGGGCTTTCTGTACCCTTTTTGCGGGTGCAATTTAATCATAATTACTGTTATGGACAATATTGAGCAAAAAAATAATAATTATGAATTTGTTGACTGTTTATTTTTATTTGTTTCTCTCCTTATGATTGGAGGTTATTGTATTTTAATAAAACAAACATAAGGGAGTTGATATGCTTAAAGGTGATATTTGTATGTTTCACAATAAACCATTATCTTTGCCGCATATTTTTAAAAGTGTATGATGCCGTGAATAGCGGTCGTGTATTCTAGAACACCACGTAAAAAACAGGAATAATGAAGCAAAAAGTATCTGTCCCTTTTATGCTGCTTGGCATTCTTTTCAATGTTTGCCTGATTGCAGCAAATCTTCTTGAAACAAAAGTCGTTCAAGTTTTTGGCATTACTGTTACAGCAGGATTGCTCGTGTTTCCCATTTCTTATATTATTAATGATTGTATAGCCGAAGTCTGGGGATTTCGCAAAGCTCGTTTGATTATATGGAGTGGTTTTGCCATGAACTTTTTTGTGGTTGCTCTGGGTCTTATTGCAGTAGCATTGCCGGCTGCACCGTTTTGGGATGGTGAAGCCCATTTCAATTTTGTATTTGGTATGGCACCGCGTATTGTTGTTGCCAGCTTACTCGCTTTTCTAGTCGGTTCCTTCCTTAATGCTTATGTTATGAGCCGGATGAAAATCTCTAGTGCTGGAAAGCACTTTTCTGTTCGTGCTATATGGTCGACTGTGGTAGGAGAAACAGGAGATTCATTGATCTTTTTCCCCATAGCATTCGGCGGACTTATACCATGGTCTCAATTGTTATTGATGATCGGTACCCAGATTATCTTGAAGACAATGTATGAAGTTATAGTCCTTCCTGTAACAATTCGTGTGGTAAGCTATATCAAACGTGTGGATGGGAGTGATGTCTACGATGAAGATGTCTCATATAACATATTGAAACTGAAAGAAATTTAGATATTGGCTCTCTGTGTGAAAAATTAAATTCTGTATGAATAAAGAAACAGCATTGGTCGTATTCAGTGGTGGGCAGGATTCCACTACTTGTTTATTTTGGGCTAAGCAAAAATTCAAAAAAGTATTGGCATTGAGCTTCCTTTACGGACAAAAGCATCAAAAGGAAGTTGAATTGGCTCGTAATATAGCTTTAAAAGCGGGCGTACCCTTTGAAGTGATGGATGTTTCGTTTATTGGCCGATTAGGACATAATTCTCTGACTGATGTCACAATGACAATGGACCAAGAGAAGCCTGCAGATAGTTATCCAAATACCTTTGTGCCGGGGCGTAATCTATTCTTTCTAAGTATTGCTGCGGTATATGCTCGTGAGCATGGTATTCAGCATATTGTTACGGGAGTCTCACAGACTGATTTTAGTGGTTACCCTGATTGTAGGGACGGTTTTATCAAATCGCTGAATGTTACGCTGAATCTGTCAATGGATGAACAATTTGTTATTCACACTCCATTAATGTGGATTGATAAAGCTGAAACTTGGGCTTTGGCAGATAGGCTGGGTGTGTTGGACTTGGTTCGCAATGAAACATTGACTTGTTATAATGGAATTCCCGGTGATGGTTGTGGACATTGTCCTGCATGCAAGCTTCGTCGTGAAGGACTGGAGAAATATTTGAGTACGAAACGCTAGATTACATTGCAGTTTCTCTTTCTGTGAGTGTATAGCCGGCGATTCTGCGTGAAGCTGCCGGGTTTTCAGAGTTTGATAATATTGGTTAAACAGATATGTTATGTCAGAATTAAAAGATCAGCTTTCTCTTTTAGGGAGAAAAACCGAATATAAACAAGATTATGCTCCCGAAGTGCTTGAAGCATTTGATAATAAGCATCCGGAGAATGATTATTGGGTGCGTTTTAATTGTCCCGAGTTTACGAGTCTATGCCCTATAACAGGACAGCCGGACTTTGCAGAAATCCGTATTAGCTACATTCCCGATATTAAAATGGTGGAGAGTAAGAGTTTAAAACTTTATCTTTTTAGTTTTCGTAACCACGGTGCTTTTCATGAAGACTGTGTCAATATTATAATGAAGGATCTTATTCAATTGATGAATCCAAAGTATATTGAGGTAACCGGATTATTTACCCCTCGTGGAGGAATCTCAATATATCCTTATGCCAATTATGGTCGATCGGGTACAAAATTTGAAAGGATGGCAGAGCAGCGATTAATGACTAGAGAATAATACATAGTCTTATGGCAACATTATTAGAGGACGCCGTTAAATCTTTAAAAAGGAATCGTATATCTTCCGTGATATTCGAATCAGAAGAAAATCTCTTAGACTATCTTGATACACTTATAGATGATGGTGTTACAGTTGGGGTAGGTGACTCTATAACTCTTGAGGCGCTAGGTGTTTATGATTATTTGAAGAAACGGGATATCACCTATTATAATAAGTATGATGAGGCACTTGGTAAGGAAGATAAGAAGGAACTCTATTTGAAGAATTTCCAAGCGGATTATTTCTTAAGTAGTGCAAACGCTATCAGCTCAGACGGCAAGATCTATAACATGGATGGCAACGGCAGCCGAGTTGCTCCTATTATCTATGGACCTAAAAAGGTTTTAATCATTTGTGGTGTCAATAAGATTGTAAAAGATGAAAAGGATGCGGTTGAACGGATAAGAGCACATGCCGCTCCACTTGATGCAAAAAGACTTGCCAAAAAAACACCATGTGCTGTTACGGGACACTGCGCTGACTGTAAATCTAAAGATAAAATATGTAACTACTTTACTGTCATTCAAGGGCAGTTTGATGAAACCCGGATAAGGGTGATATTCGTAAATAAAGAACTTGGCTACTAAAAAATACAATAAAGCGTGATATATGTGACATTTTATGTCTAGCTAACAGACGATCTTTGCAACATCAAACGTTGAATCATTAATTAAAAAATAAACTATGATGGAAGCAAAGATGTTTTGTTATCAATGTCAGGAGGCTGCAAAGGGTGTTGGTTGTACGTTAAAAGGTGTATGTGGAAAAGAAAGCCACACTTCACAAGCTATGGATCTTTTGTTATTTGTGGTGAGAGGTGTTTCTACTGTTGCCGATTCTTTAAGAACAGCCGGCGAACCTGAAAATGATGAAGTAAATAAGTTCGTAATAGATGCCTTGTTCTGTACAATTACCAATGCAAACTTTGATGATGAAAGTATACTGAAACGCGTAGACAAGGGGCTCGAACTACGTCGCATCTTGATTGGGCAAGCTTCAGTTTTAGGGATAAAACTACCTGAGGTTGATGAACTACTTTGGAGTGGAGATCGCTCGGAATATGAAACAAAAGGAGAGCTGGTAGGCGTTTTGCGTGAAGCGAATGAAGATTTACGTTCCTTAAAAGAATTGATTGTTTACGGCCTGAAAGGTATGGCTGCTTATTTGGAACATGCCATGCGTTTGGGTTATTCCGATACTTCCGTTCATGCTTTTATACAATACGCTTTAGCTACTATTGCTACGAAGTCACTTCCTGCTGATGAGTGGGTGGGACTTGTGTTGAAAACAGGCGAGTATGGTGTAAAGGTCATGGCTTTGTTGGATGAAGCTAATACCGGAAATTATGGTAATCCTGAAATCACTGAGGTTAATATTGGAGTAGGAAAGCGTCCCGGTATATTAATAAGCGGACACGACCTTAAAGACATGGAAGAACTTCTCAAACAAACCGAAGATACAGGGGTCGATGTCTATACCCATAGCGAAATGCTTCCGGCACACTACTATCCGGCATTCAAGAAATACGATCATTTTGTAGGTAATTATGGTAATGCATGGTGGAAACAACGTGAAGAATTTGCCACTTTCAACGGGCCGATTCTCTTTACAACCAATTGTATTGTGCCGCCTCTACCAAATGCTGAATACAAAGAGCGTATGTTTACCACGAATGCTACGGGTTACCCGGGCTGCAAGTACATCACTCAGGATGAAAATGGAAAGAAGGACTTCTCTGAAGTTATTGAGATTGCCAAAAGTTGTGCCGCTCCTACTGAGATAGAACATGGTACCATTATCGGTGGTTTTGCTCATAATCAAGTGCTACAACTGGCCGATAAGGTAGTGGATGCTGTGAAAACAGGTGCTATTCGTCGGTTTATAGTTATGGCGGGTTGTGATGGACGTATGAAGAGTCGTGATTACTATACTGAATTTGCCCGGATGCTTCCTAAAGATACGGTTATCCTTACGGCCGGTTGTGCCAAATATCGTTATAACAAACTTCAGCTTGGAGATGTGAATGGCATTCCTCGTGTTTTAGATGCCGGTCAGTGTAACGACAGCTATTCTCTTGCTGTTATCGCTTTAAAGTTGAAAGAAGTATTCCAACTAAATGATATTAACGAATTACCGATTGTTTACAATATTGCTTGGTATGAGCAAAAAGCGGTTATTGTATTACTGGCTTTGCTTAGCCTTGGTGTGCAGAAAATCCATTTAGGACCGACGCTCCCTGCATTCCTTTCGCCGAATGTGGCTAAAGTACTTGTTGACACCTTCCACATTGGGGGAATTGGTACTGTAGAAAGTGATTTGGAATTGTTCGGATTGGTATGAAGTCCTAAAACATGTATCTAAAACCATTGTTTAAAGTCGCAAACTTTCAATCCGATCAGTCGGACTTTACTTAGAATGAAACTTATTTGTAAAAAAGAAAAGAGCCTGACTAATCAGGCTCTTTTCTTTTGCATAATAATCCATCTTTCCATTAGTTAATTATAGGAAAGTTAATATATTTGCGGCGATATATGAAAAAGGCGGTTCAATCCATATTCAAATCGTTTTTGGTGGTATTATTTCTATATTACCATATAGGAAATACAGCCTTTATTCATACGCACGTCATCCAAAATCAGATCATTACGCACTCCCATCCTTTTCTTCCGGGGGCACACCATGGTCATACTTCAGGTGAAATCGCAACCATTGCGTGGATGAATGCTACTTTGGCTTTTTTTGCTCCGTTAGCATCTTTAATCTACTTTTGTGTTTTCGGTATATTTATTCTTCAGATAATTCATATATTCTTCACCCGTATTAAGGTTGCGGTTTGTTCTTTGCGTGCTCCTCCCTATTGTATAACTATGAATAAAGATTAGAGAGTTAATAAAAGGTAGCTTAGCTGCCTTCCAGTCATTCATACTTATACATCTTAAAAAATGAAATATTTAGGATTGCTTTGCCTTGCAGGCTTAGTAACTTGTTCTTGTACCGGTAATAAAACAGAAAACACGACCCCTGATTATACGGTACAAGGTGATACCATTGTGGTATCTTCAAATTCCCCTATTCAACAAAAGCTGAAAGTCTCGACCATAAAAGAAGAAAACTTTCAACGTAATTTCAATGTTTCGGGAGTTGTTAAGGCTATTCCGACTAATTACGCTGAAATCGCTTCACCATTTGCCGGACGAATCACTAAAACATTTGTCCGTTTAGGACAAAAAGTAGCAAAGGGGAGTCCTGTTTTTGAAATTAGTTCGCCTTCGTTTTTCGAAGCTGGTAAAGCATATTACCAAACCAAACAAGAGATGGTGCTTGCTTTAAAAAACTTAAAGCGCGAAAAAGATCTGTATGCTAATAAAGTCAGCGCTCAAAAGGATATGGAAGAGGCTGAAGTGGAATATGAGTTGAAGAAAAAAGAATATGAGAATGCACTCAGTGCTTTGAAAGTTTTTCAAGTTAATCCTGCCAAGTTAGTATTGGGACAACCCTTGATTGTACGTTCCCCTATATCCGGTGAAATTATAAGTGACAATATTGTAATAGGACAGTATTTTAAAGAAGATGCGGAACCTGTTGCCACAGTTGCCGACTTGAACAAAATATGGGTTTCCGCTAACGTAAAGGAAAAGGACCTGCCTTTGGTACGTTCATTGGATAAGGTTCGGGTTGAATTAGTATCTATGCCCGGGAAAGAAATAAGCGGACGCATTTACCACGTTAGTGAAATGCTTAATGAGGAAACCCGTTCGGTGGAAGTCTTAATAGAATGTGACAATTCCGACCGTACAATGAAACCGGGGATGTATGGCTCCGTGAAAATGATGGATAAAGCTACCAACGCCATTTTAATTCCGACTTCAGCCATCCTGCAGCATAAAGATCATCCGTATGTGCTTGTCGCCGTAGGTAATCATGCTTATGTAAAACGAATTGTAACTACTTCAATAACCGATGGAGGAAGAACTGTTGTGCTTTCGGGTATAAAGGCAGGAGATTCCGTTGTTACCGGAGGTGCATTTTACTTAATTGATGCCCGCTAATGCCATGCTAAAGAAACTAATTCATTTGGCGTTGCATCGACGAGGTTTGATGTTCGTCATATTCTGCTTTGTAGCCGCGGTAGGCTACTATTCGTGGACTCAGTTGGCTATCGATGCATATCCTGATATATCCGACACCACTGTACAGATTGTTACCCAGGTGCCCGGATTGGCCGCTGAAGAGATTGAGCAGCAAATATCCATTCCGATAGAAAGAGCAGTTAACGGCATGCCGGGATTGAACGTCATGCGCAGTAAGAATACTTTCGGTTTAAGCACTGTTGTGCTGGTTTTTGATGATGGAGTGGATGATTATTGGGCACGACAACGCGTTCAGGAACGGTTGGTTGATATTGATTTGCCTTATGGAGCTGTACCCGGACTTAATCCTTTAACTGCACCTACCGGTGAAATCTTCCGTTACATAATCGAAAGTGACAGCCTTGACTTAAGGGCAATGACCGATTTGCATAAGTGGGTAATCATTCCTTATCTTAAGCAAGTGACCGGTGTGGCCGATGTCAGTAACTATGGTGGGATAACCACACAATACCAAATTGAGATCAATCCGCAGAAGCTTGAGGAATATGGTCTTTCACTCGCTGATGTGACCGATAAGATAAATCAGAATAATGTAAATGCCGGCGGAAGCATGTTAAGCCATGGCGATTTGAGTTATGTTGTTCGTGGAATAGGTCTGGTTAAAGACTTGGACGATCTGGGAAATGTAGTTCTAAAATCGGATGAAGGCTCGCCTGTTTACTTGAAAGATATCGGTGTGCTTAAATATGGAAATTTAGAGCGCAAAGGTGTATTGGGATTTGATGACGGAGTACGTCATTATTCCGATGGCGTGGAAGGCATTGTACAAATGTTGCGGGGTGAGAATCCTTCACGTGTATTGAAAAATGTACATAAAGCCGTAGATGAACTTAACAATGAGATACTTCCGAAGGGCACCCATATCCATCCGTTCATGGATCGTACCAACCTTGTGAATACAACGTTGCATACCGTGTCGCATACTCTTTTCGAGGGAATGATATTAGTCATCTTGGTTTTAATTGTATTTTTGGGGAGTTGGCGTGGAGCGTTGCTCGTTGCGATAACCATTCCCTTAGCTTTGTTAATTGCATTTATTTTAATGCATCTGACAAATATTCCGGCTAATCTGCTGTCATTGGGAGCTATTGACTTTGGTATATTGGTCGACGGAGCCATTGTGATGATGGAAACCATCTTGAAAAAGCGTGAAAAGCATCCTACCGAGATACTTGGTCAGGAATCGTTGATGGGCCGTACCATAGAGGTTGCAAAACCAATTTTCTTTTCCACCTTAATTATTATAACCGCCTATTTGCCTCTGTTTGCTTTTGAACATATTGAGAGCAAATTGTTTACCCCGATGGCTTATACGGTGGGATATGCATTGCTTGGTGCTTTGGCCGTTGCGCTGTTCCTTATACCGGGATTGGCTTTTGTGTCTTACCGTAAACCCCGTAAGATTTATCACAATAAATGGCTGGAGAAAATGACGATAGTTTATCATGCACAGATCTTAAAACTGCTTGATAAGCATAAGCTGATTCTTATCGTTTTGACCTCAATATTGATACTTGCCGGCGGATTGAGTTGGATGGTAGGTAAGGACTTTCTTCCTCCTCTTGATGAAGGATCCATTTGGATACAGGTGCAATTACCTCCGGGCATCTCCATTGAGAAGTCCAAACAGATGGGAGAGGAACTTCGTAAAGAAGTAAGCAAGTTTTCCGAGGTGTCTTACGTGATGACGCAAGTAGGGCGTGATGATGAAGGAGCCGAGGCTTTTTCGCTGTCGCATGTGGAGTGTGCAGTGGGGTTAAAACCTTATGATACATGGAAAAGCGGACGTACTAAAGCTGAATTGATAGAAGCAATGAATGACTCTTTGCAGAAGCTTCCGGGTTATTCGGTCAGCTTTTCGCAACCTATCATGGATATGGTTATGGATCAGATAGCCGGTGCCCACAGTGATCTTGCCATCAAAATTTATGGAGAAGACATTGCCGAGAGCAGGCGGATTGCTGAGGAGGTGGAAGGAACTATTAAAAAGATTCCCGGTGCAATGGATGTTGCTATCGATCAGGAACCCCCGATGCCGCAGTTGCAGATTATTGCCAATCGTGAACGCGTTGCCCAATACGGATTGAATATATCCGATGTATCCGATTTGATAGAATTGGCTATTGGCGGGAAGGCGATCTCACAAATCTTTGTCGGCAGCAAATCGTATGATGTGATTTGTCGTTTTGACGAATCGAGTCGCAGTACCCCGGAGAGTATTGGAAACTTGATGTTGACATCCGCTTCAGGAGCTAAGATACCTCTGAGTCAAGTTGCCGAGATCAAAATGACTACCGGTGCAAGTACCATTTCACGTGAAATGAATAAACGCCATTTGACCGTTCATGTGAATCTGCGTGGAATAGACTTGACCTCTTTCTTGCAACAAGCAAACAAGGCAATAAGTCGGAATGTGAAATATGACCATAATGCTTTCCAATTGAAATGGGCCGGACAATTTGAAAATCAGATGCGCGCTTATGCCCGCTTAGGAGTTGTGGTACCTTTGGCATTAGGCTTAATGTTGTTATTGCTTTTTGCCGCTTTAGGTAAATTCAGGCAAGCCGCCTTACTCATGTTTGTTGTTCCTTTGGCGCTCTTTGGAGGTATGCTTGCATTGAATGTCCGTGGAATGACCCTGAATGTATCTTCGGCAGTAGGTTTTATAGCCCTTATCGGGGTGGCCATTCAGAACGGGGTAATTATGATCTCGCATATCAACAACCTTCGCGCTTCGGGTATGGACTTGCGGGAAGCTGTCGTTGCAGGTACGCGCCATCGCTTCCGTCCGGTTATGATGACAGCAACGGTAGCCATACTCGGTTTGCTTCCGGCCTCCCTGTCCACTGGAATCGGATCGGATGTTCAACGCCCCCTTGCCACCGTTATAGTGTATGGCTTGCTGTTTGCTACGGTAATCACTTTGTATATGCTTCCCACTTTATATTACATGATGGAGAAGCATGTTGAGAATAAAGAGAACATTCATCACGATGAACAGGATACAATAAATTGATCGTTTATGAAGAAAATTACAATTATTCTATTTTTACTATTGGCTTGCAGCAAGATGCTGCAAGCACAACATATAGAGTCGCTCACTCTTCACCAGTATCTGGAAAAGGTGGGCAAAAGCAATTTGAATTATGGAGCTGAAAAGCTGAATGTAAGTGCTGCACGTGCCGATGCTATTGCGGCTAAGGTCTTTAATGATCCGCAATTTTCATTCTCATACACTAACAACCAAGATCATTCTATGCAAATGGGACAGAGTGTTGAGGTAGGATTAAGCCAGACTTTGTCTCTAGGTAAACGCGGAGCCAATATTCGTCTGACCCGTAGCCAAAGTGAACTGACCGAAGCATTGCTGGCGGACTATTTTCGGAATTTACGTGCGGAAGCGACCAATGCTTATCTGGATGTTCAAAAGCAAAAGCAATTATTTGCGGTGAAACAAGAATCATACAGCAGCATGTGTGAAATAGCCAAGTCGGATAGTATTCGTTTTCGTGCGGGTAAGATCATGGAGATTGAAGCCATTCAAAGTAAATTAGAAGCCGATATGATGCATAATGAAGTCTTGCAGTCGGAGACCGATTTGAAGAATGCTTGTGTTTCACTCTCATTGATGACAGGGTCCGCATCAAGAGATACACTTTATCATGCCGAGGGTGATCTGCAACATCTCGAACGTGATTTCTCTCTCGACAAATTAATAACTTATGCTGTTGATAATCGTTCGGATTTGCTTGCCGCAATGAAAAATACGGAAGTCGCACGTCGCGCCATAGTAGTTGCCCGGCGTGATAAATTGCCCGATGTAGATGTTTCTCTGGCTGTGAATCATAATAACCAGGTTCGGAATGAAGAAGCTCCAGCTCCTTCTTATAATGGAATTACTGCGGGCATAGCGTTCCCTTTGAAATTTTCATCACTAAACAAAGGGGCACTGCAAGCCGCAAAGTTTCGTGCGCAACAGGCGGAGCTGCAATATGATCAGGCTCGGCTGCAAGTGCAGACCGAAGTGATGCAAGCTTATCAGAGCTTTCAATCCTTGTCCGATCAACTCAAGCATTATCAGGGGGGTATGCTGACTAAAGCGAAAGAGATTCTTCGGGGCAAAATATATAGTTATAACAGGGGAGAGGTACCTTTATTAGAAATATTGAATGCCCAGCGTACCTATAATGAGGTGCAGTCTGCTTATATTGAAACATTGCATGGCTATAATGCCGCTTTGGTTGAGTTGGAACGTACAGTCGGTATTTGGGATTTGGATTAAATGATAAAAATAAAGTGACGTGCGGAATTCTCTATTTTATTTCGCACGTCATTTGTTATGCCCTGTCCTCTTTTGTCTATTAATTTTCTTGCAATATTTATAAATCATCCTAGCTTTTCCAAATGATAAAGCGTTCCGCGCATAGATTTCTTGCAAGGTATATTCAGCTTTTGAAGAGTGCGCCCAAATTGAGCTACTTTGTTGATAGCAAGTTTATCTTTTGTCTTTGTCTGTAGATAGTTCATGATTTGCATTGCTGTCAACCATTCTCCTTCCTTATCCAAATCCACGGGACCAAAATAACAATGGAAGAGTTGCTCCAACGGGCTTATTTGTTCAAATTCACTATTGGTCTTTTTCAAAACGGCTTCATCTTCATCGTTCAACCAATAGCGTTCTCCGTGATATATGGCATCCATGGCTTGTGCATATAGCTGCTTGTAGTTGATCGTTACGTTCGTGCGGATGGGAGCAGTCACTTCAATACAGATAAAACGGCGGCTTCCGCTAGGATCCGTAAGCAAGTCCTTCTGATTACTTGTACCGATGAATGAAGCATACCTGCGCACTTCGCTTATGGCATTGCCGTAAGGTTTCCGAAGATTGGCGGCAGGTTTTTGCAGGAGATGTTTCAGGAATCCTTGCTGACTGATATTCACTTGATCGAACTCGTCAATATTTATCAGGAAGAAACGACCCAAATAACGCTCAGCTTCTTGCTTACTCCTGAAGTCAAGACTGTCCGTATAGCCGAAACGTAGTTCGGGTGGTAATATAATGCGGCAAAAGGTGGATTTCCGGTAACCTTGTGCACCAACCAAAAGAGGTGACGTACTGTTTCCATGCTGACGGTCGAGTCCGCGCCAATGTGCCACCATACTCAGAAACCAACGGTAGAATAACTCCCGCCAATACGAATTGTGGCATGGGACCAAGTCGGCTAAAGCACGGATGCGATCTTTTCCGTCCCATCCACCCACATCATACAGGAATTCTTCCACCGGATTGTACAAGCGAACATATTCCGAGTTCAAGAAACGGTCTACATCCCGATCCCATGCGCTGATGCCTTCTTTTAAAGCGCAAATTGAAATGCTGTTGCGCACCCGCTTGTCTACAGGCTTGAAGTAGAAGTGGATGGAATCACGCTGACGATATTCCAAGTCGTCCAATACCGTATTATAGCGGAACTCGTAGCGTCGGTTTAAGAATTCCTCCAGCAGAAAAGCCGTTTCCTGTTCCTTGTTCCGGCTACTTCTCTTACCAAAGCCTTTACACTCCTGATAAAGGTTGTGCAGCGTTAATCTTACCATCTGTTCATCAGATTGGCGATAATAATGGACTAATGTCTGATGCACGGCTTCCTCTTCGGGAATACCCGCCTTATAGCAATGCTCGGCAAGATGAATGAGCAAAGGTTGCAGATCGTCATCACGCTTCCAGTTCTCCATTTCACGGAATGCACGTCCTAAAGCTGCCTCGTAAATCATTTTAAAGGTGTCTGCCGTTTGATATCCCGGCGTCATACGTGCAAGAGGATTCTTTTCATCTTGCTTCTGTTGGCGGAAAGTCCCCTCGTCCGGCATAGAGAGAGGTTGTATTAGACAAAACGGTACGGCATCAGGATTATAGTAAGGACATTCGTCCAGCGTCATTCGGCAATTTTGTGTTAATGCGGGTTCTTTCAGTGTAATATCGAAAGGCAATACCGGTTGATAACACCTTACGGCAAGACGGTAAGCATGTGCATGAAACAATACTGCCTTTTTCTCTTCCACAGGCAATCCTTCATCCTCAGGTAAGGCAAATCGAACCCAGATTTTCACACTACGTCCGCTAGCACCGCAAAACGCGGCAAAAGTCTGTGGAAGCAGTGCTGCCTGCTGTTTTACAAGCTCCACTTCATATTGCCCCGATAGTTTGTTAATGTCCAACTGCACTATGCCGTTATAATGCTTCATTTGGTGTTCGCCGTCTTTACTGCGACAATATTCCACAGCAGGATAAATACGTGGCAATTTGTCTATGTGTTCATATCGGGCATGGGTTCCCTCCAATGCAGGTAGTATCTCACGTAAGGCGGTGATATATCCGGATTTTGTCTCCGACTTTATCTTCTCGAACAATGTGTTTGCTTCACAAGTACTTAGCGTTTCTTTCCCACTATCTTTCTCTTCTCTAATTAAAGTGACTTTCATAATTATGATAATAATAAGCGGCTGTCTTATGTGAGGCGGTCGTACAAATGTGATAGTTATAAATGCAACCTCACCGTTTATTCTCTTTATTTGCTTGAATCTTTTGGTGAGTCTGCTTTCTGATAAAATGACAATTAGATTACAAATTTATAAAATCAAAATCAATATCTACAAACCCGAGTTCGATATAATTTAAAATGGAATATACAATTGTGCAACCGGTTCAAATTCTATATTAATAGATGGCTTATTTGGTTAAAATGTATTACATGAAATCCAAGAAAGTCTTTATCTGTTATATTGTCTGTCCACATATTATTTTGTATTATTATTTGATTTCAAATACTCTCCCTAACGAATAAATAACTGTTTGTTCGGTAAAGTTATATACGGCATCAGTGATTTCGACCAAGGCACTTTCGCGGTCTTTGTGGTAGCCGACAAAGAAACGTATAGCATCGTATTTTTTGAGCCAGCGTTTGCCTTCATCCTGATAGGTGTATTTGTTGATTGTGGAAGGTTTGAGTAAGCGGTATTCTTCTTTTTTTGTGCCGGCAACAATTTCTTTAAAGTAGTTTTCCTTGATATTAAGCGTTAGGATTTTCCACCCAGTTGTATCTATGGTTTTGTTTTCAGGCGTTTCAGCAACAGTGTGTTCAATGATAATATGGCTTGCTGCATCGTAACTTATCGGAATTTCATTCATGATACACTGAATTGCTTTTTCAATGGCTGAATAGGGCACCACAAACCATTCTTCGGGTACATGACTTCCGATTTTTACCTGTAAACGAACATCTTTGAATACGCGGTGTATCAGCGATTCAAACAGCGATACATTCATATTGAAGGTTTTCCACGAAGCTACTACTTCTACCTTTGCATTCAGATAAGTAGGCTCATTTTCAGCATTGGCAATACGCTCGGCTACCGTAGTGGTGCTGAATCCTATTTTATAAAGATTTTCGATAGACTTTATTTCTGGATTTTCGGACAGTGATTTCAGTACATAGATATACCCGGAAGGTTTATCTTCAGTTGTTGCATTAAAATGAGAGTTGAAATACTCACTTGCTGTTTCGCTGTTTTCACGTACTGTATATCCGTTTTCATAAAGAGCCTTACGTAATGTGTCTAATTTCACATCCGACATGGTTCCATTTTCAAAAATACAAATACTACGTCCCATCAATCGGCCTTTGCGATCCCGATTTCGGTCAAGAACTTCGGCCAAATAAACTAACATACCATCCAATACGAAATAGCATCCGGGGCTTTCCAACTGACTGGAAGTGAACTTCACAAAACTCCGCTTCCCTGCTTTTAATTCCTCATGCACTTTTATAAATTCATCGCGATACAAATGGAAATCATTGCATTTGCGTCGTTGTGCAATATAGTCGGAAGCATCTGTTTTAGGTGATTTTTTCAGGTGTTCAGGCACAGTCAGTATATCGGAAGCATCTTCTACTAAATCCAATAATGGGTCATTGAGAAAGGCTTCAATATCAGTTTCGGTTATTGGTTGTTTGGGACGCAGGAGTTCAAACCTGTCGTACGGCAAAAGTTGATTTAATTTGTCTGTGTCATTCAGAAAGCCCTGCAGGCGGCTAAACAGCAGCCGTTCTTTCATACCCTTCGTTTTGCCCGGCAAACGTTGGTGTTGTTCGTAGAAAGTATTTATTTCTTCGAACGACTGTAGTAAGCGGTCATCAGAAGTTGGTTTCAGCTCCGTTGGTTTTACATCGGCAAACAAAGGATCGTTGAAAATATCCTGTAATTCTTTTTCTATGTCCATCATATTATTCAACGATTTTTATCCACAAACTTTTGTTTTTCATTCCGAATCACGACAATGGCCTGCGCCAACCTTCGGTTATATGGATTTGGGTCGGTAAGCTCAGGAAGTGCTCCGCTGTTTTCTTCTTTGAATTGAGGAAGATATTTTTTGAAAAGAATAACAGCTTCCTCAAGCGTCATGTCTATTTTACTTTCTTCTATCACATTCTGAACCACTTTGAGTACAGGTGCAGTAACCGACTTGGAAAGAATCTCGTAACCACGCTGAAACGGATTAATGGTATCAATCAAATTAATGCTCAAATTATCGATATTGATAAAGCGTTTGCCTATCACCATAAAGGTGTTACCTGCGTTTTGCTCCATGCTTGCACCTTTGGTTACGGCATCGAGTACTAAATGTTGTCGCACCTCTTCTACTTCGTCGGGTGAAAGTTCCGGGTATTTTTCCTGAATGATTTTTGGAATAAGTACCTGGTTTATCACTTCGGGAGCAACGCCACCACCCATTGAACGAACAACCATATCGTCCTGCAAAATGGTTGCTTTAAGGTCGGTGAGATCACCGGCTACAATTTCTTTAGTACGCACGGACGAAAGCGATTTTAGTCCTTCCACGAAAATGCGGGGTGTATCATCATCGCCAGATTCTTCATCCTTTTTGGTTTTAAAATTCCACGAAGGAGCCATTACCTGTTCCATTAGCAGCGAAACGGTAATTGCTTTTAGCATATCGTTGACGGCAGTTTCCACTTTTTGCTGTACTGCATCGGGGCAGGCTATCAGGTTGGTGAACTGGGCGTGTGATTTGCCTTCGCAGTCGCGGGTACAACGCCCGATAATCTGAACCACTTCGGTCAAACTGCCACGCACTCCAATAGTCAAACAATGGTCGCACCATTGCCAGTCGAAACCTTCTTTGGCCGTACCCAAGGCAACAATAATATCCACCGCATCAGGCTTATGCATTCTTTGCAAAAATGCTTGTAATTGCAATCGTTCACGCGGATTATCTTCCACCAAATCGGCGATCTTCAACAACTGCCCATTCGGAGTTCGTACGGTGTAAATACGAGTTTCGTAGTTGATTTCTACTGTTTCACCAATTTTATCAATGATCTGTTTTACTTCGTCGTATTTATCACCTGTTGAAGCACGGGAATTGACCGAAGGAATATGAATAATTGTTTTCTTACTCAGGTCTAACACTTCCATAATGGCGGTAAGATAGGCTCCCTGATAAAAGTGATAACCGATACCCAGACTTTTCAGGTATTTGTACCCGTTGAGCTGTTCGTAGTAATTATAAGTTACCGGGTGAAAGCGGTTTTCGTCGTCGGGGCGAAGTACCGGCACACCATCGCCACGGAAGTAAGAACCAGTCATGGCAATTACGTGGGCATTGGTTTGTGTCATTAATCGGTGAACCAAATCGCCCAAGCCGCTATTGGCATCGGCTGAAACATGGTGAAATTCGTCAATAGCCAGCAAGCAATCGGTAAATGCCTCATCGCTTAGTTCTTTTGCCGCAAAACGCAAAGTGGCATGAGTACAAACCAAAATTTCAGCCTGAGCGTCGGTAGTAAATTCTTTAAATCGTTTTACCTTGCTTTGCTCATTCTCGGCATCGCACAAGTTGTAATACTTTGCCACTTTCCAATCGGTAAAGAAACCGTGTTTTTCCAAATCGGTATTGGCAAACGATCGACCAATTGTTTTTTCGGGTACCGCCACTATTGCTTTCTTTAAGCCCTGATAGCGGAGCTTATCCAATGCCAGGAACATGAGCGCACGGCTTTTGCCCGAAGCCGGAGGAGCTTTCAGCAGAATATACTGTTTGGCGCGTGCTTCATAAGCCTTTGCCTGCATTTCGCGCATACCCAAACTATTTGTATTTGTGGCTTTGCCTGTTTGGGCATAGTTTATATTGACGATATTTTCCATAAGCTCCCTCCAGCTCCCCCAAGGGGGAGAGATTGCGGAGTGCAATTTTATGTTGTTTATATGTGTGAGATCAGATTTTTCAGCTCCGTACATTTTTGGTCTCAGCTGGGTACCTGATTTGTTTTTGCTGTGTATAAGTTGCTTATTATCAGTTTAATGATTTTTAATGAGCTGGATACTTCAAAAGTTCAACTTCGGCAACTTCGGCATCAATCAGACAAAAAGAATTTATCCGCCATTTACCCGCCATATCCGCCATTTACCCGCCATTTACGAGTCATACCTGCCAGTTTTTATAACATAAGAAGTCGATTTACTTTCTCCGACTCTATCTAAAATATATAGTTTGTACAACTCTTCTAAATCCCGGGAAGCCGTTCTTTCAGAAGTTTCGTTCAATTTCTGATATTCACTATTTGTAATTCTACCTTTTTCTTTTACATAAATTACAGCTTTGACTTGACGGCTATTTAGCCCAAGTTTTACTAACTGTTCTGCTGTCAGATTATCTTTGAAAAGTGTAACCACGAATCCGCCATCACGCTCGGTAAGTTCGGGTTCGGGTAATTCAGCAGCTTTGCAAGTATCAATGATTTTGAGTGTTCCACGTCCCCAGCTATCAATAAGACCACCTTTGAAACATACATCAGCAATAACAGGATTTCTCGGCTTTGAAGAATGGGTACGTTTAAGAGCATCTAAACTAATGCCTTCCGGCAACTGCCCATCGTTCCACACACTCATTTTATCGTCGTACACTCTTATTTGCGTTTGTGCACCCATATAGTTTCGGTGTACCAATGCATTCAATAACATTTCACGAATAGCCGGAACGGGATATTCGCCTTTTTCTACCCGGTACATTCCCTCAAATTCAACAGGGCGAGTAAGGAATTTGTGGTTTAATTGCTCCAATACATTTCTTAGCTGCACCACAAGGTTTCCTTCTTCTACTTCCTGAAAACGCAAATCTACATCATCCTTAGCAAATCGCCCAATTTTTACGGACGTATTAGGATAAAACCTTCCGGGATCTTTGCCAAAGAGAATAATAGCAGCCCGTTTGAGCTGTCCATTTTCGGTCAGTCGGAGTTTTTCCAGAATATCTTCGGTAGATAAACCATCCACATCGGGTAAGCGTCCTTTTTCTTTGGAAATCTGTAAAAAGTATCTGAATGATTTTTCATCAATATCATCGATAGTTGCCCGTGGTTCAATTACATCATCCCAGGTTCTTCCCGATTTACGCAATAGAAATTCATTAAGAGAAGCACCAGTCAATTCGTGTTTTGTACTTCCACTCCTGTAATAATACTTTCCCCGCAAGGAAATAGGCACTGCGTAGGACGGAGTGATTATTTCAATTAAATAATGCTCTCCTTCCTGCAGAAGATTTACTTCGGCAGTAATTCCCATTGTATCTCTTATTTTATTGGGAATATCATCCATCAAACGTTTGTAATTTTCGACACCCACTACATTGCCAAGGTCATCTTTACCTATGTAAATAACTCCGCCTTGAGCATTGGCAAAGCCGCAAATCCATTTGAGGTATTCATCGTGCCAACTTTCTTTGTATTCTACGTTTTGAGTTTCGGGCATAATATGATAGTTTGTTAAAGTAAATTTCTATTTTTAGCCACCTCTATCTCCTGAATAATATATTGCTGCATAAATGACAATACTTCACTTTTACAGTCCAATAATTCCAATATTTCTGTATTATAATCAAATACTTGAGGTTGTGACAGAGCTTGCGGATTATTAATGGCCAAAAAATCAGTCATATATTTGTTGTAGTTGATTAAGAGTTTATGCAATCGCAGCATTTTATTGAATAATTCGGAATTTTCTTCAATGGGAAATAATGAATGTTTGGTTCTCATGAATGATTCTATGTAAACATCGGCCGCAACAATAGGTGTAATTATATTGCTACTCATCAGATTGGCTTCGAGCAGCAATGCTTTATTCAGAATATTTGTGAGTGTATTTAACTCCTCTTGTCTAATCTGTGTTACTATCAATGATTTCTGATAATCCAGTTCTTTGTTCTTTCTTCTTTCATCGCTTTTATCAATGGCATTTGTCAGGCGGATAAATACGGCAATATTCAGAACTGTAAAAACAGGTGCCAAGATACCCCCAATGTAACCTCCAAAGTTTGCCCAATCCTGGGTAGAGTGAGATATGCCCTGATTAAAAATCAAGAAGTAAGCCCCAACTGTCAATACAATTGACATGGCTATAACAGTACCTACGGTTTTACTCATTCTATTCATTTCTTCGTCATTTTTTCGTACAACGCAAACAAATGTACCAGCCGTTCTTCGTCCGAAGTGAAGGGAGCCGAGCGGTAGCAGCTTTCTACTACGCGGTCCAGGTGGGTGTGGCCCTCGCGGAGGTTGGCGGGCATTTTGTCAGGGTCGTACATCTGTGCCAGCGTTTTTTCGGTGTGCATCTCGCGGGCTATCAGCACCGCTTCGGCGGCTTGCTCTATTTCTGACCGCTTGACTTCGGTGATTTTTGGAAAAGGGAAAGTGTTGTAACACAGCGTGGCCGAGTAGCGGTAATCCGTTTTCAATCTTCCACCCACTGCCTTTACCCAAGCCATGTGCATTTTGGAAGTAAGTATGCCGAAAAGCCAAAGTTGCGCATCGTAAATGGCAAAGGCAGAATTAGAAATTACTGTGTTTTCATCTAAAAAGCCCATTGGGATATATTCACGACTTTCGGAGGAAACAGCAGGAACAATGATTGTCTCTGTCATATTCTCAATAAACTCACGAAATTGGTGTGGGCGTTCGGCTAATTTTCGACCTGCAATATCTGAACTTTTCAAGCGAATATCGCGAGTTTTATTCATTCTTTCTGCAATAAATGAATTAGATGCTGCCCTTTTCAAGTTCTCATCCGAAATCCAGAAACAATACCTTTCTTCACCTCTGATAAATTCCTGCGACCCCATAATTCTTTTTATCAAATCGGAATCTTTAGGAAAATCAGAAATAAATTTGTCCTTATCTGTTTTTGAGAGTAAAAGATTACCATTGTCATAAGGCATACAGCCGAAACATATTTTTGGTAAACCTTTCGGAATAGCATTGTTTTTAAACACAATTGTATTTCCACCAGCTGTGAGATATGGGTTTATATTACTCACCAATTCAAATGTTTCGTCTCTGTAGAGTTTTCTTTTACCCGAAAATTCATTAGATAAACCTATGATAGCCACAGTTACTCCAGCATTGTATTTGGCATTGTTTGACCATTTGAAAGAAGTATAAGCAAAATAAACAGTGAGATTGAGGTTATAAATGTATGGCCAAAGCATACTTACTTGCTCCCCCTGACAAATTGAGTTTGTTGTTACAAATGCGCATTTGATATTTTGATTGTGAATGAATTTTGCTGATTTCCAGAACCAGGCTGCAATATAATCAAGTGTTTTATTATCTGTAAGTTCAGATAATGCAAAAGCCATATCCGCTTTTTGTTTTTCATCCTGTATTTTACTCCCCAAATATGGCGGATTCCCCATTACATAGACTTCCTCCTCAGGCGTATGCGGACAAACGGTGTTCCAGTCTATGCGGCAGGCATTGCCATGTACAATATTGCCACTGCGGCGTAGGGGCAGTGCATCCACGTGGGTTTGGAATCGGCCTTCGAAAGCCTTGTTCATTTGGTGTTCGGCCAGCCACAGCGAGAGCGTGGCGGTTTCGTGGGCAAACTCATCCAGCTCAATGCCGTGAAATTGCGTAAGCGAAATATTGGAAAAAGGAATCTCCAACAGGCCGTGGTTCAGGCTTTCTATTTGCTCCCAAATCTGCATTTCGAGTTTGCGGAGTTCCTTGTAGGTAATAATCAGAAAATTACCGCTACCGCAGGCGGGGTCTAAGAATTTTATCTTCGAAATGCGGATAAGCAGCTGGCGCAGTTTCTTTTCGTTGGTACGGGAGTCAGCAAATTCAGTATAAAGTTCGTCTAAGAATAGCGGCTGAATGAGCTTCATAATATTGCTTACCGAAGTATAGTGCAAACCCAGCGAACTGCGCAGTTCAGGCGAGATAACCGCCTGAATCATACTGCCGAAAATGTCGGGATTGATTTCCGCCCAGTTCAGGTCGCCACACTCCAACAACAGTCGGCGGGCTTTCCAACTCAACGTGGGCACATCGTAATGTTCGGCAAAAAGTCCACCGTTTACATACGGAAACCGGCTGATATGTGCAGGTTTCGAAGCCCGGAGCGTGGCATCGTTGGTACTCATCATATCGAATGCCTCGCTGATAATGGCACTCAGGTCGCTGCCATCAGCCAGCGTGAAATCGTTGAGCGTACCGGTAAAGATATTGCTGGGGAAAATACCTGTGTCTTCGGCAAAAAAGCAGAACAGGAGCCTCGACATAAACACGTTGAGCGACTGTATGGCGCGTGTGTCGGTAAAGTCTATTTCATTGTAGCGGCGTATCTCGTCGAAAATGCGTGCCATTTTATACGCTGCCTTTACATCGGCATCGCGTTCTTCGGGTGCATGGTAACGTTCTACGCCTGCCAGTGGCATAAAGAACTGGTAGTCGTAGCGCAGGCGTTCCACCGTGTTTTCGTAGCTTTCTTCCTCTACCGGGTCGTAGCCCAGCAGGGTTTCACCATCGCTCACCACCAACAGACGTACGGCCTTCAGCACTTTGGCTTCCTGTTTCAGGGCTTCGAGGGCTTCCACCATATTTTCGGTAGTTGTGTGGGTATAAGCCAGGAGTTTCTTTACTATAACACTGTTAGGTACTTTCGAGAGGTTATCTTTTCCGTCCTTAATGCGGTTGATACGGGTTTCGGACATGCCGTTGAAAATGCGCAGCAGGTCATAGCCCAACTCGGGAGCGGAGGTATTTTCGTATAGTTCGTATAAGCGGGATTCTATGGTTTGATAGGATATGGTGGTGGACATGGGTATGCTATTACTTAGTTGAGTTATTTGCAGCTAACAGGTTTCAAAACCTATTAGCTGTAATGTGTTATTGAAGTTCTTTCTAATTGCATTCTTTTTCCTTGATCGTAAATTATACTCTTTTTATCAATAAGATTGCTACTTAAAATTCATTTGTGTCTGCTGGTAAAGTTCCATTCCTGGTACATCATCATACATAGAGGCTAGTTTTTGCCTCAATCCGAAAAGTCTTTTTTCTGCGGTGTCTACTAATTGAGAAAAAGTTACAACATAAACTTTTCCTGCATCATGTTCTCCCACTTTTGCAACTCTTTGCAAATTATCATCTATAGTATCGCCAACAACATAAGCGTTTATTCTCGCAGATGGAAACGAAGCTAATAAATCTTCAGAGTATCCTTCTGCTTGATTTCTTTCGTTTCTTGTTATATTGAAACCTCCTCGTTTTAATTCAATAATCAATATCTTATTAATAGTTGACAACTCGGTTTCTGTTGCAAACTCCTCTGTTCCTGTAATAGCCATTGTTGAATGATCCAGACATACAATATCAGGTCGTTTTTTGTAATTTATGTCTTGCCGTTGAATAGCTTTGCCTTTAAATAGTGCACCAAGGACAGTTTGCAATTGCCGATTTGACATGTATTCTGCGGAATCATATTCTGCCCCAAATAGCCATCTTGCTTCTGTTACCAAAGGGTGTAATATGTGTAATTCATCAATATTAACATCTTTAGAAAGTTTTCTAATAGCCTCAATAACGGTCAACCGCCTATCAATTTCATTCAAAACAATTAAAGCATCTTTCACTGTCCATTTGTTCAACAATAAATTCAAACCTTCTATATCATTTTCATTCAGCAAAGACAGCTTTGCCAAAAGCTCCCTTCCTCCTTTACTTTTTTCTAAATTTATTATTGCATCAACCGCAACAATTACGGACTCTTGTCGAGCCTTTGGAGAAGAAAAAGAGATACTTTCAATCACTTCATCTATTTCATATAACATTAACGGCGAAGCATCTCTTAATTTTTCTTTAAACTCTTGTTTAATAATGGCTTTTGTTTCATTAATTGAAGATCGAGATAATTCTAGAATTTTGGTATTCACATAAATAGAAGTGGCATCATAAACTTTTTGCATTACTACACTTTGTTTAAAACCAGACCAATCTTCTTTTACTTCTTCTGACAAATCATTTGTTGATATTACAACAGTATATCGCTTTGCTAAAGTTGTTCTTCCATCTAAAATACTCTCTTGTCCCAATATCCACGAAGGTTCTCCAACCAAGCGTCCTCCTTGCCAGAAAGCTATTCCTTGATAAATTGATTTACGCATAGCTTTCTGAGAATCTATAAAATAAGCTATTACGGTAATTTCTGTTTCTGGGACTCTAATCGTTGTCTGATCTAAAAAACCTTTTAAGTCTTCTAAATGCAGACTAACTCGATTGATTTCTATTTTAAATTGAGGATCGTGTAAAAATTTTGCTGCAATAACATCCCTAATACGATCAATATTAGGCAAATTTTGCACTACAACAACTTCTAATTTTGTACCATGGGCTGTGTTATCCGCCTTACTCTCTTCTTCATTAGTTATCGCAATGGGCTCTCCTTCAATTTGAGTAGTAAGAGTAAGGGCAAGTGTATTGCCATCTTTAATTGTTTGAATATTATATTCATTATCATTAAAACATAACAGTCCATGCCTACCTACACCATTTCTTCCATAGGCAAATCGTGTACCTTGAATGCCATTAGGGAAAGCAACTTTTTTACCTTGGTGCTTTAATCGATTATAACGTAATTTCATCCATCTGCCATGAAAATCTTCTTTAGACATACCAATGCCATTATCCTCCACAATCAAAGTCTGCCCTTTTTCGCTAGGAATAAAAATTTTCACTTCAGTTGCACCAGCATCCCATGCATTAGCAACCAGCTCTGTTAATGCCGTCTCCGGTTGCGTCACAATACCACCTAAAGAACGTATTAAATAGTCATCTTCAAAAAGGGAACCACAAATAACATTTCCGTTTTCCATAATTTGAATCATTACATGATTTGCCAAATCTTTTTTAGTATAGATGCTTGCAGACAAGACTTAACGTTTTCCCTGCTAACTCTTTTTCGCCTTCCAATACTTCAATCACTTTATCCGCCAGCCACAGTGTAAGCAATTCGGTTTCGTCGGTAGAGAACAATTTTGCAAGGACAATCACCTGTGAACGCTTTGCCGAACGGTCGCTGCGTTCGATTTTGCAATACAAGGCATTGTCTATTTCAAGAGCTGCAGAAACTTGTCTCTGCAATAACTGTTTTTCTTCTCTTAGCTGACGGATTTTCTTTGCAAACAACATTATTGAAAGTATTTGACTTGACATAATTGGACAAATGTAGCAAATAATTAAAAAACAAAGAGAATATCATCCAAAAAGTTGTCAACATGAGTAAACTACTGAATACACCTTTGTTTTCAAAATGAAATAAGGGCATTCTTGAGCTTATCCATTTACGCCGTTTCTTCTTTTTCTTGGACTTTCTTAGCGATTGCTCGTCTTCGGGGGTGGCTATAATATCTGCGGAAGAAGGCAAAAAATAAAACAACCCACTCAGTTCGCTTGATTGATTAATTGAATTATCTGTCACATGATTAGCCGACTGTCTATTTGATTGATCAAACGTATTTGCGTTAGTATGTACGACTGTACGCACAGTTTGCTGTGGCTCACTTGTGATTACGGATGCAAGTGACTTCACTGAGGTTTTCCATATATTTATGTTTTTTACTTGTATAGTTACTTGTATGGTTTCGCTATTTAATTGACTGTTATTTAGCTATTTGTTTTCTTATTTACTTGATCACTAACATGTTCACTATTTATCCCTTTTTTAATCGTTCCCCCTTTTCCGTTAGTCGATATTTTTGAGTTGGGCTATTGTAGATATCTGGGTAAAGTCTTCTTTATTTTTTTTGCCTTTTGCTTATTGTCTTTCGTGATAGTACTGATGTCTTTACTTGTTTTTGTTCTGTGTTTGTTGTATTTTTGCTATACTCTTTTGAATGGCTAACATTAGTGAATAATAAGGTTGGCATTAGTAAATAAATATATTTACTATAGTTGGCAAATTTGCTAACAATAGTAAACTTTTGATAAATATAAGGACTTTACACATTTCACATAGACTCTTTATCTGTATGACATGTATATTTTAAAACTTAAAAGTAGTATGGCAATATTATTTGATTGGTACGAAAATCCGAAGCCTACGGATATAGAGCAGGGAGAGAAAACATTGCATCCGCGCATCAAGTACAACGGTTCAACTAGTACTGCAGCATTGCGTCATCGCATTCAAGAACGCTGTTCATTGACCGAAACAGACGTGACAGCTGTGCTTGATGCTCTTTCGCACATTTTGAGCGAAGAATTGGCTGATGGTCGACAAGTACATTTAGACGGCATTGGTTACTTTCATCCTTGTTTGACTTGTACTGAACCGGTGACTGTAGACACGAAGCGGAAAATCACAAAAGTGAAACTGAAGGGCATCAAGTTTCGCGCAGATCAAACGTTAAAAAACGCATTAGGTACTCTGAAAGTGAAATGCTTGAAAGGCAGTTTAGAATTTAAGCGGTTGAGCAATGAAGAAATTGACCGGCGTTTGGAGGAGTATTTTAAAACACATCAGTTTCTTAGACGAACGGACTTTCAGAGTCTGTGTGGAATGACAAGGAGTACGGCGATGAGCCATCTGCGGCGCTTGCGTAGTGAAGGAAAGTTAGAAAATCTGGGTGGTCCTATGCAACCCATTTATGTGCCTGCTAAAAAGTAGTATTAAGATATATAGCTAATATTACCTGAAAGATACTTATGAGGGTAACAGTTTACTCTCATAGTATCTCTCACTGTTACTATCATCTTTAGATAGCCTATGAATAGGGCAATGTAGCGCATTTATGAGGGCATGATAGCAAAATAGTGCATAACTTTTATTTGCTAAATAAGTTCAAGTCATAAATGCGGCACTTTAGCCTCAACTTTATGATGAGGGGCTATCAAGCGCAGCGAACCTTTCGTTCGCAGTAACACTTGCATTGTGCCGAGATATCATAGCCCAGCATTGCTCCGAGAATAAAATCTTCCTCCGGTGTCAACTTATTCAAAGGTTGGGTCACTAGAAGACGGATGGCATTGATGCATTCTTTACTTCCGAAAAATAAGTTTATCCTGTCATTTCCTATCGGCTGAATGATATAGCTTATCTTTTGAGTATTCAGTCGCTTGATGGCGAAGTCTTCATATTTTTTGTTCGTAGTGTAGAGAATCATCTGACGCACCCCTTTCTTGAATTCATAAATGTGATTCAAAAAGACTTTAAGTTCTATCGGATTAATTGCTGAGGTTATCATAAAGCATTATGGAATTAGGAAATTATTATGCCAGGTGGTTTTTGATGTCATCTACCCAGGCATCAATGCGCTCATCGGTTTTATCACTTTCGTTTACATCATCAAGGGCAAGTCCGATGAATGAACCGTCTATTACCGAGATAGAGGAAGAGAAAGAATATTCGCTTGCTGACACTTTACCCACGAAGGTGGCACCCGAGTCCTTGATATCTTCGTAAATCACTCCCATCCCGTCACAGAAAGTGTCACCGTAAGAGTCGGAATCTCCGCAACCGAAGAAGGCAATTGTTTTATCTTTCAGATCGACCGATTTCAATACTTTAATGCCATCGTACCAATCGTCTTGAACTTCACCGTCACCCCAGGTGGAAGTACCCAAAAGCAAGGCTTCGTATCCATTCACTTTATCGGCAGTCATCTTTGCTACATCAATAATGTCTGACGTTGGAATGCCTAGCTTTGAAGCAATAGCTTCTGCGATGCTTTGTGTGGTTCCTGTAGACGAACCGTAAAAAATACCAATCTTTTTCATTCGACAAAAATCATTTTAGTGTTATACAATTAAGTTTGATGCAAAGTAAGGTGATGGATGCTAATCTTGAAATACCTATAAATGACGATTTTAAACGGTGATACTACTCTGTTATAGGTATTCCCTCATTTATATATATCCGGTTTATATTCGGTATGTATAATAAAGATTATATACCTACTTAGTGTAAAAATTATGTGATTATACCTGCTTTTAGGTATTGCATCGGCTTTTAACCTCTCATAACTTTGCTTCGATTTAATTTTATAAAAAATACAAAATAAATGAAAGAGAAGATTCTAGGACTTTCTTTGTGTCTGGCTCTTTTCGGAGGAAGTGCTTCAGCCGAAAACAATCCCGATGTAAAGCCTGACAACACGAACAAAACCGAGCAAAAAGTAGCGGAGGTTACAAAGCCCCGCTTGACTATAGGTGGCTATGGTGAGGCGGTTATGACGCGCAATTTTTATAGTGATAACTATTTGCGCTATACCAGTGCGGAGAATTACAAAAATGCCAAAAGTAATGGACGTTTTGATTTGCCTCATGTTGTTATCTTTCTTGGTTATGACTTTGGTAAGGGCTGGACTTTTTCCAGTGAGATAGAGTTTGAGCATGGTGGAACAGAAAGTGCCGTGGAGATGGAAGAAGAAGAAGGTGGAGAATATGAATCTGAAATAGAACGTGGAGGAGAAGTTGCTCTGGAGCAATTCTGGATTCAAAAATCATTTTGTCCACAGCTCAATTTAAAGATGGGACATATTATTGTGCCTATTGGTATGACCAACCAACATCACATGCCAACGGAATTCTTTGGCGTATATCGCCCCGAAGGGGAAAATGCCATTATGCCGTGTACGTGGCATGAAACGGGAATCAGTCTTTGGGGACGTGCCGGTGATTGGCGCTATGAAGCGATGTTACTTCCCGGTTTGGACTCCGATCGCTTTGGTCGTCAGAATTGGATTAAGGGTGGGGCAGGAAGTCCTTATGAATTTAAAATAGCGAACTCTTATGCAGGTGCATTTCGTGTAGATAACTATTCCGTTCGCGGTCTTCGTATGGCTTTGAGTGGATATATTGGTAATTCATTTAGTAATACGCTTAGTGTGAATGAATCTACCAATTATAAAGATGTGAAAGGTACCGTAATGATTGGTGCATTTGATTTTCATTACGATGCCCATAATTGGATTGTGAGGGGGAATGCCGATTACGGACATTTGACAGATTCCAAGAAAATCACCCAATATAACATGAGCATGCGCAATGATTCCCCTTCTCTCAAACAAGCGATTGCCTCGGATGCCATTGCTATAGGTGTGGAAGCTGGGTACAACATCTTTTCCCAATTCAATAAACTCAATGAAGACGGTAAGAAGCTTTATTTGTACGGCAGATATGATTACTATGATTCAATGTATAAGACTGATAAGGAAATATTAAAAGCAGATTGGTGTGGTCGTCAGCGTATTGCTGCAGGTGTAAATTATTGTCCCATGAAAGAAATTGTGATTAAGGGTGAGTACTCCATCGGTTTATTGAAAAGAGCATATAATAATGAACCTTCTATATCATTGGGAGTGGCTTATGCGGGGTTTTTCACAAAATAAAACAGATTAATTTTTTTCTAACTATAAAAAATAAAGAAATGAGAAAGTTTTTCAGATTTCCATTGTATTTGGCAATGGGTGTTCTATTGGCTGCAAGTGTGATGGCTTGTAGCGACGACAATGACGATGATGGTTCTGATGCCGTAAGAGAGGCTGGATTGAAAGCCGCTGTTTCGCCTTATGTGAATAACACGGTTATTGGTACTTATACCAAAATGGCTGATGCATCAATTGAATTATATGAAAAGTGCGTGGCAATAAAAAATGCTTTTAACCAGAATACGTTAACGTCGACTATGATTGTAGATGCTGGGAAGTCATGGAATAATGCCCGTCAATATTGGGAGCTGAGTGAAGCTTTTCTTTTTGGACCGGCAGGGGATAGTGGTGCGGGTATTGATGGACATATTGATACTTGGCCTGTAGCGAAAGTGACAGTGACTGCCATATTAAACAATGCAGATTTGATGAAAGCTATTCAAGAGAAAGGAGCTGTCGGTTTACCTGCTGAAGAGGGAGTACTGGGTTTTCATGCTACGGAAGCTTTGTTATTTCAATTAGATGCTACTGAAACTAAGTCAGAGCCTCACAGTACTCAGTATACATCTAATGAGTTAATTTATCTTGTTGCTATAGCTGAAGACTTAATGAATCAATGTGTTTTATTGGAAGCTTATTGGGCTGGATCTGATAAAATAACGGTTGCTAAACAAACTATTTTGAATAAGGCCGGTTTGACATTCAAATCAGGATTAGCGAATTATGGGTCTAGGATGATAAACCCAGGTGTGAATGATCAGACATATAAAAATTATTTAGGCGTTGCCCAAGATATAATTCAAGGCTGCATTGATATTGCAGACGAGGTGGGCAATCAAAAAATAGGCAGACCTGTAAACGGTTCTTCGGAAGATGATAAAAATTACATAGAATCTCCTTATAGTTTGAACTCTATTGTAGACTTTACCGATAATATAATCAGCATTAAAAACTCTTACGAAGGCATTAACTCTGGTGATGCTTCGATAAGTGATTATATCAAATCGGTTGATCCTACACTGGATGCAAAGGTGAAAGCCAGTATTCAGGCGGCAATAGATATAATAGGAAAAATCCCGGAACCTTTTGCTAAAAATGCTTCCACAAATGCTGATGCAAAAAAAGCCGTAACGGTGGTTGGTACGGATTTGGTGAAGACTTTAGAAGAAGTGGCTCAAGCTTTATCTAAATATTGATTTTAATAATCAGCCTTAAAGGCGGGTGTACCCTTAAAGTATGCCCGCTTATTGGCGTTTTTAATTTAACTAATATTGTTTAATATATGAAGAGCTTTTATTATTTGTTGGGATTCCTTTCTCTGGGTATAATGTCTTGTAGTGATGAGGATACGAAGAAGGATGATGGGAAAACAGAGGAACTTCCTGAATGGTATTATACCGGTGGTGAACTTGGTACGGCATATTTAACGACTTATAACGCTTATGAGCAACCTACTCCCGCTGTGGAAAATGCCGGATTGTATCAGGCGTTTAAGAATGGTGAACAATTGTTTGAAAAGCCATTCGTATCCAATATGGAAGGTGTGCGTAAAGGATTAGGTCCCGCTTATGTCCGTAGCTCGTGTATTCATTGTCATCCCGGGTATGGGCATGGCAAACGTATTCCTTCCGGAACATTCAATACGAACGAAATAGGAAATGGATGCCTGCTTGTGGTTTATACGCCTGATGATAACAATTATGTCTCTTGGCTGGCAGGTATGCCGCAATCTCATACAGTTGCCCCCTTTAAAGCACCACTTGATGAGAGTAAGATTACGGTGGCATGGAAAGACTATACGGATCAATGGGGAAATAAGTTCCCTGATGGAGAGAGTTATTCATTGCAATATCCTGAGGTCACGCTTCCTAAAGAGGCTGTCTATGTGTATAATCAAGGCTATCAAATACCTAAAGATTATGAGGTGCGTCTTGAATCGACTATTGGCATATATGGAGCAGGATTATTGGATGCCATTACTGACGAGGATATAAAGGCTCAATACGCTAAGGAAGAGAAGGCTGGCGCTTCAATTAATCCTGCTATTTTTAAAAATGGAGAATGGGTGAAACAATATGCCAATTCTCTTCAAGGTAATGGAGAAAAGCACCCTTTACGCTATACTTATGCGTTGAGTCGCGGTCCGTTGCTTGATGGTCCCGGTTCCAATGCGATGTGGAATATCACAAATGTAACCCGTAACAACAGGAAGTATCACTATTTGGATGCAGCCGGCACTTATGCAGAATATTCGTCGAAAGACCCTGAGGTTCAGGCCGGATTTCCCGACTATATAGCTAAGGTTGATCCTAAAAAAGAACATCCCGAGTGGTGGACAGGCAGCATGGCGGATAATATCAAAAGCTATCTGACTTCTAAAACTTTGCCGACGGAAATGAGTGATGATGATTTTGTTGATTTTATGGTATGGCATAGAGGCTTGGCAGTTCCTGCCGCCCGTAATGTGGATGATGAGGAAGTGCTGAAAGGTAAGGAGCTGTTTGAACAGATTGGTTGTACGCGCTGTCATCGCCCTACCTGGACAACCGGTAGTGATAATTTTACTGATCCGAATTTGTTCTTTTCTAATGGTGACAGCCGTTTGCCACGATATCCCAACCAAAAGATATGGCCTTATACCGATATGGTGCAGCACCAACTTCACATGGCGAATGATATCCGCGGGGGATGGTGTCGCACAACTCCGTTATGGGGCCGTGGGCTGCATCAGAAATGTACCGGTTCGGCTACTTCCGATCGTTTACACGACTGTCGCGCACGTACTGTGGTTGAGGCTATAATGTGGCATGCCACGTCTGAACAGAGTGCCGCCTACAATGTCGTAAGTAAATTCCGTACTTTATCTAAAGCGGATCGTAATGCTATTGTTAAATTCATTGATTCTATCTAATAGAATTGTATTTTTGTGGCTGTAACATTGTAATTGCATCGTTGTCATTCCGAATATTCCGGTCGGGTATTGGGAATGGCAATGCTGCCTTTTGCAAATATTGATAAATAGTATATCTTAGAAATAATTATGGGAATCAGTGTGAAACCTGCTTTGTTGAAATATCTTTCTTTTGGAGCTGTTGCTTTTCTTGTTTTGATAATGGGCGTGGCTACGGTACTCGAAAAACTGTACGATACTTCTTTTGTCTCCAAATTCATATATGGTTCTCCTTATTTTATTGCGCTATGGGGTATTTGTGCCTTGGCGGGATTATGCTATTTGATTGCTCAGAAACGGCATAAACATTTAGTTGCATTTATGCTGCACTTATCTTTTGTACTTATTTTGCTTGGAGCTTTAGTCACTCATATTGCCGGTCGGCAAGGACGGATTCATCTGCGTCAGGATGAAGGTCACGAAACGACTTATGTGACTGACGATATGAAAACGGAAGTGCTTCCATTTGAAGTTTCCCTGAAGAACTTTAAGTTAGAGTATTATCCGGGAACATTTGCCCCGATGGATTTCGTGAGTACAATTCTTATTCGCGATGGAGAAGTAGAAGAAGAAGGTGTGGTAGCAATGAATCATATCTACACATACCGCCATTATCGGTTTTATCAATCTCAATATGATATGGACGGTAAAGGAGCTACTCTCTTCATCGCACACGATCCGTACGGCATTGCTATCACTTATTCCGGATATGCTTTGTTGTTGGTTTCGATAATCCTCTTCATGTTACAGAAAGACAGCCGTTTCCGTCAGTTACTACGCCATCCTTTATTACAGCGTAGTGGAGTGATCTGTTTTCTGTTGCTCATGGCTTTTCCTACGATAAAGGCCGGGGAAATACCTCGGGCTTTGCCTAAAGATGTAGCCACGAAGTTTTGCGATCTTTATATTTATTATAATGATAGAATTTGCCCCATACAGACTCTCGCCAAAGATTTCACCATAAAATTGTGTGGACATTCTACTTACAAGGGACTTTCTTCGGAACAGGTTCTGTCAGGATGGCTCTTTTATTATGATGAGTGGAAAGAAGAGCCGGTGATTAGAATAAAGAATAAGGAAGTACAGCATTTATTGGGAATAAAAGGTTCTTATGCACGGTTGACTGATTTTGCCGATGTGAATGGCTATAAGATTGAAATAGGTCTTCAATCAGGTTCAGTTGGCGATATGAGGGCACTTGAAGAGGCAAATGAAAAGTTTAATCTTATAAGTATGGTGTCTACGGGTAGCTTATTGAAGATATATCCGTATTCCTCTCCATCACAGCCTGTTGAATGGTACTCTCTTGCAGATGAGTTACCTCGTGATCTTCCGGCCGATTTAGCAATGTTTATCCATAACAGTATGGGGTATGTGGCTGAGATGGTTGCTAAAAAGGATTATGCGCAAGTATCCGTTTTACTTGATAAAATAAAGAAGTTCCAACAGAAGGAGGCTGCCGGTGTGTTACCGTCGGAAAGTAGATTCACTGCCGAAAAATTTTATAACGTAATGGATTATACTAAGCCGGTTGCCATGGGATGTGTGCTACTGGGTTTGGTGAGTTTCGTGTTGTATTGCCGGCGAAATTTTTATGGAAAGCGGGATGACTGTAAAACTTTAGACAATGATAATGTGACTTCTAAGCCATCTAAGCATTCTGACACTGATAAGTATTGGTTATGGTTCGGCATTCTTTGTAAGGCGCTGATGATAATCTTGTTTGCCTATTTGTTTATCTTGATCGGTTTACGCGGTTACGTTGGTAATCACCTTCCTTTATCCAATGGCTTTGAAACGATGCAGTTTATGGCTTGGTGCACGCTGCTATTTACTTTTATATTACAACGGAAGTTTCAGATGATGCTGCCTTTCGGTTTTCTAGTCTGCGGGCTGGCATTAATGGTCTCCATGTTTGGAGAGTCTAACCCGCAAATCACCCAGTTGATGCCTGTCTTGCAATCACCTTTGCTCTCGGTTCATGTAGTGGTAATTATGCTGGCTTATTCACTGTTGGCATTTATAATGCTCAACGGAGTGACGGCGGTTATCTTGCATTATTCCAGCCGTGACTGCCGCCTTGAGATAGAACGCCTTCTGGTTATTAGCCAGATCTTGCTCTATCCGGCAGTATTTTTGCTAACGATTGGCATTTTCATCGGTGCAATTTGGGCTAATGTCTCATGGGGACGTTATTGGGGATGGGATCCGAAGGAAGTCTGGGCGCTCATCACAATGTTGGTATACGCTTTGGCACTACATCCCGATTCATTACCTTGGTTCCGCCGCCCGATGTTTTTCCATCTGTTCTCCATTGCAGCTTTCTTTTTAGTCTTGATTACTTACTTTGGAGTGAATTTTCTTTTAGGCGGCATGCACAGTTACGCAGGATAAGATCTTTTGTTACTTCCCGCTCCAACGTTTGAGTGTGGGAAAATATTTTCTCATTTCAATGATTGCTTCCTCTTTTGAATAAGAAGAGCCTGAGTCTTTATTGAATTCATCGACAAATTGAGCACAATGCTGGATCATTTCCTCCATGGTGTAATTTGAGGTATATTCCCCTTTTTGATAACAATAGTTGCAATATTCCTCATTTTTACTACCATCGTGGTTTGTACCGAAATCTTGTTCGTTTTGTAGCGGCATACCGCAACTTTGACAATACTTTATTTCCATTTTTCTTCTATTTTATAGTGATATTATATAAGTATTTTAAATTGGGAAATGTCTTATTCCAGCATGTGCTCATCAACACCGAATTTCTCACCGACTTGCGATTTACCGGCGGGTTCTACGTGCACAATGATGTCATAGACATCTTTTACGGAATCTTTGATACTTTTCTCTACAGCTTCAGCTATTTCGTGCCCTTGAATGACGGTGATATGGGGATCAACTTCAATGTCCAATGCGATCATATATAGGTTACCGATCATACGGGATCTTACCCGGTGTGGATGACCTGCTCCGGGGACTTTTTGAACAGCATTAAAAATGGTATGGTATATTTCGATGTCTTTAACCCCATCCATCAAGCCGACGCTTGAGTCAAGAAATATTTTAATGGACGAGCGCAAAATGAACAGGCTGATGATCAGACCGGTGATCGTATCAAGTACCGGCACTTTGAAAACGAATGTGAAGGTAAGTCCGACTAATACACCTGCTGAAATGATCACATCATTACGCATGTTTATGGCATTGGCTTTGAGTAGAGAACTATTTATTTTTTTCCCCTGACGGTATTGATAAGTTGCCAGTAATAATTTACCTATAATAGAGAATACCGTCACATAAATAGCGATGTTAGTAGGGAGTTCCTTCGTTTCAGTCGCAAAAAGACCTCGAAATGAAGAAATGAGCATTTGTAATCCGGCATAGAATATTATGATTGATAGGACTTTTGCTGCAATACCTTCAGCCTTCTCATAACCGAATGCATATTTCTTGCTTGGAGGACGATTTATTATTTTTGCAGTGAAGATCATGACGATGGAGATCACTACATCTGTGGCTGAATCTATCCCATCACTAAGAACAGCAAAACTTCCGGCAGTGAATCCAATGGTAATTTTTGCTGCTGATAAAAGACTGTTCCCTATGGTACTTATCCATGATGCTCTGATCAACAGATTTTCATTTGACCCCATTCGTTCTTGTTTTAGTTTATCCAATTCCCTCCGATGTACTGTATCGTTTATCTTTCTTGCAGATCTACTTCCTTGATACAAAAAACTTCTTGATCCCGGGTTGGCAAACTTATATAAAAATATTGGAATAAGCAGTCTTTTACACTAAAATGAAGAGGTTAATAATTATGTTTTTATACTGTTTGTTTCCAAAACCGGCTTGTAATATCAATCATTTCACGGTTAATAATTTTGTATAACCGCTGGTTGGTAAGCTCTGATTTCAAACCTCCTCGTGTTCCAATATAAGGACCTAGCTTGATATAGTTAAAAGAACTAATGTCGAAACCCGATGGTAAGTTTTGTTTTCCCGAATACCAACCTGTTTTGACCGGGGTGGGTTGACACTGCAAATATAATGCAAGTTGTTCCACTTCGAAAGGAGAGGCGTCGCCCCCCATAAAACAAACACATGTGATTCCGCTTTTGTATTTTTGGAGCAGCATGGAGAGACTCTCAATCGTTAACGGTTCGCCTATATCTTCCATTAGATAGGGGCTATGACATCCCTCGCACTTATTGGGGCAGTTGGAAATATTAATCGCCAGTGTTACTTCATCCGGGATTTCTTGGAAAACGATATCGTAGTCGGTGTATTTTAGCATAGTCTTTGTTCTGTAATTTTGTAATTTGCCTGTATTCCCTTTCCTGTGAAGAGGGAATACAGGTAATTTTTGTGGCAATCTAATGCTCGTTAGTTTGAAGTGCTTTTCACACTCTCCAATTCTTTCTGAGTGTAAGCGAGAGATTTACCATTAGCGTAAAAACGTTGCTCGGCTTCTTTTTGTCGGGCTTGAGAGAAATTGCTGACACGCTTCATATAACCGATTACTCTGGTTAGATAATCTACATTTTTACTATGGCATACCGGACACTCATTGAGGTAGCGCTTGTCTATATGATTACAGTCGTTACAAACCGTATTCGGAATATTAAACGTAAAATAATTGCACCCTTCTTTGGCTGCAACACGAAGCAATTGCCGGTATTGCTCTTTGCTTAAATGCTCTTCCAAATTCATGTGTAATGCCGATCCACCGGTGAGGTGATCGATATACCGATGCCCATGTAACTTGAATCTGTCTATAACATTCAGTGACTTATCTTCTACAATGTAGAAATAACTGTTGTAACATTCGCGGAAAGTTTGGTAACCTGCTTCTTTATCCCATTTGGCATGTTTTACACCTACATTTTCAGCCGGAATCATTTCACAGTTGAATAAAACTTCTTTAGTCCGATATTTTTTATTGTATTTTTCAATGATGCCCAAAACTTCCTGAACAAATGTTTCGTACTTGGGATTGTCATTGATCTCTATGCCTAGAAATTGAGCGGCTTCTACCAGTCCGTTTACCCCGATAGTGAGGTATTGCCTCCCCATACTAATATAACCGGCGTCGAACAATGGCAACATGCCTTTAGATTGTAATAACTTTAAATTCTCATTATAAGCCAGCTGTACTTTATGAGCCAGGTCGATGACTTCTTCGAGAAAGAATGGATATAGAATTCCTGATTTAACGGCATGTTGAATGCAACGGTTCAGATTAATGGTCAGTACACTTTTTGAGCCGGTTGATACTCCTCCGGCGCCGAGCGTATAGCTAAATCCATTATCTTGTATCTCGTTGCGCAGCCTGCAACAACTGCTTAATGAATCGGCATTATCGCTCATATATGTGAAGAAGGAATGACCTTCGGCATACATCTCAGCTGTAAAGTCGCCATATTCCTTATCCATTACGTCACCATCTTTGCTAAGTAATGCCATGGTTTCTACCGGGAAGGTTAATATGGCTTTGGTGCGTTCTTTGTTGAACCACTTCATAAAGCGTTGTTGCAACCAGCTTAAAGATTCCCAATCCGGCTGACTGCCATCGGGGAAAACGAAATGTTCAAATAGACTGTTGAAATAATACTTATCATAATAGGCTATGTTCCAGAAAACGGCTTGGAAGTTTCTTGCTCCTGTAGGCTGATTGATAGAGTAGACTATTTGTTCGAAACAGTCGGTGATTACTTTGTCTATGCTCCTGTGTTTCAACGATAAATCGCCCATTTTTTCGGGATCCTTATAATAGTCTTTTCCGTATTCTTTCCCAATGAAATAATTCATGTACATCAAGAATTCGGGTGTGGCACATGCTCCGCTTAGCATGCTCGACACAATAAATACCATATTGATAAAGCCTCCGCAAAATGATTTTAAATTCGTGGGAGCTATAGAGTTACCTCCTATTGCAGTGGTACCATTGATGAGCCATGGATACATGGTGATACTGGCACAGTAATTAGCAAGGTTGGTTTCGTCATTCTTATAGATATAATGATGGTTTAACAGTTCAATATACCTGTCTGCAAGTTCTTTACCATACATATCCTTTAAGCGGTCGGTTAAAAGACGTCGGTTTAAGCGGATAAAGTTTGCTTTAGGAAGTTCGCCGATTAGTGTGGCGATATTTTTATTTTCCACATTGGCATTGGCGTCGTATTTACTGCCACTTGCCGGATTTGAAGCATCGCAATAGTCAATTAGAAAACGCAACTTATCGCGTACTTCACGATCTTCTAAATGTTTCTGGCGGTAAAGCATGAATGACTTGGCTACGGCATAATAGTGCTCTGCCATTAAAGCTATTTCCACTTGATTTTGAATGTCTTCCACACTACTTCCATCGCTTATGCTCACCCGGCTGAGAATGTGAGTAATAACTTCTTGAGTTGCAAAACTACCGACAGATAAAAAAGCTTTACTAATAGCATTTCTGATTTTGTCTAAAGAAAAAAGTTCTTTTTTCCCGTCTCTTTTTACAATAAATACCTCTGAATTGATCATACTAATAAACTTAAGATTCGACAATTAAAATTATTAACATTGAACAAACCAATAAATGACAACTCGTGCAACAGAGTAATAAAATGGATCAAACGGATACATCCTATTGCTTTTCACCCGAAAGCCATGAATGAGTGTAATGTTATAGGCAGGTCTTCTGACTCGTTTCTGTTACTATGCCTTCCCGATCTATTTATAATCAGTGGTTTATGAGTGTAGTAACATGCGCTTTGCACATTGTGCATGAGGAAACTTACAGCTACGGGGATAGTTCTTGATTTTCACAAGATTCCCTTTTAATTCCGTATCATACTGGTGATGATCGTGAAACCTATATGCTGACAAAGTTAGAAATAAAATTTATATTCCTACGGTTAAGTGGAAAAAGAATATCAAAAGATAAATTCAATTCCAAAGAAAGATTTTAAATTAATTATTGTGTATTTTGTTTGTTGGTAAGTGTATTTTGCCGAGCTTGAATGATAGAACGATTCACTTGAATATTAGCTGACATCTGTACTTAATTATAAAAAGCAATTTGATAAACTGAAAAAGATTGGACTCTGTTAATACTGTTTTAAAAAGTATTATCACAAGAACTTATTTCATGCACTATACGTTCATTAATAACACTAAAAATTAAATAGTTATGGCACATTCTGAAATAGTACAATTGTTAGGTGATCAGAGCGATTATCTTTTGAAACATGTGAGCAAAACGATTGATAAGTCGTTAATTCACGCTCCCGGAGCTGATGTGATTGATCGGTTGTGGATTGATTCAGACAGGAATATTCCGACATTGAATAATCTTCAACGGATTTTTGGCCATGGTCGGCTTGCCAATACCGGGTATGTCTCCATATTGCCGGTAGATCAGGGTATTGAGCATACAGCTGGTGCTTCTTTTGCACCGAATCCTCTATATTTTGATCCTGAGAATATTATTAAGTTGGGAATCGAAGCTGAATGTAATGCAGTGGCCACTACTTATGGTGTTCTGGCTTCCGTGGCTAGAAAATATGCTCATAAGATTCCATTTGTAGTGAAGATCAATCATAATGAGTTATTGACTTATCCGAATTCTTATAATCAAATAATGTTCGGAACGATTAAAGAAGCATGGAATCTGGGTGCTGCGGCGGTAGGTGCTACGATTTACTTTGGTTCGGAAGATAGCCGTAGGCAGATTGTTGAAGTTGCCGAAGCTTTTGAATATGCTCATGAGTTAGGTATGGCAACAATTCTTTGGTGTTACCTGCGTAATGATGGTTTCAAAAAAGATGGCGTCGATTATCATAGTGCTGCCGATTTGACGGGTCAGGCAAATCATTTGGGAGTAACGATAAAAGCAGATATAGTGAAGCAGAAACTGCCGACTAATAACGGTGGATTTACAGCGATTAAGTTTGCTAAGAGCAGTCCGGCAATGTATGATAAATTGGCTTCTAATCATCCTATTGACCTTTGTCGCTATCAGGTTGCAAATGGTTATATGGGTAGAGTTGGTTTGATTAATTCGGGAGGAGAGTCCCATGGTGAAAGCGATTTGAAAGATGCTGTATATACTGCTGTGGTAAATAAGCGTGCCGGTGGTATGGGATTGATTTGTGGTCGTAAAGCTTTCCAGAAACCGATGAATGAAGGTGTTGAACTGATTCAGGCTATTCAAGACGTCTATTTGGATCAAGATATCACACTCGCTTGATATACTCTTGTTTCGGTTTATCATACTTTGTAAAAAAATAGAGGTGCGGCAGAGAAATCGGATGTTAGGTTTATCTCACATATTTTATCCATGGTTGAGATAATTCTTCGGACGTTTTTTTGCCACACCTTCTTTTTTGTTTTAAAATAGTTGTTATTTTCAAGCTTCTCTTTATTTGCTTTTATACTTTGTTCCATTTTATTCTTATCTTTGCCACGAATTGGTTTTGAATGATTATTCCATCATTTAAATTAAAAGGGAATCGGGTGTAAATCCCGTACAGTCCCGCTGCTGTGAAGCTCCATCATTTAAACTCTTCATTAACGACTTTTTCCACTGGTTGAATTTATGCCGGGAAGGATTTGGAGAGGGAGTCAGTCAGAAGACCTGCCATTCACAAAAAGAACTATTTCTGCTCGTGGGATAGGGAAATAGCTGTAAAATCTTTGTTTAATCTAAAAAAGAGAAGGTATGCCTAAAAGAAAGGTATGTCCACGTTGTGGTGCGACATTTGAATGCTTACATGATCAAATTGCATTATGTCATTGTGCGACTGTGCGACTTGATAAAAATTCGCTTAATTATGTGAAAGCTAATTATTCGGACTGTTTATGTCATGACTGTTTGCTGGAGATTAAAAAAACTTTGTCTGAAGAACGAATAAATGATACTAAAATATTATGATGGATTTTATTAGTAATATGTTTCAAGGCTACCCCGATCTTTGGGGTGGGGGAGTTGCCCATTCTGTACTTATCCTTTCTCTTGTGATAGCTTTTGGTATTATCCTGGCTAAAATAAAAATAGCGGGAATATCGTTGGGCGTAACATGGATACTTTTTGTTGGCATTGTATTTGGACATTTTGATTTGAATCTGGATGAACACCTGCTTCATTTTATGAAAGAATTCGGGTTGATATTATTTGTATACTCTATAGGCTTACAAGTTGGACCCGGTTTTTTTTCCGCTTTTAAGAAAGGGGGACTCACGCTAAATGTTATTGCAATGATGGTGGTTTTTTTAGGTGTTTCCATTACGGTAATGCTTCACTTTATCACGGGGATTCCGATAACGACAATGGTTGGTATTTTATCGGGAGCAGTGACTAATACTCCCGGACTTGGCGCCGCTCAACAGGCTAATAGTGATTTGAATGGAGTGGATGCTCCGGAAATAGCTTTGGGATATGCAGTTGCTTATCCTCTTGGGGTGGTGGGTATTATATTGTCTTTGTTACTTTTAAAGTTCGTTTTCCGTGTTAATACTAAGAAAGAGGAAGATGAAGCGGAGAGCGGATTAGGGCATCTGCAAGAACTAACGGTTCGCCCTATATCACTGGAGATTCGTAATGAAGCGATTGACGGTAAGCGGGTAAAAGACATACGTCCCTTGGTAAACCGGCAGTTTGTCATTTCGCGTATACGTCATCATAGCGGCGATCAAACGGCTGAGCTGGTCAACTCGGATACGGTGTTACATTTGGATGATCAGATCTTGCTCATTTCGAACCCGAAAGATATAGAGGCTATTGCTGTGTTCTTTGGAAAACAGGTTAATGTGGAATGGGAGCAACTCAATAAAGAACTTATTTCCCGTCGCATATTGATTACTAAACCGGAACTTAATGGAAAGACTTTATCGCAATTGAAAATTCGCAATAATTTTGGAGCTAGTGTAACCCGCGTCAATCGTTCAGGAGTGGATTTGGTTGCTTCCCCTCAATTGCAGCTTCAAATGGGAGACCGTGTTACCGTAGTTGGCAGCGAGCTTGCCGTGGGGCATGCTGAGAAGGTTTTGGGAAATTCAATGAAGCGTTTGGATCATCCTAATCTTATTCCTATTTTTCTTGGTATTGCATTGGGTTGCATCCTTGGAAGCTTACCTTTTGCTTTTCCCGGCATTCCCCAACCTGTAAAACTAGGGTTAGCAGGTGGTCCTCTGATTGTATCCATTCTTATAAGTAGATTTGGTCCGAAATATAAGCTCATCACCTATACTACAATGAGTGCTAATTTAATGCTGCGTGAAATAGGTATTGCTATTTTTCTTGCATGCGTGGGGCTAGGAGCCGGTGAAGGTTTTATTGATACGATTATTTATAAGGGTGGGTATGTTTGGATTGGCTACGGTGTTGTCATTACCATGGTTCCATTGCTTATAGCCGGTATTGTAGGACGCTATCTTTTCAAGCTTAATTATTATACTTTGGCAGGTGTCTTGTCCGGTTCAATGACCGATCCCCCTGCTTTGGCTTATTCGAATGATCTCACTTCCACAGATGCTCCTGCGGTAGGTTATGCTACTGTATATCCACTGACAATGTTTTTGAGGGTGTTAACGGCGCAATTATTAATAATTTTATTAGCATAATTTCATTCTGAATGATTACTTTTGAATTGATTATTTAGAATATGTCGGTATTTGCATTGATGTAAAGCTCTGTTATTCTAAAAAGCTTATTAAAGAAAAAATGAAGTTAGCTGCATTTAAGAATGCAGCTGATGCTTAATCATTATATGAATGGATAAAATGCAAGAACAGAATTATAGCCCGAGTTTACTAAAGCAGTTGTTAATCTTTCAGAAAGATGAAGCTACTTCCGAAATAATATACCGGAAGCTTGCTGAGATAGAAAAAGATCCTGCTAACAAAGAAATTTTGCATCGGATTGCAGCTGATGAGAAGAAACACTATATAGCGTTACGAAGCCATACAAAGCGAGATGTATCTCCGAATAAATTCAGGATATCTCTCTATGTTTGGCTGGCTCGCATTTTCGGTTTGACTTTTGCCGTCCGTCAGATGGAAATCACAGAAAAGGATGCAAGCGCTACTTATACCCAACATGAAGACTTGGAGCATTTGTCTGAAATGGCCCGTGACGAGGAATTGCACGAGCAGCAATTGATTGGATTGATAAATGAAGAGCGGCTGGAATATATGAGCTCCGTAGTACTGGGATTAAATGATGCGTTGGTCGAATTTACGGGTGCATTGGCAGGCTTTACCCTAGCTCTGAATGATACGAAATTGATAGCATTGACCGGTAGTATAACCGGTATTGCCGCTGCCTTGTCTATGGCTTCATCTGAATATTTGTCGACTAAATCGGATAAAGACCCTTCTAAACATCCGGTCAAAGCAGCTATTTACACGGGTATAGCCTATATTATAACAGTAGTGGCTTTGGTTATGCCTTTCATTTTACTCTCTAGTACAATGTTGGCACTTGGTATCATGCTGATAATGGCTTTGCTTATTATTGCGTTCTTCAATTTCTATTATTCAGTCGCACGCAATGAAAACTTCAAACGGCGTTTTTTGGAAATGGCTGTTTTAAGTTTCTCTGTTGCCGCCTTGAGTTTTTTGATCGGTTATTTACTGAAGACGGTGACTGGCATAGAAGCATAATTTTTAGCGATAATAGAAATTTATCTGCATAATAATAGAGGGAGCCAAGCATTTCATATCGATCATGTGAAAATCGAAAATCTTATACGCTCCCTCGATCATATTATAGTGAAAAAAGCGATTAGTATTATTGCTGCATTTTATACTGATTTGTTTTATATCCTAAGCTAAGTTATTTCTTATCAGTATTGGCTGAAGAATTTGCTTTCTTTGCCAATTCAAACAGGGAGGGATCAAGATGACAATATCCTCCGGGGTTTTTGTCTAAATAATCTTGATGATACTCTTCGGCTTTGTAGAAGTTCTCAAGTTCTTTCACCTCTACAACGAGAGGCTTGGTATATTTCTTTGCAATGTCTTCGATGATGGAATGGATTATTGCAAGGTCTGATTTATCCGTATAATATATACCTGTACGATATTGTGTGCCGACATCATGCCCTTGTTGGTTGAGTATTGTGGGATCTATAGTTTTGAAATAAAGCTCTAGAATTTGCTTTAATGCTACCTTCTGAGGATCATATTGTACTTTAACCGTTTCGGCAAAGTTTGTTGTCCCAGTGCATACTTGTTGGTAGGTTGGGTTTGCGATATTTCCGTTAGCGTACCCCACTTGTGTACTTTCTACTCCATTTATAAATTTCAAGAAGTGTTCTGTTCCCCAGAAACAGCCTCCGGCTAGGTAAATTTCTTTATTCATTTTATTTTTCTTTATTGATTTTCCTTTTTGTCCCATGCTTGTTGAGAGGGTAAATGTACATAAAGCACATAAAATACCGAGTATTCCCAAATAAGTATTCCTTTTCATTTTTATTTTGTTTTCTACTATTAACAATCAAAACGCCAAAAATATTGTTTAATAACAAAAATCTATGTTTCTGTAGAATGAATGTACACGGAATATATATGCAGAAAAATAAACTGAATGAGCGTTGCCGAATTTGTTCTTATGGTATAATATTAGCACTTAAAGGTGGTGGTTTTTTTAACTATTAAGCATTCAAACTATCTTGTGTTATGTTAGTATTACACATATATCACATTTTTGCGCAATACGGAATTAACAAATTCTGGATAATGCAACCTCCATGTGGCAAAATCAAAGTTCTTTATATCGAATTTGAATAAAAATGATTTTGAACTGTGTTTTATGATGTTTGTATGTTCGCTTTTTCCTAATTTTGCAGAACAAAACAGATTACAATAGGTATTATAAAAAGCATGTAGATATGAGTCTTAACATTGCAAAAAACGAAAAAAAACGTGTAGTTATTGTAGGTGGTGGTTTTGGTGGCTTAACTCTAGCTAACAAGTTAAAGAAGTCTGGTTTTCAAGTCGTATTATTCGATAAGAATAATTATCATCAATTCCCACCTCTTATTTACCAAGTGGCATCGGCAGGTATAGAGCCGAGTTCAATTTCTTTTCCTTTCCGCAAAAATTTTCAAAGAAGAAAAAATTTCTTCTTTCGTATGGCGGAAGTACGGGCAGTCTTTCCGGAACGTAAAATGATTCAAACGTCCATAGGTAAGGCTGAATATGATTATTTAGTATTTGCAGCGGGAACAACTAGTAATTTCTTCGGTAACAAGCATATTGAAGCTGAAGCGATGCCTATGAAAACCGTTTCCGAAGCAATGGGGTTGCGGAATGCTATTCTTGCCAATCTTGAACGGGCACTTACTTGTGCCACAAAACTGGAACAGCAGGAATTACTCAATGTGGTTATTGTGGGTGGCGGCGCAACGGGTGTGGAAATTGCCGGCGTGCTATCCGAGATGAAGCGCTTTGTGCTTCCGAATGACTATCCGGACTTGCCAACCAGCTTAATGCACATTTATTTGGTTGAGGCAGGACCGCGTTTACTTTCCGCTATGTCTGAAGAGTCTTCTCGGCATGCCGAGCAATTCCTTCGTGAAATGGGTGTGAATATTTTACTCAATAAGATGGTAGTTGACTATCGAGATCACAAAGTTATGCTGGGTGATGGTAGTGAAATAGCCACTCGTACTTTTATCTGGGTAAGTGGTGTGAAGGGTGTCACTATAGGGAATATACCAAAAGAAGTAATGGGTAGAGGCAATCGCATAAAAGTGGATGCTTATAATCGTGTAGAAGGTTATGATAATATCTTTGCGATTGGTGATCAATGTATTCAATTTGCCGATGAAGATTATCCTAATGGGCACCCGCAATTGGCGCAAGTTGCCATTCAACAAGGGAAGTTATTGGCGAAGAATCTTGTTCGGATTTCTAAAGGTAAGGAGCCTAAAGCATTCAGTTACGTTAACTTAGGTGCGATGGCTACCGTTGGACGAAATCGTGCTGTTGCTGAGTTTAGTAAAATAAAAATGCATGGTTGGTTTGCATGGGTGGTGTGGCTTGTAGTACATTTACGCTCTATTCTGGGTGTCCGCAATAAACTAGTCGTTTTCCTTAATTGGGTTTGGAATTACTTTACTTATGATCAATCATTGCGTATGGTTGTTTATTCTCGCAAGGCCAAAGAAATACGTGAGCGTGAGAGAATAGAAGCTAACACCCATTGGGCGGAAGATATTTTAAAAGAAGAAAGTGAAGACACGGCTGCTTCCATTATGGCTTTGAAAAATGAAGCATTGGAAGAACTGGATCGCTTAAAATAATATATTTTCGGGCTTTGTGAAAAGCCTCTAAATATTTTTTAAATACCTCATTCTAACTTTATGGACCGGACAACGATAGTATTAGTTTGTTGTCCGGATTCTTTTTATAAGCTTCTCCCTCCTTTGCTTATTTTAAAGATGATTGATTTAAAAGTTTACATGAAATAAATTAATAGACCTATTTTTAACATTTTAAAGAATCTAATATATTGTTACATATCAATAATAAATTCCCTTGTAACAGAAGATTTATGTATGTTTGTAAAACTAACGTTGGGAATACTGCGTTATTAGCAAAGAATGAGATTATATTAACCAAAATATAAGTAAGTATGAAACGTTATATTTTTTCAGTATCTCTCTTAGTGGGTTGTTTTTTGTTTACAAGTTGTGTAAGCAAGAAGCAGTTTGTTGGGCTGCAAGATGATTATAAGAAGTTGCAAATAGAGAATGGTAAATTGAACCAATCTTATCAGGATGCGCAGGTTCAGTTGGCAGAATGCCGCGCAAGTGGCAAGAGCCTTGACGACCGTTTGGCTGAAGCTAAAAAAAGTAATCAGGAATTGCGCTCGGCTTATTCCGCTCTACAGGGCTCATTAGACAAGAGTTTGTTGCAGAACTCTCAAGGAAATATAAATATTTCCAAGTTAGTGGATGAGATTAACGCATCTAATCGCTTTATTAAGCAATTGGTTGAAACAAAATCCAAATCCGATTCTTTGAACATGGTGTTATCTAACAATCTTACTCGTTCGTTAAGTCGTGATGAACTTAAGGAGGTGGATGTCCAAGTGTTGAAAGGTGTGGTATACATTTCTCTTGCGGATAACATGCTTTATAAATCCGGAGGATACGAAGTGAATGATAGAGCAGGTCAAACATTAAGTAAAATTGCTAAGATAATAATGGACTATAAGGATTATGATGTACTTGTTGAAGGCAATACCGATACAGATCCTATTATCCGTCCTAATATTCGTAACAATTGGGACTTGAGCTCATTGCGTGCTTCTTCTGTAGTACAGATGCTTCAAAATAGTTATGGTGTTGATCCTAAACGCTTGACTGCAGCTGGACGTGGAGAGTATAATCCGATAGCTGATAATAATACAGCATTAGGAAAGCAGCGTAATCGTAGAACACAAATTATTATTACTCCTAAGTTGGATCAGTTTATGGAACTCATAGACAAGGCTCCGGAATCTTCTGACAAGAAATAACAGCGTGTTTATCGTAGATTATATTGCATATAAAAGAGCTATCGGAAATACCGATAGCTCTTTTTATTACTCATAACGTACTTTTACACCGTGTTTCTTTAAATTCTCTCCTAAATCTTTCCACTGCTTTTGTGAAAGTGTTCCGGCGGGATATATGGAATATTTAAAATCTTTAGTAATCAGTTTTAAGCTGAATCGGCGATTATTGATGAAGCCTTTATCAAATCCTACTTCACGAATGTTTTGCAGGGAGTATGTTTCTTTCTTCCAAAATAAAATATGATTTTTAGCCGTGATATAGTTATCGGATAGTTCAAAAAAATGCATAGTGCAGCTTATTGCCCAAAAAAGCAACATTAATATAGCTGTAATACATATCAAGAGGATTGTTCCGGCTAGTGTGCAATCCGATAAATAATAAATGTGGCAAAATTCAAGACTTAGTATAATCAAAATAGCTACAGTACCCCAGTATAATATGCTATAAGCTGAAAAGAAACAGTCTCCTTTATAAAAGATCTTCCTACTGTAAATAGAATCATCTTGAGGAGATTCTGGTTGTAGAAATTCCATCTTCTTTTTTTGCTCTATAACAATTTGCTGAACAAATAATTTTAATTTCCAAAGGTCTGAGTACACGTAATCTAGTAAATAAACTGGTTTTTCATTACCAAATTGCAACATCATTCCTTCCATTGAATACCTAAAGATACATTTGCATGGCTTTTTCCCGGTGAAAGATGCTTTTTTAAAATCGGTCCAGTAATAAGCATTGGAACCAATTAGAAGTATATCATCATTAAACAAGACACTTGGCGAATTTTTAATGCTGGTTGTTATGGAATAGATGGCGAAGCTAATGAGGACAATAGCAATAGTCAAAAGAGCGAAGTGTGCTGAGGCATCTATTGCCCAAATACGGGTTAATACAATCTGAATACTTCCTACTAAAAGGCAGATGAGTGAACTTATATAGGAAGGTTGATCTACTTTTAGATAGCTCTTTTTTAACTGAATGTCTTCCATCGCTTCTTACTCTTAGTTTTTGTGGCATTTACTCTAATCTAACATCCTGTATTATTCAATTGTAAATGTACGCAAAGATAATATTATTTTTATAGAAGCGATTGTTGCTGTCTGATATCAGATAAAAGATAATGTTTTTTAATAAAAAAATCCCTGTATCCATTATGGATACAGGGATTCTGTTTATCTTGAAGCTCGAATTACTTATTCAAAGCCTGAGCAATATCAACAGCACAAGCAACAGTGCAACCTACCATCGGATTGTTACCAATTCCTAAGAATCCCATCATTTCTACGTGAGCAGGAACAGATGAAGAACCGGCAAACTGAGCATCAGAGTGCATACGGCCCATAGTATCTGTCATACCATAAGAAGCAGGTCCTGCAGCCATGTTATCCGGGTGAAGAGTACGGCCTGTACCACCACCTGATGCTACAGAAAAGTAAGGTTTACCTGCCAATACGCGTTCTTTTTTATAAGTTCCGGCAACCGGGTGCTGGAAGCGTGTTGGATTTGTAGAGTTACCTGTAATAGAAACGTCTACACCTTCTTTCCACATGATAGCTACACCTTCACGAACATCATCAGCACCATAGCATTTTACTTTAGCGCGAGGACCATCGCTATAAGCAATTTCCTGAACGACTTTTAACTCGCCAGTATAGTAATCGAATTGAGTTTGAACGTAAGTAAAGCCATTGATACGTGAGATGATCATAGCTGCATCTTTACCTAAACCATTCAAAATACAGCGCAAAGGTTCTTTGCGAACTTTATCTGCTTTTGCTGCAATTTTAATTGCACCTTCTGCTGCAGCGAAAGATTCGTGTCCTGCGAGGAAGCAGAAGCACTTTGTTTCTTCGCGAAGTAACATTGCAGCAAGGTTACCATGTCCAATACCTACTTTGCGATCGTCGGCAACAGAACCGGGAATGCAAAATGCTTGTAAACCGATGCCGATAGCTTCAGCAGCTTCAGCAGCATTTTTACAATCTTTTTTCACAGCAATAGCAGCGCCTACTACATAAGCCCACTTTGCATTTTCAAAACAGATAGGCTGAGTTTCTTCACACGTCTTATAAGGATCGAGACCATGAGCTTCGCAGATAGCGTTAGCTTCTTCGATGTCTTTGATGCCGTTAGCGTTCAAAGCGGCAATGATTTGCTTGATACGACGGTCTTGACTTTCAAATTTTACTTCTCTAATCATAATTCCTTTCCTCCTTATTCGTTACGTGGGTCAATGTATTTAACTGCACCGGCTTCTTTTGTAAAGCGTCCGTAATTACCGGTTACTTTCTTCAATGCTTCGTTGGCGTCGGTACCTTTCTTTATTTCATCCATGAACTTGCCCAAGTGAACGAATTCATAGCCGCATACTTGATCGTCTTTGTCTAGTGCCAAAGTCTTGATGTAGCCTTCTGCCATTTCCAAGTAGCGAGTTCCTTTCGCCAAAGTACCGTAAAGAGTACCAACTTGGCTGCGTAAGCCTTTGCCAAGATCTTCCAAACCGGCACCGATCAATAATCCACCTTCTGAGAAAGCTGATTGTGTACGTCCGTAAACGATCTGAAGGAATAATTCGCGCATTGCAGTATTGATTGCATCACAAACAAGGTCGGTATTCAAAGCTTCCAAGATTGTTTTTCCCGGAAGAATTTCTGATGCCATAGCAGCAGAGTGAGTCATACCGGAACAACCGATAGTCTCAATAAGAGCTTCCTGAATGATGCCTTCTTTAACGTTCAGTGTAAGTTTGCACGCGCCTTGCTGAGGAGCACACCAACCCACACCGTGTGTCAAACCTGAGATGTCTACAATCTCTTTTGCTTTTACCCATTTACCTTCTTCGGGGATAGGAGCCGGTCCATGATTAGGCCCCTTCTTAACAACACACATGTGTTCCACTTCGTGTGAATAAGTCATAATTCCACTTGTTTTAATAATATAATAATAAAAGATGTCGTATTTTTTATCAGATCGGGCGCAAAGGTACTTTTTTTCTTCGTTTATACAACTTGACTTTTCCTGCTTTTTTATGAAAAATCAAAGATTGTAATGTCCTCTTGATGGTATTGTAATCTCTACTTTACAATCTCCAAAATGTGCAAGTATTGATGATCCATTGGAACTTCCGATTCTATATCGTAATACTTTCATAATTATCTTTCCGCTTTGCGAGCCTTGATGTTATTATTTCTTTAATGAGTGTGGCATCGATATTATAAATTTGTAACTTTGTACTGCATTAATAAAAAATAACTATGGTAGAAATAACAGATGACGTACTGCGTAAAGGCGCGAGTGATGGCATGGATGCTTTTATAAAGGTGTTTACAGACAAATATAAAGAGATAATCGGTGGTGAACTGACTGCAGATTCAATGCCCTTGTTGACTGGTGAACAGCATTCTCTGCTGGCTTATCAACTACTTCGTGACGAATTGATGGAAGGTGGTTTCTGTCAATTGATACAGAATGGATATGGAGGATATATTTTTGCCAATCCTTTTGCCAAAGTTATGCGTCTATGGGGAGTTGGGGAGCTCAGTAAATTGATTTATAAGGCTAAAGAAATATATGATGCTCATCGGGAAGATCTCGAACGTGAACGTACGGATGACGAATTTATGGCTATGTATGAGCAATATGAGATTTTTGATGAATTGGAAGAAGAATTTTTGGAGAAAGAGGAAGAAATAACTTCGCTGATTGCTGCGTATGTTGATGATCATTTGGATTTATTTGCGAAAATAATAGCTTAGTTGCTTTCATCAAAATATTTAATTTCTAAATATTCGGGGGATGATTTGAGTGCTTTGTCCATTAATTATAGGATTTTGTCGCTAATATTATCACGCATCGTTTTTAATTCATTTATTTGCGTATGAAAAAATGGGATGCAATGTTTATGGTGAATGAAAGTTAAATGGCGAAATTAAGTGCAGTATTTTATATCATATACCGTTTTTTCTAAAAAACCGTGAAAAAAAGGATGGGGTTAGGTGTAACTCAATTCTTTTGTTTATTTTTGCAAACATAACATCTAATTGAAAATGAAAACTAAAAAAATTAAATTTCTCACGATTGCTTTTACCTTAATACTTGGCATCTCTTTTGCATCTTGCTTAAATTCAGATAATGATACGACAGCAACCCGCCCATATTTTGCAAAAGTTTATTCGACCTATGGTTCTTATTACTTCAAAACTGCAGATGGGGTTACAATAAGTCCTACTGCTTCTTCAATTACAACTTGGGAGGCTACGAATAAAGTGCAACTGAGTTCTTATATGAATCAATTTGTGTTCATTGTAGTGACATGGGATACTTCGTTAGTTACGGTTCCCGATAATGCAACATCTATAACAGGAGTTGATTTTGGTGGATTACTTCCTTTTGATGGTACTCCTGAGGTTGTAGAAAATAAAGGGGATTCTAATGATTCAATCTCAAACGCACCTATAATATCATTGGAATCATCTGTTTCCAATACGAAGCCATATTTTTTTGATGCTACAACATTGATTCTTCCTGTAGATTACTATATGAATGCAAAATATCACTATTTTACATTAGTTTACTATCCTGACGAACAAGTTAATGGTGGTCCTTTAACTTTATATTTGCGTCATAACAATAAGGGCGATTCGGGAACTTCTACTTCTTCTTTGGATTATGCTAACCAATCGGCTTATAATTATGGGTATTTGCGATTATTATATAAGGATTTTGATTTGACTCGTATTTTTCAGGCTTATAAAGACAAAACAGGAGTGTCTGTTGCTCCGACAAAAGTTAATGTTGTGACTACCGAGAATCCTAATAGTATAAGTTTAAGCGATTCTCAAACTGCCCAAAAAACATATACAGTAGAGTATAAACCTACTTCTAACTAATTTATAAAATTTCACTTGGAATATAAAGCTTTATTTCACATAGCTATGTTATTGATTTCCTCTCCGGCTCGCGCCTGGGAGGAAATTCGTTTGCATGAGGATCAGCAAAAGGTGTTTTCAACCTTTGTTTATCCTATGATCGGTTTCTGCGGTTTATCTGTTTTCATTGGTGCAATATTGTCAATGGGATGGGAAGGCGCAGTTAGTTTTCAATACGCTATGACCCGATGTTGTGCCATAGCGGTCTCTCTCTTCGGTGGATATTTTCTAGCGGCATATCTTATTAATGCAATGGGGGTGCAGCTTTTTAAAATGGAGAGTGATATGATTCTTTCGCATCAATTTGCGGGATATTCTTTGGTCGTATTGTTTTTATTGCAAATGATTATTGGTTTATTGCCGGATTTTGGTATTATCGGACTATTATTACAATTTTATACTGTATTTGTTGTTTGGGAAGGAGCTTCTATTTTGATGGAGGTGCAAGAAAAACAACGTTTGCGGTTTACGATATTTTCGTCCATTCTATTGTTGCTTTGTCCTTTTTTAATTCAGCTGATTTTTAATAAGCTTATGCTGGTGTTCAATTGATGACTTGATATTTGATTGATGATGTTATGAAACAAGCTCCTGTCAATATAAAAAATAAACGTGCCACATTCGATTATGAATTAGTGGATACTTACACTGCCGGTATCGTACTTACTGGTACAGAAATAAAATCCATACGATTGGGTAAGGCGAGTCTAGTGGATACTTTTTGCTATTTTGCCAATGGAGAGCTGTGGGTAAAGAACATGCACATTGCAGAGTATTTCTATGGTTCGTATAATAATCATAGCGCCCGACGTGAACGTAAATTATTATTAAATAAGAAAGAATTGGAGAAACTTGTACGTGGAACTAAAGATCCCGGCTTTACTATTATTCCTGTTCGAATGTTCATTAATGAAAAAGGTCTGGCTAAATTAGTCGTAGCCTTGGCTAAGGGTAAAAAACAATATGACAAACGCGAGGCTTTAAAGGAAAAAGATGATAAGCGTGACATGGCGCGAATGTTTAAGCGTTAATATATTTTCTTTTATTTGAATGACGCTTTGCGTAATCCTATAATATTTGGGCTATTATTCTATAGCAACAGAAAAAAGGAAGATAGGAGAAAAAACTTCATAAGACTCCTCCTTACTACTTTATGGGAAGGAGTCGTTTCCCAAACAAAATTCACTTCTTTGTGTTTCTTTTGAGAAGCATACATTAGATAGATTTTTTATATTCTTGGCAGGTAACTCATGAAAAAAGACATTCGAGAATTGGTGCGTGAGCGCATCCTAATATTAGATGGTGCTATGGGCACCATGATACAACGTTACAGCTTAACGGAGGAGGACTTCAGGGGAGAACGTTTTGCTGCGGTCAACGGCTTATTGAAAGGCAATAATGACCTGTTGTGCATCACGCGTCCCGATGTGATTAGGGAAATCCACACTAAATATCTTACCGCCGGTGCAGATATTATTGAAACAGATACATTTAATGCTACTTCGGTCAGTATGGCAGATTATCACGTGCAAGAGTATATTCGCGAGATAAATCTTGCCGCAGCACGGTTGGCACGAAATGTAGCGGATGAGTTTACTGCGCAAAATCCTGATAAACCACGTTTTGTAGCAGGTTCCGTAGGGCCTACTAATAAGACTTGTTCCATGAGTCCGGATGTCAACAATCCGGCTTTCCGTGCATTGACATTCGACCAACTTGCTGCTGCTTACCGTGAACAAATGGAGGCGCTGCTTGAAGGAGGGGTTGATGTCTTACTTATTGAAACGATTTTTGATACCCTGAATGCCAAAGCTGCGGTCTTTGCTGCTGAAGAAGCGATGCAAGCAACCGGTATTCGTGTCCCTATTATGATTTCGGTTACTGTATCCGATGCGGGTGGACGTACTCTTTCCGGTCAGACGTTGGATGCATTCCTTGCTTCCATACAGCACGCCGATATCTTTTCTATCGGGTTAAACTGCTCTTTTGGAGCTCGTCAGTTAAAACCTTTCCTTGAACAACTTGCAAGTCGTGCTCCTTATTATATCAGTGCATATCCTAATGCCGGACTTCCGAACAGTTTGGGACAATATGACCAGAGTCCGGATGATATGGCATTGGAAGTAAGCGAATATATCCATGAAGGTTTGGTAAATATCCTTGGTGGATGTTGTGGTACAACAGAAGCTTATATTGCAAAATATGAAGAACTGATTGCAGGAGCTAAGCCTCATGTGCCAGCTCCTATACCCAATTACTTATGGTTGTCCGGATTGGAATTGCTGGAGGTCACTCCTGAAAAGAATTTCATCAACATCGGTGAACGTTGTAATGTAGCCGGATCGCGTAAGTTTCTTCGACTGATAAAAGAACAGAAATATGATGAAGCATTGAGCATTGCCCGTCAACAAGTCGAAGACGGAGCGCAAGTGATCGATGTGAATATGGATGAAGGGTTGTTGGATGCAGAAGCTGAAATGACTACTTTTCTTAATCTGATAGCCTCAGAACCTGAAATAGCTCGTATTCCTGTGATGATTGATTCATCGAAATGGGAAGTTATTGTAGCCGGACTGAAGTGCTTGCAAGGAAAATCTATCGTTAATTCAATCTCATTAAAAGAGGGAGAAGACAAATTTCTTGAGCACGCGCGTACGATACAGCGTTATGGAGCTGCCGCAGTAGTAATGGCTTTTGATGAAAGAGGTCAGGCCGACACATGTGAACGCAAGATTGAAGTTTGTTCGAGAGCTTATAAATTGTTAGTTGAGAAATTAAATTTCAACCCACACGATATTATATTCGACCCAAATGTACTTGCCATTGCTACAGGTATGGAAGAACATAATAACTATGCTGTCGATTTCATCCAAGCTACTGCGTGGATACGTAAGAATCTGTACGGAGCACATGTGAGCGGAGGCGTTAGTAATTTATCTTTCTCTTTCCGCGGCAATAATTACATTCGTGAAGCAATTCATGCTGTATTCCTTTATTATGCCATTCGTGAGGGAATGGATATGGGTATTGTTAACCCGGCTACGTCTGTACTATACACTGATATCCCCGCAGATATACTGGAACTTATAGAAGATGTGGTGTTGAACCGTCGCTCGGATGCATCGGAACGCTTAATAGAACTAGCCGAACGCTTGAAAGCGGATGGCCAAGAAAATGATAATAGCACTGCGGAGAACCGCTCTTCTATACTTGCTTGGCGTAATGCTACTTCGGTTGAGGAGCGTTTGAAATATGCTTTGACTAAGGGGATAGGTGATTTCTTGGAAGAAGATTTAGCGGAAGCGTTGAAACTCTACCCTAAAGCGGTTGATGTGATAGAAGGTCCACTAATGGCAGGTATGAACCATGTCGGTGACCTTTTTGGCGCGGGTAAGATGTTTCTGCCTCAAGTGGTAAAAACAGCACGTACAATGAAGAAGGCTGTGGCTATTTTGCAACCGGTTATTGAATCGGAGAAGCATGAAGGAAGTTCATCAGCAGGTAAGGTATTACTAGCTACCGTAAAGGGTGACGTTCATGATATTGGAAAAAATATAGTTGCTGTGGTAATGGGCTGTAATGGTTATGAGATTATTGACTTAGGCGTAATGGTTCCTGCAGAGACGATAATACAGCGCGCTATAGAAGAAAAAGTGGATATGATAGGGCTTAGTGGGCTGATTACTCCTTCGCTGGAAGAAATGGTACATGTGGCTTCCGAATTGGAAAAAGCAGGATTGGATTTACCCTTGTTAATAGGTGGAGCTACTACATCACGTTTACATACGGCTTTGAAAATAGCTCCGGTCTATCATGCTCCGGTAGTACACTTGAAAGATGCTTCACAAAATGCAGTGGTCGCAGCTAAACTGATGAATCCAAAACAGAAGAAAGAGTTAGCAGAAGAACTGGATGTGGAATATCAACAGTTAAGAGAAAAGAATGCTGTAAAAACAACGAAAACAATTTCATTGGAGGAAGTAAGAAAGAATAAATTGAATCTGTTCGAATAAAGGATCCCTTTTTAGATAAAATGTACCCTCGCTACAAAAAATCATTCATGGTTTATGTGTAGTGAAGGTATATATATTTATAGAACACACTTATTATTTGGGTATCTTCTTCTTATAAACCTCATATCGCCCGGTGACTTCCTTAACGAAGTTGCAGGTTTCCTGTCCACGAAAATATCCATTTTTACATACTGGGTCGGAATAATATTCCTCATTGCTTTTTAAAAGGACATAACGTTCTACATTATTTTTCCAGATGTACTGATTCTTGCCATATTTCCGGGCTAAAGCCATGCCATCTTGTATATGACCTATTCCTGAATTGTAAGCAGCCAATATAAACTTCAAGCGTTCCTCTTTGGGCACTTTGGAGAATGTTTTATCGATGAGTGAAATATACTTCACGGCAGCTTTTACGCTCTCGTCCGCAGAATGTTCTTGTCCGCGTTGCATGCCCATGGCTCGGGCTGTAATGGGCATAAGCTGCATTAAGCCTTTTGCCCCTGCCCATGAAACCGCCGTAGTATCAAAATTGGATTCTGTATAAGCGAGCGATGCCAAAAGGCGCCAGTCCCAGCGTATATCCTGTGAGTATTTCTTAAACAATTTATCATAATGGGATATTTTTCCTTCGAGTAATGAAAGGATGGGGGAATGTGGTATAGTCTTACGTATCTCAAAATAACGTTTTATACTTGCCGTATAATCAGGGGAGGTTTTATTTGCCTTGAACCATTTGTCGGCAGCAGCTGCAAGTTCCGGGCAATCTTTTCGTACGGCCCACGAACCTCTTTGATCGAAGCTTATCGGCAAGGAAATATCCAAATTGGAATAATATGTCGTATTAATTTGAGCTATGTCATTATCTGCTACCGTGTAGGGTATTTCACCTTGGGATACCTGCGTGATGAGATCTTCGGTACTGATACTGTCGGTTTCCACTTTGTGAATATGTATTCCTCCACCCAGTTCCCGATCAAGATTAACCAAACGGTTATAGAATTTGCCCGGTTTCACATAAATGTCTTTGCCTATGAGCTCGGTGACATCTTTAATGGGTTTGATATTCTTTCCAGTCCGTTGGACTACGACCTGATGTGTGATTACTTCGTCTCCGCAATACAAAAGACTGTCTTTCCACTCTTTCGTTATGGGTAAATTATAGGCAATAAGATCGCCTTTTCCACTTTGAAGCATGCCGATTAACTCACGCGCATTGCGTGCAACTTCCACACGGAGTTTTACTCCCAAACTTTTCGCAAATTGTTCTCCCAGCTCATATTGAAATCCCATTTCCTGTCCACGATATAGAAAATATGAGGTGGAACTGTACATGGTCAGAACCACTAATTCGCCACTATCCTTAATCTGCTGTAGCTTGTCGGTGGAATGGTCTTTGACATTATTCTTATTGTGGCATCCCGATATTGCACATACGAAAGCCAGGATTACGGGCAGCAACTTTATAAAATTTCTATTTCTTCTCATTAGTGTTCTTATTAAAGTTATGAGGTAGACTGGAGCTCAGAGATGTCATTTCAAATTAAACACAATGTAGAAATATTTCTAAAATATTAGAAAGAGATTCTTACAAGTGCTTTTTTATATACATCGTCAAAATATCAATAGCAACTTGATTGTTGCCACCTTCGGGTACAATGAGATCGGCATAACGTTTACAGGGCTCTATGAATTGTTGGTGCATCGGCTTCAATACACGGGTGTAGCGCTCCATGACAGCTTCGGCTGTCCGGCCACGCTCTATCACATCGCGTTGGATAACACGGATTAATCGTTCGTCGGGATCTGCATCAACAAATATTTTCAAGTCCATCATATCGCGTAGTTTCTTATCACATAAAGCAAGGATACCTTCTATAATAATTACTTCACGGGGCTCAATATGAATAGTTTCGGGTAAACGGGTGCAAGTGAGATATGAGTAAGTGGGTTGTTCTATACTTTTTCCGGAACGGAGTGTTGACACATGTTTTGACAATAGTGACCATTCAAAAGCATCGGGATGATCGAAATTAATATTTTGGCGTTCCTCCACAGGGACATGACTGCTATCTTTGTAATATGAATCCTGGGGTAACAGCACCACTTCACCTGCCGGAAGGCTTTCAACTATTTTACGCACAACGGTTGTTTTTCCGGATCCCGTACCGCCTGCTATTCCTATTATTAACATCCGTTTAAATGTATATTTAAAACAAAACCAGTATTTTTGCAGTTATATAAACTGTTTCAAAGGACAAATATACGTGATAATTCCCGAAATCTCATAAGGTGGAATGTAAATAAGTGAATATTTATAGAACAAATATAAACATAAATCATTTAAAATATTATAGTTATGGTTAAGCACATTGTACTGTTCAAACTCAAAGATGAGGCTTCTGCTGAAGAGAAATTGACTGCTATGAATAGTTTTAAAAAAGCTATTGAAGCTCTTCCTTCAAAAATATCCGTAATTCGTAAGATAGAAGTCGGTTTGAATATAAATCCGGCGGAAGCATGGAGTATTGCTCTTTATAGTGAGTTTGATACGTTGGATGATGTGAAATTCTATGCCACCCATCCTAATCACCTGGAAGCTGGTAAGATTCTGGCTGATGTAAAGGAGAGCCGTGCATGCGTTGATTATGAATTTTGACAATAATTGAAAAAACAGGATTATATGAAAAAAATATTGACCCTTTGTCTGCTCTTGGTTACGATAATGATCCGGGCGCAGATACAAGAGCCTGTAAAGTTTAAAACTGAATTGAAAACGGTCTCGGCTAATGAAGCTGAGATTATTTTCACGGCTACTATAGACAAGGGATGGCATGTCTATTCTACGGATTTGGGAGAGGGCGGTCCTATTTCGGCAACATTCAATGTTGATAAGATTACCGGAGCAAAAGTTGCAGGCAAGTTGAAACCGCAAGGTAAGGAGGTTGCTACTTTCGATAAGTTGTTCGATATGAAAGTGCGTTACTTTATGAGTTCGGCTAAGTTCGTTCAAAAATTGGCTCTGACAGGTGGTGCATATCATGTTGAGGGTTATTTGGAATATGGTGCTTGCAATGATGAAAACTGTCTGCCTCCTACTCAAGTACCTTTTAAATATTCGGGGAAATCAGATGCATCTGCTAATACAGGAAGCAAGGATGCAGCGTCGCAAGAGGCAAATGGCAATCAAACAGATGCGGCTAATACCACAACCGGAACGACTGATGGCATAAAATCGGATAGTACGGCAAAAGATTCGATAGCTGCTAATGTTGCAGTGAACGATTCGGCAAGTGTAGATCTTTGGAAGCCGGTCATTACCCAATTGGAATCTTTTGGCGGAACAACTTCTCCTAAAGATTTATCTTGGGTTTATATCTTTATTACAGGATTTTTAGGTGGACTGTTGGCTTTATTCACTCCTTGCGTATGGCCTATTATTCCAATGACGGTAAGTTTCTTCCTCAAACGTTCTAAAGATAAGAAAAAAGGTATCCGCGATGCTTGGACATACGGTGCATCGATTGTGGTGATCTATGTTACGTTAGGGCTAGCTATTACTGCTCTTTTCGGAGCCAGCGCATTGAATGCACTTTCTACGAATGCAGTTTTCAATATTTTATTCTGCCTCTTATTGGTGGTGTTCGCTGCATCGTTCTTTGGAGCTTTTGAATTGACGCTACCTTCTAAGTGGAGTAATGCCGTAGATAGTAAAGCTGAGAAAACAAGCGGCTTATTGAGCATCTTCCTCATGGCATTTACGCTATCATTGGTTTCCTTCTCTTGTACCGGGCCGATCATTGGATTCCTGCTGGTTCAAGTTTCTACTACGGGTAGTGTGATGGGACCTGCTGTGGGTATGCTTGGCTTTGCTATTGCTTTAGCATTACCTTTCACATTATTCGCTTTGTTCCCGTCATGGTTGAAATCCATGCCTAAATCGGGAGGGTGGATGAATGTTATTAAAGTAACGTTAGGATTCCTGGAATTAGCATTTGCTTTGAAGTTCTTGTCTGTAGCGGATCTTGCTTATGGTTGGCACATTCTTGATCGAGAGACATTCCTTGCGCTTTGGATAGTTATCTTTGGTTTGTTAGGTTTCTATTTGTTAGGTAAGATCAAATTCAAACATGATGATGACGACACTAAAGTCGGTGTAATCCGCTTCTTTTTAGCACTTGCATCATTATCATTTGCGGTATATATGGTTCCTGGCTTGTGGGGTGCTCCACTAAAAGCGGTGAGTGCATTCTCACCTCCTTTGCAAACACAAGACTTCAATCTGTATAAGAATGAAATACATGCAAAGTTCGATGATTATGATTTGGGTATGGAGTATGCTCGTAGAACCGGCAAGCCGGTGATGCTTGACTTTACGGGATATGGTTGTGTAAACTGCCGTAAGATGGAACTTGCTGTGTGGACAGATACAAAAGTAAGTGATATCATAAATAATGATTATGTGCTTATCTCGCTTTATGTCGATAATAAGACCAAATTGGCAGAACCTATTAAGGTTGTAGAGAATGGAACAGAACGTTTATTGCGTACGCTAGGGGATAAGTGGAGTTATCTTCAACGGGTAAAATTCGGAGCTAATGCCCAGCCTTTTTATGTATTGGTTGATAATAACGGTAGTCCGCTGAATAAGTCTTATTCTTATGACGAAGATATACCTAAATATATTGACTTCTTGCAAACAGGATTGGAAAATTACAATAAAGAGAAAAAGTAATTTCTCTCATTTATTAATAAGTAATGTTAGTATTGATTACATTACTTGTAAAAAGAATAACAATAGACCTTAAGGAGATTAAGGTCTATTGTTATTTTAAAGAGATATTTATTTATGAATAATGTCTTTGATTTTCATTGGCTTGAACTCACCGAACTGTTTCAGCTTTTCTATATCTATCTTTTTCGAGTTGCCCACCACAATATAAGCTATTGGTTTATTCTGTATATTTTTCTCATAAAAGCTTTTAATATCCTCCATGTTGATGTCTGGAAGTGATTTAATTAATTGAATATTAGGATCTACCATTTCGCCTTTTTGTCTTAACTCTGCAATTTTCGGACTGATTTCGCGAAAGGTGGGAAAATCATTGTTTGCAGAATTAATAAGATCTTGGCGGCATACTTTAATCTTATCGGGCCTTAAAGGCATATTGTGTAGCAGTGAATCGACCAGTTTAATGGCATCTGTAGTCTTGTCTTCCTGGGTACTTAATGCAATGTATAAAAGCCCTTGCTTATCTCTATCTTTGTTTGGGCTAAGCTTGTAGTTTCCGCTCACTCCATAGGCAAGTGAACGAAACTCACGTATTTCTTGAAATAAGATGGAGCTCATTCCACTACCAAAGTAATTATTGAAGAGTGCTGAGGTATTTCTGCTCTTATCATCAGAATTAATTTCTCCGGGAACATATGCCACTACTACACTCTGTGAAGCATTCGGCTCATTAATGAAGTAGACTGCATTTTTTTCTACTGCTTTGTTAGGTCGATAATAAGGGGTATTGGAAGCTGTATTTACTCCATTTAAGTTGAAATTACTTTTCACAATCTCCACGACTTTATTATTATCCAGATTGCCACAATAATGAATATCACAGGCTACAGAAGTCAGTCTTCTGAATTCCTCCAATAATGTATCCGATTTTAATTTCTTCATTTCGGCTATAGATAACTGACGCAGCTGTTGTGAGTGATCTCCGAAAATTACCTTTTCAGTCAATGCTCTAGCTACTTGTTGCGGGTCTTTGATAAGGGCTTTATTGTTTATTTTTTGTGCATCTACCACCTGTTTTAGTTTTTTCTTATCTCCTTTTACTCCTTTCATAAACTCCCCGACATGTTTTAAAGTTGGTTCCATGTTTTCGTCAAACCCTTTAACTTCAAGTATAAATGCATTATTATTTGCGGAGAATGCCATTGTACTTCCCAATTGTTGGAGCTTTTCTTTGAATTGTTCAAAACTCAAAGAATCTGTTCCTAATAGATTTAGGTAATTACTTACCGGTTCTGCCATGTTTGATTCTAAAATACCCTTTCCGAAGTTTAACTTTATCGTGAAGATATCATTTACAGGATTCGGACTACAGTATAGATTGACATAAGGTGTCAGTTGATAGGTATGAGCGTCTTTTTCGAAATCCAGATATCGGGGAGCCATTTCATTAACAGGCATCTGAGATAACTGTTGCGCATAGGTTGATTGTGCCTCGGCATTTTTAGGGATAATAGGCGCAAACCCTGGCTTTTGAAGACGATCTTTAGGGTATTTGCCTGTTTTCTTCTTCAAAAACAAATAGTCATCAGTGAAATATTTGTTAGCAATTGCTATTATGTCTTGTTTGTTCAACCCGTCAATGCGTTTTAAATTTTCCAAATAATCATTCCATGACCGCCCCTGAGTAAAAAGTGAAAACATAGCAAAAGTACGCTGGCTAATATCTTCCAGTTGTAACTCATAGTTCCGCTTTATACCTAGTTTGATGTCATTAAATGTCTCTTCACTAAAATCGCCTTTCTTTATCCGTTCTATTTGTGCATTAATCAATTTGCAAGCTTTACTATTCGACTGAAGTAATATTTTTGGTACAACGTAAGCTGCTAGAAATCCGGCATGATCCATTCCACCGTTTTCCACTCCACCTGCCATAATTTTACTATCGGACATTAGTTTGTCAATATAGCCTGTTTGATTGTCATTGCTCAGCAACTTGCATGCTATCTGCAAAGGCAACTCATCGGGATCATTAGCCGGTACACCGCGCCATGCTTCTGCCGATAGTTTCACGATAGGGATAGGAATCTTGACATTGAATCGCTCTTGTCCGTGGAAAGACGGAGGAGTTGCTGCACTGAACCTAGGAGCATATCCCGGACGGATACGCCCGAATGCTTTTTCTAATACAGGCATGACTTCTTGGGGATGAATATCTCCACTTAAAATCAAGCACATATTTCCTGCCACATAATAATCTTTGAAGAACTTCTCCATTTCCGACAGTCGGGGATTCTTTAGATTTTCCGTACTCCCTATAATGGGGTAGGCGTAGGGGTGCGGCATGAAGTAACGTTCCATTCCTTTTTCCAGGGCTTTGGCACCCAACGCATCAGAGCGCATATTTTTTTCTTCATAAACGGTCTCCAATTCACTTTGAAACATCCTGAATACCGGGTTAAGAAGTCGCTCACTATTAAGCTCCGCCCATTGTCTGATGTATTGAGGAGAAAATACATTATGATAAACCGTCATGTCGTAAGAAGTAAATGCGTTTAAATCCGTTCCACCATATAATGTGATGAGTCGGTTGAATTCATTGGGTATAACATATATCGCCGAATTAATTGTCAGCTGGTTAATTTCCTTTTGTATGGCTTTCCGTTTAATTTCATTCTTTTCACAGGCTAATTCATCATATTTCTGTTGTATGGAGTCCAGGTATACTTTTTCGGCATTATAATCTGTTGTTCCGATCTTTTCAGTTCCTTTGAACATGATGTGTTCAAAATAATGCGCAATGCCTGTATTGGGGCAATCTTTTGATCCGGCATTTACTACCACAGCTCCGAATACTTTAGGCTGTGTGTGATCTTCATTAATCCAGATGGTAAAACCATTATCCAGCTTATATTCGGAGACAGCAAGCGGATATTTGTTTTGAGCGTAACATACTACATTCATTGTAAGATAGATATAAAAGAAAAGTGTATATCTTTTCATTATTATTATTGCTAAATGTTATTATTTCGTTTTATACTTCTCTGTTCTTACTCACTTCATTTTGTTTAAAAATGAGAAGGCTTTCAGGTGTTCTTTTAAAATAATGCCCATTTCTTGATTCTGATGAGCCTGTTCGGTATACAAATATACGCACCGTTTTTTATTTACTAGATTAACAGCATAAAAAAATAAGAATAATGTACGCTTTCGACTCTTTATAAATCAGTTGGAAATTCATGATGGAATTTATCCTTCTTATTACCAAAGCCGTATTTGCTCCGTAGTTTCACCGTAGTTTCTCCGTATTAATAGGACTTTATACGGAGAAACTACGGAGCAAATACGGTTTTGATATGGTTTTAATATGGAGAAGAAGTAGGGTTACTCTATTTATTTACATATGAATGATGCTCTTTGATACAATGTTTTTTTATACTTTATCAGAATTCATACTAGGTATGTACTATTTCCCGTAGAATGAAAGTTGTCTTCCCTTAAAATTTTATGTACTTACGGCTGTAAGTCCTAAGCTCATAAATCAACGTACAAAAGATAAGGCTTCACGTAGAAGAAGAGTCGTAATCTATTTGGTGTCCTTAATATCACTTCTACGATATGGCATTTTATTTTATTTAAAATAGAAGATATTTTGTATATAAAAACAATCTTTTATGTAGAATTTTTTAGTAATTTTGCTAGTATCTATAAATAATAAGAATATTTCTATATTATTTGTTTTATATGATATCTGATAAATAATATAATATTGATAATAATTGCTTTATATTATAGATTATAGTTTCTATATTATTAAAATATACATGTTATGAGAATATATCTGAACACAACACCTAATTCAGAAAACGTACCGTTCGATTATCAACAAAAAATGATTGGAACTCTTCATAAATGGTTAGGAAAAAATCAACTTCACGACTTTATGTCTTTATACTCCTTCTCGTGGTTGATGAATGGCAAAATTACAGAAGAAGGTTTTTCCTTTGAAAAAGGAGCAAGATGGTTTGTTAGTTTTTATGATGAAAGCTATGTGAAAGAGGTAATAAAAAGCATATTGAATGAGCCTGAAATGTTCTTAGGACTGACTGTCACCGATGTCAATATAGAGGAAAAGGCTAATTTAGAACAACAAAACCATTTCCGGCTAGCCAGTCCCATTTTTATAAAAAGAAAAATCGGTGATAATATTCAATTCTACACCTTTCAGGATGCTGAGGCTAACGACCTTTTGGTAGAAACAATAAAGCACAAAATGGAATCGGCCAACCTGCCCGTTGATGAGACCTTAAAAATATCTTTTGATTTGAACTACCCAAATAAAAAGATAAAAATGGTGAGGATACATAACATTGATTGCAAATGTAACATGTGCCCGGTAATAATAGAAGGAAAAGAATACACCAAAGATTTCATTTGGAATGTGGGACTTGGAAATTCCACGGGATCGGGATTCGGAGCAATACTTTAAAAATAAGAGCAATGTATTATGTAATCAGATATTCAGGTCCATTTGGGTTTATTAAACCCTGGACAGCTGTAAGAGACAGCAAAACGTTTAGCCAACAGTTTCTAACCCCATCCATCATTGAAGGAATGAGACAAAAACTGGAAGTTACTTCCATCATTAGGCATAAATTAAAATATTCTTCAATAAACACGCAGTTGGAACGCACTCAAACCAGCGGATGGGAGAAAAAAACAAAATCGAAAGAGATGGTTCGCGGTCTTTCCATATTGGAAAGGGGGGTAATGATAGAGCCTCAACTTTATTTAGCTTTCGAGAACCTCATGGATGCAGAGAAAGCAGGTAAGCAACACATCTGCTTATGTAGAAACGAAGATGTTCTACTTCCCGACGCAGAAGTATTGCAAATGGAAGAATCGGAATTTAACGACCTGCCCGGATTCGAATTACACTTTGCAGAAAAAGAAAACTCTTTTTTAGTCGGATTCAATAGATTCGATGCAGCCAAACCAATGTATGGCTGGCTCGAAATAACAGGAAAGCCTGTTCTGGGGTTATAATGACTGATTATAATCACATATTAGCCAAGAGTGAAAATAGCGGAAGCATTCCCCTGATTCAACATCTGTCTGAAGTTGCCCAATTAGCAGAAATTGTTGCCCGTAATTTAGGACTGGATGTTTGTACGGCCCGTAAAGGAGCCATACTACATGATATTGGAAAAGTAAGCCCTCTTTTTCAAAGGACTTTAAAAACCAACTATCTACGCCCGCCGGGATTTGTATTCAGGCACGAATTCGCTTCCTTGTTTTTTATATCCTTACTACCGGAGAATGAAAGAGAGCCCGTCATAGAAATGATTGTAGCCCATCATAAATCGGTTTATCAAGATGTCGGAGGTAAAGGGCTTTTGGACTTACTGGAAAATGATCCCGATTGCCTCTCTACACATCTTCAAGGCTTCGATTCGTGGAGTACGGATGCTTTGGGAATCTTGGAAGTTATGGGGATGAAGACAAAAGCCATCACAAGAGAACAAGCGGAAAATAACTTCTATGAGGCCGTGGATTATTGTGAATTAAAGAAATACGGCTATTCACAATGGAAGGGTGTATTGATTGCCGCAGATCATTTAGCCTCGGCCCTTGAGGGAAAGTTAGATGTGTTTTCCGGCAGATTATATATTCAGCCTGATTTGAGCTATTATCACTCCAGGAAAAGTGAACTATACCCCTTATCTCTCATCCCAACCAACGATGACAGATTACACACATTAGTGACAGCCCCTACCGGAGCGGGAAAAACAGATTTTCTCATTCGCCGATGCAGAGGACGAGTTTTCTACACCCTACCTTTTCAAGCATCTATCAATGCCATGTACGAGCGGGTAAAAGAAGACCTGAAAAACACAGATGCCGACGTACGGCTACTTCATGCCTCATCAAGCATTAAAATAGAAAGTGGCAATATAGAGGAAAAGGTATTGCAACATCACATTGGTGCTTCCGTTAAAATCTTAACTCCACACCAAATAGCTTCCATCGTGTTTGGCACAAAAGGATATGAGGCCATGATTGTAGATATGGAAGGATGTGACGTTATACTGGATGAGATACATACTTATTCGGGCACTATGCAAGCCATTGTACTAAAAATTGTTGAAATATTACACAACTTAAACTGCCGCATACATATTGGCACAGCTACAATGCCAACCGTTTTATACAATCGCATAGTAGATACTTTAGGCGGCAGGGAGAATATTTATGAAGTACGCTTACCCAATGATGTTCTGGACAGCTTCGACAGGCACATAGTCTATAAATCGGACTCACTGGACGCTTTGGGCCCGGTCATAGATCAAGCCATAGAACACAAACAGAAAATTTTTCTGGTATGCAATCAGGTAAAAAGAGCCCAAGAGTTGTTTGAACAAGTATCAATAAATTATCCGGAAGTAAAAAAGATGTTGGTGCACAGCCGGTTTAAAAGAGGCCGGCGTAGCCAACTGGAAGATCAGTTACGAAACATCTATAATGTGAGCACGGAGGCCTGCATCGTTGTGTCTACCCAAGTCGTAGAAGTGAGTTTGGACATCAGCTTTGATCTCATGATAACAGAATGTGCACCTATTGATGCCTTAATCCAACGATTCGGACGAATCAACCGTAAAAGAACAAAAGATACAATAGGCCATTATAAGCCCGTTTATGTTCTGCAACCACCCAGCCAAAAGGATGAAGCACGCCCCTACGATTTGGAAACATTGCAACGCACGTTCAGTCTGTTGCCAAATGGCGAAGTGATTAGAGAGAAGGAAATGCAAGCATTGATAGATTCCGTTTATCCCACAGCCCAATTCTTTGATATTGAATGGAACTCCATTTTCTATGATGGGGCATGGAAAATAAGGAAATTATGGCATAAGTCCAAATCAGCCCTTTTGGAGTCCCTCGATATTGACTCCGTTGCGTGCATTGAGGAAACAGACCAAGAAAGCTATGAAGCAAGTGAGTTTGAAGAAAGAACAAAAATGGAGATTCCTGTATCCTACCGCTCCATAGCCTACAGTAAGTTAAGTAATTCCAAAGTAGGATCCCATCCGTTCATTATTCCCACAAAAGCCTATGATGAGGAATTGGGACTCTTGATCAATTACGCAAAACCCGAATTTAGCGACCCCACATTACGTTTTTTATAAAACATATTAAATTATGATAGCAGCAAATATTGGAAAAGTATTTTTAGAAGCCTACAACGAAAAGCACAAAAGCAATTATTCTGCTAAAGAGTTCTTTGTAGAAAAATATTATAGTGTATTCTATGATCACAATAAATATTTAATGTCTGCAGGAAACTCTCCTTTAGAGAATCCCAAAATTAGTTGGGATAAGATGAGAAACGGAAAAATGCTGTACGAATCAAAAGAGAAAAGGCAAGAGCGTTTTCTTAAAACAATAGACAAAATAGAACATGAAAAAGCAGATGCCAGCATTGCTATTGGCTTCCCTTCACTGGACATTAACGCTACAACGTCTGGACAAATCACAAATATGGAGCTTCCCCTAAAAGAGGAAGAGGTCTATTTATCATGGATTGGTAGTGGTTTAGGCATTGGCGTACAAAGTGGTCTATCAATGCTTTTTGACAATAAGCAAATTCTTCTGGATCTATACGACGGATGGGCATTCTATAGAGAATTCTTAAATAAAATGCCCCAACTAAGAGGCAATCAGATCAATACGTGGAACGGCCAGTGGCTCGCCCACCGATATAATAACACAAGCTACGATGAATCACTCCCAATGGCTTCTTTCGATTCCTTTGAGACGATGAAAGACGGAGGCATGGAAATTGCAACGCAATCGTGGATTAAAGTATTAACCGGAATCGCTTACAACTATCCGAATTCAACCATGACCGCCTACGTATACAGTTTAGGTCAAACCAATATCACAATTGGCTTCATACCTTTTGAGTTACCTAGAATAAGATCACCTTTCGATTTATATCGAAAATATTTCGGTACCACCCGAAATGATGTTCTTAATTCCATATTTGGAACTGCCATGGGCTTTACAAAAGCCTGTCAGATGGGTGCCATCGGAGTAAATGCACTGGAACCGAAAGGTTTTAGAGAATGCTTGGAAAAAGGAGTATTACCCAAATATAATGCTACAAATGAAGAGAAAAAAATAAGTTTTAATACCTACCAAATTTGGTTATTATCTATGTTAAACAATGAACAATTATGGGATGAGTCGCTAAAAATAGCAACCGCCCTCAGCCTTTACTCATCAAGTGACAAAAACGCAAAGAAAGCAAAGAGTCAAGAGGTTACAAACTTGCTGGCTTCCGTAAATAAAAAACAATTTATAGAAGGCTTAGCTACAATTACGAACAATATTCAAGACTCCTCCTCTATTGCTCAATTTTCGGATATAGCGAAGCTCATGCACATGATGCCTATTGATAATTTCCCATACTTTCTCACATTAATCAGATTTCAATACGTAGTAGTAAATAAATAACTTTAAAATATACAGATATGAATCCTTACATTTATCTTAGAGTACTAAAACACGCAGAACACACAGTATTCTGTGTACAAGACGGCCAAAAATCTTATTATGACCCGTTGTTCAACAAATCCTTGGCTTACTCTAGCGGGCAACAAGTGAAACGCTCAATTCTTGATGCGCTAACATCAAATTTAAATGTACAAATGGCCCCTATTACATTTAACTATAATATAACCCCCAAAAAAGAATTGGAAAATAAGGAACCATGGTCACCTTGTGATCCCAGTTATGTAGACCAATTACTGGGTGGATGGATGCGTGCCGGAGATGGAGTAACAGTGAAAAGAAGAAGCCCTCTATCCATATCGGCTATGCGACCTTTACATCCCTTACTCGCCAGCAATGACAGAGAAAATTTAACTTTCGACCGAAGCGACAAGCCAGACCGCAATCCAGTTAATGTAAGAAATGGAGACAAGTTGCTTACTGAAGAAGAGATTGAGGAATTTCTATCTACAAACAACAGAACGCTTCCACGGCGAAACTGGATTCCAGATAATGTAAGAGCCAGTGGATTATTCATTTACGACATTGCATTAGATCTTAGAACGCTCTTCTCCGTATCAACCAATCAACATGAGCCGGAACTATCAAAAGAAAAAATAGAAGAACTCAAAGCCAAAGGATGGATTGAGAGTGAAAACATCTTTGGGAAATGTATTGTATTGCCAAAAGAAGAACAAAAAAAGATCATTCCGGCTCTAGCAGATGCTTTACTAAACTGGAGAATCACTTCTAATCAGGCCCGTACATTTAGTTTAATGGAAACTTTAGCTATCGCCATCAGCGATAATGCCAATACACTTGCCGGAGCCATCCGGGCAAAATTAATAGAAGATGGAGAAAAGCCCAAAGCAAAGCCCATCATTGACGAAATGGCCGGAGCAGATGTGTTCGTCACCCTTCCTTGCTCCAACTACATCGTTACTGTCAATGAGAGTGTTGATGCCGTAGAGAAAGCACAACAAAAGCTCGTTGAATTAATGGAAACTTTTGACTATGTGAATCAATGAGTAAATTAAATAGTTATGCTCATAACAGGTACTCATTTCAACTATTATCAAGTATGCAAACGAAAGCTTTGGCTTTTTGCTAACGAGATCAATATGGAACAAACTTCCGATTTGGTATACGAAGGGAAGCTCATTCATGAAGAATCCTATCCACAACGCTCCTCTAAATATGAAGAAGTGGAGTTGGATGGGATTAAAGTGGACTTTTATGATGCAAAAAACAAAGTGATTCACGAAATAAAGAAGTCTAATAAGGTGGAGAGGGCACACGAGTGGCAGCTAAAATATTACCTATACACATTTGAAAAGAATGGAATTGTAGGCGTAACGGGAATTTTAGAATATCCGGTTTTAAGAAAAACAAATGCCATCATATTATCGGATATTGACCGAGATACAATCCAAAATATGGAAACGGAAATACTGGGAATCGTCGAGAATGGGGAATGCCCTCCCCTACAAAAAAAGCAGATTTGCAGAAATTGTAGTTACTATGATTTCTGTTATAGCACGGAGGAAGAAGGATGAAAAAGACCTATTATCTGTTTAATCCCGGGTCACTGGAAAGACGGGATAATACATTGAAGTTTACTCCCATACCTGATGCAGAGGCCGATCATCCTGTTCAAGGGAGCCCGCGTTACCTACCGGTAGAGGATATAAACGAGTTTTTTGTCTTTGGTTCGCTAACAGCCAACAGTGCACTATTTAATTTTCTCGGGCAAAAAGACATAGCAATCCATTTCTTTGATTACTATGAAAATTATACCGGATCTTTCATGCCGCGTGACGGGCTATTGTCGGGTAGAATGTTATTGGCTCAAACCGCAGCATACCAAGACAAAAAGAAACGCCTCATCATTGCTCAGAAATTTATTGACGGAGCTGCCTTCAATATGCTAAAAAATCTGCAATATTACAATCGCAGAGGGAAAGACATGGAAGATATTATGGAAATAATAAGAGTGCTTTCTCTGAAAATCTCCGAAACAAAAACGGTGCAAGAGCTAATGGGGATAGAGGGAATGATTCGTCAAACCTACTATGATGCCTTCAACCTGATCTTAAATGACTTTGAGATGGGGAACCGAACTAAACAGCCTCCTCGCAATGAGGTAAACGCACTGATTTCTTTTGGCAACATGATTTGTTACACACTGTGTTTACGCGCCATCAACCAAACACAACTCAATCCCACCATCAGCTTTTTGCATACTCCTGGTGAAAGACGATATTCGTTGGCACTGGACGTAGCTGAAATATTTAAGCCGATAATTGTTGATCGCGTGATTTTTAAAGTACTTAACAAAAAAGAAATTCAAGAGAAGCATTTTGATAAGAAAATGAATAAATGTTTATTGAATTCAGCAGGGAAAATGATTTTTGTAAAAGCGCTAGAAGAAAGACTTCAAGAGACTATCCAACATCGCAGCTTAAAACGTAATGTCAGTTATCGGCATTTGATAAAGCTAGAGTGTTACAAGTTGACAAAGCATTTGCTAAAAATAGAAGAGTATAAACCTTTTAAAATGTATTGGTAGCTCTATGTATGTTATTTTAGTTTACGATTTTGGAGAAAAGCGTGTAGCGAAAATGTTAAAGCTATGTCGTAAGTATTTGAATTGGATTCAAAACTCCGTCTTCGAAGGTGAGATATCAGAAGTTCGCTTGCATGAGTTACTCATCGCTGCCAAGAAATTTATGAAACAGGAGAGTGATAGCATCATCATTTTTAAGGGAAGAGACGTGAAATGGACCGAGAAACAAGTCGTGGGAAAAGAGCGGAGTGATATCGATATTTTTTTATAGGAAGTTGTCTATATCTACAAGACTCACTAATATTTATCCAGAAACGAGTCTTTTAAGTTCTTTGACTTGCTGATAAACAGCGATTTATGCTATGTGTCGATCATCAGTGATTTTTATACGACTAATGGTCGACACTTTTTTTTAAGAATTTCCATTGATATTTATTAGTTAATATATTAATAATCAGAAGATAATGGTGTTATAATAGCAGGCCTTTTAATTGTACCTTATGGAATTGAAATTGTATCTATCTGCGCAATCCCGGATGAGGGGCATCTTTTAATTGTACCTTATGGAATTGAAATTGTTTCCGCCCTGCTCCAATATCACGCTTCCCGTCTCTTTTAATTGTACCTTATGGAATTGAAATAGTCTCATAATTCTGTTCTTTTTGCTCAGGTGACACTTTTAATTGTACCTTATGGAATTGAAATAAAATCTTCTGTATTTCCTGTTTACATTCATTCATTCTTTTAATTGTACCTTATGGAATTGAAATGGGAGTAATAAGAAAGCCGGTTATTATAACGGAAACTTTTAATTGTACCTTATGGAATTGAAATGATGAAAGGACATCCGTGAGGTAAAGCCCTTTTTGACTTTTAATTGTACCTTATGGAATTGAAATTCGTATTGGCTAGACCTACAATGTCACTTGCTCTTTCTTTTAATTGTACCTTATGGAATTGAAATACCTATACAGGACGGTTTTAAACTGGGCAAAGAAACTTTTAATTGTACCTTATGGAATTGAAATATAATAACAAATATAGGGTCTTTTATTCTTCTTTCCTTTTAATTGTACCTTATGGAATTGAAATGAATTTTCAAATTAATTTCTTTTAAATCGGCTAAAAGCTTTTAATTGTACCTTATGGAATTGAAATAATAGAAGTATACGTTATATTATGTAATTCAATGACTTTTAATTGTACCTTATGGAATTGAAATATGATAAGACAAAATGTTATTTGCTTTCTCTTTTTGTCTTTTAATTGTACCTTATGGAATTGAAATTTAACGCATACGGCATCTAATATTTCACACCCCATTCTTTTAATTGTACCTTATGGAATTGAAATAATAGAAGTATACGTTATATTATGTAATTCAATGATCTTTTAATTGTACCTTATGGAATTGAAATATATCATAAAACACGATAAATAACATTATTATTATCCTTTTAATTGTACCTTATGGAATTGAAATACAGGATTTGCAGATTTTGATAGTCGTTCCGGTGGTTCTTTTAATTGTACCTTATGGAATTGAAATTTGTGACAATTATAAGCCTTATCTTTCGAGGTTTTCTTTTAATTGTACCTTATGGAATTGAAATAAATGCAGATGCTTACAAGGACCAAGTTCGCCAGAACTACTTTTAATTGTACCTTATGGAATTGAAATCAAATTCGATAGAAACGGCTTTAACGTCGGTAAGGCTTTTAATTGTACCTTATGGAATTGAAATTACTAACCGGCTCCGGATCGTCTTTTACTACACCCCTTTTAATTGTACCTTATGGAATTGAAATCGGTTTGCAAGTTATAAGCTTCTGTTTTGGAGTAGCTTTTAATTGTACCTTATGGAATTGAAATATCGTTTAATTTCAGCGTCATATCCCGCTATATTCTTTTAATTGTACCTTATGGAATTGAAATTCCTTATACTTTTCTGTAAAGCATAATACTTCTATTCTTTTAATTGTACCTTATGGAATTGAAATTAATGTCACCGCCCGATTAATGGTGTCTAACTGTCTTTTAATTGTACCTTATGGAATTGAAATAAATACCTGCACTTTGATTGAGTGTTTGATTGGTTACTTTTAATTGTACCTTATGGAATTGAAATGATGTTCACTGTGAATAATGCTCTATCTACAATAATCTTTTAATTGTACCTTATGGAATTGAAATACGATAAAGATACCTTGCAGACCTATGCGTCGCTGCCTTTTAATTGTACCTTATGGAATTGAAATAATTGGAGAAACAGGGCATAAAGACAGCCTATGATCTTTTAATTGTACCTTATGGAATTGAAATTCAGAAAGGTTTTTATTGATCTGCTTGATCAGTGCACTTTTAATTGTACCTTATGGAATTGAAATAGTAGTTTTGTTTGAATTATCCAATATGAGAGCTTTCTTTTAATTGTACCTTATGGAATTGAAATAGAAAAACAGCAAACTGAATTTGAAATAGAATCCTTCTTTTAATTGTACCTTATGGAATTGAAATAATTGCCACATTCTAAAAAGCACCATATGGTGCGCGCTTTTAATTGTACCTTATGGAATTGAAATAATATTTTCAAGGCTGTATATCACAGTTATATGTCTTTTAATTGTACCTTATGGAATTGAAATCCGGAAAAAATTGATAACCCCATGGCGCGCTATTTCTTTTAATTGTACCTTATGGAATTGAAATTGGTATGTAGAATGGCTATTAAAGAATGTATCATGGCTTTTAATTGTACCTTATGGAATTGAAATGCGGATGGCTTATGACTAATGGAAATTATGGTTGCTTTTAATTGTACCTTATGGAATTGAAATGAATATGCATCCCTATTGTCATACATTAACGCATTCTTTTAATTGTACCTTATGGAATTGAAATAGACTTTGAAGCCAATTGGCATGAAGATACTGCGGACTTTTAATTGTACCTTATGGAATTGAAATCTAAAGATTTACTCTTATGAGGAATATATTAAAAAGCTTTTAATTGTACCTTATGGAATTGAAATGTTTGTTCGTCACCGCATACTGCATCAAATAATTTACTTTTAATTGTACCTTATGGAATTGAAATAACGATGGAATAGTAGGACCTAAGACTATTGCCGCCTTTTAATTGTACCTTATGGAATTGAAATGTTTCATTGTTATTGGTATTTTGTTCATCTACAAACTTTTAATTGTACCTTATGGAATTGAAATGTAAATGGGTGTGCACTGACACTGAAAAGAAACTTGCTTTTAATTGTACCTTATGGAATTGAAATAGTAAGCGGGCTTTTTTAATTAAACAATGTTTCATTCTTTTAATTGTACCTTATGGAATTGAAATCGTATGAATGTGATGTTGTCTTATCCTGCCATACCGCTTTTAATTGTACCTTATGGAATTGAAATTATAATAAGAATATGGCATATCCTCGTTTGGTGTTCTTTTAATTGTACCTTATGGAATTGAAATAGCATTGCGCTAATTTGCTTCATAGCTACAAGCTTACTTTTAATTGTACCTTATGGAATTGAAATGTCGGATGCAGAACTGCTAAATCCAAACTTAAAACTTTTAATTGTACCTTATGGAATTGAAATATCATTAAGGCTAGCAATACTTTCTTTCTCATGCCTTTTAATTGTACCTTATGGAATTGAAATCTAACAAACTAGTCGTTAGTGCCTGGTTATCGCTCTTTTAATTGTACCTTATGGAATTGAAATAATTTATCAGTCTCTCAAACACCAATAAATAGTACTTCTTTTAATTGTACCTTATGGAATTGAAATGATATCAAAGACTTCATCCGATGGGATCGCTGATATCTTTTAATTGTACCTTATGGAATTGAAATAATGAGATGGAAAAAACGGATGATACCCACCCAGCTAAATCGGTGATACCCGTTCACTTTAATGCACGATTCAGTAGGCGTTAC
>VOIU01000060.1 GCA_007896885.1 Bacteroidaceae bacterium HV4-6-C5C
AAGACAACGGATTACTGCGGAAATGTGATCTATGAAAATGGTGTATTGAAGCGAATTCTCGTTGAGGGAGGGTATATTGAAGGCGGTACATACTACTTCTACCTGACGGATCATCTGGGTAATAACCGGGTGGTAGCCAATGCAAGTGGTAATATCAAACAGACGAACCACTATTACCCTTTCGGGATGTCCTTTGCAGAAGGAATGCAAGACTCTTCACAGCCTTACAAATATAACGGCAAGGAGTTGGATACGGACAGGGGACTCAATATGTATGATTACTCGGCAAGGTATATGGATCCGGCACTGGGGAGATTCAATACAGTGGATTCCAAAGCAGAAAAGTCTCCATGGTTAAGTCCGTATATATACGTTGACAATAACCCGCTGAAGTTTATTGATCCGAATGGAAAAGA
>VOIU01000014.1 GCA_007896885.1 Bacteroidaceae bacterium HV4-6-C5C
TTTTTTAGGCCCGTTTTAATCCGTTTTTAGGGATATTTAAAATCGGTTTTATGGGTGGGAATACTCCGATTTATCCAATGAGACAACAGCCTGTTCTGCAATCTTCACAGCACTTTTAATTGTACCTTATGGAATTGAAATATAACAGACGGATATATGATGTTGCTGGACGAAGTACTTTTAATTGTACCTTATGGAATTGAATCATTTTATCTTTTACTTTTTGCAGTTTTATTGTATTTATAATTATGGCTTATCGTTTATTTTCTCACAAGTTTTTCGAAGTATATAGAAAATGTATATTTTTGGAAAGTAAAACTGTTGATTAGTTGCTATGATAATAATATAAATATGAGAAAGATTATTAATCCATGGAAGGATGTGGAAGGATATAATTGCTTTGGCTGTGCTTCCCATAATGCCGCAGGAGTGAAAATGGAATTTTATGAAGACGGTGACGAAATTGTTAGTATATGGAAGCCCCAACCGGAATTTCAAGGTTGGTTTAATACTTTGCATGGAGGCATCCAGGCGGTACTCTTAGACGAAATATGTGCTTGGGTAGTACTTCGTAAATTGCAGACTACTGGAGTAACTTCGAAAATGGAGACTCGATTTCATAAACCAATTTCTACCAACGATACAAATATTGTTCTACGCGCAAGGTTGAAGGAACAAAAACGCAATATTGCTATTCTTGAAGCGAAGATATATAATGCAAAAGCTGAGGTGTGTACTGAAGCGGTTTGTACTTATTTTACCTTTTCACGTGAAAAGTCGCAAAAAGAAATGCAATTCACTAAATGTGATGTAGAATCAGAAGAGGTTTTGCCTTTGATTTGAAAGAAAAATAAAAGATTTTGTGATAAATCTTTGGTTGTATCAAATGGATGCTTTACTTTTGTCGCATAATTCAAGAAAAATAGATAATGAAGAATATTGTTGCACATCATCGCCATCATCATTTTCCCAACGAATAATCGGTGGCATGTGGTTTTGTGCAAAGCAATGAAAAACATAAATGACGAGGCTTACCGAATTTTGGTAAGCCTCTTTTTTTGTTCGAAAGAAATAATAATAACAATAGAAATAAAGTAACATTATGCTAAGAATTGCAGTACAGGCTAAAGGTAGATTGTATGAAGAAACAATGGCACTTTTAGAAGAATCTGATATTAAATTGAATGCGTCTAAACGTACATTGCTTATACAGTCGACGAATTTTCCTATTGAGGTTCTGTTTCTGAGAGATGATGATATTCCTCAAACAGTGGCAACCGGGGTTGCAGATTTGGGTATTGTAGGTGAGAATGAATTTGTAGAGCGAAGTGAAGATGCCGAAATAATCAAGCGTTTAGGTTTTAGTAAGTGTCGCCTATCATTGGCAATGCCTAAAGATATAGAGTACTCGGGAACTGATTGGTTTGAAGGTAAGAAAATAGCAACTTCTTATCCCGGCATTCTTTCTTCTTATTTGAAAGAAAAAGGCGTAACTGCTGAAATACATGTAATTACAGGATCTGTCGAGGTATCCCCCGGTATTGGCTTGGCTGATGCTATTTTTGATATTGTTAGCTCAGGCTCTACCTTGGTTAGCAATAGGCTGAAAGAGGTGGAAGTCGTTATGAAGTCGGAGGCTTTGTTGATAGGAAATAGAAGTTTATCCGAAGAAAAGCGTGAAGTGTTGAAAGAATTACTTTTCCGTATTGATGCGGTGAAAACGGCTGAAGATAAAAAATACGTGCTCATGAATGCACCAAAAGATCGTCTGGATGAAATTATAGCTGTTCTTCCTGGTATGAAAAGCCCTACAGTGATGCCTTTAGCTCAAGAAGGTTGGTGTTCGCTCCATACTGTACTCGATGAGAAACGTTTCTGGGAAATTATTGGAAAATTGAAATCGCTTGGAGCTGAGGGTATCTTGGTATTACCCATTGAGAAAATGATTGTTTAATATGCTTTTTCTTTAAGAATAAAAGAGAGATATGAAGTTAATAAATTATCCCGATCGCTCCGAGTGGACAGAATTATTAAAGCGTCCTCTGTTGAACACGGAAAATCTGTTTGATACGGTACGGGGAATTATCGATCGCGTGAGACTTGAAGGTGATTCCGCCGTATTGGAAATGGAGGCGAAGTTTGATCAAGTAGAACTGACTTCACTAACTGTGACCAAAGAAGAAATGGATGAAGCGGAATTGTTGGTGGGTGAAGAACTAAAATCTGCAATACGTTTGGCTAAGCAAAATATAGAGACTTTCCATGCTGCTCAACGTTTTGTAGGCAAGAAAGTGGAAACAGTACCCGGGGTGACTTGTTGGCAAAAAGCCATCGCTATCGACAAGGTTGGACTTTACATTCCCGGTGGTACCGCTCCTTTATTCTCTACTGTATTAATGTTAGCAGTTCCAGCTAAAATTGCCGGCTGTAAGGAAATCGTTCTTTGCACTCCTCCGGGGCGTGATGGGAAAATTCATCCCGCGATTCTTTTTGCGGCGCAAACTGCTGGTGTTAGCCGTATTTTTAAAGCCGGTGGTGTACAAGCTATTGCGGCAATGGCTTATGGCACAGAGAGTGTATCGAAAGTTTATAAAATATTTGGTCCGGGCAATCAATATGTCACAGCTGCTAAGCAGTTGGTCAGCTTGCGTGATGTAGCTATTGATATGCCCGCAGGTCCTTCAGAAGTGGAGGTCTTGGCAGATGAAACAGCAAATCCGATGTTTGTTGCGGCTGATTTATTGAGTCAGGCAGAGCATGGAGTGGATAGTCAGACTATATTAATTACAACTTCCGAAAGCTTGCAAAAAGCGGTTCTACTTGAAGTGGACCGTCAATTGGCTGCGTTACCCCGCAAAGAAATAGCAGAAAAATCATTGGCTAACAGTAAGCTTATTCTTGTTCGGAGTATTGATGAGGCCATTGAATTGACAAATGAATATGCACCCGAGCATCTTATAATTGAAGCGGAAGATTATTTGTCTGTTTCCGAGAGGATTGTAAATGCCGGATCAGTATTTCTGGGCTCACTTACGCCCGAAAGCGCTGGTGATTATGCATCGGGAACAAATCATACTCTACCGACTAACGGATATGCCAAAGCATATAGCGGTGTCAGTCTTGACAGTTTTATTCGTAAGGTCACTTTTCAAGAAATAAAACCGGAAGGAATAAGACTCATCGGACCGGCTATCGAAACGATGGCGGCAAATGAACATCTTGATGGCCATAAGAATGCCATAACGGTTAGGTTAAAAGCTTTGGAATAGATTATAAATTCTAATATACTAAATATATATGAGAACTTTGCAAGAACTTACCCGTCCGAATATATGGAAATTGAAACCTTACTCTTCGGCACGTGATGAATATAAAGGGGTGGCGGCATCTGTTTTTCTTGATGCAAACGAAAATCCTTATAATACTCCTTATAATCGTTATCCCGATCCGATGCAGTGGGATTTGAAGGTTGAGATCTCAAAAATAAAAAAAGTCTCTCCTGGAAATATATTTCTAGGTAATGGTAGTGATGAAGCCATAGATTTGATGTTTCGTGCTTTTTGCGAACCAGGTAGGGATAATGTGGTGGCAATTGATCCCACTTATGGTATGTATCAGGTTTGTGCCGATGTAAATGATGTAGAGTATCGCAAGGTTTTATTGGATGAAAATTTCCAGTTTTATGCTGATAAGCTATTGGCGGCTGCGGATGAGCGTACCAAATTGATTTTTCTTTGTTCTCCTAATAATCCGACAGGCAACGATTTAGATCATACAGAGATAGACAGATTGCTCAATGGCTTTGACGGATTGGTCATTTTGGATGAGGCCTACACTGATTTTTCTGAAAGAACATCATTTTTGAGTCTGCTTGATCGTTATCCTAATCTGGTCGTTTTTCAGACATTTTCAAAAGCGTGGGGATGTGCTGCGATTCGTTTAGGTATGGCTTTTGCTTCGACTGAAATTATAGCTCTTCTTAGTAAGATAAAGTATCCATATAATGTGAATCAGTTGACGCAAAAACAGGCGATGGAAATGCTGAGCCAGTTTCATGAGATAGAAGATTGGGTGGAGACTTTGAAAAAAGAACGAAGTGATCTTATGGAGAAGTTTACTCAATTACCTTGTGTTTTGAAAATTTTTCCTTCGGATGCCAACTTTTTCTTAGCGAGAGTGACCGATGCCGTGGATATTTACAATTATCTAGTGAATCGTGGTATTATTGTTCGGAATCGTAACTCAATAGCTCTTTGCGGCAATTGTTTACGAGTGACAGTTGGCACGCATTTGGAGAATAATAAACTAATTGAGGCATTGATAACGTATTGATCAGATACATATGAAAAAGAAAGTTTTATTTATAGATAGAGATGGAACCTTAGTGATAGAACCTCCCGTTGATTATCAATTGGACTCTTTGGAAAAGCTAGAGTTCTATCCCAAAGTAATGCGTAATCTTGGTTTTATTCGTAGCAAACTGGATTTTGAATTTGCGATGGTAACCAATCAAGACGGGTTGGGTACAAAATCCTTTCCTGAAGAGACATTTTGGCCCGCGCACAATTTAATGATGAAGACGCTGGAAGGAGAAGGGGTTACATTCGATAAGATTTTCATTGACCGCAGTATGCCCGAAGATAATGCGTCGACTCGTAAACCACGTACCGGAATGCTAAAGGAATATTTGCATAATCCTGATTATGACTTGCAAGGGAGCTTTGTAATCGGAGACCGCCCTACTGATGTGGAACTTGCAAAGAATCTCGGTTGTCGCGCTATTCTTCTCCAAGAAAACATTTCATGTTTAAAAGGTTTTGATGACTTAGAAGCTGCCTGTGCACTCGTTACGACGGATTGGGATAAGATAGCCGAGTTTCTTTTTGCCGGTGAACGTAAAGCTGAAGTTCGTCGGACAACCAAGGAAACGGATATTTTCGTTTCACTCAATTTGGACGGGAATGGAGTGTGTGACATTCATACAGGATTGGGCTTCTTTGATCACATGTTGGAACAGATTGGCAAACATGGGGAGCTTGACTTGACTATTTCTGTCAAAGGAGATTTGGAAGTAGACGAGCATCATACCATAGAAGATACGGCCATTGCATTGGGAGATTGCATTTATCAAGCCTTGGGTAATAAGCGAGGTATTGAACGATACGGTTATTGCTTGCCAATGGATGATTGCTTATGCCAGGTTACACTTGATTTTGGTGGACGTCCGTGGTTAGTATGGGATGCGGAATTTAAGCGTGAAAAGATAGGAGAGATGCCCACTGAAATGTTTTTGCATTTCTTTAAATCATTGAGTGATGCGTCCAAAATGAATCTTAATATTAAAGCGGAAGGCCAGAATGAGCATCATAAGATAGAAGGTATATTCAAGGCTTTAGCCCGTGCTATTAAGATGGCGGTGAGGCGGGACATTTATCATTTTGAATTGCCGAGTAGTAAAGGTGTGTTATAACATTCCTAAGCATATTATAGTTAGAGTCTGCATTGTTCTGTTGTTCGCAATTGAACAATGCAAGTGTTCGAAAATGAACATCAGTCCACTCTGAATACTTTCCTGTGTATTTGGCATACTCTTTGCCTTTATGTTTGCAATTATATTTTAGTAAACATGAAGAATTTTATCTTATTACTCGTTAGCATGTTGTTACCTTTGGGTAGCTTTGCTCAAATAAAAGAATCGACATCGCATGAGCATGCACTAACTTTGTCTGAAGCTATTGCCTTAGCCCGTATCCAATCAGTAGATGCTGCTGTTGCGCTCAATGAGTTGAAAACAGCTTATTGGGAGTATAGGACATTTCGTGCGAATCTACTTCCGGAAGTAAACCTTGCAGGTACCTTGCCTAATTATAATAAATCATATAGTTCATATCAGAATGCTGATGGCTCATATTCCTTTGTGAGAAATAATACTCTTGGCCTCTCCGGAGCACTATCTGTTGATCAGAACCTATGGTTTACGGGAGGTAAATTATCATTGGCATCTTCACTCGATTTTATTAAACAGTTAGGAACAGGAGGTGTGAAACAATACATGTCTGTTCCGGTAAGTTTGAAATTAACGCAGCCTATTTTTGGAGTTAATTCTTTAAAATGGAGCCGTCGCATAGAACCTGTTCGCTATGAAGAAGCGAAAGCGGCTTTTATTACTGCTACTGAATCAGTCACAATGAAAACGATTACCTATTTTTTTGATTTACTGTTAGCTAAAGAGGGTTTAGAAACTGATAAGCAGAATAAAAAGAATGCAGATAGGCTATATGAGGTGGCTATTGCCAAACGTAAGATGGGCCAGATATCGGAAAATGATTTATTGCAGCTCAAACTTAATGCTTTACAGGGAAAAGCGGATGTAACGGAAGCCGAAAGTAATTTTAATGCGAAAATGTTTCAATTACGTTCCTTCTTAGGTTTATCCGAAAATGAAAATCTACTTCCTCTTTTGCCTCAATCGGCACCGGATTTAAAAATGGAATATAATTTGGTATTGAATAAAGCACTAGAACGTAATTCCTTCGCACAAAACATACGTCGCCGTCAATTGGAAGCTGATTATCAGGTAGCTACCGCCAAAGGCAATTTACGGAGTATCGACTTGTTTGCCAGTGTTGGCTATACGGGTCAAGACCATACTTTATCTTCTGCTTATCGAAATCTATTGGATGATCAAATTGTCCAAGTCGGAGTTAAGATTCCAATCCTTGACTGGGGAAAACGTCGGGGAAAAGTTCGTGTTGCTCAGAGTAACCGTGAAGTGGTATTGTCCAAGATACGGCAGGAACAAATGGATTTTAATCAGAATATATTTCTGCTTGTTGCAAATTTTAATAATCAGTCGCAGCAGTTGGGTATTGCTGCTGAAGCCGATACGATTGCTGAAAAGCGCTACCAAACTAGCGTGGAAACCTTTATGATTGGCAAAATTAGTACTTTGGATTTGAATGATTCTCAGAATTCTAAAGACAAAGCTCGTCAAAGGCACATATCTGAATTGTTTTCTTATTGGTATTACTATTATCAGATCCGTAGTTTGACTTTATGGGATTTTGAACGTAATAGTCAACTTGAAGTCGATTTTGATGATATAATTAGAGGGTGAGTCTTTCTGGATTTTAGTAATGCAAACATCTTTGATTATTATTACTTTATTTGCTTGATTTCAAAGTTTGTTAACTTCTTGTATTGTATAATATCAGGGAATGTTTATTTTTGTCACTGATAACATTGTATAGCTTATGATATTGATAATAGACGATGATAGTGCCGTACGCTCTTCACTCAGTTTTATGTTAAAACGCGCCGGATATGACGCTCAAGCGGTTCCGGGTCCTCGTGAAGCAATGGACGTAATTCGCGCTGAAACTCCAAAATTGATATTAATGGACATGAATTTCACATTGTCCACTTCCGGCGAGGAAGGCTTGACTCTTCTAAAACAAGTGAAAATATTTCGTCCGGATGTACCTGTTATTCTAATGACTGCATGGGGCAGCATTCAACTTGCTGTTCAAGGTATGCAGGCAGGTGCTTTTGATTTCATAACCAAGCCATGGAATAATGCAGCTCTTTTGCAACGTATCGAAACTGCACTTGAGTTGACTGCTAGTTCAAAAGAACTTCCGAAGGAGCAAACAGATGCTTTGGATAGGAGTCATATTATAGGTAAATCTACAGTTTTAATGGATGTATTGGGTACTGTAGCTCGTATAGCTCGTACTAATGCGTCTGTACTGATTACCGGTGAAAGCGGAACAGGAAAAGAACTTATTGCCGAAGCAATTCATATTAATAGTCAGCGGGCAAAGCAACCTTTTGTGAAGGTTAATTTAGGTGGCATCTCGCAGAGTTTGTTTGAAAGTGAAATGTTCGGGCATAAAAAAGGAGCTTTTACCGATGCAACTTCTGATCGTACAGGTCGATTTGAAATGGCGAATAAAGGTACTATTTTTTTAGATGAAATTGGCGACTTGGATCTTTCCTGTCAAGTAAAGTTGTTGAGGGTTTTGCAAGATCAAACTTTTGAGGTTCTTGGCGATAGCCGTCCTCGTAAAACAGATATACGTGTGATATCGGCAACGAATGCTGATTTACGAAAGATGGTTGCTGAACGTAAGTTTAGAGAAGATTTATTTTATCGCATAAATCTGATTACAATAAAGTTACCTTCTTTACGTGAACGTCGTGAAGATATTCCACTTTTAGCACGGCATTTTGCCGATCGACAAGCTGATGTAAATGGATTATCGCGTACTGATTTTTCGGCAGATGCATTGAACTTTTTATCTCGCTTACCTTATCCCGGAAATATTCGTGAGCTAAAAAACTTGGTTGAACGTACAATTCTTGTCTGTGGAAAATCTATTTTGGATGCTTCTGATTTTGAATCACAGTATCAGCATATTGATGAACCTGTAAGGGTTGCTGAAGGCTCCTTATTGGCTGGGATGACACTGGATGAGATAGAGCGACAGACTATTTTGCAAGCACTTGAGCGACATAAAGGCAATCTCAGCCAAGTGGCTCTTGCCTTAGGTATTAGTCGCGCAGCGCTTTATCGACGCTTGGAAAAATATAATATAACAGTCAGTGATAAATAAAAATTAGATGCGAATAAAAGTTTATTTCTTGATACTTGTTCTCTTCCTGCTAGGATTAGGGGGCATCTTAATTTATCTATCCAGACGAATGTTACCTCTTCACTTATATTTTGTGGAGGGGATGATTTTACTTATTCTTATATTTTTATTTATATTTTATCGCAAGATAGTAAAACCAATGAATACTATCGGTAGCGGTATGGAGCTCTTGCGTGAGCAGGATTTTAGTAGCCGCTTGAGTATGGTCGGACAATATGAAGCTGATCGTATTGTAAATGTTTTTAATAGAATGATGGAGCAACTCAAAAACGAACGTCTTCGCTTGCGAGAACAAAATCATTTCTTAGACTTACTTATTCAAGCTTCTCCAATGGGAGTTGTTATAATGACCTTGGATGAAGAAATTTCCCAAATGAATCCTATGGCATTAAAGGTTTTTGGCGTCCGTTTGGATGACGTTTTGGGAAAAAAGTTCTCTCAGTTATATTCACCTCTGGCAGCGGAGCTATCTATCATACCAAAAGAACGTACTGCTGTTGTTCGACTGAATGATTCAAATATATATAAGTGTACTCATTCCTCTTTTATTGACCGGGGGTTTAAGCATTCTTTTTATTTGATTGAGCGAATGACAGAAGAAGTAATGAAAGCAGAGAAGCGTGCCTATGAAAAAGTTATTCGCATGATCGCTCATGAAGTTAATAATACTACTGCGGGCATCATTTCAACTCTTGATACAATGGAACAGGCTCTTTCAGAGGAAGATGGTATGCAAGATATTTGTGAGGTAATGCATGTTTGCACGGATCGCTGTTTCTCTATGAGTCGGTTTATTACACGTTTTGCTGATGTGGTGAAAATACCAGAGCCAAATCTCTCGCTTGTGGATATTAATGAATTAGTATTCTCTTGTAAGCGTTTCATGGAGGGTATGTGCAATGATCTTCAAATAAAGCTTATTCTGGAATGCGATTCAAACGTTGGAATGGTTCGTTTGGATGCTTCTCTTTTTGAACAAGTGCTGGTGAATATAATAAAGAATGCAGTAGAAAGCATTCAGAGTATAAAAGATCAATCGAATAGACAAGGCGAAGTGATCGTAAAAACCATTCATCCGGCTTGTGTCGAGGTTGTGGATAATGGAGCTGGAATATCGAAAGATATAGAGTCTAAACTTTTTAGTCCTTTCTTTTCTACAAAGCCAAATGGTCAAGGTATTGGTTTAATTTTTATTAGGGAAGTGCTTTCTCGCCATGGTTGTACTTTCTCGCTTCATACTTATAATGACGGATTAACTCGTTTCCGTATATTATTCCCCTAATGTAAAATAGATACTTCTATTTTTTTTGCACCTTCTGTTGAAAACTGTAGAACATTCCTTTAGTTTTGGTTGTTAATGCAATATTGTTTTCTGGATAATAAAACCTTCTGAGTGGCTGATTATACAATATAATGCCGGCATTTTTAGAATAAATGTCATTTTGGAACATTTATTATGGAAAACGGAACATGCTAAAAAAGTTTTCTTTTGTATTTTTGCCGCCTCATTGGTGTTTGAATTATAGGTTATGAAGATTGTTTATGTCAGGCTTTTATTTTTTATTATTTTTTGTTGCATAGGATTGTCTCTGCATGCACAATATATCGTTAAAGGAATTGTTAAAGACTCGTTGACGAATGAACCGTTGTCTTACACGTCTGTATATTTAAAAGGCACTACCGAAGGTTGTTTAACAAACAATGATGGAACTTTCTTTTTTAAGACTGCTCGTGCTAAAGCCGAATTGGTCGTTTCATCTGTAGGATATAAATCATATAACCGGATTATTCATACAAGTAGCAATTCCAGGTATACTATTACTTTACTGCCTGTAGAATATACTTTAAATGAAATTGTAGTGAAACCCAAGCGAGAACACTATAAGAAAAAGAATAATCCAGCAGTGGAATTGATTCGACAAATGATTGCACATAGAGATGATTATTCTCCTAAAGAATTGGATTACTGGCAGCGCGATCGATATGAAATAACGACTTTTGCAATTAATAATTTTGATAGTGTTAAGCAGCAGAAATGGTTATATCGGAAATTTAAGTTTTTGACAAATTATGTAGATACTTCTGCTGTTACCGGTAAACCGGTTTTGGCGATATCAAACCGTGAATTATTGGCTACTGATTATTATCGTAAGTCTCCCCATACAGAAAAACAGCAAGTTCATGCTCGCAGGCAGGCTGGAGTTGATGAGATGTTTTCCCGTCAGGGTATGGATCAAGCAATAAGCGTGACAATGACTGATGTGGATATTTATAATGATAATATTACACTATTTACAAATAAATTTGTAAGTCCAATATCTCCTTTAGGACCCTCTTTCTATAAGTATTATTTAATGGATACTTTGACTGTTGCTGGTAAACCTTGTGTTGATTTAACTTTTGTTCCTTTCAATTCGGAGTCCTTTGGATTCACCGGACATTTATATGTGACTCTCGATAGTACATATTTTGTTCGCCGGGCTATTATGAATTTTCCTCAAAAGATAAATTTGAACTTTGTGGATTATATGAAATTTGAACAAAATTTCACTCAAGCAGAGGATGGTACTCGTCAACTTTCGGATGAACACATCACTACGGAATTTAAGTTTAGTGATAAAAGTGATGGCTTGTATGCCCGAAGAAGTGTCTATTATCGTAATTATGGATATCAACCGACTTCAGAAGGGGAATCTGCATTTCGAAAACCCGAAAAAGTAATTGAGCCTCCTGAAGCAGCTAATCGTTCAGAAGCTTATTGGGATACCAATCGTCAAGTGGAAGTTAGTAAAAAAGAAACTTCAGTAGACAAAATGATGGCTCAATTAAGATCTTATCCGGTATACTATTGGACGGAGCAGGTATTGAAAGTGCTTTTTACCGGATATATTCCCTCTACAATAAAAGAACCACTATTCTATATTGGGATGATGAATACTACGGTTAGTGGGAATTCTTTGGAAGGGTTACGTTTGAGAGCGGGTGGGATGACCACAGCTTGGCTTGATCCTCATTGGTTTGGGAAAGGATATTTAGCTTATGGCACACGCGACCACCGTTTTAAAGGGCTTGCCGAATTGGAGTATTCATTTAATCAAAAGAAAGAATATGCTAATGAATTTCCCATCCGTTCTTTAAAAGTTCGTTATTCATCAGATGTAAATCAATATGGTCAGCATTACTTATATACGAGTCAAGATAATATTTTTCTGACTTGGAAGCGTCAAAAAGATGACAGGATTGCTTATTTACATAAAGCAGAAGTGACTTATACCAATGAATCATATTCAGGTTTTTCCTTTCAGTTGACGACTCGTCTGCGTGAGGATGAATCTTCCAATCTGATTCCATTTCTAAAACAAGATGAGCAAGCCACACCCGTAAAAAGCTTCTCTACCAGTGAGTTTGAGATAAAATTGCGGTATGCTCCGAATGAAAAATTTTATCAAACCCAATGGAATCGTTTTCCTGTGTCTTTGGATGCTCCGGTATTCAGCCTTTCACATACCGTTGCAGCAAAAGGTGTTTTAGGGGGTGATTATACCTATAATTATACAGAGGCTGGTTTCCAAAAGCGGTTTTGGTTTTCAGCATTCGGTTATACGGATGTTATACTTAAAGCTGGGAAAATTTGGGATAAAGTACCTTTCCCATTATTGATCATACCTAATGCAAATCTTTCATACACAATTCAACCGGAATCTTATTCCTTAATGAATGCGATGGAGTTTATGAATGACCAATATGCGTCTTGGGATGTGACATATTATTTAAATGGTTTTGTATTCAACCGTGTTCCTTTGTTGAAAAAGATGAAGTGGCGTGAGGTGCTTTCCTGTCGTGGACTGTACGGCAGTCTGAGCAATAAAAATAATCCGGAAAAGAGTGATGGACTTTTTCGCTTTCCTTCAACGACTGCAATGATGACAAATACGCCATTTGTCGAAGTCGGAGTGGGGATTGAAAATATTTTTAAAGTTCTTCGCTTTGATTATGTTTGGCGTTTAACTTACAGAAATTTACCTAACGTTGATAAAAGCGGATTGAGAATAAGTTTACATGTCACTTTTTAACTTAAATCTTGCTAACAGATCATTAAAACGGCAAAAAAAACGAATGCTAATTGAGTAAAATAGTCTAAATTTGAGCAATTTTTTAAACTCTATAAAGTTACAATGGCAATGAAAGAAAACATTAAACCGGCTAGTGGTCGCTTGGGCGTATTGGTAGTCGGAGTGGGTGGTGCAGTTTCCACTACAATGATAACGGGGGTTTTAGCTGCCCGTAAAGGGCTTGCAAAGCCCATCGGCTCCATTACGCAAATGGCTACTATTCGCATGGAAAACAACGACGAAAAACTAATTAAAGATGTAGTACCTTTGGCTGAATTGAATGACATTGTTTTCGGAGGATGGGATATTTTCCCCGATAATGCCTACGAAGCTGCCAAATATGCGGAAGTTTTGAAAGAAAAAGATTTGAATGGAGTAAAGGATGAATTGGAAACAATCAAGCCTATGCCTGCTGCGTTTGATCATAACTGGGCGAAACGTCTTAACGGTACGCACATAAAAAAGACCGTTTCGCGTTGGGACATGGTAGAACAATTGCGCCAAGACATTCGTGAGTTTAAGGCCGCCAATCATTGTGAACGTGTTGCTGTGCTATGGGCAGCTAGCACTGAAATTTATATTCCACTTTCTGATGAACACATGAGTCTTGCTTCTTTGGAAAAAGCAATGAAAGAAAACAACACAAATGTAGTTTCACCAAGTATGTGCTATGCATACGCCGCATTAGCTGAAGGTGCTCCGTTTATAATGGGTGCTCCTAACTTATGCGTAGATACTCCGGCTATGTGGGAATTCTCAAAGAAAGTAAATGTTCCTATTTCCGGTAAGGACTTTAAGAGCGGACAGACTTTGATGAAAACAGTTCTTGCTCCTATGTTTAAAACTCGTATGCTTGGGGTTAGTGGTTGGTTCTCGACTAATATTTTGGGTAATCGTGATGGTGAGGTATTAGATGATCCTGATAACTTTAAGACAAAAGAAGTTAGTAAGTTATCTGTGATTGATAATATTTTTGAGCCGGAAAAATTCCCGGATTTATATGGTGATGTTTACCATAAAGTTCGTATTAATTATTATCCTCCTCGTAAAGATAATAAAGAAGCATGGGATAATATTGACATTTTCGGATGGATGGGATATCCTATGGAAATAAAGGTGAATTTCCTTTGCCGGGATTCAATCTTGGCTGCGCCGATTGCATTGGATTTGGTATTGTTCAGTGACTTGGCTTTACGTGCCGGTATGTGTGGTATACAGACTTGGTTATCATTCTTCTGCAAGAGCCCAATGCATGACTTGGAACACCAGCCAGTACATGATTTGTTTACTCAGTGGAGAATTGTAAAAGAAACGATCCGCACAATGGTAGGCGAAAAATCCCCTTCTTATTTGGATTAATAATCTATAATATAAGTGGTAAAGTGATAGGATAGTATATTATATAATTGCTCCGTCACCTTACCACTTTTTCTTTTGAAATTTTTGATGAAAAAACCTTCTTTTTTTGACGTACTAATTTGTACGGGATTTGGTTCTGGTTTTTCTCCTTTTGCACCAGGTACGGCGGGGGCTTTTGTGGCAACGCTAATTTGGCTCGGCTTTTCGTTTTTTATTTCGGAATACATCCTTATAATAACTCTTGCTTTAATATTTGTTTTTACGCTGTTAGGCATTAGATGTGCCACTCGTATTGAACGCTCTTGGGGTGAAGATCCTTCACGGGTTGTGATTGATGAAATGGTCGGGGTCTGGATTCCTCTTATAGCTGTACCGGCAGGTCACTTTCTTTATGCTTTGGCAGCATTTTGCCTATTTCGCTTATTTGATATTTTTAAGCCGCTTGGCATTAGGAAAATGGAAAATTTTAAAGGCGGTATAGGTATTATGATGGATGATATATTGGCGGGTGTTTATAGTTTTTTGATTATTCTACTTGCACGATGGTTGATCAATTAACAAATAAAGACAAAGTTGTGGGTTGGCGTAAGGAACTCTGGCTATTTATAAAAGCACAACTTTCAGCACAAGTTGCAAGCTTTATAGATTTTTTTTCTACTGTATTTTTAGTAAAGCTTTTTTTCGTATATTATTTATATGCTACTTTCTTTGGCTCTGTTATAGGTGGAATTGTAAATTGTGCTATCAACTACGGTTGGGTATTTCATGCCGAAGAATGCAAGAAAAAACATGTAGCTTTTAAGTATTTTTTGGTTTGGACTGGAAGTATATTACTTAATACATGGGGAACTTTTGTTTTAACCGAATGGCTAACAGGTATGCCGTGGCTCAATGTTATATTAGGTCACTATATCCATGATCTATTTATGCTTTCAAAAGTTATAGTGTCTTTAATGGTTGGTTTATTTTGGAATTTTTACTTACAAAAAGTTTTTGTTTACAGGAATCATAATATTAAAGAGTTTTTAAGAAGTTATTTAAATATTAAGCAGAATGAAAATGAATTATAGAGATTGGTTACAACAACTTATATACAAAATTATTAACCCCATAATAAATGGGATGATTAAAATTGGTATAACTCCCAATTTCATTACTACTACTGGTTTGGTTCTTAATATTTTGGCAGCATGTATATTGGTTTATGCTAGTCTGTATGAACCATATAATCTGTCATATGTGGGTTGGAGCGGTGCCATAATTTTATTTGCAGGCCTTTTTGATATGATGGATGGGCGAGTTGCCCGTATTGGCAAAATGGAATCAAAATTTGGAGCGTTATATGACTCTGTACTCGATAGGTATAGCGAGTTGATCACTCTTTTTGGAATCTTTTATTATCTTGTTTTAACTGGATATTTGTGGGGATCAATCATTGCTTTTATTGCACTTATTGGCTCTTTAATGGTAAGTTATGTACGCGCCCGTGCTGAGGGACTAGGCTTAGATTGTAAAGTTGGCTTTATGCAACGTCCTGAGCGTGTAGTTCTTACTAGTCTTGCCGCGATATTTTGTGGTATCTTCGAAAATACAACTTTATTTGACCCGATGCTTATTCTTATTGTTCCTATGGGACTAATTGCTATTGCTGCTAATTGGACAGCCTTTGCCCGTTTGGCTCATTGTTATAAATTATTAAATGGAAAAGATAAATAAAAAAAGACCAACACTCAGAGAAAGTTTGTTGGTTTGTACTATTTCGTTTGTTTTTTTGGTATTAACAGCTCTATTCATAGGCCTTCGTTTGGAGCATTTCTTTATAGTCGGATTATTCTTTATTTTATTTTTTACAGGAGTGTCTTTCAGAAAGTTAGCAGTAGCTTTACTCCCTTTTATTCTTTTTGGTATTTCATACGATTGGATGAGGATTTATCCCAATTATCGTGTAAATCCCATCGATGTAGGAGGACTATATACTGCTGAAAAGTCGTTGTTTGGTATATCTACAAATAATGGTTTCGTCACTCCATGTGAATACTTCTCAGTTCATCATTGGCCTGTTGCTGATTTTTTTGCAGGTGTATTCTATCTATGTTGGGTACCAGTTCCAATACTTTTCGGTTTATGGCTTTATTTTAAGGGCCATCGAAAAAATTACCTCCGCTTCTCTATGGTTTTTCTTTTTGTCAATCTTATCGGTTTTGCTGGTTACTATATTCATCCGGCAGCACCTCCTTGGTATGCTATGAACTATGGGTTTACTCCCGTACTCAATACCCCCGGGAATGTTGCAGGCTTAGGGCGTTTTGATGAACTAATAGGCATAAATATATTTCATTCTATATATGGGCGTAATGCAAATGTATTTGCAGCCATACCTTCTTTGCACGCAGCTTATATGGTCATAACGCTGATTTATGCTATTATTAATCGTTGCAAGATTTGGGTAATAAGCTTGTTTGCTGTTATAATGGTTGGAATATGGTGGACTGCTGTTTATTCGGGGCATCATTATCTAATAGATGTATTGTTGGGAGTATTTTGTGCCTTATTGGGTATTTTAATTTTCGAAAAGCTATTGATGCGGTGGAGTAAATTTAGAAATTTCTTTAATCACTATCAAAAATATATTGCGTAATTGAAATTCTGGAAGTTTATTGTACCAAAATAACTGTGGTTGATTTTTTTCTATTGCTCAATTCTGCTCATTAGTTAGTAGATAGATATAAGATTGTTATATATATGAATAATTTTGTTTTTTACAGTCCAACAGAGTTTGTCTTTGGAAAAAACACGGAATCTGAGGTGGGCGCTTTAGCCCGTAAATATGGTGCTAACAAAGTATTGATATTATATGGAGGCGGTTCTGTTGTAAGAAGTGGTTTGCTGGATAGGGTTCAGAAGGCTCTTGAAGAAGTTGGTATTGACTATTGCTGTATGGGCGGAATTCAGCCAAATCCTATTGACAGTAAGGTTTATGAGGGGATAGATATTTGTCGGGAAAGGCAAATAGATATGCTTATTCCTGTTGGAGGTGGTTCTGTGATTGATACAGCAAAAGCTATTGCTGTAGGTACACTTTATGATGGTGATTTTTGGGATTTTTATATAGGTAAAGCTATAGCTAAAACGGCTTTAAAAGTTGCAGTTGTTCTTACCATACCTGCAGCCGGAAGTGAAGGTTCTGGAAATACTGTAATAACAAAAGTAGAAACCTTGCAAAAATTAAGTCTACGCACTCCCAGTGTGTTGCGCCCTGTTTTTTCCATTATGAACCCTGAATTAACTTATACTTTACCAGCCTATCAAACAGCTTGTGGAGTTGCTGATATGATGGCTCATATTATGGAACGCTATTTCACTAATACTCAAGAAGTCGAAGTATCAGATCGTTTGTGTGAAGGTACGTTGACAGCAATTATAAATGAAGCTCCTAAAGCACTCGTCAATCCGATGGATTACGGTGCGCGGGCAAACTTGATGTGGTCTGGTATGATTGCCCATAACGGTACTTGTGGAGTGGGTTGTGAGGAAGATTGGGCCTCTCACTTCTTAGAACATGAGATTAGTGCCATATATGACGTAGCCCATGGCGCTGGTCTTTCTGTTATTTTTCCGGCATGGATGACTTGGATGGTTGGCCATAACGTTGATAAAATAGCTCAATACGCCATTCGTGTATGGAATGTTTCTCCTCATTCTGATAAAAAGACTATTGCGTTGGAGGGCATTTCCCGTTTGAAATCATTCTTTGTTTCACTTGGTCTACCTGTGAATTTCAAACAGTTGGGTATTGATACTCCTGATATTGACCGCATGGTTAATGGTTTGCATCACAATAAAGGAGAATTGGTTGGCAATTTTGTAAAGCTGACAAGAAGTGATAGCAAAGATATCTATCAATTGGCATGTTTACCTTTTGAAACTGGCAAATAGGTGATCACTTGTAATTATTCCTGATTGTCATAGCGTCAGCTATTATGATAAAAATATTTCATAGATAGTATGAAAGTCTTTTCCATAAGTATATAGATGACTATCGATGATCTAATATACAAAACTAGTAGTGTGCTTTGCACACTATGTAATAAAAAGAAGGTATCCATTAGGATACCTTCTTTTTATTTAATTTCAAATTCTTCCTTCATGTCGATTTCTTCCCCACTTGGGTCATAAAATGCATATTGCAGAAAAGCTAGTTTCTGATTAGGAATAATTTTGAGGCCTAATCCATACCTGATTTGCCATTTTCGTTTCAGAGAAAATATCCCCTGATTGATATAGGCAGCAATGTATGGGTGGATGTGAAGTGAGAATTTCTTTATCTTCAGTTTGTAGACCAGATAATCAATTTTACTTTCAAGAGTGTCCGTAAACAGTATGGACGATTTAATAGTACCTTTACCAAAGCATGTCGGACAAACCTCCATTGTGTTAACGTCCATGGCCGGCCTTACGCGCTGACGGGTTATTTGCATTAACCCGAATTTGCTGAGGGGGAGGATGTTATGTTTTGCCCGATCCTTTTGCATGTTGGCACACATACGTTCGTAAAGCTTTTGTCTATTTTCGATTTCATTCATATCAATGAAATCTACAACAATGATACCACCCATATCTCTCAATCTTAATTGGCGAGCCAGCTCGTCGGCTGCTCCTAGATTCACTTCTAGTGCATTAGCCTCCTGTCCGTTGGCATTCTTTGTGCGGTTTCCGCTATTCACGTCTACAACGTGCAGTGCTTCAGTATGCTCAATAATCAGATAAGCACCACTTTTGTATGAAACGGTTTTTCCAAATGAAGATTTGATTTGTTTCGTGATACCAAAATTGTCATAAATGGGAAGTTGACCTTTATACAGTTTGACAATACTAGCTCGCTCAGGTGCTATTAGAGCAACATAATCCTTGATTTCATGATAAACAGCTTCGTTGTTTACATGTATATTTTCAAATGAAGGATTAAATAAATCACGTAATAAACCTACAGCACGGCTAGTTTCTTCGTAAATTAGGGTAGGATACTTTGTGACCTTCTGCACTTTTGTAATTGCTTCTTCCCAGTGCTTTAATAAAACTTTAAGCTCACCGTCAAGTTCAGCTACGCGCTTTCCTTCAGCAACCGTACGGACTATCACTCCGAAATTTTTCGGCTTAATACTCATTAACAACTGCTTGAGACGAGCTCTTTCTTCGCTTGACTTAATTTTTTGAGATACGGAAACCTTATCATTAAAAGGTATTAATACCAAATATCTTCCTGCAAATGATATTTCGGAAGTAAGGCGTGGCCCCTTAGTTGAAATAGGTTCCTTAACAATCTGCACCACGACTTCTTGTCCGACTTTTAGAGTATTGGCTATAGTGCCATCTTTTTCCAAGTCGGGAAGCAGGGTTGCTTTAGTGATAGGATTGAGTTTTTTTTTGTCGCTTAAAGTTTGCTTTACGTACTTCTCTAAGGAATTAAATTGAGGACCTAAGTCCAGATAATGAAGAAAAGCATCTTTCTCGTAACCCACGTCCACGAAGCAGGCATTTAGACCCGGCATCAACTTCTTGACCCGTCCTAAATACATATTACCCACTGAAAAGGAAATATTTCTTCCTTCGCTTTGAAGTTCTACCAAGCTCTTGTCTTCGAGTAGAGCAATGGAGACTTCTTTGGGTTGTACGTCTACAACGAGTTCGCTTGTCACAATTATTTGCTTTAAATTAAAAATTGGCTACTTAAACAAAGAACAAACCCGCGAGACAAGTTCAGCTTCACAAGTTTGTTCTTTATTTCTGTCATTCAGACTAAAAATTACTTTTTGCTTTTATGTCTGTTCTTTCTTAGTCTTTTTTTACGTTTATGCGTAGACATTTTATGTCTTTTTTTCTTTTTTCCGCTTGGCATAGCTTCAATAATTTTATTAGGTTAATAACTCTTATTCTTATTTTTTCACTGAAATAGTGAAAGTTTTGGCAGGTTTAAATGCCGGAATATTATGCTCCGGAATAATAATAGTAGTATTTTTGGAGATATTGCGCGCTGTTTTTTGCGCTCTCTTCTTCACCACAAAGCTACCAAACCCGCGGAGGTATACATTTTCATCTTTCGCTAAAGATTCCTTCACTGTTTCCATGAACGCTTCAACAGTTGTAAGTACCGTGGTTTTATCTATCCCGGTATTTTTAGTAATCTCGTTTACAATATCAGCTTTAGTCATTTCTTTTAAAAAAAAATATTATTACTATTGTTTCCTAATTTTTTGGATTGCAAATATATAGCTTTTTGCGCTCTCTAAAAAATATATTTTCGACATTTTTCTAAAAAACTCCTTTGAGCAATATTTGTTAGGAGTAAAATGTCTTATTTTTGCCCAATAAAAAAAAGATTGCTACTTTACTTATTATAAGGATCTTCTGATGAATACATTTACTGAATTATTGATAAAATGGTATGGGGAGAATAAACGCGATTTGCCATGGCGTGATACCAGAGATCCCTATCTGATATGGATATCAGAAATTATACTACAACAGACAAGGGTTGACCAAGGATATAACTACTTTTTGCGATTTGTAAAACGATTTCCTGACATATTTCATTTAGCAAATGCTTCTGAGGATGAAGTTATGAAGTATTGGCAAGGATTGGGGTATTATTCGCGTGCACGGAATTTACATGCTGCGGCTAAGAGTATGAGGGGGATTTTCCCTTCGACTTATGATGAAGTTCGTCAATTAAAAGGTGTGGGGGCTTATACAGCTGCTGCTATCTGTTCCATTGCATATGGTATGCCATATGCTGTAGTAGATGGCAATGTATATAGAGTTCTATCTCGTTATTTTGGGGTAGAGATACCTATTGACAATACCAAAGGAAAGAAATTTATTTCAGCTTTAGCTGATGAAATGTTAGATAAATCTAGGCCGGCATTATATAACCAAGCGATTATGGATTTTGGAGCGTTACAATGTACACCAAAGACACCTTTATGCTTTTCCTGTCCATTGTCTGAGGGATGCTTTGCATTACGTAAAAATATGGTTGATCAGTTACCTATAAAGGAGCGTAAGACGCAAATTAAGATTCGCTATTTTAATTATATATATGTACGTGCGGGTTCTTATACTTATCTTCATAAGCGTATTGAAAATGATATTTGGAGAAATCTGTTTGAATTTCCTTTAATTGAAACCGATGTTCCCGTTACAAAAGAAGAATTAGCGGCACTACCCCAATTAAATTCTTTATTTTGCGACAGAGAATATCTTGAAATACATCCTATATGGCTTAATGTTAAGCATGTCCTCTCACACAGAATAATATATGCTAATTTTTATGAGGTAGTTTTATCAGAGCAATCCACTTCTTTTTCATCGTACTTGCGTATTAAAAGAGAAGATTTGGAAGATTATGCGGTGCCTCGCCTAATCCATGCCTTTCTAGAAAAATATCTGTAAAAGTTAAGACTATTTTTGGTTGATGAATTAATTCTGACTAATTTTGGCAAAAATAAATAAGAAAGGAAATCGTTTATGTCAGTAAATAAAGTAATATTGATAGGAAATGTAGGAAAAGATCCTGAAGTACGATATCTTGATTCCGGTGTTGCTGTGGCTTCTTTAACTTTAGCTACCAGTGACCGTGCATATACTTTGGCTAATGGTACACAAGTCCCGGAAAGGACAGAGTGGCATAATTTGGTGCTTTGGCGTGGCTTGGCTGAAACGGCTGAGAAATATGTCCATAAAGGCGATAAACTTTATGTAGAAGGTAAGATTCGCACCCGTTCTTATGATGATCAAGCTGGAGCAAAGCGATATATTACAGAGATTTTTGTCGATTCTATGGAGATGCTCACTCCGAGAACCGGAACATCTGCAGCTGCTTCTGGTTTATCCGGTCAACAAGTTCCTGCTCAGCCTAAACCGGCTCCTTCAGTGGAAGATAGTCCGGCTGATGATTTGCCGTTCTAAACATGTTTAACTAAAACCGAATTCTTTGGATTCTGATGTTTATTTATGCCAATTGGCAAATGTTTTTGATGGCTTGCAAGTTCATGTTCCTTCTGTGTCAGCCATGATAGCCATTCTCTTGGCAGGAGTATTATTGTTCGTTTCAGCTTTTATTTCTGCTTCTGAGATTGCTTTTTTTTCTCTTTCTCCTTCCGATCTTAGCGCAATAAGAGAGAGGCATCATTTTTCAGACTCTAAAATTAGTCTTTTATTAAAAGATAATGAGAGGCTTCTTGCTACAATATTGATTGTCGGTAATTTTGTAAATGTTACCATAATTATGTTGTGCAATTCTTTTTTTATGGATGTATTTGAATTCCATTCTACTGTTGCTGAATTTCTCTTATTGACGGTTATACTTACTTTTATATTACTTCTTTTGGGCGAAGTAATGCCTAAAATATATTCTGCTCAAAAGCCTTTGGCTTTTTGTCGTTTTGCTGCACCTGGTATCTATTTTTTGCGTTCTCTTTTTTACCCTTTCACTTCTTTTTTAGTGAAATCGACAAATGGTCTTGGAAAACATTTTGTGCGTAAAAACCATAATATATCAGTTGATGAACTTTCACATGCCCTTGAATTGACCGATAAAACAGAACTCTCGGAAGATAGTAATATTTTGGAGGGAATTATTCGTTTTGGTGATGAAACAGTGAAAGAAATTATGACTTCTCGTCTGGATATGCTTGATCTGGATATTCATACGCCATATAAGGAAGTGTTGCAATGTATAGTAGATAATGCATATTCCCGGATACCCGTGTATGAGAGTAGCCGAGATAAAATAAAGGGCATATTATACATTAAAGACCTTCTTCCGCATCTTAATAAAGCTGAAAATTTTCGCTGGCAGTCATTAATTCGTCCAGCCTACTTTGTGCCTGAAACAAAAATGATAGATGATCTTTTACGTGACTTTCAGGCAAATAAAATACATATTGCTATTGTTGTGGATGAGTTTGGTGGTACATCCGGGCTTGTCACTATGGAAGATATTATAGAGGAAATTGTAGGTGAAATTCGTGATGAGTATGATGAGGAAGAGCGTACATATGCTCAACTCGATGATTATACTTGGGTCTTTGAAGCAAAAACTCAATTGATAGACTTTTATAAGATAACAAAAGTAGAAGATAATATTTTTGATAAAGTGGTGGGAGATGCCGATACTTTGGCGGGGCTATTGCTTGAGCTGAAGGGGGAATTTCCAGTATTGCATGAGGTAGTCACATACAGCTGTTATCAATTTGAGGTCCTTGCCATGAATAACCGGCGAATATTGAAAGTGAAGTTTAGTATTATTCCATCTGACGAGCAGAATCGTAAAGATGATGGAACAACCAATAAATAAATTATTAGCGATGCCTCTTTTTATGTTGCATAATGATTCCTCTTGCCAGTGGGGGATTTGGAATGTTACCGAAACAATAGATGAATTGTTGGAATTATTACCTCATTCTGAGGTTTACCGACAACAGATGATGCAATTTGCATCAAGTTCCCGTCGTTTGGAATGGATAGCTGTCCGGGTTTTATTATTTGAACTGCTTCGCGAAGAAAAAGAAATTGCATATAACTCTAATGGAAGACCTTATTTATTAGATAAATCTTTGAATATCAGTATATCGCATACTCGTGGCTTCGTGTCAGTTATTGTCGCCAAACCGGACAAAGAAGTGGGTATTGATATTGAGCAATATAGCGAACGGGTGCGGAGAGTGGCTTATCGTTTTGTTCGGGAGGATGAAGAATTGTCCAATTACGATGAAGCAGATACTACTTATTCTTTGTTACTTCATTGGTCTGCCAAAGAAGTGGTCTTTAAATGTTTGAATGCTACTGATGTTGATTTTTTGCAGCATATAAGAATTTTACCTTTTCATGTGGCGCATGAAGGAATATTGGATGCTGAAGAATATCGAACCCAGGAAGCCTTAAAATTTAGAATACATTATTTTCTCCATTCTGAATTTGTGCTGACTTGGTATGAAAGCTAATTTTAAGAAATGTCCGAGCGAATCACTTCGACCGGACATCATTTAAATAAACTTGGCAGAGTTTATTTTCCTTACTTTCTCTGATAATAGATGAATGAAATGATGGACGGTATTGCCCGGTTCATTAGACTCAACGCTTTTTCCTCGAAAGCAATGACAAATATTGCATGGCAGGTCTTCTGACTTGTTCCTGTTACAAGCGCCTTCCCGATTAATTCAGTGGCGTGAGTTATTGCCTGTAACATCATGTGGAACTTACAGCAGCGGGACTGTTCAGGATTTACACCTGATTCCCTTTTAATTACTTCTTTGATGAAAAAGGTAGCAAACCAATGCGCTACAAAGGTAAGAAAGAATTTGTGAAATGCAAATACTATTTTTTTTCTTTAGCTAATGTGAATATGAACACGAGACCTCCACCGGGATTATTTTTAGCAGATATTGTACCACCATGGATAATAACCGCATTCTTTACGATGGCTAAGCCTAAGCCGGTACCTCCCAATTTACGCGAACGTCCTTTATCCACACGATAAAATCGCTCAAACAGCCTGTTTAAGTGTTCTGGAGAAACGCCTATCCCAGTATCTGCGAAACTAAAATAATAATAACTTTCATCTTCCCTGAAGCAACTGATTTGAATTTGAATATCTGTACCGGCATATGCAATGGCATTGTCCATCAAATTTCTGAAAATGGAATAGAGCAGGGAATAGTTGCCTCTCAAAGTAATGCCCGCATTCAATAGGTTATAGACTTTAATGCGTTTCTCTTCCAGTTCTAATGAAACCTCGTTGATAATATTGTGAACAATCGAGCTTATATCTACTTTTTCCATATCAATCATATTTGCAGCTTCATCCATCCGAGTTAATACCGAGATATCCCGAAGTAACCTACTTAGCCGATTGCTCTGTGCATAGCATCGTTCTAAAAATTGTTGAATTTTACTTTGGGGAATATCCGGATTGGTTACAATTGTTTCCAAGTAACCTTGTATGCTACTTACGGGAGTTTTTAATTCATGAGCGATATTTTGTGTTAATTGGCGTTTTAAACGGATTTGTTCTTCCTCCTGCGTGATGTTATTGATTGATATTTCAAAACTCAAGTCTTGAAATACAATGCATTCTATTGTAAAGATGCGACCACTCTTGTTTATTGTTATGGAATTTCTTCTTTCACCACCTTCTGTAATATGGCTCTTATCAATAAATTCCGTAATTTTTTCAAATTCCGAAATAGAAAAAATTTGCTCTGTTCTTTCTAGATTCGAGTCAGAAATCAGATTACTGAATTGAATAAAAAGATTATTGACTAAAATTTCTTTTTTGTCTTTATTGAATATACCCAGCCCTTCTCGGGAGCTTTGAAGGTGCATGATTAATTTTTCACGCTCAATATACAAAGCTTCTTTAGTTTCGCTAAGACGTTTGTAGATTTGGATTATATGTTGTGATATTTCGCCTAATTCGTTGTGCGGGAACACTGACATAGTCTCAATATCTATAGGCTCGTTTTTATCTGCCTTTTGTGCAAACTCGCGTAACTGTTTTATTGCTATACCAAGTTTAGATGTGAATTTATAAAAAATAAATATAAGCAGTAATGATATAATGATGCTGAACCATAAATAATGTCGATCTGCTTCAAAATGCTTTATCAAGCCGGGATTGTACGGTAATGCTGATCGAATAAGATAATTATTATATTTTGACGCCGAATAGAAATATGTCAATCCGGTTGATTCGGATGTACGCCTTACATCATATCCGTGTCCTTTCTGCATTGCCAAGCGTACTTCCGGACGGTTAGCGTGATTTTTTAGTTTATGATTCTCATAGCTATCAAGTAAAACATTGCCTTTCAAATCAATAATAGTGATTCGTAAGTCTTTATTTCCATTACTTTTTAAGAAAGCGGTTATTTTATCATGCCATTTTTGGGGGGAAGCGGGCTCTAAATGCTGAAATAAGCGTTCATTGCAATTTTCAAGTTGCAAGTCAAGTAACTCTATTTTGTATCTTTTTTCACAGCCGTACTGATAGGTAAGGAAGCACCCTGCAAATACGAGGAACAGCATTATGACGGAAAGAAATAATTTCCGACTGAAAGGCAATAAGTGTGGAGGCTTATTCTGCTTCGAAGCAATATCCATATCCTAAACGGGTAACAATACATTTACCATATATTCCTATTTTCTTACGAAGACGAGTAATATTAACGTCTATAGTGCGATCCAATACGTACACTTCGTCATTCCAAACCCGGTCTAATATATCTTCTCGTGAAAATACACGTCCTTGATTTTGAAGTAATAAAAAAAGTATTTCGAACTCTTTTTTGGTAAGTGGAATCTCCTGACCATCGATCATTACTTTTTTCTTGATCGTATCTATGATCAGTGATTTATAGGCTATTTGTTCGGGCTGCTGTTCACTTTCTTCTTGTCGGGTTCGCTTTAGTACTGCTTTAACGCGTACCGTAACTTCACGTAACGAAAACGGTTTTGAAATATAGTCGTCAGCTCCTACATTAAATCCGGTTATAGTATCATTTTCAGTGTCTTTAGCCGTAATAAAAATAATTGGAATCTGACTGGTTTTCTTTTCCTTCTTCAGGAAACTAGCCATCTTGAAACCGGATATCTCTCCCATCATGACATCCAATAGCAATAAATTATATTTGCTAATCTCCAGTTTTAATGCTTCTTCGGCAGAGTTTGCGGTGTCTACTTCGTATCCTTCGTTTTCAAGATTGAATTTTAGGATTTCACAAAGATCTTCTTCGTCATCCACAACTAGAATTCGGCTGTTGTTCATCTTTATATTATTTTAAAGGGTAAGTAACGAAACTCTTACCACAAAGTTATCTTTTTTTTCTTTTCGCAACAAATTTGAGATGATTTTGTTACATGGCGGTGAAACAAATATTACGATTATATTAAGAATATTCAATTTACTGTCTTTTATTTTTCTTATCAATAATAGTTATTTTATAAGGCCTATAATGAATCATAGCAGTATTACTATCGTAATATTTATTCTTTTATCAATTATTTCAGGTTTATTCTGTATTTTTGTCTGTCAGATCATTGAAAGGAAATGGTAAATATTAGAAAAATAGATTTTAGGCAGCCTAAGTGGCGCTTGATTGCAATAAGTAGCGCTTTGATTGTTATAGTTGTTGTGTCGGTATGGCTTAATTTAGGTTCACTGCGTTCGGATTTTGAAATTAGTGATGTGCTAGGGGGAAATATATTTCCATCCAGTATTCTATCGGTTGCTACAACTGATGTGCAAGTGATTCTTCCTTCTGATACTTTATATGTAGGCAATCCTAAATCATGTATTTCAGTAAAACTTCGCTCCGGTAAAGCATACAGTCATGTACGTGTTGAAGTTGGTGAAACTCCATTCTTCTCCCGTTCTATATCTGAATTTGTCTTGGATAAATCTCATACAAATTATATTATCTATCCCGATATTATATGGAACTATGAGGCTTTGAAAAATAACACTCAGGCTGAGCCTATAAGTGTTGCGGTAACAGTCGAAATGAATGGGAAAAAATTGGGTCAGCGTGTACGGACATTCTCTGTTCGAAGCATAAATGAATGTTTACTAGGTTATGTAACGGATGGTACGGCATTTCATGATACCGGGATTTTTTTTGCGGCATATGTCAACGAAGAAAACCCCATGATTGATAAATTGTTACGTGAAGCCCTAGATACTCGTATTGTCACCCGATTTTTAGGGTACCAGGCCGGTAAACCTGAAGCAGTGGATAAGCAAGTCTATGCATTGTGGAATATATTGCAAAAACGTAGTTTTCGTTACAGTTCGGTTTCTAACACTAGCTTATCCAGCAATATAGTCTATTCCCAACGTGTTCGTACCTTTGATGATGCACTTGAGTCTTCCCAGATAAACTGTGTGGATGGTAGTGTTTTATTTGCTTCGTTACTTCGCGCTATTAATATTGAGCCAATATTGGTGCGTACTCCCGGTCACATGTTTGTGGGATATTATACCGACTCTTCGCATAAGAATATGAATTTTTTGGAAACGACCATGATCGGTGATGTAGATTTGGATGACTTCTTCCCTGATGAGAAATTGGACTCAACGATGGTCGGCAAATCTCAGAATCAAATGTCTCTAATCACATTCGAAAAATCGAAGGAATACGCTAATGAAAAGTACAAGCAAAATGAGAAAGGTATTCATTCCGGTAAATTGAATTATATGTTTCTCGAAATCTCCAAAGATGTAAGACGGAGGATACAACCTATTGGCAAATAATAGATAAACTAAAAAGTAGCCCATTCTCTCGAACGGACTACTTCAATCATCATTTATAAATGAAGACTTTTCTATAGTCTTCTTTTTTTATTTCAATTTCATTATCTGCAAGTGAATGTTCTAACTCCAGATCCAGGCTTTCCTTTACGCGTCCCAGCTAGAAAATGATGAATTCTACGTCCTACAGTGCTATTCCAATAGTCACTATAAATCGCAGGTTTTGTTCCACTCGTTGTTTGAGCTAATAGTATTTTATCTGCATTCATATTGCCCTTCAACATTGTACCATCATCTAAAATACCACCCTCCACTACTAATATCCGATAATCGAGTCGCGCGCTTCCTTGTGAAACAAAAGTGTTTTTCTCTACAGGAACAATTTGCCAACCTGTTGTTTCTCCAAAACTAATTGGCGTCCCAAGATTTACCCATGGCCCCATATCTTTACCATCTACAGTACCTGTCTTATCTCCAACTTTTTTCCCTTCAGGTATTGTGCCATTCATTTCATCATATAATGTGTATAGCGGATGAACCCAATGTTTTCGATATTGATATTGTATTTTTAATGTTGTTGGTGTATTTGGATCTTCATATAGAAAATTGTAGAACTTCACAAAGGCAATCGTATCTGTATCATACGTTCCTCGATCAATTTCAAAAGGGTATTCAGTATCAAATATAATAGGAGGTTTGGTCAAATCATATACAACTAAGTTATGTTTACCTCTTTCAAGTTTAACGGTTTGATCATATGCAAGATTTAATTTGGTACTTTGATACATTTTCAAGTTTACTTGTCCCTGATTGGCTGTGAAGTACATGCCCACTGCACTACTTGGCTGCGCATTATAGGTTGATAATGGGGTTATGTTATTACTTATCATCTCTCCATTCACTTCTATTTTATACATGAAAAGGTCTGTACGGCTGGCGGCTGGATCGACAGGGGTGTACATGTGTATTTGAAACTCAGCCATATCACCTACGGGTTCAGCATTAAATTCTATTTCATGCTTATCACATGATATTAAACAGAATATTGCTAATAGAATGATAATTGGATAATTTTTATTTTTCATATAGCTCTTTTATTTTTATAATACATGTTTTTAGTTGGCGGTAAATCCTTTTGCCGTTTCCGGGTAGTCACTTGGATAAGCAAACCATGGGATTGAACATTGATAATAAGGAGCTGTACCTGGTATAGGTTTCAAGTCTGCCAATTTTTGCAGATTCCATACGTACTCGGAATTATAACGTGGCCTTATACGGTAGCATGGGGATCCCTGGTTATTTACATTGAATAATGAATTGCGGAATTCTATGCCTCTCGATGAACCAAGATAAAATCCTTTATAAACTTTATTAGGATCAGTATCTTGTTTTGTTGTGATATATAGGTCATCATCCCACCCATTGCCTTTATATGGGTACTCCCCTGTATATGCTATGTCATAATGGTATTTGCGTAAATCTGTCCAAGCTTCGATAGCTCCCCAAGGGTATAAAGCGACCCATTTTTGCATCATGATATGAGATAGAGTGAAATCACTCACCTTTAATCCTGATACGTAAGGTCCAGCGAGATACTCATTTGCGAGCTTATTGTAGACCGTTGCAGTAATTTTATCACCTCCTTCTTGTTTCCCTTTAGATCCAGGATAAATATATTTGCCAGTGAAAGTAATGTCAGCGCTTATTCCTTCCTTAAAGGCAGTAAAAGCTAAGTTTTTTTCTCCCTTTTTCCAATATGCTTCGGCTAAACACAATTTTATTTCGGCACAAGTTGTTAGTATATATGGTGCATTATCTCGGTAGATCCAACGTCCTATTCCATCATTGGGCGGGTTGGTCGTTGCATTTTTTATTGCATTTGCAACAGCTCTTCCATAAAAGGATGTTACGTTCACGCTCTGTGGACTATATGCTGAGGTACTTGTTTGGCCGCCATAATACTTATATGCTTTTACACTATCCGCATTATCAATATTCTTGTATGTATAGTCAGATGCACTTAACTTCAAAGCAACGCGAGGATCGTAATGTCCTGGAATTGTTATAACAGTGTCGCAGATGATCTGTTTATCAAGTAATTGATAAGGGTAATATTCGGCTCGCAAGGTATCTGTGTGTGTTGGTGGAATAGGATCTAGTTTCACTCTTTTACCGTCAGTTGCATATTGAGGAATTGTACCGGTCATAACTTGTACGGCATAGTCATGTTGAAAGGAATTTTGTCCGAGAAAACTAGAGCTAGCCCTGGCTGTACCCCATGCATTATTATAGTATGCATAAGGCACTTGTTGAGATCCTCCAGATACCTTTATCACGGCATCATCATCGGCAGTTGAGAATGATTTTTTTGCACATTCTATTAGCTCGTCGGCATATTTTGTTGTGAAATCATTCTTATTTGACAATGAGGCGAGATTCCTTACAATTACTGCGTAAGCAAATTTGGTCCATTTATCTTTATCTCCTCCATATATCCAATCATTTCCGGTTAATTTGTTACCATATACATGGTTATCCTCTTTAGCTAAATACTCAATGGCTTTGTAAGCCCATTCGCGTACTTGAGTGTATATGTCTGGTTGGTAATCGTAGTTATATTCTGTACGTCCTGTACTGAAAGCTTCTTTCATAGGTGCTTCTCCATATATCTTTGTGAGCATATCCCAATCAAAAGCTTTGATAGCGTATCCTATGCCCGCCATTGTCCATTTTTGTTCTGCGATAGATTGGTTGATGAAATTTTCAAGATTCATTCCATGTGTAAAGTACACTTGACGCCAGACAACTGCACCTACATCACTAGTTAGACTATAGGTATAGTGGTTAGCATAGCCAGTGTAAACACTTGAATTTGTAGCAAACATTTGTGTCATGGGAGCTATTGCGTACAAATCATAGTAGGTGTCCCAATATGGAGCCATTGATTGTATGATGCCTGACAAATATAAATATTCCTCTACAACATCTGGTGCATCAATATTTTTATTAACGTCCAAATAATCATTGCAACTTCCATTAAAAAGTAAAATTGCGGTTAGTAATGATATGATAGTTAATCTTTTCATTTTCAGTATTTTTTAGTAATTCGGTTTAAAATGTTATGCTTAGCCCACAAGTAATACCACGTGGAGAAGGTAGGCTCCATGTATCATATCCTGCACCGCCACTACCTCCGGCAGAGGCTGCGACAGTATTCCCCACAGCATCAATTCCCGAATAATTGGTCCACGTCAATAGATCATTTCCACAAACATAAATATTAGCATAGCTAATCAAACCATTCCACATCTTTTTTAAGAATTTTGTGGGTACCGTGTAGCTTAGTCTTAGCTCCTGCAACCGTATGTAATTTACATTATTCTCGATCCAATCAGATGCTGCTCCTGAATATATTGATGAAGACGTAAGATCATAACTGACGGAAATTCTATTAGGCGTCGGTTTTTCTGTATTTTCATTTCCATCTTTTAATACTCCATTAAATATAACAGGCCCGCTTTCACGTAAATCCACGGATTCCCAGCTAAGCCCTTGTTGCATCATATAGCGTTTAGTTCCATTTACAACAGTAGCATTTGTCATTCCTGCAAACATAGCGGACAGGCGGAATCCTTTATAAGTTAATGTAGTATTAATACCGAATCGTATCTCTGGTTGTCTATCTCCTAGTACTGAATATTGGTCAGATACGAGAGGAAACCCAGATTTTGGGTCAATTAAAATTTGTCCCTTATTGTTCCGCTGAAAATCAGTTCCGGTTATAGTGGTTAATGGGTATCCAACCATTGCACCATTACGGACTCCAGCTGTATTCCCAAAAGTATAAGCATCATAGACTTCAGGGGTAGGCATATAAGTCACTTTTGATCCTGTATGAGATAAATTCAATCCGATATTCCATCGCATAGAATTATTGTTTATTACATCACCATCAATATGAGCTTCCCATCCCCACGTTTTGAAATTACCCATGTTCTGGGTATTTAAAACAAAACCTCCGGCATAGCTTGTTCTAAACCCTTTTACAATTTGGTCATCACAATATGTTCTGAAATAAGTGAAATCGGCTACAATCCGATCGTTTAAAAAACGCCCTTCAAATCCAGTTTCCCATGAAGTTGTCATTTCTGGTTTTAAAGCCAAGTTAGGGCCTGTATAACCGTATTTGTAACCTCCACCAGTTCTGTCGGAAGCTTCTAGCTCAGGATTAATTTCCAATGGACCGGCGTCTTTTCCTACTTGTGCCCAAGCTCCGCGAATTTTTAAATAAGGGATAGATTTATTCCCTTTTAAGAAAGGTAGTTCAGTCATAACGAAGGCTCCTTCTACTGCTGGATAGAAATATGAATTATTATCTACTGGCAGTGTGCTTGACCAGTCATTTCGTGCTCTTAATGTAAGAAAAGCCATATTGTTATATCCTACTTCAGCCTGTCCAGATATTGCTTGTATTCTTCTCTTGGTTGATCTTTTTTTAGATGTGATTGTAGTTGGATCACAATTATTGATAGAGGCTAATTCCACTACTGCATATTTTGTTCCATAAGAGGATAAGCTTGTCTCCTCATTTTCTAATTGGTGATAACCTATCTGAGTTGATATTGTTAATTTTTTCTTCATAAATGAATCATTCCACCCTGCTAAAATATTTAAAGTCGGATCAGAAAAATTCACTTTGGATAAATTATATGTGCCCCCATTACCTGGTTGTATATCATAGTTATATGTAGCCCAGTAAGGGTGTTCTGACGTTTCAAAAGTTTGCGCTCCGACATCCCAGCCTACTTGAGCGCGGATGAAGGTGTTTTTTGTGGGATTTATTATTGCCGTTGCATTCGCTATAATTCTGTCGGACTCATCATAATACTTGTTTTTGTATAGCATAAATAATGGGTTTACTATATCTCCATCTACATATCTTTCCGGGTAGCGCATATGTACTCCATCAGGGTCTAGATAATTCGACATATTATCAATGATTGGCCATCTAAAAGCATAATATAAAGGACCTGAAGTTCCTCTTGTGGCCTTTGTGTTTGCAGTAGAAGCATATTGCATTGCCCCTTCAAATCTCATCCAATTATTAATTTGTGCTTTACCGCTTAATGAAATGTTGTTGCGATTGTAATCAGTTGTTTTTATGATACCTGTCTGATCTAAGAATGATGCTGTGGCTCGCATCGTTAGTTTCTCATTCCCTGCTTCTACGGATACATTGTGCTTGCTACTAAATCCTGTTTGTAGAATTGCTCCGACATTATCATAAAACTTTGTATTCTCAGGATACAATCCCCCGAATCTTGAGGTGTTGTACCAACTTGTAGCTCCATAGGCGCCATTAGAATATTTGTTTTGGATTTCTGGATACCCATAAGCACTATCCCATCGAAAAGAATTACTATAGGATACTTTTCCTCTTCCTGGAGCTCCTTTTTTGGTAGTTATAATAATTGCTCCATTTGATGCATCTGAACCATATAAAGCAGCAGCAGCAGCACCTTTAAGAACAGTCATAGATTCGATATCTTCTGGATTAAAATCATTACCTCGTGATGAAAAGTCTAAAGAGCGACTCGCATATACATCCGCTTTAGCAAAACCAGATGCTGCGTTGAATGAAGAATTATTCATCGGTATACCATCCACAACGTATAATGGTTGGTTGTTCCCTGAAATAGATGTAAGACTTCTTAATGTCACTGTGGTTGAAGCACCTGGTGCTCCTCCGCTCGAAACGACATCTATACCGGAAACTCTTCCTTGTAAAGCTGTTATGAAATTATCACGACCTGAATCTATGATGTCTGCAGCCTTAACATTTTGCACAGATGAACCTACTGATCGAGCTACACGCTTCATCCCAAATTCAGCCGTAATTTCTACTTCTCCAAGCATGTTAGCATCTTCTTGCAATGTAATAGTTAAGTTGTTGAGGCTTCCGACTTCAACAGTAGTAGATGTATATCCAATAAAAGATACTGTTAACTTGCTTCTAAGAGGAACTGTCAAGCTGAATTTACCGTCAGCATTTGTAATGGTCCCAATGGATTTACTCCCTTTAACCACAACATTTGCACCAATTATCGGCTCTCCAGCCGTATCCACTACTTTACCCGTGATTTTCTTTACTTGCTGAGTACTTTGAGAACTTGGTATTATATTCTCCATATTTGCAGCCACTGCCGAACAAAAAGAAGACATCCCAAATAACGTAAGCAAGACAAATGATAAGCAATAATTTCTTTTCATAAGCTATATAATTTGGATTTATTTGCAAATATATAAACTAATTTAGCTTTTGATATATATATTATATGAAATATTGCTTAATAATCATTAATATAGTTGCTTTTTTACATTACCAACATTACCAAATTGATACCAGATTAAAAAAATGTATTTAAAGCAAAACAAAAAGATCTACACAAAAACAATAAAATGCCAATATGATTTTATTTAATCTAAATTAGTATCATATGGACACATCTACCGCAATATAAAAATCATAAATAACGAAAAGTATTAAAGTATATATCAACTGCTCATTAACCTTATTTTAGTTTTATCCACATAAAATCAAACAGAAAGGAAGAGAAATAAAGTAAATAAAGAAATGAGTAAATATTCCATCAAATATACAGCAACTTAGCATTCTAAAACTAAAACATTTTTAAACATAAAGCAAAACCTTACACAAGTTCTCTTTTGAGAGTTATGAAAATTACAATATCACAATTAAAAAGTATAAAAATATAATTAAAACATATTACATTCAATGGATTTTTCTAAATCATGAACAATTGTCATATCCATTATATTTGCATAAATTTGAGTTGTCCTAACACTTTTATGTCCCAAAAGTTTTTGAACAGTAGTAATGTTTATCCCATTGTATATTAATAGAGTAGCATTAGTATGGCGAGCAGTATGAAAAGATACATTCTGTGTTATACCAGCCAATTTCGCTATTACCCCAAAATCTTTATTCACGTTTGAGTTATCATGTAAGGAAAAAAATATATTCAATTGATCTTTATAATTGTTTAATATATTAAGCCCCTTCCCTCCAAATAGCAGATATAAAGGCAAACGCACTTCAGTCCTTGTTTTTATCGATTTGTATACAATCCAAATATCCCCATATAATTCAATAACATTCTGAGACGATAAACTAATAAAATCAGAATACCTCATCCCTGTATAGCAGCAAAATAAAAAAGCATCCAAAGTTTTCTTATATTTAAAATATTGATCATTCAAATCTAATTTTTCGAGCAAAGTAAGCTCTTCAAAAGACAAGTAAGTGTGCCTACCTTCAATCATTTTAATTCTATATTTACGGAATGCATAGTCTTTAACATCTATATACTCTTTATTTATGGCTATATTCACACATTTCTTTAAATGCTTCATATGTTTAGCAATAGTATTGATATGATATCCGTTTGATAGTAAAAAGGCTTCAAATGAAGCAACAAAGTCATAAGTCAAATCAACAAATTTTATTTCTCCCTTAAACTTTTGAAGTAGGACAAGGGTAGAACAATAATTTTTTTTTGTAGCGTCCTTTAATGAAGATGTCATTATTTCCTGTTTAAAGAATGTAATAAAAGATCCGTCATCTTTTCTGTTAAATAATGCATTTTTGAGTGAATCCAAATCTATTAACTTACCTTGTTGCCATAATTCTAATTCCTTTTTCTCAATCATAGCGATGAAATCATAAATAAATCGGTTCAAAGCATCCGCATTAGGGTGATTTTTAATTAATAACCTTTTATGATCCCATTGATCTGGTCTTAAATAAACTTTTGTAGAAAAATATTTTTTCTTTTTATTTAAGTAAGCTTCAACCTGAACCAATGACATTCCTCTCTTGTTCAGTGCTTTTTTTCTATCATACACCAATTTGTAAATAATTTTATCCATATCTAAATATGTTATTGTAATACTACTCTATCATAGAAAGTCTACTGTTTAATTTTTGAGATAAAAATACCCAATTAATCACATTCTAAGAGGCATTTATCCTTAATTATTTGAACACGGCGTATGCATGAATTTATTTTAATAAAGATATTTAATAACATTTCAATTGCTATGCATTTCTAATAAAAAGCCCATTTGAGACAAATTTGTGATTTATATGCTAGATACTTTCTTATAATACAATTGCCATATGAGCAATAGAGCTAAATACCTTTTAAAAATATTAATAAGTTCTCAAAGTACTCAGCAAGTAAAGAAAACACGGGTAAAGTAGTGGATACGGCTGGAGAGCCGATAATTGGTGCTAGTGTATCTATAAGGGGGACAAACTCTGGCGCTATTACGAATTTAGATGGTGCATTTTCACTAAGTGCATCTATTGGTAGCATATTGGTAGTATCATATATTGGGTATCAGACTACTGAAATAAGAGTAGGACCTACCAACTCATATACCGTTACTTTGAAAGATGATTCCAAAGCGTTGGAAGAAGTTGTTGTTACTGCAATGGGAATTAAAAAAGAAAAAAAAGCTTTAGGGTATTCTGTTTCTGACATAAACTCAAAGGAATTATTGAAAAATAAGCAAACAAATGTGATAAATTCACTTGCAGGAAAAATACCAGGGGTCAATATAACTCAGTCTGGTGGGGCTGCTGGTGCTGGCTCCTCCATTACGATTCGCGGTGGAAATTCTGCAAGTGAGTCTCGTGACAACCAACCTTTATTTGTTGTAGATGGAATAATCTATGATAATTCTACCGTTAATTCTGGCAATTCTTTAACTGATGGTATAACTAAAAGCGCAACGACATTTAGCAATCGTGTAATGGATATTAATCCTGAAGATATAGAATCTATGTCAGTGTTAAAAGGTGCCGCTGCAGCTGCTTTGTATGGGTCTCGCGCTGCCGACGGGGTTGTGATTATAACAACCAAAAAAGGCGGAGAGGGTGTTGTGAGAGTAAATGTAAGTAGCAAATATACATATGGCTGGGCAAAAGGCCTTCCAGAAATTCAAGGAATGTACGGAAGAGGATATTATAATGAAAAAGGAGTTTTGAGTGATTTTACTACTGAATCCTGGGGCAATCCGATAGAAGGAAATGTGTATGATAATATATCTGATTTTTTTCAAGGAAGTAACATCTTTGATAATAGTGTAAGTATTACCGGTGGAAGCAAATCGAATTCTTTTTATTTATCAGCATCTAATTATGATCAAACTGGTATTGTGCCGGGGACTTCATTTAATAAAAATACTTTCCGCTTTAATGGTGAGCAGAAATATGGTATACTCACCGCAAGTGCTAATGTGTCTTATTCTCAGGCTCGCACTGATAAAGCTTTTACAGCAGGCGGTTTATACACTGCTGGTGGTTCCGGTGCAATGTCTTCTCTATATGGGTGGTCTCGATCTGATGATATAACTCATTGGCTTAACGACGATGATACCCGTTATCGTATATTTCAAGGTTTGCAAGAACCGCAAGCTGATACTGAGAACCCTTATTGGGTAATTAATCGTAATCAGCTACAAGATGCAACCGATCGATTCACTGGAGCTTTAAATTTGAATGTAAAACTGACGGATTGGTGGAACTTGACGGGGCGTGCTGGAATAGATCAATATACTACTAGCTCGTATACTTATAAATCTCCAGGCGGTGCAGTTATTGAAAGATATCAAAAAGGATATTTGGCAAAAAGCAGTACACAGTATCAATATCTGACGGGCAATTTTATGTCTAACATGGAAAAAAAGGTTGGTGATTTTAACTTGGGCTTGTTAGCTGGTGCTACTGTTGAAGATACAAAACGTATTAATCAACAACATTGGGGTTATAACCCATATACAAATTCAGTGGTAAGTTTTGCTGTGATTGAAAATAGTGATAAATTCTTTACAGAAAGTAATACTCGCAAACGTATGGTTGGTTTATACGGTGAGTTCCGCGCGGCGTATAAAAGCATTGCGTATCTTACTATTACTGGGCGTAATGATTGGTCGTCCACTCTACCAATAAAGAACCGTTCCTATTTCTACCCATCAGTGTCAGGTAGTTTTGCTTTTACAGAATTACTTCCGGCAAATAACATTCTAACATTTGGCAAAATCCGTGCTTCGTGGGCGCAGGTTGGAAAGGATGCTGATCCATACATGCTTTCTACTTTGATGAGACCTGTTGCTAGCATATATCAAGACAGTGGAAAATTTAGAAGTGTAGGTTTACAATGGACAGCTGGTAATCCTGATCTGAAGCCTGAAATTCAAACATCTTATGAACTAGGTACTGAATTACGTTTTTTTAATGGACGCTTAGGCTTAGACTATACTTATTATTATTCAAAGACCAAAGATCAAATATGTGCTCCTCGCTTAGGACAATCTACAGGTTATATCTTTCTTAACTTGAATGGTGGTTCCGTTACTAATGAGGGCATGGAATTATCTATAACGGGTAAGCCAATTGTCACAAAAGACTTTCAATGGGAAGCAACTTTGAATTTGTCTGGTAATAGAGGAAAACTCGGTAAATTTATAGATGGTGTAGATATATTTTATGTGACTGATGCTCAACAAGGTGGCGCTAAAGCTGGTTCTATACCTAATGGCGGGTATTTTCTAGGTTTGACAGGGAATAAATATGTAGAAGCGACCGGTACAGACGGATATGAATATAATGCTACTACTGGTTTGATTAAGGATACTCAAGTCCAAACGAATATTGTCGGTAACCGTGAACCGAAAATGATTGGAGGGTTGAACAATAGTTTTACGTATAAAAACTGGAACCTTTCGTTTTTACTAGATCTTCGTCTTGGTGGAGATATCTATAATGGAACAGAATATATGTTGACCACGAAAGGAATGAGTATGAGAACATTAGATCGTGATAAAGTTGAATTTGTTGCATATTCAAAAAATACAAGTGGGGTATACGAAGCAAAAACGTATACATATGAAAAGGGGAAGACATACACAATAAATAATGCTCAGAAATCTGGTGAGTACATGATTCAACAATACTGGGATCAGTATGCAAATAATGCTTATAATTTTATTACAAAAACAAATTGGATACGTTTGCGTAATCTTTCGCTATCATATGACTTTAAGGATTTGCTAAAAAAGCAGAATGTAATAAAAGGTTTAACAGTTAATGTAACAGGAAATAACTTATTACTCATTACTAATTATAAGGGTATGGATCCCGAAACAGCTTCTGCTGGTTCGGGAACCGGAGGATCTGGTTCTGTTGGTATTGACTATTGTGGAGTTCCTGCGCAAGCTAGTATGTCATTTGGCGTTAATATTACATTCTAACGGATTAAAATAATAGAAGTTATGAAGAAATTTATATGTTTACTGATAGGGTTCGCTTTTACTTGGACGATGTCTTCGTGTAGCGATTATTTGAATATAAATACGGATCCCGATAATCCGACTGTGTCAAATGCCAGTAACGATGTTCGTTTGCCATGGATACAATATTACTATGGCTATGCTGCCGGTACTGCATCTATGCGTACAAATACAATATTAGGGCTTCTTACGCAAACTTATGCGGCAACAGGAGCGAATTCACTATTAGCGGCTTGGAATCCTTCACAAAGCAGCTGTACGACTGTGTATCAGAATATTTATGTTGGAGCGGCAGTAAATATTGATCCTATGATTCAGAATGCACTTACAAATGGAGAATACCATTATGTAGGTGCTGGATATGCATTAAAAGCAATGGGATTTATGCTTATGCTTGATCTTCATGGTGAACTTCCCGTTCAGGAAATGGGTATATTAAAGACTAACCCAGCTTATGATGATGGAAAAAAAATGTATGAGTTTGTGATGGGCTATTTGGATGAGGCAATTAAATATTTTAAGATGGAGCAAAAAGTTGGATCTATGGCTTTATCCAAAGGGGATATTTGGAATGGTGGAAGCATTGATAGATGGTTAAAACTTTGTCATGGTTTGAAAGCACGTTACATGCTTCGTCTTTCTAAGAAGGCAGAAGGTACGGATTTGTATAGTTTCAATATGGATGGAATATTGTCTGAAATAGAGCAAGGTCCTCAATCTAATGACGAAAATATAATAGTAAATCATGTAAATAAAGCCGGAGATCAAACAAACTTTACGGTGACTGATCCGTATAGCTCTTCTTATTTATGGGATTGTACTGCTTATGGAGCTACTCAGCGCGCTACACGTTATTATGCAGATTTGTTAACGAATAGTTTTATTGGTGGCTCGCGGGTGATTGATCCAAGAATGAGTAAACTATTACCAGCAATGATGACTAATATAACTTTAGATAGCAATGGTAATATTAAAAGTTATGTTTGGAAAAGAGATATTGGTGTGGATATGATGAATGATGCTATCAGGCAGAATGGGGGACCATTGACTTCTGTTTTTGTTGTAGGGACAGAGTCCTCTTATAGTACTATAGATGGAGGATTACCTTTAGTTTACTCTATTTCGGATGAGTCTACGAGGCAAGCTTTTACAAATGCCGCGGGTTCTATCCATAAGATAAAAGTCGATGGTACTAAGGTTACGGTGTATTATCAGAAAGGAGCTGCTTATGTGAATTCTACTAACTATTTAAGAGCTGGTGATACTATATATGTAAATATGAGGGCTAATCATCTGGATACAGGAGGTCGTTCTGTTACTGATCAGTGTTACTATCCAACAACCTCTGCTCCATACATTGCGGGCACGGGTACATTTTATGCCCGACCAAATTCGGATACTTATATATTAACATATAGCGAAATGTGTTTTATAAAAGCTGAGATATTATTCCGAAAGAAAAAAAATGGCGAAGCATTAGCTGCTTATAAAGATGGTATTAAGGCTAATTTTGATCAAATGCAAGCTAAATTAAGGAAATGGAAATCGGCGGGCTCTGTAAATCCTGATGAAATGCCTATGGATGATGCAGATATAGCTACTTATATGTCTAGTCAAGCTGTTATACAAGACCCGGCTAAATTAACAATGGCTGATATAATGCGACAGAAAATGATAGCTATGGGAATAAACTCTGAAAATTGGGTGGATGCGCGCCGATTTAACTATAGTTCTGGTAATATAAAAGATTTCGGAGTGGTATATACAGACTATAAAAGACCCAAAGAATTTACTGCCACTAATAAGATTGTTGGCACATCACCTACAGATCTTACTTATTGGTTTAGGCGTTTTAGTCAAAGTACTCATGAAAGTAATTATAATTCGTCTCAATTAATGGCTTCTAACAAATTAGCAATGAAAGATCCTATTTGGTCTTGCCCTGTTTGGTGGGATTGTGCTACTGATGATGAGTATTATGGTTATATAAAATAATAACATTTTAGTATATAAATAGAAAGAGCTGAATAGAAGAACTTATTTAGCTCTTTCTATTTTTTTGAGGTTAAAGTGTGTAAATAGAATTATTTAGTCCTATAAACCATCGAATTGTTTACTTAAAGAGTTAATTATCTTATAAAATATTTCTTTACTAGCACATCATTAATTATCTTTGCAAACTAATTAAATAAAAATTTCATTTACGTTTCATGTAAATTTAATAAGATATTGGAGGCTTTTAAGGTCTTCATTCATAGATGATGATTGAGACAGCTGGTTCGAGAGAATCGGCTGTTTTTATTCATTCCGTTTGCATATCAATCAGGCTAATATTACTTTTGCATAAACTCAGGGATAAAAGGGTTATTGTCTTGATATAAATAATTGATCAATATGGTGGAAAGTAAGAAATTTATTTCTCCGGGGGCATGGTTCTCTATGTTATACCCGATAAGTTGGAGTGAGTTTGAGGGTGGTGAAGACTCATTCCTTTTCTATAATCCGGATGAATGGACGGGTAACTTTCGCATTTCCGCATATAGAGGGCAAAATAATAATTATGGTGCCGAGTCTGTCAAGCAAGAGTTGAAAGATAATTCCTCTGCGGTTACTGCTAAAGTCGGAACATTGAGTTGTGCATACAGTAAGGAATCTTTTATGGAAGGCGAGTTGGAGTATACTTCTCATATATGGATTACGGGGATAGCTGACGTGGCTTTTGAGTGCTCTTTCACTGTTCCTGAAGGCTCTAGCGTAATAGAAGCTGAAAATATTATTGCTTCTTTACAGGTCCGAAAAGCTGACGTGAAATATCCCGCAGAAATTATACCTGTTCGTCTGTTGGAGATTTATCAAATCAATGAGGCTTTCGAATGGGTATCTTCTGCCGTAAAAGATTCTTTAAAGAAAGATTTTCAAGGTGGGGAAGGGGATATCGAAAATATGCAGAAGATTATAGATAATGGAGCTTTCTCGACAAAGAAGAAAGATGTTTGGATATCAATTGGGATAGTCTTATGTGTTATTCTTGCTAATGAATTTGAAGGTATGGAATGGAGGACTTTGGTAGATGGCAACAGAGAAGCTCCCGTTTTATTTAATAGGACGACTGGAGATTGGATTGATCCGATGAAACTGGCTTGGAGTAAAGCTAAAGTTGGTGAGGAAGTTCATTTAGCTGAAACTTATGCAGCATTGGTATAAGTTTATTTTCTAAACACGAATAAAAAATAGAGTGGGTTTAATTAGTTGTTTACAAATAGAAAACATAACAAAGTCTTTTGGAGACTTGATTTTGTTTCAAGATATGTCTTTTGGTATTTCCGAAGGACAACGTATAGGTTTAATTGCTAAAAATGGTACGGGAAAAAGTACCTTATTGAATATTTTAGCTGGCAAGGAAGGATATGATAATGGGACGATTTCTTTTCGCAGAGATCTTCGCGTTGGGTATCTAGAGCAGAATCCAGAATATCCTCAGGAACTGACTGTCTTGGAAGCTTGTTTTCATCATGGCAATCAAATTGTTGAACTGATTAAAGAATACGAAAGGTGCATAGAAACTGATGGCAATCCTGGTCTAGCTGAGATATTAGTTCGTATGGATCATGAAAAAGCATGGGAATATGAGCAGAAGGCCAAGCAGATTCTATCTCAATTGAAAATACGCGATTTTGACCAGAAGATAAAACATCTTTCGGGAGGGCAACTAAAACGTGTGGCTTTGGCTAACACCTTGATAACCGAGCCTGATTTACTGATATTGGACGAGCCTACAAACCACTTGGACTTGGATATGACGGAGTGGCTTGAGGAATATTTGCGACGTACCAATTTAACTTTGTTGATGGTGACGCATGACCGTTATTTTCTAGATCGTGTATGTTCCGAAATCATGGAGATTGATAATCATCAGCTCTATCAGTATAACGGTAATTATAGCTATTATCTTGAGAAACGGCAGGAGCGAATGGATGCTACTAATTCCGAAATAGCCCGCGCTAATAATTTATATCGTACGGAATTGGAATGGATGAGGCGAATGCCTCAGGCTCGTGGGCATAAGGCTCGTTACCGCGAAGAGGCTTTTTACGATTTGGAAAAAGTAGCAAAACAAAGGTTTAACGATACCAATGTCAAACTCGACATGAAGGCCTCTTATATTGGTAATAAGATATTTGAAGCTGATCATCTTTATAAATCGTTTGATTCATTAAAAATACTGGAGGATTTTTCTTATGTTTTTTCCCGTTATGAAAAGATGGGGATTATAGGGAATAATGGGACAGGTAAGTCGACTTTCATTAAAATGTTAATGGGAGAGGTTAAGCCGGATTCTGGAACTATTGATATTGGAGAGACAGTCCGATTCGGCTATTATTCACAGGATGGTTTGCTATTTGATGATCAGATGATGGTTATTGATGTGGTGCAGAATATTGCTGAAGTCATTGAACTTGGCAATGGTAAGCGACTTACTGCTTCTCAGTTCCTACAACATTTCTTGTTTACTCCTGAAACGCAATACAGTTATGTTTATAAGCTAAGTGGTGGAGAGCGCCGTAGGCTATATCTATGTACCGTTTTGATGAGAAATCCTAATTTCTTGATTTTAGATGAGCCGACAAACGATTTAGATATTGTCACTTTAAACGTATTGGAGGAATATCTGCAAAGTTTTAAAGGATGTGTGATTGTTGTGAGTCATGATCGGTATTTCATGGATAAAGTAGTTGACCACTTGCTCGTATTCAATGGAGATGCTGATATTCGTGACTTTCCAGGGAACTACACTCAATATAGGGGGTGGAAAGAGCAACATCTTCAGGCTGTGAAGGAAAAAGAATCGGCTAAACCGTTAGAAGAAAAGACAGCCAGGGTACGTTTAAACGAGAAACGTAAGATGTCATATAAGGAACGCAGGGAGTTTGAGCAACTTGAAAATGAAATAGCTTCTTTGGAAAATGAAAAGAAAGGCATTGAAGACGCTTTATGTAGCGGAACATTATCAGTGGATGAGTTGACTGAAAAATCGAAGCGATTGCCTGTCTTGAATGATTTGATTGATGAGAAGACTTTGCGCTGGTTGGAGCTGAGTGAAATAGAAGGTTAATATGTGGAAAAAAGCGATGGAAGTTGGAGTTGCTAATTTGACTAATTATCATAGCCACTGTCTCTATTGTGATGGGAGGGCTAATATGGAAGATTTTGTACGTTTTGCAATCAGTAATCGATTTACAGCATATGGCTTTTCGTCTCATGCACCGCTTCCGTTTGCCACTGCATGGACAATGGAGTGGGAGAGTATGGATGATTACTTGGCTGAGTTTAAAAGATTAAAAACTAAATATGTCGATAAAATAGAGCTTTATGTTGGTCTGGAGATTGACTACTTAAATGAAGAAAGCAATCCGTCTCTATCTCGATTTACCCAGTTACCTTTGGATTATCGTATTGGTTCGGTGCACATGCTTTATAATGATTTCGGTGAAGTAGTTGATATAGATGTTCCGGCAGATAAATTTCGTTCTATTGTTGATCATCATTTTCATGGTGATTTGGACAGAGTGGTCAAATTATATTATGAACGATCTTTTCGAATGGTTGAGTTGGGAGGATTCGATATTGTAGGGCATGCTGATAAAATACATTATAATGCAACGTGTTATCGTCCCGGCTTGATGGATGAAAAATGGTATAACGATCTTGTGCTTTCTTACTTTGATGTTATATCGGACAAAGGTTATATGATGGAAGTTAATACAAAAGCTTACCTGACTTTAAATGTGTTTTATCCGAATATTCGTTACTTTAAAGTATTGCATGACCGCGGAATACGAGTCCAAGTAAATAGTGATGCACATTATCCGGAGCGTATTAATGACGGGCGAAAAGAAGCATTGATCGCTTTGCGGAGAGCCGGATATGATGACGTTATGGAAATGCATTCCGGGGCATGGATAGAAGCTCCTATATTATAGATACGTTTGTCTTATAGTAATATCTCATATACCATTCATAAAATTCTTGAATTCCTACTTGTATAGGTACCGATGGAGTATATCCAAAATCTTGTTTTAAATGAGTAGTGTCTGCATACGTACAATAAACATCTCCCGGTTGCATTTCTTTCATCTCTTTTATAGCAGTTTTTCCGGTTACTTTTTCTATTACTGATATAAAATCCATTAGGTTGACCGGAGTGGAATTTCCTATATTATATATACGGTAGGGAATTTCCTCTATAGAGGGACGTGCTACCATCTGCATTACTCCTTTTACAATATCATCAATGTACGTAAAATCTCTGCTAAGTTCTCCATGATTAAAGACTTTTATAGGAGTTCCTTCTAAAATTGATTTTAAAAATAGAAAAGGAGCCATATCCGGTCTTCCCCAAGGACCATAGACAGTAAAAAAGCGTAAGCCTGTCGTGGGCACACCGTATAACTTACTATACGAATAAGCCATTAACTCATCAGTCTTCTTGGTAGCGGCATATATACTGATTGGCGTATCTGTAAAGTCTGTCTCCATATATGGAATATGGCTATTCATCCCGTATACACTACTTGAGCTGGCATATAGCAAATGTTTTATTCCATTATATCTGCAATTCTCTAATATATTCAAGAAACCTAATATATTAGACTTAACGTATGCATAAGGATTCTCCAAAGAGTATCTAACACCTGCTTGAGCAGCAAGATTGATGACTATATCGAATTTCTCATTCTGAAAAAGTTCTTTGATGTCTGTTTTGTCTGTTAAATCCAGTCTAATAAACCTATATTTCGGATAGAGCTGACTTGTCATGAATTGATTCTTTTTAATCTCACCATGATTGATACCCGATTCTTCGAGTCGGGCATATTTTAGGTGTTTGTCATAATATGAATTGATTGAATCCAAACCAACAACTTCATATGCTTCTTTAAGCAGAGCTTTCACCATATATGATCCGATAAAGCCAGCGGCTCCGGTAACTAGAACTTTCATATTTAGCTTTTTTATTTATATCTTAATAATACTATAATTTCCTACAGTATAAATTCTGTTTTTTATAATTTCGTTATTCAACAATTTTATGCTTTTGGTAGGTATCATCAGAATTGTATTTTGTATTTTTTTCGAATTTATATCATCCAAAGTAGTGACATGTACGTTCCGTTGTAGATATACATCCATATTCTCGGGTCTCGAAATATCGTATACAGCATAATTTGAAAGATGTTGTTCATTACCAATTTCTATTGCTTTTCGGCACAACTCTCCATAACCTAGTTTCGAATTGATCTTTGGCATGGCCCAGCTACCTATAAATATTGCACAAAATAATCCGAAGACAATTTCCCGAATTGCTTTCAAGAATAATTTTTTATAATAGAGCGTATATAATGAAAATACTCCTGATACACTCAATACGCATGCAGCTATGTAAAATAATAGATTTCCCATATAATGAGTGTCTGTTTGATGTGCTAAGTAGAAAAGCGTAGGAGTAGTTAGAATAAATACATATGATGGTATTGCAACGGATATTGCTAGCCAATGATTCCATTTGATCTCGGATAAAGAAATTGTGAGATATACGGCAAAAGGGAAGATTGGTAATAGATACACGTCTATCTTAGAACTGATAAGTGATAGAATGATGAGTGTAGTTGCTATAATGGTTAGGAAAAAACGCTGAAGCTCCAATCCTATCTTCTTCCTGTATATAGCTGTTATAATTGACCCAATAATAAGTATTGACCATGGCAGCATGGAATACCAAACTGAAATCAGGTAATAATATGGAGGCTGTTTATGATGGAAAGAATTCACAGCTCGATCTACAGTCTGATGGAAAAGAAGATTATTGAGATAAGATGCTCCTCCTTCGACGTAGACGCAGATAAACCAAATGGTGCATCCAACTAAAAGAATTCCCCAAGTCTTTATTCCCCAATATTTACTTATAGAACGCCAACGTTTTGTGAATACTAAGAAGGTAGTAATGCTAAATAAGGGTATGAGTAATCCTATTGGACCTTTGCTGAATATTGCGAGAAAAATGTAGATAGGAAATAAATAGGAGTGTTTTTTGCTATTGCTTCTTACCGTTAACATTTCATAAAAGGAACGGAGCGCCAAGGTGATAAACATACACATAAGCATATCCATTCGCAGAATGACAGTCATGCCAAGAAATAATCCACAACTTAGTAGCATTAAGCCTCCGGTTAAACGTATCTCTTCATTTGTATACTTTATCCATTTGTCCATCGTATGTACTATTATCAGTGCTGGAATTAGTGACATCATTGATAAGAGAAGCATATAATGTTTTCCTAATAAATATTTGGCAAACATTATAAACCAGAAATATAAGGGAGGTTTGTCAGCATATATTATTCCATGATTAGTGAACGTGAAAAATGTGCCATTCCTAAGAGCTTCATCTGCAATGCTTAAATAGCGCAATTCGTTATCTGGAGTATAATCTCTAAAAAACATAAGAGGCAATAAAGCTAAGCATATGCCAATGTATGGTAGCTTATTTTTTATCAATTGCATAATTTGATTGATTGAGACCTATATATAAATTTCTTCCATAAGCCATTAATCCGAAAGATTGCCCCAATATTAATACTGGATCTATTCTTATGATTCCGTATATTAAAATTAAAGAAGAACCGATCAGACTAATTATCCAAAAGCCTATAGGAAGTAATGATTCGTGATGATGATAAGAGTATAACCATTGGTATATGAAGCGAAGCGTGAAAGTGACTTGTCCTATAGCGCCAAAAATGATCAGCCATACCGGAACCGTTCTGTTTTGAAAGAAACTATTCATAAATCCGCTAATGTTTCGAAGCATAAAGGCGATTGCAAATATGGGGGTTATGAGCAAAAGCCCTTTTAATAGGACCGGGATTTTATTCCATATTCCTTTTAGATTGAGATTCCCTAAGTAAATATAGTAGGAAATAAATTGTCCTAAAATAATTGCGAAGTCATTTCTGAACCAACCATATAAACATAATAAGTAGGAACCGGCGATACTTAAAATCCAAAAAACAGAAGGAGATAGCACACGTTTTTCTCGTTCTGTTAAGATCCATTGGACAATGGTTCGTGCAGAAAAAAATAATTGTGAAAGAAATCCTATTGCGAATATGATGAAATGAGTTCTCATGTATACCTCATTTTAGTATCAGATTATTTTTCGTTATTTGATAATTTATATAACGTTTTTTCATCCATTTATATGCAAAACAGTCAATAAATGGAGATATTAACCTGTTCCATAAATGATACTTTGATTGACCAGCCATTCGGGGAAAGTGATGAACGGGTATCTGCTTGATTTTCCCTTCTTGCAAAAGTATCAATGCAGGTATAAAGCGGTGCATTCCATTAAAAAAAGGAATGCGTTTTGCATATACGGTGTGTATGACCTTTAGGGGGCAACCGGTATCTTCCACCCCGTCATGGGTCATCATACGGCGAAATCCATTAGCTATTCTTGATTGAATATTTTTAAAGAATGAGTCTTTCCTATTTGCCCGTATTCCCATTACAAGTTCATAATCTTTTATTTCATTAAGCAAGAGATTGAAATCGTTAGGAGTGGTTTGTAAGTCTGCATCCATATAGCCCACGTAAGGCGAGTCTGTATTGTCAATTCCTGCTTTAAGAGCTGCGCTAAGCCCGGAATTATGCGCTAGTGAGATGTAAAAAAAATGATTATTGCGTGTGCATATTTCATTGATGCGTACTAAGCTGGAATCTGTAGAGCCGTCGTTGACAAATAGGACACAAGTTGAGTATAAAGATGTGGGTAGAAAGTCGTTTATCTTCTGTTCAAGCAAGTATATATTGTCTTCTTCATTATATACTGGAATAATAATGGTGAATTGGTATTTTGATGTTTCATTCATATTATGTATCGATGTTTTAAGGTGTAAAGATAGCATTGGATTTTGTAGGAAATTTGAAGTTTAGTAAAGCGGATTTATCTTTAAAACTTTTTATGTAAGATTAGTTTTTCTTCTGGAGAATTTGATTTCCATTCATAGAAATATATTAGAAGCTGGAGCTCTTTATATGATAATGCTAAAGAAGATAATGATTTACAGTAGGTGTAAAAAAATTAAGGTATCCCAAATAGATACCTTAATTTAAATTTCTTTATAATCCGATTTAGTTCTTAGCTTGTTCAATGGCTGCCATTAAATCTTTCCCACGAATCACACCGGAATGACGCCACAGGGCTTCTCCTTTCTTAAATACAATAAATGTGGGGACTGTTTGGATACGGTATAATTCTGCTAAATCCTCATGTTGATCTACGTCTATCTTTACAATACGGGCTTCATCCCCTATTTCTTCTTTTAATTCTTCCAGTACAGGATGCATAGCCTTACACGGACCACACCAAGTAGCGAAAAAATCTACCAGTACAGGCTTCTCAGATTGTATTAAGTCTTTGAATTTTTCCATAATGTTCCTTTTCTATCTTACTTGTTATTACTATCATAATAGATAATCTTTCGCATCTTTTTGTAAAAAAAATCCTTAGCATCGTTCTTTTTGCAACTGATGCCAAGGATGATTTTATTTTGAATGCATCAGCTTTTCTATTTCAGATTATATAACAAATGAATACAGATTAGGTTCACTCGGATATCGTCAACTCTTTAATGAGATGGGATGCGCCGGCAAATTTATCAATAATAAATAGGGTATACCTTATATCTACGACAGCGGCTCGTTGTGAAGACGGACGGAACGCAATATCACCTGTCAATCCTTCGTAATTTCGGTCAAAACCTGTCCCAATAAGTTGTCCTTTGGCATTAAATACCGGACTACCTGAATTTCCTCCAGTGTTATCTGTATTGACAATGAAGCATACGGGCATTTCTCCATTAGACATGGCGTATCTTCCAAAGTCTTTTGCCTGATACAATTGTTTGAGTTTAGCAGGTACTACAAACTCCCAATTATTGGGGTCCTCTTTTTGCATTACTCCACTCAAGGTTGTATAATACTTATGTACCACACCATCAGCAGGAGTGTATGGAAGTACGCGACCATAAGAGAGTCGAAGAGTAGAGTTTGCATCGGGATAAATTGGAATGCCGGAGCTCCGTTTCATATCCATCATGCCTTTTACCCATACTTTGTGTGCAGCATCATAGTTTTTATTGGCTTCAGCCATTGCAATTGCTGTCTGGAGCAACCCTTCGGTAATAGAGCTTTTAAACAGAACCATCCAGTCGAAACCTAATTTATATAAATTGGGTTTACGTAAGAATTTGTCAAAATTATCCTTACTGCCGAATATGGAATACTTGAAACACGCATCTACAAAAGCATCGCTATTACCTTTAAATCGTTTATCGATGATTGCGAAAATCCCGATACGCTGATCTGCAGGTATGTATTCCTTATAAGTTTGCAGCATCTTCTTAGCTACAATGCGCTCAACCTCAGGAAAAGGTACAGACGCGAAATAACCATTAGCAGCAACTTTTAAGCTATCAGTTGCCGTATTAATTTTCACCTTATCTTTACTTTTTAATGCTTCCATTAAAGCACTGACATTGGGAATACTCATAAAATCCAACCCTGTGATAAGAGCTTCTTGGATCGCTTGTTGGTGATATAGGGCCGGGCGACGAACTTGTACGATGTTTCTGATCTGATTAAAAGCTTTTTGGTATGAAGAATCTTTCAGTTCACGACCTCTTGAAAGTAACTGTTCCTGTTGTGCACGTTTAGTCTCAAGAACTTTTAGCCGGATTAATCCTTCGTTCATGCCAATGGCATTCTTCCAGTAATTGGCAGATGAGGCATATTTACTGGCATAATGAATACGAACTGCGGGGTCTTTTTGCATTTCTTGCAATAATGCTTCTTGGCGCACCCCGCGAACATGTTGACGCATGAAATTAACTGTTTGCATTCGTTCCTCCACTTCGTCCGAAATCATGTATCTCCAATTTTTCCCAGGAAATCCCATTACGAAAGTGAAATCCCCTTCACGGTATCCATCTAAGCTGATTGTCAGGTGCTTTTTTACTTTTAGAGGAATATTTGATTTCGAATAAGGAGTCGGTTCTCCATTGGAATTTGCATAGATACGGAACATTGAGAAGTCTCCGGTATGGCGGGGCCACATCCAATTGTCTGTGTCAGCACCAAATTTTCCGATAGATGAAGGAGGAGCACCTACAAAGCGGATATCACTGTAAGTGGTTTTTATAAACATATAATATTTATTACCACCATAAAAAGCCTTTAGCTCAAGAACTTGCCCCGGTTTATCTTTGATATTCTCGGTTGTTGCAAATCGTTTAGCTACTATGGCTAAATATTTAGGAGATAAATAGTTTACGCCATTTGGATCCGGATCTTTTTTCAACTGCTCTTTGACATAATCTGTCACATCCAGTATTTGATCGATAAATGTTATAGTCAGACCTTTGCAGGGGAGTTCCTGTTCTCTATTCATTGCCCAATATCCGTTGGTCAGATAATCGTGATCCACACTACTCAATTGAGCAATGGAGCCGTATCCACAATGATGATTCGTTAATACCAAGCCTTCCGCTGATATTACTTCACCTGTACAACCACTTCCGAAGTGCACTACGGCATCTTTTAGGGAAATTCCATTAGGGTTGTAAATATCATCGACAGAAATTTGTAGACCTAGCTCTGTCATGGCTACTTCATTTTGTTTCTTCAAATCTGTAAGCATCCACATACCTTCGTCGGCAAAAGCTAAGTGTAGGATGGGAAAAGTAAAAGCAGCGAGTAAAAGAATTTTCTTTATCATTTATTATATTGTGATTAGCAGTTTACGATTTGTAAATAAAAAGAAATGATAAGGATTGGTTGTATTTTTCCCAATCACTTATCATTTCACATTTATTACTCTACAATTGTCATCTCGTCGACAAGATGTTTGCAGTTTCCTAATTTTTCTAGAATGAACAGAACATAGCGGATGTCCAAATTGATACAGCGCTGTAACTGGTTGTTGAAGTTAATGTCTCCACTTAATGACTCCCAATTACCATCGAATGCACAGCCTACAAGTTGTCCTTGAGCATTCATGACAGGACTTCCTGAATTACCTCCGGTGATGTCATTGCTGCTTAAGAAGCAGATCGGTAATCTTCCGTCAGCCAATGCATAGCGACCAAAATCCTTTTTCTCAATCAATTCTTTCAATTTTCCCGGTACAATGAATTCTCTGTCTTCCGGGTTTTCTTTTTCCAATATACCATCAGCTGTTGTATAGTAGTTGTAATGCACACCATCACGAGGGTCATATGATTTCACATTACCATAAGTGAGGCGGATGGTAAAGTTTGCGTCCGGATAAGACGGTACCGGTAACTTCATTTCTTCCAAGCCGCGGATGTATGCTTTGTGCAATAATGCCAGTTCATTACCACCTGTATTCAGAAGCTTTGCAATTTCATTTGTTTTATCGAATTTAGCGCGTGAATATGCTGTAGCCAAATCATTATCAATGACTTTAACAGTAGGTTTCTTGATGAACTTATCAAAGTTTGCTTGGCTGGACATGATAGAGTTATCATACATTGCATCAATGTATGCATTATAGTCTCCCTTGAATTGCTTTTCAATTACATTGAAGAATACAGGGCGATCCGCTGCAGCAATAGCTTTGGCATATTCCGGGAATACTGCTTTAGCCACTTTACGATCCACTTCATGATCGTAATCTTTGTTGTGAAGTGCCGCAAAAACGCCCTTAAGTTCCTCAATTGTTTTATTCTTTAAACTGTCATTCTTTTCATTAATGGCTCTTTTCATTTGATCCATTAACTGGAAGGGACTTCCGAACTCAATAGCTCCTCTGAAAGCTTCCGACAGGTAATAGAATTGACGAGTAACGGGCATTGTACTACTTACAATAGAATCTATTTTGTTTACGACTCCCTGATATTCAGGTCTATTTTTAGCGAACTCATTGAATTTCTTTTCTTGCTCCGCCTTTGCACCCAATACGTCATTGTCAATAATAGCTTTATTCATTCCTATTGAATTCTTCCAATAGTTGCTTGAACCTGCAAATTTATTTGCATACTGAATACGTGTCTTGTCACTGGCATCCATGACTTCCTTTAACACAGCCAAGCGTACACCGCGAATCTTGATACGTGGATCATTGGAAGCTTCCATACGTTCTTTAACTTCCGATACGGTAAGGTAACGGCTGGTGCTTCCGGGGAATCCCATTATCATGGTGTAGTCACCTTCATTCAAACCTTTGATTGATATCGTTAAATACTTCGGAGTCTTTAACGGTTTATTATTGGGTGAATACTCTGCAGGATCACCATTGACATCAGCGTAGATACGAAACATAGAAAAGTCACCTGTATGACGTGGCCACATCCAATTGTCTGTTTCACCTCCGAACTTTCCGATCGAAGAAGGAGGAGCAGCTACCATACGTACATCCGAATAAACTTTCTTATAGAATAAATAGAATTTATTTCCTGCATAGAAAGGCAATGCCTGTACCTGAATACCTTTTTTGTTTTTTAAATCACTTTTTTCAAATAACTCATTAGCTAATTTATCGAGAAAAGGACGTGTCAACGCTTTGATTTCTGAGGTTTCCCCATTCGCTATCTTTTGATTGACAATATATGTAATGTCTTCAATACGTTCGATGAATTGAAATTTTAATCCCGGAGTAGGTAATTCTTCACTGCGGTTCTTCGCCCAGAACCCATCCGTAAGATAATCATGTTCCACACTACTATGCTGCTGAATTGATGCATAACCACAGTGATGGTTAGTTAGGATTAATCCTTCGGATGAAATAATTTCGCCCGTGCATCCTCCTCCGAAGATACCTACTGCATCTTTTAGTGAAACGCCATTAGGGTTATATAATGCATCTGCATCCAACTTCAACCCTTGCTTTTTCATCAAGTCAATAGAATTTTGCTGTTTCATCAACTGCAACAACCACATTCCTTCATCGGCCTTTATAAATTGACCGAAAGCTAGCGTGGCAAATAATACTAGAAAGTTTTTGATTTTCATTACCATTGATTTATTGTTTCAGAATATGTTATCCTTATCATTTTTGCAAAAATAGGAAAAAAGCTGAATAGTTTTTCTTTCTTTGATAGCTTATAAATAATATTAAAGAAAAAAATTAAGGCAAAAATTAAATATTGATAAAATGTTTTTTTACAACTTGAATACGTCGTACATTTGGGAAATATTTCATTAAATCGTATTTGCATGATTAGAGTGAATTTGAGTCATTTGTTACCTTTGTTATTGTTGCTGGTTTTTGCTTCATGTACCAAGAAGTATAAAATTGAAGGATCTTCATCTATCACCAGTCTTGATGGTAAGATGCTATTCTTAAAAAGTTATAAAGGTGGACAGTGGATAAACGTTGATTCAGCCGAGGTTATTCATGGTTTGTTTACGATGAAAGGGAAGGTTGATTCAGCTATGCTTGTCACTTTATACATAGACGGTGAAAGCATTATGCCTTTAGTACTTGAAGACGGTAAAATGGATGTCTCTATCACTGATTCCCAATTGGATGCCAGAGGTACTCCTTTGAATGATGCATTATACTCTTTTTTGGCTAAGCGCAATGCTTTTGAATTGGGCATAAGTGAATTGGATAGTAAGGAGGCTAGGATGGTTATGGATGGAGCTGATCTGACGGAAGTACATGATCAGTTGTCTAAAGAAAATGCCATTTTAGTCAAGAAGATGAATGATTATGTCAAGGACTTTATCTCCACGAACTACAATAATGTACTTGGCCCGGGCGTCTTTATGATGCTATGCAGTTCATTGCCTTATCCGGTAATGACACCGCAGATAGAGGAAATTATAAATAATGCTCCACCTACTTTTCAGAATAATCCGTTGATAAGAGACTTTCTTGTAAAGGCAAAGGAAAATATGCAATTGATTGATGAACACCGGCGTATGGAGGAAAACATTGCAATCAAGCAACAGAATCAAGGTGATGTTAAGTTGCCTTGATTGGTCCAGTTAGATAATTCTTATCTGATTGTTTGAAGAATACACTTGAGCATGAAATGGGATGTTTACTGAATATCTTCTATTAATGAGGCTATATACAAAATTTTGGTGAGGTATTTTTATCCCTGTTCTTGATCTTCATTTCTGACCATTCCTTTATAGCTTTCGGGTAATGCACTTTCTACAGCATTATATGCTAGATCCATGGTGTTTCTTATATTTTCAACCCCTTGTCCGTGGGGAGGGATAGGCTCATGTATGGTCAGTATCATACGGTGACGGTTTATCCATTTACCTGTCCGTGGTAATATTTCGAACGAACCGTCTATAGTGACAGGCACTACTTCCAGTTGTAGCTCATCGGCTAATTGGAAAGCTCCTTTCTTAAAGTATCCCATGTGACCGGTAAAGGTACGGGCACCTTCGGGAAAAACGACAAGTGATACTCCGTCTTTTAATGATGATTTAGCCTGCTTTATCGTTTGCAGCACCTTCTTTGGCCCGGAGCGATCCACAAAAATATGCCCGGCGCTTTCACAAGCCTTTCCTACAAAAGGTATCTTGCGCAGACTTTTTTTCATCATCCACTTGAAGTTACGGCCAATAAATCCATAAATTAAAAAGATATCAAAAGCCCCCTGATGATTTGGAACGAAAACGTAAGATGTGTGTTTGTGAAGTTTTTCCCTACCTTCTACCTTGACTGGTATAAGAAGAAAAAAACAGACCAATTGTGACCATACTTTACCTGGATAATACCCCCAAATATGAGCTCCTCCAATTAAAGAACCCACTGTAGTAACTAAAGCTGTGAGTATAGTCAGTACCAATAAAACAGGTAATGCAAAACAAATTTGATAAATATAATAGAGTATCTTCATAGATTTGAATTTTAATCGCAAAGATAATCTATTTTGAGAATTGTGCTTTATTACCGCATTTTAATTTTATCACTGTTATTTCCGGCCATGCACCGAATCTGAATGGCAACCCAACGTAACCTATACCGACATTGACGTACAGCGCTTGTCTATTTTTCATGGCATACATACCTCCCCATTCGGGGTAGAGTAGCGAGGCTAACGAATGACCGAAAAATGTCCCTTGCATGGCATGGGTATGTCCCGAAAGCATTAATTCAATATTGGTTTGAGGCAGAACCTCACGTTTCCAATGTGTTGGGTTGTGGCTTAATAAGATCCGAAACATTCCTTTAGTATCTTTCGATGCTTTTTTTAAATCGGCAAAACGAGAGAAAGGTGGTTCTCCATCGTTTCCGACTCCTATAAGAGCGATGCTGTCATTGCTACGATGAATAATGCGATGGTCATTGTTTAAAAGTTGCCAGCCCATTGACTTTTCCTGATTCAATAACTCATTCATGTTATTCGTTACTTCTTTCGGATTTGCCCAATGATAATAGGTGCCATAATCATGATTTCCTAAGATAGAATATACTCCATCCCGAGCATGAAAGTCGGACAAGATATTTTGAAATCCAATTAACTCTGCACTCCTTTGGTTCACCAAGTCTCCGGTAAAGACAATCATGTCGGCATGCTGACTGTTGACCAATTCCACCATTCTGCGAATAACTCCCTCTTTTCCTTTCCAACTGCCAATATGTATATCGGATACTTGTGTGATGGTGTATCCCTCAAAAGATTTAGGTAGCTTGGGGTGGTAGTATGTGACTTGTTTAACTTGAAAGTGCTTGAGGCCTAATGTTGCCCCATATAATATGCCTGCGAAGCATGCAATGCTGATGAATAGACCGATCCATACGAAAACATGATGCAATGGTCGATATAACAAACGAAGTAATAGACCTAAGATAGAACAAATTATAAAGGCTATTTTGGGTATGGAGAATAGAAACAATCCGATAGCTAGCTTACCGATGGCTTGAGTGTGATTGGCTAAAACATTATCCCCTGTACAGTACATGTAATAAGAATATCCGGTAAGTAATAACACAGTTGGTAACCAATAGAATGCATGCAGCCATCTATTTTTTACTTTCCGGAATATATAGATCAAATAGATATATATGTCAGGTATTAGAAGGAGTAAAAAGACTATCAGAGTTATTCTGTGCATATATCTTCCAAGTCTTCAATATTTTTTTTAATTTTATTGAGGTGCTTATATGCTATTCTCTTATACAGGAAGTAGATGATTACGGCATCACATGTCAAGAAGAATAGGATTAAAAGAGCTTGTGTACCGGCAGATTCCAAATAATAATCCATTACCCAGTAATTGACAATATTGAATAGGATGATCCAAATGGATATGCCAATCACTTCATACTTCATCCATTGACGAAACTTGAGCATTCGTTTGCTGACTTCAGCTACCGGCATACTGTCAACCCGAATACTTTTTATGGATACATAGTTCTGATAATCCCAGCAGATACCAATAATGAGACTTATCGCAAAGAAAATGATCAAAGCGTTGACTTTTGATTGGTATGTTTCACCAACATGAAACATAGATGGTAATAGGCATACTACTAATAGAATGAAGAGTCCAACAAAGCCGAGACTTATGGACAATCTTTGCCAACCGGTAAGACGTTTCAGACTTTTGTCTGCGTTAGCTTTATATTTGCTGACGAGATTTGCAATTTCATTTTCATTGGCAATCGTATCTTTTTCCAATTGCTGATTCAACTTATTCCAGGATTGTTTAAGTTCGTCCAATTCCATATTATTCCTCTTTGTTCATTTTTCTTAATTTATCCTTAATGCGATTGATCTTTGTCGCAACATTTGTCAGAGTCAAGCCGGTGATTTCCGAAATCTCTTCGTAACTTTTCTCTTCCAAGTAGAGTAGTATGATGGATTTATCCAGTTCTCCAAGCCGGTTTATCATGTGATAAAGTTGCTTCAACATGACTTGGGTTTCATCCAGTTCTTCACTCCGATCCGCTTCCTGAGTTAATGTGACGATTTCGGGAATGTTTTTTTCTTTTCGCAGGAAACTGATGCAGGTATTTAATGAAATGCGGTAAATCCATGTCGAGATTTTACACTCTTTCCTGAATTTAGGAAATGCTTTCCATATATTCAGAACTACTTCTTGATACAAATCGTTTATCGTAGCATTGGGGGTAGTGTACATATAGCACACTTTGTAGATCACACGTGAATACTCCCGGATTACAGCAAGAAATTCTTGTTCTACGTTTTCCATTTCTACTTCGATATCACTTGATTTGCTTTTTATTTTATCTGTCGCATATATGTTTCTAAAATCACATCATTGCAGATCGGAACAAATGTTTTTCTTTGTTTTTTACTTTTCAAGTTCCCGATGTTTATGCTTAATTTAGAAATACCGGATAGAAAACATTAAAGTTTGAGGTTGGCAGCAAGGAACTTACGTATTTTATCGGGAGAGACTCCACGGCGTTTGGCATAGTCTTCCAATTGATCTTCTCCTATTTTTCCTATTGCAAAATAGTGGGAGGAAGGGTGTGCAAACATTAATCCGCACACTGAGGAATGAGGACTCATGGCGCCATTTTCTGTCAATGTTACGCCGATTTTATGCATGCCCAGTATCTTGTCGAGCGTGAAGTTTATCGACTGATCGGGTAATGAAGGATAGCCGACTGCAGGACGGATACCTTGGTATTTCTCCTCAAGGAGCTCGGGCATGGAAAGATTTTCATCTTTGGCATATCCCCAAGCTACTTTGCGTACATATTCATGCATTTTCTCGGTAGCAGCTTCCGCTAACCGATCGGCTAGTGTCTGAACCAATATTCGCTTGTACGGATCATTTTCATATAGTTTCTCCAGATGACTATCACAAGTCGCAACAAATAGCCCTATAGTATCCGGTATACCGGAAGATAAGGGGCGGATAAAATCACTCAAACACAGGTATGGACTATTATCGGGATGTGGCGTTTGCTGACGCAATAAGGGGAGTACTGTATCTTCTATAATCAGATTATCATTATCGGAGTTTGCTTTGCACAGTTTGAAAAGTCCATGGACTTTATACTCTTCATCCAACTGATTCAACATCCGGTTGGCTTCTTTAAACAGTTGCATTGCTTCGGCAGCTTTGGCTCGATCGGCTTCCGGAAAAGATACTAACCATGATGCGCGACAAGCATCGCAACCATGTATATTGGCTATAGCCGCATAGCGGAGTTGAAATCCCCATGCGTGGAAAAAGTAAATCCAGTTGATATACGGGCTTACTTCGTGTATGGAATACGTTACTATTTCTTCTTTCATACGGATATAAACGGATTAAGCTCGCGGAAAGTTCTGCAGATTAACGTTCGAACATCAACATTTGCCCGCGATAGTCTTCATCGGTATGTCCGTCGGTATATACGGTCTGCCCATTGACAAAAGTCTTTTCAACTTTCCAGTGGAATGATTTTCCTTCGAGCGGGCTCCAGCCACATTTGCTGAGTATCTTGTCGGCAGTAAGTGTCCAAGGTTCTTCTTCGCGTCGTACTAAAACCAAATCGGCTTGGTAACCTTCACGAATGTATCCACGTTTGCTGATATTATAAATTCGGGCGGGAGCATGACACATCTTTTCTACAATGGTTTCTATAGAAAACACCTTTTCATCTACAAGTTCGAGCATGCTGACAAGTGAGAATTGAATCATTGGCATACCGGATGTTGCTGTCAGTGCGTCACCTTGCTTATCACTTAGAAGGTGTGGGGCATGATCGGTAGCTATAGCGTCGATAATTCCGCTATTGACGGCAACTCTCAACGCCCTCCGGTCTGATTTCCTCTTTATTGAAGGGTTACATTTAATGCGGCTACCAAGAGTTTCGTAGTCGGCATTCCAGAAAAGTAAATGAGGAACGCATACCTCGGCGGTAACCCGCTTCTCTGATAAAGGAGCTGACGAGAAGAGTTCCAGTTCTCTTTCAGTGGAAATGTGCAGAATATGCAGCCGGGAATTAAATATTCCGGCAAGGTGTACAGCCAATTCCGAAGAACGTAAACAAGCTGTGGACGAACGGATATAGGAATGCTTACTTATCGGAATTTCGGTGCTGTCCGGAAACATCTTCTTATATCGTTTGATATTTGCTTTGATTATATTTTGGCTTTCGCAGTGGGTTGCAATCAGTAAATCGGTACCACTGAATATATTCATCAGGGTATTCATCTTATCCACCAGCATATTACCGGTGCTTGCACCCATAAAAAGCTTTATTCCACAGACCTGCTGCTTATTCAGTTTACCAAAGTCTGTGTAATTCTCATTGGTCGCTCCGAAATAGCAGGAATAATTAATAAGTGATTTACGACTCATCAATTCAAGTTTCTGCTCGAGAGCGTCGAGAGTGGTGGTCTGTGGATTTGTATTGGGCATATCCATGATGGAAGTGACTCCTCCTGCGGCTGCGGCACGACTTTCTGTGGATATATCAGCTTTTTGTGTTAATCCGGGATCGCGAAAATGAACATGTTCGTCAATAACACCGGGCAGCAGATAACAGCCGGTTGCATCAATCACTTCAGTACACGGAGAAGACGGTTGTTGTCCAACGGCCAGTATCTCTATAATTTGTTCGCCTGCTAATACAACGGAACCTTGAACGGAGGCTCCTTCATTGACTATTGTTGCATTATGAATTAAAACCCTTTTCATTGTTGCGTAAGCTTTAGTTCATTTTTGGATATTTATGAAAGAGACTGTGTATTTTCAGCTTGATTACACCGAAAACCGCTTCACCGAATATGCTTGAATTCATTTTGGAAGAGCCAAGTTCACGGTTGATGAAAATAACAGGGACTTCTTTTATCTTAAAGTTGCATTTAAAGGTCGTAAATTTCATCTCGATTTGAAATGCATATCCTTTAAAGCGAATGTTATCCAATTTTACCGTTTCCAAAACCTTGCGGCGATAACATACAAATCCTGCGGTGGTATCGTGTATCGGCATACCTGTAATGTATTGCACATACTTTGAGGCAAAATAGGACATCAGTACACGTCCCATTGGCCAATTCACTACATTTACCCCACTGACATAACGTGAACCGATAGCTAAATCGGCATTTCCTGTGCTACATGCTGAGTAGAGCCTCGGTAGATCGTTAGGGTTATGACTAAAATCAGCATCCATCTCGAATACATACTCGTAATGGCGTGCCAATGCCCATTTAAATCCTGCAATATAGGCAGTGCCAAGCCCCAATTTGCCTTTCCGTTCCACTATAAATAAACGTTCCGGATATTCTTCCTGTAACTTCTTTACGATAGAAGCGGTACCGTCCGGCGAGCCATCTTCGATGATGAGAATGTGGAAGGTTTTCTCCAGTTCGAATACAGCTCGGATTATTTTTTCTATGTTTTCCCGTTCGTTATAAGTCGGGATAATAACGATGCTATCTGACGTTTGTATATCCATAAATGGGGGCTGTTATAGGGAACAAAGTTAAGTGTTTTCTCTAATTATCGAGCATAACTGAGGATTATTTAGTAATTTTGCACCGGATTTTCACCACGGATTACACAGATTAACACAGATGATCTTTCTGTTCATTATGGAGTTGCGATAAGTCCCTCCGGGTTCTTCTGTTCTTTTTCTGATTATTTGTAGAAGAGGCCTTGTAGAAGGACTTCAACCGTTATTGTTAGGACTCGGTTTACGCGAGTAAAAGAGAATAAAACTCCGTGGAACTCAATATGGCTCCATGGCGAGAAGAAGAGAAGCAGTGTATCTGTGGTAAAAAGATGAATGAATAAAGTAAATAGCAATGACCATTTCTGAACTCCAACAACTATATGCCACTCATCCCAATGTGGAAGCTGTGAGCAGATTGCTTAAAGATGAGTCGATACGGCACTTTTTTTGTGGTGGACTTTGTGCGTCTTCCGCCTCATTATTTTCTTCTGTATTGGTGCAGCGTAGCGGTTTTCCTTTTCTTTTTATATTAAGTGATCTGGAAGAGGCGGGGTATTTCTATCATGACCTGACTCAAATACTTGGTGAAGAGAAAGTCCTTTTCTTTCCGTCTTCTTTTCGGCGTGCCATTAAGTACGGGCAGAAAGATGCGGCGAATGAGATTCTTCGCACAGAAGTCTTAAGCCGTCTACAAAAGGGTGAGGAAGGATTATGTATCGTGACTTATCCCGATGCGCTAGCCGAAAAGGTGGTTTCGCGTAAGGAACTGGGCGAAAAAACACTGAAACTTCATCAGGGCGAACAGGTGGATACTAATTTCATCACGGAGGTGTTGCGCAGTTATGGTTTTGAATATGTCGATTATGTCTACGAGCCGGGACAGTATGCCGTACGTGGAAGTATTATAGATGTCTTTTCTTTTTCGTCAGAGTTCCCATATCGTATAGATTTCTTTGGTGATGAAGTGGATAGTATTCGTACTTTCGAAGTTGATACGCAGTTATCGAAAACTAAAAAGGAAAGCGTAGTGATTGTTCCCGATTTAAGTCGAAGCCTTGACAAAGACGGTAGGGGAGGTATGATCTCTTTTCTCGACTTTTTGCCTAAAGATACTTTACTGGCTATGCGCGATTTCCTTTGGCTTCGCGAACGCATACAATCCGTTCATGATGAGGCACTGGCACCACAAGCCATTGTTGCCCGTGAAGCGGAAGAAAATGGAGGTATTAGCCTGGATGGCAAATTACTTGATGGAACGGATTTTACACGGGATGCTTTAGGCTTTCACCGGATGGAATTCGGCAATAAACCAACAGGTACTCCGGATGCGACAGTGTCATTCAATACATCCGCCCAACCTATCTTCCATAAAAACTTCGATTTGGTAGCCGATAGCTTTAAAGATTATATAAATAAGGGCTATACATTATATATATGCAGCGATAGCAGCAAGCAGACCGACCGTATTCGTGCCATCTTTGATGATCGGGGAGATGATATTCGTTTCACTGCCGTGGAACGTACTTTACACGAGGGTTTTGCTGACAATATGCTGGGCGTTTGCGTCTTTACCGATCATCAATTGTTCGACCGTTTTCACAAATATAATCTTAAGAGTGATAAAGCACGTTCGGGTAAAGTGGCACTTTCGTTGAAAGAGCTCAATCAGTTTACTCCGGGCGATTATGTGGTACATACCGACCATGGTGTGGGGCGTTTTGCCGGGCTGGTGCGTATCCCTAATGGGGATACGACACAGGAGGTGATGAAACTGGTCTATCAAAATGAAGATGTGGTTTTTGTCTCCATTCACTCGCTACACAAGGTCTCCAAATATAAAGGTAAAGATGGCGAAATGCCACATCTCAACAAGTTGGGTACGGGAGCCTGGGAGAAACTGAAAGAACGAACCAAGACCAAGATAAAGGATATTGCACGTGACCTGATCAAGCTCTATTCGCAACGACGTGAAGAAAAAGGTTTCCAGTTTAGTCCGGATAGTTTCATGCAGAAAGAACTGGAGGCTTCGTTTATTTACGAAGATACTCCCGATCAAAGCAAAGCAACGACTGATGTGAAGGCTGATATGGAGAATAACCGGCCGATGGACAGGCTTGTCTGCGGTGACGTGGGTTTTGGAAAGACCGAAGTCGCCGTACGTGCTGCGTTTAAAGCGGCGGCGGACAATAAGCAAGTTGCGGTATTGGTACCAACTACCGTGTTGGCTTATCAACACTTTCAGACGTTTAGCGAACGTTTAAAAGGTTTTCCTTGCCGTGTGGAATACCTCAGTAGAGCGCGTACCGCCACTCAGGTAAAGGCTATTCTTAAGTCGCTGGCTTCGGGAGATGTGAATATTCTCATAGGTACACACCGCATTTTGGGTAAGGATGTGAAGTTTAAAGACCTCGGCCTGCTCATTATTGACGAAGAGCAGAAGTTTGGTGTATCTGTGAAAGAGAAATTGCGTCAACTCAAAGTGAATGTCGATACACTCACAATGACAGCAACTCCCATCCCGCGTACTTTGCAATTCTCGTTACTTGGCGCGCGCGATTTGAGTGTAATTTCCACGCCTCCACCCAACCGTTATCCCATACAGACCGAGATACATACTTTCAATGAAGAAGTCATTACCGATGCAATCAACTTCGAGATGAGCCGAAACGGTCAGGTATTCTTTGTGAGCAACCGTATCTCCAATCTGGCCGAATTGAAGATGATGGTGGAACGGAATATACCCGATTGTCGTGTGGCTATCGGTCACGGACAGATGGAACCGGCAGCATTGGAGAAGATCATTTTCGATTTTGTCAATTACGACTATGATGTATTGATTGCCACTACGATTATTGAGAGTGGAATTGATATTCCGAATGCCAATACAATCATTATTAATCAAGCTCAAAACTTCGGTCTGAGCGATTTGCATCAGATGCGTGGTCGTGTAGGGCGTAGTAATAAGAAAGCGTTCTGCTATTTGCTGGCACCTCCTTTGTCTTCGCTGACTCCCGAGTCGAAGCGTCGTCTACAGGCAATAGAGAATTTCAGTGATTTAGGTAGCGGTATTCATATCGCCATGCAAGACCTTGATATTCGTGGAGCGGGAAATATGCTTGGTGCCGAGCAAAGCGGATTTATAGCTGACTTGGGTTACGAGACTTATCAGAAAATTCTTTCAGAAGCTGTACACGAATTAAAGAATGACGAATTTGCCGAGCTATATGCCGAAGAACTACAAAATGACGGAACGATCAGTGGCGAACAGTTTGTCGATGACAGCCAGGTGGAAAGTGATCTTGAACTCTTACTCCCGGCTACATACGTCACAGGTAGCAGTGAGCGTATGTTACTCTACCGTGAACTCGATGGATTGACACTCGATGATGATGTCGAAACTTTCCGCACCCGTTTGGTCGACCGTTTTGGCCCTATTCCTCCCGAGACAGAAGAATTACTTCGTATTGTACCGTTGCGGCGCATTGCTGCCCGTCTTGGTGTGGAAAAAGTCTTCCTGAAAGGTGGACGTATGACTCTGTTTCTGGTTTCCAATCCGGAAAGTCCATATTATAAGAGCAAGTCATTCGGTAAACTCATTGCATACATGATGAAGTACACCCGACGTTGCGATTTGCGCGATCAAAATAACCGTCGAAGCATGCTCGTCAATAGCGTCACCAATGTGGAAACGGCGGTTAGTGTACTTAAAGAAATTGTTGCAATGGAAGTTGAAGATTGAGTCGTCTTGGGCGAGCCTTGCTTTCAATGAATGGCATCTATTTCAGATTACACAATGTCTTAAAGGAAGAGCCATCTCGAATTTATTCGAGATAGCCATTGTCGTTGTGTCTAAAACTTATAAGAAGTAAAGCCGGTTCATGCAAGAACATTAAGCAGAATGTACTGTCGTTGTGTCGAAAAGATAAAAGAAGTAAGCTGAAGAGCATTGTTTTTACAATCTCATATACATTGCCGTTATGCTCGGAAAGTAACGGAACTAAAGCCATTTCCCCTGGCTTTTACTTGCATTTAGCCTCTGTTTTTTGTATATTTGTCCGTATAGAGATTGCTTTGACACTCTAGTGTCCATCGTTTGCCATTAAAGTGTCAAAGCTTTGCCATGTCCGTGTCAAACGTTTGCCACGGGAGTGTCAAAGTACTTCTCTTAGGTAGAAAATTGAATTTACCCCGGTCGAAAATCTTATTTCCCCCTAGTAAATCCGCATTAAAGAATGTTTATATCGATCGTAAATCATGTCTATCCGATTTGAATGGTATGAGAATCCCGACTCGGACAAAAGGGGAGAAAAACGCTATCATGCACGTCCTGTATTAAATGGCAGAGTGGAAACCGACGAACTGGCGCACGCCATACAGGACCGATGCTCATTAACCGAAATAGATGCTAATGCCGTCCTTGATGCTGTCTCCCGTGTGGTAGGAGAACATTTGCGCGACGGACAGCGGGTGCACCTTAACGGGCTTGGATATTTCCAAATCTCTCTGACTTGTGACGGTGAGGATATTTTGGAGGATACCAAGCGTCGAAATACAAAAGTACATATAAAAGGTGTCAATTTTGTACCCGATCAGAAACTGCGCAGGCAGTTGGGACCGGTGAAATTCGATCGCATTAAAGTAGCACACTCGGTGAGGGTGTCCGATGAAGAAGTCGATGCCAGAGTAAATGCCTATCTCCAGAGTCATGATCATCTTACCCGTAGTGTGCTTCAGGAATTGTGCGGCATTAAATCGCGCACGGCAATCCGGCAGTTGACTCGCTTGCAAGCGGAAGGGAAGATCAAGAATATCGGGTGGAAGCGACAACCGGTTTATGTAAAGTGCGAAGAGAAACGAGAAGATTAGTGCATTGATCGCTGGCTCTGTACTATATCAACGCTTTCCGTAGAGTTTATCAATTAAATCCTGCCGACCTATGCGCCGTAATTCATTAATGATATTCTTCCGTTCTTCAGGCTTATACCAGAAGAAGAAGTGACGTTGTGCCAACTTCTCCCGTTGTGTCTTTGCACTGAATATGGGTTCGAGTGTATAAGGATGATAACCGGTGTACCATGCTTCGGTGGCAACAGTCATTGGAGTGGGGGTAAAGTCCTGTATCTGTTCCAAATGGAAATCCAGCCGTTTTGTAATCACTGCCAACTCCGCCATATCTTCCTCCGTACAGCCCGGATGGCTGGAGATAAAGTAGGGGATGAGCTGCTGACGCAGTCCTTCTTCGCTATTGATGCGATCGAAGATTCGCTTAAACTCTTCGAACTGTTGAAATGACGGTTTACGCATCACATATAAGGTAGGGTCGCTGGTATGTTCGGGGGCAACTTTCAATCGCCCGCTGACATGATTTACGATTAATTCACGGGTATATTCTTCCGCACTTCGGTTTGTTGCTTCGTCTTTACTGCGATGGAGCAACAAGTCGTAGCGTACGCCACTACCTATAAAGCTTTTCTTGATTCCGGGCAATGCATCCACAGCATGATAGACATCGAGTAGCGGGCGATGATCCGTATTCAGGTTGGGACATACTTTCGGATGAATACACGACGGGCGTTTGCACTTCATACATACGCTTTCATCACGCCCTTTCATGCGGTACATATTTGCCGATGGCCCTCCCAAGTCACTTAGGTAACCCTTGAAATCAGGTAAATCCATCACAGCTTTTACTTCGCGTAATATGCTTGGTTTGCTGCGACTGATTATAAACTTGCCTTGATGTGCGGAGATGGTGCAAAAAGCGCAGCCACCGAAACAACCTCGGTGTATATTGACCGAGAACTTAATCATGTCATAAGCCGGAATACGTTTACCCTTATATTTAGGATGAGGCAGGCGCGTATAGGGTAGCTCATACGAACGGTCAAGCTCTTGTTCCGACATTGGCGGATAAGGAGGATTGACTACTACAGTGAGTTTGTCCGTCTCCTGCGTAATACGCGAAGCGGCATATTTGTTGCTTTCTTCTTCTACATAGCGGAAGTTAGCAGCTTGTTTTTTTTTATCCTTAAGGCATTCGGTATGTGAAGCCAGGCGGATATCACCTTCTTGCGATGCGAAGTCGGAAGTTTTGCAGGTATATGCTATCTGAGGGATTGTAAACAACTCTTTTATATCTGCCACTGTAAAGAACCGTGTATCCGGGGAGGCATTGGTAAGGTCTTTCATCCGTTCCACCAGTTCCAAAATAGGTTTTTCACCCATACCATAAATGAGTAGGTCGGCACCACTATCTACGAGAATACTTTTGCGTAGTTCATCTTGCCAATAATCATAATGGCTGACACGGCGTAGACTAGCCTCAATTCCGCCTAAAACAACCGGAACATCGGGATAAATGTTTTTTAGGATTTGAGTATAAACAATAGAAGGATACTCGGGACGCATATCGGGGCGGGCATCGGGTGTATAAGCATCTTCACTGCGAAGGCGTTTGTTGGCAGTGTATTTGTTCACCATGGAGTCCATACATCCAGCGCTTATGCCGAAGAAAAGACGTGGACGTCCGAGTTTCTTGAAATCACGTAAATCGTCACGCCAATTGGGTTGTGGAACGATGGCTATACGCAATCCTTCCGCTTCGAGTATACGCCCTATAACGGCAGCTCCAAAGGAAGGATGGTCAACATAAGCATCTCCACTGAATAAGATCACATCCAATTCATCCCAACCACGTAGCTCTACTTCTTTCTTGGTGGTTGGCAGCCAATCGGTCATTCGATATTCTTTCATGCTGCAAAGGTACGTGATAATTTTAGTATTTTCATGCAGTCGGAAGAAAATATGCCTTAAGGCGCTATGCTACAGGCTTCTCTCATAGCTTTGCGCATACACCACAATAATACAGATACCTTTCTAAAAAAGGTGTCCCGCGCTTAGGATTTAAGAGGTTCTTAAATATCTATTGAAACTTATTTAACGGTGAATTGTACTGTCATTTGCTCTCCATCGTATATCTCCCGAAATCCTATTTTAACTTCGGAAAGATATTCCTTTAGATCACTAAAAGCAGTGGCATCATCCATGATGATTTCCAATTTATCACCCTTATTGGCATCGCATAATGCCTTAATGGCAGGTATAAGCGGGCTGTATGGCAGTTTCCCGCAAGTATTGATTGTTTTCATTCCTCTTCATCATCCGTTGTTTCTTGATTGGACAGCCATTCGATATAAAGTCTGATAAGTTGTTGCAGACCGAATGCTTTCATATTATTGTGGTAGATTACATCGATGCAGAGGTCGAGTAGATCTTTACTGTCTTCTTCTTGTGAAGCAATAAGAGAGCGGATATTCAGTCTTAGCTTTTCTAAAACAGCTTCATCTACAATGCCATTACTATCGATAAGATGACCGAATAGTCTATATTTCTCAATTGTAGCGAGATTCTCTTCCGAAATATCCAGTTTACGAGAGCCACTGGGATTTGCTTGTATAGTGTACATAACGCTCAGAATTTAAAGGTTTCACATCTGAAACAAAGATATAAATATAATAAGAAAAATGAGTACGGTTAACTACATTTAGCATAAACATACAAAGTCTGGCATAGAAAGCCCACAGAATAGAACTGAAAGTGTTGGAAAGGTAGAGAATATGGTTGTTTTTAATAAAAACTCTATAATTTAGAGTTATCACCTTTGGAAAAAGGTGTGTTTATTGATATAGAATGTTATTTTCGAATAAGAATTACTGTACGGTATATAAAGATATCCGCCCTGTTGCAAATATTTTCACATCAAGACGGATATTCATCAAAAGCTGTGAAATTTATAATTCCACTCCTTTGTTATCTACCAATACATGTTTACCAGCTTTGTATTGGTACAAACCCACCTGTAATTTCTTCTTATTGGCTTGGTCGGGCATAACCACAACGAAGTTCATATTTATGTTATCTTGATCTATTACTTCATTTTTATCACGGGTTTTCTTATCTTCCCATGTGCCGGAATTAGCATAAACACACGGCTTACCTTCGCGGCTGGTATAAGATTTAATCATCGGTAAATGAGTATGACCGAAAATAACAACACGGATAATGGACTCCGGAACATTGAAATATTGTACACTTGACTCGTCATCAATGAATTTCGTTTCCAAGCTACCTTTTATTGCTTCGTTAATATTAGTAGCAACTTTGGCATTATTGTATATCAAACGTGCATTCCAATTGGTTTGAGTAAAAAGACCATTATATAATTTCATTTGTATACTGCCGTCAGGTGCACTATAAGGTAGAACATCATTGATGGAATATGTTTTGGTGAAATTTCCCACATTTGTTTTAATAATGTTATCACTGAAGTTATCTTTCACATAAATAACTTTCTCCATCACATACTTCCACAAACTATAGTAAACGTATTTACTGTATTGTTCGGGATCACTTTGATCTTTTTCAGGTATAGTGGGAACTTTTGTTGCAGCCTCAGGTGTAGTAGGATCGGTGAATGAATTCGCTGCGATACGTGCAAAGAAATATCCCGGAGGTAATGTTGCGCCCGGTGCTTCAGATTCATTGGCATCCGGAGTCATTGCACAGAAAAAGTCATAACGATGCCCATGTTCGATGGCTATTTCAGGATAACCATCTGGGTGATAGGTTCCTATACCAAATTTCTCCTTTGAATCGCGAGCTTGATTCACTCCCGGCATTGCTATATCAACGTTCTCAGCGGTGAATCCCATATCGTGATTGCCGGGGATGTAAGTGACCTTTACATTACCATCTTTAATAATACGATTCAGTACATTAAAAATGCTCTGATTTGCAGCTACTGTTTTTCTGATGAAGTCGGCTTGAGTGCCACCGCCGTAACTGTCTGTCCTTGTAGGGATATACCACTCGTCGAACATGTCGCCTGCAATGACTAGCTCCTTTACTGTAACTGATGTTCGCACTTCATTGAGAAATTCTTCCAATCGCTTCAAGTGCTTTACATTTTCAGAATAAGCCAAGTCATTTCCAAGATGCAAGTCGCTGATGACAACAATCTTGTCTCTTTGAGTACTACTACTCTTGCTGCTAGTATCAAATGGATTTGGTGTTACGATCTCTTTATTATTTGAACTGCATGACGCCAATGCAAAGGCTAATCCGGTCAGTAAAAGTTTTAAGTCGTTCTTTATCATCATGTTATGAATTTTGGTGATAAGTGTTATAGTCTTATGTTGTTATAGTATTATTAAAAGTTCATTTTGAAGAATGTACTTACCCTTTTATATACTTATTATGAAAATTTTTATCTCCGGGGAAATAATATTTAGCAGCACTAATCTTTTGAACAAAATTAGATAGAATGTTTTAATCTGATGTATCATAATTACAAAAGTTATGTATCATAAATACAATATATGTCAGCTTGCACCAGTTTTCGTCTATTTATAGGGGTCAATGGAGTTGTAACTCCATCAAACATCTTCTTTTGAAAATTCAGATTCTTTATTGAATCCCTTTATAAATCGCGTGTTTTTTATACTTTTGTATCCCGTTATGCAAAGTTTATATTTAGCTACAATATTTGCAGCTTCGGTTGCATGTTTGCTCACCTCTTTGTTAATTTTTGCTCGAAGAAAAAGCGGAGAACGTTCGCGTGTAATTTTAGCATGTATCGTTATGTTTTCTGTGGGGAACTATATTCCCCGTTTTATAGCATTATGTCATGGTGAAGAGCCAAGACTTGTCATTTCAGTACCAATACTGTTATTGGCTCTTTTCATGGTGATTTCCTATATCATGTATCCTATAGAAGTAATATCACCGGGATACCTCAATTTTCGGCGTATTGTTAAACTATATACTCCATGGCTGGTGCTGGTCGGTATTTATGGACTTAGCCTTTTATTGGGAACGACTTTCCCTCCTTATCATTCACTACTTCACATGTTTCCACAGATCACGGAATTCAATGTGTGGTTCCGTCTTTTACTTTCGGTATTGTTCTTTGCTCCGGTATTATTCATATTTACTACTCCATATACACGCAGGTATAATAATACTGACAAGGCATGGATGCTGAAATATACACTTTCCTTTACTATCAATATCATAGCTTATATGATTGTGCTGATGGCTGATTCACTCATTGTGAAGATATCATATTATTATGTCAGTGTCGGTTGTAGTATTTATATCGCTTATATGGAGTTGTTTGAAAGACTCATTGAAAAGCGCTCTGCAAAGATAATGAATGTAGTGAGTATTGATGAACTTGATTGTGAGGAAATAAATCCACAGATAAGACAGAATCCGCTATGTGAAAGAATTCTTCTTCACATGAATCGTACATGTGATTACAGAAATCCCGACATTTCACTTAATATGTTAGCCGGCTCACTGTTTACTAACCGTACCGCTCTTTCGAATGCTTTGCATGAACTAGGCTATTCCAGTTTTAGTACATATATCAATACCTTGCGCATAGATGAATTTATAAGACTGATCAACAATAAAGAGTCTGCTAATTATCAAGACGCTTTTTACGATGTAGGCTTTCGTTCAAGAGCCACAGCACATCGAAACTTTAAGCGTTATACAGGAAAGACTCCATCAGAATATTTCTCTTAATAAGTACTTTGATTGAGTTTCAGATAAATCATTGTTATTTTAATGCGATCAAGTTCTTTCCAGCATTCTTTGTAGCCTAATTATCGTCTCTTGAGTCGTGCTATTTTGTTCCTTTCTGTTCAAAGAATTGTAAGATTGAAGCCATAACTGCATTACGATCGGTTTCCTGAGTGATACTTTCAAACGGAAATCCCATTATAAATGTCCGGTAATTACCTGTATAGGCTGTTGCAGCGCATTGTTTGTCCGTGGCATATAACATAACGGGGAATGCCGTTCCGGCGGGTTGGATTATATCCGGCGCTATCACCGGGTATGTTTTCTCATTAGGTGTATTAAGTATGGTAAGATTCCTGCCAAGTCCGTTTATAGTGGTAACTGAGTCACTTGATCCATTGCCTTTTGCTTGTTGTTTGTCATTCCGGAAATCTCCTGTGCTCCATTGTATATTTGATTGCGCTACTCTCATTGAACCACCAAAACTGTATTTTAAAACATTCTGAGTAAAATCTCTATTACCTTGGCTGTCGTTCATATCGCTGGCAATATAAGAACCGCTTACGAATAATTTACCTCCCGACTGACAGTATGCAGTCAATATTCGCTGCATTGGTGAACTGAAAGTCTTATAATATCTATTACTTGACGGATTGCTGTGGTCTTCCTTTTCCAGTCCGAGAAGATAATCTACCACATTATATTGATATACTCGAACTTTTTCATTTTCTACAGCTTCTTTACTACTCGACACAAAGCTATAGCCCCCTGCAGCTTGGATGGCTTTTCCATGTATAAAAGAATAGTCGAATGTATTCCCTGCAATTTTCATCCCTTCCCATTCACCGGTACTTTCACCTAAGCTTTTTCCGGCTTGCATGCGAGAAAACTCTTTTTGAGTTCCACAAAGAGAAATATCATAAAGGTACGGAACTCCGGGATCGGTGCTGAGATCAAAGCCTGCTTGGTCGGGAGTATTAATTGTGGCAGGTCCACTGAGTCGGTTGAATCCATTTATGATCAATACTTTTCCTTTCTCACGTTTCGCTTTATAAGCAGAGAGTATCTCCGAAGAAAAGCTTTCACCTCCACGGTTTACAGCGGTCACTTTGAATGAGTAGGTAATTCCGGCTTCAACTTTTATAGAATAAGAAGAGGTACTCACGCGGGTACCATTATCAAATCCTCCATGTCCTATGCGCCTATAAACAATATATTCATGAGGTTTGGCTGTCGGTTCAAGCGGATCAGTCTCACCTTTCCATGATAAATCCAAAGTATTTTTCTTTTTTCCAAATTGAATCGCAAAGTTGCTGACGGGGAGGGGTTGCACAACATATTCCTCTCCGTGTTGGCTACATAGATATTGGAGTATTCCTTTATAGATAGCTCGTCCAACAGTAAACTTAAAATTCGGATCATGCCCCAACTGCATGTCTGCAAAATTTTGATGTGCCAATAACTCTATGATTGTAGATGGTACTCCCGGAAGACGAGTTTCACTATAATTTCTGTCCCACATACCACGGCGTGTCCAGTCTACCTTGAATGAGGAACGGATATCTTTTTGTATTTGTGTTAATAAAATATCGGACAAGTCGCGTGAAGCATAGCGATCGGTACCGGCGGCAAGTTTTCCATCATTGAAGTTCGTGGTATATATGCCTAAAGTTCCTATAATCTGATCATTTCTGCTAAAACCGGCATCACTATGTAAGGCTACCGATAGTTCTAAAGGAATGCCAAGTCCTTTTTGTAACGGATTGAATACAGATCCTCCGGCCAAATAATTAATGGTATTGGAACGGACATTGATATCATCAGAATAGTCGTCTAACCCTTTTCTTCCTCCATAAACATTATAGGGCATTCCGTACCATTGGGCTGAGTAACGTGCGCCTTCAAGATAGCGGGGTAGACCGCTGATTTGTCCACCTCTCGAAATATTTCCCATGCCTCCTCCGAAACGCACAGCATCTGCGCATACCACGCCATTCTGCTTGCTCTCATTACTAAGCACAACCATGCCGTAATCGTTCCTGCCTTTGTCGAAAGCAAATGTCCCCAAGTATACCCAAGTACCGCCTCCAAGTTGCTGATTAACCTTGAATTCTGTGACTCCACCATTGTGGTAAATCAAATACTTTGCATCATTTATGCTGTTGGGTAAAGATTGATAAGATACGTATACTGCATATTCTCCGGCTTCCGGGATATCAGGTATCCATTCGGCAAAAGCCTTATTCTTTTTCCTTTCAGTACGGGTAAAGCGAGCTGTTCCTGCTTTGAAAGGGTTTTCGCCATCTTGATAAATTTGCTTTTGTTGAGCAAATCCCTGTTGATTAGTTTTTTGCCATTCCGCTTTGCGACTTCTTACGTCAAGATAGAGGGAGTTTACTCCGCTCCCGCGATTCGCAGAATTGCCGTCGTTGTCTACAATGACTTCATTCTTCTGTATATCCCGTTCGCGAGGAGTGAATACGTTGGCCCCGGCATTTTCCAACATAGGGATTACGTATGGAATAATGAAAGATTGGGTGAATTGGTCCTCAGTAGTGCAAAATAAGCGTGGGCGTTGCCATGACCATTCATTGGTCTTATCAATATAATATTTACCGTGACTTTGCCATAGAGCAACATGTTTGTTTTGTAAACCACGTGATACTTCGTACGAGCGTACTCTGCTCACCCACGGATTACCTTTATACTCTATGTTTTCATATAGACGGGATTTATCTTTTTTCCCTCTTCGATAAATATTGGGTATTAGATCTTCAATGGAACGCCCCCCAGTCATAAGCGATATATCAAAGTAATTCACCGGTCCCGGAAGAATTTGCTTTAGATTATGATAAATAGCATCATTAGTATCAGGCCGGAAAGGCTGATATGCAAATTTTTCATCGGCGTATATGAATAGCTTTTTATGTTCAAAATCAATGCGGAAGCTATCTATTTTACTTATTCCTATATTTACATCACCTGCAGCATATTGCTGGAAGAAAGACTGTAGCCGATCGCGCACATTATTTTCGATGTCTTGAGCCTCAATCCGGCCAACTATGATTGTTATAAAGCAAAAAAACAGATATAATTTTCTTTTCTTCATAATTTGATTGATGATTTGAATCGTAGAATATTCAGGCTTCTATCAGATATTTGCAAATATACAGTATAATTTTTGAATGTTCATGTTGATGAATGCAAATGCGAGTTTATTTTAAAGAGTCATATAAGCTTTACTTTCAGAGGAGATTCTTTCGCTTGATTCCGCAATAAAGACAAGAAATACATTGATATACCAATGGAACTTTACCATCCAATAGAAGGAGAACACAAAAGGGATATAAGGAGGAGTGAGGTCGGAAGAGAAGAAAAACGGATGCTACCCCGTTTATTTTGACGTCGGATTTTAATCCGGTCACTATATAAATGAGTTAGTATCCGTTTTATTATGGTAAAGACTGATAGAATTTACTAGAGTGGAATGTATTCCACAAAAGCTTCCATCGCTTCGTAGGAGGCAAGCCCAAGACTATCGTATAATGCAGCAGTACCACGATTACGATCTTCACTACGTTGCCAGAATAGACGCTCGTCGTTGCCCATGAATGGAGCGCTTTCCATCTGTGACTGATGCTTTAATATGGAATTACGTTTGGCCCTTAATTCCTCCGGACTGATAGGAACAGCCATTTCAATGTTTTCAATTTCCCATTCAGCCCATGCACCACGATACATCCATATACGGCAATCTTTCAACCATTTCGCACCCTCTTCTTTCTCTTGATCAATTGCTGCAAATACAGCATCAGTACATACGCGATGTGTGCCATGAGGGTCAGCCAAGTCGCCTGCTACAAAAATTTGGTGAGGCTTAATTTCACGAAGTAAGTTACGTACAATTTCCACGTCACTCTCACTGATCGGATTCTTTTGTATCTTACCGGTTTCGTAGAAAGGAAGATCCAAGAAATGGCAGTGATCCAGCGGAATATTATTATATGTGCACGCTGTACGGGCTTCACCGCGGCGTATCAATCCTTTGATTGTGAGTATGTCACGAGTATCAATATCGCCATCTTTTTTCTCTTTCAGGAAATTACGCATTGCTACATATGTGTCTGAAATGACTTTATCTTCGCTATTATTGAAAATCTGATTGAAGCCATTAATGAAATGTAAAAAGCGAATTACTTCTTCATCACCGACTGCTATATTTCCGGAAGTTTCATATGCTACGTGTACATCATGTTTCTGTTCTACTAGACGGCGAATTGTTCCACCCATCGAAATCACATCATCATCGGGATGGGGAGAGAAAACAATTACCCGTTTCGGATATGGCTTGGCACGTTCGGGACGATAAGTATCATCGGCGTTTGGTTTTCCACCCGGCCATCCGGTAATGGTGTGCTGCAAATCATTAAAAATCTTTATATTTACGTTGTATGCCGATCCGTAAAGTGCCAATAGTTCACTTAATCCATTTTCGTTGTATTCTTTGTTGGTAAGCTTTAATATTGGCTTGTTGGTCAACTGACATAACCAGACTATTGCACTGCGAATGAGTTTATCATTCCATTCACATGATGTAACCAACCATGGACGTTGAATACGGGTTAAATTTCCGGCTGCCGCAAGATCTATAACAACTTGAGCATTGTTATGTGTTTGCAAATATGATGCAGGGATAGTATCAGTCACGGGTCCTTCAACACACTCTTTTACCATTTTACCTTTTTCGTCACCCCACGCCATAAGATAAATGCTTTTAGCAGCAAGGATAGTGGATATACCCATCGTGATAGAACTGACTGGAGTACTTTCAATACTTCCGAACATCTTGGATGCTTCGTTTCGTGAATCATTATCGAGTAAAATCAATCGGGTAGTTGAATTGAGTCGTGATCCCGGTTCGTTAAAGCCTATATTACCTACACGTCCTATACCTAAAAGAGCAATATCCAATCCACCGAAACTTTCGATACGCTGTTCATATAAGCGGCAATATTCGAAAATTGTATCTTTTGCTATTGTTCCTTCAGGACTAAAGATATTTTGTTTGTCAATATCCACATGATTGAGAAACATCTCTCTTAACGCATTTAGGTTGCTATTGATAGCATCCTGAGCCAATGGATAATACTCGTATAGGTTGAAAACGATCACATTGCGAAAGCTTAAACCTTCTTCTTTGTGCATACGGATTAGTTCCGAATAAACGTTACGGGGAGAACTACCACCTGTGAGGGCCAAAACACAAAAGCGTCCGGCCTTTTGTTTCTCACGAATAATATGCGCAATTTCACTGGCTATGTGGTTGGCGCCTTCTTCCGGTGATTCATAGATATCGGTCGGAATTTTTTCCAGTCGGGTGAGCACTGACCTTTCAAATGCATTCTCAGGTTTATAGTACCTGGGGGAGACTCTGTTAAGAGTAATCTGAGAACTGAGATTGGTTTTCATAAATCGATTTTGTATTAATAATAAATGATTAAGCTTGTATTCTTTTGTCGCTTGTTTAGACTAAAACAAAATAATGAATGCAATGTTCATTGTTAACTCAAGGCAAATTTAGCGACTTTTGAGCAAATAAAGACTCACTTCTTTTAGGTATTTTTGCTAAAAGGAGCTTAAAAAACGTCTCTGATGTTTAAAAACGTTAATCTATAGTGAAGTGATCTGCATCTTTCCACGCAGGAAATTTTTTTCTGAATTGTCTCAGTGAAGATAAATCGATTTTGATGGTGGATACTTCTTCTTTATTATCAACGCATTTATAGAGAAGTTCTCCTTTAGATGAATATAAAACGCTTCCTCCGTTGTATTGAATGTAATTTCCATCTTTGCCTATGCGGTTGACTCCACATACATAGCTCATGTTTTCCAAAGCGCGAGCTTGGAGTAGTACATCCCACACCTGCCGGCGTGATTCCGGCCAATTGGCTACGTAAATAAGTAAATCGTATTCGTTGTTTGCATTACGACTCCATACCGGGAATCTGAGATCATAGCATACAAGTAAACAAATATTCCACCCGCGATACGAGATAAGTGTACGTTGATTCCCTGCATCAAAACTGTCCGGCTCACTACCCATTCGGAAAAGGTGCCGCTTATCGTAATAAAAAGCTTTTTTTTCTGGAGTAATAAAGAAACCTCGATTATAAAATTTCTGTTCTTGGGAAGAGCATTCTGTTCCATCAACAGCGATATAGCTGCCTGCAATAGCTAGTTGAAATGTTGAGGCCCATTGCTGTAATAGAGATATTGTATTTCCGGTTATGGGTTCGGCTAGTGTATGGCTGTTCATACTAAATCCGGTAGAGAACATTTCGGGGAGAATAACAATATCAGTTAGTCCGGAAAGCTTTTTAAGTTCTTCGTATAAAGAAATAAGGTTAGCACTCTTATTTTCCCAAATAATATCGGTCTGAAAGAGGCTAACCCTTATAGTTTCTAATTTTTCTTGTCCATCCGTATTATGCATCGTCGTTGATAGAATAATAAGGTATAAGGTTAAAGTTATTCGTGCACCTTACCTAAACTAAAGTTCTCAGGTTTTTTCCCCTTGAAATCTTTGAAGTATAGTTTTATCTCATTTAAGTCCTTTTCAAAATCACCGCTTGGGGTTATTGCTTTTCCGACAGTAATCGTTTTGCTGGGATAATCAATACCAATAAGAATGATAGGCACCTGTGCTTTCATTGCAATAAAATAAAATCCTTTCTTCCATTCGGAATTTGCTTTGCGCGTTCCTTCAGGAGTTATAGCCAAATGAAAGCGTTTCTTTTTTTTGAAATTTTCTACCATCTGGTCTACTAATGAAGTTTTGCGTCCTCTATCTACGGGTATTCCTCCTATGCCTTTAAATAGCATTCCTAAAGGAAAGAAAAACCACTCTTTTTTCATCATGAAAGAAGCCTTTCTTCCCAATGCATTATAGAAGATTTTTCCAAAGAGTAAATCCCAATTAGAAGTGTGAGGTGCCACACACATAACGCATTTATCGTAATCGGGTACTAGGACGACCTTTTTCCATCCTAATATGTAGCGATAGATAAAGCTGAATATAAGTTTCTTCATCCCGGCTTTATTTCAATTTTCCTAAAGCTTCAATCACTTCATCCACTTTGGTATTGAAATCTTCTTTCAACTTTTTGTAATATTGCTTAGCTTCTCCCGGTGCAGTGTGACTGATACGGCTAATGTGATCATTTTGAATTTTTAGTATTTCACCCATTAAGTCATCTGCCTTCTTTTTGTCTGTTCCGGGTACATATAAACTGTTCACTAAACATTCCATAAAAAGCTCTCCTGCAATATAATTGATGTTCTTTTTGAGTTCTTTTCTACTTGCCATAATTTTGAGTTTAGAGTGAATAAATCGAAAATTCGTGGTAAAGATAAGTGTTTTTTCTCTGTGTATATAGAGAAAAATGTGATTTTATAGGTTTTAATAATATTCATGAAGATAATAAAGGCTATTTTATAACTTTTATATTATAGGTTATAGGGAGGCCCTTTGATAAGTATTTTCATAGTGCATTTCATTCAAAGCCCAATCTATCCAATTAATTAAACTATAAAATTATTTTTTTTATGCAATAATATTTATACATTTGTAAATGTATCGACTCATTAATAATGATGTTTTTATAGTCGAGAAAGCTAATTTATGTATTTAATATTAGTGATTTATAAACGGATATTTATATTTTTTATTATCTGATTTGTACTCTATTTTATGTGTGTTAATGATTGAAAATCTATATGGTATTTAATCTCATATAATTGAAAAAACGAGAATATATATTATATCTATTCGGAGGACTATTGCTCATTGCCTTATTTACAAGTATATGTTCTCCAAATAAATTCTTTCTACTGAATGGAGGAAGTTTGTTGTATGTCACGCTCTGTCTGTTGCCTATTAATATTTCATTGATTTTAATGATAAACGGTATTCGTAAAAATCTTCTTTCCACTGTTATATCATGGAGGGAGGGAAACAAGGGAGGCTTCGAATTCTATATGAATATCGTTCCCGAAGCGAAGTGCCTTGAAAGTACCGGATTTAATTATACTAAAAAGATGAATAATCTTGAACGGGATACGACTTTTTGCGGGCGTGTGATGTGTATTACGATGCGCAAGGGAGTTTTCGTCATTGTCTAGTTCTGGAAGATATAATCCCCAGGCCAATGTCATTAAAAAATATTAAATTATGAAGGCTAAGTATTTATTTCTAATAGGATGTATATTTTCTATATTATTTATTAATAATACAGCAGCCCAGAATAATAGGAAAATAGAAAGAATAGTTAATGGGCAAACCTATATTATAGATAATAATTTTGTAATTAATAAGAAAAACTTATTGCCTAACGGGAGGAATAAAACACCTGGTGGTGAACAATGTTATTATTTTGAAGTGGAAGATGGTTTTACTACATTGACCAGTGTTTTTAAAAAGGTATTTTTATCTGAAAGAATGAATGAACTAATTAAATCAAAAGCATCTGTAGGATTACTTATTCGTTGCTTTTCTTCAGGTAAAATTGATACAGTATCTTTTTTATTCTCAAAAAACATTTGCTTTTCCTTATTTGAAATACAATTATTAGAAGAAGAATTGGAAAAACTTATTTAAAAATAAAAACGACTTGTTCGGGTCATTTTTATTTTTTTATAACAATAAGGTACAAATTTGAGAAGTATGCTCAAACTCCATAGATGGAATGAGCTTTTATAGTGCAAAGACAAACCAATAGTTCTATAATGGTCTGAGACGTATAGTGAATTTTTATCATCTTATGGGAAATTTCATTGAAGGCACACCAATTTATAATTATCCAATCAACCGATCCCTTGACCTTATGCATTAAAGTATATTTATGATAACAGATGTAACCAAAAATACAAGAATTATGAAAATAAAATATTTATTATTAGTAGTGTGTGTTTTTTTTATATTGTCAAATAACGATCTGTTAGCACAGAATACTAGAGCAACTGTGAAGACGATAAATAAAGAAACTTATATAATAGAGGAATCTAACTGGAATGGAATTGATAGGGTAAGAATAGAAAACAAAAGTAATAGATTACATCATAGTAATTATTGTAACGACTTTTCTGTTAGAGATGCTAGTCCATTAGATAGCGTTTTTGGAAAAGTTCTTTCAAAAGCCAAAATGAATGAATTGGTTGCACAGAAGAAGGCTTTGAGTTTATTTGTAGTTTGTCTTTCTTCTGGTAAAATTGAAGAAGTGGCTTTTTCTTTTGGAAAAGATGTTCCTCTTTCATTAGCTGAAATTCAATTATTAGAAAAAAGTATTAAAAAAGTCCATTTGAAGATAAAAAGTTTTTGTCCAAATAATAAATATTATGCTATGATGAAATCATGCAGATTTGAGCGATATGCTCAAACTCCACAAGTGAAGTAAGACTTTCTTGCTTTAATATATTGCAAAGACAAAGAGATAAGTTAAATGCTATAAATCTCTTGTTTCTCTGTTATTATAGAATCTTGATAGTGATGAAAGTATCAGGATTAATTTTTCCAGTAACATTACTTCTTTGATAGTTATCGTACCAGCTCAAACCGACCGGGCATGGACAGAAAAATACAACGTTGAAGAGTATACTATCAAGGAAACTGAATACCGATATGCAATCACTAATAAGAAGTATGACCTTGTCATATCCATGGCTGTCGACTATCTGTTAGACGGGGAAAGTATATGGAATTATCAAAAAATGCCGGAAAGAATTCGAAAGGGGAATATAAGGTTGTATCATTTAGCAAAAGAGCCATTTTTCATAGTAAAGTCAAAGGTTTTTTGATTGGTGGTTATCAGATGAATCACTTTGGGGAATGATTGGAATATATGTTGTAGAATAATTTTATACATTGTAAATGTGCAATGCTCTGTCTGTGGACTGCTCTTCAATTCATTGTTAATTGTTTCAATAATAGCTCGTTTTGTCCTTACCGGATAATTCAATAAAATATATTGTTCATAATACAGTGTTAGCAAAGTGGAATGGATGTATTTTAGAATTAAACTATCATTTATTATTCCTTCCTATTTGCATCTCTTCAGAAAAAAAACGAAATTTATAACGCTTTAAAAACGGAATTTTACTAACATCTTTAAATAAATAATGAAATGACTAAAAGTGCATTGCAAATTGCAAGGGCTGCTTACCAGCCTAAACTCCCAAAAGCGTTGAAGTGCGCTGTTAAGGTAATGGAGGGTGCGCCTACCCAATCTATTGCTGATCAGGAAGCAATTAAAAGGTTGTTCCCGAATACATACGGAATGCCTTTAATTACATTTGAAAGTACAGATAAAGCTGCTGAATTCCCTGCTATCAATGTCAGCGTAATTTTATCGGGCGGTCAAGATCCGGGTGGACATAATGTGATATCCGGTATTTTCGATGGTATTAAGAAGTTGAATAAGGATAGCAAATTGTATGGCTTTATTCAGGGTTCGCCAAGTTATGATTACCCTATAGACTCTTCCCTTGAGCCTCGAGCATTGAAGTATGTTTATGATAACAGATGTAACTAAAAATACAAGGATTATGAAAACAAAATATTTATTTGTACTTGGGTGTATGTTTTTTATATTGTTCAAAAATGAAGTGGTTGCACAAGCTAGTAAAATAATGGAAAAAACAGTTAATGGAGAAACATATATAATCAATCATCGCTTAGTAAAAAACAAAAAAAATAAATTGCCTGATGGTAAGCAGTGTTATGATTTCTCTATTGAAGATGATAGTCCGTTGGACAGTGTTTTTGGAGCAGTGCTTTCAAAAACCAAAATGCATGAATTAGTCAAATCAAAAGCAAGTATCATGTTGGATATCGTTTGCATCCCATCGGGTAAAATCGAAACAGTATCTTTTATCTTAAGCAAAAACAATCCTGTTTCTTTAGTCGAGATACAATTATTGGAAGAAAGGCTAAAAAAGACGACTTTGAAAATAAAGTCCGGAGAAGCCTGCCAAAACAACAGCTACTTTGCGATAATGAAAATGTGTCGGTTTGAGCGATATGCTCAAACTCCACAAGTGAAGTAAGACTTTCTTGCTTTAATATATTGCAAAGACAAAGAGATAAGTTGAATGCTATATGCAACCTCTTGTTTTTCTGTTATTATAGAATCTTGATAGTGATGAAAGTAACAAGATTGATTTTTATAGTAACATTACTATTTTGTAGCGGTATCGTGTCGGCTCAAACAGGCCGGACATGGACAGAAAAATACAACGGTGAAGAGTATACAATCAAGGAAACTGAATACTGATATGTAATCACTAATAAAAAAGTATGACCCACATCCATGAGTGCCGACAATATGTTTGACGGGGAAAGTATATGGGATTATTAAAAACGCCGGAAAGAATTCGAAAAGGAAATAAAAGATTACATCGCACTGTAAAAGAACCACTTATCCTAGGATAAGTCAAAGGTTTTTTGATTGGTGGTTATCAGATGAATCACTTTTGGGAATGATTGGAATATATGTTGTAGAATAACTTCATACATTGTAAATGTGTAATGCTCTGTCTGTGCACTGCTCTTCAATTCATTGTTAATTGTTTCAATAATAGCTCGTTTTGTTCTTACCGGATAATTCATAAAATATATTGTTCATAATACAGTGTTAGCGAAGTGGAATGGATGTATTTTAGAATTAAACTATCATTTATTATTCCTTCCTATTTGCATCTCTTCAGAAAAAAAACGAAATTTGCAACGCTTTAAAAACGGAATTTTACTAACACCTTTAAATAAATAATGAAATGACTAAAAGTGCATTGCAAATTGCAAGGGCTGCTTACCAGCCTAAACTCCCAAAAGCGTTGAAGGGCGCTGTTAAAGTAATGGAGGGTGCGCCTACCCAATCCATTGCTGATCAGGAAGCAATTAAAAAGTTGTTCCCGAATACATACGGAATGCCTTTAATTACATTTGAAAGTACAGATAAAGCTGCTGAATTCCCTGTTATCAATGTAGGTGTAATTTTATCCGGCGGTCAAGCTCCGGGTGGACATAATGTGATATCGGGTATTTTTGATGGTATTAAGAAGTTGAATAAGGATAGCAAATTGTATGGCTTTATTCTTGGTCCTGGTGGCTTGGTAGACCATAACTATATGGAGCTTACCGCTGATATCATTGACGAGTATCGTAATACCGGTGGTTTTGACATCATTGGTTCCGGACGTACAAAATTGGAGAAAGAAGAACAATTTGAAAAAGGCTATGAGATCCTAAAGGAATTAGGTATTAAAGCTCTAGTTATAATTGGAGGTGATGACTCCAATACTAACGCATGTGTATTGGCCGAATATTATGCAGCTAAACAAAGTGGCGTTCAGGTAATCGGTTGTCCGAAAACAATCGATGGTGACTTGAAAAACGAGATGATTGAAACTTCTTTTGGCTTTGACACAGCATGTAAGGTCTATTCTGAAGTAATCGGTAATATTCAACGTGACTGTAACTCTGCACGTAAATACTGGCACTTCATCAAATTGATGGGCCGTTCAGCTTCTCATATTGCATTGGAGTGTGCGTTGCAAACTCAACCAAATATCTGTATCATTTCTGAGGAGGTTGAGTCTAAAGATATGTCTTTGGATGATATTGTGACTTCCATAGCTCAGGTGGTTGCTGCACGTGCTGCCCAGGGTAATAACTTTGGTACAGTACTTATACCGGAAGGATTGATAGAATTTATTCCTGCCATGAAGCGTTTGATTTCTGAATTGAATGATTTTCTAGCTGCAAATGCAGAAGAATTTTCTCACATTAAGAAATCTCATCAACGTGATTATATTATCAGCAAACTTTCTAAAGAAAATGCAGCTGTTTATGCCAGCCTGCCCGAAGGTGTTGCCCGTCAGTTATCATTGGACCGTGACCCACACGGAAATGTACAAGTATCTCTTATTGAAACAGAGAAGTTATTGTCTGAAATGGTAGCTACTAAACTTGCTTCATGGAAAGAAGAAGGAAAATATGTAGGTAAGTTTGCTGCTCAACATCACTTCTTCGGATATGAAGGACGTTGCGCTGCCCCGTCTAATTACGATGCTGATTATTGCTATTCATTGGGCTATGCTGCATCTGCTTTAATCGCAGATGGCAAAACCGGTTATATGGCTTCAGTTCGTAATACGACAGCTCCTGCCGACCAATGGGTTGCAGGTGGTGTGCCCATCACGATGATGATGAATATGGAACGTCGTCACGGCGAGATGAAACCGGTAATTCAGAAAGCATTGGTGAAGTTGGATGGTGCTCCATTCAAGGCATTTGCTGCAAAACGCGATAGTTGGGCAATGGTAACAGATTATGTATATCCGGGCCCTATTCAATACTTTGGTCCTACAGAAGTTTGTGATCAGCCGACTAAAACATTACAATTAGAACAAGCTAAATAGTAGCTCTCCCTAACAAAAAGCTGTGTCCGAAGTTTCTACTCTTTAATTTTTCTTTATGCTATGCATATAAGAAAGTATATCGAGAAAAGCTTTAGGCACAGTTTTTTATTTTATCTTTCTCTTTGGATAACAACACTTTTATTAAGATATATGGTCATATGGGGATACTTCGGAATGTAGCTTCAATTCTTGTTTATTATTAATGAGTGTGGTTGATAACAACAGTTATTAGGCCTTTTTCGAAGCTCCAAGTATGAAAAGCCATTTTTTTCATGTACATTTGTGATGTACATATTTTACATTTAATTATCGCTCCATTTATCAGATATTATGGTTGCACAGAAAGGACGTACCAAGCCTAGAAAATCTGCGACTCCACGCAAGAAGACTACTCGCTCATCGAAGAAACATCGGGAACGAGTAATGCCCGTCTGGCTGCGCAACATCATCGCACTTTTTATTATAGCGTTCTTCTCTGTAGCATTTTATTGGTTTTTTGTCCGTCCGTATGCTTATCGTTGGCGACCTTGTAATGGTATAAAAGCGTATGGAGTCTGTATGCCGATGGACTATGAAGTTCATGGCATTGACGTTTCTCATCATCAAGGTTTTATTAATTGGGATCAGTTGTGCAATAATAAGAATCTTAATTTCCCTATCCAATTTATCTTTATAAAAGCTACAGAGGGAGGAGATCATAGTGACTTTGCTTTTCAACACAACTTTCGGGAAGCGCGACGTCATGGGTTTATTCGGGGAGCCTATCATTATTTTAATCCAAAGACAGATCCTTTGAGACAGGCGGATTTTTTTATTCGTACAGTGCCACTTACTGAAGGTGATTTACCTCCCGTACTTGATGTGGAAAAGACAGGTAATCGTTCTATCCCTCAATTCCGGATGGCTGTAAAAACTTGGCTCAATCGTGTTGAAGCTCATTATGGAGTGAAGCCGATCTTGTATACTTCCTATAAATTTAAGACAAAGTACCTCGATGATCCTGCATTTAATACCTATCCATATTGGATTGCCCATTACTATGTGGATTCAGTAAAGTATGAAGGCCATTGGAATTTTTGGCAACATACTGATGTCGGCACAGTACCGGGAATTAAGGAGGATGTTGACCTTAATGTGTTCAACGGGTCATTAAACGAGTTGAAAGCTTTAGCTCTCCATAAGTAAACTCGTTTTTGTCGTCATGTTAATGATATTATTCATTACATTTTCTTCTCTTTAATTAAATTTCACAAGGTAAACTTCACGCTAGCCCAATTATTCTTTTCTTTATAGTGAAGATAATGCAGCCCGTTCTCTTCAGCTTTTGCACGGAGGAGTGGGATATCTTCTACATAAAATCCGCTGATATAAAGTTCAGAACCCGGAGTCATACAGCTGACATATTTTTGCATGTCATTGAGTAAGATATTGCGGTTAATATTGGCAATGATAACATCAAAAGGTCCTTTCCCTTCCAATGAAGATGCATCACCTTGAGAGACAGTAATATTATCTACCCCGTTTAACTCTATATTTTCTAATGAATTACGTACACACCATTCATCAATATCAATAGCTGTGCATGGAGATGCGCCTCGCATGCGTGCCAAGATGGCCAGAATTGATGTTCCACATCCCATGTCGAGCAGTGATTTCCCTTTCAACTCCGCTTCGAGTAATTCTGCGATGATCAGACTTGTTGTCTCATGATGTCCCGTTCCGAAAGCCATCTGTGGATTGATGACAATATCATATTCCACTTTAGGTATATCATGATGGAAGGTACTATGAATGGCACAGCGGTTATCAATGACAATCGGTTGAAAGAAATTCTTCTCCCACTCTTCGTTCCAGTCTTTATCTTCAGCTTCTTTCCAAGTGTATTCTATGGATGTATTGGAAAGAGGAAAACTGCTGATTACTTCTTTAACATCTTCTTCCACATAAAGATCTTTTTGAATATATGCATCCAATCCATCAGATTGCTCAATAAAGCTTTCGAACCCTGCATCGCCAAGGATTCCTGCTAAAACATCATTTACTATTTCTGTATTCGGATTGGTTTTAAAGTGGAATTCTAAATATTTCATGCTAAAAATTATCATTTTTGTTAGGAACTGCAAACCTACATGATAATTGGTGAATTCACAAGTTTGTCCATCGGAATTTGCCTTCTAGAGTGAATATTAGGGTTTTAATTCATTCGTTCTATTTAGGGAAATCCCTATTAATGTTTGGGGGAAATCTCCCGTGAGTAGTAAATCCGGCTGCTATCTTTGCAATGTGAAAAAGTAGATATTTTAAAACCTATAAACCACACTTAAATATGAAAAAGATTGTTTTTTTATCGCTTTTGGCTTTCTGCCTCCCATGGATGTTGGCAGCACAAAGCATAGATGACGACCTTTACTACGTACCCTCTAAGGAAAAGAAGGAACAGAAACAGACGACGACGAAAGTGTCCTCCTCTAAAGAAGAAATCGTGGTAAAGTCTAATACGCCGACAACGGTTTATACCTCTCCCGGTCAGACTACTATTGTGGTTCGCGATCGTAAAGGTAAGACCCGTGACATAGATGAATATAACCGTCGTTATAGTTCTAAAGAAAATGATTTTAGCTACGACAATGATACATTGTATGTAGATGAGAAAGATGTTCCGGATCCTGATGGAGAATGGGTAAGTGGATTTGATGGCTCGCAAGATGATTATGAATATGCCATGCGCATTATCCGTTTCCGTAATCCGCGTTACGCCATTAGTATTAGTAGCCCTTTATATTGGGATGTGGTCTATGGCATGAATTCTTGGGATTGGAACGTATATACAGATGGCCTTTATGCTTATGCTTTCCCAACCTTCTCTAATCGCATGTGGTGGGATTGGCGTTATAATTCCTATGGCTGGGGATGGGGATATCCATCTTATTATGGTTGGGGTTATCCTTCCTATGGCTGGGGTGGATTTTATAACGACTGGTACGTTGGCTGGGGCGGCTGGTATGGTGGCTGGAGCTGGGGACATCATCATTCCGGTTGGGGACATGGTTACTATCCCGGCGATGGTGGAAGTCACTGGGGAGGTGGATGGGCTGGTACATATACCAATCGTCGGTCTATTAGTTCACGTCCCGATGGCATGACTCGTAGAGTTGTTGCTTCCGATAGATCAGTTTCTTCAAGAGGCGGGTATATGGTAGGACAGGACGGTACGGTAAGACGTGGTTCTTCCACTTCCGTGAGACGCGTTATCGGAACCCGTTCTACATCAGATGATCTTATACGTCGTGGAGTGAGTGGGCGTACCGATGCTGCTTCTTCCAGAAGTTCAATGTATACTCGCCCGAGCAGTACACGCAGCAGTTCATACGATACTAACATCGATGGCATACGTAGTAGCCGTAGATCGTATTATGATGGTGGTTCGCAAGATTCACGTACCGGAACAGTAATTGTACCAAGTAGTCGCTCTTCTTCATCAGTACGTTCCAGTGGAGTTTCAACATATTCACGTGGTTCTTCAGAGAGTTCATCACGTAGCTATTCCGGTAGTAATGACCGTACATATAGTACACGTAGTAGTTCTCGCTCTTACGAAAGTTCTCCTTCCTATAACAGCAGTTCACGCTCAAGTAGCAGTAGCAGCAGTTATTCATCCGGTGGAAGTAGTAGTTCTTCACGTTCCAGTGGTGGCAGTAGCTCCGGTGGAGGTGGATCTTCACGTTCGGGTGGAGGTAGACGTTAACAAGGATTCTGTTTTACCAAAGTTTGATTTAAAAGAATTCAATTATGAAAAGACAAATAATATTAGGAGCTCTTTTCCTGATAGGAGGGATAGGAGCACAAGGGCAGAATGTGTATGATGCTGCCAATATAATCAATAAAGATTTGAGTGGAACAGCCCGTTTTGTTGGCATGGGTGGTGCTATGGGAGCACTGGGTGGCGATATCTCGACTATTGGGACAAATCCTGCCGGTATAGGACTCTTCCGTAGTAATGATATCAACACTTCATTTAGCTTTTCGACATTGAACACGGAAAGCAAATACAACGGAAGTACATTTAGTACGGATAAAAATCGTTGGGATCTTAATAATATAGGTGCTGTCTTTACTACTAAGATAGGAGATCAGGGTTCTTTACGCTATGTGAACTTCGGATTTAATTATCAACGGAGCAAGTCTTTCTATCGCAATATGAATATGGCGGGAGACTTAGGAGGTATGTCACAAACTTTCTTTATGGCTTCAGCTTCCGATGGTCTCAATCCGTCATATTGGGATAATGGAAACCATTACAACAATAATGATATAGGATGGCTCCCGGCGTTGGGATATGATGGTTTTCTCATTAATCCCTCGGAGACAACTTCTGAGACCAAATATCCTTTGAAAGATGCAAATGGGAATCAGATTAAAGATAAAGATGGAAATCCTTTATTTTTGAATTATGATTTCTTTAATAGCATTGTGGGTAATAGTGCACAAGTACGTGACTTCCATTCAAGGGAAAGAGGCGGTATTGATCAATATGACTTTAATGTGGCTCTAAACTTTAATGATCGTGCATATTTCGGTTTGACCATTGGAGCTTATAATGTGGATTATACTAAGAATAGCTATTATGATGAAGACTTTGGAAATGGCGAAGGATATATTTTACAAAGTTGGAATAATATTAGTGGTACAGGGTTTGATTTTAAATTGGGAACGATATTACGCCCATTTGAATATTCTCCTTTGCGTATAGGCTTGGCTATTCATACTCCGGTATTCTATAACCTGACTTTGGCCACAAGCGCTCGAATGGAATCTGATGTTTATGCCAGTGCTGATGCAACGAATACTACAAAGCATATTATTGATACACAAAATCAGCTAAACGGTGATATGAAACGTGACTTTAAGCTAAACACTCCATGGAAATATAATTTGAGTTTGGGTTATACTTTCGGTAGTAATTTGGCACTAGGTGCGGAATATGAATACCAAGATTATTCTACGATGAAATTTAAATATGCAGATAATGGAGATGCCATGGATGTTGAAACAGAAGGAGCTAAAGCTGCTACAAAAGGTGTTAATACTTTTCGTATAGGTGCTGAATATAAGGTAATTCCCGAATTTGCTTTTCGCTTGGGGTATAACTATACTTCTGCTATATTTAAGAATGATGCCATTAAAGATCTTCCACTGAATTCAATACAAACCGATACTGATTTTACAAACTTACAAGCAATGAATACATATACCATTGGTGTAGGCTATCGCGGATCATCTTTTTATGCAGATTTGGCTTATAAGTATTCTATGCAGAAATCAGATTTTTATCCATTCTGGTATCTGGAAGGAAATAAAATAGAGAAGCCCCAAAATGCTACAAAGGTATCAGACTCTCGTAGCCAGGTTTTATTGACCTTGGGCTTCAGATTCTAAAAAATAAATATGAAATGATTTAGTCGTTTTTCATTTAATACTTGTTTATAACTCAAATCCCCGACTGTAGATATAGGCGGGGATTTTTAATGATATAACGTTATTCTCTGTTTACTTATAAAAAGTGTATTGTTAAATAGTTTATTTAGTGTTAATAATAAAATTTTATTCAAAATAATTGTATTATTTTTAGATTCAATTTTATAGAATTAAAATAAGACTTAATTGTTCCACTATTTAAATTAACAGTGCTATGATCTCGAAAATTAGAATCTATTCTCTATTAATGATTTTATTTATTGCATTATCCTGTTCTAATGATAGAATTGATACATTTGCGAATGCCTTTTCAGTTGAAAAAGAAAAGAATGTGGATTATTTGAAGAGTAAATTCTCATTAGCTTTAGCCAAAGTTCTTTCTGAAAATAAAAATGCCAGAGAGTTTATAAAGAATGAAGCCTTAAAGCAGTTTGATTATGATTACGATGTTTTGTATATGCTGGTTAAAGATAAGACTATCATGGATGGCAAATCTTTGGAAATGCTTTTATTACAACATATGAAAAAAAATGACTTATATTCTTTAATACACCAAATTCCAGCCTTAACAATTTTCGTACCTTCTTTACCTGAAAATATTTTTTCTGCAGAGGAATGGAATGTTGAACAGGAGGTACCGTGTGTCGCTTTCAAAAATGAAAAAGAACAAATTTTATTTGTTGATAGTAAAGGAGAATTCAAAAAAATTAGAGATAATGAAATTCCTGCTTTCCCTATTGTTGTTGTAAAACCATCAGAAAGAGTTGTTTTACAATCTGAATCTACTAGGAGTTCAGGAACAGTTTTAGAGGGCGAAAATGGATTGAATTTTGTGTTTGAATATAATGAATTTAATAATCTTACTCACGCTAATATTAAAACTCGATCAGTAGGGGCAACTGAAATACCAGATTCCCTAAAAAAAATTTATGATGCAAAAAAGTTTTCAGATGAAAATGGAATTTGGCAAAGAGATTATATTTATTATAATATATCAACAAAGAACGGAAAAGGGGTTTTTCAAAAGAATATTTCTGAATGCTTGTATTCTTTTGAATTAATGGGGGATCCTAATAATTCTTTTAGAAATCTATCTGATCAAGCTGATGATCCAAAGTATTATGAAGATGCACCTGATTCGCGTAGGCCTAGAGAAAGCTCGTATTGGTATAATGGAAATTATGAGTTCATTATAAGGTTATATGTGAGTAATAATCAACTAACAACGAGTGAAATAGATAAAGGATTATCTATTTCTCCTTATGATTTGTTTAGTTTAGATTTGCAGCATAAAGAGAATGGTAGGGATACATCTCCGATGATAGCTGTAGGAGTAAAGGAGTATAAAAAATATTATTTGCCGGAACCTTTGCAACTCTTTGATTGGAATATTGAAAATTATTCTACAGCAATAAAAATATCAATAGAAGAAAAAGATAATAAAGGAATTATACAAAATGTGGTTGAGACTACAACTACTTTTGCTACAAACTTTGAATTTGATGCTAGTCTAGGGGAAAAAAAGAAGATAGGAGCAAAATTTGGTGCCTCTTCAACAATACAGCAAAAGATATCAACTACAGTAACAACAAATTTGGATAGCGATCTGCTTGGTGATGTGATAGTCAATTTTGGGGATGATGTTGTAGTGAAAAATGAAATGGATAGTATAGGTTATTATGTGACCAATGGACGTACTACTAGGACTACGAAAAGTAGTCGCCCTGGAGAAGTAAGAGTCCCTATTTATAAACCAGCTTTGAATCCGAAGTATAAATCTGGATATTATAAAATAGAGATACTACCCTTAGCTCTATATTAAAGGGACTATCTCATATTTTGGGTAAACGTTAAAACTTACAGGTAATCGGATTAGGGTTTATACCTTAATCCGATTTTCAAATATAGTCAAAAACTGATTAAATATCATTCCCCAGTTCCAAATTGGTTGATACCATTTCTTTTCAATCTCTGCTATAGCCAGGTAGACAGACTTTCTCAGCGCATCGTCATTAGGGAAAGAAAGTTTGTTTTTGGTGTATTTTCTAATTTTGCCATTCAGATTTTCAATCAAATTGGTGGTATAAATTATCTTCCTGATTTCTATAGGAAAATCATAGAAAGAGGTTAA
>VOIU01000015.1 GCA_007896885.1 Bacteroidaceae bacterium HV4-6-C5C
TTATCATGATCATATTCTTCAGAAAGAGTATTTTTCTCCTCAAAATAGATTTCAACCTTATCCGAAAGCTCATTGAAGCCAACCATCTCGAAGTAATCAAACATGCCATCAGGAAAGATAAAACGAAGGAAGTTATCGTAATTCATATATTCTTTTTAATGCAAAGATAGAACTTTAACATCAATACCCCTCAGGATTTCAGTATGATCCATTATTCTTCTAATAGCTTCTTTGCATCAACAAACTGGGCAATTCCTTTTGCCACCTTTTTGGCATCGCGCATCGCCAGAACCACAGTCTGTGGAGTGTGTACCACATCGCCACCGGCAAATACACCCTTTTTGGTAGTCATACCGTATGGACGCTCCTTGGTGATGACGTATCCTCTCTCGTTGACTTCTATTCCGGTTGTTGTAGATACGATCCGGTTTGCCGGACGCGAACCTATGGCAACAAGTATTTTATCGAATGGTAGCTGGCACTCTCCTTCAGGAGTGTTCACTGTAAACGTAGTAAGTTTTCTGCGCTTTCCTGTAAACTTCACACCCGATGTCTGCCAAAGGAATTGTACTCCTTCGGTTACAGCTTCGTTATATTCTGTTTTTAGTGCAGGCATTTCTTCGCACGTTCTGTGGTAGAGAATGCTGACCGACTTGGCTCCCATTCGGAGTGCCGTTCTTGCGGCGTCCATGGCTACATTACCTGCACCGATAACTCCTACGACGTCGCCCTTTTTTATTGGAACCTCTTCATTACCCAAGCTACCTGATTGACAAAGGTTGACCATGCGCAGAAAATAGGATGCCTGTATAATCCCGTTGAGCTCTTTTCCCGGCAGATTAAGTTGATTGGCAACTGCTGTTCCCGATCCGATAAATACGGCGTCAAAGTCCTGACTGAACATATCGTCAATATTGGTTTGTTCCCCTACTATACAGTTGGTGATATAAGTCACACCCAATCCTTCGATTTTGCGTATCTCGCGACGGACAATCTCTTTCGGAAGGCGGTATTCGGGTATGCCGTACATCAGTACGCCTCCCGGTTCATTCTCGCTTTCGAATATTGTGACGTTGAATCCTTCCCGGGCCAAGTCTCCGGCAACGGTCAGGCCGGCAGGTCCTGAGCCGATAATGGCGACCTTTCCCCTTGTTTTTAATGCAACCTTTTCTTTGATAAGTCCCATGTCTCCGTCAAAGTCAGCAATAAATCGCTCCAATTTGCCGATATGTATAGGGTTCCCCTTATGGTTTAAGATACAATGTCCTTCACACTGCTTCTCGTGTGGGCATACACGTCCGCAAATGGCTGGAAGATTACTTTTCTCGTTGATTAAATCCAGAGCAGCTCCCATGTTACCCATGGATAATTGATGGATGAATCCGGGGATATTATTTTCGATCGGGCAACCTTTTATGCACGATGGATTTTTACAGTTTAAGCATCTTTTGGCTTCGATAATCGCTTCTTTTGTAGAATAGCTCTCATCTATTTCTTCAAACTTTAGTTCTTTTATTTCACTACTGCAATCAGTCATAATTTCCTTATTTTGCTATTTAGACTTTGCAAAAGTATGTATTTAATTGCAATGTACATATTGCAAAATGAATTATTTGTTTGTTCTTTGCAGGATTTAAATATTTTGTATTCCCAATAGAAAGGCTATTTGAGTGCTTTTTCACTCAAATTATATTTATTCATTTCTTATGCTTTTTATTTTTGTATAGTTTATAATTATCTACTAATCAATTGCTTTCCTGAAGTATAGTTGATTTCCCCTTCCTTCACGCCGGATGATACCCTGATCGACGAATTCTTTTAAGTCTTTTAATGCAACATCTTTCAATCTTCCTGTCAGTTTACTGTAAGTTACCCTATTGATAAATCCATTTTTATCGAGATAACCCAATAGTAACTGCTTACGCTTTTCTTCATCTAAATCTTCGGACTGGGGAAGTCGGATATCTTTATGTCGTTCCAGCCGGCCTATTGTTCCGTTCTTAAACTTTTTCGATGCACTGAATTGCACCCCGTTGAAATGAATGTGTGCTTTTCGTGGATTATTAGGATCTGTGATGGGAGTTGATTTTAGTTTAGCGGAGAATACTCCGAAATCCCCTAATTCCACGCGATATCCTTCACTTACATGTTTACTGACCAGATGAAGCAAATCGCATAGAATACCTTCTGCCTCACCTGTATTGAATGTGGAATATTCGCTTAATTCCCTTAAAAGCTGTTCTGTTGTAATTTTACCCGAGCTGATAAGCTTTGGGTAATAAACTTCTCCTTCGTCCTCTTTGCTTGTTAGTGCAGGGCGTTTCTTTAAATCATAAAGTGCCATGTTTTTACCTCTCCTTCATTCATTATAGTTGTTTTAATATGTTATTGGTTCTTTTGTTGCTTGCTACCTCTTTCATATATAGAGTTGTGTTGATTCTCGTGCAGAGTTTTTGTTGTCGTTTTGTAAGACGATTATTGTCGCTTTGCAAGGCGATAAATAGCGTTCTGCATGCCGACAATGATCGGGTTGTAAGGCGACGATGCTTAATAACCTTAAATATAGTGATTTTTAGCTATATAATACCTTGTTGTAAGAGCTGTTTTATTCATTAAATTCCTGTCTTTATGATTCTATTTATAGCTAATAAAGAAAGTAGCTTGAAGAGCTGGAATATATCATAATAAAAGCTCATTAGTCTGACAAAATACATAATATTTTCTGAAAATAGATGGAATGGAAAGTATTGTTATTATCTTTAGCTTTTGTGTTCTGGTAGTTGGTAATGAATGAATTATAATCCTGCAGCTGATGTAGGATAACTTTATTCACGTATATTTAGACTGATGATTTGTACCATTACTCTTTCTCGTTCTTTTTATAAATAGTGTTAAACCTTTTGCAATATTTCGTGTTTAAGCGATACTAAACGATAAATGAAATGAAAAAGTAAGGTATTGACATTTTCTTTTGCTACATTTGCATCGTGTGCGCAAACGGAGCGTGCTAAAATTATTGATCAATCAACTTATAAACTTTATAAATTATGAAAACGAACTACGAAATACGTTATGCTGCGCATCCCGAAGATGCAAAAAGCTACGATACTAAGCGTATCCGTCACGATTTTCTCATTGAGAAAGTCTTTTCTGCTAATGAAGTGAATATGGTATATTCCATGTACGACCGTATGATAGTAGGTGGCGCAATGCCGGTAGGCGAGGGGCTGAAGCTCGAAGCTATTGATCCGCTTAAGGCTCCATTCTTTCTTACCCGTCGTGAGTTGGGTATTTTTAATGTAGGCGGCGCAGGTGTGGTTAAAGCAGGCGATGCTGTCTTTGAACTTGATTATAAAGAAGCTTTATACTTGGGTTCGGGCGACCGTGAAGTGACATTCGAAAGTAAAGACGAAAAAAATCCTGCAAAGTTCTATTTCAATTCAACGACTGCTCATCGCAATTATCCTGATAAAAAAGTGACTAAAAGCGATGCTGTGGTAGCCGAAATGGGAACATTGGAAGGCTCAAATCATCGTAATATTAATAAAATGTTGGTGAGCCAGGTATTACCTACCTGCCAACTTCAAATGGGTATGACCGAACTTGCTCCGGGTAGCGTATGGAACACAATGCCCGCACACGTTCATAGTCGTCGTATGGAGGCTTACTTCTATTTTGAAGTGCCCGAAGAACATGCAGTATGTCACTTCATGGGTGAGGTGGATGAGACCCGCCATATCTGGATGAAGGGTGATCAGGCGGTATTATCTCCCGAATGGTCTATTCACTCTGCTGCGGCTACACACAACTATACTTTTATCTGGGGTATGGGTGGTGAAAACCTTGATTATGGCGATCAGGACTTCTCACTAATTACTGACTTGAAGTAATTTCAGGCAGTTCTTTGCGGCTGAAGTGCATGAATAAGTGCTTTTTGCAAGCGTACAAAGGTGCTTCATGCCGCATAGGAGAAAATTAAAGATGTAATTTATCAACCTAATTTATAGAAACATGGTAAACTTTTCATTAGAAGGCAAAGTGGCTCTTGTTACAGGAGCTTCTTATGGTATTGGCTTTGCTCTTGCAACAGCTTTTGCTCAAGCCGGCGCAAAAATTGTTTTCAACGATATTAAACAAGAACTGGTAGATAAAGGTTTGGCGGCTTATAAAGCTGAAGGAATTGAGGCTAAAGGTTATGTTTGTGATGTAACCAACGAAGAACAAGTGAATGCAATGGTTGCGCAGATCGAAAAAGAAGTTGGTGTAATCGATATCCTCGTAAATAATGCAGGTATCATTAAGCGCATTCCGATGTGTGAAATGTCTGCTGCCGAATTCCGTCAGGTAATTGATGTAGACTTAAATGCTCCGTTTATTGTATCGAAGGCTGTTATCCCTTCAATGATCAAGAAAGGACATGGCAAGATTATTAATATCTGCTCTATGATGAGTGAGTTGGGACGCGAGACTGTTTCTGCTTATGCTGCAGCTAAAGGTGGCTTGAAGATGTTAACTCGTAATATTGCTTCGGAATATGGCGAATACAACATTCAGTGTAATGGCATCGGCCCGGGTTATATTGCAACTCCTCAGACAGCTCCTCTTCGCGAGAAGCAACCGGATGGCTCACGTCACCCGTTTGATGCTTTCATCTTGGCTAAGACTCCTGCTGCACGCTGGGGCGAAGCAGAAGACTTGATGGGCCCTGCCGTATTCCTTGCTTCGGATGCTTCAAACTTCGTAAATGGGCACGTACTGTACGTTGACGGTGGTATTTTGGCGTATATCGGTAAACAACCTAAGTAATAAGCAAACTATACTAAGGGGGATAGCTGTACGGAATGTTCTTCCTAAAAGCTATCCCTCTTTATTTAAACGTCCAATTTAGAATTTAAAGTATGAAGAGTTTATTTTTTTTATGGGCAACACTTATCTCTTGCTTTGCGTGTAGCAGTAACAGGCAGTCGCTTAATGTGATCGTCACAAATCCTTTGGCTGTGGCACGGGCAAACGAAATGATTGAAGTTTCGGCAAGTGATGTGTTCAGCAAGTTAAAGTTGGCTGATACTGCTCAGATTATTGTACTTGATGAAAAGGGTGAGCAAATCCCTTATCAGATTACTTATGATGAGAAAGTGATATTCCAAGCGAATGTTGCGGCTAAAGGCACAGCTACTTACACTATTCAGGCGGGCACTCCCAATGATTTTCCTGTAAAGGCTTGCGGAAAGTACTATCCTGAACGTGTGGATGATGTGGCATGGGAAAACGACTTGGTGGCTTTCCGTACCTATGGACCAGCGCTTCAAAAGACTGGCGAACGGGCTTTCGGCTATGATATCTGGACTAAGTATAACACGACTGAACCCGTAGTTGAGGACCGTTATGGAAATGAACTGAATGCAGAAACAAAAGCAAAGATAGATGCATTGAAGAAGACTGATGCCAAAGCTGCTGATGCTTTGTATAAATCGGTTTCATACCATGTCGATCACGGTAACGGGTTGGATTGCTATAAAGTAGGACCTACGCTTGGTGGTGGTACAGCTGCATTGATGGTGAACGACACAATTGTATATCCTTATTGCTATAAGACCCAGGAAATCCTGGACAATGGACCTCTGCGATTTACCGTAAAACTGGTCTATAACCCACTTAAGGTGAAAGGCAATGCAAATGTTGTTGAGACTCGTATTCTTAGCTTGGATGCAGGATCTCATTTAAATAAGACCGTTGTTTCGTACTCTAGTCTGAAAGAATCGTTCCCCATCGCTGTGGGAATTGTCTTGCACGAACCAAACGGGGTGGTGGTTGCTAATGCAACCGGTGGTTATATTACTTATGTTGATCCGACTGACCCGCTTGATAAAACAGTCAACTATGGCAAAATCTTTGTAGGAGCTGCTTTCCCGGCATCAGTGAAAGAGGCTAAAAGCGTGCTGTTCTCGGATAAAGAGAAAAAAGAATTGCGCGGTGGAGCTGACGGTCATGTCTTGGCTATCAGTAGCTATGAGCCGGGTGCCGAATTTGTGTATTATTGGGGGGCTGCATGGAGCAAAGCCGATATAAAGACTTCCGAAAGTTGGAATAAGTATATGGCAGACTATGCAAAAAAAGTGCGTAACCCGTTGAAGGTTGCACTGAAGTAGTCCGATCTGGTGTTAATATACAGAGGATGTGTCAAAAGTCTAAGTTCCTTTATTTTGTCCTTGCTACAACTATAGTGGGAGTGTATGATATTTTTAAAACGGGACCTTTGAAGCACATTTTTATTCCTGATATCTCAGGGCGCTTGATATGCCTTTAACGAAGCAGATTTAGCTTTGAAATGATTGAAAAAGAAGAGGCTGTCTCATAACGGACAAGCCTCTTTCTTTTTGATTCTTTGTGGGGTGATACTGTGATTATATTAAGCGAAAGAATTGAAATATACTTGTTTTAGACGATAATTGCTTTCAAAATTACTGAGATAATTTGCTTTGGGGCATCTTCTTTAATATCTGTCTCCAGTTTTACCACCGTGCAGGCTTATTGGTGCCTGCGGAACTAAATGCTAAGACGAAAGCATCTCTTACAGTAGTTTAAATTCATACCCCTCTTCTTTCAGAAAATCAATAGCGCGTGGTAAGGCGTATTGGAGATTTCCATTGTCCCATGATTTCAAGGAGTCATGGAAGGTAATGATTGAGCCGTTCCGTGCATAGCGCATAACATTTGCCAGCACTTGAGGGCCACGCAGTTTTTTGCTATAGTCGCGCGTCACGAGATCCCACATGACTATCTTATAATACCTGCGAAGCGTCATATATTGCAGCCATCTCATGTGACCATGGGGAGGACGGAATAAGTTTGTTTTTATCAGTCCGTTTGCTTTGTCTGTATTTGCCAAATAATCATCGGAACCGAACTCAAAACCACGTATATGGTTGAAAGTATGATTTCCAATGCGATGTCCATGGTCGATGACCATTTGAAAGACATCGGGGTGCTTGCGTACATTGTCACCTACCATGAAGAAGGTAGCTTTGATGTTGTGTTTATCAAGCAAATCTAGTACCCATGGGGTTACTTCGGGAATTGGGCCGTCATCAAAAGTCAGATAAATGGCTTTAACATTCGGATCCATTCTCCAAATCGCTGCTGGATACAATTTACGGACAAACTCCGGAGGTTGTTCTATAAACATTGTGTTCAGAGTTTTATGCTTAATGATAAAGAGGAGTTGGCAAGAGTCTTTTTATCGCAGATTACTCAGATTATCACAGATTAATTATGTTGGTTATCATAATTTTAAGAATATCTGCGTAAATCTGAGTAATCTATGGTGTCCTTAGACACAACCTCTTTCATTAAATCGTTTTCACTTTTTCAAGCGTCCAAGATATAAATTGTATGATTGCTCAACTTTAGGTTCGAAGGTCTTGACGAGCGGAGAGTTATATTTCTTCATCAATTTCACTTCTTCGTTGAGTAATGCCCAATGGTATTCAAACTCACGGGTTGAAACGGAGAAACGGCTGTCGTCCAGTTTCAGATACCATGTGATATATTCTACCGCTTTATTAGCCATTGCTTTAATGATTTCGTCACCTTGAGCTTGTTTACCCAACTGATAATATGCTTCCGCCATTTGCGTAGCGCCGTTTTGCCAATCGTAAGGTACGTTATAATCCGGAATCATCTTTTCTGCATAGTTCAGCGCAGCAAGAGCCTTATCTTTTTTGCCTTCCTGTATGAGTTGCGCTACAAGCTGTGCAAAAACACGGCGGTGAGAGTAACACATGCGCATTGCATTCTCGTCGATATAAAGTCCCGGTTTATTAATATTTCCGAATTTGAACTTATGCATCACGTTATCGTACATCTTTTCGCTATCCAGTTTGACTCCGGTTTTGCTAGTATCGAAAGGAGTGAAGCGATAAGCTAGGCCCTCTTGTATAAAGTGGTTATCCATATTTAGGTGGTTTTCGGTTCCCACACTGATAGCCATATAAAGCGGACGTTCCCAATTTGATTCGGCCAACATTTCGAGCATCATCAATTCACTCTTATACAGTGCCCGTTTGCCCTTCAATGAGATGGTCATATAGTCAGGAATAGAATCACCCGGAATCATCATTCCACTGCGGCGTACAGCCTCTTTATCAACCTTCATCACGATACTGTCCGTAGGAATAACTTTTAAGTCTTCACGTTTGCCACGTACCCAGTATTTTAGGATGTTCTTCAATTCGTAAGGGTTCTCTCCAAACTGTTTCTGAAGATCTACCAATGTCTCTCTATGTCCGTCGAGAGCTTTTTGTTTTGCTTCGGCATAAAGTCCGTCGATGCTCTTTTTGTAGTCTGCGCGGATAGGTACATATTCGTTTGTTCCTTCTACATACTCCATTCTGTTCCAAGTGATAGGTAAAGATGGTGAGTTGTATGCCGGACGTTTCATCTGGTCAATATACCAGTCTGTCTGCAGATAACTTAAGTTGCAAGTACGTGTATCCGTACGGAAGCTCTCAGTTTCCTGATTATACCACAACGGGAAAGTATCATTATCTCCATTGGTGAAGATGACAGGATTTCCCTTTTCGGGTAACGTCATCAAATAGTTCTGCCCGAAGTCCCGGCAGAGATAACGGTTGCTACGGTCGTGATCGTCCCAAGTCTGGCTTGCCATCTGTATGGGTACTAGCAGACAGGCTACTGAAGCAATAATAGCAGCCGGAAGTTCCTTCGTTTTAGTATATCGTTCCAATAGCTTAACAAGTCCGGCAACTCCCATACCAATCCAAATGGCAAAGGCATAGAATGAGCCGGCATAAGCATAATCTCGTTCGCGAGGTTGTGCCGGAGTCTGGTTCAGATAGAGTACAATTGCGATTCCGGTCATGAAGAACAGGAAGAACACCACCCAGAACTGTTGGATGCCTCTTTGTCCACGATATGCCTGCCATAATAGTCCGATGAGGCCTAACAAAAGCGGTAAGCAGTAGAATACATTATGTCCTTTGTTTGCTTTCAATTCGTGAGGCAACTGGCTTTGATCTCCTATCAGCCAACTATCAACCGCAGATATACCTGTGATCCAGTTTCCGTGCTCTATCTCACCGCTTCCCTGCAAGTCATTCTGCCGTCCTGCAAAGTTCCACATGAAGTATCGCCAATACATCCAATTGAGCTGGTATGAGAAGAAGAATTTGATGTTTTCCCATTGGGTAGGCATATTCACCATTACTGTTTCACCACATTGATCATACGGCACATCATAGCCTTTAATGGTCATCCACTCCTTATACAGTTCGGCATGCTGGCTACTGTACATACGTGGGAACAGCATATTTTGTGCATACTCATAGTCTACTCGCCCGGGGATTTCAATATAGCTATCTTTTTCATCAGCTTTAGCTTTTTCCTTACGGATAAACTTTGTATCACTTGTAGCTACTCTAGGCTCGCAATAGCCATCTTTTACATCAAGAGCAACTTTCGATGAGAAAGCAGGTCCATAGAATAAAGGTCTCGTACCATATTGCTCACGACCCAAATATTCTCCCAGTGTGAAGATATCTTCCGGAGAGTTCTGATCCATCGGAGTATTTGCTGTGGAACGAATGACAATGATGGCATACGAAGAATATCCGATGACAATCATCATGGTACACAGTAATGAGGTATTTAATGTACGGGCTGAGATGCGATATTTCTGTTTTACTTTCTCTTGGACCTTCGGGCTGAGGTATAATAGCAGTGCAAGTATTACTACTACACCGATAGCAATTGAACTCCCCCCGTGCCCATAGAATGGGATGCCCAATAAAGCGACTGTCAGTACAAAAGAAAGAGACATCCGGTTGCGACTTTTCTCGGTAAAGCTTTCGTATACCCCCCAAATGATGGCGGCAGCTAGGACAATGATATAAACTATTACTCCACTATTGAATGACATACCCAACGTGTTTACGAAGAAGAGTTCAAACCAGCCTCCTACTTTCACAATGCCGGGAACAATACCATACAGTACGGCTGCAACAAGTATTATTGAAGCAAGTAGTGCTAACAATGAGCCCTTTACGTTTGCATTGGGAACTTTCTTATAATAATATACCAGAACAATAGCCGGCAAACAAAGTAAATTCAGTAAGTGAACGCCGATACTCAATCCGGTAAGGTAGGCAATTAAAATTAACCAGCGATCGGAGTGAGGTTGGTCTGCCACATCTTCCCACTTCAGGATAAGCCAGAAAACAACGGCTGTAAACAGTGAGGAAAACGCATATACTTCGCCTTCAACCGCACTAAACCAAAAGGTATCACTGAATGTGTAAGCCAAAGCACCCACTAACCCACTACCCATGACAGTGATTAGCTGTCCTTTGGTAATGTTTTTTTCATCGGTAATAACAAGTTTCCGCACCAAGTGGGTGATACTCCAAAAAAGGAATAATATACAGGCACCACTCATTAGTGCGCTCATATAATTCACCATTTTAGCTACTGTGGTTGCATCCGATGCGAACTGAGAAAACAGATTGGCAATCAGCATGAAGAAAGGTGCCCCGGGGGGATGTCCTACTTCCAACTTATAACCGGTGGTAATAAACTCCGGGCAATCCCAAAAACTGGCAGTCGGTTCAATCGTCATGCAGTAAACTGTCGCGGCAATAAGAAATGTAATCCAACCAATCAGGTTGTTTACGGTTTTGTACTGTTTCATTCAGATATAGTTCGTTTTAGTACTTGATTCGATTGTTTTCTGATACGTATGGGCGCAAAGATAATGAATTCACTTTTAAATATATGGAAGTAAGGACTATTTATTAGGATAGCTTAAGGGATGGTGACTTTTTAAAAGTATAATTATCTTTTTACAAAGGATTAATGGTGATGCTCACCAAGAATGCGATGAGGTAATGACCCGTGTCCCAATAACTCAATGGGACATTGGAAGTTGCGCTCAAGCCATTGGGCTGAGATACCCGTATCAGGATGATAGTCCAATGTTTCGTTGACACATGCTATTGATTTCACTTGTTGTAGCACAGTGCCTATGTCGTGACTGACAAGAATAATGGCGCAATCTTGATTGATTTCCGCCAACAGTTTGTAAAGGTGAGCTTCGAAGCGCTTGTCGATATATGTGCTAGGCTCATCCAGTACAAGGACTTCGGGATTGGATATAATGGCACGCCCTAATAAGGCACGTTGCAATTGCCCTCCACTTAGTGTTCCTATAGCCCGCTTTTCGAGTCCATCTAGTCCCATACGCATGACGACTTGCTTGGCCGTTTCCCTGTCGTTTGGAGTGAAGCGTGCGGTTAATGATTTCTGTGAGCTTAAACCTGATAGCACAACTTCTTCTACAGTGATGGGGAATTTCTTATCCAGACTGTTGTATTGCGGTAGATATCCCATAGGGACTTTGTTTACACGGGTGGAGCGTTCTCCGCTGTGTCGTGAATGATAATATATTGAACCTTTTGAAGGTTTTAGTAATCCAAGTATACACTTTATCAAGGTTGTTTTTCCACCCCCATTAGGTCCGATTATACCCAAAAAATCATGCTCGCAAACATTTAGATTGACATCATGTAAGACAGTTCGCCCATCATATGCCGCACTTAATCCTTTTATTTCAATTAGTGGATTATCCATTTTCATCCGAATTAGAGTTTCGTATTATTGATGGGATTCCTAAGTTCTTTTCCAATACTCAGCATCTCTCTTTCCCAATCATAAGAAAGCGGATTCATCGGAACAACTTTCGCACCGGTTTGTCGGGAAATAATATCTGCATTCCTCCGGTCGAATTCGGGCTGGACAAAGATTACACGTACTTTTTCTTTCTTACATAATTGGATCAGTTCTTTGAGGTGAGCCGGCGAAGGCTCTTTGCCCCCGGATTCTATTGCTATCTGATGTAATCCGTAATCGCGGGCAAAGTATGATAGTGCAGGGTGATAAATCATAAAGGAACGATCGGCACCCGGTGTAGAAAGCATTTGGCACAATACACTATCTGTCTGCTTGATCTGGTCGGATAGTTTTTTATAACGCTCCAGATAATATTCTTCATTATTTTTGTCGATGGTACACAACGCATTTAATATGTTCACCGCCATAATTTGCGCATTATAAGTGGAGCTCCAGATATGCGGTTCCACGCCTAAGTGGGTGTGGCTGTCACCGCCCGAATCATTCCCGTGTAGATGAGGATGGGAGCTATCATATATAAGTTCCACTCCTTTAGAAGTATCGAAGAATTGCAGATGTGGTGCATTATCAGTCAACTTATCCATCCATGTTTGTTCAAACCCGATGTATCCGATACGGAAAAAGGCTTTACTTTTTGTTAGGTCTATCAATTGCTGGGGAGTCGGATCGTAGGTCTCAGGACTTACTCCTTTAGGAACCATGCTGACGACTTTGAATTTATTTCCCGCAATAGCCTCGGTGAAGTAGCGCAACGGCTCTATAGTTACTGTTATAATGGGTCTTTTACTAACCTTGTGGTGAGTCGTGTTTTTATTATTACAGCTTGTCGCAAAAATTGCAATGAAAAGAAGTAAGTATAGTTGTTTCATAAATGCACGGTATTTACTGATTCTTATTAAAAAAACGAAAAAGAGGATGTTCTGTTCAAATCTTTATAGCCCGAAGTATTTCTCTTTTTCCTCCGGGAGGTCCTGGTAAACGCTCTGTTTTGAACCCTATATCTTGCAGCATACGGCGAATCACCCCTTTTGCGCAATAGGTGGTCAGGATGCCCTCTGTTTCCATATTTATATAAATAGAGCGTAATAGTTCTTCACTCCACATTTCTGGTTGCTTTTCAGGCGCAAAGGCGTCGAAGTAGACTACATCAAACTTTGAAGAGAAAGCGACAGTTTCAACTCCAAACAGTTGATTGGCATCCGCCTGTATTTTCTTTAATGAAAAGTATGTCGTGATATCCGTTTCGACATCCCATGGTGCATTATGTATTTCCTTAAAAAGCTGATTATTACTATAATTTAACGGACTGATTTCGCCCCATGCTAGAGGATACAATTCAATGCCTGTATATTTCACTTTTCTACTTTGCTGTTCTGCATACTCCAATGACAAAAGAGCATTTAGTCCTGTTCCAAAGCCTATTTCTAAAACATTAGGACATGAAGACCGGGATGCTTTTAACCCCATGTTTACAAATATATGTTCCGACTCGGTGCGAGCTCCTTTAACCGAATGATAATGCTCGTTCAGTTCGGGAACAAATAATGTCGGACTGCCATCTTTTGTTTGCTCTACGACCCTCTTCATAGCAAGCCCCTTATTGTCAGAATTACAACAGCATATCTTAAGGCCTTACCCAAAAGCATACTAACCGATACGATCCAAATATTACTTCGCATAAACCCTAATGCTACGGATAGAACATCTCCGATAAAAGGCAGAAAAGAGAAAAAAGCCATAAAAGCACCCTTCCCGTTTAAGTAATTTTGCATCTTCAGTATTTTCTCCGGTTTCATATGAAAATATCGTTCCAACCAGTCCATTCGGCCCATACGGCCTACCCCATAACAGGTAAGGCTTCCCAACAGATTGCCGGTTGATGCGGCTATCAGGCAAATCCATGGGTTCAGCCCTGTAGCCGGAATGACCAATGCTCCCAATACAACTTCCGAACTGAAGGGTACTAGACTTCCTGCTAATAATGCAGATATAAATAATCCCAGGTATCCCCAGTGAATTAAGAATTGAATAAAAGCATCCATATATTGAATCCGAATAATCCTGCCAGGCAGGCAATGGCAAATATAAAAAATAAATTCGAAGTCTTACTGCTTGTCAATACAAATAGATGCCCCGTAAGAATGCTGACTCCGATCAATAGTAAAGGCAGTACCTGAATACTTTGAATGGGCTGTAAGATGATATATATAAAAAAACAAAAATTCAGGAAAATAAGAAAATGAAGATAGACACGTGTTTGTATTCTGTCTTCATATCCCGCCATAATACAATGAACTGAGCTGATGGTATATATTAAAAAGAGATACCCCAATGTTGCAAAAGTCCAGGTGGGGACGTCTTTTATATAGTCTATGGGATAGAAAGTGACTAACTCTTGAAATGGTGCATAAAACAACTGCATGTCGCTATAAAAATAAGCATGTCCAAACAAAAACCAATATGGTAAGGTATAACCAATAACTGATGCAAAAAAGCTTTTCAATGAAAGCGACTGTAGATTGTAAGCTCCTATCCAAAAAATGGGGATGAAGAATGTCAGTTGTGGGAAAAATAAACTGCCTGTTCCTATGAAAAAGAACGTATAGAACAACACTCCTGACGAATGAATTTGCTGATAACTTTTGAATAGAAAGTAAAATGCCACGATTAAAAATGCAGAGGCAATATTTCCCGCATAAAGCTTGTGGATAAACGGACATATTGCTACCAATATGAAATAGACGGATGTCTGTACCGATGCACGCATTCGGATAAAGCCGAACAGATTATTGAGTGCTATCAGTGAATATCCTGCTACTGCATAAAGCAGCAGACTTAATAAGCTTTCGATCCATTGAGGAAGATTCCACAGCCCCGAATTATATCCGGTAGGAAATAATGATTGTCCTGCTTTAAGATTGGGAAACATAATGCTCCCTGCAATCCAACATCCGATGGATAATAGTATAACGACAGGCAAGGTGATTCTTCCTGTCGTTATTTGGGCTTGTAGTCTTTTATTGCTTCGCATTATTTTCGAGGGATTTAAAGATCAAATCCGATATCGTGACGAAAATACTTCTTTTCAAAATCTATCAATTCCGCTACTTTGTAGCTTTTTGCCAATGCTTCTTCTTTTGTATCTCCGTAAGAGCAGACGGCAATGACTCTTCCTCCGTTGGTCACAATTTTTCTGTTTTTTTCGGCGGTTCCGGCATGAAACAAGATACTATCTGTTTGATTAGCCTTTTCGAAGCCTTTTATCGGGTGACCTTTTTCGTAGGCTTCGGGATAACCTCCGCTGACTAACATTACACAAGCTGCCGTTCGGCTATCTATCTCTAATAATTTCTTGTCGAGGTTTACATCGCGGACTCCTTCGAAAAGATCAACGAGGTCGCTCTTTACTCTCAGCATGACGCTTTCTGTTTCCGGGTCACCCATGCGGACATTGTATTCAATGACCATTGGTTCACCTTTGACGTTGATCAGTCCTAAGAAGATAAATCCCTTATAAACGATATTCTCTTTTTGAAGGCCCTTTATTGTGGGTTCAATAATGCGAACACGTACTTTCTCCATAAAGTCTTCGTTGGCAAAAGGAACGGGCGTAACACTTCCCATACCACCGGTGTTGAGGCCTTGGTCTCCTTCACCGATCCGTTTATAATCTTTTGCAACAGGCAGTACTTTATAGTTTTTGCTGTCGGATAATACAAAGACAGAACACTCTATTCCGCTTAAGAATTCCTCGATAACAACAGTTGCACTTGCTTCACCAAACATTCCGCCAAGCATTTCCTTAAGTTCCTTTTGGGCTTCTTCCAAAGTCGGAAGAATAAGTACGCCTTTCCCGGCACAAAGTCCGTCCGCTTTTAATACGTATGGAGCTTCCAAACTTTCCAAGAAGGATAAACCTTCCTCTATGTTTTCCGACGTAACACTCTTATAGCGGGCAGTAGGGATATTATGACGTTGCATGAATTCTTTGGCGAATTCTTTACTTCCTTCCAATTGGGCCCCTTTAGCACTCGGACCGATAACTGCAATATGACAGGTATCCGGATCGTTAGTGAATCTATCGTATATGCCTTCAACTAATGGATCTTCAGGGCCCACAACGATCATATCCACATTGTTTCTCAAAACGAACTCTTTAATAGCGGGGAAATCGGTGGCTTTAATAGCGATGTTCTCACCAATGGATTCTGTTCCTGCATTACCCGGTGCTATATATAAATGTTCTACTTTGGGACTTTGTGCTATTTTCCATCCTAAAGCGTGTTCACGCCCTCCTGAACCTAATAAAAGAATATTCATGGCTATGTTTGTATTTATTTGTTTTTAGAGATTGTCTTCGAAATATCTTGTAATCTTTTCGTGAAGGTGAACGCGGTCTTTACCTGCAACGTTATGCTTATGTGTCGGATAAATGAACAAATCCGGATATGTGTGCGCATCAATGCAAGCTTTCATAAACGAAAGAGTATGTTGAGGTACACAAGTGTCATCCTGATCGTCGTGGATAATGAGTAGATGTCCTTTAAGATTTCCGGCAAGATTCTTTAGATTGCACTCCTTGTAACCTTCCGGATTGCTTTGCGGAGTGTCCATATAACGCTCTCCATACATTACCTCGTAATAGCTCCAGTCTATTACCGGGCCTCCTGCCACGCCTACTTTAAAGATTTCGGGATAGCGTAGAACCAATGCGGTAGTCATGTGTCCGCCAAAGCTCCATCCATGCACGCCGATACGATTACCATCAATGTATGGTAAGCTCTTTAAGAATTCTATACCTTTTACCTGATCTTTGCCTTCTTCTATGCCTAGATGACGGAAAGTAACATTTTCAAAGCTAAGGCCCCTGTTCTCACTTCCACGATTGTCGAGTGAAAACATGATGTAACCTTTGTTTGCCATGTAAACATCCCAGCCCCGTGCTCCATTTTGCCAGCCTCCTGTTACGACTTGTGCATGAGGTCCACCATAAACATAGACAATTACGGGATACTTTTTATTCGGGTCAAAATCCGCCGGCTTGGTGATACGATAATAAAGATCGGTTACCCCGTCCGCTGCTTTTATTGTGCCGGTCTCGAAAGTCGGCATTACGTATCCCTGATATGGGTCTTTGGCTTGTAGTAGAGTAGTTTCTTTTACTTCTCCTTTTGTATCACAAATGCTAATAACTCGTGGAATGGTGGGTGAAGAATACCTGTCAATAAGATATTTGCCGCTTCCTGATAAGTCTGCTGTATGTGTCGCATCTCTTTTACCAATCAGATGGCGTTTGCCTGTCTTTATATCTACTCCGAATATGTTGCTTTGCAAAGGAGTAACTTCGGTACTGTTGATAATAACCTCACGTGAGGAAAGATTAAATCCCAAAATGTTTTGTACCAGCCAATTGCCCGAAGTCAATGCTTTCAGAGCAACACGAGCCGTTAGCTTCCCACCTTCCGGTGAAAGCTTCTCAACTCCTGCGGGAGATAATTGTTCTTTAGTATTTGCGGCAAGATCACATAAGTAAAGATGGTTGTAACCGCTCCATTGGCTTTGATAAATGAATTTGCTTTTATCCCATGGCAAGAAAATAATAGAATGCTGCGGTTCTACATATTTTGGATGTGTCTCTTCAATCAACACTCTCATCTGACTACCGGTTTCGGCATTGTATTGACAAAGCTTAGCATGATTTTGGTCGCGATTCAATTCTATAAGATAAAGGCTTTTGCCATCAGGTGCCCAACTTATATTGGTGAAGTAACGGTCGGTGGGGTCACCGGCTTGCAAGAAGACAGTCTTTTTAGTTTCCGGATTATAAATGCCGACAGTCACTTTATGGCTGGTCATCCCTGCCATTGGGTAACGAACGTTATTGACTTTTCCTATACGGGCGGTAATATCAACTAAAGGATATTGGGCAACCATACTCTCATCCATTCGGTAAAAAGCGAGTAAATTACCATCAGGACTCCAGAATGTTCCTTTTTGAATGCCGAATTCATTGCGGTGCACGCTTTGTCCGCAGACAATTCCTTCAGGCTCATTCGTAACTTGAGTTGTTATTCCATCTCCTGTGACAACCAAAAGGTTATTGTTTATTGTATAGGCAAGATTGCGGCTTTTGCTATTCCAGTCCTCATTTGCAGCTTCCTTTGTACGCTCCTGTTTCCAAATGATGCTCTTCTTAGCCCAGTTTATAAGAACTCTGTTTTTGCCTGTATTGACCAGCATTAAAGTAGGATATTCAGCCTTAGAAAGAGCCTTACCTGCTTTTTCATCAAAAGAATTTAAGAATACAGCACTGTAGAGGCTACTTATTTTCCCAAGTTGTTCTTTTCCCAATAAGCTGTTGACTTCTTCCAAAGAGATCACAGAGAAATGCTTTCCATTCATCCATGTACCTTCTACCTTATCTATTCCAAGTTCCAGATATGCAAAGTCTCCGTACCATTGATACCACTTGTTTTCTGCGTATCGGTATGTGGCTCCTCCCGGAATTAAATCTTCGAGTGTAGGTTTCTTTAATTCTTGCGCCATGACAGTTGATGTAAAGAGCATGGGTAATGTAAGCAGCGCCGCACCCATACAATTCTTAAATTTTTTCATTGTAGTGAAAGTTAATATCCTTGTTTATAAAGTTTATCTCTCTCAGAATATGCTTTATCCCGAAAATTAATCATTGTCGGGTTTATGGAAAGATTGAAAATGTCTTCTCCTTGGTTCTCTATCCCCAGGCTTTTTCTCTTCATGATCACTTTTCCGGTGTTGATCTCTTCTCTCTCCTCTGTCCGAAAAGCTTTCTTTTCTTGAGAATTCTTTACGGGGAGCTCTGCTTCTATTTCCTCCTCTACTGAATCTTGATTCGGTTTTCACCTCTCTATTATCATCCGGAGCATCTTCTTTGTTTTGTTTGAATTCCTTGTACTTTCCTTCAAAAATCTCATATTTGCGGAATTCACAATCCAACGCTCCATTGAATAATGGAATTTTCTCGGTGGGCTTTAACCCAATCTGATCAAAACATTCTTCCCGATAAGAGAGGATCCACGCTGTATTTCCCGCAAAAGCATGTTTTAACCGTTCGCCGATCATTTGATATAATCCTAAAAGATCATTGGTTGATATGCGCTCTCCATAGGGAGGATTCATTATGATAAACGATTTTTCAGCAGGTTGTTGGAATGCTTGGAATGGCTGTATTTTAAGTATAACATCTTTTGATACGCCTGCTGCCTTTACATTATGGGTTGCGATATCGTGAGCTTTAGGGCTGTTGTCGTAACCGTAAATATGGTGTTTAAATTCCCGTTCCTGACTGTCGTCATTATATACGGTGTCAAACAGATCCCGATCAAAGTCATTCCATTTTTCAAATGCAAATTCTTTCCGGAATACACCCGGAGCAATATTCTTAGCAATGAGAGCCGCCTCAATAGGTATTGTGCCCGAGCCACACATCGGATCAATCAAGTCACATTCGCCATGCCAGCCTGTTAATAAAATCATACCGGCGGCAAGCACTTCGTTCAGAGGAGCTTCAACGGCCTCCTGGCGATACCCGCGGCGGTGGAGAGATTCTCCAGAAGAATCAAGAGATAGCGTGCACTCAGTCTGTGCAATGTGGATATTCAGCAGGACATCCGGGTTGTTAATGCGTACAGATGGGCGTTTTCCCGTTTTCTCTCTAAAATAGTCGACAATAGCATCTTTAACCTTGTATGATACAAATTTGGAATGACGGAATTCTTCACTGAATACAACGGCATCAATAGCTATGGTTTGATCAATCTTTAAGAAGTCTTCCCAGTGGATTGATTTTATTTCATCATAAACTTCGTCGGCATTCTTGGCTGAGAATTTTTTGATTGGCTTTAATATGCGTATAGCTGTTCGCAGACAGAAATTTGCTTTATACATCATTTCCTTATCACCGGTAAAGGCCACCATTCGTCTTCCTATCTGGATGTCGGATGCTCCTAGTGTTGTTAGCTCTTGTGCTAAAACTTCTTCAAGACCTTGAAAGGTCTTTGCTATCATTTCAAACGATTTCATCTATATTATTTAAAATTCCTGTCTGCGGAATTATTCCGCTATAAATATCTTATTATTTCTTTGCTTTAGTCTGTACAATTCTGGCTTTAGCCGGTACATCTTCCGTTACCCAAATATTACCTCCTACTGTGGCATCTTCCCCGATGGTAATTCGTCCTAGTATTGTGGCATTAGAATATATTATGACATTGTCTTCGAGTATAGGGTGCCTTGCGTTGCCTTTAATCGGCCTACCGCATTCATCAAGCGGAAAACTTTTTGCACCCAGGGTCACACCTTGATATAGCTTTACATTATTGCCTATAATGCAAGTCTCGCCAATAACAACTCCCGTGCCATGGTCTATAGTAAAGAAATTGCCTATCACTGCTCCCGGATGTATGTCTATTCCGGTTTCACTATGAGCCATCTCAGTAATGATACGGGGTATGAGAGGAACGCCCAGCATAAGTAATTCGTGAGCTATTCTATAATTCGTAATGGCCCGGATTGCCGGATAACAAAATATTACTTCACCGAAGCTTTTTGCTGCCGGGTCACCATTATATGCAGCTTCAACATCCGTCGCGAGCACCTCTCTCATGTGAGGCAACTTGCTGATAAAATCCGCGGCCAACCTGGCGGCTTCTTCACGCTGGTCTTCAGTGCAATAGCTACATTCATCATCGGTGCCAAAGCACAATCCTGCCAATATTTGTTCGGTCAGTAAATCAAATAAATGTTCTATATTTACACCGATGTGATAAGTAATAGTTCGGCTGTTGACGGTTGAGTTCCCGTAATATCCCGGAAACAGAATTGCTCTCGACAATTCTATAATATCCTGTAATGCTTTGGCCGAAGGTAGCGGATTACCGTCTATATGCTGATGATACAATCTTTTATACGATTCATCTTCAGATAATTCTTTGATGGCCTTAGTCAGAATGTGAGTAAAGTTCAATGGGCTCATTAGTGATCTCCTTTATATATAAGGTGGCTACAAAGGTAGTTATTCTTAAGTAAAATTGCCGGCTGTAAACACATTTATATGCATAAAGTGTACAATAATAATAGATTATCTTCTGAAAAATCACCATTTTATAGTATAAAAATCCCATAAACGTGGTATTTTTCTTCCATATCAGAATATCTATCTTTGCAGTATAATAATTCGATTTAAATATTAAAACTCAATATGTTATGGGAAAAGTTGTAAAACGTCTTACTGAATTAGTGGGAAACACTCCTTTGCTGGAAGTCGCTAATTATAACGCAAATAAAGATTTGAAAGCCACCCTTATTGTTAAACTTGAGTATTTCAATCCGGCAGGCAGCGTTAAAGATCGTATTGCTTTGGCAATGATTGAAGATGCGGAACAATCCGGAAAACTGAAACCAGGTGCTACTATAATTGAGCCTACCAGTGGAAATACCGGTATAGGCTTGGCTTTTGTTGCCGCTGCTAAAGGATATAAATTGGTATTGACTATGCCGGATACCATGAGTGTGGAGCGACGTAACTTATTGAAAGCTCTTGGCGCGCAACTCGTGCTGACTCCCGGTTCAGCAGGAATGAAAGGTGCTATAGCGCGTGCAGAAGAATTGAATGCTTCTACTCCCGGCTCCATTATTTTACAGCAATTTGGTAATCCGGCAAACCCAGCTATTCATGAGAAAACTACCGGAGAAGAAGTTTGGCGTGATACCGACGGGAAAGTCGATATTTTTGTAGCCGGAGTTGGTACAGGCGGAACTGTAAGTGGTGTTGGCGCTGCACTGAAAAAGCATAACCCATCGGTTAAGATCGTAGCTGTTGAACCATCCGATTCTCCTGTCCTCTCAGGTGGAGTTCCGGGTCCCCATAAGATCCAAGGTATTGGAGCAGGCTTCGTGCCAAAGAATTTTAAGATAGAAGTTGTGGATAAAATATTGCAGGTTTCTAATGATGATGCCATCCGGACGAGCCGTGAATTGGCACAGTTGGAAGGTCTGCTCGTTGGTATCTCTTCGGGAGCTGCGTTGAGCGCAGCCACACAGTTGGCTAAGTTGCCCGAAAATGAAGGAAAGACGATTGTCGTTCTTCTACCGGATACCGGTGAACGTTACCTTTCCACTTTGCTATACGCATTTGAAGAATATCCGCTATAAGAAATAATCATTGCCAGGGTTATTGCCTTTAATAAACCCTCTCTAGCTCGACGATAATGAAAAGCTAGAGAGGGTTTTATTTGTGCGGTAAGCGCATCGTATAGCTATGCTGCTTTTTATAGCTAATTTTTAGAAACCGCAAAGCGACTTACTTTCTTCTGCTAGCTTCTTACTCATAATGGTGTCTTTTGGAACATATTTTCCTTCTTTGTATAATTCACTTAATAACCCAAGCGCACCACAATCCTTTAGCTCTGCTCCCTTTTTTAAGTATTCTATCGCCATCTTTCTTGTTTTTTCATCCATTGTCCTTCCATAAGATTCGGAGCTTGTCTCTAAGTAGCTATATACATCAAAATAGGCCGGGGCATAATTATACCTGTTTGCCATAAAGATGGCATAAACCAGTTTTTCTTCATGATGTCCACTTGCTATATTAGCGTATCTCAATTCATCGTAAGCTGCCGTATCCCCTTTAAGTACCAATAGCCTTAATTCCTCAATGGAGCGGGAGTTGTTCATCGTTATGACTTCAACCTGCTTTTGTTTACAGGAAAATAAGGATACAATCAGAATAGATCCCATAAAATACATCAGTATGTGCTTCATAATTCGGTTATATTTTTTTTGTTACTCAAACCATCGCCTTATGGCATTATACATTTCTTCCATTGACGTCATGATGCCCATTTTTTCATTGGGGAGTTGGCTTCCTTCAAAGCTGCCTACTTTTTTTCCATTATAGAACTTGCTCCATGTGCCTTCCTTATCCTTAATCGTTTTCTCCGCTTCACCGTTTTTTACTATTTTAGTAGAAAAAGTTCCAATTTCTTTATTGGTGTTACTGTCAACCGATACATTTTCCGTTGGAGCTATTACTATAGTGTTTTTTAACGCTTTGGATATTTTACCCGCAATAGGAAGCATATTATCGGAGGTTTCCTTACCGGTTTCACAAGAATCTAGAATTACGACTGTTTTTGCATCTTCACTCCTGCTTTTCCATGTCTTGCTATTTTCATTCAGAAAAGTCTTAAACTTACTTCCTGTATTTATTGGTACGTCTTTTCCTTTATTGTTATCATATGCAAGAATAGTCGTATTGTTTCCATGTGCCCACACATGAATAGCCCCGTCATCTGTGTAATTGTTGGCCGCTTTTATTAATGTGGCATTCTTACGGTCATTAGGGTCGAGTACAATAACCTTTTCTTTTCCGTCCGGATCAATAAACTTTATCGGGTTGTTGTCTACATAGGTATAAGGGCTTACTTCTGGATATTTTTCCGCTGTCTGGTCAATTGTCATAAATCGTCCTAATGCTGCATCGTAATGCCTTGGCCTTGCTCCATAGTCATACCAATTCAGACCTTTCTTGCTATCGAACTCCTTACCGTTGTATTTATAAGGCTGAACATTATTCGTATTTGCAAATACACCCCCGAACGGATAGTAATTGTTCGTCTCTTCCGGAGTACCATTCTTGTCTACAACCACGCGGTTATTCTCTTGATGATCCTGCAAATAATAGTGATACTGGTTGTCATTTAAAGAAACATATCCCGCTTCGGTAGCTAATTGCGTAGCTGTATCGTTTTCATAGATCATATTTCCACAATAATCCGTTTTAGTGACGGTGCCGTTGATGGTATGCGTAGTGCGTAGTTTCGTTCCGTCGGCACTATATAGGTAAACAATTGTGCTACCGTCATCAAAGGTTATCTGGCTTGGCAAATTTAAAAAATTATACTGAATATCAGTAATGTTTTTGTTTAAATCTTTGGTTAAATTACCGTTTGCGTCATAAGCATACTCTGTTGTTGTATTCGTACCGTTCTTGAACTCGAAACCACTGTTCTAGGCGGAGGCCGTTGCAGCATCATTTACTGCCCTCAATTGATTTCCGTAACACTCATTGTCAGGTTGTTAACTAATCCGTAAGTAGTTGCTCTCGGTGAAAGAGTTTAAATTAGTAGAAATCGAACGGCCTTCGCCGTAAGTAACGCTTCTTATTTTGAAACGGGAGGCTTCATTACGTTTGTTGTATTTAGTGCGGGAAAAAATACCCTGGAATGTAAGATTCATCATCTCATGTCGGAGTACTAAGTGAAATCTATCTTTTTTCAAAATGGTCAACCGATATCAGGGTAAAACACCATGCTGACCAAGAAGAAGTTTAAAGACTTCTTCAATAAGAATGTAACTATGCTATAAAACATAAACACCCGGCAGTCCGGGTGTTTATGTTCTGCTTTATTTAATATCATATTACATATCACTTTCTTTTTCGATCACTTCGTTTATTTTGATATGACCATTGTCTGATACAATCCATTCAAACCAATAGCATATATCTGTGTCTGGAACACAGAAATTAATGGAAAATTTAATTCCCGTTGTTGTAACATCTGTAATCTTAAAATTGGATATACAATATTTAGATATTTCATTCTTGGGTATAAATGATCTAAAATCATCCCGTTGTATTTTCCTGTTTAAAATAATGTCTTTGCCGTCTTTGTTTATGGTTAATATTACATCCTGACTGGCATAGTATATAGTATCCTTTCCTTTCTCATCTGTAATTGGATATGTGTTAACAATTTGTCCATTATCTTGCATTTTATATAAAATACGATAACTACCAACAATAGAATCTACGCTGAGAGATTCAAAATGTATAACCTTATGCTTTCTTTCCACTTGGGTTGGTTTGACAGAAAGATCTACGCCAATTGAGTCTCTTACTTTTTCATCATTAATTTTATTTTTTGTCCCATTGCAGGATGATAATAAATATCCTACCATGAACATCAATGTAAGTAAATATTTTCTATTCATATCTTTTAGTTTTGAATTGGTTTTATTTCGGGTATTTTTATTTCTGAAACAGGAATTTGAGGCAGTGGTCTTTGGGTTGCTTCAGGACTCTGTCCAACGACAGTGACTTCCGGCAAGGTTCCACCACTATACTCTGGTTCTTGAGTAGGAGTTCTAGAATCTATTATTTGTTGTGGGTCAACCAAGTGATTTGCTCCGTTTGCAGGATTTATCTTAGTGCCATCTACTGACACTTCATAATGCAAATGTGCTGTGTAGTCACTTTGACCATTTGCGCCAGACCTGTCCATAGTTCCTATTTGTTGGCCTTCTTTTATTTCAGTACCTACTTTAAGACCAGGACTTGTAGCATCTAAATGTATGTATGAAGTCGAAACAGTACCATCTGTAGAAGTTATCTTTATCCTGTTGCCACTACCATCCCCATCACCAGCATGTCCTACTCTTGTAACAGTTCCATTGTGGGTTGCAACAATTGGCGCGCCCTGATCTGTATTGCCACCTCCTGTATGATTAACATCGACTCCTTGATGTAACCTCCCATGAAGTCTTGCTGCATGCCAGTTATTCTCATGGCGATGTCCATTTCCATTATAAGTTTTATTTACGGGCCATTCTCTTCTTCCATCAGGGTCTATCAGGGTCTATCTTGTTTACTGGATTGTCAGAGCAATAGATATATGGAGAAACCCAAGGCTTTTTCTTGCAGAGTGGATCTACAGTAATAAATCTTCCTAAAGCTGCGTCATAATCCCTTGCCCCGTAGTCATACCAATTCAAGTCTTTCTTGCTGTCGAACTCTTTAGTATTATACTTGTAAGGCTGAATATTACCTGTACTTGCAAATACTCCTCCAAATGGATAGTAATTGTTCGTATCTTCCAGTGTGCCACTTTGATCAACAACCACGCGGTTATTTCCCTGATGATCCTGCAAATAATAGTGATATTGGTTGTCACTTAAAGAAACATATCCGGCTTCGGTTAGCAGGCGTTTGGCTGTGCCATTTTCATAGATCACATTGTCGCAATAGTCCGTTGTGGTAACAGTACCGTTTATAGTATGCGTAGTGCGGATTTTTGTTCCGTCGGCACTATACAAATAAACAATTGTACTTCCGTCACCGAAGGTTATCTTGCTTGGCAAATTTAAATAATTATACTGAACATTAGTGATGTTTTTGTTTAAATATTTGGTTAAATTGCCGTTTGCGTCATAAGCATACTCTGTTTTTGTATTCGTACCTTTCTTGAACTCGAAACTTCCGTTGTAGACGGAGGCCGTTGCAGCATCATTTACTACTGTTAATTGATTTCCGTAATACTCATTGTCAGGTTATTAGCTAATTCGTAAGTGGTTGCTCTCGGTGAAAGAGTTTAAATTAGTAGAAATCGAATGACCTTCGCCGTAAGTAACGCTCTTTATTTTGAAACGGGAGGCTTCATTATATTTGTTGTATTTTGTGCGGGAAAAATACCCTGGTATGTAAGATTCATCATCTCATGCCGGAGTACTAAGTGAAACCTATCTTTTTCTTGTAAAATAGTTATTCATTAAAGCTTCATCAATATTTTGCCTTATTGATTTCGAATAGCATGATTTATTGATATTTTATGTTTATAAATAGACCTGCGTACTTATTTTTATAGAACTGTTTTGAAAATAATATAGAGACAGTCGTACATGGAATATAAATCAGTCGTTACTTGAATGGCATTCACTCGTACAGTGAATGCCATTCAAGTAACGACTGATTATACACCTCTTATAAGGCTTGTTTGGATAGGGGTAGAAGTTGACTTGTAATTTTTATAGATAGTGTCTTTTGTCGTTGAAAAGATTATTACATGACCTGAGCTGTATGACTCATGTTATTCAAGTTGAACAATATTTTTTAAATTTTTTTGATGCAGGCAGGGGTGCGCTGCTCAGACTTCACTGGCACGCAGGCCAAAAGAGATACAGCTCATTTTATCTACTTTGACTTCCCATATTTTCACGTTGCGCACCGAAGCTTCGGCATATCCGCATTTATTTTCCGTATAGTGGCGCATGAAGATATCCAATATCTGTCGTTTCTCATCTATATCTTCAATGAAACGGACTTTTCCACGACACATCACGCTGCGTGATTTCATGCTGTAGCTGCAAGCTATTTGTTTGCTTTGGTAAACGAGCTCGTGCCCTTCACAAAAGGTGATACACACGTTGGGATTTCTTTCAAGCATCGCAATCTTACTTCCTTCGGGGCCCGAATGCAGGTAGATAGTGCCTTCATGGTAGGCAAAGTTCATGGGTATGACATACGGATTGCCCTGCAGATCGGTTATACCTACAGAGCAAAAGGTGCATTTGCGAATAATTTCTTCGATTTGAGCCGGGTCGGTTATAGCTAGTTTCTTCATAATTCTTTTTCTTTTCACCACTCTGTAGTGAACTCATTCCATCAGTGCAAAATCCAATTGTTTCTTTTCTAAATTAGCGCGGGCTACCTTCACCGTAATGGTGTCTCCCAAACTGTAAACTCTGTTTTTACGTCTTCCTCTAAGGCAATAGTTCTTCTCATCAAATTCGTAATAATCATCATCCAGATCGCGAATCGGTATCATACCTTCACATTTGTTCTCGTTGAGCTCTACGTACAGTCCCCATTCTGTGACTCCTGAAATGACTCCATCGTATATCTGACCCAAGCGCTCCGACATAAACTCTACTTGTTTATATTTTATTGAAGCACGTTCGGCATTAGCAGCTATTTGTTCCATTCCGCTCGAATGGTCGCATAGCGCCTCATATTTCTTTTCAGAAACACTCCGACCGTTTTCATCCAGGTATTTTGTGAGCAACCGGTGTACCATCATATCCGGATATCGACGGATGGGAGAAGTAAAATGGGTATAATAATCGAATGCCAAACCATAATGCCCGATATTGTGAGTGGAATATCTTGCTTTTTGCATGGCTCGTATAGATACCGTTTCAATGAGATTCTCTTCTTTTTTACCCTGGATATCATCGAGTAGATGATTGATGGATTTCGACACTTCCGTCTTTGTACCACTCGTACGCAGTTTGTAACCAAAACGTGCGATAAATTGTGATAAATTGTCGAGCTTCTCAGGGTCGGGAAGATCGTGTATACGGTAGGGGAATACTTTCGCTTTCTTGTTCTTGCCTACTTTGCCTATTCTTTCGGCTACAGTGCGGTTGGCAAGCAACATAAACTCCTCTACAAGTTTGTTGGCATCCTTGGAGACTTTGAAATAGACACTGATAGGTTTACCCTTTTCATCGATCTCGAATTTTACCTCGTAGCGGTCGAAATTGATGGCGCCGGATGCAAAGCGTTTCTGGCGTAATATTTTTGCAAGATTGTCCAGCATCAGGACTTCGTCTTTAAAGTCACCGCTTTTGGTTTCGATAATTTGCTGGGCTTCTTCGTAAGTAAAACGACGATCCGATTTAATCACCGTATGTGTTATACGTGAGCTTCTCACTTCGCCTTTATCTGTCATATCAAAAATTACCGAATAAGCCAGTTTCTCTTCGTTGGGACGAAGCGAACAAATAAAGTTGCAGAGTCTTTCGGGTAGCATTGGAATGGTGCGGTCGACCAGATAAATGGAAGTCGCCCGTTTTTCCGCTTCCCTGTCGATAATGCTATCTTCTTTCACGTAGTGAGAGACATCGGCGATATGTACGCCCACTTCCCATAAGCCATTCTCCAACTGCTTAATAGAGAGTGCGTCATCAAAGTCCTTGGCATCTTTCGGGTCGATGGTGAATGTAACGGTTTTTCTGAAGTCTTCACGTTTGGCAATCTCGTTTTCCGAAATCTCGGCGGGTATTTTGTCGGCCGCACTTTCCACAGCCGAAGGGTAGACATAAGGGAGACCGAACTCAGCTAGGATAGCGTGCATCTCGGTGGTGTTGTCCCCCGCTTTTCCCAAAACGTCAATTACTTGTCCGATCGGGTTCTTTGCTTTATCGGGCCACTCCACAACTTTCACTACTGCTTTATCACCTGTTTTACCTCCTTTTAACTTCTCCTTCGGGATGAAGATATCGTTGGCTAAAGTTCTGTTTTCGGTAACCAGGAATGCGTACGATTTAGCTACCTCAAGCGTTCCTACAAATGTATCGTTGGCGCGTTCCAGAATCTCAATCACCTCTCCTTCGGCTTCGCGCCCCCGGCGCTTTGCATAAAAGGAAATGCGAACCTTATCGTTGTTCATGGCATGGGCGGAGTTGCGTTCGGCTATGAAAATAGCGTCACCACCTCCATCGGGGAGGAAAGAGTTTTTTCCATTGCTTTTACGTTGGAAGGTCCCGGTCATCTCAACGCCATGGCTGTTTAACTTATAATTGTATTTTTCAATTTCAGAGATATAATCATCCAAAACCAGTTCACTTAAAATATCTCTGCATAGCATTTTAAGAGGATGAGTCGAAAGACGCAGTTGTTCGAAAATATATTTGAGGGAAAGTACTTTGTTCGGGTTTGAATGGAAAAAATCCAGAACAGCAGCGCTGAGTTGTCTTTTGTTCATTCGCTTACCGGCTTTCTTCTCTTTCTTTTTTGCCATAATTTTTGTTTTTTTATTTGTATATCGTAACTACAAAGTAAACAAATATTCGTTTATGCTAGTTCAAATAGCTCTTAAAAACTTTGTTTATCCTCTGAATTGTCGATTAAAAGACTTTAAACCGTATATTTATATCTATATTTGCGAACAAATTATCAGTGTTTCGTTAAAAGTGGCAGGGATATACAAAGATGAATACCGTCGGTCTGTGTCATTTAAAATTTCGTAAGCGTGGACAATATATTAATAACAGGAGCTAGTGGATTTATCGGAAGCTTTATCGTGGAAGGAGCTTTGGAACGCGGCTTTAAAGTGTGGGCGGGTGTTCGTCCGACGAGCAGCCGTAAGTATCTCAAGGATCCGCGAATTCAGTTTATCGAATTGAATGCAGGAAATGCTGAAGAACTGAAAGCCGGGTTGGCACAACATGTAAAGGAATTTGGTAAATTTGATTATGTGGTGCATTGTGCCGGTGCAACAAAATGTGCTCATAAAGATGATTTTGAACGGATAAACTATTCCCATACAAAGAACATTGCAGATAGCCTTATAGCCTTGGACGTTATTCCCAAACAGTTTATTTTCATTAGTTCTTTGAGTGTTTTCGGCCCTATTCAGGAGGAGGCTTTTGTGCCGATTAGTGAAGAAGACACTCCCCGGCCTAATACGGCATACGGATGCAGTAAGCTTAAGGCAGAGCGTTATCTGCAAGGACTGGGAAATTTCCCTTATGTCATTTATCGCCCCACCGGTGTATACGGCCCTCGTGAGAAAGACTATTTTTTGATGGTGAAGGCCATTCAGAAACATACAGATTTTGCTGTGGGCTTTAGCAGACAAGATTTGACCTTTATTTATGTAAAAGATCTTGTTCAAGCTATATTTCTGGGCATTGATAAACAAATATCGCAGCGTTGTTATTTTTTGGCGGATGGAAAAGTCTACCGGAGCCGTTCTTTTTCCGATTTAATCAGAAAAGAATTGGGGAATCCATTTGTTATTCGTCTGACATGTCCATTAATTATATTGAAAGTTGTATCTTTGCTGGCTGAATTTTTGGCGCTATGCAGGAAGAAGTCCAGTACGCTAAATTCGGATAAATATAAAATAATGAAACAACGTAACTGGCAATGCGATATTATTCCTGCAGTGAAAGATTTGGGATTTTCTCCTGAATATGATTTGGAAAAAGGAGTAAAAGAAACTATTGCTTGGTATAGAAACGAGGGATGGCTTTAAATTTATTTAAAAGGGTAGAGATCCAGAAAGGGTTGTTTGCCGTAGAGAAGATCACACTGATATATACTTTGTTGACTTCTATATTGATTCTGTTTCTTTTTCAGAAAATGGATCATCCTTTGCGAATGCTCTTGGAGCGGGGAATGATTGTCGGGGTGACTTTCTTATTGATGTATCTGTACCGCTTGGCTCCTTGCAAATTCTCCACTTTCATTCGTATTGCCATACAAATGTCTTTATTATCTTATTGGTATCCTGATACTTTTGAATTCAATCGTATATTCCCCAATCTCGATCATATTTTTGCGTCGGCCGAAGAGTGGCTGTTTGGAGGTCAACCGGCTGTATGGTTTTGCTTGCGCTTCCCTCACATGTGGGTGAGTGAACCTTTTAATATGGGATATTTCTTCTATTATCCGATGATCCTTATTGTTGTGGTATTTTATTTCATACGCTGTTTCGATCATTTTGAAGAAATCTCTTTTGTTTTGGTGACTTCATTCTTTATTTATTACCTCGTTTATATATTCGTGCCTGTTGCCGGGCCACAATTCTACTTCCCTGCCATAGGAAGTGAAAATGTAGCTAAAGGCATTTTTCCTGCGATTGGCGATTATTTTAATCACCATCAGGAATTGTTGCCGGGACCCGGTTATGACCACGGCTTTTTCTTCAATCTGGTGGAGGGCTCGCAACGAATAGGTGAACGTCCTACTGCCGCTTTCCCCAGCTCACATGTCGGCATTTCTACCATATTAATGCTGATAGCATGGCGCGGTAATAAGAAGTTGTTCTCTTGTCTCATCCCATTTTATCTCTTGTTGTGTGGAGCAACCGTTTATATCCAGGCTCATTATGTAATAGATGCTATAGCCGGTTTCGTTTCCGCCTTTGCTATTTATTTCTCGGTGTCATGGATGTTTAAACGATGGTTTGCTGTGCCGATGTTTAAATGATTTTCTTTTAGTACTCTTTTTCTTTTTATGTTGAGGTTTTATACCTGTTTTCATCCGAAAATGGGTATGCAATAGTATTGCTTTCTCAATTAATTCTTCTACATTTGCAAAACTGCTTATTGTAAGAAGAACCTTTATCTGTACCCTGATGAGAAAAGAACTTGTTATTATATTTCTGCTAATTGCCGGTTGCCTCAATAGCTCTGCATCTTCCTTGCCTTTGGATAAAATGCTTGCTCAACTGGATGATTTTCTGGAGCATAAAGATCAGTATGTGGAGCAGAAAGAAAAGAAAATAGCCGAATGGCGGCAGCAATTGGGGGAGGTTGTATCCAATGAACGGCGCTATGAAGCTTGCATACATCTTTTTAATGAGTATAAATCCTATAAATATGATTCGGCGTACGTCTATGCAAACAAATGCCTCTCTTTAGCCCAAAGCCTTGACAACAGAGGTTATGTAGCGGAAGCTAAAGGAGGCATTGTATTTTGTCTGCTATCGTCAGGTCTGTTTAAGGAAGCTTTTGATGTGATCAGTAAGATTGATATTACGGATGTGCCATTATCGGTTCAGGTCTCATATTATTCGCTTTATAGCAGGCTTTATTACGACATTGCAGATTATAATCATGAAGCACCTTTCCAGAATGAGTATGTACAAAAAGGGAGTGTCTATACCGATTCACTCTTGGTTTTACTGCCTAAGCAATCGCTGAAGTGGTGGTATGCCATAGGGCAGAAGCAAATGAAGGAAAGGCATTATGACGCTTCTATTCATTCGTTCTCAACGCTACTGCAAAGAACAGATGTGGATATGCACATGGAAGCTATAATCTCTTCCAGTATGGGGTGGATGTACTATGAGCGCGGTGATATGGATCGTGCCATGACTTTTTTAATACGGGCTGCAATAAGTGATATCCGCTCTGCGACCAAGGAGACCACGGCGCTTCGCGTTTTGGCGGGACTGCTTTATGAACATGGAGATATTAACCGCGCCAATAATTATATAAGATTGGCGCTTGAAGATGCTAACTTCTATAATGCACGTCATCGTAAGATTGAAGTTGGCTCTATATTACCCATCATTGAGCAGGATCGTTTTAATATTGTGCAGAAGCAAAGAAACGTATTGATCGGTTTTGTCTCTTTAGTCTCTTTATTATTCATTCTGCTGTTGATTGCCACACTGGTCATCTACAAACAAGTGAAGAAGCTTCGTTCCGCCCGCCGCATCATTGAAGAACGTAACTTGCAGCTACAGCAGACCAATGATCTTTTGTCCGAAGCGAATAATATTAAAGATGAGTATATCGGCTATTCCTTTTACCTTAATTCGGAATATATCGACAAGATGGAGAGCGTCTACAAGATGATCGGTCGGAAAATAGCAGCCAGACAGTATGACGATCTACGCATATCTTTCAAAGAGAGTGATTTGAATAAGGAGCGTGATAACATGTATGCTTCTTTCGATGAGACTTTCTTGAAACTATTCCCAGGTTTTATATCTTCCTATAATAAGCTGTTTCCTGTTGAGGAGCGTTTGAAAGGCGATCATGAAAGGTCGTTAACTCCCGAAATGCGTATTTTTGCATTGATACGTCTCGGCATTTGCGAGACCGAGCGCATCGCGAAGTTCTTAAATTATTCGGTGCATACCATAAACACTTACAAAACGCGGGTGAAAAATAAGTCGCTAGTTTCCAACGAGCAGTTCGAAGCAAAAATAATGGAGATCGCTTCAGTGATGTCAAAATAGCTTGGTTTTGTCATTAAAAAAGTCAAAGTATCTACTCCAATAATCGAATAACTCTAATATTTCCATTATATTTATTTTCATCTATACACTATTTAATCATTTGATATTTAGTGTATTAAATGGGCGTGTCCTCTTTTTTATATAATACATTTGCTATTTATCTTTCTATCGTGTTCCTTCCTACTTAACTTTGTCATGTTAATCGGGAATAAAGATTTCCGAGTTCATACATTGATATAAAAGTTAACCTTTTTATTTATTAAAAAAACAGTAATCTATGAAAGCATTACAATCTTCATGTGCTTTATTGCTGCTGTCGTTGATCATCTTTACAGGTTTTACGGCATGTAATGATACCGATGATGGTTCTTACGTACCTCCTATTACTTTAGGAGAGAAAATTCAAGGAAAATGGGTCTTGAAATCGCTTAAACAAGTGGATGAAATTGCGGGGCAGGCATTGGACCTTACCGGACAGTTTGAATTCACTTCGTTTACAATTGATCTTAAAGCTGATGCAGCGAATAACCCCACTACTTTCAGCGTTGAGGGAAATGCACCGGCTATTCTTCCGGCAAGTGGTTCGTGGGGAATGGGTTATCCTTTTACCAATTCAGACGGGACTGCAAGTAAAATCATCCTTTATTCGGATGCGGCTCAATCGAAGAAAGTTGCAGAGCTAACTGTGACCGCTCTTCCGGGGTCAAGTAAGGTTTTGGAGTTCAAGCTTACCCGGAAAGTCAAAGGTCAAGCCTTTGTATCGTATGTATATAACTTAGTACCAGTTGTCGTAGAATAAGAAAGGAGAACAATCCATGAAAAAGACTTTATTTATAATTTTTACATTGATCACTGTTTTACTACCTGCCAAATCGTGGGCAGATGGATCTGTGGAGTTGGGTGCTCCTGCTAAATGCTGGACCTTTCCTCGAATCTATACGATGGACGAGCCTGTAACTTGGTATTTTGATATGACCGATGCCGGTTTTGATGAAGGTGTGGATCTATATATGTGGACTTGGTCGCCCAGTGAACCGGATGCCGGTAATTGGGAAAACTCTTCCGATTTTGCTAAATTGGAATACGTAGGCGATAATGTGTATAAGACTACTATTGTGCCATTGGATTATTATCGCAGGGCGAACCCTAACCTTACGGTTGCCGATATTGAAGGGAGTGCCGGTTTCTGGATGCGATTGAAAACAAAGAACGGTGCATATCAGAGTGCTGTGTTCTCTATGACGTGGAGTGTTTCCGAATTAAAAGACTTTAAAGAGAGCGGTGAGGCTGCCACAGCTTATCCCGCGAAATTTGCCATGAACGAACCGCTTAGTATTCTATTTAATATTGAGAACCTTACATTTAACGGAAAGAAAGGCGGCCTGCTTGACGTCAATTTTGAATCATTGCATTTTCACAGTGGATTGGATAACTGGTCAGTGCTGCAAGAAGCTCAAATGTGGTTACCCGAGATCGTGAATAAAACGAAATTGAAACATATCGGAGGCAACTTTTATAAAATGGATTTAATCCCGGCAGAATATTATGGAGTGGCTAATGATTATCAAGCCGACAATCTGGCTTATTTGATTACAACGCATAATCCCGATTGGGCGGGTACTACTCCTGATGCATTGCTTAAAGCAGCGGCGGCAATAGCTTATCCCGATCCGGCGTTCTCTTATTTTCCTCAAAAGGTTTGTGCACTGGATATCCTTACTCTGATACGGCAGTGGAATGAGAAGACATCCGGTACCTTGAAATACACTATAACTGCAGGTAGTAAGACCATAACAGGTGAGATGGATGGAAACAGAGATAAGCGTCAGGCTTATATCAACTTGCTTAAGGAGTTGGAAGGGCAATCCGGACTAACTAAAATCAGTTTGAAGATACAAAATAAAGACGGAAATACAGTGGTCTCTACAGATATTCCGCTCATTCCTCTATCGGACGTTGAATAATGAACTAATCTATCCAAAGAAATGAAAAACAGAACTGTATATATTATTTGCTCTTTTCTCATGGTGTTCATGATGACAGGGCTGAGCCAAAGTGTAATGGCGCAAAGCATTAAAGTCGCAGGAAAAGTTATTGATAAGAATCAGGAGCCATTGATTGGGGCTACTGTACGCATTGTCGGAACTCAAGGCGGTACGATAACAGGCATTGATGGGGGATTTAATGTTGAATGCCCTAGAAATAGTACGCTCGAAATCTCTTTTATCGGATATATAACCCAAAGAGTTGCTGCTTCTGCAAACATGAAAGTGGAGTTGCAGGAAGATGCGATTGCTTTGCAAGAGACAGTGGTGGTCAGTGTAGGGTATGGCACGATGCGTAAATCGGACTTGACAGGTGCGATCACTTCTGTTAGTGCAAAAGATATGAAGCAAGGCATTATTACCAGTGCGGAGCAGTTGCTACAAGGAAAAGTCGCTGGTCTGTCGGTGGTACAGAGCTCGGGTGCTCCCGAAGCAGGAGCTTCCATCCGTTTGCGTGGAGGTACTTCACTCTCTGCAAGCAATGGCCCTTTGGTTGTGGTGGATGGTATTCCCGGAGTTGACTTTAATTCTGTACAACCTTCTGAAATTGTATCGATTGATGTCTTGAAAGATGCTTCGGCTGCAGCAATCTATGGTTCCAGAGGTGCCAATGGAGTAATCATTGTCACTACAAACCGTGCGTCCGGTTCGGCTGAGCAGAAGAGCATCCAGTATAATGGCTATGTGGCTATAGGGCAGGTTGCCAAACACATGGATTTACTTTCTGCCGATCAGTGGAGAGCTTACGTGCGGGATAATAATGTTGCGCAAGCTATAGACTATGGGGCAGATACCGATTGGCAAAAGGAGTTGGAACGTACTGCAATTTCACACTCCCACAATATCGCAATCAGCAACACGAAGAAAGATAATGGTTATCGCGCTTCGGTGACCTATCAAAATACACAGGGGGTTATTGAACGCAACAATATGAATCGCTTGGCGGGTAGTCTTTCCGGCTTTCAAACCGGTTGGAATGGACGCTTGAGAATTGATGTAGGTATTAACGCTAATTTCGACAGCTGGCATCCTATTGACACTCGTATTTTTGAGCGTATGACTAACTTGAATCCTACTTTCCCGGTTCGTGACCTGAATGGCAATTTTGCACAGATTGGTGGAACAAATACCGAAAATCCTGTGGAGATCAATACAAACCGTACCGATGATCAGAAGCGTCACCGATTCTTAGGTTATGGCAAGGTTGAGTTGGAATTGATAAAGGGGTTGAAAGCCGTAGCTAACGGTTCTTATGAATATCAATCCAGTGAAAGTGGTTTATACAAGCCTACTTATGCTGTAATGGAAGGTAAATCGGAAAAAGGTTGGGCCCAGCGTACTCATGCTGAATATACCAATAAGCAAATCGAAACTTATTTGAACTATGATTTGAAGCTGGCCGGCATTCATCAATTCAACGCCATGGCGGGTTATTCTTATCTGGACAATATATATGAGGGCTTTGGCTCTACCCGCAGTGGATTTGATACAGATGCTTTCTTATATAATAATCTGGCGGCAGGATCTGATTTCCGTGCAGGAGATGTTTATTCATACAAAGGAGAGGCCCGCTTGGTTTCTTTCTTTGGGCGTGTCAATTATAATCTCATCGGAAGATATATGTTGACCGCCACTGTAAGGCAAGACGGCTCTTCACGCTTCGGCGATAATCACAAATGGGGTACATTCCCTTCCGTATCTCTGGCATGGCGCATCTCGGATGAACCTTTTATGCAAAACGCCTCTTCTTGGCTGGATAATTTGAAGCTACGCGCAGGATATGGAATAACGGGTAATCAATCGGGTATTGGTGAATATAAATCGTTGGCGGTACTGAGTGCGGACGGCGCTTCTTATTATGATGCTGCTTCGGGGACTTGGAAGAAATCGTATGTACAAGCCCAGAATGTGAATCCGGATTTGAAGTGGGAGTCAACAGCTCAGTTCAATGTAGGACTTGACTTCAGTATTTTTAAGCGTATAAACGGTACTCTTGAATTCTATCATAAAAAGACCAGTGACTTGCTTTGGACTTATCCGGTTCCTCAACCTCCATATTTGGTCGGAACCATGTTGGCTAATGTCGGCGACTTGGTGAATAAAGGGTTGGAATTGAGTTTAAGTGCCAATATCATCAGACAGAAAGAACTGACACTTGATGCGAACGTGACTGTTGCCTATAATCATCAGGAAATCACCAAACTATCCAATGATGCTTATCAAGCGGTTGGTTTACAGGCCGGTTCACTTCATGGACTACGGGGTATGTCGGGGATGTATTCCCAGATTATAAAGGAAGGATATCCCGCAGGTGCTTTCTATGGACCTAAATGTTATGGCATTGATGAGGACGGAAAATACATAATCAATCGTGATGAGGATGGAAATCCTATTAATGAATACTTAGGTAGTGCACAGCCCAAATTTAATCTCGGTGTGGGAATGAACCTTACTTATAAAGCTTTTGACTTCAGCTTTGCCGGATATGGCATGTTTGGGCAAAAAATATTGAATGCTACCCGCATGGCTATGTTCGATCCTACCCGCCTGCCGGCGCAGAATGTTCCGGATGATTTCCTTAAGAGTGGCATTAAAGCCGATCCGCTTTTCTCGAGCTACTTTGTTGAAGACGGTTCTTTCTTCCGGTTGCAGTCTGTGACATTGGGTTATACGGTTCCGGGAATAAAGAAAGCCGGACTTGAGAAGATACGTTTTTATCTGACGGGAGAGAACTTGTTCACATTAACCGGATACAGCGGCATTGACCCTGAAGTAAGCATTCCTGATAATGTGTTGGATGGTCCGGGTATCGATCGCTTTAATAGTTATCCGCGTCCGCGTACATTCTCTTTGGGTGTGAACATCTCCTTTTAATTAACTAGAAAAACGATTATCATGAATAAAAAACTTATATCAGCAGCATTACTTGTCTCGTCGCTTATTTTTAATGCATGTACCGATTTGAATGAGACGCTATATGATAAGGTTTCCATGGACGACTATGGAAAAACTTCAAATGAAGTTCAAACTATTGTTGCCGGTGCCTATGCCACATTAAGAGGATACGGTTCGGCTACTCCCGAAGGGAATGGGGTTAACTGTTATCCGACTTGTGAATATGTTTTCTTTTTAAATGAGTGTGCTTCCGATGAGGCTTGTATTCCTACGCGGGGTACCGACTGGTATGATGGAGGTCGCTATCAACAAATGCAATATCACACTTGGGATGCTCAGAATCAAATGATATTGAGTGCATGGAGATACTCATTTATCGGAATATCTAAGATTAATGCAATCATTTATCAAGTGGATAAGTCAGCTTTGACCGATGCGGCAAAAAGCAATGTTAAAGCTGAATTGCGCGGATTGCGTGCGTATTATTATTATTTATTGCTCGATCAATTTGGTGCTGTGCCCATCACGACCGATTTCGCCGCATCCGGACTTCCTAAAAAGTCTACACGGCAGGAAGTATTTGCTTTCGTAGAGAAAGAGCTAACAGAGATCATGGACTTGTTGCCTTCGGGCGTACAATACGCCAGATTTACCCAAAATGTAGCGAATACTTTGTTGGCACGTCTATACCTAAATGCTGAAGTCTACACCGGAACACCTCGTTGGCAGGACTGCTTGAATGCCTGTGAAAAGGTGACGGGTTATTCACTCACTACTAATTATTTTGAGAGTTTCAAGATTGAAAATCAGACGTCTCCTGAAATCATCTTTGCTATTCCTTATGATCATAAGCAAGGAACGGTAGGAAACTATTTGGCGTCCATGACTTACCACTATAATCAGAAAAAGGCGTTTACAGCTGATGAATCTTATCCTTGGTGTGGTAACGGTATCTGTGCACAACCCGGGCTTTATTCTTCATTCGAAGCAACAGACGTACGTCGTAATTCGCTGATGATCGGTCAGCAAAAAAGTGCCAAGGATGGTTCGGATATCCTGATGGACAATGGAGAACCATTGAACTACACCGAAGAAATTGTAAACTATGCAAAGGCAAAGCAGAATGAAGGAGCCCGTTTGAATAAATATGCATGGAGTCCGACTGATATCTGGGAACGTGATAATGATTGGGTAGTCATGCGTTACGCAGAGGTATTGATGATGAAAGCGGAAGCCAATTATCGATTGGGTTATACCGTAACGGCTCTTCCTTTTGTGAACCAATTGCGCACTCGTGCCGGGCTATCCGAATTGGCGAGCGTAACGGAAGATAATCTTGATTTGGAATGGCGCCATGAATTTGTTTTCGAAGGATTACGCCGGACAACTAATATTCGTTTTGGCACATTTTTTAAACCTTGGTGGAACAAGGGCGATACGCCTAAATACAGAGGTGTATACCCCATCCCTCAAGAAGAGTTAGCCAAGAATCCTGGTTTGGAACAGAACCCGGATTATAATTGAGATAGGAATGTCTGAGTGGTTTAGCTGTTCTTAAACGAAATATTGCGAAGAGAATGTAATTGAATTCCTATATATATCTGAGCGTATCAGCCGTTTTTGAACTCTCTGGGTTAATGGAGTTGTGGAAAGGTGAAAAAGAGTGCTAAGACGCTTAGATATCCTAAAATAGGATTGGAATAGTTCATAAATAATAAAATATGAAGCGAATACTTTATATCTGTTACTTTTCTGCAGGCCTCCTTCTATTGGGGGCTTGCAGTAGTAAAAATAGTGGGAGCGATGGTGGAAAAGTTCTTCCCGGTGCATTGTCGCCAGTGCCCGTGGCGAAAAGCAATACAATGAAGGTCTATGCACACTATATGCCTTGGTTTGAAACTCCCGAGAGCTCGGGACAGTGGGGACAGCATTGGACTATGAGTAACTGTGATCCGAAGAAAGTGGATGCCAGCGGAAAGCGTCAGATCGCCTCCCATTATTATCCTCAAATAGGGCCATACGCTTCGAGTGATGCTACGGTGTTGAATTATCATGCTCTTCTTATGAAATATTCCGGTATTGACGGAGTTATGATAGACTGGTACGGTACTCAGGACAAGTACGACTATGCCGCCAATAAACGTAATACGGAAGAACTTGTAAAAGCGATAGAGAGGGCAGGACTTGATTTTGCTATTGTTTATGAGGATGCTACTTTGGATGGATTGAATGATGCCGGAAAAGTGGTGCAGGCAAAGGCGGATATGAAGTATCTGGAAACTAATTTCTTTAGCAAAAAGAATTATATAAAAATTGATGGAAAGCCTCTTTTCATGATTTTCGGCCCCCAACAAGTCATCTCTCCCGCATCTTGGACTGACATTTTCAGTACGTTGACTGTCAAACCGACCTTTATTGTGCTGAATGGTTTCTCGAGTAAGGCAAATGATACAAAGGTGAAAAACTCGGAAGGTGAGTTTCTATGGGTGAACCCTAATCCTGATTATACAAGCGCCGCAAGCTTTAGCTGTTACATAGGGGGAGCCATGCCCGGCTTTTTCGACTACTATAAAGAGGGCGGCTGGGGGGATGGTTATCCAACCTATGATGCGGAGAACGGAGCTTTGTTTAGCAGGCAATTGAATGCGGCAAAGACTGCTGCTTTAAAGTATTTGCAGATAAGTACGTGGAATGATTTCGGAGAAGGTACCACCATTGAACCGACGTTGGAGTATGGCAATCGCTATTTGAAAATCTTGCAGCAGTTCACGGGTGTCTCTTATCAGGAAAATGTGCTAAAGGAGATTTCTCGCTGGTACACCTTGAAGAAGCAGTATGCCAATGATAAAGGAAAGGCTTCGGAGTATCTGACCCAGGCTTTTTATTATTTCGTTTCTCTACAGCCCGATAAGGCAAAACAATTAATGGATGAGTTAATAGACTAATTTAGATTAAGTACTTATGAAATTGAATAGAATAAAGCTTTTATTCTGCGTATGCTTTAGCCTCTTTCTTGCTTCGTGTGGGGTAGGCGAGCGTATCCATACGGTGAAGTCCCCCGATGGGAAAATCGATTTAATAGCCGGTGTGGATGAAGGCAGACCTTATTATGAAGTGAAGCGGGGAGAGGAAGCTGTTATTGCTAAATCTCACCTCGGCTTTCAATTGAAAGATGGTGATTTTAGCAATAACTTCAAAATAAAAGCGGTAAGGCAGGCATCACACGATGAAACATGGCAGCAGCCTTGGGGAGAAGATATAGAAGTACGTAATAACTACAATGAGCTGACATTATTGGTGGAAGAGCAAAGCGATCTTCATCGCGAGCTCTCACTCGTCTTCCGGGTTTTTAATGATGGAGTAGGCTTCCGTTATGTTTTTCCGAAACAGAGGAATCTGAAAGACTTCGTTATAATGGATGAGAAAACGGAATTTGCTTTGCCATGGGATGCTCAAGTATGGTCTATCCCAACGAATGGCACCAAATATTTTGAAGCGTTGTATAAAGCTTCTCCGGTTAGCCATAAAGATACCGTATCAACCCCAATCACGATGATGGCGAATGATAGCCTTTATCTCACTTTGCATGAAGCGAATCTTACCGATTATGCCGGATTGAATCTTGCTTTGGAAAAAGGGACGAAGACCACATTGCAAGCTGCATTGACTCCTTGGTCGACCGGTGAGAAAGTTTTTGCATCCGCTCCTTTTGCTTCGCCTTGGCGCACTATAATCATTGGGCATAAACCGGGTGATCTGATGCTTTCACGCTTGATGTTAAACTTGAATGAACCTTCTAAGATAAAAGATACTTCGTGGATAGAGCCCGGACGCTATGTTGGTATTTGGTGGGGTATGCACATGGAGAAATATACCTGGTCGCAAGGACCTAAACATGGAGCCACTACTGCAAATACAATGCGTTATATTGATTTCGCGGCAAAGCATGGCTTTAGTGGCGTGCTCGTAGAAGGTTGGAACTGGGGATGGGATGGCGACTGGACTACACATGGTGATCAATTTAGCTTTACCCGCTCTTATCCGGACTTTGATCTGAAACGTGTTTCGGAATATGCCCGCTCGAAAGGAGTCAGATTGATTGGACATCATGAAACGGGAGGAGCGGCACTCAACTACGAGGCACAACTTGATAGTGCGTATGCACTTTACCGTTCGGTAGGGGTTAATGTCGTTAAGACCGGTTATGTGAATCCTTTATTGGATAATAAAGAACAACATAACAGCCAATATGGTGTGAGACATTATCGAAAAGTAATTGAGACTGCAGCACGATATGGCATTATGATTGACAATCATGAGCCATCTATGCCAACCGGTTTGCAAAGGACTTATCCTAACCTGATGACTCAAGAAGGGGTGCGCGGGCAGGAATACGATGCATGGTCTACTGACGGAGGCAATCCGCCCGATCATACTTGTATTATACCTTTCACCAGAGGACTGGCCGGGCCAATGGACTTTACTCCCGGTACATTTAAATTCGTGAATACAGTGCATCCGGGGACCAGAGTGCAGACTACTCTTGCCAAGCAGTTGGCTCTGAATGTGGTGCTTTTCAGCCCTTTGCAGATGGCCTCGGATATGATAGAGAACTATGAGAACCAACCGGCCTTTTCTTTCATCACTTCTTGCCCTACAACATGGGCTAAGACAGTTGTTCCCGATGCAAAGATAGGTGAATATGTAGTTGTTGCCCGCAAAGATCGTCGTAGTGATAATTGGTTTATCGGATGCATCACTAATGAGAAGGAACGGACTATAACCCTTTCACTGGGTTTCCTTGACGATGACGCTTCTTACAAAGCTACATTATATTGTGATGGAGAAGGGGCTGATTACCTTTCAAATCCTTATGCGGTGAACATTAGTGAACGTGAAGTCAATGCCAAAACGGTGCTCCAACTGAAATTAAAGAGAGGTGGTGGGGCAGCTATCCGAATAGAAAAGATATAGTGACACGTCGCTCAATAAATGATTGAAGCGGTCTTCCCGCTCTTTCATTTGAGGGAGGAGAAAGTGATATCTTTATCGCTTTGATGTACGAATACGGTAAAAAGAGGATGCATATTCCTTACTCAAAAGAATTGAGATCGTGGTTTTTATACTGGTTTTTTAGGTTATTAGAATAATATATGGTTGTGACAAGGGGGAGGCATTCGGCCTCTCCTTTTTGTTTCAAGAAAGTTGAAGGGGGCTGCCGGATATAGCTAGGAGTAAGCCGGAGAGCTTGCCGTGTTTATAGGAGTTTGTAAATACCTCCCGCCAGTGCTTTTATTATACCTTTCATTTCCAACTCAAAAAGGAGTACACTCATTTTATTCACCGGTATGTTAGCTTCAACAACAAGGCTATTGATGTGCATATCACCTTGTGCATTGAGAATATATACAATTCTTTTTTCCTCTTCGGTCAGTTCAGGAAACAATTCGCGCTGTACTTCCGCCTGCTGTGTAGAAGTGCTTTCTTCTTTCCATCCCATGGTATTGACAAAGTCTTCGGCCGATTCGATTAAGGCTGCTTTATTCTCCTTTATCAGTCCATTACAGCCGCTGGAGGAGACATCATGAATTCGTCCCGGAACAGCGAAGCAATCGCGATGATAGCCGTTTGCTAGATCTGCTGTAATCAGTGACCCTCCTTTTTCTCCCGATTCTACCACAATAGTGGCATCGCTCATCCCCGCTACAATACGGTTCCTACTCACGAAATTATAGCGATCGGGATTTGTTCCGGAAGGAAATTCCGTGAGGAGACCACCTTGCTGTAGCATATCAATTGCCGTTTTGCGGTGTACAGATGGGTAAATGCGATCTAGTCCGTGGGCTAGTACCCCTACCGTGGAAAGGTTATTAGCCAATGCAGCCCGATGGGAATGGATATCTATTCCGTAGGCTAGTCCGCTGACAATAAGGATATTGGGGCAAAGAGCCTGTATATCGTGTAGGAAGTCATTACAGAACTGCTTTCCATACTCTGTAGACCGTCGTGTTCCCACCATGCAAATCACTTTCATGCGGTTCAAGTCAGCATTGCCTTTAAAAAAGAGTGTGAGGGGCGCATCTTCGCACTCGCGAAGTCGCGAGGGGTACTGACTGTCTTTCAATGTGAGGCAGGTGATCTTGTTCTTTTCGACAAACTCCATCTCACGTTCAGCCTGTGCAATTGCTTCGGGGCAGTCTAATGCTTCTACTATTGAAGGGTTTAGTCCCGGTATAAGGGTTGGTAGTTCTTTTCGGGAGCGGAATATTTCTGTTGCGTTTCCAATAGAATCAATTAAACGTTTGGCTCCTATGTGCCCGATTCCCGGAATCTGAGTCAAAGCAATGCTGAATAAACATTCGTCTTCATTCATTTCAGGTTAACTTTATTTCTCATCAAAACTTCTCACTACAAAGTATACGGAGTTTTTTGTATCTTTCGTTACTTGGTGTACAGCTGTATTGTGCTTTTCTCACCTCAGGTCAAACAAGATTAACATTTGTACACTCTAATTGACTTGATCGCCTTAAGGCTTCTCCGAAAGGTAAGGTGCAAATATTTTCTGAAAGAGTTTACCATCGGTTAATTTACCATGCTCAAGGCATACCGTGTCAACTGTCGCTTTGATAACAACTTTGTTATCGCTCTTTCTGAAGATGTCCTGATAGAATACATATTTAATTCCTTCTTTCTTTAGATAGAGCTTTGATATAAACTCGTCACCACTTTTTAAAGGTGTTTTAAATGCCATGTTAATGCGTGCTACCACAGGATCAATTCCTTGATTGTGTAGCTCGGAGAAGCTGGCACCGGTTGCGGAAAGGAATTCGTGGCGGGTGTGCTCCAAATAGTGCTGATAGTTGGCATTGTTGACAATACCTTGCAAGTCGCACTCATAGTCGCGGACTTTCATTTCCAACTGATAAATGTATTTTTCTTCTTTCTGTTCCATAATATAATATATGCAAGGAAGGTCGCTTGTATTCAATCTTTGACTACACGTTTGTCTCCTTTAGCTATATCGTTCATTTCTGTGAAATCACGAGAATGACCATCTATATTGATATCTTACGTTTTGCACGATTGATTCTAAGATACGACTCATTGTCACGAGCATAACTTAATACGACTTGAAGCTCTCGGACAAATATAGTTCTACCTGCTCTTCCCGGTCGTTTTCAATATACTGTAAATAGCATCAAAAGAGATTTTGTACTGTCTCCTATTTAGTTATTCAGCCCTTTAAACTTCTTCAGCTCTTCGGTAGAAACCAACTTGTAGAGCTTGTCGCTGGGACGGATCTTATCGCATTTCATCGAGAAATGTACTCCTTTTTTTACGGTTTGTACAGGTTGGAGTTCAACACGGGCTTCATCCAAAGTCATAAAAACTGCTCCCGTTGTGGGACCGGTAATTAGTAGTTTGTCGCCTACATTGATTTCGGCAGCTTCTACCAGAAACTCGGCTACTCCAAGATTTGAAAAGTATTTTATACCTTTTCCCACATATATTTTGCGCTCTGTTGCGGCCGAACCATAGTTCTTTGTCCACTCTCCCAAGCGTTGTCCCAAATAATAACCATCCCAAAAGCCGCGATTGAAAACTGTTTTTAACCGCGCATCCCATGCCTCAATCTTCTCATCGGTAAAGGAGTCGTTCATGTAAGCCTGAATAGCTTCTTTATAACATTCCACAACCGTGCGTACATATTCGGGACCACGAGCGCGACCTTCTATTTTGAAGACTCTGACTCCCGCATCCAACATCTTATTCATGAAATGGATGGTCTTCAAATCCTTTGGCGACATGATATATTGATTGTCCACTTCCAATTCCACATCCGTCTCTTTATCACGCACGGTATAGGCGCGGCGACAGATTTGCATGCATGCCCCACGGTTGGCAGAGTGATTCATTTCGTGTAATGACAGGTAACATTTACCCGATACGGCCATACACAATGCTCCGTGGCAAAACATTTCAATGCGCACTTGTTTGCCCGAAGGTCCGCAAATATTTTCTTCGCAGATGTGGCGGTATATTTCAGCTACCTGTTCCAAGTTCAACTCGCGAGCCAGTACCACTACGTCGGCGAATTGAGCGTAAAAACGTAATGCCTCTACATTGGAGATGTTCAATTGCGTAGAAAGGTGTACTTCCTGTCCTATCTGACGGGCATAACTCATTACGGCTACATCGGCGGCAATCACGGCGGATATGCCGGCTTCTTTCGCTGCATCAACGATGGTGCGCATCAATGCCACATCATTATCATAAATAATGGTGTTTACGGTGAGGTAACTTTTCATCCCGTGTTCATCACAGGTCTGGGCTATCTCGCGCAGGTCGTCTACCGTAAAGGTATTGGCTGACCGTGCTCGCATATTCAAATTTTCTATACCGAAATAGATAGAGTCGGCTCCTGCCTGTATGGCTGCGGCGAGCGATTCGCGTGAACCGACCGGAGCCATTATTTCAAGTTCTTTTATAGTTGGATTCATTTCTTGTTCCGTAGGAATGGTTGATTTATCTGTCCCATAACGCTTGTTATGCGCTTTTTGTTGAGGCTTTAACTTGTAATGGGGTACAAAGGTACGCTTTTTTCCGTATTTTTGCAGCCAAATCGCCTTTTATTGAGTAAGATATAGATTGTAAAATATGAAAATTGGAAATATAGATTTAGGCAAATATCCTGTGTTTTTGGCACCTATGGAAGATGTGACCGACCCTGCTTTCAGACTGATGTGTAAGCGGTTTGGGGCGGATATGGTATATACGGAATTTGTGTCGAGTGATGCCTTGATCCGTTCAGTGAATAAGACCACTCAAAAGCTGACAATATGTGATGAAGAACGTCCCGTTGCAATACAGATTTATGGGCGGGATGTGGAAACAATGCGTGAGGCTGCCCGCATTGTAGAAGAAGCACAACCGGATATTCTTGATATAAACTTTGGCTGTCCGGTGAAACGGGTAGCGGGCAAAGGTGCAGGTGCAGGGATGCTTCAAAATATCCCCTTGATGCTTGAAATCACACGTGAAGTGGTAAAAGCGGTCAATATCCCCGTCACGGTGAAGACCCGTTTAGGCTGGGATGCCGACCATAAGATAATTGTGGAGTTGGCCGAACAATTACAGGATTGCGGCATTGCAGCACTCACCATACATGGGCGTACCCGTGCCCAGATGTATACGGGGCAAGCTGACTGGACTCTTATAAGGGAAGTAAAGGAAAATCCACGCATGCATATACCCATCATAGGAAATGGTGATATAACTACTGCTGAAGCGGCAAAAGAGGGTTTTGAACATTACGGTGTGGATGCGGTGATGATAGGTCGCGGAAGTATCGGGCGCCCTTGGATATTTCGTGAAGTGAAGCATTATTTGAATACCGGCGAACTGCTTCTTCCTGAATCTCCCGAATGGTATTTGGATGTATTAAGACAGGAAGTGAAAGAAAGTGTGGAACGGCTTGACGAACGTCGGGGACTCATTCATGTAAGGCGACATATTGCTGCAACACCACTTTTCAAGGGTATCCCGAATTTCCGAGATACGCGTATCGCCATGCTTCGTACCGAATCGGTGGATGAACTTTTCCGTCTCTTTGACGGCATCAACTTTACCGGAGCTGACGAGCTCTGATCAGTACAATCCCGGAACTACGTATTTTTAAATTATCAGATCTATATATCCAGCGCCTTGCATCTATATATGCAATGTGCTGGATATATAGATCCCTCGCGTTGGATATATAGATGCAATGTTCAGGATGTACAAGTAAAGAATTTCCTTTCCGCGACGGATAATGACTTTCCGCAATCTTTAGCACTTCTTGCAGGCTGAAAGATATGATCTGCAATTATTAGCACTTCTTGCAACGGATCATGACTTTCCGCTCATCAGCGAGGGTGGTTGCAAATAGGTAGATATCTCCTCCGTCCTTCACGTTTAGTTTTTTACCCAATTCGGCTGTTGTACTCGGGAAATTACGAATACTTAAATTCGCTTTTTTTATTCCTCCAAGTAATCCGGAGAGCTCTTTCTTATTCGGCGAAGAGACTCCGCTTATATGAAATCGTCGACCGGGAAATCCGTCAATAGGCTTGTTGGAAACGTAAAGATGGCTGTTGGAATGCAATTTCTTGAGTTGAAATGCCATTGCGATGCTTCTAAAAGCTCCGGCTTTTAGAATGGATGCGTTTGGCTCATACAAATAGCCATCCGGTTTTGCGGTGTACTCGCAGATGGCGTTTGACTCCTGTTCACGGGTAAAAGAAAAATTCTTGTCAGTATTTGCTGTCTGACCCAAGTCGTCAGCAGGGATGTGGCAGATTATGCTTTTAGCCTTTGTGGTCCGATTCGTGCAATGAAGAGAGGCGTAGCTGGGAGGTTCAGAAACCCCTGTTCTTTTTGTTGACAGATTCACGCAATGTACAACTACTTGTTCTGCTGGGAGTGGGTTATGCCCCAAAATAAGAAGTAGTTCCTTGCATTCGTTGCCCACAGAAATTACATAAGCGGCTTCCACTCCTTTCAACTCGTTTATCGCTTGTGAGAGGTCGAGCATTGGTGAAAGCTTGACCATGACATGTTCAGCCTTTTCAAGTAATAAAGACTCCAACTCTACCACATTAGGCTCACAGTCAGCAATAGCAAATACTTTACCTCCTTGTTTATCGCGCCGCGCCGGATCAATAAATATCCAGTTGACGGGCGGCATTTCTCTTAAATAACGACACCCGTCCTCATGAATGACTTGTATCTTGTCCAGTCCCAGTAAGGGGAAGTTATATGCAGCTATTTCGCAAAGCTCCTGCTGGCGCTCTACGTAAGTTACGCGTTGGAACAATGGTGCGAGAAAAGCACAGTCTATTCCGAATCCACCCGTCAGATCGGTGAGAGATTCATCTCCATTCTCTGATATAATGCTCTCAATAATGCCTGCTTTGAATCTTGCGGTATTCTCCGAAGAACATTGTTCTAAAGAGAGATGGACGGGATATACAATATCCTCTATCTTACTCCATGATGGGATCTTTTCTACAGCCTTTCTCCATCCTGCTATTTGTGTCAGTGCTACGGGCATGTTCACCCCCTTGTATCTTTGCGATTGTAAAGCAAGGCTACGCACATCCTCGTTATAGTGAGAACGGATGAACTGTCTGGTGATTTCGTCAATGATTACCATATTGTCGATTTAGTATCTAAAATCTATTGCTTTCAGTTAAGGTATGATTTTATATCTCCTCTTTGCCTCTTGGCGGCTGCACCAGTTGAAATGCCACCATTCGCTATGAAGAGCACGAAATCCCGCCGAACGCATGACGCGTCTCAATAGAAGTCTGTTTTCCCGTTCTTGCTTCGTAATCTTCCCCCTTTGCACTAGACTCCTTTCGTTTGTAATATGCGCTTCTATTCCAAGATGATCAACTTTTGTCCCCATTGGGAGAGGCTTCCCATTTTTATCCAAAATACTGATGTCAACCGCAAGTCCATAATTATGGAGTCCGCCTCCATGGGCAGGGTTTGATACGTATATATCCTTAGACGTACCACGCACTACGTTCCACATTTCCTGTTGTACGCTCATCGGTCGTGCTGCATCATACACAATCAATCGGTATCCGGGGTGCAGCCTTCTCAACTCACGTTGTGCTTTTATCAGTCCTCTCATGGCATTCGGATGCAGGTATGCTTCTTTCAGACTTTTATATAGGACGTGACCGGTGAAATTATCGGGGCGTGCATACATTAGTTCCACCCGAATGCTACTATCGGCCGTTTGTATGTTTATCATGCCATATCTCTCCATATTATAATCTTGAGCTATCAATGGCATGCTATATAATAATATCCAAATGATATAGAGGATACTTTTCATGATTTTATGAGATAATACTTCGTTGGCAAAGGTAGGCAATTCTGTTGCTTTATACAAAATACTCTTTTGTGAGTACTACAGCCAATAATAAATATATATGTTTAATGACCAATACATCAACAACATGTTTTATAAAGCAAAAAGGTATACAATCATATTTATTATTTTCTTTTCTTTCATTTCTGTTAGAGAAATTCCAGTTCTTCAAATCGAATCTTATAATATATTCCTATTTTTTTGATGAATAGTTTTTGTTGCGATCTCAAATATATCAATACAGCTTAACTGTATATCTAATATGGCACATGTCTTATTGTTAAATAAATGGAAAAGAGTAATGAAATAACCAAACAAAATGATATTTTCTCTTTAATATAAAGGTTTTTTATATCTTTACAATTGAGCGTTTTTCAATTTTACTTGCAGTGCTCTCAAAAATTCAAAATATCCCTATAGACTAGCTTAAAGGGGTGGATATGACTAATATAGTCTAATGTAAAAGCGGACTTGTAATAATATTATACTTAATAATTTAGAAATGAAGAAATTTATTATTGCGACATTTATCGCATTACTTAGCATAACGACTGTCTGGGCACAGAAAATTGTGGTGTGGGATAATCCTACCACAGAGTATGGAACCAACTATGGAGATGGCTTTTTTAATATTGTCTTAGACCTAACTAAGGTTGAAATGAAAGAAGCTGAGACTGTTGTTTATATGACTATCCAACAACGTTCAGACTATCCTAATATTAGATTCAAGTTTGCAGGTGACACTTACCTCTGTATAGGTAACAAACACTATCCAGTGTGTTCTGCTGATGGCATAGAACTCAACAAGTTTACTCAGACGAATAAGGACGGACGACTTGATGTTGTATTTCACTTCAAGCCACTTCCTCAGGGCACCAAGTCTTTTGATTTCATAGAGGGTGATGGGCAAGGTGCTTTTCAGATTAAAGGGATTAAGTCTATAGAGAATCGTTGGAATCAACTCTTCCCTTCTTATTGGCGTGATGAAGAGACTGGCAATTGGGAGATTGCTCTTCTTGAGGATTGTGCAATCTACCAGTGCAAGTTTTGGAGTTATAAGCGATGTGAGGTGAAAGATAAGACCGGTGAGGCGGATATAGTGATGTGCAATGGTGATGATGAATTACATATAAAGGTTGGCAAGAATAAGAAAGGCAAGCGAACTATACATATCGGAAAGCAGAAAGTGACGTACTCAATGATTACAAGCCGTTTCATGCCAGACTATCCTGTTAAAGATACTCGCACAGACTTTGTCAACAATGGATATAAGGTTGATACAGTTACTGTTGTGGGATGGATAAAGGATATGCCAGAACATTACAAGCATGAGAAGACTTTTAGCTTCACCTGCGAAAATATTTTCACATGCGAACAAGGCACAGTTTCTGCTGACTTGGATGAGAAAGGCCGCTTTACAGCCAAGATTCCAGTTATTAACAGCACAGGGTTCTTCTGCGATTGGTCACGTTGCTTCGTTCGAACCATATTTGAACCTGGGAAGACATACTTTATGCTCTATGATTTCAAGGAGGGACGTCGCTACTTCATGGGTGATGATACACGTCTGCAGAACGAACTCTTCAAGTATCCGCTCGAATGGAAGTCTATTCAAATGAAAGATGGTGAAGAGTTTAACAAATACATTGCATCGGTTGATAGTTTGCTCAAAGCACAGTATGCCTACATTGACGAACTGTGTGAGTCACATCCTTTGCTTTCCACTCGTTTCAATAAATATAGAAAAGGTAACACCCTTTGTCAACAAGCTCGAGACTTCGGTCAGGCATGCCTCAGAAGCAAAGATTATCAGTTTTTCGACATTGCCCGCAAGTACGCTTACGGCACTTTTTATACAAAGCTTGAAGAACCGCTCACGCTCCATCGCGACATAACCGGTTTCCTTAGAGACTATATTTCCGATGCTATGAGAAACAGTAGTTCTTTTTTCTCATGGAAAATAGCAGAACACCTCGCAGAAATTGCATCTAACGATGAGGAACTGGCAATGCTCACTCGCTGGTCGGCACTAACTGATGAAGCAATAGAGAAAATCAAATCAGCCTCTACAATGGAAGAGAAGGAAAGGATCTCAAATGAGCTAAACACCAACAATGCTGATTTAAAAGCGAAGATTGAAGAAATACTAAATGGTCAAAAAGTTAGGAAACTAATAGGTGGAGAAGCACTCATCTCAGCAATGAATACTCGTCTTCATCTGCTTGATTCACTAAATTCAGCTCCCATCATTAAGGATATCGAACTCTGTCGCATGGTTTATGAGGAAATAAACCGTACGTGCAGTTCACTGAATTCAGAAGTAATTGACACTCTCAAAGCATTGGTAAGCAATCCTATTGGCATTGAGATGGTTGAGAAGAGAAACAATAACTATATCGCCATTGAGAATCGTAAATTTGACAAATTAGTTCTCAAATCGTACGAAAATCTCAAGGATTTCACAGAGGGCGAAGCTCTGTTAAAGAAAATCCTTGAACCATTCAGGGGAAAGTTCGTACTACTCGATGTATGGGGCACTTGGTGCGGACCTTGCAAGGATGCACTTAGCCACTCATCAGAGCTGTATGCACGTCTCTCAAAGTATGATATCACGTACCTTTATCTTGCCAATCGCAGTCCTATGGAGTCATGGGAGAACATTATTAAAGAGTATAACTTGACTGGCAACAACGTTGCTCATTACAACCTTCCTGCCCAACAGCAGTCAGCAATTGAGAGGGAACTCAAAGTTCATTCTTACCCAACGTATAAGCTCTTCAACCGTGAAGGCAATTTACTCGACCTAAAGGTTGATGCCCGTAACATTGACAACCTTGAAGACTTGCTAAAGCGTTTGTCAAATCAGTAATGATAGTATATCATGCAATTGACACCCCACTCTTGGGATGAATACATATTTTGAGTTTATCACAGAGACAGAGCTTATTTCGTATGGGACTCTTGATAAAAAGAAGATTTTTTGCTCAAAACAATCTCACAAACGAACCTATAATATTATAGAATCTCTATCTATGTAAATGCGCTATCATGAGTCGCTCCGAAACTCTGAGAGATTCATAACTCCTCTTTAAGAGGTTACATTGCCGAACCGTAGCCCTTTGGTTCCCATACCGAAGCACTACGGTTCGCATAGCAAAGCCCTACGGTTTGAAAACCAAAGGGCTGCGGTTCCTCTATGCATAAAGAAAAGTATGGAAGCTATAATACAACTTTAGATTTAAGCTACGACATGAATAATTTTTTCAGAAGATATTCATTGGATGATGCATTCTCAAAATCCAAAGACTTCACTATTGAAGCTTTAAATACTAAGATAAACATCTTTAGAGCATGTTTCAGGGGAGTAGTAAAGAGAGTTCTTCCTGTTTAAATTAGCCAAGATATATGCATGAAGGAAGTAAGAAATGTTAGCCGCATCCTTGGTTTTCAAGATGAATTGCTTTTAATACAAAGATTAAGCTATTCAGAGACAACACAGAGGAGTTAGAGATGTGTCCTTCTTCTTATTCAGATTATCTAAAATTCATGCTTAAAATCGTAATCCCTCAGAGTTTGGTATGATCCTGAGAAATATCACAGTTTCTCAGGATTTCGGTACGATCCCTCCTTAGTGCCATCATTTTTAATATTCCCACAAATAGAAAGGGTTGTAAAACATTCTTTTACAACCCTTTCTATTTGTGGACCAGCCTGGGCTTGAACCAGGGACCTCCAGATTATGAGTCTGTTGCTCTAACCAACTGAGCTACAAGTCCGGCATATCCTTTTTTAGGATAGCGGGTGCAAAATTAGCATATTTTGCTGAAATATCCAAGCTTTCGGGCAAATATCATCTTGATTTTATTTCAAAACTTATAGGTGCGCTTTGGATTCTTTGGGAACCATCCTTTTTTTACCCGGTCAACTTGCTCAAAGAGTTCTTTGATCGTCCAAAAAGAAGAGAAAGCAAAGACGCCTAGCAGTGAAGAAATTAAAATATCTTCTATTAGGAATGATGCAATGACTCCAATAATTCCCAATAATAGAAATACCCACCAGAATTTTGTTCCCCAATAATATTCGGCTTTAACCACAACGGGATGAAAAAGACCTATTATCAGAAATGTACATATTCCGATGACTAAACCAGATAGGTGGTATTCGTTTAGGAAGTCCATCATTTACTTGGTTTGTTTTCTGGACAAATGGGAATTTCTTTTTTGATACTTTGTTCTAATGAAATCAAAGTTTCGGTGGCTGTTACGCCCGGGATTTCCTGCATCTTGTTATTAAGCAGATCCATTAAATGCTCATTATCACGAGCATATACTTTGGTTAACATTGTGTAAGGACCTGTTGTGAAATGACACTCAACAATCTCAGGTATTTTTTCTAATTCGGCAACTACAGTCTTATACATAGAGCCTTTTTCCAGCTTAATTCCAACGTATGTACAAGTTCTGTATCCAAGAGATTTAGGATTTACATGATAACCCGAGCCGATAATAACTCCAAGGTCAATCAAACGCTGAACCCTTTGGTGAATAGCAGCACGCGATACTCCGCATTCTGCTGCAACATCTTTAAAAGGTATACGGGCGTTCAGAGAAATGATCTCCAGAATTCGCCGATCAAGATTGTCTATCTTTTCCATAATATATAAATGTAAAATCTTGTTGTATCAAAAAGTAAGCAAATATAGGACTTTATTTTAATTCTTCTATATAAAAGGGAGAAAAATTAGTGCAAACGTAAAAAAACGGAAGAAACAGATATATTCAGTATATCCGGTTTCTTCCGTTTAAAACTTTATGATATAGGGAAGTAAAAACTTTCCGCTATATTTTACTTCTCAATGCTTAGTAATTCTATTTCAAAGATAAGAGTAGAGAATGGTTTGATTTGACCACCAGTTTCTCTTGAACCGTATGCCAATTCGTAAGGTACGTAAAGTTCCCACTTAGAACCTACAGGCATCAATTTTAAAGCTTCTGTCCATCCTTTGATTACTTGATTAACACGGAATGTTGCCGGTTCTTTACGTTTGTAAGAACTGTCAAATTCAGTTCCGTCGATAAGTGTACCTTTATAGTTTACTTTTACTTTGCAAGTATCAGCAGGAATAGCGCCTGTACCTTTAGTGATAACTTTATATTGCAAGCCGCTAGGAGTAGTTACGACTCCTGCTTTTGTCTTGTTTTCTGCAAGGAATTTTTCTCCGGCTGTTTTATTAGCTCCGTATTTCTTCTCAACAGATTTATCTCTGATGGTTTCCATACCGGTACGCATGTATTCAGCAGCTTGTTCTTTTGTCATAGCTCCGCCTTTGCCAAGAACTCCGGCAACGAAACCTGCCAATATGTTATCACGACTTAATGTTTGAGTAGAATCTTCGCCGAAAACCTGGCTGTTGAAACCTTTCACCCACTGAGTACTAACCATTTGTCCTATTTGAAGACCAGCTAAATAAGCTGCGTCTTTTTTGCTGGTCTTAGATGCTCCTTCGTTGAAACCTTTCACGAATTCGGCCATATAAGCTGTATCTACATTGAGTTGTTGAGTAAGATACTGTTTCAAGCCTTCAGTACGTGCCATACCGATAGCGTAAGAAAGTGAATCCACATCGGTTTTCAGATTTGCTTTAGGGCTCTGCGCAGTACAGGAAGCTAAACCTGCAGCTACAGCAATTACCATGAGAAATGTTACTTTTTTCATTTTGCTTTAATTATTTATTAGTTTTTTGAAGATAAGATTTCGATTAGTTCCACTTCGAAAATAAGTGTGCTGTGCGGAGGTATCATTTCACCTGCTCCTTGTGCACCGTATGCCAAATCAGATGGAATATATAGTTTCCATTTTGCTCCTTCAGGCATTAACTGCAAGGCTTCCACCCATCCGGGGATAACTTGATTTACTCCGAATACGGCGGGTTGTCCACGTTTTACAGAGCTATCAAATAGCGTTCCGTCAATTAGAGTTCCCTCATAATGACATCTAACTTGATCGGTAGCTTTTGCGTGTTCGCTATTTTTTCCTTCATTAATGACTTCGTATTGCAATCCACTTGCTAAAGTAATAACTTCCGGACGTTTTTTATTTTCTTCCAAAAAGTTCTTTCCTACTTCTATATTGGCTGCATTCATTTTTTCCTCTAACTCGGAGAAATATTTGTTAACGATTTCGCGTGCTTCAGCGTGTGATATAGCTGTCTGATTTCCTTCCAATACATCTTTTATTGCTTGTGCAAAATCATTCACGACAATGCCATTGGCACCCATACTTAACAAATTTTGCCCGATTCCGAGCCCAATGGCATAACTGAATTTATCCATACTAATTCTTGATTGATACAAAAGTGATTTTTCTCTTAAAATGTAAATTTACAAGTGGCAAAAGTACATGTTTTATTTGAATGATCTTTCTTTTTGGATTTAAAATTTCTTATTTATCTGTTCGACCGATTATTCTTCTGTATATTTGCTATATAATATATTAATAGAAAGGGGTTTTGATGAAGAACTTGGTTGTTTTATCAGGTGCCGGTATGAGTGCCGAAAGTGGCATCAGTACATTCAGAGGTGGCGGTGGTTTGTGGGATAAATATCCGGTTGAGCAAGTCGCTACGCCGGAGGGCTACGCTAAAGATCCGGAACTTGTTATTAATTTCTATAATGAACGCCGCAAACAGCTGCTTGAGGTTGTCCCTAATGGGGGACATTTGGGGATTGCTGATTTGGAGAAGGATTTCAATGTAACGGTAATTACTCAAAACATCGATAATCTGCATGAGCGGGCCGGGAGTAAGCATGTGATTCATTTGCATGGTGAACTGACCAAGGTTTGCTCAAGTCGTAATCCCAATGATTACAGATATATTAAAGAGTTGAGTCCGGAAGAATATCAAGTACGGCTGGGGGATAAAGCTGGCGATGGCTCCCAACTCCGTCCGTTTATCGTCTGGTTTGGAGAATCTGTCCCAATGATTGAAACAGCGATTGAGTATGTGGAATCTGCCGATATATTTGTTATTATAGGTACATCTATGAACGTATATCCCGCTGCGGGACTTCTGAATTATGCTCCTCAAGATACTGAAATTTATTTGATAGATCCGAACCCGGTAGATATACACTCGTATAGAAAAGTCTCTGTTATTCAAAAAGGAGCCTCCGAAGGAGTGGAAGAGTTAAGTGCTTTGTTAAATACTGATTGAAGACCTGCTTGTAACTCTTCTTCTTCAAAACTTTAAGAAGAAGAGTTATAAGGTAAGCGGAACAAGATCTGCATCTTGTATAAATAAACGTAGTATGCGCAATGCCGGTATCGTTATTATCCAATGCGAATCTTCATTTGTTGGCCTTTGACTTTTTATTCATAATGCCCACTAAAATGATATACCAGTTGCTTAAAATCTTCGTATTTCTCACCATTCAGCCATAATTCAGTGGGAGATACATTAAACATCATAAAGTTTTGTCCAATTTCGGCATCTCCACCAAAGTTCTGTGCAAAAACAATTCTAACAGTTGGTGGTGCACCATATCCACCCGGAACGATTACATCTTTAGGACGTAATCCAAAATTTATTGTGCTTTCATCCATTTGAGAAAAATCATATCCGGCGGTTACCGTCACTTCACTTATTTCACGTAAAAGCCGAGCGGTACTTTCGTCTTTAATAACGTCTGCCATAGGTCGTAATGACATTGTAAATGACAAGGAATCACGAGAAACTACAACCGCATTGCCTAACTCTGTAATATTGTCACCGTGATAATATACTACTTTCACGGTGCCGTGATAAGTACCTTTCATGTCGAAAAGCGCCTGTTGAATTTGAGAGGATGAAAATTTAGGTTCGTCGTCGTTGCAACTTGTAAAACTGAACAAGTAAAGAGATAGCAAAAATACTCCTAATAGACTTTTTGTTTTCATATTATTTTAAAATTATAATATTGTGCTAACATACATCTTTGTGCCTGTCTTTTCTTTATTGCACACTTGCAAAAATAAACAAAGTACGGTTTATATCCTAATCCCTACATTTTTTTGTAGATCAATGATTTTTGTCTTTAACCTCTGCTTTTTTTATTACAAACAAGCATTTATTCTGTTTTAGCTATTGCATTGCTGTCAATTTATCTGTTCCCTCACTCCTTTATAAATAATCTAATGAAAAGATAATTATATTATTTTTTGTTGTTGATCCTTTTCTTCAATAAAACTTTTATAGTAAGGGCAACTTAGCTATTCTTTGCTTCCCTTTTTTTTGACTAGAGAGAACAGCCTTTACTTGTAGAAAAGCGTTCAAATTGGAGATAGGAAAGCATGCTGATCGAGATAGAGAGCCAATGTGACAGAGATATAGGATCATTGGTAATAGAGAACTGGTATTTGGAGATATTACCTGCTGCAAATCTAAATATAAAGCATTGAAAATAAGGAATAAGAAGAGACTTCTTAGAAATGTGGCGAGATAAAGCAGAACGCGAAGAGCTATTTTTTCACCAAAAGTCGGAAGACAAACCAAGCATGGTGTATAGCCGTATTCAACAACCCGTAATGCTTTGCCATAATACGGAAACGCTCCCGGAGTGAAGCATTGCGGTTTTGGGTAGTCATGCCTTCGTCTAAATAGTTTATGGTAACAAGGCGGGCATTGTGCAGGGAGTGCGATTTCTTCATCATGCGAATGCACCAGTCAAAATCAGCAGAAAAACGGTATTGAAGATCATAGGGTTCCGCTAACGAACGCTTCATCCAAAATGCCTGATGACAAACCAGCATACCTTGTTTGAAACTTTTCCAGGTCAGCACTTCGGGAGTGGCAAGACGGCGCATGCGCAGGAAATGCCCTTTTGCATCCACTAAAGCCGTTTCTCCATATATCACATCCGGCAATTCTTTGGCTTGCAAAGAATGAACAACTTGTTGCAACGTATCGTCCTCGTGAAAGCTATCGCCGGCATTCAAAAAACAAAGATAATCCCCAGTGGCCAGAGCCAGACCTTTATTCATCGCATCGTACAATCCCCGGTCGGGTTCACTCACCACGTGGGTGATATGCTCATTAAATCTCTTGGCAATCCCGAGTGTGTCATCCGTGGAAGCACCATCTATAATGATATACTCCAAATGATGATAGGTTTGTGATATTACGCTTTGTATTGTGTCTTCCAATACCGACGCAGCATTGTAAGTCACGGTAATCACGGTAAATCTTGGGATGAGACGATTATTATGCATTTCTTCCACTGACTTTATTGTAAATCTCAATATATTTTTTGGCGATGATACCTTCCGAATAATTAGAAACGGCTTTTCGCATGGCCTGTTCGGACAAGCTGGAATACCCGGAGTCAGTTAACACCCAATGTATGCCGTTTGCCAGGTCTTCAGCGGATTTATATTCTGCTACGTATCCGTTGTGGAGATGATCTATCATTTCCGGTATTCCACCGACATTGAATCCTACACAAGGCGTACCGCATGCCATTGCCTCCATAATTGTATTCGGCAAGTTCTCCTCTAAAGAAGGGGTTACATATAGATCGACAGCATTGTAAATATCGACCATCTGATGTTCATTGCTTACATAATCAAGTGGATACACCTTCAGAGGTAGCAACTCCTCAAGCTCTTCGGAGCGCTTTCCGAAGACCACTACTCCTAACTGAGCAGATAATTCGGGATATTTCTTCACCAAGAGATTACATGCTTCCACAAGATAATCAATACCTTTCCTTTTATCCGTGATTTTGACAGAACCGAATAGAATTAACTTTATACTCTGAGGGAGCATGCATGCTTCTCTGGCTTCTTTCTTGTCTCTGGGCTTAAATAGGTTGGTGTTGATCGGGTTTGGAATGCTTGTGATTGAGTGACCTGTCAACAATGCACTCTTTTCAGCTTGTCCTTTCAACCACTGGCTACAGGTTATAAAGCTTATATGCCTTCCTTTATAGATATTTTGCTTCTTGCGGAATATTCTAGTTGAGAGATCTTTTTTGCTTCCTCCTTTATAGATATACGGGCAATGGTGACAACCCTGTTGATAATGTGTACATTCCCTTGCATGGTGGCAGATGCCTGTACAAGGCCACATATCGTGCATAGTCCATACTACGGGCTTACCCGAGGCCAATATTTTTTCAATATTGTTTAGTGAAAGCATACCCTGATTAATCCAGTGCAAATGAATGATGTCAGCTTGTTGAAATTCGGGCATTGAGGTTATGTCGGTGCCGGTGTTTGCAATGTCGACAGCGAACAGGTTATTTTTCTTAAAGTGATTTGCTTTCCAAATAATAATCCGTTCCCAAATAAATTTCCAGACCATCATCCAACTCCGGTTTAATGAGACTACACTGATTTGATCGGTTTGCTTGTCACGTACCAACAGTTTAGCCTTAATCCCATTGTTTTTTAGTGATTCCATCAGTCGGCTCGCTGCGATGGCAGCTCCTCCGACACGTTCGGATGTATTGATCAGTAATACTCTCATTTGTCTAATTGTTTTGGCAAAAGTAAGTCTTTTCTGTTTTTCTATCCATAAAATCGTTAATTTTTTATTTTCTCCGGGTTAAACTTTATTATCTTTGCCGTGAATACTTATCAAACCTAGGACAACGATGGGAGAAAAAGGACTGAAATACTTTGGCTTATTATGGCAGAGCTTTCTGAGTATTGTAAAGATATTGCTACAATCAAAGTGGAAGGTGGAACTGCCAAACTCATTCAGCAATTCGGATGAGCTACTTATATTAGCCAATGGCCCTTCGTTAAACCGTACGGTGGAAGATCATACTGAATTTGTGCACCAAAAGACTTTGCTTGCGGTAAATTTCTGCGTGACTTCGCCAATGTTCGAGCAGTTACGTCCTGAATTATACTTGATAGCTGATCCCCTCTTTTGGATTGTTCCCGAGAAAAGAGTTCAGTTGTTTCAGACTTTGGCCGAAAAAACGGCATGGAATTTATGCCTCTTTGTCCCTGCCCGAGCGTTGAAGAATAAAGAGTGGCAGCCGTTAATATCTTCCAATCCGCACATCAAGTTGTGCATTTACAATACTACTCCTATTGAAGGTTTTCAACCGTTCTGTAACTGGATATTCAGCAAGGGCTTGGGTGTTCCCCGTCCTCACAACGTATTGATACCTTCCATTACTATGGGATTGAGATTACCTTTTAAAAAGATATATCTGGCAGGGGCTGACCATTCCTGGTTACCGGAAATAACCGTTACCGATGAGAATGTGGTGTTAATGCATCAGAAACATTTTTATGATCAGAATAAATCCCAAGCAGCTACCGTCACTCAGGAAAATTTGCATAGCGCACGCTTGTACACCATATTGTATCACATGTACGTAGCCTTCAAATCTTATTTCGTATTGGAGGCATACGCTCAAAAACAGGGAAAGGAAGTTATCAACGTAACTCCAGGTTCCTATATAGATGCTTTTAAACGAATGAAGTTATGAAAGACGGAATAATTATTCAGGCCCGTACCGGCTCAACCCGGTTGCATAATAAGATACTATTGCCTTTTTATGGAGAGCAACGTATTATTGATATTCTGATCGGCAATATAAAGAAGGCATGTCCCGATAAAATTATAGTTTTGGCTACGACGAATCGTTCGCAAGATGATGTGTTGGCCGATATTGCCCGCCAAGCCGGAATCTTGTGTTTCCGTGGGGATGAAGACAATGTCCTTAGCCGTTTTATACGTGCGGCCGAAGTCTTTGGCATTGATCGATTCATCAGGGTTTGCTCGGACAATCCGTTTTTACAGGCAGACTCGTTCAAATTATTTTTTACCGAACATGATATTTGCCCGGCTGATTATATTGCCTACGGGTTTGCAGATGGTCGCCCTACTATTAAATCACATTTGGGACTGTTTGCCGAATTCACAACAGTGAATGCACTTCGTCGGGTGGCTTGCTTTACGCAGGAAAAACTTTACATAGAGCATGTTACAATATATCTTTATACTCATCCCGAAAAGTTTAGCATCCGTTTGTTGCCTTTGCCAAACGACCTTGAAGGTCGTTATGATCTTCGTTTTACGCTCGATACCATTGAAGACTTCACTTTGTTGCAAACACTTTATGCTACCTACCGTGAGAAGACGGATGGCAGCATTGAAGCGCTGTTGAAACTGGTTGAGTCTAATCCGGAATATCGCGTGAAGATGCTTGAAAACATTGCTCATAACGAGAAGTAAACCATTAAGAATAAATCATTAACGTATGAGTACATATATAATTGGAGAGATAGGACAGAATCATAATGGTTCGGTTGACATAGCTAAATTGATCGTAGAATTGGTATCTCGTCCTGTTCGTGAAGAAGTTTTCGGTATTGAGCTTCGTCCGATGGATGCTGTAAAGTTGACTAAGCGCGACCTAAATGAAGAGCTTACGGACTCCCAAATGAACAGGCTGTATGACTCACCGCATTCTTTCGGACGTACATACGGCGAACATCGTGCTTTCCTCGAATTAAACGATGAGGAACACTTTGAAGTCTATAAATATGCCAAGTCGCTTGGCTTGGACTTTGTCGAAACTCTTTGTTCGTTGGGCTGCTTATCACTCTTGTCGCTGTTTACTCCCGACCGTTTAAAAGTGGCAAGTCGTGATCTTACGAATCTTCCATTGCTGGAAGCCATGGCGGAAACAAAAATTCCCATCATTCTTTCCACTGGTATGGCCGGTAAAAAAGAACTGGACGATGCATTGGAAGTCATAACGCGTCATCACCATAATATTTCTATTTTACATTGCGTTTCCCAATACCCCACCCAGCCAGATAATCTTAATTTAAAAACGATTCCTTATCTTAAGGAGCATTATGGGCAATACACTATTGGTTTTTCCGATCATACCATTGGTATTGCGGCACCTGTTGTGGCAGTAGGTATGGGGGCTGAAATCATAGAGAAACATGTGACTATAGATCGCCGGATGAAAGGGACCGATCAACAAGGTTCTCTCGGACCGGATGGCGTTAACCGTATGATTCGGGATATCCGTATTGCCGAACGGTGGTTGGGGAAAGAAGAATTGTATGTTGATCCTGCGGTAGCTTCCGCCAAGGTAAAGTTGGAACGTTCCATTGCTACCAAACGATTGCTGCATGTGGGTGACGTAATAGCGGAGGAAGATTTGCACCTGCTTAGTCCGGGTGATGGATTTAAATGGGCTGAGCGTTCAAAAGTCATCGGTCATAAAGTACTCAAAGAGATACCCCGGAATGAAATCGTTTATCAATCTTTTATTGAGTGATGAAAATAACAGCGGTTGTCGTTTTGTATAATCCCGGTAATGATCTGGCTCAGAATATCGGAACTTATATCCATCATGTGGATGAGTTGGTCTTATGGGATAATACTCCACAGGGAAGTCGCGAAAAGCTGGCTTTGTCCGGTGTTGCCGACTCCCATAAAATCTCTTATCTCGGATCGGGGAGTAATGAAGGAATAGGCTCGGCACTTAATGCGGCTATCTCTGTAGCTTCTGCTAATGGCTCCACCCATTTACTGACGATGGATCAAGACAGTTCTTTCAGTAAGGATGACTTTGAATCATACCTAAAAGCAATACTTGATTTTGGAGCCGACAATGAAGTGATTTTCTCGACCAATTACTTTATAAAGTCCCAGCAGTCTACCTTATATCCGGTGGAAGATTCTGTCGATCGGGTATCTTCCTGTATGACTTCGGGTTCAATATACCCCTTGACTGTATTCGAGAAACTGGGTCGATTCAGAGAAGATTTGTTTGTATGGGGGATTGATTGTGAATTTTCGTGGCGTGCTTCGCGCAGAGGTATTCCTACAGTATGTTTTAAGAATTTTCTTCTTCAACATGATTTGGGCTATCAGAAAAAGAAGCACAAATTGCTAGGAAAAGAAGTTTTTCCTAACGAGTATTCACCCGATCGCTCATACTATAATGTTCGTAACGGAATGGTTTTGCATGCATTGTATCCGGAGAATATAAATATAAAGGCTCACCTACGCTACCATTTTTATAAGCGCATCGTATTTATACTACTTTATGAGAACCAGAAGTTTGCCAAGTGGAAGGCTTTATGGGACGGCTATAAAGATGGTTTGGCGGGAATGCTTGGTAAGAGGAGAACTATATAAAAAAGAAAAGCTTATGTTACCGAAATTGGTTATAACAGATATTGATGGAGTTTGGACAGATGGTGGTATGTATTATACAGCCGAGGGTGATGTGATGAAGCGTTTTTCAGTGAAAGATGGGTGGGGAGTAATATTTCTCAGGGAGCTGGGGATACCCGTGGCTATTATGACCGGTGAAAATTCCGCTTTAGTCCAGAAGCGTGCCGATAAACTGAAAATAAACCGTTGCTATTTACACGTCGCCGATAAACTGGCTAAAGCTCAGGAGATCTGTGCCGAAATGGGTATAACTTTGGCTGATGTTGCTTTTATAGGCGATGATCTTAATGATATTCGTTTGCTTCGTGAAGTCGGGTTCAGTGGATCTCCATGTAATACGCCGGACTATGTACAGCGTGAAGTTGATTATGTGACCACTGCTCATGGCGGCTTTGGTGCATTTCGCGAATTCGTAGAAAAGATACTTTTGGATAATGGTATGCTTGAGCGTGTACTTCAAAAGTTTATGTAAAAGCTGCGGTCTGATAAACAGAGTCTTAGAATCAATTTAGTCATTAAGAGTTAGTTATTTCTTTGTATCTTTATGCAAAGGTGTTATACTGAATAATCTCCATGAAAGGCTTTTGTTGGATCTATATATCCAGCAGATTCGATCTATATATGCAACGGGTTGCATATTAACTTCCAATATCTTCGATCTATATATCCCTCATACGGGCAATATATCTCACTTATCTTAATTATAGAAAGCCTTTAATTTTCAGCTCAATCTTACCAATATCTCGTCTAGAGATTTTTTTGTCTGGAGTCTGAAATAAGAAAGAAATTCTGTTCCTTCCTGCCCCGTGAGTAAGAGGCAGGAGAGAGTTTTTATTCTTTAATTCGAGGTAACGGAATAAATAAGGATACCGCTGCACGTATTTTTTTCGCCATTGCCATCATGTGCTGGTGCATTGTTGGCTTTGATGGGATTTCTCTCCGCTTTAGTTCCTCATCATTCCACTCGGGTCTATATTTTAACAAACGTTCTTCAGTACGTTTCACCTTATCTTCGCTTCTGGGTATTTCTTGGTAATACCTGATCAGGTTCAAACATATTTGACTATGTGAAGTTCGCAGTGCATCGTAAACATCATTGCGCTTGGTCTTGAAGTAAGCCATAAGCAGCTCCCGTACCGTTAATGAGATATCCAGCTTTTTATCGGTCCCGGCTTCACTCCAGATAGCTCTTCCATGCTGGCGATAGACAGCCATTGGCCGATTGATGTAGTGTATGTCGCCATACTGTGCGTTCAGTAAATGCAAGGCATAGTCGTAAGTACTAACCTTGGCAAACCAATCGGGGAAATCACCGAACAAGCCTCTACGGAATACCGCCGAAACATTCGAAATATAGTTGCTTCGCGCTAAATCCATAATGTCTGTATCGATCTTCTGCTTGCCGTTGCTGAGGCTTTTGGTTCCATTATCCTGGAAATAATTGATAACCCGATGAAAGCAGGTGGAATAGCTTGAATGCGTATCAAGGAAGTCGACTTGCGTTTGCAATTTGCATTTATCCGTCCAAAAGTCATCACCTTCGCAGATTGCAACATATTCTCCTTGGCAATGGGCGTAGGTCTGCAGGAAGTTTTGTATCAATCCCAGGTTCTGCTCTCTGTTTAATAAGACTATTTGTCCGGGGTAGTTGTCATACCATGCCCTGCATATCGCTCCTGTCTCATCAGTGCTGGCGTCATTGCCAATGACTAGTTCGAACTTAAAGTCCGTCTTTTGAAGCATGACACTGCGTATTGCCTCATGAATATATTGTTCTTGATTGTAAGTCAGCATCAGTACGCTGACTTTCACTTTTTCCTCTTGACCTGCGTTTTTATTATTCATCATTGTCGTACTCCTTATGAAAGCAGAGAAACTCTCTTTTGCTTTTCGAGTATAAAGGTACTGATTTTACGCTTTCATTGAAATCATTCGCAGGATTTCTTCTTTTTCAGGCGTATTGAATGAACAAGGATAACTGGGCATCCCTTTGACGATGTTCAATCCTTTCTGATTATATCTTTTGTCGGCTAGTCTGTTTAGCCAAAAAAGATATTTGTTGCGACGGAAGAATTCCTTGATTTTGCGTTTGCGAGTGATCGTTGAGGTCTCTTTGGGCATTGTGCTAATGGAGCGGATAAAAGAGAGTTCATCGCCTGCTGAAAATGTCGGGTCTGTATGTCCGGAAGGGTCCGACTGTTGAAGTTCCTTTGGATATTGCGCCAACGGAGCCGATGAAGGCGATTCCGTTGCCTGTTGAGACGGTTGAATCCGTGTGCCCGAAAAGCTCTGGTCTTCTTGCTCTTTAAGCAGCTCTGCCAGAGAATAAAGAAAGCCTTCGTATTCTTCCTTATATTCTGGTGCGGACTTTACAATATAGACCGGTGTAGTGGTGCTCGTGGCTGATCCTTCGATGAACTCACGTGCACTGTAAAAGTAGGGCAGAGTGATATACTTACCCAATATCAGTGCTGCATGGTTAAAATATTCTTCCGCAAGGAAAAGGTTTTGGAACCTGAGTTTTCCTTTGTCATCGAAGCACTTTTCGTACATCTTTTTGAAAGCATCGGCACGTATCACGGCATAGAGAAGAGAAGCATACATATCTTTTTCTTGTAGCAGTCTCTCTCTCGGCGTGTCGGCTGTCACCTGTTTATCAAAATAGCGGATATACCGGGGATAAAATACTACCTTCTTTTTTTGCGGAGTGAAAGTTAGGTAGTGCCCTTGAGCGCTACAATAATCGGGATGGTTATCCAAGAAGTCGGTCATATGTGCTATGGCTTCGGGTATTGTAAAGTCATCGTCGGCACAATAAAGCACATAAGGTGTATTAATCAGCGGAAGTATTTCCTTTATCTTGAGTAGGAAGTGTTGCTTCGGTTGGTGACGATATACAATGTTGGGATACTCTGCAAGGTCGGCAAACGGGAGATCCGATGAATCGGGTACAAGAATCCGCATATTAGTCCGACTGTAATAAGCCAACAATCTGCGTAAACGGTCGGGGCGGTTGTGCGCAGGAATGATAACGGTCACATGCTCTAAGGTCATCGTTTATGTGTATCTTTTAATGGTTGCAATTACAGTATGCGCTTCTTCTTAAAAAGATATTGGATACTTTCTCTAAACACCGCTGACTTTAACTTCCACATGACGAATATATAGAGAGAGGCTGCCAATGAAATTTTCAAGATCAATGAGAGATAAATATTTGCCACATACCCCGCTACAGTATTGGCCAAAAACATGATTGCCAACGAAAGGATGAGATAAGGAGCAATGTCTTTCAGAGTAGCAAACCATGAAAGGCCGATATGCTTATGAGCAAAATAATGCCAGATAACCAGCCAAAGGATGTTGACTAGCGTGTAAACGATAAGCATGATATGTAAGCCGTAAGGATAACTGAAATAGACACATAATAGTTGGAAAACACCCAGACCAATTGTGTTCCACATAAAAATATGCGGGCGTCCGATGCTGTTGGTCAGATTGGAATAAAGAGTGGAAATCGGCATGAATGCCCCCCACACACATAGAATCTGCATCACAGGGACACAAGGTAGCCATTTGTCTGTAATAGTAATCACAATCATTTCACGGGCTACTATTGCTAATCCGAACATGGCCGGAAAACTGACAAAAGCAGTAAAACGCATCAATTTGCGGAAGATATTCTGGAGGCGCTGCATATCGTCGGTCGCTTCCCTGAATACGGGTTGCCCTACGCTGTTGATCATTCCGAAGATGGTGGAATATCCCATTGTCGTCCATTTACTACCCTGAGTATAGTAGCCGACTTGGGGAATGGTGTAGAAACGACCTAATAGTACAGAAAATATATTATTGTTGATATGCGTGAACATTGAAGTGAAGAGCAACTTAGTGCTGAATGGAAGCAGTTCGCGCAAAGGCTGTAGGTTGAACGAGAATGTAGGTCGCCAAGGGGATATGACCCACAGTAATAATGTGTTCACACTGACATATAAGATGGTTTGTAAGGCGATACCCCAATACCCCCAACCGTTGTATGCGCAAATCACGCTTATAATGCCCGAAATCAAAATTGCTACGATCTGTATCTGGCTCCGTTCCTTTACCATTAAGTTGCGGAAGAAGTAAGCCGTAGGAGCAGTGCCAAAGCTACCGATCAGGAAGCTTAGAAACTGGAACCTTGCCAGTGGCGTCAGCTCCGGCTTATGATAAAACTCGGCGATATACGGTGCACAAGCAAAGAGTATCAGATAGAGGGCTGCACCGATACTTATATTAAACCAAAAGACCGAATTATAATCTTCATGCTTGATCTCTTTCTTATTGACAATGGCAAGGATAAATCCACTTTCAACAAAAATACCGGCCATGGCGGAAAAGATGGTCAGTACACCTACCATGCCATAATCCGAAGCATCCAACAGTCTACCGAGGAATATTCCGATAACAAGATTCAAGAGCTGGAAAGCTGTATTTCCAACTCCTCCCCAGAATAGCCCTTTGGCTGCTTTTTCCTTTAATGATGATTCACCCATTGCTTACTTTATGATTAAAATATCATTTAATAGCTCTTAAGTATTAAGAAGTATATATTTTATTATCAGCTTGTTATGCTGTTGTCCTCGGATAAATCTCGGATAAATCTCGGATAAATCTCGGATAAATTTATAGTTCCTTTAGTCTCCAATTTGATATACTTCCTTGTCTTTGATTAATAATTCTGTTGAGTGACCGTAACTTGGCTAAAAGGTTTTTAACCTTAATAAGCTTTTGGCTTTCGCTTAATATATCAGGCAACTTCACCCAAAGCAACCTGGTAATTTCCTCTCTTGTAAGTACTTTATGCTCCGCCAACGCTTTCAGTATTAAGTCACAATAATAATCGTCTTCAAAACCTTTATTATTTGAATAATCAATTTTTTTATCCAGCTGTTGGGCTACGGATTTAGAAATAAACAGATTTGGTTTTCTTCCTTCAATGAGTCTTTTCTTTCTGAGCAAAGATACTTCTTCGTCCGAAACCGGTCGGCCTAACTGTATACGGTTAAGTGCCTCTACCTCCACTAATGTCAAATCCTGCTTCTTTGCTAATATATTGGCATATTCTATATTCAGTATCTTTCCGATAATGATAACTTGTATTCTGTTTGTTTCAATAATATAATCGGGTAATGGAAACAGGCGTTGACGTTGAAAATTAAACATTTTCCGTATCCCGCTTCCTATTGTATCTACCATTTGGAGTTCCACCATTGCCCGAGCTAGAAAAGGATTTCGGTATACTTCCTCCGGTGCATTATTTTTAAGGACGTTACTGATAGACTGAGGTATAAATTCTCCCTTATTGGTAAAAACAAGTTTATCTTCATACTCTACTACGTTGATTTGTCCTCCTAATGTATAATCTTGGTGAGCTACTGCATTGTTTATAGCCTCGCGAATGACATACGGTTCATACGTATCCACTTCTTCGGGAAATAGCGTGCGGAACTCTGGATTGATATATCGGTATTTCAGGTTACGTATCTTTTGGTAGACTTCTTCTATGGAGAGAATAAACGGGCAGCTTTTAATCATATAATCCCGTTCTATACCTTGTGAATCTTTGAGGATCCAGCGTATCTTGGCTACTGCCGGTGAAATGAACACTTCGCTTTCTTCTTTCCCTAAAAGGATAATAGCGGTATTCGTGATTTTCCCTTTAATAGTAAGCTTTGCCTTGTTCAAGAAAGTAATGGTATCCCATTCTGCTATTTCTATTGCATTCTTCTTGTTTTTGGCGATGTAGAGAGAGCGTGCTGTTGCAATAGCTCTCATGTCCAGATCATCAATGGTTGCATTGGGAACAACTTGTGCACTCCAATCGGTCTGTACGCTTTCGTTGCGGATAATTTCAAGCTCATGTAGACTTAGTGCAACCAATGACTCACCATCGCGACCATAGAAATGTCCTTTATAAGAAGTCGGTATCCCCTTAGGGGCGGCCGGGATCTGAAACATGATGACTCGTTTTCCTTTATATATGACCTCATATATCTCTGTGAAGGTGATGCCGCAGTTCGTACCTTCAGCTATCTCTCTTTTTAAAGCATCAAGCGAAGGACGTGTCGGTTTATAAGAACTGCCTAATACGGCATGGGTTCTATCATCGATACCGAATATCAACCAAGCATACTCTTCTTGCCCAAGGTTAGCTTCATTACTGAGAGCGGAAAAATATTCTCCTATTTTTTGTGTCTCAAATCCGTTTTTGGCTTTCTTGAATTCTACGATTTCATTCTCGCCCGGCAATTTGATAAACGTCTCCAGTAATAATATGAGCTCCTGAGTTGTCATCCGGTATCTTGCTAAATCATTCTTACTTCACTTCACTGCCCGGTTTTACCTCTTTCATTGTGGTAACAACAGACAACGATCCGTCAAAGTTTTCAGCAGAAAGAATCATGCCTTCGCTCACAATACCCTTTAACTTACGTGGGGCAAGGTTGGCAATAAAGCAAACCTGCTTCCCGACCAATTCTTCGGGGCTGTAATGTTGGGCAATGCCGCTCACAATGGTGCGGTTCTCCAGTCCGTCGGCAATCTTAAATTGCAATAATTTATCCGCTTTGGGAACCTTTTGGCACTCCAATACTGTACCTACACGAATATCCAGTTTCATGAAGTCATCAAACTCAATATTCGGACGAATAGGATTTGCTTTATAATTGGCTTCTTCGTTAGCTTTTTTGGTATCCAATAACTTTTGTACCTGAGCTTCAATAACGTTGTCTTCTATCTTTTCGAAGAGTAATTCAGGCTCAGCCAACTGGTGTCCGGCAGGTAATAAGTCGGTATGTCCGAGGTTTGCCCAATCGAAGCTATCCATATTCAGCATTTTCCGAAGTCTCTCACTGCTAAAAGGCAGGAATGGATCGAAAGCTATTGCCAGATTGGCAACCAATTGCAAAGATATGTTCAGGATAGTGCCCACACGAGGCATATCTGTTTTAGCCAGTTTCCATGGTTCGGTATCAGCCAGATATTTATTTCCGATACGGGCTAGGTTCATCGCTTCCTTCTGTGCATCGCGGAACTTGAATACATCAAGTAATTTCTCCACTTCCAGTTTTACATCGGAGAACTCTTTCAAGGTTTCCCGGTCATAATCAGTTAGTTCTCCCGCAGGGGGCACAACGCAATCGAAATATTTCTTAGTCAGTTGCAAGGCACGATTCACGAAGTTACCGTATACAGCAACCAACTCATTGTTATTACGAGCCTGAAAATCTTTCCAGGTAAAGTCATTATCTTTAGTCTCGGGAGCATTAGCAGTCAACACATAACGCAATACGTCCTGTTTGCCCGGGAAGTCTGCCAAATATTCGTGCAACCATACCGCCCAGTTGCGTGAAGTGGAGATCTTATCCCCCTCAAGATTCAAAAATTCATTAGCCGGTACATTGTCCGGAAGAATAAAGCTACCTTCCGCTTTCAGCATGGCAGGGAATACGATGCAATGGAATACAATATTGTCTTTTCCGATGAAGTGAACCAAACGCGTTTCAGGATCTTTCCACCACTTTTCCCAGCTGTCGGGCAGTAACTCTTTTGTGTTGCTGATGTAGCCAATGGGAGCATCGAACCATACATAGAGTACTTTACCCTCTGCATCTTTCACCGGCACAGGAATACCCCAGTCGAGGTCACGGCTTACCGCACGCGGTTGCAATCCCATGTCGAGCCAGCTTTTGCATTGTCCATATACGTTAGGACGCCATTCCTTGTGATCTTCCAATATCCATTGGCGTAACCAAGCTTCATGCTTGTCGAGGGGGAGATACCAGTGTGTTGTCTCACGCATCACCGGTTTGCTTCCACTGATAGCGCTCTTGGGGTTGATCAGTTCGGTAGGGCTGAGCGAAGTTCCACATTTTTCACATTGGTCGCCATAAGCACCTTCCGAATGACAATGCGGACATTCACCTGTGATATAACGGTCGGCAAGGAAAGTCTTTGCTTCCTCGTCGTAATATTGCATGGAGGTCTTTTCTATAAACTCTCCTTTATCGTGGAGTGTTTTGAAAAAATCCGAAGCGGTCTTATGGTGAACCTTCGATGTAGTACGGCTGTACACATCAAACGAGATGCCGAATTCTTCGAATGATTGTTTGATGAGAGAATGGTAACGATCTACGATATCTTGGGGAGTGACGCCTTCTTTACGTGCGCGGATAGTGATGGGCACACCATGCTCATCCGATCCTCCGATAAAGATAACATCTTCTTTTTTCAACCTCAAATAGCGGACGTAAATGTCAGCCGGAACATAAACCCCAGCCAGATGTCCGATGTGTACAGGACCGTTGGCATAAGGAAGTGCTGACGTAACGGTAGTACGTTTGAATTTCTTTTCCATCATCTCTATATGTATGTCTTTTGTTATGAACGCATTTTGAATGCGCAAAGATAGTGGTTTTCGCACAGAATGTGTTAAATGTCTGTGAGAAATTGTATAGACATCTGGATCACCAATCGATGTAAATCCGTATAATCTCATGGCGAAAGGAAGGTTTGCTTACATACTGGAGAGTCGATCTAATATCTCTTTCAGAAAACGATTGTTGGCGGCAATGTACTTTTCACCGTCGAGTATTTGCGCTGTGGTTTGCACATATTCGCTTCTTGTAGCGAGATCACTTGCGCAGTTAGCAAGCATTCCCCTCATCGAAGCTGCAGTAGTTTCCAGATGGAATTGAAATGCAATAGTCGTATCGTTAAAGATGAAAGCCTGATTTCGGCATGCAAAGCTTGATGCCATTCTTACCGCACCTTGGGGAATGTCGAACATATCCTGATGCCAATGGAATACGGTAGAGGGGAAGCTGGTGATAGTCGTGAAAGCCTTTGCAGTTTTAGCCTCTTCGGTAAATAAAACGGGATGCCAGCCTATCTCCTTTTGCTCTCCGCAATTGACTTTGGCTCCCAACACATGTGCAATCAGCTGTCCGCCCAAACAAAATCCCAGTACCACCTTTCCACTGTCAATAGCTTGTTTGATAAACCTTTTTTCTGCCGCCAGCCATGGATATTCTCCATCCTGATAGATGTCCATCGGACCTCCCATCACGATAAGCCAGTCTATATCCTCTATTCGGGGAAGGTATTTCCCATCATAAAATCGTGTGGCCGATAGTTGATGTCCATTACTGTTGGCCCATTCCTCCATATAGCCTATTCCCTCGAAAGGTACATGCTGGAAATAGTGAATTCTTAATTGTGCCATTGCTTTCCAATTAAATCGTGTGAATTAGAGAACATGTGCAAAAATAGCATTTTTTGCACATGTTCTTCAACTGATTTGAATCTTATTTGATGTTCACGGAAATCTAACCGGAATAAGGATTGCTGTTTGTTTTATCTGTCGTTTTTTTTACATTCGCTGCCTCTCTTCTTCCGATGCTGAGCTTCCTTTATACTTACTTCTCGAAGCATTGAATTTATATCTTACAGATAGCTGAACTGAACGGGTGTCCAGATCCTTGTTGATAAATGAAGTGACGGGATATACATCCATCCGGTATTTATCTCGATAGGAACCGGTAAGATCCGTTCCTCTCAAATTTAGTATGAGTCTGCCGTCCATGAATGTTTTGGTTATCCGCATATCCATTCTGAAGTTGCCATACATATAATTCAACGTAGAATGTCCCTTTGAATTTCCCTGAAAGTCGATCATTAGATTAAATCCATCCGGCAGGTGAAAAGTATTTTGCAAGCTGTAATCCAAATAGGGCTTTTTGTAGTTTTGTTTTTCAACTCTTTCATAGCTGAGATAATCTTTTGATACTCCTATGCCCGCTACCGGTTCCCATAGTCCGATACGCGGAGAGTAATAGATGAATGTTGATAAATTACTTGCATTCTTCAGGTTTTCGGGGCGGAACATGATAATATCTTTATCCTTATATTGCGCCGGCAGGAATAATATCAGATTATCGTAATGCTTATATGATGCTATTAACTTTATCTTACCCCACAGCAATGAATAAGTGAGATCGTCTGTTCTTGTGGGTTTTAGGTAGGGATTCCCAGCCTCATAAGTATATGGATTATCATATTGAACGCTGTTTCTGAGTTGATAATAACCGGGGCGTTGAATCGTGGAGCAATATCCCAACATCATTTGTAGCTTTTCATCGCGATAGCTTACGGAAGCATTGGGAAAGAAATCCTTGTAAGTGCGGCTTTGCTCTTCCATTTTCTTTCCGTCTTCAAAGTAATCGAATCCTGTATTTTCAAAACGTATACCTGCTCCCAATGTCCACTTGCCAATGCTCTTGGAATAATTTGCATAAGCAGCAAACATCCGCTGTTTAGACAGGTTCGTATTTGATGTCAGGTCTTCGGCACCTTCGTTATTTACCACAATATAGTTTTGCTCATTGTTCGTACGACTAAGTTCCGTTCCGTATTTAAGCTCACCTTTCCATAATGGAGTGATGAGTGTTAGTTTACCGGCATAAAGATGATAATTCTGTAAGGATCGAGTATCGACCTTTTCATCGGTTTCTCTTCCAGACCATGAATTCTGACCTGTTTCACTGTTTCCCTTGGCATAGTCAAAGTCGAGTTGTGCCTTAAGCCAGCTGGCTATATCACCCACGTAATAGGTATTTAGTAGATGGGAGTTTCTATCAATATCCACCAGGGCTGTTGTCGGAGAATCTTCTGAAAGCACATTGTCTGCAAATATTTTACTTTGCATATTCATGTCTACCTTGGCATAAGGAGTGTTGTCATAAGTATATTTTGCTCCTGCGGAGTGGTGCTCATTGAACTCATAATTAAATCCGGTCTCAATATAATGTTCTCTACGATGACTCTTTTCAGTGTCTTTGCTCTCCATTGTGGTAGTCTGTCGACTACTTTTTAGGCTCTGTTCTAAGTTCATTTTTGTTTTCTGCAGATCTTCGGTATATCCGTAATAAGCAAATACACCGAGCTTGTTTTTGCGATAGTTTAGGTCGATGCTTCCATCTTCGGACAATCGCCTGCCAACTTTTATCCTTCCGTAGGCTTCTCCACCTATCCCTTCGCCCGGAGGACGGATGGCTTCGATGCGTATTACAGCACTGACTGTAGCATCATATTCCGGTCCAGGATTGGTAATCACAGTTACCTTTTTAATATTTCCCGACGATAGCCTATCCAGCTCACTCTCACTTCTTACTAGACGATTATTAATATAGATGAGCGGCTTACCCTTCCCGAGCACGGTAAAAGCGTCCCCTTTTTTCACCACAAAAGGTAGCTTCTCTAGTACTTCACTAGCTGTACCTATATTTTTCAACGGGCTGTTTGCTACATCGGCTGATATTCCTCCATTCTCCATCTTGAAGCGATTCCTCGTTCCTTTTACAACGATAGCCTCCAACATTTGCTCAGCTTCCGACATCACAATGGTTCCGGCATCGTTGGATGTTATCTTCTTAAAACTATTACTGTAACCCAAATAGGAAGTTTTAAGAATAAGCGGAGTGGAGTATGGTTTATTGAGCTTAACAGAAAATCGTCCCGTTTCATCCGATGTTACTCCCCCTACAAATGTAGAGTCGGTCTCTGTCAGTAGTACCACATTTACAAATTCTAGCGGGCTTCCGTTGGCTTCCTGTACTTTTCCCGTTACATTCGTAATCTGCGCAACCGAAGGCAATGCGAAAAATTAAATTAAGAAGAATGTAAATTGTTTCATCATGTTGCGATATTTTCCTGTAAATATACTATTTATGTCTATTTTATATACTGTTTTTACAGGAAAATATCAAACCTTTTTCTAGTCTATTCGCTGATAATTCTAAATCCCTTGTCATCATTTTCCAGCTTCTTGATTGTTCTCTCTGATTTATTGGTTTGTAGTTTATACCGTATTCCAATCATCACAATATTCCCTCTGTTGGTAAACTTATTATCGTAATATGATGAATAATCCGGCATATTAACCCAGCGTTGTACATGGCTTTTATTTCCAATATATCTCATACCGACTGAAAGATTTAAACATTGAGTCGCGGAATAGGACAGTGTACACCATGATTCAGGCGAAGATTTAGAGTGCTTGTATAGGTCGTAAGTGTTTTGAGGAAGCCCATAGAAGCCGGATAAACTGAACTTGGCGTAGTTCAATCCCCAGTTTATTCTTCCGTTCCAAAAAATGTTTTTCTGTGAAATATCGGGAAATCGAAGGCTGTTATAACTTATATTACCTCCGATGAAACCAAGTTTTCCAATAGTGTATCTTAAGGTCAGTACGCCCGACCATAAATTATTGTGCCCTGCATTTGCCAGTGATTGAATGTACCCTTCGGCTGTTTCTTCTCCTATGGTGACAACGCTATTACTTATCCGTCTATATCTGATTGCAGGCTCTATATAAAATTTCCCGCTTGAGAAAGAATAGTTGAAGCGGAATTGATGTGTTTTGTATGGCTTCAATGAAGGATTACCTGTGATTATTGTTAAGGTATCAGAAGAGGTGTTGTACGGATTTAATTGGATGACATCAGGTGGAGTAGATTGCATACTATAATTAAAGGTAATAGAATGATTGTTGTTGAACCTGTAATTTATATTCGCTACCGGTCTGAATCTCAAATAATGATCTGAATATTCATTAATATTGCGGAATACAGCATCCATACCTATGGACGCTGTAAATGAAAAATGTTTCCAAGCCTTATTTATATCCAGGTATCCGTATTCGTTCCATTCTTTTTGGGCGAACTCAGAAGCTACTCCTTCATTCTGTGATATCTTGTTGTATTGATAATAGTTGTTAATGCCGGTTTTTATTTTATACTCCGACAAAGTGAATTGATACGAAGGAGTGAAGGCTATTCCTGTATGATGATTCTTGAAATCAAAATTATAGATTAAATCGTTTTCTCCTTTTTCTAATTGGTTGACTTCATTCTTGTTTTTGCTTAATGTTAACTGTAGCAAGAAATCTAGTGTGGATGTAGAAAAGCTGTGCTTATGATAAAGATTAGCTGTTCCGGTCCATGATTTGTCTTGATAATCTCGAGTGTAATCATAGGCAGAAGACTCATTTGTGGCTGTGTTTGTCAGTTTAGTCTTACCATTAGCATTGTTATTTTGCGGTATGTAATCGAATGTTGCGCTGAATGAGGTGTAGTCTTTTTTCGACCAGTTTCTGTCACCCCCTATCGCCCAATAAGTATCCGTATAATCTCCCTTTCTTTTATATTCTACCGATCTGCTGCTCTCAGCTGTTTGGCTTGTCTCAAGCATATCAGATTTGTTATTTAAGAACGTGAAAGTCTGGCCTGAAATATAGAAAGATGATTTGCTGTTACCGAATTCTAATGAAGCATCTGAAATACCAAATAATAGTAGAGGACTCGAATTAATGCCTCCATTGAACGACGTATATGATCTATCTGTCTGTTTGACTTTAATATTAAGAACGCTGGTATATCCTTCTCTTAAGAACTCGGCGGAAGAAGTGGGTACAACTTCCACTGATAGAATATCTTCCGGATTAATGGCTGACAATCCTCCCTCTTTTCTTATTCCATTAATTAAAATGAGTGGATTGCTGCCGTCATTTAGTGAAATTTTTCTAGTTCCCGGGTCAATAGATAAGGCAGGGATTTCTTGTAATGATTCGAGTATGTCTTTTTTCTTTAATGCGCTTTCAGATAGCATGAATGTTTGGCCCGTAGCCGATTGCTTGATGATATTGCTTCGATTAGTCTTTACCACCACTTCATTCAGTGCGATGGCATCGTCTTCAAGGACAAAAGTACGTTCAGTGTTTGAGGTTAATGTGATCAACTCTTTCGATGGTTTAAAACCTATGAAGCTGAGAGAAACATAGTATTTCCCTTTATTAATATTGGATAATTGGAATTGTCCTTTGTCATCACTGATTGTTCCCGTTACTAGGGTAGTGCTGTCAGAAGCAAGCAGGGCTACCGATGCGTAAGATATCGGTTGTTTATTCTTGTCTATTATAACGCCTTTGAACGTGAAGTTTTGGGCATGCAAAACTGTTGTGTATAAAATGATTAAAGTTATAATTCCAATTTTCTTCATTATGTTATAGCTATATAAGGGATACTTCATGTTTCTTATTGTAGTCTCTTTATGTCACTGTTTGCAGCTCCGCTGCCTCGATATTTGCTTTTTCATTTTACTGAGAACCCGTTAATTATGGCTATTCGAAGAATCTTAAAATAAGATGATATATAGAAAAAGTCCTAATAAAAAAGACTGATAAATCATTGTAGACGGCCGAATATTAATAAATTCTTTATATTATAATGTTTTTTTCTACCAACTCAGCCATCCAATCTTTTTTAATTGATGAAATGTTATTCTTGTTTAATTGCTCATAAAGCTCTGAATCAATTGGATAAGAAATATAATCATACAAATCAAATAGATAATGACATTTGTCTTTTATAAATAGCGCATATCTATCTTCGTTGAAGATATTCATTATAGTATGTGGTACAGTGTATGGCGTTCTTGCACCTCTTTTGAACCATTGATGAATAAAGACCCAATCCACCCATTGATTCTTATGAATGGCCAATTTTTTTTCGAAGAGAGAAAATAAATGTTCAATGACTTTTTGCGGATATGTTTTTCTATCCTGAAAGTCTGAAATCTTTATTTCTTTGTTAACATAAACTACAGGATTTTCATTTTTATCTCGATAAGAAATGACAGGTATAATGTCTAATCCTAAAAGTAAAGCTAACCTTCCTATTCCGTACTTGACATTAACTTTATTATTAAAAAAAACGATTTGGATAAAACTATTGTCAAATTCATTGCTACGTATTCTTGTTATTCCTGTATTACCATCCAAATATACAGATATAACATAACCATTAGAAATTAGTTCTTTCAATTTAAAAATAGACTTTTTATCTTTGACATCAAGTACAATTAAATCTGCTTTGCCACTATTGTTTAATAATGGTAAAACTTCATTAATTAATTCTTCACCCTGCGAAAGATAAACATTGTGATCAACTATTAGGGCAATCTTAAATCCCCTTTCGAGTAGAAAGCAATTGAATAAACGAAACGGCCCAAGATGGAAAGTTGCAAAGATTATGTTTTTACATTGATTCGGCGTTTCAATATTGAATGACGAACTGTTTATAATCTTCATATGATGAAGTAATTCCAAATCATATTGCTCCTTTTTCGAAAGCCATCTATGATATTGAAGGTCAAGGAAAAAACTTTTATAGTTTTCTTTTGGCATCTCTGGTAGGAATCTTTTCATATTGGCAAGAAATAACGCATATTGAAAACTCATTTTTTCAATATCAGTAACCTCTGGATTACTAAATTTCTTCAAAAATAGTTTTTTTTCATTTTGCAAATCCATATTTTGATGTATTTTTTCGCATAACAAATAATGAAAACTATTATAAGATAGTCATTATAAGATAGGTGCGATTGGTTGATTATTTTTATAAAAGCGGTAATGAGCATGGTTATCATTGTTGCAAGCATCGCAATGGTAAAGACAGCTCTGAGCAAAGCATATACAAACAGCTTGGCATTCATATTCTTAAAAAAATCCGAGGAAATGGGTTTTCTCAATTCTTTATTAGCTGCTTTAGATAAATTGCCTACATTTAATAAGTCAGCAAAGATCCAATACCCATCTAGCTTTATAAGAGGATTGATGTTTGCAATAACAATTGCAATGTTTGCAAAAAACAATTTTGATAGTATTGATGAACTTATTAACAATGCAGAAAATCCGATAAAAGTTCCAATTATAAGCTGAAAATAAATGCCGGAAAGGTTTATCATTATCCTTTTTTCTTTTGTAAGTTTCCAAGATTCCCCTAAGTTTGTATATAAAATAGGAAATATTAAATATAATCCAATACCTATTTCTTTACAATTTATTCCGTATTTCTTAGCTGAAAGTGAATGTCCAAATTCATGAAACAATAATATGATACCTAATGATAACGACCATATAATCCATTCATTGGCACTTTTTAATTTTTCAGGACTTACAATTAAGATCAAAAATAAATTCAGAATAAGCAACAATACAAATGAATAATAAAATACTACTTTATTAAAGAGAAAGTTGATACCAACATGGATTGAACTAGGGTCAAAGAGTTTAAAAAGTTTAACATAGAATGGCTCTGTTGATTCAAAAGTAAATTTGTTTATTAAACGGATGATGTTTTCAATATCTATAATTTCAATTTCTAATTTATGTATGATGTAAAGTTCTTCTTTTATCTCAGTAGGATTCGTAATGCCACTCTGCAATAATAGGAGAGTATCTTTGACTAGGAATCCCACCGAGAGTGTTTTGTTATTTAGAAGTAATAAGTAGTTGTCATCGCATTCTCTTTTGAACAATTCAATATCTTTGTATTCTCTTTGCTTATCCATAAAGTAATCAATGTTTTTTAATCAGGGAGCGATATTAGTCAGCTCCCTGATTGGTTTCAATGACAGCTGTTTAAAGATCACAACTGCAAATTGGGCAAGGGTTGCACCATCCAGGTTCAGCCTCGCCCTGATCTATTGCAGCTGCAGCTGCAAATTCTGATCTTTCCTCTAGTTCTTCAATGGAAAGTCCTTTTAGTAACTCTTCTTTCTTTTCCATATCCATACGTGAAATTTAGAATTAATAATATGATACCCTTTATATTTCGGCATGTATCAGATTCCTTATGATTTGTTTTGAGGGACAAATTATCTAAAACCCAATGGTTTTATTTGATACTTTTAATAAGTTTAATTGCTCGTTCGAGCTCTTCTCCTACCTTCGTTTCAATGTCGGGCTCAACGCCTTTCTTATCCACTCTATACCCTTTAAAGGAGATGAAATCGTTGACAGGAACTATCAGTGAAATATCATTGTCAAGCTTGAATCTTTTGGCACTCAACAGGCCACCGGCTGTCTTTTGCCCTACTATTGTGGCTAAATGATATTCTTTGGCACCAATGGTTAATGCTTCCGCAGAACTTCCGGTCTTTCGATTTACGAGAAAATACACATTCCCTTTATATGGAGTGTCAATACCCTTGGATTGAATATAAAAACCGTATGAAGATTCTTTCTGAATGCTATCTCCGTCTATTAGGCTGAATTTATCAAGGTCACTTTCATTCGGTAATCGTTTATATTCCTCATACCACTGTCTATTAGGAAAGAAACCGCTGATAAAGTTTTTATCGGTTAAGAAATTTGCGACAGTCGATGTGGAAGTAAAATTGCCGCCTGGATTACCACGCAGGTCGATTATCAAGTTTTTATATTCTTTTAGCTGAATTGTGTCTAGTAATGCTTTTATTCTCTCACTTCCCTTAAGAAAGCTTCCTATTTTGAGCAGAGCGGTGCTGTCATCTATTTCTTTCAGAGAAATATCATCTTGCGCCGTTGATGACGGGGCATTGCTGACGAGGTAATAATGGGAAAAATCGAATCCCCTGACTAAAGCATAATGGCCTACCTGGAACTCTAAGTCATCCGAAATTCCAGGTGCGGCTTCTTTCATCTTCTTTTTGAAACTTTCCCATTTCTTTGTTTGAAGAATCCTCGGATCGAAAATATTGTCTTCAGTCAATTGGATCACCTCATCAACCAATTTGTCATAATCCTTTTTTACGTAATTTGTGACTTTAGCGCCTTTGAAGCTTTTGTATATTTTGTCACTTTTGTCATACAGCGAGTAAGATATGGAATCACCGTTGATCTTGCCGATGACCTTGTAGGAAGAAAATAAATAACTGTATGCTCCTTCAAAGTCATAACCAAACATAGTACCTTGAAATCGAATGATTTCCGGGTATTCTAACGAGCTTACGGCTTTAATCATTTTATATTGAAGTTTTGAAGTATAGTCCAAAATAGCCTTCTCTCTGGTGAACCCGTTTATTACATTTCCATCAGTTTTCACCTGAAGGATGAAATTGAATCCTTCAGGATCTTTAATGAAATAGCTGGATTGGGAATGGATATTCATGGGGTTTATTGCTATCAATAATAGAAAAGCTAAAGCACTTCTCTTCCAAATACCACTTTCTTTGTCATTAATTGTAATCTTTTTCATTATTTTTAATTTAAAATTTGAGTTCTGTTACAAGTCTAACAAACGTTAATTCGAAGAAAACGGTCTGAGAGACTTATCTTTTGGTTATCAGTCATGTCAAGTCCGGAGTTTATAATAAAGCATTATGTAAGTAAGTATTCACAATCATAATATGTTTGCCATTCCTTTATGTTCTTTTATAGATAGGTACAATAAGTAATGGGAAAGATAAAAAGACTGGAATCAATGGAATTCCAACGCGTACAACTCGATAACGGCTTTTGCAAAGCGGTGCGAATCACAGTTTTTGCATACAATGCCGCTAGGCTCTTCTCAAGGACGATAGTCTTCAGTAGAAATAGAGGAATACGGATATAAGTTTAGCATCTGTGAATGCATAAGTGAAACGCTTTCTTTTGGAGGTTTTGCGAGTCTGAAAACTCGTTGTAGCCCTTCAAAAAGAAATGGATTAAGGCACAAAATTATGTTAGCTCGGATATTCTTTTTACGCTACCAATAGGGCATTGGTCGCGGTCGGAGAATGACTGTTTTTTGATTACTCTCATATTCCGCTTAATTTTGATTAATTACTTATTAGTATGATTTATTACACTTTTATTATCATTGCTGTCCCATTAAAATCGCAAAACGCTCTTTGAAATATTTGAAATTTAGTTAGTTACAGAGTTTTTTCAAAA
>VOIU01000016.1 GCA_007896885.1 Bacteroidaceae bacterium HV4-6-C5C
ACATAATATTTTGCTCGTAAACTCCATGTTTTCAAATGTATATATTCAATGTTAATAATTTTAAGTAGACACTAGTGTTAGTATATATAGGCGTTGCACTGATACCCTTCAAATCAGTAGGTTGCCAATTGTACGAATAACCCACTGAAGCCGTAGTCTTTGCTGTAGCTTCATAGTTCATTTTCAAGCTCGGTTCCACCAATAGTGTCTTTTTACTTTTGTCACCATAGGAACGGGATAACCAACTAAATGGTGCCGTTGCAATAATCTTAAGTCCGTCACGTGTAAAATTGACAGATGGCGTGAGATACCAACGATATTCACGGTATTCGTCATCGGCGGACGCCTCCCTATTATAGGTCTGCATATCCTGCGTCCGGGTTGAAAAACCGGCTTTATAAGTAATATACGTCCCTGCCAAGCGGTGACGGAAAAAAGAATACGTATCCCATTGCAAAGTATGCAGATTCAGTGTCTCTTTCGAAGCATCGGAGAGCAGCAACATACCCGGAAGGTAATTATAGCTCATTTGCGAAGACAATGAAAAGCTCTTATCCCCTTTCATGGTACGCACCAACTCAAAGTCATCGGTAATATATCGTTTACGCGGCTTAACAAGTTGCTCCACCTCACTACCATTTAAATCTGATATTCCTTCACTTTTATTGAAATCGGCATATCCCCTCATGGTATTGTTCAGATAAAACTGATCCTTATTAACCTTATACATCACTTCCCCTTTCCATTCACTACGACGGTTGACTGATGATGATTCTTCAGTAATCAAGGCTCCATTATCCACATCCGTGTAGAAAGTCTCCCGATGCTGGCTCAGCTTGCTTTTATCAAGAATTACATTCAACTGCAAACGCAAATCATTATCCTTATTGGCTTTAAACAACCAATTCGTAGCAAACAGATGCGTATCATTAAAACTATACCTGGAATCATCAAGAGCAGGAGCTCCCACAGATAATGGACTCAATATTCCGCTCTCATCCTCCAATGAGCGCATTACCCTGGTTAAGTCACGCAATTCATGCTGTATATCCTTGCCTGTATTATTACACTTATACATCGAAATATTCTGCTTCTTCCCACCAAACATCATTTCTACCAACCGACAGTCGCGTAGCCAGTCAGCCCCTTCTTGTAAGCTCGTCCCTATACCCACATCGGCGACCCCATTCCAGGTATTCTTCGCATCCTCTTTCAACACGATATTCAGGGCAGCCTGTTCACTGAAGTCAATCTTTCGCAAAGCCTTCACAGGTTGGTGGTTTTGCAGCACCTGCACATTCTTCACCTTATCCGCTGATAGATTCTCGCTGGCTTGAGCATATTGCGAGCCGAGCAAATCCATCCCTTCAATATAAAACTTATTAATGGCTTTCCCTTGAAATGTTATCATCCCGTTCTGCTTCACTTCCATCCCGGGCATTTTTGCTATAACATCCGCTATGCTACGGTCTTGCTTCTGACGGAATCCGGCTACGGAATAAGTCAACGTATCATGTTGCTGCCGGATGCGCTGTGCAGTCACTTTCACTTCCTTTATCTGGAAAGTTTTTTGTTCCATTCCCACCGTCTGCCCGTTTTTGTATTGACTCAACGGAATCGTATTCCGGTCATACCCCAGCATGGAGAAAGATATCTCCACCGGATGTGTATCTTTCGGTACGGGCAACGAGAAAACTCCCGCAGCATCAGTATAGATAAATGCCACAGGCGAATGATCAGTCCCGAGCAATATCACCGATACCGCTTCCAGCACTTCCTTTGACTTTCCATCAATCACCTTTCCGGTATAAGTCTGGGCATTGGCGGCAAAAATGGCACTCAATAAAAGCACACAAAAAGTAACAATACGACATGAATGAATCAGCCTCTCTCTCGACTCACCTCTCTCCGGTCTCCACTGTTTAAGAGAGAAAAGCAAATTTATTGGAAAAGTCGCTAAAAGCTTTACGATAGTAGTTCTTATCATATCAGAAGTCTTTTATTTTGTAGCTTCCGATTTATATTCAAGCAAACAGCGAATACGAGGCTTATAAACTAAAGGCTTACCGTTAGCATCAAAACCGGGCATCTTGGGATAGCCCATCTTAGCAACAAAAGCATCAGGGTCTTTAAGTGAGAGCCTTTCAAGTTCCTCCATTTCTTCGGGAGTACATTTTACATATTTTTTATTTCGCAAAACAATAGGTTTGAAATCTCCTTTCTCAATGCCAATACAATTAAACATAAAATCACCTTTCACGTCATCAGCTTTTAAAATAAGTCCCGGCAAGCCACACAATTTCCAGGGTCCATCATAATAAGGAATATCCATTGCGTACCACACAAGCCATGTCCTTCCTCTAAAAACCGTCTTAGCCTTTTTACAAGGATATCCTGCAATAGTAGTGTCACCCATCAACATTTCCCACTTAGTCGTGACCATTGATTCCTCGTATAAAAAATCCTTTAATTCCCTAGTTGTATATGTCAAAACGTTCTTAATGGGATAATTTTTAAAAACATTAAAAGGTGTCTTACTATTAGGAAAACCATTCTTCTCTTTAGCAGCAAGATAATCTTCAAGTTTCCCTCCCTGCCCAAATATACTGTCAGCAATATCCACATTTCTTTCAGCCCATCGACTATAAAAATGAGAAGAATGCTTTCCTATATCCAAGATTTTTTCATCTGGGCTCAAATAATTCTGTTCTTCAGTAAAACGCATTTGTGAAGTGTAATGGATGCGAAGCACAACTGAGTCAGGCATATTCTGAGCGCTTAACTGTAAGCAGATAAAGCATAACGGTAAAATGCGATATCTTTTATTAAAAGGTAAACTGCTTATCATAACAAAGAAATTATTTCATTTTTCATTTTTTAGCCGATATTCCAATAAACAAGGAACGCGGAGCTTATGAACTAAAGGTCTGCCTTGAGCATCAAATCCCTGCATCTTGGAATATCCCATTTTTGCAACAAATGAATCAAAATCACTGAGTGATAATCTTTCCGTCTTTTCTAATTCCTCAGGAGTACATTTTACATATTTAGCCTTTCGTATAATTATTGGCTGCATTTTCCCTTTTTCAATGCCAATGCAGTTAAATATAAAATCGCCCTTAATATCATTAGCTTTTAAAACAAGCCCCGGTAAACCATATAATTTCCATGGTCCATCATGATAAGGGATATCCATGGTATACCATACAATCCATGTTCGTCCTCGAAAAGTAGTCTTCGCTTTTTTACAAAAGTATTCAGCAATAACAGTATCACCTCTAAGCATTTTCCATTTAGGAATTTCCATTGGTTCCTCATATAAAAATTGCTTAATCATATCCTTTGTATATGTCAGTCGACCCTTTTGAGGATAGTTTTTAAATACATTGAACCGGGTTTTACTGTGGGGAAACCCGCTCTTATCAATAGCTGCATAATAATCTTCAAGCTTACCACCACGACTAAAAACACTATCGTGAATATCGTGATTTCTTTCTGCCCAACGGCTATAGAAATGAGAAGAATGCTTACCTATATCTAAATTTTTTTCATCTGGACTCAATTTCTCCATTTCTTCACTATAGCGCATCTGTGATGTATAATGAATACGAAGAACCACCGAATCCTGAATATCTTGGGCATCAAGATTGAAACAAATGATGTACAAAAGCAATAATGTAATATTAAGTAACTTATTCATGCTTTGATTTTATTCAAATCGAATTCGTTGTAAATCTACGATTAAATCGTAACAATCAGAATAATATACAGTTAATTATTGCAAACAACTCTTTTACAGAAAGAAAAATTCCCTTATATTGTATACTCATACATACACAAATCTCCTTCACTAGCCCTTCACCTTTTATCTTTCAATCTATACTCAAGTAAACAAGGAATATGAGATTTATGAACAATAGGCTTACCATTAGTGTCAAAACCTTGTATATTGGGATATCCCATCTTTGTCATAAACAATTCAACATTCGAGTGCGATAACCTTATATTCTCTTCCAACACTTCAGGAGTACATTTAATGTATTTCAATTTTCGCAATACGATGGGTTGCATCTTTCCCTTCTCAATACCAATACAATTAAAAATAAAATCACCTTTTATGTCATTCGCTTTCAGAATCAGTCCAGGCAAACCATACAGCTTCCATGGACCATCATGATATGGAATATCGATAGCATACCATACAATCCATGTTCGTCCTCGAAAAGTAGTCTTTGCTTTTTTACACGGATAGCCAACAATAGTAGTATCGCCACTTAACATTTCCCACTTTGGCATGACCATTGATTCTTCGCACAAGAAATCCTTTATTTCTATTTTCGTATAGGTCAAGCGATATTTTCGAGGGTAATGCTGTTTTGTCAATACCAGAAACTTATCGAAACCGTTTAAAACAATTCATCATTCAATTCTTATTATCCTGTCAAAAAGAAAAGGATGAACTAACTGAGATTGGAATCCTCAATATTAATAACGACATGCTTAACATGATATTTCTGCATTCTTTGTCATACCAGAAATGAGAGAATATGCTTATGAATGACATAACAAGGAAAGAGAAATTTGGAAAAATGTTATAGACAATTCCATTATTAATAATGAGATACGCAGAAATCTAGATATCGACGCTATCGCAGATCTTTTTATAAACATTTATTTAGGAGCTTCTTTCGAAGGGATCGTTTATAAAAATGAATATAAAATTAGAAAAAGAACTTAGAGCCTGTTTAAATTTTATTCAATAACATCCTAATGTTTGCCAGTTTTACCATTTCTTTTGCCGAATCGAATGTAAGTTCATAGTTTCGGCAGAGCCTTCTATAATTGTCAAACCAAGAAAAAGTCCTTTCAACAATCCATCTCTTCTTAATTGGTTTAAAGCCATTTACTTTATCACCGCTGGCTACAATATCCACCAAATATCCAAAAGAGTTCTTTATTTTCTCCGAGATTTCTCCGCGATAACCGCCATCAGCAAGAATGACCTTTATATTACAGCATAATTCTTTCAGGTACCGGGCAAGCAGGTAAGCTGCTTTCCTATCATGTACACAAGCAATTGTTACCATAACAGTGAGTAGGAAGACATTCTTGTCAACAGCCACATGACGTTTAATTCCTTTGACTTTCTTATTTCCATCAACTCCATTTGGGGAACGGTTATTCCCCCAACGTACACTTTGGCTATCCATTATTCCCACACTAGCTTCGGTTTTTTGTCCCATAGAAATATGAATCCTCTCACGTAAGTTATTGAGTAATAAATCAAATTCACCAAGTGATGACCACTTGCGATAGTAATAATACACCAATTCCCAGGAGGGAAAATCAGAAGGCAACATGCGCCATTGGCAACCAGTTTTTACAACATAAAATATGGCATTCCATATTTTATGTAAATCATATTTTCGTTTTCGATCTTGTGGTTTCAATATTTTTTTGATAACTTGCCACTGTGTTTCTTCCAAATCCGTACAATACATAATTATTAAAAGTGTGGTAACTAAAAATAATCATTTTACCGGAAAGAAGAAACACTCTTCCTATTTCTATCTTTAAAATTTAAACAGGCTCTTAATCTGCTTTATTATTTAATAAAGTAGTAAGTCATATTCTTGAACCTACTTAAAAGAAATATTCAGTCAATGTTACATCTTTATAAATAAACAATGCAGACCAACAAAATACAGAAAGTCAGTAATGACTCTTAACATCCGCTAATTATCAATTGGTCATATTTTGTGAATTGTTAATTTCAAAACCTACCCCCTCCATTTTATGGGAAAAGTAAAGGTGAACTTCAGGATTTTTATTCCTAGATTTTGGCATTTAGTATCTCCTTCAACCGTTTTATATCATCCAAAATGGGAGATATTTTTTATTTTGTCAGCATAATTCTTTCTTTTTAGGCAAAAATAAAAAGAAAGTAATTATGATAAAAGATGCATTTAACCGGAGTCTTACAATGAAACAATATTATTAACGTCAAAAAGAAAATCAAATGTTACGACTAAGACAGATTTTACAGATGTTAGCCAATGGCATTCCACAAGTCGAGATATGTGGACTTGTTCATTGCAGCAAACGTACTGTTTCGGGTTATCGGAAGATAGCATCTCAGGCAGCGAGTTGGAAACCATTTTTATGCCTCTCAACTCTGTATTGAAAGAGGATGGACGCAGGCAGAAACTTGAACACTTGATGCCGGGAATTATCAAACGTCTCAACCGTAAGCATACCAACGTTCAGTTCATTTGCAATAGAGTGATACAAGAAAGCACGATAAACTACGGTACCAAAACAGCGATATGAGCGGTACTACTGGGGCGATATTATCATTTTAGGTAGTATATAAATGTTCTGCAAAAAATAATATCCTATACAATAAAGGAAGATAAGACCGTAAATTGTTACAAGGCTATTGATGCTCCGAAATACAATATTCTTTTTTGGTATAACCAATAGCTTCGCTTTGAGTAATCCTCATTATATGTTGCTTTTTCCCGGTTAGAAGTATTAAGTATATTCGTTAAAGAAGCAAATGTGGTAAATTTAAACTTACCCCAACTAATAATTTTGTTAATTGATAAATCTACGGATGAATAGCTATTATACTGGTTCGAAAACAGTGTACCGAAAAGAGGTTTATTACTATTCGCTTCTTCATCAAATACAGACGATGTGATAGGAGTATAATATAATCCCGGCCGGGCAATGAAATTTATTGAAGCATTAAATATTTTATTATTGTAATAATTAATACTCCCTTTTACTATGTACTTCATTCTGTTATCAGCATCAAACCACTTTTCACCATCATTCATTTCAGCAAACAGATACACATAAGAAGCATTCACGTTAAATTTGGAAAAGGAATAACCCAATGAAAATTCGACTCCATACGTTTCAATTATTGTTGGCGTAACACCTCCTGTTTCTTGATAAAAGACAGGCTGTTTATCTTTCCTGTAATATGCCGAAGCCGTAATATTCAGATTATTTTTATTATATAAATAGTCCAAACTTATTTGGTTGGAACTTACATTCGAAAAATCTTCGATAATATAATTAGGTATATTATATCCATTATATTTTCCACCCGACAGGATCATCGAATGATTATCATTCATATTCAAGCGCACATTAGCCTGATAAGAAAGATAATTATCTTGTTTTTTTGTCGGTGCATTTTTTCTCAACCCAAAACCTATCACCCCTTTGTTGAAATTAATTTTTCCATACAGATAAGCTTCTATATTATTATTCCTTTCAGTGTTTTTGAATGAATAGGATAAGTCTGTTTCTTTCATTGCATAATAATAATACGGCAAAATATTGTTGAACGATATTTTTGAATGATCATGATTAACGCCACCCTGTAGGGAGATATTCGAATTTAAGTATATTTTAGAATCCAGCGAAGTGTATATCTGCAAATCTTTTTGAGTGATGTTGTAATTCCCAAAAACAAATTTTGTTAATGCAAAGTTTGTACCGTTGTTAATTGAAAAGTATAAGTTTTTATACCTGTAATTAATATTTATTATATTGAAATTTCTTTTGGCAGTAGAATACATATTACTGCAAAAATTATACATAACATTGTCAGCATTATAATTTTCCTTTACTGCATAAGAATATATATTGATATTTGTTTTTTTAGATAACTCCTGTCTGTAATTAAGCCCAACGTCATACGTACGGAAGTCTTTAATGTAATCTAAGTTTTTCCTATTTAAAGAAGTATATCCTATCGAAAATTGAAAATTACCATACAATTGTATAAATGAAGTTTTTTCTTTTAATGGCTGAGAATATAATAACCCTACGCTAGCCAATGATGAAGAAAATTTTAATTTAGAATCCGTTTCAAGCCGGTGTATTGTTTCAACTTCCACTAACCCGGATGTTGAGTTGCCAAATTTCAAAGGCGGGTTACCGGCATATACCAACTGGTTCCCAATAAGATCGGTATTTAAAAGGCTAAAATGACCTATACCATTTAATTGAGAATTTCTTACCGGTTTATAAACAGGAACATTATTCACAATAACGCGCGAATAATCGCTCGAGCTACCTCGTATTTCAGGGTTTGCACTTTCACTCGTATTTGTACTGTATGGCAATAAAGTGATAGCCCTCAACGGATCACCACTCGATGCAGGAGCCATATATATACTTACCCGGTCGAGTTCTTTCACTGAAAATTCTTTGGAAATAGATTGTTTGCCTAAAACGGTGACCTCGTCCAGTGCAATTTCATTTTCCTTTAATGTAATGGCAATCTCTTTGCCCGAATTTAGTTCATTATAGCTCTTTTCTACAGAATTATATCCCATACACGAGAATAAGATCGTGTCCTTTTGATTTATCTTATTTTTTTGAAATTCAAATTTTCCATCAAGGTCAGAGATTGTCAAAGGTGAAAAATTAGATTTTAATATAACATTTACCGCAAAAACAGGGTTACCCTCTTTATCCATAATTTTACCCTTAATTGTTTCCTGAGAATTAGCTTTAAGGAGTGAAATTACTGATAATACAAAAAGTAACAATATCCTGTTATTTATCTTTGAGTTTTTCAACATACTGATTTATCATGTAGTTTGTTGAATAGGATGCCAGCGCTTGCGACAAAATTTTTTTTGCTTTTTTGTAATCAGCCTTATTGTAATAAAAATCTACAAGCAAAGAGTATGCCTCCGCTTTACCCCAACTGGGCATGTATGTATTAGGAATAGTTTGCTCATTCAATGAGAGTGCTTTCAATAGGTATTTTTCACATTTTTTGCCACCCCCAAATGCTACCGGAGTATAATAATCATTGGATGCGAGCACATACCATGCGCGTAAATTTGCACTGTCTAACTGTAGAGCTAACTGCGCATTACTTTTTACCTTATTGGCCATTAATGCGGCAGAGGGACCTCCTAAATATTGAATGGAAAAGCTTTGCAAATATGCCAGTAGTGCCAATGACTCGGAGTTTTTGTCTTTAACGTTATCCAGTGTTTTAATAGCATCATTCAGTTTTGACATGGCTTTTTTCTTATCCGAAGTCTTTAAATAATACAGTGATTCGTAATATTTACCATAGGCTTTCCAGTAAGTAATGATTTGGCTTTTTTGTTTCAAGCCGTCTAGTGATTTTTCAATATTCACCAGTTTGTCGGCATTGCCATCTTTAAAGGCACTTAAAAAGGAGTTATATACTTTTTTCTGGATATTTACCAATAATGAATCACTTTCAGCGGCAAACGTTTTGTTACAATTTAAAGTAATAGCAACAAACACTAATAAAACAAATTTTAATTTATTCATAAAATGGTTATATTATATGGGTTAATAAATTTTGGAGATAACAAGAATATAATCATAATCCCCCATAGTATTAAATGTATGTACCATATTGTACTAAACATATATCTTTCTTTTAATTTCTCTATTAAATTTTCGTTTGTATCATTTTTTTTAAAATCATCCCTGTAAATATACGACATAATTGCAACTACATAATCAGAATAAAAAGGATTAAAATCCAATAATGTTTGGCATATTAAGATAAAAAATAAACATCTATTATCTATACCGCTGATTATAAACAATATAAGAAGAAACAATGTCATCAAACTACCCCCGATAAGAAATATAAGACGTTGTTTCATGGTTAGCCTGTCATCAATAACCGATACATAGAAATGTGGTAAAGGTTTAAGCTCGAAGCTAAACCCTTCTACAATTAACCCCTGCGTTTTTGCAGCAATATAGTGCCCCAATTCATGCATTAACACTACAACTAATACGTATAAAGGTATAAACCATGCCATCACTTTCTTTTTAATTGAATGTTAAAACATACATATTGAGCAATCCACAATAGTATTATCCAGATAACCGATTGATATAATAAAAAGTTACCTCTAGATAGGTCCAGTGCCGGAGTTATAGGATTAAATAACACAATTATTTTGAATGAAGGATTTAACTCGGTTATGGGATAAATTGTATTGCTCAGAAAAACAGTACCGTAAAACACAAAATTCATAACCCCCGAATTTCCGGAATCCTCGTTTGTTATGCGGGAAACAATGAGTGCTATAAAAGCATATATATAAATGCATAATATTAACCCGGCAACAAAATATAAAATTTCATGCCACGACATTATGGTACCGTTAAGTATATAAGCCACCAGTAAAACAATAGAAGTAGAGAAAAATACAATTACAATTCTGCTACAAATAAGTGCTATTATATGTTTGGTATAGCTGTAGGGTGTAACCCTGAAAAAGCGAATCAACCCAGTTCTATAAAAGTTTGCAATCACCCCGCCGATTGAAAAAAGAGCGTCACTTGCCGTAGTTAAAACGATTACACCCGTCAGAAGAAATTTCAAATAGTCTTCATTTTCACCACCCCACACTAACGAAAAAACAGTATAGATGAAGGTCGGGAAGAGAAATGCAAAAAAGAAGGCTTTCTTTACCCGTAAAAATGATAGTATTTGATAATAGATTCCTATTATAATTGTTTTCATTTTTCCGAAAAAATTAATAAATGATAAATATCTTCAAGCCCAATGTCCATAATGGAATATCTCATAGTCTGTTCTCTTATCTTCATCAAAACATCATCCTGCCCGTTTTTTATCAAATAAACAATATTGTCCTTAATGGGATACGAACATATGCCGTCACTGGTAATGTTCGTGTTGTTTCCCACTATTATTTTTTTTGAAATATTGGAGCCTTTAATAATTTCTTCAGCAGAAGCTGGGTTATTTAAAATTTTGCCTTTATTTATAAATGCTATTTTGTTTGCAAATTTAGCAGCTTCTTCCCATTGATGAGTTGAAAACATTATAGTTCTGTTGTCAGATTTCAAGATGTTTGTCCAGACCGAATTCCTTATTAAAGGATCGAGAGAGGATGTCGGTTCGTCCAAAATTAGCAAATTCGGATTATGCATGACCGACAGCAATATTTCTACTTTTCTTCTTTCTCCTTTCGAAAGTTCATTCATATAAGAATTTAAATAAGGTTTAATTCCAATGCACTCCAACATAAAATCAGGACATTCGTTCATACCATATATAGATGCTATATATTTAAAAACTTCGCGTACTTTAAGTAAAGGGAACAAAGTTATTTCATCCCATAAAACTCCTACTTTTTTCTTTACATCTGTAAAGGAGTTGTTCTTATCGAATATAACCGTTCCTGACGTTGGCATTATTATACCCGTAATTATTTCGAAAAGAGAAGTTTTACCGGCTCCATTACTGCCAAGTACTGCAAGGATATCACCATCGCTCAAACTGAAAGAAACCTCTTTAAGAATTTCTTTGTCCTTAATCTTGTAGTTGATATTTTGAACTGTTAATTTCATACTTCATGGTTTTTACCGACAACAATTACACTTTGTATGGTTTCTAAAACCCCATCTACCTTTATTATTTCATTCATTTCATCGTCAATAAAACTACCTACCATGCAGCTTCCAAGTCTTAATGCGGTGCAAATTAATGATATATTCTGGGCAACATAGCCTACCTCCTGCAATATAAACCTGTAACCCCGTTCTCCATATTTTAACAGACTCCTTTCTAATACGGAAGAAATAAAAATAATGCAACTCGCATTTTTCAACTGTATATACGGCTCTGCCACAAGAATACGTTGGAAGTCTGTCATTTCAACTTCTTCATTTATAAATTCCAACGCATTCAAATCTGCCCGATAATGGTACATCCCTTTCGGTATCATGCCATTGTTAATGTAGATATAAATTTCAAGTGGATACAAAGCACCCCCGGAAGGAACTGCACGGTAAGACCACATTCCTTTACTTCCTCTTATGGGTTGACAATCTGTAATGCCATAACTATATTGCAGTATATTATAAATTTCATTGAGCGAGATATCATAGTTTTCATATTCTCTTACGCTTCGTCTTTTCACAATGGCTTCGAATAAGTTGAACGAAAGAGGCTTCATGTCGGCATAATCTTCCATCCGCACAACCTTACTGCCGGGAAAACACTTATAAGGCTGGCTTATTCTTTGTGTGAGATAAGGGTTAGAAAACCCTCCGATATTTTCACCTTGTTTTATGATAGTAAATTTGTCGAGCTTTGAATTTTCTTGGAATAACAACGCGGCCAAGTCTTTAATATTTTTAATATTATGTATTGACCTGTCTATTTCTGATATAAATTCACTCGTATTTTTTTTAGCTTTCATACACAATCAATTTTAGGGAAATGGATGTGGGAAATGATTCAATTCATCAAAACTACGGCTCTTTTTCCCTATTGTTTTAGGAACTTCGTATAATCTATCGCTTCCTAAAAAATAGAATGGATAAGCACCACCCATTTGTAGAAGTTGCGGTATTATTACCCGCAGGCAATAAAAACCAGCTTGGTTAACATCAGGTGTAGTCAGATCCTTTACGAGCACATTATAATTTTTATTTTTCATTAATCTCAGTATTTCTTTTACTCTTTCAATTGCTGGTTTTGTTTCCGTTTCGGCAAAATCAATATGAGTCGTTGCAGGGGCATTCCTCCAAATATCAAATACATGCTGATTTTCCGGCTTCTTGATATAAAAAATAGAGTGATCCTCAAAGTTTAATAGCTTATCCAAATCTTCGTCAGGCATCCACCCTTTCTTTTCTCCCAATAAATACCTAAAATAGCTTACCGATTGGCTTATTTCTAGAATTACCTTACGCAGAGCATCGGCTTTATTTGATCTGGTTGCTGTACCTACGGCAACAAATTTACCGTATTCGGCTTCGCCAAAACAAATACCATAAATTGTAGGCATATCAATGTCGTAAGTAATATCAAAAAAGTGCCATTCATATTTTGCAGGGAATTTGCTATAAATGTAGTTTTGGATAGGCTCGTCGATAATTATTTTATTTCTGAAAATTTGTTGATGCCATGTAATTACAAAAGAATCCCTCTCAATTATCTCATACAAAGCAGTTAGCAACGCCTTATAATAATTAGTATGAGCTGCAAGACCAGTAGAAGTTCCAACCGTAATCCATTGTTTTTCAATAGTCCATGGAAGGTAAACACAAGCAGCCGGAACATATTTTATATCTCCATTAGTTAAATCCAAACATTTTTCCCAATACAACTCAATGTTTTCATCGAACGGATACATCCGATAGTTTTTTTCTATATAAGATTCATACTGTTTTTCATGAAACAGGGCAAATTCTTTCGGATTAATGGCTTCATTTGCAATATCTTTATATCTAGCTACCAACAATTTCTCCTTATTGTAGAATGCCGGACAGTATCTTTCTACCGTTTCACCAACGGTTCCAATAAATCCGTCCTGTAACTCGAAGCTACAACCACTACTCCTTCCGCCAAACTTCTCAGCATGAAGTTGAAGCGTATCGCATGGCATCATACCGAACGCAACAACAAACGGATCATTATTTAATCTGGGCAGTTTTATTACATTCCGCATTAAACCTATACGATAGGATATTAACCGTTTAGATTTTATAAAGACACTATTTATTGTAGTCATAACTATTCTTCTCTAAGTGTTACCGATTCTAACCAAGGATATGGATTATAATCCAAAGCAGGATTACAGGTATAGCATACAGGAGCTTTCAAGAATGAATGTTTCATTGTTGTAAATTTACGGACATCTATAATCAGATTAGCTCTCCATGTTTCCGGAATATACCACTCTCCAATAAATTTGGAGATATCTACAATGACAATAGAAGCAACATAGTCTTTTACTAATTTGGGGACAGCATCAACTTTTGCCGTTTTATTATTTTCTCTTAGATAAGATTCGTATGCTTGTGTATAGTATGCAAACTCATCGTTGCTTCTTAATCTGCTTTTATAGCATTCATAGCAACCGGTTTCTTTTCCCCAGAATATGGGGCCGATACTATAAAAGATAAAATCGACCAAACCCTCGATTAATAACCAGGGCCGTTTTAATTCCAAAGCGATTTTATTGATCTCTTCTAATAAAACGGGGTTCCATGCAGAGGCATCTACAATAACAAATTTACTTTGATTAAAGATTTTCTGTACTTCGGAGAGTTGAAACTCTTTTTCGATATTATATATCTCGATTTTCTTATAACCGTATTCGGTAGATTTTTCTTTAATTTTCTGCCCCAGCTCCTTTTCTCCGATATAGCCCAAAGCAACTTCGCTAATATCAGTAAGTGCTTTGGGTTTGTGGTATGGCATTGAAAAAGGTTGATTGGGTTTCACTTCTGGAGATTGATCCGTACCAAAATTTTCAGGAGTCAGAATATAACATTCTTCTAATTCCTGAATTACATCCAGAATTTTGACGGAATCATATTTCGATGATAAAAAGTCTTTAATATATGTAAAAGTATAGTATTTCTCTTTTTCATATAATTTAAGAATATCTTTAAAGATATCTTCTTTTATGGTGTCTGTAAATTCTATGATAACAACATCTCCTTTTGTACGGATTTGATAAACATTATTTTCTTTATCAAAAAAAATGTCATATTTTTCATGTAATAACATACTGCTAGAATTAAACGTTGAACAATTAATAAAAACATGAGGTTATTTCTATATATATAGGAATAACCTCATAATTGGTTTATGCTGCACAACAACAGTTGCAGCAGCAATTACAACAACAACCAGCAGCAGCTTCAACCGATGCAGACAAAACAGCAGATGTTGCCATTAATCTTCTTGCTTTCATAACCTATAAATTAATAGGTTCATTTTAATTTAAAACCCGAGTACAGGCGAACCCATTACCTATAAACGGACGTGCTTATATTTAATGCGAATCAGTAGTTGAAATACGTCTACTATTCCGCTGGTCAAATTGTTAATATTGAGTTGTATCTCACTGATTCATTTTCAAACATCCTTTATAATCAGCACATTATGAGAAAAACAAGAATCGGAGGCAACTACTGATTTGCATATATAACATAAAGTGAATCTTTCCTGGTTAACCCTACCATTTCTAAGAGAAAGCATTTTTTACCTTTCTACTATTAAATAGTATCTTTGAACAAACTGATAAAAAACGGCTTTCTCACTACCTCTAACCAATATCTCTTAATTATATTGCAAAGTATCCATACAAATACTTTATCCCTTGCCTTAATTCTACTTTATAGTTACCAGGAGCCAAATTTGCTATGGAATAACTATATTCCACGCCGGCATAAACCGTAATATAACTATCATACTCTATATAGCCCGATAAATCGGTAACGATAACTTGTAGATTCAATAATATAGAAGATGAGTCGATAAGAATGGCATTGCCATGTAAATACAATGCCGGTGGTTCTCCACCAAGAGAGCGAGTTGGAGGGCGCCATGTAGTGTCATCCACAGGAATATTAACCTCATCTATTTTTGTCTGAGCAAATGAATAGTATACTCCCAATAATAGTACAAAAAATAATGCTGTTCTTTTCATTTTTGTGATATTTTGTGTCAAAGCTAAAGAACACATAAGAAACCTCAAAGAAAATCATTTCACAAAAATTTCACAAGTGCTTCACAAAAGGCTATAGATAGAACAGAGTACGCATGAAGTCATTTCTAAGGCAGTTTAGAATTCCATTATTTTTTTATCAAACTCATCCGGTTTGCCCTTAAGCTGGAAAATTTTCATATATAAACGCTGGCGAATCATACTAACGCCGGAATTAGAAGAGCAAATAATGTCACTTATTTGAGTGGGGGTTAGTCCAATTTTAATCAATAAACAGATCCGTATTTCTTTTTCATTAATATACGGACACAACTCTATCAAACGGTGCGTAAAATTGCTATAAGTTTCATCTACAAGTTGTATCAATTGACGAAAATCGTCATTAGACGCTTTTTGGTGAGACTTTGCCAATTGATAGAATTTTAAATAAAAAACAGAAGACTTTAATCGTTGCTGAAGTATCGTTTGCTTTTCTCGTTCAGCTTTAATTCTGCTATTTTCTCCTTGCAAAGATTCTTTTTCCAACTGAATAAACCGCTTGAGCAAATTGTCATTCTGCATCTGCGAAGATGATAATTGCTCCCTCAATATCCTAATCCTTTCACTGTTGTCCTGCAACTTCTGACGGCTGTTGTGTTCCATCAAAGACATAACTCTTTTTAAACGTTCTTCTTGATTGAGGTATTGCAGTTTCTTATTTCGTAAATAATAGAAAACAAGAATAATCACTATAATAAAAACAGCGGAAAAAGTAACACTCATCAACCGCAAAGTGGACGTTTTTTCTTTTAATAAACGGTTTTCTCGCTCTACATGCAGCTTATTATTTAAAACTTTAATTAAATTCTGATTCTTTACACTCTCTTTCTGATTTAAAGCATCGGCATTTGCCGCATAGTTTTCAAAATAAGGAAATGCCCACTTGTAATCTCCCCTATCGGCATATATATCAGCTAATGAAAGTGCTGCTTTCTTAGCAATAGAGTTATTGGGTGATTGAATACATTTACTATAAAAATAGATAGCGGAATCAGTTTTGCCGATATCACGATAATAATTAGCCCAACAAACATAATGTGGATATAGACTCTCAGCATCTAAAAGACCATTCCCAAGAATTAAGGCTCTCTTTGCTCTAGTATAATCTTTGATTTTTCGATAACCATCTGCAAGTTCGCCTATCACCATTTTATACAGTTCTTCCTGTTTTGTTTTCCGGGCCACAGATGCAGCATACTCATAATAGGTCAAGCCTTTTCTTGTCTGCCCTTGAGTACAAAGACTTCTCCCAATATCCCTCAATGCAAATACTACGATTGACTCGTTTTTAGCCAGTTTTGCAAAATAATAGCTTTTATAGAAATAAGGCAATGCGTCGCTATACAGACCTTGATACATATAGGTATGTCCGATATGATTGCTGGCTCGTGCACGAACGGTATAAGTTGGCGTATCGTCTTTACATTCTATTTCCAGTGCTTTACGGAATGAATTCAAAGCCTCACCTGTAAATTGCATATCGCTATAAATTCTGCCTAAAAGATAATAGGATTTCATCCGCTGTAAAGGGGTGCCATTATGATCGTAGTAGGCAGCAGCTTCCAACATGGCTGAATCGGAAGGATGATTGACAAAACATTTATCATCGGCCTCGGTAGAAAGAAGAATATATTTCATGCGATCAGCACGATTTGCATCTTCAATCTTACTCTGAAGGCGAAGCAGTAATGTCCTTACACTGTCAGGGCGAGCCTCCATTAATTTTTCCGCCTGATATAGATCATTTTGTAATGCAGTATTTCTTTGTTCGCAACTCAATATAAATAGAAATAGTATAATTATAAATGTATATTTTTTCATTTCTAAATAGTTGTCTATTATTAAATATATATCCCGAACAAAAGTAATATTAATTTTATATTAGTTGTACATTTAGATGGTTTATGAATAAAGATGAATCTGTGTCTGGTATTAACTTAATTTCATCCTTATAGTCAATACACCCAACAAGTTTATTGGGGTAAATCCCAACACCGGCAATAGACATCTAAGAAATTTGCTCCCGGACAAATGGAAAAAGGAGAACTATAACGGAGATACTTGCGATTTTTGCCTGTTTTGCAGGAGTTTTATGCGACTTTTACTCGTATCTTAGGGTGTTTTTACCCATATTTTCCACCTTTCTTATCTCTTAAAAAGCCATTTGGCGTAAGTATTTTGCAGTATTTTTATCTTCTTTTCATACCGCTAATATTGCTTACACACATACGTGGCGCAACTTACCCACAGCTGTGGTTCACGTGCGTCACAATTGTGGAGCACATTACCCACAATTGTGGGTAACTGAAAGAGAGTATGCGTTGTGCCAAGAAAAACGGTCTGTAGATATGTAAGAGACGGTTTTATTGCGAAAAGGGAAGGTGAGGTAAGCGACTAAAAAAGGGGCATAGTAGTGGAAAGACAGCAGGGTGCAATTAAATTTAATTGCACCCTGCTGTTTCGCTTAATTGCACCCTTGTATTTCACTATATACCAACCATTTAAGTCGATTAGTGCAATTGGTGCAATTAAAATACGCAAAAAAACTCTGGGTAGAGGGAGGGAAATTGAATAATACGATCCTTTTTCTTAAGCACAATTATAACTCAGTTGACAAAGAAATGATACACTTTTCCATCAAACATTTATTTTTAAACATTCTAAATAACATTAACTTGTAATTACCACTGTGAAGGAGTATCTTTGCCAATGAATTAAGGATAAGCAAGTTTGAACAAACACTTATTTGTATTGTTTCTATATAAAACATTTTTAAATAAAAGCATAATTATGAAAATTGAAAAAATTATCGGACGTGAGGTTCTCGATTCAAGAGGAAATCCTACTGTAGAAGTAGATGTAATTTTGGAATCCGGCATTATGGGACGTGCTTCTGTTCCATCGGGTGCTTCAACAGGCGAACACGAGGCATTGGAACTTCGTGACGGCGACAAAAAACGTTACGGTGGTAAAGGGGTGTTGAAAGCCGTTGAGAATATCAATAAGATTATTGCTCCTCATTTGGTAGGTATGTCTTCTTTAGATCAGGTTGGCGTCGACAAGATGATGTTAGCCCTCGATGGTACAAAAACAAAATCTAAATTGGGTGCAAATGCTATTCTTGGTGTATCTCTAGCCGTAGCCAAAGCTGCTGCCAACTATCTGGATATTCCTTTGTATCGCTACATTGGCGGTACCAATACTTATGTATTGCCTGTACCGATGATGAATATAATCAATGGCGGTTCACATAGTGATGCTCCTATTGCTTTCCAGGAATTTATGATCCGTCCTGTAGGTGCAACTTCTTTCCGTGAGGGATTGCGCATGGGTGCCGAAGTATTCCACGCATTAAAGAAAGTTTTGAAAGACCGTGGTTTGAGTACTGCCGTAGGAGACGAAGGTGGTTTTGCTCCCACACTCGAAGGTACGGAAGATGCTTTGAACAGCATTTTAGCAGCCATCAAAGCTGCCGGTTACGAACCGGGTAAGGACGTGAAAATTGCAATGGACTGCGCTTCATCCGAATTCTATGTTAATGGACTTTACGATTACACTAAGTTCGAAGGTGCGAAAGGTAAGAAACGCACAGCAGATGAGCAAATTGATTTTCTGGAGAATTTAATCAGCAAGTATCCTATCGACTCTATCGAAGATGGTATGAGTGAGAACGACTGGGAAGGCTGGAAGAAACTGACCGAACGTATTGGCGACCGTTGCCAATTGGTAGGTGATGACTTGTTCGTGACTAACGTCGATTTCCTTGCCAAAGGTATTGAAAAGGGTTGTGCAAACTCTATCCTGATCAAGGTAAACCAGATCGGTTCATTGACAGAAACGCTGAATGCCATTGAAATGGCTCACCGTCACGGTTATACGACTGTAACTTCACACCGCTCCGGTGAGACTGAAGATGCAACCATTGCCGATATCGCAGTAGCAACCAACAGTGGTCAAATCAAAACCGGTTCATTGAGCCGTTCCGACCGTATGGCAAAATACAACCAATTACTCCGTATTGAGGAAGAACTGGGTGACCGCGCCGTTTACGGATACAAACGAATAAAATAAAGAAAACAATCCTCTTCAGCCTCATCAGAGGTGCAATTGGATTATTATTGTATACTAACAGCGAGGGCGGACCTTAACGGTTCGCCCTCGCTTCTTCAGTCCAAAAAAAACAAACAATCATTCTACCACCCTAAAGAAAACCTCTTCACCTGTCTGACTATTCGGAGCCACCCAAAGGGAAAAATCTCCCGGTTCAACAACTTTCTTCATATTTATATCCCAGAAAGCTAATTCGCTTACGGGCAACTCGAATGTTACATTTTTCTTTTCACCGGGCTTCAATGTCACACGGGTAAAGCGTTTCAATTCTTTAACCGGACGAGTCACCGACCCTACTTTATCTCTTACGTATAATTGAGCAACCTCGGTTCCTTCGTATTTGCCGGTGTTTTCCAAATCGAATGTCACTTTCAATACCTCATTTTTCTTCAACGAGTTAGAGACCAACTTAACGTTGCTATATTTAAAAGTAGTGTATGACAATCCATAACCAAACGGAAATAAAGGATCAACTCCGGCATCCAGATAGAAAGAGCGACAACCTAAAGAGGTCTGACCTGCACCTACCTGAATGTCATTCAACAAGACTTCATCATGATTGGCCGGTCGACCGGTATTATTGTGCGCATAATAGATGGGTATCTGCCCCACTGCTTTCGGAAAAGTGATAGGAGTTTTGCCACTCGGTACCGCTTTACCCCAGAGTAAATCAGCCAGTGCAGGACCACCCATCGTACCGGGATGGAAAGAGTACAGCACAGCAGCAGATTCTTCAACTTCTTTTCCAATAGTCAAAGGACGACCGGCCATCACCACTGTCACAACCGGCTTACCTGTTTTTGCTAGAGCACTGATTAAAGCTCCCTGATCTCCTTGAAGATTCAAGTCTGCCAAAGAATGAGCTTCTCCGGAAAGAATAGCCTCTTCACCGACAAATGCCAGAATAACATCTGCCCGCGAAGCTGCCGATACAGCCTTTGATATACCTGCAGGATTTTTTTCACGACTATAAGTCAATCCGGGTTCGTAAATCACCTGTACTTTATCACCAACCAATTTCTTTATAGCATTCAAAGGAGTCACCGTATGGTTTTTATCACCATCGAACACCCATGTACCCATCTGTTCGTAAGGAGCATCAGCCATAGGACCAACCACTGCCACCGTTTTCACTGAAGCTTGCAGAGGCAATGTTTGATTAGCATTCTTCAAAAGAATAGCAGATTCCACTGCAGCCTGCTTAGCAGCTTCAAGATGCGAAGGTGCGTACAGCACAGAAGGCTTCTTCTCATCAACATAAGGATTGTCAAATAAACCCAAACGGAACTTCACACGTAAAATATTGCGCACAGCATCATCTATAGCTGATTCTTTCACCTTACCCTCTTTTATCAATCCGGGTAATTCCTTCACAAAAGTATAGCTTACCATCTCCATATCCACACCGGCATTTGCAGCTTTCATTGCCACATCCTTAGAGTCGGCAGCAAAACCATGCACCATCATCTCGCTAGCCGAAGCCCAATCGGAAACAACAAATCCGTCAAACCCCCACTCCTTACGAAGCACTTGCTTCAAGATAAACGAATTACCGGTCGAAGGAACTCCATCATTATCATTAAAGGAAGTCATGAAAGTGGCAGCTCCAGCCTTAGACGCAGCCTCGAAAGGAGGAAGATACACTTCCCTCAAACGACGTTCGGGAATGAAAGTGGAATTATAATCCCGTCCACCTTCAGCAGCCCCATAACCCACAAAGTGTTTTGCACAAGCGGCAATTGACGTCGGACTGTTCAATGAATCGCCCTGAAACCCCTTTACCATGGCAACGCCCATTACGGAAGTCAGGTAAGTATCTTCTCCGCAACCTTCAGCAATACGCCCCCAACGCGGGTCACGGGCAATATCAATCATTGGAGCAAACGTCCAGCGTATGCCCACAGATGCCGCTTCAATAGCCGCAATTCTAGCTCCATCATGTGCCACTTGCGGATCGAAAGATGCAGCTTGTCCCAATGGGATAGGGAAAATAGTCTTAAAGCCGTGAATGACATCACGAGCCATAAGCAATGGAATTCCCAAATGGGATTCTTCCATAGCTACCCGTTGCAAAGCATTAACACGAGCAGGATCCACCTCATTCAGAATAGATCCCACTTCGCCTTTTTTGATAAGAGCAGCCATATCCTCCAGATTGCCATAAGAAGAAATCTGGTTCATCTGCCCTATCTTTTCCTCCAAAGACATTTTGGAGAGGAGTGCTTCCACTTTCTTTTCAATGGCAGCATCCGACTTAGTCTGCGCCACATCCTTGCAAGAAATGAAAGGAAGCAACAGCAAACATACGGAGAAGAGCTTTATAAATTTCATAACAATTTTTATACCTTAATTTTTCTGAAATACACGTACATAATCTACTTTCATTGTTATGGGTAAGGCGGTTTCATCTACTCCCTTATATCCACCCCAATCACCCCCCCAGGCTAGATTAAGAATTGGATAAAATTGGTATGTAAACGGCCACACGCTTTTGCCCGTTCCTTCATTTCTAAAGGTCATCAGTTCTGTTCCATCTACAAAGAACTTCAGATAATCGGGTGTCCACTCACAAGCATAGACATGATATTCTGATTCGGCAGTTCCTATATTCTTGGCTGCTGTCTTTTGAGTGTTCTTCGTATGATTATAAGCCTCACAGTGGATTGAAGACGACACAACATTCGGGTCGGCACCAACCTCTTCCATAATATCAACCTCACCGCAATTGGGCCAAGGGTTAGTTGAGAAATTATTGTTTGCAGGCATCATCCAGAAAGCAGGCCATGTCCCCTTACCTTTTGGAAGCAAAATACGAGCCTCAAAATAACCATAAAGCCATCCTGTATTCACCTTGGCATAGACACGTCCCGAATATATTTTTCCATCAGAACCCTTGAAGCAGTTTATACTCAATTTTCCATCTATCAATTCTGTTACGCGCTTGCCATCCGCCGAACCGTTTACATAGTTCTGAAGTTCATTATTTACCCATCCTGCATTTTGAACTTCGTGCGTCCAATCGCTACCAAGTACTGTACCTTCACTAAACTCATCATGCCAAACCAAACGATAACCTTTAGGTGTTTCAATATCACGATCTTCCGCGGATTCTTGCTGTATAGCTACAGTTATCTTTTCTACACCTGAAACTATATCTATAGAGCCATTTCTTGCGACCTTATTATCGTTAGGATCTGTTGTAAGTCGAATCGTCTTATTATCAGTTTTCTCAATTTTAATCCAACTATCATTAGACTTGGCATTCCAATCAGCAGATGCTACAACAGACAAGCTAAAACTTTCGCCACGAGAATTTGAATAAATTTCACGTTTTGAAACAGACATTGCACCCCCCTGCGTCACAGGTATTATTACCCGTTTTGAGCCAGATTTCACAATAACAGACCCGCTACGGTTTACCGTTCCTGTATTTGCTTTCACAGATACAGTAACTTTCCCTGCACTTAGAGAAGAATCTGAAACCTTTGCTGTCACCCAAGAAGTGCAATCATCACTCGCAAATGCAGTCCATTCTCCACCGCTACAAGTAACACTTAGTAAGTACGTCCCTTCTATCGGAGTTGCTTCCACTTTTTCAGGAGAACACGTCAATACAATATCACTAGGTTGCGGATTATTTTCATCATCGCTACTACCACAAGCTATTAATGAAAAAAATAGTATATACAATATATTATAACACTTCATTCAGGTTATTTTTAATTATAAAATATCGAAAATATTATTTTTGTAAAAGAGGGATAAAATGAAATCCGAGAATTTTCTAGATAACATCCCCCCTCTTTTATAAAAGAAATTGCTTATAAAAAAACTATTTCTTAATAAGCGTAATGTCACTAACTGTAATAACAGCACCTTCTGGAGCTCCACCAAAATCGAAGACTAATAACAGTTTCTGAACATCGGCATCCTTCGCTAGCTTGGCATTTTCTATTCTGAAAACATAGTCTCCACTTGGAAGTGCCTCTCTCACTGCAAAGAAAAAGTTACCATCATCAACAGGATCGGTCAACTTAACAGTCATGCCAGGCAATTTAATACTCGAGTTTACCTTTAATGAAAAATCTACTGTAGCATTAGCTGCGGCCGGAAGTTCGGTATAAAGTTTCCACTGAGCATGCCATTCTTCTGCAGGAGTAGCTACAGGAATTATAATGGTATGTTTACTCCCTTCGTGAGTAATTGCCGGAGTGGCAGGTATTGCGTTCCAGTTGGCATCACCAAAATAAGTCTCCTCTGTAAAAGCCTTATTAGTATCTACAGCTTTCCATATATTGCCCGCATCATTATAATCAAATGGGGTTGCAAGCTGATTGGGTACTTTAGTCCCATCATCATTAGCATGATCTTTCAACACAAAACTCTCAATATTAATCTCGGTATTACTTGCATTACCGCCGAAGTCAAATACAATCTTCACATTGCTCATATCAGCACCTTCAAGGTCAGATCCCCACAAAGCTTTTGGTTCTCCAGCCTCTAATGCAAAATCTTTATCCAGCAATATAAGATTATCATTATCAGCTTGACAAATTTTCACTTTTACACCTTTGTGAGCTACATTGGAAGTCAATATAACAGAAAAATCATAATGTTTTCCCGCTGAAATAGCCAGACCGGTCTTAATTGCCATCTGAGCCTGCCAACGATCTGTCGTAGCTGTTGGTAGAGTCACAGTATAAGCTCCTTTAGACAAAACACATTGAGGAGCGGCTATTTGCGACCAGCCCGGAGCATACCAAAACCCTGGATTATGTGTAGGATCATCATTGTTACCGGGATTATTTGGAAGCTCAATTCCTTTGAACAAATTATACTGACTATCTTCAACAAATCCTGGAAAACCAGTCATTTTCGTTTTTTCAACCTCAAATGTCTTTACAACAGATCCATCACTTATGCCATTAGCATTCTTTACTTTACATTCTACTGTATAAGATCCTTTTTTACGGTAATACTTTATAAAATTATATGCAGACGAGTATGAAGTTCCATCAATTATCCAAACAGGAGTGACTCCCGGAGCAGAAGTGAATTCAAACTTTGCATTATTTGTTTCCTGATCTACAGACACTTTAAAATTATCACTATAGTCGGATACTTGAGGTATATTACCATTAGCACCCGTATATTCTTCAGGCGAACATGCAGCCATTGCAAAACCTGCGCTTGCAATCAACACTCCTGCCATATATTTAAAAATATTTTTCATATCATTTATTATTTGATAGAGTTATAGTAAACTATTTATAATCGTTCTGAACTAATGCAGGATCAGAATCCAACTCACCTTGTGCAATAGGAATATACTTCTTCTTAAGACTCCAAGAATTTGTACGATAGCCATAAGTATCAGGAACAAGCGCTGTAGTAGCTTTATTATTAGCCGATACTCCACTAATACTTTCAGCACGTACAAGATCCCAATAACGTTTTCCTTCACCTACAAATTCAAGGTGACGTTCTGTGAGCACATCATTAACTGTAATATTGTCAAGTCCTGTTAGCCCTGCTCGATTACGTACTAAGTTAAGCCAAGTCTTAGCTTCACCAGTTCCACTCCCACCTGTACGAAGAGATAATTCAGCTGCATTTAGTATAGTTTCAGCTAAGCGATAATAGCGGTAATTGTTGTTATAGTTTAAGTTCTGATCACCTTTAGATTGCTTATAATTTACATCATATGGTCTATATTTCTGCAACCAAATATGGGTATCTTGATAACGATCTTTGTAGGTCACACCACGAACATCCCAGCATGTTGCAGCACGACGCTTATCTGTTGGAGCAAACATTTCATAAGTTTCAATACGTATAGGTAAAAATCCCCAGCCGTCTCCTCCTGAAGACCAACCATCACCACCAGGCCATGTATTAGGAGAAATAAGAGTTGGAAGCACTGTTCCTCCAATGGCTAATGGACTTCCCCAACCACGTTCGTTGTTAGTCTGTTCGTAGTTAATCTCCCATATCGATTCATCACACCACTCTCCGGCTGTTTCCCAAATATTAGCGTAATCAGGATTTAATGAATAACCAGGATATCCTATAATCTCCTTCATATAACCAAGCGCTTTTGAAAAACGAGCTTCATCATTTTGATACATCACCATCTCAGCATACATCATATAGGCCATAGCTTGTGTTACACGTCCCATCTGACTATCATCATCATTACCCTTTGCATCTTTGTAATACTTCATAGGCAAAACCTTAGATTCAATGATTGCTTCAAGTTCCGTGATTAGCTTATCATAAACTTCATCTGCTTTAAGCTGTGGAGCTGTATAAGGAGGTGTTGAGAGATTTTCAAGGTAGAAAGGTATATTACCAAAATAGTGCCATAACATATTGTAGTAATAGACACGAAGACAACGCGCCTGCATTTCATAGCTCTTACTACTCGCTTCTGTAACATCTGTAGCCCAGCCAAGATATTTTAGCAAATCATTACAACGCTTGACACCTGAGTAATCGACAGTCCACAATGAATTGAGAGTATTATTTTCATCGCCTTCGTAATTGAATAACTTTTGCCAATTCAGCATATCTCCCTTGTTAGAACCTCCTACCCAAGAATTATCACCCATGATTTCGGCATCTATATTAAGAGCATTATACTGTCCGAGCCCCCAGTCCGGCCAGTGAATAGGATCATACGCAGCAATCAGTGCTTCCTGAATATGTGCATCTGTTGTATAATAATTTTCCAAAGGCTCACCTGTAGGATTTTGCACCTCAAGGAATTCATCACTACAGCCGATAGTTAATACTGGAGCGACAACAAGTAAACCTATTGCTAATATTTTATTTGTTTTCATATTATTGCTTATGTTTTTTAAATTAGAAAGAAACATTTACGCCAACTGTATAAGTACGAGCTTGCGGATAAACACCGCGGTCGACGCCAAGCGAAGTAGCACCTGAAGAAATTTCAGGGTCATAACCCCAATATTTAGTCCAAGTTATAAGATTCTCAGCCTGTACATAGAAACGTAGGCGTTCGATGGTCAATTTGCGAGTCAAGCTTTTGGGCAATGTATAACCAAGCGTGATATTTTTGAGGCGAAGGTAAGAACCATCGCACACATAGAGATCAGACACCAACCAATTAGTAGCATCACCAGTAGCCAAACGAGGATACTTATTAGAAGTTCCTTCACCTGTCCAACGTCCAAGCATCCATGAAGGATAGTTTCCTGAAAAAACGTCTGAACGATATGTTGCATCAAATACATCAGCACCAGCCACACCTTGGAAGAAAACATTGAAGTCAAAGCCTTTCCAATCAGCGTTAAAGTTTAAGCCAAAAGTCCAGTCTGGAGTACCGTTACCAATGTTGGTACGGTCAGCAGCCGATATTTGTCCATCCCCGTTTACATCCACAAAACGAGTATCACCGGGAACAGCATTTGGCATAATCATATTGCCATCCTTGTTGACATAAGCACGGACTTCATCCATATTCTGAAAAACCCCTTTGGTTTTGTAACCAAAAAAGTAGGGAAAAGGCTGACCATTTGATCCACGGGTACCACCACCTGATATGCCCTGAATTCCATCCAAATCCTTATAACCACTGTCATTACCCAAATTTTTCAATTCGTTCTTGAGATAAGTTGCGTTACCTTTGACTGCAAAATGGGCATCGGAAACATTCCATTTATAACCAAGCTCAAATTCAAAACCACTGTTCTGCATATCGCCCACGTTTCCGAGAGGTTTAGTTTCGCCCACATAACTAGGAATCGGCATTTCAAGAATCATGCCATTGGTCTTCTTTATGTAGTAATCTACACTAAATGTCAATGCATTATTCAAGAAGCCCAAATCTACACCCAAATCGGTTTGTTCACTTTCTTCCCATTTCAAATCGGGATTGGCCAAACGTGTAGCTTTTGAACCGTTAAACTTGACAGCATTCTTACCAAAGAGTACGTTATTACCCATAGCGGTAAGTGAGGTATATCCAAACTCATCAATGTTATCATTACCATTTTTTCCCCAGCTGGCACGTAGTTTCAGATTAGATAACCAATCGCGCGTGTCGGCCATGAACTCCTCGTTCATCACATTCCAACCCGCAGATGCAGACGGGAATACACCATACTTATTATTCGAGCCGAATCGACTGGAACCGTCGCGACGTATCGTAGCTTGGAACATATAGCGCTCTGCATAATTGTAGCTTAAACGTGCGAAGAGAGAAGACATTGTGTGCTCAATCCTAGGAGCACCGGAAACACCGTGCTGAACGATGGCATGGTCAATGATTTTGTTGCCTTCTGCATCTAATATGTAGTTGCCACTCTTATCCGTCTTGTACGTATATTCAACGTCTCCTGTGGCATAGTAGATAGAGGGTTTATCGGGGTTTACCAGATTCCAACGATTTCCATTTAGATAATCACCTTTGTATTTAAGTGCAGACTGCCCCAGCACCACACCAAAGCTATGTTTACCGATAGTCTTGTCATAGGTCAAAGTATTTTCAATCTGCCAGGTTACATTCTGTTCTTTACTGGAACTAGCGCTTGTATGCGTAGCATTATTGTTTCCAGAAAGGTAATAAAGCGTCTTCGTTGCCCCTTCATTACCCCAGAAGCCCATGTCGGCACTGTAGTTGAAGTGGTATTTCAAGTTATCCCACAACTGCAGATCAATGGAAAACTTGGGGACAAATTTATGTGACCAATACTTCGTAGGATTCAATGTCATCATAGCCAATGGATTATTCATTTCTTGATAACTGCCGCGATAACCTGGAACGGTATAAGGATTACCATTTTTGTCGCGAGGTAAATCATACTTAGAATAATATTTAATCATCTCCTCAGCTGCATCACCTGTCAATGTAGGTGTCAAAATTGGAGACAAATAAAGAGCGGAACCCAAGGCAGAACCATATTCTGAATTAGTGGAAATACCGGTAGAATGAGTACGCATATAAGCAATGTTAACGCCTAAGTCTAATTTATTGAGAAAACTACGCTCCTTAGAAGCATCAATTAAATTGTATTGTGTATTTGAACGAATAGTCAGACGATCATAATTAGATTGACCATAATTACCACCTACAATACCATCTTGCGTAAAGTATCCTAAAGAGAGATAATAATTCACCTTTTCAGATGCGCCGCTAATCGATACATCATGATTCACCACAGGAGCATTATCATTGAAAAGAAGTTCTTGCCAATCTGTTCCGAATCCTTTGATATCATTACCCATTGCATCTTTTAAATGGTAAGGGTCAGCATAAATAGGAGCCCCACCACCATTCAACGACTTCTCATTCTGTAAAATGGCATAATCTGTAGCACTTGTCACATCACGCTTCTTCCAAGCACTCTGCCAACCATAAGAGAAGTTATAATTAATATTGGCCTTACCGGTTTTTCCTTTTTTGGTGGTCACAAGAATTACACCATTAGCTGCACGTGCACCATAAATAGCGCCGGAAGCTGCATCTTTCAACACCTCGATAGATTCAATATCATTTGGATTCACAAAGTCAAGACCTCCGCCAATAGGCATACCATCTACAATATAAAGTGGATCACTATTATTTATAGTACCGATACCACGCACACGTACACGAGGAGAGTCTCCGGGTTGACCGGAAGCAGATGTCACATCCACACCAGCTGCTAAACCTTTCAACGCATTATCCATACGGATCGGTGACTTACTAGCTAAATCATCACTGGTTACCTTTGCTATAGAAGCAGTAACCACGCTTTTCTTTTGAACGCCATAGCCAACAACCACAACCTCATCAAGAGCTTTAGTATCTTCTTTTAAGACGACTCTGATATCCCGTTGCCCCCGCACTGGAATATCTTGTGTTACAAAACCAATATAAGAAATAGAAAGAACAGCATTGGTGGGTACTGACAATGAGAATTCCCCATCCAAACCTGTGATAGTGCCCGTTGTAGTGCCTTTCACTGCGACACTTACTCCAGTTAACGGTTCATTATCCGAACCGCTAATCACAGTACCTTTTACCTGTATGTTTTGAGCATACACAGAAGCTAAGGTAAAGCTTAACAGAAATAAAAATGATAATAACTTTTTCATAAGTTTTACTAAATTAAGATTAACAAATCTCTCTTCTGTTCTTAATAGAACATCACAAACATAGACGATAATACGAGAGAATGTATGCTAATATAGTATTTTTTAATACGTCAAATAAAAAATATATCTACGTCATGAATACGTCATTAAAATATAATTGATTGATTTTCAATAATTAATGTATACTTTGGATACATACGTCATACTATGTTATACAACATAATCTCAATATTTCACAGTTTTAAAAGCCTATTTTATAATAATAGTTAACCTTTGTAATATAGCCTGAATAGAGAAGGGATAGATAGAGACAATAACGAGTAGAAAAAGAGAAATAATACTATAAAAATTATCTATTAAAGAGTTCGAAAGTAAATTTGCAGCCAAATTCATTATACTTCCAATTTGCAAAACTAACAAATACACCAAAATCAAAAATATGGGTACCTATGCCATATCCGGCTTCTAAATATGGCTTGAGATGTGGCACAACTAAACCATTCAAATACAAGCGCTCAGTGAGGATGTTTTGAGAAGGATTTAGGAGATGATTGAGTAGCAGAAATGGTGATTCATAAACTAAATGTCCACGAAAATACTTCCGGGATGAGTTATACCAACGTGAATCAAGTAGTTGAAACACACCTCCTATTTCATCATTCCAGCCTACCGGTAAATTAGAGCGCGTGAAATTAGTAAAATCAACAAAGAACATTTCTTTCTGATTTGTAAAAGCACCCCATCCGAAGCGATAATAGAAATCACGCAATAATCCCAAAGATAAGTGATGCTGCATATCAAACTCAAAACTTTCATAACGACCGGAGCTATTGAAAATGCCTCCAATCCCCCTCTCCCAATCCATTGAAAAGGTTGGGTATTTGGAGTGAAGATTTACCTTACGAGCACCATCCATATAGTAATATTGACCGGGAGTCCACGCCAAGCGGACATGGGGTGCAAAACTGCTATAAGTATGATGAAGCTGACTTATGATGTCCGACGAACTTCGACTCACAACGTTTTTTAATGAATCAAAATTTGAGCGATTAACTTCCGTACGTTTATGAATGGAAAAACCGACATCTAATAATAATCCATTCGTAATTTCCCAACTATGCCGCAATTTTAGATATAAGTCATTAAAATAGTCCAAATGAATCTGATTAAAATCGAAAATACTATCTGGAATACTTTTCAAGTCATCAAGGATATCACTACTATATATACGGTTACCATTACCTATATTAATATGAAGTGAAGATCGCTTGCGGGGCCAGTAATCAAAATCGGAATTAATGGACCAATAAAACTCTTTCCTCTTAAAATTATATCCTAGCTTAGGAGTAACTCGTAGTAAGCGGTCGTTGCGAAAAAGCGCCGTATATTTAAACTCTTGCCGATAAGAAACTCCATTGCTAGCACCATAACTCAATAAAAAAGGATTGATGAGAGGGGAACAACGAACACTGCCCAACTTAGCAAAGTCAACCGTGTAACGATTGGTCAACACATCGCCCAACTGTCCCCAAAACTCGAGAGTTTTATTGCCTTCCCTTTTGTTCCGTTTCAGTGTGTCTTGACTTAAGAAGTATTTACGATAAAGATTCTCTTCATGAGCAGAAAGAGGAATGGGTCGTATATTAGTGAAAAATAAGCTATCGGTATGGCAAGCGTTCGTATCACAATGTAAATTATAAGATCCGGTCAGATCATACTTATTCTTTGTAGGATCAAAAAGCTTCGACGCTAGAAACTTTTTCTTTATTTCATTATAATTAAGCAATGCAATATACTTACAATCAATCACATTGCCCAAAAAGCGAAACGTTGCATCTGCATCATAATGCACCGGGAGAAATTCATTTGCTTTTCCAACATCTCCCAAGCGCATTAATAAATTAATCTTAAGTAATTCAGATCGCCCTATAAGCCTTATTTCACGTACGCTCCAAACTTTATCACTCACTATCATATAACCATTAACCAGCTGAAAGCTTTTTATTTTGGGGGTAAAGCTAATTTTATAGCGTATCCCTCCATGATCCTTTATTATGGAATCTACCTTATAAGAATAGTATTTCATAGCATTCGGAGCAAGAGGAGACAACAGCTTATTATATAAAATTGTTGATGAATAGATGTTTATATGAAAATAGTCAGCTAAACGTCCGTCTAGTTCCCAAAATTCGGAGGATGTGCCTACAGCAGCTTTAACTTTCTGATCATATATGTCGGGAGCGGTAAAATGAAGGTCACTATACATCTCCATTAGATATTCCCGCACTCCTTTCTTTAGACGGAACATAGTCGGGACATAACGAAGTAAGTGATTTTTCTTGCGAATATTGACCCCGCCTTTGACGTAAAAATCAGCTTTATATTCGCTAATAATATTTTCGTATACAGAAGCAAAAGAGATTACATTGGACATTATAGAATCTGCTGACAACTCGGACGCTTTTAGCGAGGAAACAGTTGCAGCCGGAACTTTCAAAGAAAAGGAAAGTACAATAATGAAATATATTCCTATAATGTAATTATTATCTTTCAAACTAGTAATACCTAAACAAACAAAGGCAAATATAGAAAAAAAGAGTGTAAATAAAAGGAATAGCTGAGTTTTGTACTTAATTTAATTTTTTCTTTTTACATTTGTGCTGTATAACACAGTTTTGTAGCATCTATGGTAAAGATGAACTTATCTGACATAAACGTTCCAGACCTTATAGCTGATATGTGGGAACCTTTGGATAGTGAGCAGCGAGATTTTCTCGCAAGTCACTTTACGATTCAAAGCTATAAAAAAAATGAAATCATATATTGTGAAGGTGAAAGCCCCCAATATATGATGTGTCTTCTCAATGGAAAAGTGAAAATTTATAAGGATGGCGTTGGCGGACGAAGCCAAATCATCCGAATGATTAAACCTGTAGAATATTTTGGTTATCGCGCCTATTTTGCTAAAGAAGATTATGTTACGGCTGCCTCTGCATTTGAACCCTCATTGGTTTGTTTAATTCCAATGAATGCTATTATATCTTTAGTTACTCAAAATAATAATTTAGCCATGTTTTTTATCCGCCAGCTATCCATCGATTTGGGGATCGCAGACGAGCGTACAGTCAATTTAACACAGAAACATATCCGTGGAAGATTGGCTGAATCTCTCTTATTCCTAAAAGAGAGCTACGGTCTGGAAGAAGATGGTTCAACACTTAGCATCTATCTCTCACGAGAGGATCTGGCAAACCTCTCAAACATGACAACATCAAATGCCATAAGAACATTATCTAACTTCGCAACTGAGCATCTTATTACTATTGATGGAAGAAAAATTAGAATCATTGATGAAGAAAAATTAAAGAAAATCAGTAAGATCGGATAATACGATACTTGTTTATCCCCCAAAAACAAAAACCGTACGAACGGCTTCGGATATATCCAGATAATTTATAACTTAACACCATTTATTATCATGAAGAAAAAAATTAATCTTCTACTACTAGTAAGTACTTTTATGTTGTTCTCAGGATTCCAAAAAGCTGATAGAAGTAAAGAAAACACTTACCCTATTGTTCCACTGCCAAACGAACTAATTCCTCAAGAAGGGCGTTTCAAATTGACCGACAAAGTTGCTGTTTTAACGGAAAGTTGTTCTGAAGAAGTAAAATCCATTGCAAGCAGTTTTGTTTCGCAAGTAAAAAGAGCGTCAAATATTTCGTTACAAACGATTCAAAGCAATAAGGCAAAGCAGCCTACAATTCGTTTTATTCAACAAGAAGGACTTCCGAAAGAAGGATATCAACTCACAGTTTCAACTGATGGTATAACCTTGGTTGCGTCGGAAGCTAATGGCTTTTTTTACGGCGTGCAAACGATCTATCAACTTTTGCCTCCACAGATATATGGTAAAGAGGTGGTAGCATTGGCTGATTGGTCAGTCCCGGGAGTTAAAATAAAAGATGCTCCACACTTTAAATACCGCGGTTTAATGCTGGATGTATGCCGTCATTTTTCTTCAGTAGACTATATCTATAAATTTATCGATATGCTAGCTGCTCACAAAATGAATACATTTCATTGGCATCTGACTGATGATCAAGGCTGGCGTATTGAAATAAAAAAATATCCAAAGCTTACTGAAATTGGTGCGAAACGTAAAGAAACTCTCACCGATTATTATTATACGAACTGGCCTCAAGTTTTTGATGGAAAAGAGCATGGCGGATATTACACGCAAGAACAGATTAAGTCTGTAGTAGCCTATGCCGCCAGCAAATATATTACAGTAATACCCGAAATTGAAATGCCCGGACATGCAATGGCTGCAATAGCGTCTTATCCTGAACTTTCTTGTACTCCGGATATTAAATATGACGTCGCTTGCACATGGGGAGTATTCGAACAAGTATATTGCCCTAAAGAAGAGACCTTTGGTTTTCTCGAAGATGTACTGAATGAAGTCATGCAGTTATTTCCCAGCAAATACATTCATATTGGCGGAGACGAATGCCCCAAAACAGCATGGGAGAAAAGTAAAGAATGCCAGTCGCTTATCGCAAAACTTGGCTTAAAAGATGATACCACTCCTAATGCAGTGGACGGACGTAAGCACTCTAAAGAAGAAAAGCTTCAGAGCTATTTTATCACTCGAATGGAGAAATATCTGAATAGTAAAGGTCGCAATATTATCGGATGGGATGAAATATTAGAAGGAGGATTGGCACCAAATGCAACAGTTATGTCGTGGCGTGGAACCGAGGGAGGTATTAATGCTGCAAAAGCAGGACATGATGCAATCATGACTCCCGGAGCGTATGTATATTTAGATCATTATCAGGAATCTCCTGAAATAGCACCGACTACCATTGGTGGATATAATACGCTGAAAAAAACTTATTACTACAATCCTGTACCGAATGATGCCGACGAAGTTGTAAAACAGCATATTATAGGTATTCAAGGTAACATTTGGACCGAGTATATGCAAAACGACAGTCGCCGCGATTATCAAGCCTTTCCACGTGCTATTGCGATAGCGGAAACGGGATGGACAAAGCCTGAGCATAAAAATTGGACTAGCTTCTGTAAACGCATGATTACGGATTTCTCCAGAATGGATATTATGAATGTAAAAGCTTGCCGGAATTTCTTTGATGTAAATATTGATACTCACGTATACAATGACACATTGAAAGTTGCATTAGAAACCTTTTATCCAAATGCGGAAATCAGGTATACAACAGACGGAAGTACTCCTACCAAAAATTCCAAACTTTACCATAATCCTTTCCCACTTAAAGGTAACATAAACTTGAAAGCTGCTTCTTATAAAAATGGAGAATTATTAGGTAAGATCAGTGAAAGAGCTATCTATGGAAATTTGATCAGCGGGAGATATTATACAACAACTCCTGCGGTAGGTTGGACTAGAGGAGACATCTTTGGCGAAAACAACACCCTCGGAGAAGATAAAACAACATTAGGACTAACCAACGGGAAACGTGGTAACATTGCATCTTACACTCCATGGGTCGCTTTCCCTTTGAATGATAAATGTAATAATGAAGTAGTATTTACTGTTGATTTAGGAGAAGCGAAGGTTGTTAGTAAAGTGGTATTCGGAACACTCTATAATCCGGCATTCCGAGTATTGCCGGCAGGAGCAGCGAAAGTAGAATTTTCAACGAATGGAAAAGAATATAAGGAAATTATAAATACTTCATTCACTCGCGAATATCCTGAAAAAGGTCGCAAAATGTTCACTGACGTTCTGTCCTTTACTCCAGCCAAATCGCAATTTATCAGAATCACTTTACAAAGTGGAGGTACAATTCGCAATGGGATTGATTGTCGAAAAGACAATCCAACTGCCACAATTCTCCCTTCAGACTTATATATAGATGAAATTGAGGTATATTAAGCCTATTCTAAAAATCAAAGTGGGATTTTGTTTACAACAAAATCCCACTTTGATTTTTAGTCAATATATGTAATATAAATTATGAGAAGCATTCGCATATAGCGAACCTATAAAAGAACAAATCTATTAATTCAAACCATAAGAGGGCTTAAATTACTCCCAGATTATCAGAATTATAGTCCTTTAGCCGACAAAAATCGTTCAGCCTCAATGGCAGCTTTACAGCCACTCCCGGCTGCAGTAATTGCTTGACGATAATGCGGATCAGCAACATCGCCAGCTGCAAATACACCTGGAACTTTAGTACACGGACTATCACCTTTTATTTTAATATAGCCAACTTCATCAGTATCTAAATAAGGCTTGAATATTTCGGAATTCGGTTGATGACCAATAGCTAAAAAGAACCCATCAATAGCTAAATCATAACATACTTCATCCGACTCACCTTTACGCTTTACCAAATGAACACCCTCAACTCCATTATTTCCAAATAGTCCAGTGGCATTATGTTCAAAGAGTACTTCAATCTTACTATGATTCATCACACGCTCTTGCATAATTTTAGATGCTCTCAAGAAAGATTTTCGAACTATCAAATAAACTTTGGAAGCCAATCCTGCAAGATATATAGCTTCTTCACATGCCGTATCTCCACCTCCCACGACCGCAACAACTTTCTTTCTGTAAAAGAAGCCATCGCAGGTAGCACAAGCACTCACTCCCATTCCTGCATACTTCTTTTCATCTTCCAAGCCTAAATACTTTGCCGTTGCACCGGTTGCTATAATTAGAGTTTCGGCTTCGATGATCTTTTCTTCATCAATAGTTATTTTGTAGGGAGCTTGACTCAGATCTGAAGCCGTAGCTATACCATAACGTATATCTGCTCCAAAACGTTGAGCTTGACTACGTAAGTCTTCCATCAATTTTGGTCCGTCAACACCTTCGGGATAGCCCGGAAAATTTTCGACTTCAGTAGTCGTGGTTAGTTGTCCGCCAGGCTGTAAACCTTCATATAACACCGGAGAAATGTTAGCTCTTCCGGCATATATTGCTGCTGTATAACCAGCAGGTCCGGAACCAATAATCAAGCATTTGACTTTTTCAGTTTCCATATATGTTATTTTATTATTTAATTTTTGAACTATGAGGCATCAATTATAAACCTCTGAAACGGACTGGAAGATCATATTAACTATCATCTCAAATCTACATACTCAGCTGAAGGATAGTTGTTTTTATTAAAGGTAAACATTGAATCGGAATAAGAAAGTCCGGTTTGATACAAATTAATACGTACAGCCACACTATGACCTCCACGTTGTCCCATAGTGACACATAACGGTTCAAAATTATCCTTTGTGACATATAATATAATGCATTGTATGTCCTGCTTCTTATTCTTAGCTGTCAAAATCACTTCATATGCGGCTTTTCCTGCATAAGTGCTTTTATTGCCTAATTTCAGATCATATCCTTTTTTGTAAATTGAAAGAAATGCATAAGGATTTATACTTTGAAGTTCATCCGATGTTGGTTCTGCCACATTTACTTCGTCTGTATTAGCTACATAACTCCATTGTGTACGCCCATCAAACCATGTTTTAATACCTTCCGCATCCAACAGAAATTTATCTCCTTTGAGGCGAATGTTACCCGAAGATGAATTCTGCATTTTATTTTTGACGTAGGTTTGAATAACAAAAGAAGCGCGAACACCATTTGAACGACGGAAAGCCGCTGCCGTTTGATCAAGAATATCTTTAGCATCCTCTTTGTTTGCAAAAACCGGTAAAGAGATTACTAGAGAAAAACTAAATATGAGTATAAACTCAAGCAAATTCAAAGCTCTTTTCATATTCTGAAAATATAATTTTAGTTGTAAGTTTAACGGGATTTACTGAAAATTGTTCAGTCTCATGTCTAAATCGCTCTCATCAATGCAAAGTACATCACGAGCTTTACTTCCTTGGGTGGGTCCAACGATACCGGCTTTTTCTAGCTGGTCCATAATACGCCCCGCACGATTATAACCAATCGCAAATTTACGTTGTATCAGAGAAGTTGATCCTTGTTGGTGAATTACAATAAGGCGAGCTGCATCTTCAAATAAAGGATCTAATCGCCCCAGATCAACATCCCCTAAATCACTTCCACTTTCTTCACTCACATATTCCGGTAAATAGAAAGCTGTGGGATATCCCTGTTGTTTTGCAATATATTTTGTAATATCAGCCACTTCTGGCGTGTCGATGAATGCACATTGAACGCGGACTGGGTCAGCCCCTTGAAGAAATAACATATCACCTCTACCAATTAGCTGATTCGCTCCGGGACGGTCTAAGATTGTACGCGAATCCATCATAGAGGATACTCTAAAAGCAACTCGAGCAGGGAAGTTAGCCTTAATTGTGCCTGTAATAATATTAGTAGTCGGGCGCTGGGTTGCTATAACCATATGAATACCGATTGCTCGAGCTAGCTGGGCTATACGGGCAATTGGCAATTCTATTTCTTTTCCGGCTGTCATAATCAAATCGCCAAACTCATCAATAATAACCACAATATATGGCATAAATTTATGTCCTTTCTCGGGATTCAACTGCCGATTAATGAATTTTTCATTATACTCTTTAATGTTACGTACATGGGCAGCTTTCAACAAGTCGTAGCGAGTATCCATCTCTATGCAAACCGAATTTAAAGTTTGAACGACTTTAGTGACATCGGTTATTATCGCATCTTCTCCATCCGGCAGTTTCGCCAAAAAGTGATGCTCTATAATTGAATAAATACTAAATTCAACTTTTTTAGGGTCAACTAATACAAATTTAAGTTCAGCGGGATGTTTTTTATATAACAGTGAAGTAATAATAGCATTCAACCCCACAGATTTACCTTGCCCTGTAGCTCCGGCAACCAATATATGAGGCATTTTACACAAATCGACCATAAAGACCTCATTTGTAATTGTCTTCCCAAGCGCAATAGGTAGATCATAGGTTGACTCTTGAAATTTCTTACTTCCAATAATACTTTGACCGGATACGATTTTAGGATTTGAGTTTGGTACTTCTATACCGATAGTCCCTTTACCGGGAATGGGAGCTATTATACGGATACCTAATGCAGAAAGGCTCAATGCAATATCATCCTCCAAGCCTCTAATTTTGGAAATACGAACCCCTTGCTCCGGAGTTATTTCATATAAAGTAACAGTAGGTCCTACTGTAGCTTTAATCGTGCTAATCTCTATGCCGAAACTACGTAACGTGTTAATTATTTTATCTTTATTAGCATTTTGCTCCGCCATATCAATAGTTGGTTCGGCATTATCATAGTGTTTCATAAGATCTACAGAAGGAAAATGATAATTTTCCAAATCAAGACGTGGATTATAAGGTTCTTTTTCCAAGCCATGATATTCTTCATCATCTCCGGCAGCCGAAACCTCAAATGTTGGTCCGCTAACTGCCGGATTTACCGGAAAAGGGGGCTGCAGATCAGAGATCGGAGCTTCTATTGTCATAGATAAATTATCCCTGACAGCAGGTATTACTTTATCCACATTTCCACTTAGATCAAGTGTTACTTCATTAGTCGCCTCAGCCTCAGAATCGTCTTTTTTACTAAGCGTTTCTTCGACCCTAGATTGTTCCAATGGATTTTCAACAAATAAATCAGAAGCATCTTCTTTTGAGGAATTTTCTGCTGTCCATGAATCAGTAAACTCTTCAGGAATTTCGCCCTTTTCATCTTTTAAAACATCACGCTTCCGCTTTATAAAACTAAGAGTCAGCAACCGCCGAAGCCATATAATAGTTTTAGCACTTAAATAAATAAAGAAGCATATTGCCGTAACCAATAGAATCATCCAAACACCCGGCATTCCGACCTGTGATATAAGCCAACGACTTACATTGTAGCCATGCATTCCACCTAAATAGATAAACGAATCTTTATACTGATCCATAAATGCAAAACCAAAAAAGACGGAAAACCACACTAGAAGTAAAGAACAACCTATAAACCATTTCCACAGACGAACATTTTTAACCTTCATTAGCTTTAATCCGGCAATAGCTAAAAACACAAGTATAAAAAAAGAAGATACACCAAAACAGTCATTTATTAAATAACTGGCAAGTTGAGCACCTCTAGATCCTGCATAATTTTTCACACCATTATTTACAGAAGCTAGTTCTTGAGTATTGCCCGTGTCAATGATACTTTGATCCGAAGAACCGGTCACAAAGAATGAGGAAAAAGCCAATAATAGATATACTGAAAAAATAACCAGCATCAATCCTATTACAAAATGAATGGTTTCATTCCTAAATATAGCTCTCACTTTTCCCAAAAAAGAGAGAGATTCGTTTGTATCTTTTATTGCATATTTCTTAGCCATAACTATTTCTCACTATGATGTCAACTATGACGCAAAAGTAACAAAAAAAAGCAGATACATTAATGCTTTCATTCCTTTTTCGTACCTTTGCTAACCAAAACAAAAAAATATGGGAAAAGAAAGTCAAACAATATTCGATCGTAACGTAATAGAGTTCGTGACCGTCGCCGCTGAATTTTGTAATTTTTTAGAACAATCCGAAAATATAAAACGTCTGCAATTTGTCGATACATCCTTAAAGATACTTCCCTTATTATACCTCAAAGCATCAATGCTCCCTGAATGCAAAATGATAGGAGAAGAAGCCCCGGAGAATTACGTCACAGAAGAAACCTATGAGGTTCTTAGAATGAATCTTACTGATATTTTGGCTGAAAAAGATGATTACTTAGATGTCTTTATAAAAGATATGGTGTACAGTGATCAACCTATAAAAAAGAGTATTGCTGAAGATTTAGCGGATATTTATCAAGATATTAAAGATTTTATTTTTGTATTTCAGTTGGGGTTAAACGAAACTATGAATGATTCTTTGGCTATATGCCAAGAGCATTTTAAGGAATATTGGGGGCAGACTTTAGTAAATACGATGCGTGCCTTGCATGACATAAGATATAACGAAGAAAGCAACAACGAAGATTCAGAAAGTGAATTCAATTCTGTAAAAGTCCATCACTATTTCGACGATGGCCCCCGAGATAGCGACGTCGAATGCAAAAATGATCACGAATGTGATTGTGAAGATGAAGATTGTCAATGTCACAATCATCATCACTAAAATTTCGGATACAATGATCATCAGAAAAAGCATTGAAAAAGAAGAAATAAAGGAAATGCCCAAAGTGACATTCCCCGGACAAATTCATATTGTAAATACCCCATGGGAAGCAGAAAAAGCAATTGCATTTTTGAGAAATTATTCACTCCTCGGTATTGATAGTGAAACCCGTCCATCTTTTAATAAGGGACAAATACATAAAGTCGCTTTGCTACAGGTTGCTTCAGAGAAAGATTGTTTCCTTTTCCGCCTTAATTTGCTTGGCCTAACAGTACCAATTATCACATTATTGGAAACACCTCACATAATAAAAGTCGGACTGTCTTTAAAAGATGATTTCATGATGCTACACAAACGCGCACCATTTGAACAACACAACTGCATAGAGCTCCAAGATTACGTTCGAGAATTCGGTATTACCGACAAAAGTCTCCAGAAGATATATGCCATATTGTTTGAAGAAAAAATCTCAAAATCACAACGTCTTTCTAATTGGGAAGCAGAAGAGTTGAGCATCCCTCAACAATTATATGCTGCAACCGATGCCTGGGCGTGTCTTAAAATATATCAATTATTAGAAGATATTAAATCATCCGGTGACTTTCAATCTATAAATGAAAAAAAGAAAGAAGAAGAGAGTGAAGACGATAACAATATTTAAGCCTTCTGATATATAGATAGCTTCCATCATCATTCATCGCTAATTATTAAACATATGCATAAAGTTTATCTCAAAGCTGGTAAAGAAGAATCACTAAAGCGTTTTCACCCTTGGATATTTTCAGGTGCAATCGCGCATTTTGATAATGAGCCTGAAGAAGGTGAAGTCATTGATGTATACACTTCTAAAAAAGAGTTTATCGCAAAAGGACATTATCAAATCGGAAGTATTGCAATACGTGTGCTTTCTTTCAACCAAGAGGAAATAATTGACGATGACTTTTGGAAACGCAAGCTTAGTACTGCTTACGAAATGCGCCGTAGCATTGGTATAGCAGAAAATCCCATTAACAATACTTATCGCTTGGTCCATGGTGAAGGAGATAGCTTACCAGGACTAGTTATAGACATCTACGCCCATACCGCAGTAATGCAAGCACATTCAGCCGGAATGCATCTTGACCGTATGAGAATAGCAAATGCTCTGAATGAGGTTTTAGGAAATAGCATCAAAAATATTTACTATAAATCAGAAACAACATTACCTTTTAAAGCGGATTTATATCCGGAAAACGGATTTCTTATGGGAGGTGGGACCAATGACATTGCAATGGAATATGGATTAAAATTCCACATAGACTGGCTGAAAGGACAAAAAACAGGCTTCTTTGTTGATCAACGGGAAAACCGATCATTATTGGAACGTTATGCAAAAGATCGTTCCGTATTAAATATGTTTTGCTATACTGGAGGTTTTTCAGTATACGCCATGCGTGGTAATGCTAAACTAGTCCACTCTGTCGACAGTTCAGCCAAAGCAATTGATTTAACAAACAAAAACATAGAGTTGAACTTTGCAAATGACAAAAGACATGCAGCATTTGCAGAAGACGCATTTAAATACTTAGACCGCATGGGCGATCAATATGATTTAATAATATTGGACCCACCAGCTTTCGCAAAACATAGAGACGCATTACGAAATGCGCTCCAAGGCTATCGCAAACTAAATGTGAAAGCATTTGAGAAAATCAAACCAGGAGGTATTTTATTTACTTTCTCTTGTTCTCAAGCCGTTAGTAGAGAAAATTTTCGCACCGCAGTATTTACAGCAGCAGCAATGTCAGGGCGTAATGTACGAATTCTCCACCAACTAACACAACCTGCTGACCATCCGGTAAGCATATATCATCCAGAAGGAGAATATTTAAAAGGATTAGTACTATATGTAGAGTGACAAACGCAAATAGAGGCCTCAAATCGGTTAAACATTGTTAATAAAAGGGCACTTATAAATAAAAGCGCATGTTATATAACATAATATATCTATATTTGCAATGTGTTTTTCATGGTATTAGATTTAAGGTTAACAAAGATTGGGTATCTGGGATAGATGCCCTTCTTTTTTTATACACTTCCCCTATCTACCTTTACAATAAATTCCCTACATTTGCATCAATTATATTGATTTCAAAAGAAACACGTATCACAAAAATTATGAGTATAAAAGTTCGTTTGATCATCATGAACTTCCTCCAATTTGCTGTATGGGGAGCTTATCTAACATCAATGGGTAGTTACTTAGTAAGCGTAGGACTCGCTGGTCACATTGGGATGTTCTACGCAATGCAAGGAATAGTATCGATGTTCATGCCTGCATTAATCGGCATAGTCGCCGACCGCTGGATACCAGCCCAACGTATGCTAGCTCTTTGCCATTTATTGGGGGCTATTTTCATGATCGCAACTGGATACTATGGTATGGGTGCCTCAAACAACACCGACTTTACCACTTTGTTTAGCCTCTATGCTATTAGTGTCGCGTTTTATATGCCTACTTTGGCTCTATCAAATTCGGTTGCTTATAATGCGCTCGACAATGCCGGGCTCGATACAATAAAAGCATTCCCTCCTATTCGTATTTTTGGAACCATTGGTTTCATATGTTCAATGCTTGCGGTAGATGCTCTAGGATACCAAAGTTCATATACTCAATTTTTTGTATCAGGAGCCATAGGACTATTTTTAGCTATTTATGCAATTACATTACCGCGTTGCCCTGTAAGTAAGCAAGTAGAAAAAAAATCACTAGTTGAAGCATTCGGTTTAAAAGCTTTCACGCTTTTTAAAAACAGGAAAATGGCTATATTCTTCATTTTTTCCATGTTATTAGGAGTATCCCTGCAAATAACAAACGGATTCGCCAACCCTTTTATTACCAGTTTTAAAGCAATCCCTGAATATGCGTCTTCTTTCGGTGCAAACCATGCCAATGCTCTTATTTCAATATCCCAATGTTCCGAGACATTATGCATTTTATTAATCCCATTCTTTCTGAAAAAATTTGGAATCAAGCGAGTGATGCTTATAGCTATGTTTGCATGGTTTTTTCGGTTTGGATTATTCGGAATTGGCAACCCGGGTAGTGGAGTGTGGATGTTCATTCTGTCCATGATTGTATACGGAGTCGCTTTCGACTTTTTCAACATATCTGGTTCTTTGTTTGTTGATAAAGAAACAGACAAGAGCATACGATCCAGTGCGCAAGGCTTATTCATGCTAATGACCAATGGTCTAGGAGCAACAATAGGTACTCTTGGTGCCCAATTTGTCGTTGATCATTATACCCATTCGACAGAATTCGAAGGTCACTTTTATACGGTTGGAGATTGGAGCACCGTATGGTATGTATTTGCCGTTTATGCATTATTAGTTGGCTTTTTATTTGCGCTGATATTTAAATATAGGCATCAACAAGAAGCTTTAAAATAAGAATAAATGGATAAAAAGACGATAGAACTAAAAGTTTTGAACATCTCCAATAGCCAGGAGCAAGCAGGAGCTTTTGCCCTATTGCTAGGGGAAATCAATGGTTCACGTCAATTGCCTGTGATTATCGGATCAGCAGAAGCTCAATCTATGTTAATTACACTAAAAGGTATTATCCCTCCTCGCCCATTAACTCATAACCTTTTTGCATCTTGCCTGGAAATCCTCAATGTTACAATGGTACGGGCACTTATCTACAGGGTCGAAAATGGAGTTTTTTACTCATATATTTATTTAAAAACCGACGAAACAGTCATACGGATGGATGCACGCACCTCTGATGCCGTATCCATGGCATTACGTATGAAAGCACCCATTTTTGTATATGATGATATATTAGAAACTGAACAACTAAAAACCAACATCGAAAATATATCTAACGAAAACAACTCAGCAAGAGCTAATATTTCTTTAGAGAAAGATGGTTTACCATATGGAGACAATTTGGATACACTCCAAAAGGCCTTACAAAAAGCAATAATAGAAGAAAATTACGAACAAGCAGCTAAAATTAGAGACGAAATTTCCAAAAGAGAAAAAGAATAAAGACCCATGCATGTATTTTATACTCCTGATATACACAAGAATTCGGAACTCCCAGAAGAAGAAGCGCAACATTGTACGCGCGTACTCAGACTGAATACGGGAGACGAAATCACGCTAACCGATGGCATTGGAAATTTTTATCGTGCCAAAATAGATATTGCAACAAATAAGCATTGCTTAGTCAATATCATTGAAAAAGTTACTCAAAATCCATTATGGGAAGGTCATCTACACATTGCGATGGCTCCGACTAAAAACATTGATCGGACTGAATGGTTTGTTGAAAAGGCCACAGAAATAGGATTTAACGAACTTACATTTTTAAACTGTAGATTCTCGGAAAGAAAAATAGTCAAGATTGAAAGAATATCTAAAATTTTGATCTCCGCAATCAAACAATCTTTAAAAGCAAGAGTCCCAATAGTTAATGAACTTACTTCTTTTGACAAATTTATAGCTCAGCCGTTGAAAGGACAAAAATACATAGCACATTGCTACGATGGCGACAAGAGCTATCTGAAAGATATAATTATCAAGGGAGTAGATGCTACCATTTTAATTGGTCCAGAAGGTGATTTTAGCGAAGAAGAGATAGAGAAAGCTATTGCAAATGGCTTCATGCCTATTAGCTTAGGACCATCAAGACTCCGAACAGAAACAGCAGCCGTAGTAGCATGTCATATTTTCAATCTAAAGAATCAAATATAAATTGATCTAAAGACTTATACTTATGAAAATGAAAAACTTTTTCAGCGTAATATTAATAATTTCATTAGTTATTATTTTTAGCGCATGTAGTAAGAAGAGCGACTACTCGAATGTTATTCCTGTAGATGCTAGTGAAGTTGCTGCCGTCCATCTGAAGAATTTGGTTACAAAAGCCGGATTGGGTAATAAAGAAAATAAAGAAGCGATAGAGAGGCTCACAACCGCTTTCAAAAGCGGAATGAATTCAACTTCTTTCAAACAATTTGAGGCTATCCTGAAAAACCCCGAAGAATCAGGAATAGATTTAAGTTTGCCTTTATATTTGTTTAGTTCCCCTGAATTTCCATATATGTCGGTAACTGCCAAAGTAAACGACAAAGATAAATTAACATCGCTACTTAATATTCTCGAAAAAGAAAAAATATGCACACAACTTGACAAAGTTGAGGGATATCAGTTTACAGAAATAGGGACACAATTATTCGTCGCATTCAATTCAAGTGCTATATTGCTAATAAATCACGATAATACGGTATCACAGGAAGCAATAAAGCAAAGAGTAGTCAAGCTATTTGAACAGACTGAAAAGAATAGCATCGTATCGACTTCCGCATTCAAAAAAATGCAACAACAAAACGAGGATGTCGATTTACTGGTTTCTCCTTCAAGTATATTGGGAGAATATGCCCAGCAAATTAATTATGGCTTACCTGAAAATATTGATTTAAAAAAATTATGGATTGTTGGAGGCCTATCTTTTGAAGAAGGAAAAATCAAAGTAAAATACGAAAATTATACGGAAGATGCAACTTTAAAAAAACAACTTGAAGATCAACAAAAGAGTATAAAACCTATTCAGAATTCATTATTAAAATACTTCCCCAAATCCACCTTAGCGCTATTTAACGTAGGAATTAATGGAGATATCTTTTATAATTTGATTCAAAAAAACAAAGAGTTTCAGTCAAACTTCCCTATAGCTCAATCTAGCATAATTAAATCTCTCTTGGGGGCTTTAAAAAATGACCTAACAGTAGGAGTGACAAACATCACTATGGAAAGCACACCAACGATTGTAGTATATGCTGATGTAGATGACGAAAATGTTATCAGTGAGCTCTACAAGAATAAAAAATCATTTGGATTTAAATCAGATGAAGACATTATTAAATTAGATGAGCAGAACTACATATACAAGTCAAGCGAAATAAATTTCTATTTTGGCATTAAAGACAGAAAAGTATACATAACAAATGACAATATACTAAAAGAAAATATTGGAAAAGAATGCATTCCTTCAGCTAAAAATGCAGACTTTGCATCTGAGATAAAAGGAAAAAGCCTAGCTTTTGTAGTCAATACTGATGCAATACTCCATCTTCCTGTCATAAAAATGATGAAAGAATATGGTGGAGCAGAATATGAAACATACTATAATTTAGCTAATAAAACAGCATATCTTGAACTCCTCTGTGATAATACTCAAACGGAAATCACATTGCAACTGAAAGATAAGAAAGAAAACTCTTTAAAGCAAATAATAGATTTTATAAAAGAGTTTGCTGGAATTTAAAGTATATCTACAAAAACAATGGAATATATTCATTTAAGAAAAACGCTTCCTATGGTATTTGCTGATCGCGACGATATATCATCGGAAATTTGGCAAAAGGATCTTACATTTCATAAGGGTAAATGCTACCTAATAGAAGCTGCCTCTGGCACAGGAAAATCATCTTTATGTAGCTACATCTACGGTTATAGGCACGACTACAGTGGAGATATTTTATTCAACGACAAAGATATTAAGTCACATTCCATTAATGATTGGATTGCCATACGAAAGAGATCTTTAAGCATCCTATTTCAAGAACTACGAATATTTCCAGAGCTCACTGCATACGAAAATATTCAATTAAAGAACAAATTGACTAAATATAAAGAAGAGAAAGATATTAAATCATATTTTGAGATATTGGGCATCGAAGATAAACTAGAGCAAAAAGCGGGGCGTTTATCATTTGGGCAACAGCAAAGAGTAGCTTTTATCAGATCTCTTTGTCAACCGTTCGATTTCATCCTTTTAGATGAGCCAATCAGTCATCTTGACGACGAGAATGGTGCTATAATAGGGCGCTTACTTATAGAAGAAGCAGAAAAGCAAGGAGCTGGTATTATAGTCACCTCTATAGGTAAACATATTAATATAAAGTATGACAGCATTTATAAATTATAAATCGGCTATACACCGCTAATTATAAAATTACATATGAACAAACTTGTGTGGAAACTCCTCCGCGAACATATTAGTATAGCACAACTCAGTGGTTTCTTCCTTGCAAACCTTTTCGGTTCAATCATTGTGCTACTCAGCATACAGTTTTATAAAGATATCATTCCTGTTTTTACACAAGGAGATAGCTTCATAAAAAAAGATTACATCATTGCAAGTAAAAAGATCAGTACATTAGGCAGCTTTGCTGGTCAAAGTAACACTTTTTCCGATAAAGAAATTGAAGAGTTCAAGAATCAGCACTTTACACAAAGTATAGGGGCTTTTACCCCAGCACTTTTCAAGGTTTCAGCGGGTTTTGGGGTTCAACAAGCCGGTATACACCTATCTACTGAAATGTTTTTTGAATCAGTGCCGGATATATATGTAGATATAAATCTCAGCAAATGGCATTTTGATAAAGGCTCTCATACTATTCCTATTATCCTCCCCCGCAATTATCTCAATCTCTATAATTTTGGATTTGCTCAAAGCAGAAGCCTGCCAAAATTATCGGAAGGCGTTATGGGACTAGTGCAAATGGATATCATCATTAACGGAAATAATGGAATAGAACGTTACAAAGGCAACATCGTAGGATTTTCAAATCGGCTCAACACAATACTTGTCCCGCAATCATTTATGGAATGGGCAAATCAGACTTATGCTTCCGGGCAGAAGGCAGAATCTTCAAGGTTGATTATTGAAGTGAAGAATCCTACAGATCCAGCTATTACAAGCTATTTCCAGAATAAAGGTTATGAGCCAGAAGGAGACAACTTAGATGCAGGAAAAACCACATACTTTCTGCGTTTGATCACAAGCATTATAGCAGGAGTTGGCCTCTTCATTTGCGCTTTGTCTTTCTATATTTTAATGTTAAGTATTTTCCTTTTGCTCCAAAAAAACACAGTGAAATTAGAAAACTTACTTTTAATAGGATACAGTCCAAGTAAAGTGGCTTTACCATATCAAATTTTAGCAATAGGAACTAATTTTATTGTTATACTCCTAGCTTTTTGTGGATTAATTTGGATCCGAGGATACTATACAGACATTTTACTCTCCTTACTTCCTCAATTGGAAGAAAGTTCTCTGCTGCCATCTATGATATCAGGAGGTGTTCTATTTATTGGTATATCAATATTAGATTTAGTATTAATACGAAATAAGGTTATATCGATCTGGCATACGCAACAAAATCATCAATAAAAATCATATTTACCTAGAAAGCTTTACAGTTACTGACATTTGGCATATACTCCTAAGTAAGATCTTAAAATCTTATCATAAATTACATCTCAAAAGTTTTGCTTAAGAGCATTGAGATGTAACTTAATATTCTTACTATTTTACGCACTAATATATTAGCTTTATCACCTTGAACATACTAGCAAAAATTTAAAAATGATTTGATAACCAAAATCGTTTTTTTGTTAGAATATAGATATAGAATATATATACAAAAAAAGGAAAGTTAAGTCGACAGGATAAATCACCTTATTTATATATTATTTATATTTATTCGCAAACAGCCCATGAGTTAAATCCTTATCTTGGGGCTGTTTTTTTTCTTTTTACTTATTTACTAATACCAAATATTTTACACCATGAAAAAAACAAAATCAGTTGCATTGCTCTTGGCTATGCTCTGGGGTGGATTGGGACCCCACCTCTACGCAAGCGAAGCCGATCTTTCGATCCCCGACCTTCACGAAGGAGTATTTCACATTTTTGGCGGCAGCATTTCTGCGTGGAACTTTTTATGTTATGGCGCTATGATTATTGCCGGAACTTTAGGTTTCAGCCTTTACTTATTCAGCCAAATAAAGAAGTTACCTGCTCATCATTCAATGCTTAAAGTAGCAAACACGATCTACCAAACTTGCCGTACCTACTTATTACAACAAGGCAAATTTTTACTTATGCTATTTGGTTTAATAGCCATTGTATTATGTGTATACTTCTTCGGATTAATAGGACAATCATTCATCGTCGTACTTCAAGTACTTGCTTTCTCTATAGTCGGCATGGCAGGTTCCTACTCTGTCGCTTGGTATGGCATACGGGTAAACACGTATGCTAATGCCCGAACAGCATTTGCTTCTTTAAAAGGGCGCCCTTTAGATATCGTAAACATTCCTCTTCGAGCAGGCATGAGTGTTGGGCTATTTCTAATCTCCTTGGAATTGATCATGATGGTATTTATCCTCTTGTTCGTTCCACGTTCCATTGTTGGACTTTGTTTTTTAGGATTTGCCATAGGTGAGTCTTTAGGCGCCAGTGCCCTACGTATAGCTGGTGGTATCTTTACCAAGATAGCAGATATAGGTTCGGACTTAATGAAAGTTGTATTTAAAGTTAAAGAAGACGATCCACGAAATCCTGGAGTTATAGCCGATTGTACTGGTGATAATGCTGGTGATAGTGTAGGACCTACCGCCGATGGTTTCGAAACTTATGGTGTTACAGGTGTTGCTTTGATAACATTCATCACACTTGCAGTAGCAGATCCTGACGTACAATCCAAGTTAATTGTATGGATATTCGGTATGCGTTTTCTCATGGATTTCTTATCAGGATGTTCTTTCTTTATCAATCAGGCAATCTCCAAAAAGCTCTATGGAAATAAAAAATCATTTGATTTTGAAGAGCCTCTGATGCGCCTCATCTGGATAGCTGCCATACTGTGTATATCAGCTTCTTTCTTCATGAGCCATCTTTTGCTATATGATATGCCAGATCCTACACTATGGTGGAAGCTAGCAATCATTATTAGTTGTGGTACGATAGCCGCAGTATTGATTCCGGAATTCACCAAAATATTCACAAGTTCAAAGTCCAAACACGTACAAGAAATTGTTACAGCATCACGTGAAGGAGGCCCTTCTTTAAATATTCTCTCCGGTATTGTCGCAGGTAATTTCAGCGCATTTTGGACAGGGTTACTGATTGCAGCTCTAATGTTTATAGCCTATTTTACTGCAGGTTTTGGTTTAGATCAGGTACTTGGTCCTCACGCACCAGTTTTTGCATTTGGCCTTGTAGCTTTTGGATTCCTTTGTATGGGCCCAGTAACTATTGCTGTTGACAGCTATGGACCTGTCACTGATAATGCTCAATCGGTTTTCGAATTATCTCAGATAGAACAAATACCACAAATAAGCCAAGAGATAAAGACTGACTTTGGCTTTACGCCCAATTTTGAATTAGGGAAGCACTTCCTCGAAGCAAATGACTCTGCGGGAAATACATTCAAAGCTACAGCAAAGCCCGTACTTATAGGAACAGCAGTCGTAGGAGCAACTACCATGATCTTCTCTATCATTCTATTGCTTGACAGAGTTGGGCTATTACATCTCTCACTAACAGACGCCCCTGTGATATTAGGTTTGATCTGCGGTGGAGCCGTCATATTCTGGTTCAGTGGTGCTTCTATGCAAGCAGTAACTACTGGAGCTTACCGTGCTGTCGAATATATAAAACGAACCTTTAATATGGACAAGAAAGAAGCCGATATAGAAGACTCTAAATCTGTAGTCAAAATATGCACTCAATATGCCCAAAAAGGGATGTGGAATATCTTTTTAGCACTAATATCACTCACACTCTCATTTGCATTTATGGATCCAAACTTCTTTGTTGCTTATTTAATATCTATAGCAGTATTTGGGCTATTCCAAGCTATATATATGGCTAATGCAGGCGGTAGCTGGGACAACAGCAAGAAAGTTGTAGAAGTTGACTTAAAAGAAAGAAATACTCCTTTACATGAAGCCGTCGTCGTAGGTGACACCGTAGGAGATCCTTTTAAAGACACTTCATCTGTATCATTGAATCCTATCATTAAATTTTCGACACTATTCGGCTTATTGGCTACTGAAATCTGTATAGAAATGAAGCATGATCCTGCTAATGATTATTCTCTTTTCATTGCCATACCTTTCCTACTTATTGGACTCTTTTTTGTATGGAGATCGTTCTATAAGATGAGAATACCCGTAAAATAGATAATATAAATAAGCTTTAAGGCTTTCCACCCGCATTTATAACCCAATTATAAGTTCTAAATGAAGTGGAAAGCCTTTTTGTTTAACTTATAATAACCTATTATAAACTCTCTGGTGACTAGAGCTAAACCGATAAGCGCATTTACTTACGGTACTTTATTTTGTCATAAAAAAAATAAGATCGGGTATTTAGTGCTTAAATCAAAACTGTTTTCTATATTTGCCCCAGAGTTAACGGCACTGTGAAAAGCAATGTATTTTATGCACTAAGCGTTTAATAAAACAGCCCTTCTCCATATATTTATATAGTTCGATAACGAAGTTAATCCGATGCAGGATAATTTTGAAAATGAAGTTGTGTTATGGGACTGTTTCCGTAAAGGTAATAGGCTTGCCTATGCATACCTATACAAAAAGTATATTTATCTTCTTTTGTCATATGGTATGCAGCTTACACCAGACCGTGAATTAGTAAAAGACTGTGCCCAAGAGGTCTTCATAAGACTATACACTTATAAAGAGACCATAAAGCCAGAGCAAATCAAGGTTTATTTACTCGTTTGCATGAAAAATCGAGTAAAAGAGCAACTAACATTGCAACAACTACACGACGAGAAGATAGATTATTATGGAGAGAGTATAGAAAGTGAAACTCTCTCAAGTGAGGAAACATTCATCATTGAAGAATCTTCTAATCATTTGAAAGAAACAATAAAAACGATACTTTCTCAATTAAGTCCACACCAAAAAGAAATTATACACTATCGATATATAGATGAGCTTAGCATGGAACAAATCAGCCAACTAATGAACATGAATATACAGTCTGCATATAACCTTTTACATCGGTCCATTAAAAAAATACGAGAAATTATAAAAAAAGATCTTCATAAGTGAGTAGATTTTCAGATTCAACCATTCCTCTTTATAAATGAATGATAGTGACCATGAATGATCCACTGGCAATAAAGAATTATATAAACTTTTCAACTGAAGATTTTCTTTTGGATGATTTTTTTATATCCTCGATGAAAAATCCAACTGAAGAAAGTGATTCTTTTTGGAAATCATTTTTAAACCAACCAGAGACTAATTCCATTCATTTTTTTGAAGCAAAAGAACTCTACAATAAACTTCGTGAAAATTACCTGAATGAGTTTGCCCCAGAAGAAATAGATCGTTTATGGATCAAAATAGATAATATCATTGATGAAAAAGAAAGAAGAAGCAAGTTTAAAAAGATATTCAAAATATCTTTGAGCATAGGAGCAGCAGTTGCTGCTGTTTTAGTTGCTATATTTCTATCTCAATCACCCTATTTAGACAAACACGAAGATTCTATTGAAGCATTTGTTGCAAAAAACATCAACGAAAACCTATCGAACGACACCACCATTCGTCTACTAGTCTCCGGGAATCAAATAGTACACTCTAATAAAAGAGATGAACTCATCCAATACGACTCTACCGATATAAAAATCGGAGGAAAGAGTATTGAGAAAGAGTCGGCAGCAAAATACAATCAACTCATTGTTCCTCTAGGCAAACAATCGCAAGTATTACTCGCCGACGGTACTCAAATTTGGGTAAATGCAGGTACCACTCTAACCTACCCTGTTGAATTTAATTCGGATAAGCGAGAAATATATGTAAACGGGGAAATATATTTAAATGTAACAAAAGACCCTTCTCGTCCATTCATTGTCCATACCCACGATTTTAATGTTTCGGTACTCGGAACTTCGTTTAACGTCAGTGCATACAGCGGCGAAACAACAAGACGGGTCGTACTGGTATCAGGATCAGTTAAGATTAATAATAGCAATAAAAAGGAATTTCTTTTAAAACCGAATGAGAAATACGAAAGAGATGATAATAAGGAAATTATTGCTCAAACAGATGTTTGCAAGTATATATCTTGGAAAGACGGCATCTACGAATTCGAAAGTGAGCATTTAAGTTCAGTAGTGAAATACATCTCAAGATATTTTGGCATCCAAATAGCATGTGATAAAAACATTCAGAATTTAAAGTGTAGTGGAAAACTGCTGATTATCGATGATATTAATAAATCATTAAAAAGATTATCCGAAGCACTACCTATATGCATAAAAAAATATAGTGATCATTACCAAATAACACAGAAAATCGATAAATAATGTTTAACCTAAAAAGATTTATGATGTAGAAAAATATTATGTAGAAAACACAAAAGAAAAGACCGGATGAAACGGCTAAATAACATCCGATCAATTCATTTCGAATGATTAAATTTATTCAAGTATCAACCATTCTTAATTACAAAAGTATGAATTTTATTTGGAATTGTAATCCCTTAAAAAGGATTATAAACAGGTGTTTATTGAATTTTATCAAAACAGCACTGTTTTTTCTATTTTTTTTCAACTCTGGAATTTGTCAAGCTAATGGCAAACACGAGCAACCAGCTCACTTAACTCTCAAATTTAATAATGCCACTGTAAAAGAAGTATTTAATGCTATCGAAAAGAATAGTGAATATATTCTTTTTTATCACGACGATTACATTGATCTAAACAGAAAAGTGACGATAAACGTCAAGAACGAGAGTGTTACCGCTATATTGGATCAGCTATTTAAAGGGACATCCAATAGTTATTCTATTGATGGCAAACAAATCGTTATCACCAATAAATCAACTCAACAGGCTAAGGAAGCTTCATCAGGTAAAAAAAAGCGCATCAGTGGAATCGTCGTTGACAGAAACGGTGAGCCTCTAATTGGAGTGAATGTAACCGTAAAAAACGTATCCGGTGGAACATCCACCAATACTGACGGCTTATTTATCATGGAGGCCTCCAATACTGATATTCTTACATTTTCATATGTGGGGTTTCTAACTAAAAATGTTAAAGTTGGAGATAATACAAGTTTAAATGTAACACTCGAAGAAGATCAAAAATCATTAGAAGAAGTTGTCGTTGTAGGATATGGCAAACAAACAAAAGCCAGCGTAGTAAGTTCGGTTAGTGCAATCGGAGGAAAAGAATTGTCCATACCTGGAAGAAGTCTCTCTAGTGGGCTAAACGGCCGCCTTCCTGGACTAATCAGCGTACAACGTAATGGCGATCCAGGAAATGATGATGCTACTTTCTGGATACGAGGCGCCAGCACTTGGAAAGGAAGCACAAACCCATTGATATTAGTTGATGGGGTCCCACGCTCTATGAACAACATAGAACCGGACGAAATTGAATCTTTTTCTATTTTGAAAGATGCGACTGCAACCGCTGTATATGGCGCAGAAGGAGCTAACGGCGTTATCTTGATTACAACGAAACGAGGAACAAATACAAAACCCGTCATCACTTTTCGAGGAGAGTATTCAACATCCAGCCCAACACGCTTACCAGAGTTTGTTGATTCGTGGCAGTATCTTCAACTTGCTAACGAAGCTTTGATGAATGATGGACAGAGTCCCCAATTTTCAGATGACTTAATAGCGAAATATCGCAATAATGAAGATCCGGATTTGTATCCAAATGCCAAATGGCTCGATGAAACATTAGCAAAGCACTACGGTAGTCAGCGTTATACAATCAATGCACGTGGAGGTACCGACTTTGCAAAATATTTTGTTTCCATGGCATATTATACTGAAGACGGTGTTTTCAAGAATAAATCTCTAGAAAATTATGACAGCAACATCAGCCTGAACCGTTACGACTTACGGAGCAATATTGACTTACAGGTCACAAAGTCAACGCAAGTAAGTGTAGATGTAAGCGGGCAGTATGTCGTACGTGTAGGTCCTATGAAATCATCTAATGATATTTTCAAGTATATGCTATATACACCCTCGTATTTATTCCCTGCAATTTATAGTGATGGAACAATTTCAACTTATCCCAAAGAATTTGATGCCAACAACCGAAATCCCTATAATTTTGTAATGAACTCAGGCTATCAAAAAGAATGGGATGCACTAATTCAATCCACTGTTAGGTTGAGTCAAGACTTAAATTTTGTAACACCAGGATTAAAATTTAAAGGCACGGTAAGTTTCGATTATCAGGGTGTATTCAATAGCCAACGAAGCTGGAATCCTAGTCGTTATAATGCTACCGGAAGAGACGATAATGGCAATTTAGTTTTTAATAAAACTTATGCCGGAACGAATGCTTTTGGAGAGCCAACAGAATCAAATAGTGCTAATCGCAAGATTTATATTGAAAGCTCATTAAATTATGATCGTACATTTGGAAAACACACGGTCGGAGGAATGCTACTCTATATGCAAAAAGACACTCAATACCACGATAATGCGCTAGCATATAGAAATCAAGGAGTTGTAGGACGAGCTTCCTATTCATACGACGGGCGTTATTTCATTGAAAGTAATTTTGGGTATACCGGTAGTGAAACATTCGCAAAAGACAAAAGATTTGGATTCTTTCCATCTGTCGGAATCGGATATTACATTTCTAATGAAAAATTCTATCCTGAATCTTTAAGTAAAGTCATGAATAAAATAAAGCTCCGTGCATCTATAGGAAGAACAGGTAATGACGATACCGGAGGAGATCGTTTTCTTTATCGGGCAACATTCAAAACGGATGACTACACTTTTGCGCAAGGAATTGGTTCTACAGGAAGCTCAAACTCATTAGGAACAGGTATACACGACGTTTTATTCAAAAACACAGACATTCATTGGGAAATAGAAGATAAAAGAGATATTGGCCTTGACTTGGGATTTTTTAATAATCAAATCGAAATTACTGCAGATTACTTTAATAACCGCCGACACGATATCCTGATGCAAAGAAATACTGTTCCACAAACCAGTGGCTTCTGGGCGGCCCCATGGGAAAATTATGGAATTGTGACCAACAAAGGTTTTGATGGCAGCATGGACGTTCGCCATAAGATAGGCAAAGTGCAAATAACTTGGCGTGGCACTCTGACCTATGCTCACAATACAATCACAGAGTATGATGAAATAGAGCCTGAATATCCTTGGATGAAAGTAACCGGGCACCCTATTGACGATAGAGGGCTATACATTGTAGATCGTTTATATACCGATGATGACTTCAATGCAACGAAAAACTCCAATGGTACTTACTCCTATCAGTTGAAAGATGGGCTTCCTGTTCCGACAATGTCCGGATTATTAGGACCTGGAGATCTCAAATATAAGGATTTAAACAATGATAATATCATTGATAACAGAGACATGGCACATGGATTAAGCAATCCTCGCAATCCTGAAATCTCTTATGGATTTGGAGTCAGTTTCAATTACAAAGGATTCGACCTTAGTGCTTTTTTCCAAGGAGTAGCCAAATGCGATATATTATTAGGTAACGGCAATGATGTATTTTGGCCTTTTAATTGGGGAATCGAGAAATCCAATTTCCGGACAGCTTTCTTAGACAGATGGACTGCAGATAACCCAAGTCAAAATGTCACAATGCCAAGATTACATTCCGCGTATGGCAATAACATAAATAAAGAGCCAAGCACTTGGTGGGTACGTAGTGGGTCATTCCTGCGATTTAAAAATCTAGAAATAGGTTATAGCATTCCTAAAGAAATAGCAAGAAAATTTTTATTGGAGGGTGCTAGAATTTATGTGATGGGAAATAACTTATGTTTATGGGATAAATTGAAATATTGGGATCCTGAATTATCAAATGATAATAATGGTATTAAATACCCATTATCAAGAACATACACACTCGGATTAGAAGTTAGATTTTAAAAAGGAGATATAAATATGAAACTCAAAAATATAAAAGTCTTTGCACTAGGACTAGCGATCTGTTCTCTTTTCTCCTGTTCAGACTATCTGAATGTTTCAGACGAAGCAGCTGGAGGGCTTTCTGATTTTAATGATATATTCACTAATGTCGATTATACCAAGAGATGGTATGGAGAAGTCTTCAACAACATTACCAACTCTTCATACATGTGGTTTCCATCAGGCACACCGAGTATGGGAAATCCTTGGGCATCAATGGGAGATGAATGCTATAATAATTTTGTAAATAATGCAGGATTTTACTCCGAATGGAATTCAACAAATACAAAATTTTCGCGTTGGGGTACATTATACCAATCTATCCGACAAGCTAATATTTTCTTAGAAAATGCCAAGCCGATTATAGAACCAGGTGTTGATGCTATTCAAATAACCGAAGACGAAATGAAATGGTACAAGGCTAATATCCGCTTTATGAGAGCATGGTACTATCTTACGCTATTGGAGACTTATGGTCCGGTACCAATTATAGACAGGTCATTAAATTTGGAAGACCAACTCAATATGCCTAGAAATTCGGTTGATGAATTAGTTAACTTCATTGATAGCGAATTATTGGAAGCTATGAAAGACATGCATGACGTAGATCATGCCAATCAAGATTATCGCGCAGTACCAACTAAAGGTACAGCGCTTGCTGCCCGTGCCAAACTTTGGATGTATGCAGCAAGCCCATTATTCAATGGAGGATATCAAGAAGCGCTAGAATTAAAAAATATAGATGGGAAATCCCTATTTCCACAAAAAGATCCTACAAAATGGGAAAAAGCAGTACAAGCCTGTAAGGACTTGATAGATTATGCAGAAGCAGGGCACTATGAATTATATAAAGTCATAAAGAATGGTAAGATAGATCCTGACGCATCAGTTTATGAAGTATTCCAGGTTTATAACTCTGAATACATTTGGGCATCAGGTACCGTTTCATGGGGAGGTATGAATAATGACTTGTTTGATAAAGAAGTTACTCCACGTTCCGAGCCAAGTGGTACGGGTCAATTAGCAGTATATCAAGAGCTTGTAGACGACTTTTACATGAAAGACGGACTTCCGATTAAACAAACCTCATTCCTGCCGAAGTCTCCTTTATATAGTGAAGAAGGGTTTGATGCACTTAATGGAGTTCAAGTGAGTAAAATGTATATTAACCGGGAACCTCGTTTTTACAATACAGTAACTTTCAGCGGAAAAAAATGGCAGATATCAAATAGGGAAGTACAATTTTATAAAGGCGGGAATGCTGATAATTCATCTTACTATCCGCGAACAGGCTATCTACTATATAAACGTATGAACAAGACGATATACAAGAATTCACCAGGAGTAGTATCCGTATTCCGCCCTGCCGTCATTTATCGTCTCGCTGAATTTTATCTATTATATGCAGAAGCTTTGAATGAAGTAGATCCTAATAATAGTGATATTCTGAAATACACCAATCTAGTACGCGAACGTGCGGGATTGGAAAAACTCGAAGTTCTGAATCCTGCAATAAAAGGAAATCAAGATATGCAGAGAGAAGCCATACGCCGTGAAAGCCGCGTTGAGTTGTGCACAGAAGGACAACGCTATTTTGACATAAGAAGATGGATGATTGCAGACAGAAAACCAGGAGAAGGAGGATTAAATGGAACTTTTACTGGGATGAACTTAGATGGAGATAAGGAACATTTTAATATTCGTACCCGGGTTATAGATCGGACATTTAAACGGAAGCAATTCTTACACCCAATACCCTATAGCGAGATACAAAACAGCCACGGCTTATTAATTCAAAATCCCGGCTGGTAATTGCTTATTGATTCTATAAAACATTTAAAAATTAATTGTGCAAATAGGTTAGTAATAGCTTATTTGCACATTTTTAGTCAAAAGGATAGCTAATAAATTTACCTAATACCATAGTAACTCTTTTGAACCCGTATAAGACAAATTCATTTAGCATACCATATATAAAAAAATCATAAATATAAATTTATTCATTTTAATAAAAGTATTTTTGTTCAGCTAAATAAAATAAAAAACGAGTTTCTATACCCTCATAAAAACAACAACTTAAACATGTATAATTCTGTGAAAAATTTCTACTCTATTTTATTGCTGCTTATCTATGCAATAACAGCAAACGGACAAAGCAAAATTAGTCTCACAAAAGATACTGAACGTATCTGGCTCGACTCTCCAATCATGCATGGAGGAAACTATCAATGGAAAATGGTGAAATCGAGTGATATTTCAGATCCTGGTGAGAAAATTTCATTACCCGATTATCCGGTCGAAAAATGGTTACCAGCCATTGTTCCGGGAACTGTTCTAAATTCACTAGTGTATAACCATAAATATCCTGAACCTTACCACGGAATTAATAATAAACTGGAGTCCAAACTAATACCAGATATATCCACAGTGGGAAGAGACTTTTACACTTATTGGTTCCGGACTGATTTCAATATACCACAATCATATAAAGGCAAAACAATATGGTTACAATTAGACGGCATTAATTATAGAGCAGAGATATGGGTAAATGGGAATCTGCTTAATACAATGAATGGTATGTTCTTACAAGATTATATTAATGTCACGGACTTCGTAAATACAAATTCAACAAATACATTAGCCATAAAAGTATACCCTGTGGACATGCCTGGAAGTAATATTCCAAAAACCTGGGGAGCTACCGGTGAATTTCATAATGGAGGAAACGGTAATATAGGATTGAACACAACGATGCTGATGACAGTAGGATGGGATTTTACCTTTATGGACGGTATCCGTGATCGGAATACTGGGATTTGGAGAAACATCTCACTTTATACCACTGGAAAAGTTGCATTACGCCATCCTTTTGTAAAATCAGAGCTGAGAAAACCTGACTACAATGAATCGAAAGAGTCTGTATCGGTGGAAGTCATTAATCCATCCGATAATTACAATGGGATAAATTGTACCGTGAAAGGTGAAATAGTAGGTGAAAACATAAAATTTGAAAAAAATGTTCTCCTTTTACGTGGAGAGCGGAAAGAGATATCTTTTACTCCTGACGAATTTCCACAACTGGTAATTAACTCCCCCCGATTATGGTGGCCTGTAAATAAAGGAAAACAAAATCTATATAACTTAAAGTTCAGTGTTTCTGTAGACGGAACGATTTGTGATTCCATAAAGACGAGGTTTGGTATTCGTGAGATTACCTCAGACACCAATACTCCCGATAAATCAAGATTATTTTATATTAACGGTAAACGCCTATTTATAAGAGGATCCAATTGGATACCAGAGGCAATGCTAAGAAATTCAGATGAACGAACCTATGCTGAATTACGTTATACCCGCCAATCAGGTATCAATCTACTACGGATATGGGGAGGTGGCATAGCAGAATCTGATTATTTCTTTCAACTGTGTGATGAACTTGGATTATTAGTTTGGCAAGAATTTTGGATGACAGGAGATACCCGACACCCACAAGACCAGAGCCTTTATTTAAATAATGTCTCTTCTACGGTAAAGCGAATCCGCAATCATCCTTCACTCGCATATTATGTGGCTTCAAACGAAAGTTCAGAAGTCACGGGAACCCCCGAGTTATTGAATCGTTTGGATGGCACCCGGGGATATCAGATGCAATCAGAATGCGCTGGGGTGCACGATGGAAGCCCTTATAAACAAGTAAATCCTATGCAGCATTATGAAAACACAGCATCTCTTCGAGGTAGCCGCGTTGATGGCTTTAACCCCGAATATGGCGCACCTACTCTCCCTACAGTAGAAATACTTCGAGAAATGATGGATGAAAAGGATCTATGGCCCATTAACAAAAAAGTATGGGATTATTTGGATGGAAATGGTTTCCACCTAATGACTACTTTATACACCGATTTAGTAAACAATTATGGTAAATCATCTTCAATAGATGAGTTTGCACAAAAAGGTCAGTTATTGGGAGCTATAAATTCAAAAAGCATTTGGGAAGTATGGAATTATAATAAACTGAACTATGGAGATCGTTTCTGCTCAGGCATTTTATTCTGGTATCACAATTGTCCTGTACGCCAGGTCAGCTCACGTATGTGGGATTGGTCATTGGAGCCTACAGCATCTCTCTACCATACTGCAAATGCATTGCAACCTCTACATGCCCAATTCGATTATTTAAAGAATACTGTTTCAGTCATCAATGACCTATACCAGCCAATCAATAATTACAAAGTAGTAGCGCAAGTCTATGACATAAACAGTCACAAAGTTCTAGAGCAATCATCTCCTGTTGACATTCCTGAAGATGGAGTTGTCAATGATATATTAACGATTCATTTTCCGAATAATATATCACAAGTCCATTTCATCAAATTGATTTTAAAAGACGAAAAAGGGCAAGAAGTTTCGTCTAATTTCTATTGGCGTTCTAACGATAAGTATCTAGGAAAAACCACTTTAACAGGGCCTGCCACCTCTGGATTTCAGGATTTAGCAAAACTAAAGCCCGCCAATGTCAAACTAAGCTATAAAGTCAGAGAGAACTGCGACAGTTATTATATTGACATAACTCTGAAAAATCAGTCTGAGCAAATTGCTTTTTTCAATCAATTACAGTTTTTAAATTCAAAGATGAGTCCAATACGTCCTTCTTTCTATTCCGATAATTTCTTTTCGTTAACGCCTGGTGAAAAGAAATTGGTAACCATTGAAACGAGCAAAGACAAACTTAATGATGGAGCTTTTTTAGTGATAAAGGGATTCAATATAAAAGTTCAGAAATATAAGCTAAAATAAATATATATATCGTGAAACGATTTTATATCATATTTTTTTTATTACTGATTCACAAGATCACATTTGCCCAAGGCAACTTTGATCTTGTGATTGTCGGTGGTAATCCCGGTGGCATAATGACTGCAATAGCCGCCGCACGAGAAGGAAAGACTTCAGTCATATTGGAACGAACAAATCATATAGGAGGACTCCCTGTAAATGGATTGGGGGCAACTGACATCGCGACTAGAGATGCTACAACCGGATTATTTGCTGAATTTACATCCAAAATCAAGCAATATTATATCCAGCATTACGGAGAAAACTCCCAGCAAGTAAAAGATTGTAGTGACGGATTTCACTTTGAACCATCTGTAGCAGAACTTGTCTATAATGAAATGTTGCAAGAATATAAAGATAAAATAGCAATACGGCTTATGCGGCAATTCGATGCAGAAAGTTCAAATATAAAAATTCAAAACAGGCATATCGAAAATATAAATGTACTCAACCGCGAAAATGGACAAAAAGAGATTTATCACGGACTTTTCTTCATAGACGCAACTTATGAGGGTGATTTGGGTGCAGCAGCAGGAGTACCTTTTCGTGTTGGTCGTGAAAGCAGAAAAGAATTTAATGAACCCGGAGCAGGCAGAACTTACGAATATTGGAAAAGCCAACCGGATACGGGTAGTACAGGAGACCCTGACAATGGAGTGCAAGCATATAATTACCGACTCTGCCTAACAAAAGACAGGAAAAACTTCATTCCATTCCCGAAGCCCCAATCATACCATAGAGAAGAGTACGAATCTCTCATTGAAGATATATGGAAGGGACGGAACACTCAGTTGGCAATGAAGAAAGTGACTCCTGAAATGATGGAAGAAAACCGCCGTTATATCGCTAAAGGAGGTCAAACCAAGATCCCCGGAGATAGTTGGGGAATCAATAAGTTGAGTAGCCTTGTCAAATTGCCCAATGAAAAGGCTGATGGAAATAATCAACATGCAGCGTTTCTCTCGACTGACCTACCAGAAGAGAACTGGCCTTGGCCGACTTCTTCATGGGAATGGAGGGATAAATTCGCGAAACGCCTCAAAGATTATACTCTTGGTTTATTCTGGTTTGCACAGCACGACACTGCACTGCCAAAGCATTTTCGGAAAGAAATTGCTAAATGGGGATTGGCAAAAGATGAGTATCAAGATAACGAATCTTTTCCACGCCAAGTTTATGTTCGCGAAGGTAGACGTTTTGAAGGAGTTTATTTCTTCACAGCTCAAGATGCATTACCGGTCTCTCCAAATGAAAGACCACCACTCCATCCGAACAGTGTGACTGCAAGTCATTATGCACTCGACTCACATGCCGCTAGAAAAAGAGAAAAAGATAGAGCTCATTTAGATGGTTTTATCAGTTATCCTACAGCTCCTTATACCGTGCCAATAGGTGTCATTATGCCGCGGGAGATAGATAATTTATTGCTGCCCGTACCTGTGTCCGGTTCACACATTGGTTTTTCAACATTAAGGATGGAGCCCTGCTGGATGGCACTGGGACAAGCTGCCGGCATTACTGCCTCACTATCCATAGACTCCGGTTACAGCGTTCAGAAGGTAGATATATCCCAAATACAGGATAGGCTTATCAAACAAAAAGCAACTCTCATCTATTATCGGGATATACAACCGGATAATACAAATTTCCCAATGGTGGAATATATGGGATTACGAGGTTATTTACTGGAATGGTATGCAAGGCTGACCGAAAAGATAGATGATATAACATTACAGAAATGGACGGATTTATCAGGCCTCCCGTTGCGCGTCGACAAAAATATGACGCGCGCAGAAATCTTGAATATAATATATAGCAATATAAAACACTAGATAATCTTCATTATTAAGGACGAAATATATTCATAGGAAAGAGCATGTTTCAGTGAATGTAATAGCAGAAGTATTGGATCATATCAGAATACTCTGAAGGGTTGCGATATTCTCTTTATCTATGGAGAAACCGCAGCCCTTTGGTTTCCAAACCGTAGGGCTTTACTACGCGAACCGTAGCGCTTCGGTACGGGAACTAAAGGGCTACTGTTCGGCAATGGATGCTCTTAAATATAAGTAATCAATCCCTCTGAATTTCGGAGTGATCCGAAGTATTTAATTTAAAAGTAAGCTAGTATTGATTTCAAAAGTTAAAGGCAAAAAAAAAGGAGTACCGCTGTACTCCAACCTTTGTTAACCTTAAATCTAATACTATGAAAAACACATTGCAAATCTATAGCTTTTTCTGAATCCGGCAAATAAATGGCGGTATAGCAAGGTCATTTATAAGAGATTTTAATAAAATACCTTCTTTTTTTCACTTCTTTTTTTAGTCATGCAATGCTCAAAAGCCAAAACGCATAATAAAAAATACTATTTTCAAGCATAGGCTTGTGAATTTGGGAATTATCCCGATATTTGTAGTTAGAAACACTAAGCGAATAGTTATATGCTTAACTATGATTTAATTGCTATATTAGGCCCTACAGCATCAGGAAAGACAAAGCTTGCCGCAGCGTTGGCTCACACACTAGACACAGAAATAATCAGTGCTGATTCCCGACAGATATATAGAAATATGGATCTTGGAACCGGAAAAGATATTGCCGATTATTTTGTAGAAGGAAAACAAATCCCTTATCATTTGATCGATATTGTTGAACCCGGATACAAATATAATGTTTTCGAATATCAGCGTGATTTTCTTCACGCTTACGAGACTATTAGAGAGAAACAAGCACTGCCTATAGTGTGCGGAGGAACGGGGCTCTATTTGGAATCAATATTGCGCGGATATAAGTTACTCCCCGTACCGGAAAACATGGAGTTAAGAAAGCAACTTGAGAATAACTCCTTGAGTGAACTAACCAAATTGCTTAAGCAATATAAGACGTTACACAATACAACCGATGTCGATTCTGTAAAACGGGCAATTCGGGCCATTGAAATAGAAGAATATTATGCTCATTTACCGGTAGAAGAGCGTATGTTTCCCAATTTAAGAAGTATTGTCTTTGGTCTGAATATCGATCGCGAAATCCGTCGAAAGAAGATATCGGACAGATTACAACAACGCTTAAATGAAGGCATGGTAGAAGAAGTACAACGTCTTTTAGATAGAGGCATCTCTCCCGAAGACCTCATTTATTACGGTTTGGAATATAAATATTTAACCCTTTATGTTACCAATCAGCTTAGTTACAGTGAGATGTTCAGAGAACTGGAAATTGCGATTCATCAATTTGCAAAGCGGCAAATGACTTGGTTTCGGGGAATGGAACGTAGAGGCATTAACATACATTGGATAGACTATAACCTTTCTTTGGAAGAAAAGATTGCTGTCATAGAAAACAAACTCAATGAAAATTAGTACCTTTGACAACAGCAAAAGCAAAGCGTTAGCAAACAGAGAATGAATTTAGGACTTACTAAGGAACAATAATATGAGTGTAGATCCTGGAAAATGGGGGGTGATATACAATCCCAAGGCTGGTACGAGAAAAGTGAAAAAGAGATGGAAAGAAATTAAGGAGTACATGGATAGTAAAGGAATATCTTACGACTATGTTCAATCCGAAGGCTTCGGTTCCGTTGAACGTCTTGCCGGAATTCTTGCAAATAACGGCTACCGTATTATTGTTGTTGTTGGAGGAGACGGGGCTCTAAACGATGCTATTAATGGAATTATGTCTTCTCAAGCTAAAGACAAACGTGACATCGCAATAGGTATTATCCCTAACGGAATTGGAAATGATTTTGCCAAATATTGGGAAATTAGTTCCGAATATAAAGAAGCCGTGGACTGCATTATCAACAACAGACGTCGCGAAATAGATGTTGGCCTCTGTAATTACTACGATGGAGAGAAACATGTTACACGCTACTTCCTGAATGCCATCAATATTGGGCTTGGTGCCCGGATTGTGAAAATAACCGATGAAACAAAGCGCTTTTGGGGAATGAAACTTCTATCCTATTTCATGGCATTACTTTCTTTATTTTTTGAGCGCAAACTATATAGAATGCATTTAAAAATCAACGGTGAACACATCCGGGGAAGAATAATGACTGTTTGCATCGGAAGTGCATGGGGTTACGGACAAGTACCCAGTGCCGTTCCATACAATGGATGGCTTGATGTATCCGTCATATATCGTCCTGAATTATTACAATTGGTATCCGGTTTATGGATGCTCATACAAGGGCGAATTTTGAATCATAAGATGGTAAAGCCATACCGTACACAAAAGGTTAAAGTGCTCAGAGCTCAAAATGCCTCTGTAGATTTGGATGGTCGTATACTCGACAGGCACTTTCCACTCGACATAAGCATTAAACATGAAGCAATAACTCTTATTATTCCAAACTAGCATTACATTGAAAGCAGAGACTATTCATTATGAAAACTCTGTAACTACAATCATATAAACAAATTGCGTCAACAATTATTGATAAGAAAATGATCGAATTAAAACATAACCCTTCCGGAAATTTCTTTTTACTTGCAGGACCTTGCGTTATTGAAGGTGAAGATATGGCAATGCGTATTGCCGAACACATTGTGAAACTAACCGAAAAATTAGATATACCATATGTATTTAAAGGCTCTTACAAAAAAGCCAATCGTTCTCGCCTTGATTCTTTTACCGGGATAGGTGATGATAAAGCCTTAAACATATTAAAGAAAGTACATGATACATTTGGCATCCCAACTGTAACCGACATACATACAGCAGAAGAAGCAGCCATGGCCTCCGAATACGTAGATGTACTCCAAATACCAGCCTTCCTTTGTCGGCAGACTGACTTATTAGTTGCAGCTGCCCAAACGGGAAAAATTATTAATATTAAAAAGGGGCAATTCCTATCTCCTTCGGCAATGCGCTTTGCCGCAGAGAAAGTGGTAGAAGCCGGTAATAGTAAAGTGATGCTCACCGAGCGAGGGACAACCTTTGGTTATCAGGATCTTATCGTTGATTTCCGGGGAATACCCGAAATGCAAACCTTTGGTTATCCAGTGATTTTGGATGCAACCCACTCGCTTCAACAGCCTAATCAGAGTAGTGGAGTTACCGGAGGAATGCCTCAACTGATAGAAACTATTGCAAAAGCCGGAATAGCCACAGGAGTAGATGGTTTATTTATTGAGACTCACGAAAATCCAGCTATTGCAAAAAGTGATGGCGCCAATATGCTAAGACTCGATTTACTCGAAGAGCTATTAACCAAACTCGTCCGTATTCGTAAAGCTGTACAAGAGAGGTGATTTCATAAGGTCGGAAGTGATTCATCAATATTTTTTCAAAAAAAGATATTGGACTGTGATTTATATTTGTTGATACCGACAGATGGATATAAAATCAATTCAATAAGATAAAATGAAACATTTATTCCGTAATTACCTATTTGCCATATTAGTAATTGTACTATGTGGCAAATTCCAACAGGCTTTTGCACAACAAATGCAATTTCCACCCCTGCCAATCGATAAAAATGTTCGCATTGGAAAGTTGGATAATGGACTGACGTACTACATACGCCATAATAAATTACCAGAACACCGTGCAGAATTTTATATCGCACAGAAAGTCGGTTCAATACTAGAAGAGCCTCAGCAAAGAGGATTAGCTCATTTTTTGGAGCACATGGCTTTTAACGGTACAAAGAATTTCCCAGGGGATAAAAAGGGACTTGGCGTTGTTCCATGGTGTGAGACTGTCGGCATTAAATTCGGGACCAACCTGAACGCTTATACCAGTGTTGATGAAACGGTATATAATATTAGTAATGCCCCAATAGATCGAGTAGGTGTATTAGACTCATGTCTACTTATTCTTCATGACTGGTCGAACTATATCTTGCTAAAAGATGAAGAGATAGATAAGGAACGTGGTGTCATTCGTGAAGAATGGCGCAGCCGGAACAGCGGTATGTTACGGGTTTATACTGATCTCCTACCTACAATGTATCCCGGTGATAAATATGCAGATTGCATGCCTATAGGTTCTATAGATGTTATCAACAAGTTTCCATACAAAGATATTCGTGATTACTATCAAAAATGGTATCGCCCCGATTTGCAAGGAATTGTCATTGTAGGAGACGTAGATGTCGATGCTGTTGAAGCAAAGATTAAAAGCATGTTTGCAGATATCAAGAAACCGGTCAATCCGGCTACCCGAGTTTATTATCCGGTAAAAGACAATAAGGAACCAATAATAGCTATAGGTAAAGACAAAGAAGTTGATTCACCGTCTATAAATATATTCTTCAAGCAAGACATTACTCCGGATAGTGCCAAAAATAATGTAGGTTATTTTGCTACACAATATGTTATCCGGATGATTACAAGTATGCTTGATACCCGCTTGGATGAATTGGTTCAAACAGCAACACCTCCGTTCACGGATGCCGGAAGCGGTTATAATAACTACTTCCTTTCAAAAACTAAAGATGCATTCTCTTTGTCAGCATCATGTAAAGCTGAAGGGATAGAGACTGCTTTAAAGGCTTTATTGACAGAGGCAGAACGTGCTCGTCGCTTTGGTTTTACCGAATCGGAATATTCACGTGCCAAAGCCAACTATTTGCAAAAATTAGAGTCTGCTTATAATGAACGTGAAAAGACTCAACATGGAGCATACGTACGTGAATACGTGCAAAACTTCTTAAATGGAGAGCCAATACCTGGAATAGAAACGGAATATGCCATGATGAATCAGTTGGCACCAAACGTACCATTGCAAGCGTTAAATGCAGCTATGCAGCAACTAGTTCCGGATAGCAACCAAGTTGTAATGATTGCAGGTCCCGATAAAGAAGGATTAAAATATCCTTCTAAGGAAGATGTTATGGCTCTGCTTAAAAACGTGAAGACTCTCGACCTAAAACCATACGTAGATAAAGTATCGAACGAACCTTTAATGAAAGAAGCTCCTAAAGGAGGAAAAATCATATCGGAAAAGGCCAATAATATTTACGGAACAACCAAACTCGTTCTCTCCAACGGAGTAACGGTATACGTTAAGAAGACTGATTTCAAAGCCGATGAAATTCGTATGGAAGGTACTAGCTTGGGTGGTAAAACTCTTTTCCCTGATAAAGATGCACTAAATATCTCTGTCATGAACGATGTGGCAGGAGTAGGCGGATTGGGAAGTTTCAGTAAGGTCGATTTAACCAAAGCTCTTGCAGGAAAGAAAGTCTCGGTAAATGCATCCGTCAATAATACAACAGAGAATATTTATGGTAATTGCTCTCCAAAAGACTTTGAAACAATGATGCAATTGACCTATCTAAGATTTACGGCACCCCGCAAAGATTTAGAAGCATTCGAATCATATAAGAATCGCTCTAAAGCCGAATTGCAAAGTGCAGAAGCAAATCCGCTTTCAACAATTGGAGACTCTATACAGAAAGCGATGTATGGCAATCATCCCCGTTTAGTAATGATGAAACCGGAACTTGTCGATAAGATTGACTATGATCGCGTTTTGGCAATGTATAGCGACCGCTATAAAGATGCCAGCGATTTCACCTTCTATATGGTTGGAAATATTGATTTAGAGAAAGTGAAACCATTAATTGCAAAATACCTAGGTTCACTCCCTGCCATTCATCGCAAAGAGACCTTCAAAGACAATAAGATGAATATACGCAAAGGGGAATATAAAAATGTCTATGTAAAAGAGCAACAGACTCCTATGGCGACAGTTGTATTCATCTATAGCGGACAAACTCCATATACTCTCAAAAACAATATTCTATTAAGCTATTTGAGCCAGATTCTGAATATTACATATACTGAAGAGGTACGTGAGAAAGAAGGTGGAACTTATGGTGTAAGTTGCTATGGCAATCTGACCAAATACCCTAAAGAACAACTTGTCTTACAGATAGTATTCCAAACTGATCCAACTAAGAAAGATCATTTATCCGGAATTGTTGTCGATCAGTTCAAGAAATTAGTGGCAGAAGGACCTTCAAATGAGCACTTACAGAAAGTTAAGGAATATATCCTTAAAAAATATAAAGATAATCAGAAAGAAAATAGCTATTGGATGAATAATCTGGATGAATATTTCTACACAGGAATAGACATGACCAATGATTATGAAACTTTGGTCAACAGCATTACAGCCAAAGATCTCCAGCAATTTGCCGCCGGATTATTAAAGCAGGGTAATCAGATTGAAGTTACCATGACTTCTCCTGATAAAAAATAATAAATGTAGTATAGGAGGAGGCTCATTAGAAGGAAGCCTCCTCCCTATAACTATCTTATGAATTGCTTTTCACTCTTCTTAAATTCAACATTCCCTTTCATTTTGAACTAAGCCATTTTGCTTTGCTCCTGTGAAGCGACAATTTTGACTATAGTACCCTTATTGTTTTATTTATTATAAAATGCAATTACAATGAACCTATTTCTTGAACTACGTAAGCATGGAAAGCTAGCCAACAAGCGGCATCCAATGTATGAAAAGAGTAAATTCGGAAAGTTCTGGATGTATTTCATGGCAATCTTTTGGGCTGGATATCTTATATTCTTTGGAACAACCTTTGCTTTTGCTTTCGACGGAGGTGCCCAAGAAGCTTATCAAGTACTAAATAGCGGACTCATATTTGTCCTAGCCATCGACTTCATCATACGTTTCCCGTTCCAAAAGACTCCAACGCAGGAAGTTAAGCCATATATGCTTCTGCCTATAAAGCGTAACAGGCTGATCGACTTGCTACTACTACGTTCCGGTTTGGATGCGTTCAACCTTATTTGGCTATTCTTCTTTGTACCTTTCTCCATCCTGACCATTACGAAGTTCTATGGCATAATGGGGGTATTTAGCTACTGCCTGGGCATCTGGTTACTTATCGTATTCAATAACTACTGGTTTCTACTTTGCCGTACATTAATCGGTGAACGTATCTGGTGGATTATACTTCCTCTCTCGGTCTATGGAGGCATAGCCGCCGGCATGCTCATACCTGCCAAAAGCCCGATATTCAGTTACTCTGCGACCTTAGGCGAAGGACTCATCACCGGTAGCATACTCACTTTTCTAGGTATCTTATTAGCCATAGCATGTATAGGATTCATCAACCGTAGACTGATGAGCAATCTTGTGTATGCTGAGATAAATAAAGTGGAAGATACTAAAGTGAAGAATATTTCGGAATATAAATTTCTTGACCGTTATGGCGAAATTGGTGAATACATGCGCTTGGAGCTTAAATTGCTCCTTAGAAACAAAGTCTGCAAGTATTCTTTACGAATGGTCATCTTATTGGTTTTGGTATTCAGTTCACTGATAAGCTTTACAAGCGTATATGATGGAGAAGGCATGAAGAATTTCCTCGTAGTATACAACTTCGTGATATTCGGTATTCTTTTTCTATCGAGTATAATGAGCTACGAAGGCAATTATATTGATGGACTAATGAGTCGGAAAGAATCTATTTACAATTTACTACGTGCCAAATATACCGTATATAGCATTGCTATCCTGATTCCGTTTATATTGATGATACCTGCAATGATCACAAAAAAAGTAGCTGTAATGAGCTGCGTATCGTGGGCCGTATTTAGTGTTGGCTTTGTATATTTCTGCCTCTTCCAAATGGCAGTATACAACAATAGAACCATTAATCTCAGTGTCAGAATGACCGGAAGAAATGTTGGAACGGGACTACAGAACCTCATAGCAGGCGCATCTTTCGGAGTTCCTCTCATACTCAATGTAGTCTTAAAGGCTCTGATCGGACAAGAAACCGCTTCATGGGTATTAATCATTATCGGTTTGTCTTTCATCCTAACATCCAATCTTTGGATAAAGAATGTATACCACCGCTTTATGAAGCGCCGATACAAAAACATGGAAGGATTCCGGGATAGCAGACAGTAAAATCTCATATAAAACCGAGCATCCACTCCTTTAAAGAAATAAGCAACAATTTAAGTATTACATCAAAAACAAAGAGATATGATAACCATAAATAATCTTCAAAAAAAGTTTGGCGAAAAGATAGCTGTAAATATAGAACAGTATACCATTAATCAAGGGGATATGCTGGGACTGGTAGGAAATAATGGAGCAGGTAAAACAACCCTTTTCCGTTTAATACTCGATCTACTCAAAGCCGACGAAGGCCAAATCACAATAAACGACATTAATGTATGTGACAGTGAAGAATGGAAAAAATTCACCGGAGCTTTCATTGACGATGGATTCTTAATAGACTATCTGACTCCTGAAGAATACTTCTACTTCATCGGGAAAATGTATGGGATGAATAAAGCGGAGGTAGACGCACGCCTCGCACCATTTGAGCGTTTTATGAATGGTGAGGTCCTTGACCAGAAAAAGTTTATCCGCAACTTCTCTGCCGGTAACAAACAAAAAATCGGTATTATATCAGCTATGCTCCATAATCCGCAATTACTTATTTTGGACGAGCCGTTCAATTTTCTTGATCCAAGTTCGCAATCAGTGATCAAACACATACTCAAGAAATACAGTGAAGATCATAATGCGACAGTAATTATCTCCAGCCATAATTTGAATCACACAGTAGATATATGCCCACGCATAGCCCTTCTTGAACATGGCATCATTATACGTGATATCCAAAACGAGAATAATTCAGCAGAAAAAGAGCTTGAAGATTATTTCAACATCAGCGTGGAAGAAGAAATTGCCGAAGAAGAAGTAAAAGAGAGTATTAACGTAGTGGAGGAATAATCCCAAAGTATCATCAAAAGATAAAGGCGATGAAAAACATTATTGGGTTACTGATATTAGCATGTGTGTCATTGAACGCAAATGCTCAATTATTATGGAAAATTAGTGGCAAGGGGTTGTCGAAACCGTCTTATGTAGTGGGCACACACCACCTCGTATCAGCTAGTTTTGCAGATAGTATTAACGGGCTGAAGAAAGTTATGGATGAAACGTCTCAGGTATATGGAGAGATATTAATATCCGAAGCCACCTCACCGGCATTTTTGCAAGAGATACAAAAATATGTTGTACTTCCCGGAGATACTACACTAAAGCAGCTATTTACCGAAGAACAGTATGAAGTTGTTGGGAAGGTAGTCAAGGAAAATCTCATGGCAGATATTGTAATGTTTAATAAGGTGAAACCTGCACTTATCTCCCAACAATTGGGAGTAGCCGCTTACATGAAGAATGTGGGTGGATTCAACCCTAACGACCAGCTGGACGGTTATCTTCAAAAACATGCATTAGAAAGTGGGAAAGTTGTGCAAGGGCTTGAAACTATTGAAAGCCAGCTAAACCTGCTGCTAAAATCCCAAACACTGCAACGTCAGGCAGATTTACTCTATTGCATGGCTGACAATATGAAAAAAGGGATAGAGCAAGCAAAAAAAATGACGCTCCTATATAAAGCTCAAGATATAGAAGGGCTCTTCAAACTCATGGAAGAAAGGGAAAATACAATGTGCGACCCACAGCCCAAAGAACTGGAAGATTTGTTAGACAACCGTAACAAGCAATGGGTAAAAAAGATTCCGGAAATAATGAAAGGATCTCCCACCCTCTTTGTTGTAGGAGCAGGCCATTTGGCGGGTAAAAGCGGCATTCTTCATCTACTGAGACAACAAGGTTATTCAATTAGCCCGGTTCAATAAAATAATTGCTATTTCTGCCTGAATGTTCGTTCAGGTAGAAATAGTAAACTCATCAATTACCAACTCAACTTAGGAACAAAACGACTCACACAATCCCGTAAAGTCGTTAATGTAATTGGTTTCACTAACACTTCTGAAGCACCGCACCGCAATGCGTTTTCACGATCTGATATAAAAGCATACGCAGTCTGCATAATTATAGGAAGTTCTACATTTTCCTCCCTTATAATCTTTGTGGCTTCCAGACCATTCATTACCGGCATTTTTATATCCATCAGAATAGCTTCCAATTTGCTACTGTTTTCTTTATACAGATTTACTGCTTCTTCACCATTCTTTGCCCACAAAATATCGCACTTCTTGCCAACAATCGCCTTAATCAATTTAAAATTGCTGTCATCATCTTCGGCGACCAATATTAATGGACGATAGGCTTCAGAGTTTTTTTCAGTTTCCATGACCTATGTATTTATTATACAGTGCAAAGATATAAAAATAATAGATATACTATACTTTCATTAAATAGTTACTAAATTATTGGGAGAATATTAACTGTTAGTTCAACCTCAAACTTACATAAATTAACCATTTGCCAACAGTATGTTGTACTTTACAAGCACCAGCATATCAAGACAAATAATATCATACCACTAATAATCAAGAACATAACAACAAATCACAAGCAAAAGCTGAATTCAACAGCAAAATGAAGACATTGCCATCGAAGTCAGCTTCCAAATGATAAAAACAAATAACTAATGATTGCAGACCTTAGTCACATCAACAGTAAAACCTTCATTGGAAGGCATGAATTTACCTTTATGTTTAAGAAACTCTATTAATTCATCAATATCCATATCCTCGGCAGAGCAAGCATAAAAGCGTTGTTCCGCACCAAAGTTCTCGATAATAGCCTCCTTCAACGTAGCTTCCGAATAACTGTTGCCTTCCATCATATGAAGTACCTCATGAGCATGTAATTGTTCCATATCCGATTATTTTTTGCACAAAGATAACACGATCGATTCATTAAAAGATGCAACAAATGTGACAAGTGCTAAATATTATTGCACTGATAATAAAAATAATGCCTGCACCGAACCGTAGAAAAGCTAAACTTTTTAAATATCTTTGTTCCCGCAAATCAAAGAGATGCCATGACAATCCTGCAAATACAATGATCTAATTATATGAATACAAAACATCTATCCCCCTTTCAACAAGGAATAGTCGGAGTACAGTTTTTGTTTGTAGCTTTCGGAGCGACAGTCTTAGTTCCCCTTTTAGTTGGTTTAAATCCTTCAGTAGCCCTGTTTACAGCCGGTGTCGGCACATTACTGTTCCATTTGGTCAGTAAAGGTAAAGTGCCTATCTATTTGGGAAGTAGTTTTGCATTTATTGCACCCATCATAGAGTCAACCCGTCTATACGGATTACCAGGGACTTTATGCGGATTGGCATCCGTCGCAGCAGTATATTTTTTGATGAGTTTTCTAGTTAAGAAAAGAGGTATCAAATTAATTGAGCGTTTATTCCCTCCTGTGGTTATCGGACCGGTGATCATATTGATCGGATTGTCCCTTGCAGGAACAGGTGTGGGTATGGCAAAAGGAAATTGGATTCTTGCCATATCATCATTGGCAACCGCTGTATTAGTGTCTCTCTTAGCAAAAGGATTATGGAAATTAATCCCCATATTCTGCGGTATAATTGTTGGCTATACCACAGCATGTATCGGAGGAGATGTGAATCTCCAATCCATAGTAGATGCACCATGGCTAAGTCTTCCGGGATTCGTTACACCACAATTCTCCTGGCAAGCTATTATATACATGATTCCTGTGGCTATTGCCCCTATCATTGAGCATATCGGCAATATCTACACCATCGGCACTGTGACCGGTAAGGATTATGTTAAAGACCCCGGCTTGGAACGTACATTATTTGGAGATGGTTTGGCTTGTCTCTTTGCCGGTTTTGTAGGAGGTCCTCCCGCAACAACGTATGCCGAAGTTACAGGAGCTATCTCATTAACTAAAATATCCGACCCGAAAATAATCCGCATCACTGCGGTTGCAGCAATATTATTTTCGGTTATCGGAAAGATCAGTGCTTTTCTGCAATCGATCCCTTCGGCAGTATTGGGCGGAATCATGTTATTACTGTTCGGCACAATAGCCTGCGCGGGAATACAAACTATGATCCGTCAGCAGACCGATTTGGGGCAAACACGCAATATGATTATTGTCTCACTGACGCTCACCATCGGAATAGGTGGTGCCGTATTAAGTTGGGGGACTTTCTCAATGAGTGGCATCGGCCTGGCTGCACTAATGGGTATGGCATTAAATCTTTTATTACCAGCAGAACGGACACTAAAAGAAGATGCATAATAAGCTAATATCAACTCTGCCCATTCCTCAAAAGGAAACGCTTATTAAAAACATGAGCAATAAATAAAAGAGCCGTGCGCATAAGTTATTCGGCCCGACAATTCAATATAACTTCTTTTTCATAGCACATCCGGTTCTTCTGCAAAGATACTTCTATAAATCCCTCCCCCTTCCGGAATATCTTCCGGAAGGGGGAGGGAATGTTATACGACTGATGTATGATCACTCGTATACTGATCATATATCAGAATACGAGTGAAGCTTGTTCAGGTCAAAGAGTATTTATTATAAGTATACAGTCCCATCTCAACCACTCAGGCGGACAAAGCATAACTCGCCCATAGATATAAATTATTTTCCATTAAGCAAGAAAGGATGAAATCGATTTCATCAGAAGTCCTGTCAAAGATCAATATTTGAACCACCAACTCAGTCCAAAGGAAAATTTGATAATTGATAAGAGATCATGAGCATCTTCTCCTATGTTCAGGCACGAGTGTTTCTTATACATTGCACGAACTATTCAAAAAGGACTTTTTGACACGATTGTAAAACAAATTACTTCTTCATGCGTTTTTTAGAAAACACACGGATATGAAAATTGCAATTAGTGGGGCTACCGGATATATCGGCAAACATCTCACATTTTTTTTAGCTGATCAAGGCCATGAAATCACAGCATTGAAAAGAAACCTTTTCAAGGAAGAAGCCTTTACCCAACTGCTTCAACAGATTGATGGATGCAATGTAATTATTAATCTGGCAGGAGCACCAATCAATAAAAGATGGAACGAGGAATATAAGCAAGAATTATATAATAGCAGAGTTCTCGTTACGCGTCAACTCGTTAAAGCTATCTCTTCGCTTGAACAAAAGCCACAGCTTCTCATTTCTACATCCGCCGTTGGGTATTACTCAAACAAAGGTATTCACGATGAAGATCATAATGTAAGGGGGCAAGGCTTTTTAGCCAATCTTTGCCACTTTTGGGAAGAAGAAGCCAGGCAATGTCCATCAGAAGTACGGACAGTCATAGCCCGCTTGGGGGTAGTGTTGTCACCGGATGGAGGAGCCATGGGCAAGATGTTTTTCCCGCTTAAACTTACCCGTACTTCCACCATTATAGGAAGCGGCAGTCAAGCTTTTCCCTGGATAGGCTTGAACGACTTATGCCGTGCTTTCGCTTTTATCATCGACCACCCGACAATGGAAGGCGTATTCAATATCACGGCACCGCAACTTATTACACAAAAGTATCTGGCAGAAGCATTAGGTCGATCTACCCACGCCTTACTCACCATGAGTGTGCCATCCATCGCATTCAAAATATTGTATGGCGAAGGAGCGGCTTTTCTGACCAGGGGACAAAGTGTAGTCCCGGCCAGACTTTCCGCAGCAGGGTTTAGCTATCAAACCCCTACCATCGAGAAATTACTGGAGATCCCCGATCATACCACCATCAGTCGATTGGATATTGGCAGATATATGGGCTTATGGTACGAAATAGCCCGATACGAGAATCGATTTGAGCGAGGCATTGAGAATGCTACCGCCTACTATACTCTACAACAGGATAGTACGCTCCAGGTAGAGAATAGCGGTTATAAAAAGGGAGTATTAAAAAGAGCAATCGGCAGAGCAAAGCAACCGGATAAACAACAGCCCGGTAAACTGAAAGTATCTTTCTTTTGCAATTTCTACTCCGATTACTATATTCTTGAACTTGATGAGAAGGATTACAGTTACGCATTGATTGGAAGCAGTTCGGATAGCTATCTATGGATATTGGCGCGCACCCCACAACTACCCGAAGAAACTTTGAACGAAATACTTCGCAAAACCTCAGCGCGGGGATATGATACAAGTAAACTGATTTTCACTCAAAACAGATAAGTTCCTCCGGTCATTTATTTTCTCAGTACCTAAAATAGATAAACACATTGCAGGATTAACGATGATTTACCCCATAACCAAATAAGGCAAAATCACCAAGGCAAGGATCATCAGGAAAAATTTCGGTCAATGCGGAAGTTATCTTACGGGCATTCTTCAAAGAGAATGTCTCCGAATCGGTCAACCCAAGTTGATAGGCTACCCTGCATACATGTGTATCAAGAGGAATCAACAGATCTTTACGATCGAAATCCTTCCATATTCCAAAGTCAACCTCAGGTCCTTTTCGTATCATCCAGCGCAAAAACATATTCAACTTTTTCTGAGGACTTTTAGAAGAAACACCCAAGAAAGCACACAACCGGTCTATCGGAGTCCCCGAATAAGTCCTCAAAACATCTTCCAGACTTGTATTGTCACGGTAAGCTTCACGCAACAAGTTAAAATAGCCATTAAAATGAGAGTGCGAAAGCATGCGATAAAAGCTTTGTGTATCATTTGCACGGAAAGTCGACTCCCATTCTCCCGACAACACATAACGGTAAGGTGACTCACCCATGATGCGATGAAGGCATTCCGCCTTATTCAGGATTTGCTTACGATTACCAAAGCTCATTAAGGCAGTGAGCAAGCCACTCACTTCAATATCTTGCTTCAGCGAATAACGATGTGGAAACTGTATCGGGTCATTTTCTATGAATTCACTACGATGATAATTAGCTGCCCACTCCAATAATTTTTGTCTGATATCCTCAGTCATTCAATCTGCACTAAAATTAAAATGCAAATATTGCGTGAATTAAGTGGAATATACAAAGAATGCTCCGCTAAATATCCACAAAATTTCTTATATTGAGCAATATTGGACAAGTGATATCTTATAATAAGGTCTACTTTTGCATCGTGAAACACTAAGAATTATGGAACATAAGAAAACGACACAGGAAGAATATCAAAAATGCGTAAATAATGTGATAGAGTACATTAACGCTCATCTAGGGGAAGAAATTGATTTGAAATCGCTGGCCAAGATTTCTCATTTTTCACCCTTTTATTTCCATCGCATTATGAAGGCTTTTTTAGGTGAGCCAATAGGTACGTTCATTGTCAGAACACGTACTGAGATGGCTGCCCGATTGCTACGCTATTCCGACTTACCGGTAACGGAAATAGCTTATCGCATCGGTTACTCTACTCCGTCATCGCTTTCAAAAGTATTCAAACAGTTCTATGGCATTTCACCCTTGGAATATCGTAACAATAAAAATTTTGTAATTATGAGACCTGCTATTATCAGACCGGATTTAGAGATATCACATGAAATAAAGGACATCCCTTCGCGTAAAGTAATCTATATTCGCTTATCCGGCGACTATAAAGAAAACGACTATGTAGGGGCATGGCTTCGCCTAACCCGTTTCGTCATCGACCAACAACTTCCGATGGGAGCTTGCGAACCCATTTGCGTATATCATGATAATCCCAAAGTCACTCCGACGGATAAATTACGTACCGACGTATGTATGGAGATGCCTTGTCCAGTAACTCCAAAAGGAGATATCGGTTACAGGGAATTGCCCAAAGGACGATATGCAATATTTCTCTACAAAGGATCATACGAATATTTGGAAGCCGTATATGACACCATATACGCCAAACATTTACCGGAAATGGAGTGCACCCTGCGTGATGAGCCCAATGCCGAACGTTATCTTAACGATCCTGCTGCGACCAAACCCGAAGACCTGCTGACAGAGATTTATATTCCTGTGGAATAGACAAAAACAGAAGGTGTGTCAAAAGGCAAAAAATAGCAGAACGCCCTTGCTACAACATGCTGTAACAAGGGCGTTTTTATGAAATAGGGGCGTTTGACACACCCCCTACTTTTTATTATCATCAACTGACCTTTTAATCAAGACACAAAACTCAACGATAGCAATTCAATCTATTTACGTGACTTATAATCCTTATAATCTTTTACAAACCCATCTCTAAGCCAAGTCGCCAATGCCTGCCTGTTTGAATTGAGTATAAAGCGCTGCTGGTCGGAAGAATTCTGGATATTGCCCAGTTCTACAAATACAGCCGAAGGAGAACTGTTAGCCATCACATATAAGCTACGGGGGCCTACCGTTCCGCAAAAGCCTCGGTTAGGCTGATACTTTCCATATTTCGATTCGAAAGTTTCCTGCATTGTAGTGGCAAGCCGCTTGCTATCCGGTTTAGTCTGTGAGTAGTAAAAGAAAACATCCGTCTGCATACCTTCACTGCGACTGTCGACATGTAGAAATATGGAACGGCAATACTTATAATTTTTGCGATCTTTGCGGTATAACCCGTTTATCTTATCGCATCGCTGCTGCAAGCGTTGCACCTGATTGAGAGGAATAGGATCACCCATACAGGTTTCGCGTTTACTATTAGGCAAATAGAGATCATCACGTATGCCGTC
>VOIU01000017.1 GCA_007896885.1 Bacteroidaceae bacterium HV4-6-C5C
GTAACGCCTACTGAATCGTGCATTAAAGTGAACGGGTATCACCGATTTAGCTGGGTGGGTATCATCCGTTTTTTCCAATAGTAGTACAAATATTGCAAAAGACTCCCGAAAAGTAGGCAAAATTAAGTAGATTTAGTAAGTAGCTGTAAATTAGAGATAATTGCCTTATTCTGCCTCATTTTACAAACTGACCTCCCCCCTAAAAAAGGGAAGCTGACAATGACTGTCCAAATTGATGGGGAGAAAAAGTAACAAAAAGCCTTAATGAACAAATTCGGAACCGATATTTTTGATTATTTTTTTATTGACAGTCTACTTTATTGTATTTGCTTACTTGTTTTAGTGTCAATATTCAAAATCTCTTTTAATAAATCATGTTTAAGTTTACCAAATGGTCTATCAAGAAATTTATCAGAATCCATTTCTGTACCGAAAAGCATACGATATACATCATACTTTGTCATCTTTCGAGTACAGTCTTTTAATAGATTATCAAATAAATCTGATAGGTATCCGTCAGGATATGACTCTTTGAAATACATAATATCTAACACTTCCAGTTCTCCATGCATCGCATATATTTCATCTAATCTAAAAGCTTTGATGGTTTTATCTTCTTTGCTATCTTTTTGTCGATTGATTTTAACTGTCCATTTAGGTTTCTTATCGATTGTTTTACTTGCTTTAAAGGTAAAATCAAGCATTCTTCCTTCATCAACATAAGGATGTAAGTGATCTTCAAAACTGAGATCTACGCTACCTTTTACAGAACTGTTACAGATTGTACACGACGGTATAAGATTAAAAAGACTGATAGACAAAAGAGGGTACTTATCTTTTGGAAACCAATGGTCAAAAACAGGACGGGCAATACGTTCCTGTTTATTATTGCCATTACCTTTTTCTACTGTGAAGATGTATTGCCTATTACAATATACGCAAGTCTTTCGTTCAATTTTCTTAGCCAACCAGAATGCACGACTTTTGGAAGAGTCATTGAAAACACCTTCATAATTGAATATTTTGAGAAGTAAATTTTTGCCTGGTTTGTTTGGAGCAATTAAAGCGTCTAACTGTTCCATCAGGTTATCATTCAAATTCTTTAAATCCACTGGTTCGGATATTAAAAGCTGCTCCAATATTGAAGCATTAGGATTGTCGGTATTCCAATTTGGCAACAGGATATTCTTGGCATCTGTTGATAGCTCTATATGGGCATTATTGGATTCTCTACCAGACTTTACTCGTCCTATGAGTCCTTGCAGTATTTTATTTTTATATTCATTCGACAAAGCAGCAGTCGGTTTCTTCAATACAAACATGGTTTATTCATTTTCTAATTTTATTATTTCTTCCTTCAATTCAGCTATTCGTTGAGCTTTGATATCATCCTTATGTGTAGGAAATATATCAAGAAATTCTTCTAACAGAACCTTTCGTAAAACAGGCTCATCTATAAGATTAATACGCAAGAGTAGCTGTCTGTCAGATAGGTCTTTGCTAAAACATTCATAGCTAAATAAACGTTCTTTACTTTCTAGATTTGGATAAGTATATCGTTCAAGAAATTCGAATGCATCATCTTCTCCAATAAATGGGCAATGTGTGATATCTATTTCTTTTTGCAAAGCCCATTCATGAACTTTTAGACAGGCCATAATATGCCCGATTTCCCATTGTGCAAAATATCCTAACGATCCGTTGGATAAGAAAAAACTATCTTTAAGCATATCATGAATATTTGCACCGAAGGTTTTTAAATCTATTATATCTTCATTATTTTCTTTTCGAAGTGCAAGTACATTACTCTTAGGTACGTCTGAAAGAACATATGGTGAATGTGTTATTAGCATTATACTAATTCCCTTAATATTCCCCAGATTCATTTCTCCAATACTGTCCAGCAAGAATTCTACAAATTGTTGTTGTAGTTCAGGGTGAAAATACAATTCAATCTCCTCCAGTATAATATTAACATTGGAGTATACTATACGTTCTGGATTGTTTTTATCGTTTATTACAGAATTAAGGTTATCCAAATGATATAGTAATGAACTGATAGCATATATATGTTGACGTTCACCCGAACTCAAAGTTTCAAATGCGATTTTTATTTCAGGATTATTCTTTTCATGTAAATTTATACGCGTTTCTAAGAATGGTGGTGGCATAAGAGCACTTATCTCTACCGCACTCTTTAATGGATCCGTTTCTACACCATCTTTATTAATAACTTTAGTGTACCAGTCAATACCAAGTTGATAAAAACCAATAGAATTTTCGGATTGTAGTAATATTATCTTTCCATCGCTATCTTGCGTTTTAGCTTCGAGAGGATAAACATCATAAAGAAGATATGCCAATGTCTGTAATACTTTGCGGGTAATATGACACAAATCCTTTGCCTCTGCTTTAATCAACTCTCGGAGTAATCGGACATTATAGACATCGTCCATCATCTGATTCAATTTATAAAACTCCTCATGTTCTTTATATTGCTTTGAAATTTTAAGCGTTTTATACACAAGGTAGTCAATAGCAAGTGAATAGTATGGTTTGTCTCTAAATTTGGCCAGGTCACACTCCATCAATTCACCCCAAAATTTTGTTATATCATTCCGAAGATTAGCATATCCTTCTGGGGAGAGTTTAGACATTTCCAATCTCTTTTTCAGATAGATATAACCATAATCTAAATCCGGTTCGTATATATATGTTAAGCTCTCCGCTTGTAGATGGCCATTGATATTACGCAGATGGTCTTGCAATGCAAGAAGTGATATTAATCTTTCTTTTGCAAGATTATTCTCTTTATTTACATCAATATTTCCCTCTCGACGAAAAGGAGTTATAACAAGTGGAATTTGATAGCCATCGTTCTTGTGAAACAAGCCATGCAACCAACATCGATCCTCACAATCAAAAATTTGATTTTCTTTCGAAGCGGCAATAAGTTGTTCTTTTTCGTTGGTATCATATTCTTGAGTAAAATCTAAGGTGTTATAAGCATAAAGAGAATGATTTGATACAAGCGTATAGAAAAAATTTGAATATATAGATTTCAATACAGCATTATCTAATTTACTTAGTATAGTATTATTCAATTTATCATTATTGTTTTCATTGTCAAAAACAAGGTTTATCCGTTGATATCTATGTGAAGTACCCTCCAAACTATTTAATGAGAATTCATGCAGTATTACACGACAATTTCTCACATTTAATTGAAAAATCTTATTATTCAGCATGTACCACATATCTCCATCTATTCCGTTGAGAAAATGTAATCGTTCTGCCGCAGGTCCCGTTTTGAATTCTCCAAATGTTGTTGCTGCCATATTATTAATAAGACGCATCATAAATTCTACAATACTGCTTTTTCCTGATCCATTCTGTCCAACAATTGCACTTATTTGAATGTGTGGTCTATTATGCAAATTATCGGTAAAATGGTCATCAAACAACCGATTTTGCTCTACTCGCCAATCTTCAATTATCACATCATTTTCCAATATCTCGTAACCTTGCAGAAACTTATATATTGTTCCAGCATCCATTTTCCTTTTTCCTGTACTACTATCTGAATTACAACGAACAGCTATTATTGCAAATGAGGTGTCTCGAGATGTAAGTGTCTGAATAGTGTTTTTCATTATTTTGTATGTTTAATATTCTTTGATAGAATAATTTTTTACTGTATATTTAGTATTTGTCTATTCGCTGATTTTAAGATATATCATTTTGCAAAAATGGCCTAAAATTATTTACTCTTTAAAACAGTATATTTTTCCATGGCTATCTAAATTGATGGCAAGAAAAAGTAAAAAATCCGATAACGGTTCTATATTAAATTCAAATTAGGTCTTTCTTCTTCCACTCCTTTAAATAATTCGACATTCCAAAAATCAGCTCTCGGAATCCGAGTTGATCTAAATTCATCCTGGTAATCATAAGGTAAAACTAACCATTCTTTATCCTCTATTGAATTTTCTATTGCTTCTTTACTCCCTGCATGATTAGGGTAATGATTAAGATATTCAACTGTATTTACCAAAATTATTTGGTGTACCTTATGCTTATTTTCACATATAGGACAAATTTGGTTTTGTAATTGAGGGGTTAATGCAATTCTATTTATAAAATTATTAGAATCTGTTTGCTTTAACGTTGGATTACAATTATATGAATAGAGAAACAGCCCATTTCCAATAGTATAAATATCTGCTGTATTTATAGTTAGAATAAATAAATATCTTGTTTCCTCATAGTCATTTGCACTTTTAAGAATTACATTGTTCTTATCTGAACACCATTCTAACGCTTTACCACGAGATTCAGAAAAAGACAAAAAATCTGTGGCATCATAATATATTATCCCTTCACTATCTTTAGGCTTAATATGATTAATAATTGTTTCAAGAAGCCCTATTCTCTCAATATTACGAGGGTCTTGATTTCCGCTAAATGCTTTTGAGCGCAACCCATTGCAACGATACAAATATGGTTTTGTGTACTCATTATATATTTTGTCACCTCTAAATAGAATCATATTGGTAATAAGTTATTGCTCTTTTCTTTTTGCTTCTTCTGCTTCTATCAATGGATTATGCCATTGCCACAATTCATCTAAAGTTTTAAAATCTTGAGGAATAGGATTAGGCTGCCGGAATGCTTCTGATGGAGTCATTGGCTGATAAGCAGAAAAATAAGCCTCACTTGTTCTACGAGGATTCCAAGCCAAGGACGAATCAAAATAACTTGTTGCTATATCATAATGTGCACCACAAATAAATTTATCCCATTTATTCCTCAATTCATCTTCTGGCGAAATATCGATAACTTCAAATTGTTCCATAACCCTATCATCGCCAGTTCCCCATGCATCGTTCAATAATGTTACAGCCTCTACATCTGTAGCCGGTGCACCAAATCCGAATATAGTAGCCCTGACAGCTTTGTATTCTGGTGAAAGATGATCTTGTAAATATTCCCATTGAGTTTTAATAAACTCATCTTGTTGGTAGTTCTTTTGAGTTATGGGATATAATAATCTTGAAGCAACAAACTCTTGCATATTTTCAGGATTAAACATGCCTGCTGACCCAAATCTTTTTCCTGTCGAATCCCAACCAATAGAAACATTCCCATGGAGAAAGAATATAGGCGACAAATCATCAGTGTATTTCCTGCACCTGCACCATGCTTGATATAGAAACGGATCCCAATTGAATGTAGCGATAGCATCTTTAGACCTAAGTGATAAGACTAAATAATCATAAATCGTGGGTTCATCAGGTAATTGCATGGAGCTGAAATATTCAAAGACTTTTCTTTCTATTTCTTTAATAATCTCTGAGTTTGGGTCATCATTATGAAGATTACTATACAATTGCTCAAAATTTGTAGCTTTAAGATTATCGGGTACTCTATCTACAATATCCTGCAAACCAACAATTTCAATGAAATTATTCATTGAAGGTAATTTCTTGCCATTTTTCTCTGGGTTTTTGAGTGAAGAGGCAATACTTGCTCCAGCGCCTAATATTACAACGTGACCACCTCCACTATAGACTTGCTTAATACCTTCCTCTTTTGTCATACCCATATTTTTAGTGCTTTTATTATCTGGTTCCATATTGTCTATTTTCTGTTTTTTATTAATAATAGCAGTAGATTGATCAGGAATGCCAGGCATATCCCTTTTACGATATCTTGGCATTGGACTTTTCTTCTTATGTCTCCACTTTCCCATAATATTAAATTTATTAATGCCAAAGCTACCCATAAAAAAACACCCGACAAAATATCTTGTCAGGTGTTTTTCAATAAGTTATAAACCCATTATTTTTTCTGTGCGTTCAATCTTTCTTCCAGTCCGTCCCAGATATTGCCAGCAACATCCTGTGATGTTGTCGGCTTATCAGGTTTTGAAGAAACACCTTCGTTATGGGTGTTTATATGGGTTCTGATATTCTCCGTTTTGGAAAAGGTATATAATTCCCCCGATTGCAGTAAAACCTCAATATGAGCCGCAAAAGTGATATAAAAGATATATCCACAAACGGAATAACTGCCTTTGATTCTTTTGAAATCTCACTTTCCGGCACTCCTACACATGGTGAAATACCAGCAAATTCTAAACGATTGTCTTTTACTTCAATACCGTGAAGTTCAATTACAGGCTGCAATAACATTACAATTTCCGAGCGGGATTTCCCGCTACAACTTATTTTAGAAATTTGCTCCGATGTATCCATTCTTAAAATTTCAAAATCATTATACGAAAACAGGCGCAAGAATTACAAACACATCGGCTTTAGAGGCACAGCCAAGCGCCCGTCCACTGATAGCCCGTAATCTTACGCCCTTTCGATATATGATTTTGCACATATACACGAATAGGCAAAAGAGAACTATCATATGCGGGTGGACTTTCATAAATTGGCTGTTTTCTAAAGCCCCTTATATGCTGTTCTTTCTTATTGCCAACACGTTGGATATTATATACCAACGGTCGTTTTGCAAAGATAAAGAAAACTTTTTATTCACATGCGCTTTAATTTTATTCTCCCTTTCATTTCTGATCACAACACATCATCTAGCAACCGCCACTTTTACAACTTGAACTCAAACAATACTAAATATAGTTTTCTATCATATTTACCCTCATGCTCTAATAAATTTCTGTATCCATTTATTCATAGGAGATATAGACATGATTGTAACAGTGGGAGTAGTATGAGGGTAAGCCTTATACTCTCATACTCCGTTTAGGTAGTATACTCGTAATTATTTAATAATAAAACAATTAAGCATATTTTCTCATTCTATATGTATCAGTCATATTGCCGTGATTTTTGCCAATAGTGTGCTTATTACCAATAACTGACCATCACTTTATGTCAGACACATGGTTGGTTTGATTCAAACATACGGTCTGTTGGAGGTCAACAGACAATCAGTTGGAAGAGAAGAAAGACAATTATTCGTGCCACTAGGCTGGCAAGACAATGCCTGTATAGTGGCACAAGATTGCCAATATGAAGGCACGGTTGTGCCAAGCGGTTGGCATAGCTGTAAATAAGGAGTGTTATTGCAGGTACATGTAGCTTCCTGATTTAGATTGAAAGGAAGAAATATCCAATTAAAATAAAAGCACGATATATTAAGAGAAGAGGAAACGCCCTTTTATTTCAATGCACAAAATTTAAAGAGCCTCTAAGTTCTTATTATTATTGATTTAATGAACAGGATAATAAGAAAAGCCGTACATTTGCAAGCACAACATAGCACAAATATATTTTACAACGACTATATTCTTAATGATTTATGAAAAAACTCGTTTATACAAAAATGAATAAAGCGATATTTATTGGCATATTAGTATTACTCCTCACAGGATGTGCCAGCAATACTATGATAATTGATAGCCAAATAAAAGAGAGCATCTCACCCATCGGACTTTTTGTCTGTTCTTCCACTCAAATTCTAGATGAAAAGGATACTGCACATAGAGATTTTGTCATACAAAATTCATTTGATACTTTCGAAAGCCTCTTAGGAGAGAAATACAAAATAGTAAACTTGAACAATCTTGTTCAATACAAGAAGGCATTTAAAAAGCCATTTGGAGGCTTCTATATAAATGATAAGATGATTGGCGAATGCGCTAAAGAAAATAATTGCAAAACATATATGATTGTATACTATGCCGAGACAGAAACAAATTTCAGTTTCATATTACCAGCTCCAGGACTTAACAAATCATTCTTGATCACAGCTATTGGAACTCCTCAAAAAAACAGTAGAGGTTTTGTGATGCACTCAAACTGCAGTTTATACGGTTGGCTAGTCAACACGGAAAAGAATAAGATAATCAAGCGTAGCCATTCTGCCCTTGAGCCTTATAAGAACTACATTAAAAATAACTCCGGAGGGTCTGATGCAACGAATTATGCTTCATTTTTATCTCAGATAACAAAAAACATGTTCTCCGGACTTAACTAACGTCCATTATCTGATCAGATTTTGAACAGTATGGATTAAAACTATTAGAGCAATATAAAAATGATAGAAAGTATGGACAAAAAACTAGCTTGGGGATTGATAGCTATTGGAGCATCAATTATTTTGAAATATGTATCAGAATATGTACCCGAAGCCATGAACTCTATTGATCTTATTCGTGGCATACTCATTGGATTTGGTTTGGCACTGATTATCCGGATAGCGATAAAGAAAAGAAAAAAGAATTCTATTGACGACAAAACGATTTCATGATCGCCTTGTTTATCAAGTATATATACCTCGATAAAGGCACTTTACTTCATAAGAAAAGTATCTTTATTCCACAATGTTAGTGCTAATATTGTTTACTATTTATAGTAGAATTTATCAAAGTCTATATTTACGTCTTTGGGTTTTATGACAAATACTGAATCGTCGATAAATCCAACAGAATATTTAAGGTGTTTGTCCGTCAGCGAATAAACAACCTTAAACAATTCTTTTGGGACATATTTATCAAAATCTTTTCCACCACAAATAATAAGCAAGCTATCAGTCTGGCTGTCTTTCCTTATTTTTTCCTCCCAAATCTTCCATATTCCCCTATTCTGTTTTGGAGTTTGCGGCAGTGCGTTGTGATAGCGGAATGTGTTTTCCAATAGAATTTTGTCATAGGCAAAATCTTCGGCATTAGCCATGTGGCCTTTATCATATCCACTATGTGCATATTTATAGTGCGGATATTTGCCTTTAAAGCTCATACCCTTTCTCGATTCATCACCACCACCTTTATAAAGCTTATATACCACAAATAAAGGTGCTTTTACTTCATAAGAGTAATAGCTTCTGTAACACTTTTCCTTTATTACTAAATCAACATTCTGGGCATAAGATTGTATTGTGCACAACAACCCGATAATGATTACTCTTAACGCATTCATACCAATTTCTATCATTTATCCGACACTCGAAATCCCGTCATATATTTCTGAGATATAATAGCTACCTTATGGTTCTTAACAAATCCATTATTCTGATTTATATAACACAGTCGTTTTCTCAAAACACAGCTACAATCTATTCTCATGATTTGCAACTCATAATGCTTTTGACTTAATAGCCGTACAAACATAGCTATAAAATAAATAGAACAAGAACCGTATCTGTTATTTTACCATGATTGATAAGAAAAACAAAAAAAATCGGACCATTCGAGAATGGCTGCAAAGCAATAAACAAAGGAACAAGTAAGACTTGCCGAATCTACTGACTACATTAATAGGCAACACATAGTAGATAAAGCAATCCTGTAAAAAGCCTTAGAAAAAGAAGGTATTATTCTCATTGCCACCATGCAAGCAGATATACAACGGATATATTTTACACAGAGGAGCCTACTTAAAAGTGGACTGCATTCCTAAAGTTCTGTGTCTAACTTTTAGGGTGCACTTCAATTTTAAGGATTACTTCAAAAGCAGGTTCTTTTGTTATTCATATCATTCCTATTTTCATTTTTCAAAATCTTTAGCTATTAAAAGCCTATTATTCCCGTTTTATCTATTTCCTATTTTATTTATTCATATATTTGAGCAATCAATACTCCGCTTATATGATAGATCATCGCATATCCTTTATCCATAACGATACAGAGTATTCATTTATTAAGCCGATGAATGCGAGACTATCAGGGTATGCACTCATGTCAGCATGCCGGACAGAAGTTCGCATCTACATGGTAAAAAATGGAATGAAAGGGGATTATATTCTTACCGGTATGGCAAAAATATGATATAATATTTAATCTATTGTGATAGTTAAATGGTTATCTACCCTTTAAAAATTCCATATATTCTTTCACATCAACATCATTATTCAATTACAACTTTTAATTATCTCTACTGCCAAATACTGCATTAAGTCAATTGACAGAGTAATGAGCATTCTTTTTATTTTCATCATACATTTTAGTTAAATAAATTACAAATTAAACTAAATAGTTAACAAATTTATTTCTAATACTAAACCTTGTTATAAATCAACCAAATATGCTCAATACATTTGAAATATCGCTATATATAAGTATATTTGTATCACTTTTCATAGATTTATAATTTAAGATTAACTGATATAACAAGGGCTGCTCGCGATGAGTAGCCCTTTTATTTGTGTTCGTATAGCAAACTAACCTTTAATTTCTTTATAGTCATTAAATCAATCGATCCATAACATGCATTACTATGATTCTCTTATTAAGAAGTTATTTTGCCCAAGCCCTAGGAAGAGTAATAACAATCACTTTAAACAAACATAAGCAATGCATTAAACAATTAATGGTCATAAAACACAAAACTCAATAAAAATAGAGCAATATAGTACGCTACTAGGGTAAATGCCAAACTAATACCGTATATTTAAATATTATCAATACAGAGGTCATCATGAAAACATTTAAAGAACTGAGCATCCGGGTTGATGCAATAAATATTTGGAATGTACTTGAATTCAAAAACAGCGAAATGACCATTCAAGAAATATATACTTCACTTTCTATAAGCTTTGAAGAAGCAATGCTGGCGATTGGATGGTTAGCTAAAGAAAATAATATTTTCATAGATAAAAAGGATGGAAGATTAATCTTGTCTAAATGCCACAGTGACTTTTCTTTTGGATAAATCATTCCATCTTTATTAGAGTTTCTGCCCCTGAACTCCAGGGGCAGTTTCTTTTCTGTTCAGAAGGCAATCTATGTATCCTTGTTAATAATCCATTCCACTGGTTGGTAAGGTCAAATAATAATGTTATCTTTGAGAGGAACCAATAATCGTTTCACAATTTATATATAGATAAAATGACAGAATTCAAAATTGGAGATCGTTGCAAGCTAATAAAAGAAGATCGGGCAACAGATAAAGAAACTGTATACTATGGAGTAATAATTAGCATAGGATCTATGGGAGTAGATACCTCCGCTTTTGTTGACAAAAGCAATATGGACTTATTATCAATAAGGACAGATAATAACGAAATAATATCTATTGGAGCTGGAAGAATAGAACACATAGAGTAAACCTTTATGTATCTAGACAATCTCAGTTATTAAAATATTATACAAATACAGTTGTAAGCTAAAAAGAAAGAGGGAAATACGGATTGCAGGAACTTATTACAAATTAGACAATTAATGGGTATTTAGTTAGTCAGATCTTTATTTAATGACATGACAAGGATTCAATAATAAATTGAACAACTTAAAATCCAGCACGCTGTTATAATATTAAATCATCATTAAAGACTACATTAGCCATGAAAAGGCTTTCCTTTAAGAGTATGACAGTGGGCAGCGATGGAGAAACGAACGAACGGCTTTAGCCTGTTGTACTTTTCCATTGTTTCAAATAACTCTACCGCAGAGATAAATAATTTTATTTATCTATATAGTAAAGTGAATTTATTTGATCTATTTTATTTTGAATTTGGTTCAGACGCTCAGACAGATTGCCTTTGACTTCTATCATTTCTATATCAAAATCACTGATAAGATCGCGAAGAATATCGTCTACCTGATACCTGAGTTCCGGCAATTCGGATACAGAACACGAAATTATATCAGGTTCTTCAATAGGAACGAATATGAGAAGGTCGATTTCCTCCATTACATTTTGAACCTTACCGAATATTGATTGAAGATTTAGCGTATCATCAGTGGCTTGAATGTATGCTAACAAATCGACAGGGCATCTGTCAAAAATAGCATTATTATCACTTTTCGCTATTTGCTTTATGGAGTATTCAAGTTGCGCCAGATAATCGTCGGCGGTAGGTGTTTCGGGAAAGATGTATCCCACTTCTTCCAACTCAAAATAAGGTTCGGCGTAATATTCGTAGTCAGAAAAAAGCTCCTGCAACTTTTCAGCTAATGTAGTTTTTCCAACCCTGTGGGTGCCTGTAATTGCTATTCTCATGTATGCAAAGATAATAATAGCAGGGCAATGCAGATATACAGTCAACAATATTTTTTCAATAATAACAATTTAATTTCTACGATTATGCAAGATGAAGATGATTTGAGGGGCTTGGATAAGCTGATAGATTTTATGCGTGCGCTCTCTATTTTATTTGTAGTGATAAATGTGTATTGGTTCTGACTATATTCAGTGAACACATATTTTGGCACTGTCCATGATATTACGTAAATGATTAAACTGCAGGTAAATCACTTGCAGTTTAATCATTTATTCATATATTTGAGTAATTAATACTCTACTTATATGATAGATCATCGCATATCTTTTATCCATAATGATACAGAGTATTCATTTATTAAGCCAATGAACTCGAGTTTATCAGGGTATTCTCTTGTGAAAGCTTGCCGGGAAGAGGTTCGTATTTACATGGCTAAAAATGGCATGAAAGGGGATTATATTCTTACCGGCATGGCAGAGGTATGATATAGTCTTTAATCCATCCTGATAGCTAGAATGAGCATTCTTTTAATTTTCATCATATATTTTAGTTAAATACTATATTAATTAAATTAAATAGTTAACAACTTCATGACTAATACTAAACCTTGTTATAAATCAATGTGATCTGCTGAAATAATTTGCAATAGTATTATATATCAGTATATTTGTATCACTTTTCATAGATTAATAATTAAAGATTAACTAATAAAATAAAGGCTGCTCGTGATGAGTAGCCTTTTTATTTATGCTTATATAATAAACTAAACAGATATTCAAAACACTTGCCGTAAACTGCGATATATCAATTGTAAACACAATTCCAATGATCGCGAGCATTACAGAAGTAGAATTCTTATAAGACCTTTTGAACTTCGACAGTCTCAATAAAGAAAACAGAAGAAAGAAACTCTTCTGATTGTGCAGACGAAATTTCACTCTATTCATAGAGTAGAAACCTATATAGAAAAACTTTATGTGGCATAAAAAAAGCAGTTACAACTTAATGTAACTGCTGAATAATGAAAAAGGAGCGGCAAACGAGGCTCGAACTCGCGACCCTCAGCTTGGGAAGCTGATGCTCTACCAACTGAGCTACTGCCGCACTTCTTACAAAAACGTTGCAAAGGTAAAAGAACTTTTTTTATATTCAAAATAATCACGTAATTTTGCTTGCTACAAAGTATAAAAAGCTAGAAACTCCTTCTACAAAGGCATGACAGGAGAAAATGGCACTATTTTGAGGCTCACAAAGATGAAAAAGATTATCCTTATCACAGGAGGTACCCGCTCGGGTAAAAGTACTCATGCTGAGAAGTTGGCGCTGTCACTCTCACCCAACCCTGTATATTTGGCCACAGCACGAATTTGGGATGAAGAATTCCGGGAGCGCGTCATAAAGCACCAACAACGAAGGGGCAATGAGTGGACGAATATAGAGGAGGAAAAAGAACTCAGTAAGCATTCATTAAAAGGTAGAACTGTGGTGGTAGATTGCGTGACTTTATGGTGCACAAATTACTTCTTCGATTCGAATGCCAATGTTGATGAAACGTTGACTGCCGTTAAGGAGGAATTCGAACGCTTCACCTCACAAGAGGCTACCTTCATTTTTGTGACAAATGAAATCGGCATGTGCGGTATATCCGAAAACGAACTGCAAAGAAAGTTCACCGATATGCAAGGTTGGCTAAATCAATATATAGTTCAAAAGGCTGATGAAGTGATACTTATGGTTTCTGGAATACCGGTAAAAATAAAATAAACAATTGATTCACAACACAATGAGAACATTTCATATTACACGTCCGGATGAAGCGATTCGGGATCTTTTAATAGATAAGATCAATAATCTGACCAAGCCTAAAGGTTCATTGGGTATGCTCGAGGAACTAGCTTTACAGATTGGCTGGATACAGCAAACTTTATCGCCTTCTCTTCAACAACCGCAGAATATTATATTTGCCGCCGATCATGGCATAGTGGAAGAAGGAGTAAGTCTTTCTCCAAAGGAAATAACCTGGCAGCAGATCAGCAACTTCCTACATGGAGGTGCCGGAGTAAACTTTCTTTGTCGTCAGCATGGTTTTATGCTAAAAATTGTAGATGCAGGAGTGGACTATGATTTACCCTATGAGAAAGGTATTATCAACATGAAAGTGCGTAAGGGTACTCGCAACTACTTACACGAAGCAGCCATGACGGAAGAAGAGATGAGCCTTTGTATGGAACGTGGTGCAACAATCGTACGTCAATGCCATGAAGAAGGTACAAATGTGATCAGCTTCGGAGAAATGGGAATAGGTAATACTTCAGCCTCATCGGTGTGGACGAGCTTATTCACCGGACTGCCACTGGAAAAATGTGTGGGTGCAGGAAGTGGACTGGACAACAAGGGTATCCGACATAAGTATGAGATATTAAAACAATCGATTGAGAATTATAAAGGCGATAATTCGGCTCGTGATATCATTCGCTACTTTGGCGGACTGGAAATGGTTATGGCAATAGGTGGAATGTTACAGGCGGCAGAGCTGAAAATGGTTATCCTTGTGGATGGCTTCATTATGACAAGTTGCCTACTTGCTGCGAGCAAATTGTATCCGGAAGTTATGGATTATGCGATATATGGACACTGTGGGGATGAAATCGGCCATAAGTTATTATTGGACAACATGAATGCAAAACCTGTATTGAACTTGAACTTACGACTTGGAGAAGGAACGGGAGCTATTTGTGCCTACCCTATTATTCAATCGGCTGTGAGAATGATTAATGAAATGGATAACTTTGCTCATGCTTCCATCACGAAATATTTTTAAACTAACGCTTATCATCAGATGAAGTTACTTGCGGCATTGATTTTCTTTACGCGGCTTCCTTTTTGGCGGATTTGTCAGGTACCGGGAGACTATTTTAAACGGATTGTCCCCTACTGGCCTCTTGCGGGATGGCTCACAGGAGGAATTATGGCTGGGGTTCTTTGGCTCGCGGCTCAGTTCTTGCCCTTGCCATTGGCATGGATATTAGCAGTCTTTTCACGCCTGTTCGTCACCGGATGCTTGCACGAAGACGGTTTGGCTGATTGCTTCGATGCTTTTGGTGGAGGAACAACTCGTGAACGTACACTCGCCATTATGAAGGATTCGCACATTGGCAGTTATGGAGTAATCGGCCTAATCGGCTATTTTGCACTCTTATGGATGCTTATTCCTCTATTGCCTCTACATTTGGCATGTATAGTAGTGTTCTGCGGTGATTGTTGGAGTAAGTTTTGTGCCTCTCATTTGATTAATGTGCTCCCTTATGCTCGCAAAGAGGAAGAGAGCAAAGCTAAGGTAGTGTACGAACGAATGACGGCAAAAGAGTTGATCATCGATTTAGGATGCGGCATTTTACCTACTGCACTATTCCTCCCTTTGCCACTTTGGATTGCCTGCTTAATGCCGATACTGACATTCTTCGGGCTATATCGGCTGATTAAGCGAAGAATACAGGGCTATACCGGCGATTGCTGCGGAGCCACATTCTTACTTTGTGAATTGTCTTTCTATTTGGCGGCAGTTATTATATATCTTAATTATATGCAATAAGTAAATGGAAATTATTCTGATCAGACATACATCGGTAGATGTACCTCAAGGGGTGTGCTACGGACAGACGGACGTGCCATTGCGTGATACCTTTGAACAGGAAGCTGCGATAACAGCCGAAAACTTAAAGTTATATATTGGAGAATCCCAGCAGGTCGACCGTTTCTATACAAGTCCTTTAACGAGATGCGTGCGACTAGCTTCGTATTGTGGTCATCCCGATGCTACGCGTGACGAACGTATCATGGAGATCAATCTTGGAGAATGGGAAATGCAGCCTTATGAAGCAATAAAAGATCCGAGAATTGAAGAGTGGTACGCCGATTATATCAATGTCCCCGCTACTGGAGGGGAATCTTTTATGATGCAGTTCAAACGGGTCAGTGAGTTTCTTGATGAGTTAAGAAAGAAAGAATATAACCGTGTAGTGATCTTTGCACATGGCGGAGTGCTAGTCTGCGCACAACTATATGCGGGTCTTATCAAACCCGAGGAGGCGTTCAGCGCATTAACTCCATACGGTGGAATAATTAAGATACAATTGATCTAAATCTCATGACAACAACAGAGAAGCGCTAGTGTGCATTATAATCCCCGTGAGAGTAAGGCGGTGATAAACATGATCATCACAATCATGATATCTTCGGAACGATGATTGATGTGAGTGGCAAATTTCATATCTTCAGTGACCAAAGAACGTTCATTCCGCCCGATATAGGGTTTCCATACCAACTTACCGAAATAGTTATGCGGGCCACCAAACCGACATCCTAACATGCCTGCTAATGCGGCCTCGGGATATCCGGAATTCGGACTGGCATGTTCTTTCCCATATTCGCTCACAAAGCTAAGCAGTTCCATAAACCCGGGTCTCTTTTGGGGTAAGTCTTTACCGGAGTTTATAGCAGTTGGATCGACTGAAGTGGAGTCAATAGTCGGATTGCCAACGGGCATTCTTTTCAATTTACGGTATAGACCCGAAGAATAGGACAAGATCATCAGAAAGGCTGTCAACCGAGCAGGGATATAATTTGCCACATCATCCAGTTTGGCTGCAAAGCGACCGAACTCACCGTAACGCTCATTCTTATACCCTATCATCGAATCAAGCGTATTTACCATCTTATAGGCCAACATTCCGGGTATGCCGAGAATAAGATACCAGAAAAGAGGAGCAATAACTCCATCACTCAAGTTCTCAGCCAATGTTTCAAGAGCAGCGGTACGGACTTCCTGCGCAGAAAGTTCCGAAGTATCGCGTCCGACAATACGAGCCACTTGCTTCCTACCTTCTTCCAATGAATTATCCAAAGCTTCAAACACCATGCGCACCTCGCGTATCAAAGTGGTTCCGGCGAGGCAGAAGAAGATCATCACAATCTGTAAGCCAAGCAGGAATTCGGGTGAAACGGCTTTAGCCCAATGCAAGGCCAACACGGTAAGCAAATATGTTCCCAGCACCAAGCCGGATGCCATTACCGCTCCTTTAAGGAAACGGGCTTCCCCCTTATTCAACCGGTGCTCAAAGAAAGCAATCGATTTTCCGAATCCCACTACAGGATGAGGCAACCAGGCAGGATCACCCAACCAGCGATCGAACAGCCATGCTGCAAGCAAAGGCAGGTTGACACTAAAAGCTATTCCTATGATGATTAAGGCTTTTTCCATTATTGCAAAAATAAATAAACGCCACGAGTTTACAATGAATCCGGTTTAAACATTATTGATCCATTCCTCAATGGCACTCACCAAAGCATCATTTTCTTCGGGAGTTTGAGGTGAAATACGGAAAAAAGGTTCATCCAGTCCTTCAAAGTTGGAAGCATCACGAATCAATATGCCATGCTTCTCTATCAGGTATTCTTTTAATGCTGACGCTTTGCCATAACGAAGACGAACCAGAAAAAAGTGTGTATGCGTATCCCATACTTCCAAACCATGCAAGCGCTTTAATGCCGACTGCAAGCGGGCGGTCTCTTCCAAATATTCCGCCACATTGAATGGGTATTGACTTGAATACCCCGACGGGCTCGACTTTATGAGGTATAGTCCGGCTTCAATAGCTATTCTGTTGACAGACCAGGGCATGCGGTTTGTCCGTAAACGGTTCAACAGGCCTTCATCTCCGGTGACATATCCTAAGCGTAACCCCGGTACGGCATAGTTCTTGGTCATGGAATGCAAGAGCAAAACGTTGGGATAAGAAGCCGCTTCAGAAGCAGTAAACAAAGGCCTAAGCGTAAAACATTCATACGATTGATCCATTACGAAGCAGACTTCGGGGTAAGCTGTAATCAAGTCGATAAGTTTCTGCTTATCGTAAACGGTTCCCGTGGGATTGTTAGGATTGCAAAGCCACAGCATTCTTACCTCATCCGGCAAAGCTATATTGTCCGAACTTTTACCGGGACAAGCCGGCAAGCGATAGATAGAAGTTACCCGATGGGCGTGCATACGGCAAGCATCGGAATATTCGCTAAATGTAGGTTGTAGAATCGCTGAATTTGTCCCTCTGAAAGTCTGAGCAATCAGATAGATCGCTTCGGTAGCACCGTTTGTCACGCATACTGAACTCGATGGCAGACCGAATTTCTTTGCCAGACAGGCTTCCAAGCTATATGGTTCCGGTTCAGGATAGGAAGAAAGAATATCCGATGTTTTCCCTAGTCTGCCGGAAGATGCTATACATTCAGCCAAATGAGTCTTCAGTCCCGATAAATCAATACTCCGGGAGATATTCGAACTGAAATCGATATTGATCGCACTTCCATACTTATACGAATCATCTCCATGTCCCTCAATCATTCCCCTTCAGTATTTTATAGACAAGAGGCATATCCACATGGCTACGCACGTGATCGGCCAACTTATTATATTGTTCTTCTTTAAATGCTTTATAGTCAAAATCCATCCGCTCCGTCAGTTTATCGGCAAAAGGTTGTAATAGGAAATTGATAAATGACGGATTATCGAGAATACCATGTACGTATGTTCCCATACAGGTATGATCGACAAAATAACCGTCGGAGCGCCCATCATCCAAGAAATTCAGCGGAGAAGGAAGAGCGTCTTTAACGGGAGTCGTACTGCCCATGTGTATTTCGTACCCTTCACAACAATCGGACGTTTCCCTATTAAAAGCTGCCGCGCCGTTTATGGTATTGCCCGGTTCATTCTTTCGGAAATGAAAGCGTACTTGTTTAGTCACTTTCTCGCCCATCATGCGGGTAGTCACCGGTAATAAACCCAGACCCGGTAAGAATTCAATATCCCCTTCCACACGATCGGGGTCGAGTATTTCCATCCCCATCATCTGATATCCCCCGCAGATTCCCATCACAGTCGCTCCCTCACGATGCGCACAGACTATTGCCTGAGCCACTCCATTACGACGCAATTCATGCAAATCAGCAATTGTGCTTTTCGATCCCGGAAGCAATATGATATCGGCTTTAGCAAGTTCATCCACATTATTGGTATAGAATAAATGAACACGCGGATCATGCTCCAACACATTAAAGTCGGTAAAATTGCTCAAATGGCGCAGCAATACCACGGCTACATTAATTTTCCCACGTTCGGCATGTATGGATTTTGTACTCAATGCCACCGAGTCTTCCTCTTCGATAAAGATGTCGCGGTAATAAGGAACAACTCCGAGCACAGGAATGCCGCAAAGTTCCTCCAGCATCTTCACTCCACTATCGAACAAACGGAGATCGCCACGGAATTTATTGATTAGTATACCCTTAACCAGTTTGCGCTCATCAGGAGTAAGCAGCATCAACGAGCCATATACACTCGCAAAAACACCTCCCCTGTCGATGTCACCAATCAGGATAACATCCGCTTTAGCATGTGCAGCCATAGGTAAGTTCACCAAATCTATATCTCTGAGATTTATCTCTGATATACTCCCCGCTCCTTCCATCACCACGGGATTATAGCGCGATTCGAGTCGGTCGTAAGCCGCAAAGACTTCACTCCGGAAATCGATCTCTTCCTGTACCTCGCCGGTTTGACCGGCTTCGCTTTCCTGCATGGAAAGATTGCCATCTCCCGATTTAATCTCTCTTTTACGCCGAAAAAACTCGTAAGCACTTCTGTTTCCCACCGGTCGACCATTCAGAACAACTTGTGATGTCATATCGGAAGACGGTTTCAACAGAATAGGATTCATATCCGTATGACAGGGCACACCCGCCGCTTCGGCCTGAACAGCTTGTGCACGTCCAATTTCCAACCCATCGGGCGTAGCGAAAGAGTTAAGTGCCATATTCTGAGCTTTGAAAGGTGCAGGATTAAAGCCATCCTGTTTAAAAATACGGCAGAATGCCGCAGCTATTATACTTTTTCCCACATCGCTGCCTGTTCCGACAAACATGACAGGATGTAATCTATCAGAGTTATTCATTTTTTACTTGATTTGCCACTAAGAAGTGGTTTCATTACTGCAAACCTACATGATTACTTTGAAATTCACAAACATTTCGATGTTTCAATCATACTTATTTCTTGCTTTAATATGGCATATCTGCCGCAAAACACTTACCTTAGCTGCCTCAATAAATGCTGTTTTATGATAATTGAAGAACTTAAAAAACTGTATCATTCTTATACCGGAAATGAGCCCGAAGTGATTGAAGAACTTCCCTCTTCCGGGTCGAACCGTCGCTATTTCCGTTTATCCGGTACCCCCACCCTGATAGGGGTATGCGGCACATCTCCTGAAGAAAACCGTGCTTTCATTTACATGGCCGATCATTTTCTAAAGAAAGGATTACCTGTACCAAAGGTATTACTCAAGAGTGAAAATGACGAATATTATATTCAGGAGGATCTTGGCGACACGCTACTTTTCAATGCGATTGAAAAGGGACGCAAGACGAGCATTTTCGATGAAGACGAGAAGATGTTGTTACGCAAAACAATGCGCCTACTTCCTGACATTCAGTTCTCCGGTGCGGAAGGCATGGACTTTTCGGTTTGTTACCCACAAGGAGAACTAAATCACCGTTCTATCCTTTGGGACCTAAACTATTTTAAATATTGTTTTCTGAAAGCCACCGGAATGGATTTCCAGGAAGACCGGTTGGAAGATGATTTTCAAAAAATGGCGGATGTATTGCTGCGCAGCTCATCGGCAACATTTATGTACCGTGATTTCCAATCGCGCAATGTGATGATTAAGGATGGAGAACCCTGGTTGATCGACTTTCAGGGAGGACGCAAAGGACCGGTATATTATGATGTTGCTTCGTTTCTGTGGCAAGCCAAAGCAAACTATCCTGAGAGTCTCCGTGAGGAATTGCTGCACGAATACATGAATTCATTGCAAAAATACCAGCCTGTGGACGAGAATTACTTCTATGCCCAGCTCCGCCACTTCGTGCTTTTCCGTACGATGCAAGTATTGGGTGCATACGGGTTCCGTGGTTATTTTGAGAAAAAACCTCATTTTATTCAAAGCGTACCTTTCGCTGTAGAGAACTTGCGCCAATTGCTCCGTGAACCTTATCCTGAATACCCTTACCTGTGTCAGGTATTGAAAGACCTAACAGAATTGACTCAGTTCACCGATGATTCGCAAAAGCGTCTTTTAACAGTGAAAGTAACCAGTTTTGCCTATAAAAAAGGTATTCCAGAAGATCCTTCCGGCAATGGGGGCGGATTCGTATTCGACTGCCGCGCTGTAAATAATCCGGGAAAATATGAACGCTACAAACCTTTCACAGGCCTTGACGAACCGGTTATAAGTTTTCTCGAAGAAGATGGAGAAATCACCACTTTCCTTGAACATGTTTATTCTTTGGTGGATGCTTCTGTAAAAAGATATATGGAGCGTGGATTCACAAACCTTTCAGTATGTTTCGGCTGTACTGGAGGACAACACCGTTCGGTATATTCAGCTCAACATCTGGCTGAACATTTGAACAAGAAATTCGGAGTGCGGGTAAACCTCGTACACCGCGAACAAAATATAGAGCAGGTATTGAAATAAAGAAACCGTAAATTTTCAATCGTCCATAATAAATTTCTCAACCACGTGAAAGCAATGATATTTGCCGCAGGCATGGGCACACGCCTGCGGCCACTTACAGACCACATGCCGAAAGCACTTGTACCGGTAGCGGGAAAACCGATGCTGGAAAGGGTGATCATCAGACTTAAAGAGGCCGGATTCAATGAAATTACTGTAAACATACACCATTTCGGGGAACAGATTATAGAGTTTCTTCGCGCAAACAATAATTTCGGCATTGCCATTAATGTCAGTGATGAACGGGGAGAATTATTGGATACGGGGGGAGGAATAAAAAAGGCGCGTTCTTTTCTCGACGGCAATGAGCCTTTCCTCATCCATAATGCCGACATTTTATCAGATCTGGATCTTGCCGCATTCTATCGGCATCATCTATCCGGTAATGTGGATGCTACGTTACTCACCAATCATCGTAAGACTTCCCGGTATCTGCTCATGAATAAAGAGCACCGTCTTTGCGGGTGGACCAATTTATCGACAGGAGAAGTTCTTCCCCAAAATTTGGACTACCCAAGTGAAGAATATACCCTTGAGGCCTTTGGATGCGTCCATGTGCTTTCGCCATCCATATTCAGTTATATGAAAGAGCAATGGACAGGGAAGTTTTCCATTATCCCGTTTTATGTAGACATCTGTCAAAAGGCACAGATACAAGGATATCCACTCGACAGTGAAAACTGGTTTGATATAGGCAAACCGGAAACCCTTGCTAAAGCGGAAGCCTATTACCACACAAACGAGACCGCCTCTGAATGAGACGGTCTCGCTTTATAACTGCTTCCCGACTCTCCGCACCTCCATCCTTCCGGCACCCCCATCAAGCATAAGTTCTAATTTATGCCCCGTAGCTATACGCCCCAGTCAAAGTTTATATTAACTTTGTGGGACATTGATTACAGTAAACTGAATACTAACTTCAAAAAAGACTAAACGTATGTACAATTTCAGTTATCAAAATCCGGTGAATATTGTTTTCGGCAAAAATGAAATCGGAAAGCTATCCGAACTACTCGCAAAAGATAGCAAAATCATGATTACTTATGGTGGTGGAAGCATCAAGAAAAACGGGGTGCACGATCAGGTGGTTAAAGCACTTGAAGGATACAGCTACATTGAATTCGGCGGCATCGAACCCAACCCTAAATATGAAACATTAATGAATGCGATAGCATTGGGCAAGAAAGAAAAGGTAGACTTCCTGCTCGCTGTAGGTGGAGGCTCGGTAATAGACGGGACTAAGTTCATTGCTGCGGCGATACCGATGGAAAGAGATCCATGGGATATTATGCTGGGAAATGCAGCGGTAGAAAAAGCTGTTCCGATAGGCACAATCCTCACATTACCCGCTACTGGCAGTGAAATGAACTCCGGAGCTGTGATTTCCCGCATATCCACCAAAGAAAAATATGCTTTCATGAGTCCGTGGGTTATGCCGAAATTCTCAATACTTGATCCCGAAGTGTGCTATTCCCTTCCCAAACGTCAGGTAGCTAACGGGATTGTAGACGCATTTGTGCATACCATAGAACAGTATCTCACTTATCCAGTCAATGCTATGGTGCAGGACTACTTCTCGGAGTCATTGTTGAAGACCCTCATTGAGATTGCGCCGAAGGTAATGAAAGAGCAGCCTGAATATGACGATTGCGCCAACTTTATGTGGACAGCTACCATGGCCCTCAACGGACTTATCGGTTGCGGTGTGCCACAAGACTGGGCAACACACGAAATCGGACATGAACTGACCGCCCTTCACAACATTGACCATGCCCGCACATTAGCCATCGTACTACCGGGTGTAATGAACGTCATGCGAAATGCCAAAAGAGATAAGTTGGAACAATATGCTTATCGTATCTGGAACATATCCGCCGGATCATCCGAAGAACGGATTAACCAAGCTATACAAAGAACGGAAGATTTCTTTGAATCCGTCGGCATCAACACACATCTGAAAGACTATGATGTAAATGAGACGACAATCGGAATTATCACTGAACGATTTAAAGAAAGAAAAACACTGCTAGGCGAGCGCCAGGATATCGGTTACGGAACTGTAGCAGAAATACTCAGAAGTAGATTATAAGCTGCCAATAAAGCCGCTAATCCTTTAGCGGAAAAAAAGATTGAATAGTGCTTTGCCAATGGCTGTACGGTTCGTAACGGACAGTTGCAAGCAAGGCACTATTTTTATGTTTTTATAGCACAAACGCGTGGTAGGAAGTTAGAGAATAGGGCTTGACGAAGGACAAAAATAGGAAGGAACACCCTAATATTTCTAAAAAATAGTATATACATATCAAACAAACAACTACATTTGTGCCCGCAAAAGAATTTTTTATTATATTTTTTTTATGGAGAATAAATATCGGGTGCCTTTCAGCGCAATGGGAATTGTATTGGCTATCGGCATCGTCTTCGGTGATATTGGTACATCGCCTCTTTATGTAATGCGCGCTGTAATCCATACTTTACCGGACGGACAATTAGCGAGACCCGAGTATATTATGGGAGCAGTATCTTGCGTGATTTGGACATTAACCATCCTTACCACCTTAAAGTATGTTATTTTCACACTTAAAGCAGATAATAAAGGTGAAGGTGGAATTCTATCTTTATATGCTCTGATCCGTAAAAAATTCAAATGGGCCTTGTTCATTGCCGCAATAGGTGCTGCTATGTTGCTTGCCGACGGGGTAATCACTCCGGCGATGACGGTTACCTCAGCTGTAGAGGGGCTTGATGTACTAGTTCCTAATATGCAGACACTCTCCATCGCTTTAATCATTGTTATCGGTATCTTCTTACTCCAACCTTATGGTACGGGATCGTTAGGCAAATATTTCGGTCCGTTCATGTGCTTGTGGTTTATTATGATGGCGGTGGTAGGCTTACTCCAATTAGCTCAGGACTGGAGTGTATTATTGGCATTCAATCCATATTATGCAATCCGATTTATTATTGAAGTCCCCGATGCACTTATCATAATGGGATCTATATTCCTCTGTACTACCGGTGCCGAAGCATTATATTCCGATTTAGGACACTGTGGATTAAAGAATATACGGGCAGCATGGATCTTCGTGAAGATAGCCTTGATCTTAAATTATCTGGGACAGGCTGCATGGATCATCAACCATCCCGAAAAAATCACTCACGGAACAAATCCTTTCTTCATGATGATGCCTCAGTGGTTTATCATTATAGGAGTATTAATGGCTACATCGGCTGCGATCATAGCGAGCCAAGCATTGATCAGCGGATCATACAGCGTGATCAGTGAAGCCATTTCCATGAACTTATGGCCGCCAGTGAAGATAGAATATCCTACAACTATCAAGGGACAGATGTATATTCCGTCTGTCAATTATATGTTAATGATGCTCTGCCTCATGGTAATGGTGGTGCTGGGGTCTTCTACAAAAATGGAAGCAGCGTACGGACTTGCCATCACCATCAGTATGATGATGACATCAATCCTACTCTTCCTCTTCTTTATCAAAAACAACCGTCCGCTTTGGTTCAGCATTCCGGTGACGGTATTTTTCATCATTTTCGAGTTTACTTTCTTCATTGCCAACATGCAAAAATTCGGTCATGGTGGTTTCGTTCCGGTATTTATTGGTGGATTGGTATTCATTATAATGTACTCGTGGATAAAGGGAACATGGCTGAAAAAGAAATTCACCACATACGATGTGGTAAATAAGAGCTATATCAATCAGATTGACAGAATAAGCAAAGACGAAAGCATACCTAAAACGGCAACCCATTTGGTATACATCACTAATGCAAAACGTAAAGACAATATAGAGAACAAGATTTCGTATTCGCTTTTTACCAAAACGCCTAAAAGGGCTGATACGTATTGGTTTATTAATATCCGCCGCACGGACGAACCTTATGAATTCGGTTATGAGACTACGGTGTATGTACCTTGCAAGATTTTCCGACTCGATATCAGAGCCGGCTTCAAACTCGGAATCCACACCGATAAATATGTCAACCTTATTGCCAACGATATGGAGCGTAAGGGAATGGTGGATTTATCATCACGCTACCCTTCACTACAAGGAGGAGAATATAACCATGGAGAATTCAAATACATGGTAGTAGGTCGTGTGATACGTAATATCAACATTAAGCCTATTCAGCAATTTACGCTGTTCTGTTATGATATCATTAAGCAGATAGCAACCTCCGACAAACAAATGTACGATTTGGATCCTTCGGTAGCTGTAGTAGAGACTGTACCTCTGTATAGAAAGGAACACACGGAAGAGGAATTGAAAAACTTGCTGATGCAGGCCGACTTGAAGCAACAGATACACAATGAGCCTCAACCGGAGAAATTATAATCTACAAAAAGACACCATTTCTTTATTATAAAAGACATGGTCTGTTGAATATAAACAGACCGTCAGTTAAGCTCCAACAGACCATCTGTTCGACCCCAACTGACGGTCTGTTTCTTTTTATTGCATTGTGGTATAAAGTAATTTTGATTATTACATGACAATCAGCACATTATCATGCTTCTATTCAACTAGAGCTAAAGCTTGTTTGCTTCTTTTCTCTTCATTTCGCGTAGCGCATACGTCGTCAAAGGAATAGCAAGTAAGAAAGTCAGACTATCCGCTAGAGCTTGACAGACCTCAACTCCTTTCAATCCCCAAAAAGTAGGAAGAATAAGTATAAGAGGGATGAAGAACAGTCCCTGACGAGCTGAAGAAAGTGTGGTAGCAGGAATAGGTTTCCGAATGGTTTGCAACATCATATTACTGATGATAATCCATGATCCCAATGGATAAGTGATGAACTGCCAGCGTAACGCAGCAGCACCAACTGCGATAACATCCGGGTCGCCCTTGCGGAAGACAGCCACAATTTCCTCGGCATACCCCATGCCTGCCACTGCCAGTAACAACAAAAAGACAAACCCTACTTTAACGCAAAACCAGAAACCCTGCCGTACCCGCGCATATAGACCGGCACCATAATTAAACCCGCATACAGGTTGAAATCCCTGTCCAAAACCTATCAGGGAAGCATTTATGAACATGGAGATGCGAGTCACAATAGACATCCCGGCAATAGCGGCATCTCCATATCGCCCGGCAGCAACATTTAGAAAAATAGTAGCCACACTGGCGAGTCCCTGACGTGCCAATGAAGGAGTTCCTCCCCCAATGATTTCTTTTATAAAAGAGCGTGTGGGAGTAAAGTTCTTATATCGTATACGGATGTTTCCTCCTTTACCGGACATGCGGAACAGCAGCGTAAAGCTGAAAATCTGACTGATTACCGTGGCAATAGCCGCCCCTGATATACCTAGATCCAAAACAAATATCAGTATAGGAGCCAGAAAAACATTCATCACGGCACCGCTAACAATACCAATCATGGCGTACATGGCATTGCCCTGAAAACGGATCTGATTGTTTAGTACCAGCGAAGAAGTCATGAAAGGTGCTCCCAACAATATAATACCAAGATACTTTTCGGTATAGGGTAAGATTGTAGGTGTCGATCCCAGCATTACAGACAGAGGAGTCAGAAAAACAAGACCTAACACGGAAAGAATGATGCCGGTGAAAAGAGCGAAGAAAAAACCAGTAGCGGCCATCTTCTCAGCCTTATCTGCTTCGTGAGCACCCAATTTACGTGAAATATAATTACCTGAACCATGTCCGAAGAAAAATCCGACAGCCTGAATAATGGACATGATTGAAAATACAATGCCTACAGCCGCAGTGGACTGGGTATTAATCTTACCCATGAAATAGGTATCCACCATGACATAAAAAGAAGTCACCAACATGCTTATAATAGTGGGTACCGCCAATGAGATAATCAGACGGGGAACAGGAGTTGTAGTTAAATTTACATAGTTACTCTCGGCAGAATGTTTCATACAAATCATTTTGATTAGCTAAAATCCCTGTCCATTGATCAACCGGAAACAATATGGGACAAGACGATTAAAACGCTTTATGGAGAAAAAAATAATCTAAATTATACTTGGGAAAAAGGCTATTGAAAGCGAGTGCAAAATTCAATAAAATCCTCTAGATACACAAATAGGCATTGCGTAAATTAACTGTTTTTGCACAATGAATTCCGGACATTTCGAAATTTGAACGTGCCAATACATCATGTTTCTGTCCTTTCAGATAGCAAACTACCTACCGGAAAGGAGTTTATACCGTGATTTAATACTATTTCGCAATTCATTTGATTCGTTTTCACAAAAAGCATTTACCTTTGCCAACGTGTTAAACAAAAAGATCTTTAAAATGAAAAAGCTCGTTTTTTATATGATGATGCTGGTTGCAAGCATCAGTTACGCTTCTGCACAAGGAAAAGCTGACATCAAGTTTGATAAAACAACTCATGACTTCGGCACATTTTCCGAGAAAAATCCTGTAGTGAGCTGTGTCTTTACATTTACGAATGTAGGTGATGGTCCGTTGGTTATTCATCAGGCGGTAGCATCATGTGGTTGCACTGTTCCCGAATATACTCAGGAACCGGTAATGCCTGGTAAGAGCGGAAAAATAAAAGTGACATACAATGGCACAGGTAAGTACCCTGGCTATTTTAAGAAGTCAATTACTCTGCGCACTAATGCCAAAACAGAAATGATGAGAATTTTCATAGAGGGGACAATGACCGATAAAGACGGAAAATAATTGCTCTTCCCACTGTTTTGATATAAATAATGGCAAATTATAAAAGGAGAATTTCACAGTTCTCCTTTTTTTTATTTCCTTTGAACTGGCTATTAGTCATTGCATTAATCATACAACATAAACTGAAAGTAATTTTATGAAACAAGAAGAAGAGAAAGTTACCGGCTTGCCGGAAAATGCCTTCCGCGAATTGAAACCGGGTGAAGTGTACAATCCCTTGATGAGCCCTGACAAGAAATATTCGGAGGTTAATATCTGGTCGGTATCATGGGGAATCGCCATGGCAATTCTTTTTTCTGCTGCGGCTGCATATCTGGGATTAAAAGTAGGGCAAGTGTTCGAAGCTGCCATCCCTATTGCCATTATTGCCGTAGGTGTATCCGGTGCCGCCAAACGCAAGAATGCACTTGGTGAGAATGTCATTATCCAATCTATCGGCGCCAGTTCGGGAGTAATTGTAGCCGGAGCCATTTTCACTCTTCCTGCTTTATACATACTTCAAGAGGCTTATCCGGCGGAAATTACCGTCACTTTCGCTCAAGTCTTTATCAGCTCGTTATTGGGTGGTATATTGGGTATCCTCTTCCTCATTCCTTTCCGTAAATATTTCGTGAGTGATATGCACGGTAAATATCCTTTTCCTGAAGCGACAGCCACCACACAGGTACTTGTATCGGGTGAAAAAGGCGGTAATCAGGCAAAACCTCTTTTAATTGCAGGTATCATCGGAGGATTATACGATTTTATTGTAGCGACTTTCGGATGGTGGAATGAAAACTTCACCACCAGAGTATGTGGCATTGGAGAAGCATTGGCAGACAAAGCCAAACTGGTATTTAAGGTAAATACCGGCTCTGCAGTACTCGGTCTGGGATATATCGTCGGTTTAAAATATGCATCCATTATCTGTGCAGGTTCTTTAGCTGTATGGTGGATCATCATTCCCGGTATGTCTTTTATTTGGGGCGATAGCGTACTGAACCAATGGAACCCCAGCATTACAGCTACCGTAGGCAGCATGGCTCCTGAAGAAATCTTCAAATATTATGCAAAGAGCATCGGTATAGGTGGTATTGCCATGGCAGGAGTTATCGGCATCATCAAATCATGGAGTATCATAAAGAGTGCAGTAGGCCTTGCTGCAAAAGAAATGAAAGGAAATAGCGCTATCGACGTACAGGTAAAGCGTACCCAGCGCGACTTGTCCATGAAGATCATCGCTATCGGTTCATTGCTCACCTTGTTGCTGATTATCCTGTTCTTCTACCTGGATGTGATGCAAGGTAACATTCTCCACACAATTGTTGCAGTTGTTTTAGTGGCCGGAATAGCTTTCTTGTTCACTACGGTAGCAGCCAATGCTATTGCAATTGTCGGAACCAATCCGGTATCGGGCATGACACTGATGACGCTTATTCTTGCTTCGGTGGTTATGGTTGCCGTAGGTTTGAAAGGTCCTTCGGGAATGGTTGCAGCTTTGGTTATGGGTGGTGTGGTATGTACGGCACTGTCAATGGCGGGAGGTTTTATAACCGACTTAAAAATAGGATATTGGTTGGGAACCACTCCTATGAAACAAGAGTCGTGGAAGTTCCTTGGAACTCTTGTTTCGGCAGCTACCGTAGGCGGCGTCATGATAATCCTCAACAAGACTTACGGCTTTACCAGCGGTCAGCTTTCGGCACCGCAAGCTAACGCCATGGCAGCGGTCATAGAGCCGTTGATGAACGGAGTCGGCGCACCATGGTTACTCTATGGCATTGGAGCTATAATTGCAATCTTACTTAACTTCTTAAAGATACCGGCACTTGCATTTGCACTGGGAATGTTCATCCCATTGGAACTGAATGTACCATTAGTTGTAGGTGGTGCCATCAACTGGTACGTTACTACCCGCAGTAAAGATGCAGCCCTTAATACGATCCGCGGCGAGAAGGGAACACTTCTTGCATCCGGATTCATTGCCGGTGGAGCACTTATGGGAGTGGTTAGCGCAGCACTACGCTTCGGTGGAATAAATCTGGTCAATGAAGCGTGGGTAAGCAACAGCTGGTCGGAAGTTGTCGCTCTCGTGGCTTATATAGCACTCATCCTCTATTTCATCAAAGCATCGATGAAAACAAAATAAGAGGAAAATGCTTAAGATAGAAAAACCAAAATCAACTATCATGATAAGAAAAATTCTAATTGTAGCAGCCTTAATGATATCAACTGTGCTGTCGGCACAAAAGCCGACTGAAATTTTATTGTGGCCAAACGGAGCTCCGAATACCAACGGACTGAAAGGAGAACAGGAAGACCTTAACGGTGGACGTGTAGCAAACGTAGTCAACCCATCCATCACGGTTTATCGCCCTGCCAAGCCCAACGGAATAGCAATTATAATGTGTCCCGGAGGAGGCTACGCACGTCTCGCAATGAGTCACGAAGGTCACGACATGGCTGCATGGATAAATACGATGGGAATTACTTATGTCGTATTGAAATATAGAATGCCTAACGGACATAACGAGGTGCCATTATCCGATGCAGAGCAGGCTATCCGCTTGGTACGCCAACACGCAGCCGAATGGGGAGTCAATCCCGCTCGCGTGGGTATAATGGGAGCATCGGCTGGAGGACACTTGGCAGCCTCATTAGCTACGCTTTACACAAGCAAAGAGACCCGTCCCGATTTTGAAATCTTATTCTATCCGGTCATTTCGATGGTACAAGGCATTACTCACGCAGGCTCACGTGAAAATTTAATTGGTAGTAATCCGAGCAAAGAAATGGAACAACATTATTCGCTCGAACGCCAGGTCAATGCCAATACACCTCAGGCATTTATCATGCTTTCTTCCGATGACACCGCTGTCCCACCCGTTAATGGAATCAGTTATTTCCAGGCACTCCTCGACAAGAAAGTCCGTGCCACACTTCATGTTTATCCTACAGGGGGACACGGATGGGGTTTTAAGGATAGCTTCACCTACAAGCGCCAATGGACTGAAGAACTGGAAAAGTGGTTACGCGAAGGGCTGGTTTTTACAGATCAGAATAAATAAGAATTCTCCAATATTAACGTTGGAATATAATGGTTTATGGAAAGGATGTAGTACATTTGCTACATCCTTTTTTTATACTCATTAATAACTTGAAGATCAATGAAAACATTCACAACTATTCTGTTTAGTGCATTATGTTTTACAGTCGGCAATGTCCATGGACAAGATCATAAAAACGTAATGTTGAATAACGCCATTAGCTTTATGGACGTTCCTTATGTAGCTCATACGCTCGATGTTAATGACAACGAAGAACTGGTAATCAATTGTGATGAAGTGGATTGCACCACATTCGTGGAATACGTGCTGGCTATGTCCCTCTCCCCTCTTGAAGACGGTCAGGTAGCAGAAGGTGATTTTGCGAATAATCTTCAGAAAATCCGTTATCGTGACGGTAAGATTGACGGCTATACCTCACGCTTACATTATATTGCTGACTGGATAAACAATGGGGTTCGCGATGGTCTCATCCAGGATATCAGCGGAGCACGTTGTACCGATACACAGAAATTATCCATCTCATACATGTCCACTCACCCCCAATTGTACAAACAATTAACTAATTCCCCCGGTAACGTGGCTAAAATGAAGAAGATTGAAAAGGCACTGAGTGGAAAAGAAATTCGTTATCTGCCAAAAGATAAATTACCTAACGAGGGATTACCTTGGATTAATGATGGTGATATCATTGCCATTACCACAAATACTCCCGGACTCGATGTGGCTCATTTGGGCATAGCCTTTTATGTAGATGGCAAACTTAGTCTGATACATGCTTCTTCTAAAGAAAAGAAAGTGGTCGTTTCAAATATAGCTCTATCACAAATGCTTAAGAACAATAATAGCTGGACGGGAATCCGGGTATTACGCATGAAGCAATAGATATCTTATTATAATAATGCGCACAACTCCCGTCTGTATCACTTACAAACGGGAGTTGTGTCATATTAGCCTTATTTCTCTATCCACTTTATAATTTTCTCCGAGAACGGATCTTCACGTGGCGGGACAAAATCAACCAACTGTCCTTTCTCGTCAATCATAAATTTTTGGAAGTTCCACTGTACAGGGGCTTCAAGCTTTCCATTCACAGCTTTCTCGGTCAGCCATTTATAAAGAGGAGCCTTGTTCTCTCCGACTACATCGATTTTGCTCATCATCGGAAAGCTAACATCATATTTGTCAACACAGAACTGCTTGATTTCTTCATTCGTACCGGGCTCCTGACCATTGAAGTTATTTGCCGGAAAACCTACGATCACGAAGTTTTTATCCTTGTACTTCTCATATAGCTGCTGTAGCTTTTCATATTGAGGTGTTAAACCACATTTAGAGGCAACATTTACCACTAAGACCTTCTTACCTTTCAAGGTAGCCAGATTAAATTCTTTGCCATCAATGTCGGTCACTTTAAAATCGTACAAAGAAGGCTTTTGCTGGGCAAACACTATGGTTGCCAGCATGCAAAACATAAAGAGAGAGAATAGCTTTTTCATTTTTCTATTTTTTATTTCTCATAAGAAACAGATATACCACAGAAAAGGTTTAAGGCCCGAGAGTCATGGGAAACAAGCACACGACTTCTTCCTCCAATTGGCCGGGAAAGTTATAAAAGCAGCAACCCCAAAAGGTTATTCAATTTGAAGATTTATTCACTCAATTGCCAGAGAAAGCCTAAAGTATGAGACTGAGTAGGTATATTATATTTCGCCACATTTGAGTTTCGGCCCACTTTAATAGTAATGGCCTGTTCCGGTAGTGCCATGAACATATCTTCGTCGGTGGTATCGTCACCTACCGCCATTATAAAGTCATATTGCTCTTTACCCAATAATCTGAGGGCCTCGGAACCTTTGGTCACATTATTATTTTTAACTTCTACAATTTTGTTACCTTTCATTATTTGTAGATTATGTCTGGAAGATGGGTTGATTAGTGCATTGATAAGTTGCGTCACCCTCAAATCGGCCAACCAGCTATCCACATCCCTATAATGCCAAACTAGTGCAGTATCTTTTATCTCTATCTTAGATCGTGGAGTCCTCTTGGCTATGTGTTGTATTACGCCTAATATCTCTTTATCCCAGACTATTTTATCCAGTTTCTTATGCCATTCTCCATGCTCCCTGTAGAAAGCTCCATGCTCAGCAGCAAGATCAATCGGCAAATGTCCAAGCCACTTTTCCAATGTATAACGATCACGACCACTACTTATTACTATTTTGTTGGCTTTATCTGCAGAAAGTACAGACAGCAATTTCAATAATTCAGGAGTTGGAAAAGCATCATGCGGATTATTCTTAAACGGCGCCAATGTACCGTCATAATCTAATAAAATAAGTCTTTTACGAGCATTATCATAAGCTACCTTTATTTGGACAAAGTTATCCCGACCAACAATCTTACGATGCAGCGATACATTTTTATCCCTGACCTGTTGCAACTCTTCTATAAAATCTTTTGCCCATTGTTCCACAGTCTGTTCCGAAATTAAAGCTTGCATTGAAATCATTCTCTTACGTTGTTCCTTAACAGGCATTCTCAATGCACCCACCATAGCCTGTTCAATCTCACGTACATTTGTAGGGTTTATAATCAAAGCTTCAGACAACTCAATAGCCGCACCAGCCATTTCGCTCAAGACAAGCACGCCTGACTCATCTCTTTTTGTAGCCAAATACTCTTTAGCGACCAAGTTCATTCCGTCACGAAGAGGAGTAACTAAAGCAATATCTGAAAGACGATACAAAGCTACCAATTCTTCAAATTGAAACGAACGGTAGAAGTAATAAACCGGAGTCCAGTCAAGTGTAGAGAAACGTCCGTTAATAGCACCCACCATTTTATCCACCCGATTTTTTAACTGCGAATAAATGTCCACATTATCACGGGATGGAGACACAATCATCACTAACGACACTTTCCCACGATACTCGGGATAATCTTCCAATAAGGCATTAAAAGCATCAAGCCTCATCGGAATACCCTTAGTATAATCAAGCCGGTCTACAGTCAACATCAATTTTCCTTTTCCAAGACTCTTCCTGAATTCTTCGGCACGTTTCCTGATATCAGGGTCCTGCACTGCATTATGATATCTTTGATAATTTATTCCCATAGGAAAAGCATCCACATCCACTACCCTATCCTCTAATTGAATTTCATCTAAATTGCATTCGAGCTTCAAGACTCTATAAACTGCACTAATAAAATGTCGCATATAGTCATGAGTATGAAAACCTATTAAATCAGCTCCCAACAGTCCTCGTAATAATTCGGTGCTTTGTGACAAAGTACGAAACAATTCATAAGAAGGAAAAGGTATGTGATGAAAATAACCGATGCTGATATCCGGCATTTTTTCTCTTAGCATATTGGGTAACAACATCAATTGGTAGTCTTGAATCCACACAATGTCACCCGGTTCAATAACAGTTAAAGCTGCTTCACAGAAAAGAGCATTTACTCCTTTATAGGTTTCCCAATATTCATCTTCATAATGAATGTAACTAGGAAAATAGTGACAGAGGGGCCATAAGACGCTGTTGCTATACCCTTCATAGTATTCCTCTATTTGATCGGGACTCAGATAGACGGGCGTGTAACCTTTATCTTTCAGTGTATCATCAATTTCTTTTTTTTCTTCTCCATCTTCAAGATACATACCAGGCCAACCCACCCAGACTCTTTCATGAACTACATCCAAAGAATCCAACCCTGTAGACAAACCACCCGGACTAGGTATAACCTCATATTTTCCATTCTCTTCAACAATTTTTAAAGGCAATCTGTTAGATATAATAATAATCTTCATAATGAAATGTTTTTGAGGTGCTTAACTATAAGAAGTTAAAAATAGAACGCCATTAAAGCTCCATTGTTCAGCAGAAAATCATATACATCTGATTTTCAGAAAAATAAAATTGAAAAAATCAATTCAGATCAAGAGCCAAATTATCGAATGGTGATTTATCTATCTTAACTAAAAAGACTATCTTTATAAGACGAATGAAAAAAAACATAAAGAAAAAGAATATGGAAAGTTTAGATTACGGAGTTATAGGAAATGGAAAAACAGCAGCATTAATTTCAAGTAAAGGCAGCATAGAGTGGCTTTGCCTACCTTCATTCGACTCTCCTTCCGTATTTGCACGTATACTTGATAAAAATAAAGGAGGATACTTTGGTATAGAAGTAAATAAGGACTATGTTACGAACCAACGCTATATAAAAAACACCAATATACTTTCCACTTCATTCGTCTCAAGCGAAGGCTCCTTTGAATTGATCGATTTTATGCCGAGATATCGAACTGGTGATAATGATTATTATATTCCATCAGAGGTCTATCGATTTATCCGATATGTCAATGGTGCGCCACGTTTCAAAATAAACTATCGCCCGGCAATGAACTATGCAGCCGAAACAGCTGTAAATGAAAGTTTCCCTAAATTCATCAAAACTGTTTCTTCGACCAATGGAAGGGACAATATGTTTCTTTACTCAAGTTTCAATGCTGAAGCTATTCTGAACGAAATGGAGATCAAACTGGAAAAAGATGAGTTTTTTTTACTCTCCTATCATCAAAAACTCATTCCAATTGATATTGACAGAATATATCTTGAATATCAGCGAACTAAAGTTTATTGGTTAAACTGGAATAACCGTTCGAAAAAGTTTAGTGAATACAACGATATTATCTCACGCAGTCTACTGATTCTCAAGCTAATGTCTTATCAAGATACGGGAGCAGTCATTGCGGCACTTACCACCAGTATGCCCGAAACAATTGGTGAGGTTCGCAACTGGGATTACCGTTTTTGCTGGATTAGAGATGCTTCCATGTCTATTGAAACATTACTGAAGATGGGCCATCAATCGGCGGCACGTCGATTTATGGGCTTTATACAACGTATCTTAAAGTCCAAATCGGACTCATTTCAAATTATGTATGGCATTGACGGGAGCCGTCTATTGAAAGAAGAAATACTCCCTCACTTAGCCGGATACGAAAATTCCAGCCCTGTAAGGATTGGAAATGCCGCATATAATCAACGTCAAAATGATTCGTTAGGTTATCTTATGGATGTTATTTATCACTACTATAAGCACTTCCCCGGTACGCTTAACGAAATAGAAGAGATGTGGGGCATTGTAAAGACTATCGCCAAAGATGTTACTGCAAGCTGGCACAATACTGATCAAAGTATTTGGGAATTTCGCAATATTGAAAAACATTTCGTTTTTTCTAAAGTGATGTGTTGGGTAGCCTTGAACCGAGCTACCGATATCGCTGCATATATTGGTATGAAAGATTACGAAAATCAATGGAAAGCGGAGGCGCAACGTATTAAAGAAGATGTATTTGCTCATGGATGGAACGCCGAAATTCAAAGTTTCGCCCAAAGTTACGACAGCTACGATATGGACTCTTCACTCCTACTGATGGAACAATACGGATTTATCAAAGCCACTGATCCTAGATATATATCTACGGTACAGCGTATAAAATCTGAATTATTCCATAATGGATTGATGTACCGCTATAAAAATAGCGATGACTTTGGCGCGCCGACTTCATCATTTACCATTTGTACATTCTGGCTTGTCCGTGCATTATATGTCACCGGAAACCGCGAAGAAGCGCGAGATATATTCAACCAACTGTTGAGCTATTCCAATCACTTGGGACTATTCAGTGAAGACCTTGACTTTACCACCAAACGACAATTGGGGAATTTTCCGCAAGCCTATTCCCACTTGGCATTAATCAATACAGCAGCTCTCTTCTCTACAGATAAACAGACTTCAAGGTTTATTAAGCCATAATAATAAAAACGCTACAGAAAGAGACCGTTTTTTAAACGATCTTTTTCTTCATCAGGAATTTCTGCGTCAATTTCTTTCTAATCGGTTCATCATAAAGTTTGAGGCAGCCGTATGCCAACAGCACAGCAGCGACAAATGTAAGTATCATATAAGGTACGGCATCCGGCAGTTTTGTTCCGGTCTTGCACACCCAGGCTGTATAGACATATATCAACGGATAATGGGTGATATAGATAGGATATGAGATGTCACCCAGGAATTTGCATACCTTAGCCGAACGACCGGTAACATTCCCACCTGCACCCATCGAAACAATAGCAGGAAATACAAATATGATGCACAATGCTTCAAAAAGACCGTTCTTCCAAAGCCCTTCTTCACCTCCGATACGCGGACAGAAGAGTACTAATGCTATAGCCAAGCTACAAAACCAGAAAGCACCTTTCTTTATAGGTATCAACCATCCCAGACGGGAAAGTAATAAGCCGGCAAAGAACGGATAGAGCAGACGGACAAAACCGACGTACTGCTGTTCCCAATTGAGAGCCCATCCTCCGATAATGTCACCGTTGGGAGATGTGACGCATAAGTGCATCGTAGCACATCCTGCCACAAAAACAAACACAGCAAGCCATATTTTAGACAAACGACGAAATACAAAAGCGTAGAGGATATTGGCAATGTATTCAAAGTACAATGACCATGCAGGACCGTTCAGCGGATGCATCTCAGTCCATCCGCGTATATCCATACTTACCGGAAGAGGCAGCAAGGTACAACCCAGAAGCATAACCAGTAGCATCGTCCCCACAGAAGTATCGTGAATAGGAGGAAAACAAGACGAATCCTGAAAATAATATAGTGCGGCACCGATTATACTACCCATTATCACCATAGGGTGCAAACGGATAAGGCGGCGTTTGAAGAATGCGCCCAACGACATCTTATTCCAACGGTCATCGTAAGCATAACCGATCACAAACCCGGACAGCATGAAAAAGAAATCGACTGCCAGATAACCATGATTTATGATTTGCGCGAGGTGATCACCGTCTGAGTGTGTCTCGAACAAATGGAAAGCAACAACAATTAATGCAGCCACACCACGCAAGCCATCGAGTATTTCATAGTGAGGCTTGGAAGCAAGATAAGTGTTCTGTGTGTTCATTAGGGTTTATGATATTAAATTTTGCTGCCAAAGATATAATTTTCATTTAAAAGGACAGTAATGATAATTCATCTTTTGCTGATATTTTTTAATATCTTAAACATAAAAACTCTGTTACGCTTATTTACTCTTACGATAGCTCTTCACAGCCCACGAATTAAAGAAGACGGCAAATAGAATCAATGCAATTAGTTGTGGAAAAAGTTCCGACAACACACTGCCTCGCAAGTATACGGCCCGCATCACTTGCATTAAGTATTTCAACGGATTGAGAACGGTGATCCATTGCGCCCACTGCGGCATACTGCGTATCGGAGTAAACAAGCCACTCATTAAAATGAGAATCAACAAGAAAAACCACATCACAAACATGGCTTGTTGCATAGTCGCTGAATAATTGGAGATTACAATGCCAAAGCCTGAAATGCCCAGCACAAACAAGACGGCGAATAAATATATAATCAGAAAACTCCCTGCCGGAAATATCCCGTATAAGAGCCATGCCAATGCAAAACAAAGAGTTAATACCAAGAAGCCGACCACCCAGTAAGATATTAGCTTAGCCAGTATGAATGTAAATTTTCCTATCGGAGTCACATTGATCTGCTCGATCGTTCCCACCTCTTTTTCACTTACAATATTAAGCGCAGGTAGAAAGCCGCAAAGAAGAGTGAGCAACATTACCATCAAAGCCGGTACCATAAACAACTTATAGTCTAAATTCGGATTAAAAAGATTAAGCGTGGTGACTTCCACATTTGCTAGAGCTTGCTTGTTGACACTGATCGGTTTTGCCAAAGATTTTGAGCCTTGCGCCTCAATCAATTCGGTGGAGTAGCCTGCGACAATAGCCGAAAGGTAAGCGCTTCCCAACCCTCCTTTTGTTCCGTTCACCGCATTCGCCGCCACCAATACATGAGGGCTGTTTCCCGTGATCCAGTCTTTTTCAAAGTCACGGGGAATCTCCAATATAATATCGGCTGTACCGCGTTCTATCTCTTTCAGTCCTTCATTGTAGGACTGCGAAACACCATTCAGCCGGAAATAAGTGGATGCACCTATCTTATCCACCAGCTTTCGGGAAAGTATGGAATGGTCATTATCCACCACATTGAGGTTGATGTTTTTAATTTCCAGACTTGCAGCCCAAGGCATTAAAAGCATGATCATACAGGGAAATATAAGTATCATCCTCGGCAAAAAAGGATTACGAAACAGTTGTTTGAATTCCTTCTCTATAAGAAACTTTATTGTCATAGTTTATCTTATTTAATCTCAATCCTTTGAAACAAATATCATTTCACTTAAGATAGTCCAAGCTTATGCACCTATTCCAGACGGTTCTTGAATTTCTTAAAGCTGATCGTTATCAATACGACCGCCATCGCTGCAAGTACACTGATCTCAGTGAGCACCAGTGAGATGTCCACACCTTCGATCATCAATTTACGCACGGCTTGAATGTACCATCTGGCAGGCATTATATTGGCTATCAGTCGCAAAACCCAAGGCATACTTTCTATTGGGAAAATCATTCCGGACAATAATATGGTAGGCGTCATCAGCATCAACCCCGACACCAGCATGGCGGCAACTTGGGTTCGTGTAAGTGATGAAATAAGTAGCCCCAATGATAAGGACACAAAAATAAATAGCATGGATACGACAATCAGCCAAAAGAGACTCCCTGCAACCGGCACATGCAATACATAGACCGATAACAAAAGGATAGACCCTAAATTGACAAAAGAGAGCACAAAATAAGGAACGGCTTTGGAAAGGATAAAGAACAACGGCTTCACAGGTGATACCAATAATATCTCCATCGTTCCGGTCTCTTTTTCGCGTACTATCGAAATGGAAGTCATCATGGCACAGATCAACATAAGGATCAGCCCCATCACTCCCGGTACAAAGTTGTACGCACTTTTCATCTGGGGATTATAGAGTAGCTTTACATCGGTCACAATACCGGAGGGTGCTTTCAATAATTTACCCGTACCATCCACGGTTCCGGCCATCAGTTCCTGATTCATGGCATTAATAATGCCCGAAGCATAATTGGCCTGCGTAGTGGCCATATTGGGATCGGTGGCATCCGACACGATCTGAATGCGGGCATCTCCACTATAAAGATGATTGGCAAACTGATTGCCGAAAGCAATCGCCATATCGATATCCCCTTTCCTGAAGGCTTCCTGCATCTCACCGGGAGAGTGGAGCATGGTGGTCACGGTGAAGTATTCACTGGCGTCGAGCCTGTCTATAACCTGACGGGTAACCACATCATTCGAAGGATCCATCACTCCCACCCTAGCGTTCTTCAGTTCGGTGGAGATGGCGAAACCAAAAATAATGATCTGCACAACGGGCATCCCCAGCAAAATCAACATGGTACGCCGATCACGGAAAATATGATAAAATTCCTTGCGGACAAATGCTATAAACTGTTTCATATCTAATCTGCTTTACGGACAGCCTTGCGGGCCAATTGTTGAAAGACGTCATCCATAGATTCCGCCTCAAACTGTTTTTTCAAGTTGTCAGGTGTATCCAACGCTTTAATTTGTCCATCCACCATAATGGATATCCTGTCGCAATATTCAGCCTCATCCATATAGTGAGTGGTCACAAAGACCGTGATACCGCGAGCCGCCGCCTGATAAATCAATTCCCAAAATTGTCGGCGTGTAGCCGGATCAACTCCTCCGGTCGGTTCGTCAAGAAAGACGATTTGCGGTTCATGAAAGATGGATACGGAGAAAGCCAGCTTCTGTTTCCAACCGACAGGGAGACTCTTAACAAGGGTGTCACGCTCCGCTGTAAAATTGAGCCGCTCCAACAGTTCATCGGTCTTACGGGCTATCTCGGCTTCACTCATACCATAGATGCCTCCAAATAAGCGAATGTTTTCCCAAACCTTTAAGTCTTCATATAGAGAGAACTTCTGACTCATATAGCCGATGCTCTTTTTCACCTCTTCCGATTGCTTCTTCACATCAAAGCCCGCCACGGAAGCAGCTCCGGAAGTTGGTTTACTCAATCCGCTAAGCATACGCATGGCAGTGGTCTTCCCAGCTCCGTTGGCTCCCAAGAATCCGAAAATCTCTCCTTTGTTTACCTTGAATGAAATGTGATCGACAGCCGTAAAAGAGCCAAAAGTCTTTGTCAGTCCGTCTACTTCGATCACATAATCGCCCTCATCTTTAGGCTGATTATGCTCCAGTCCTTGCGGACAAAGAATGTCGGCAAACCGGGACAAAATACGCTCCGGAGTATCAATACCCTGTATCTGCCCCTCGTTGATAAAGGCTATGCGATCGCATTGCCGCGCCTCATCCATTATTGGAGTGGAAGCAAGGATCGTGATGCCTTGTTCCTTAAGCCTGCGCAACATTTCCCAAAACTCTTTGCGCGACACCGGATCTACTCCGGTAGTCGGTTCATCGAGAAAGAGGACATCCGGCTTATGGATGAGTGCGCAACTCAGGGCCAACTTCTGCTTCATACCACCGGACAATGCACCCGCCCGCCTCTTGCGGAAAGGCTCGATTTGCCGATAGATATCTTTCACCAACTCATAGTTCTCTTCTATAGTCGTATGGAATACGGTTGCAAAGAAATTCAGGTTTTCTTCCACCGTCAAGTCCTGATAGAGTGAAAAGCGCCCGGGCATGTATCCTACCCGCTTACGGATGGATTTATAATCTTTCACCACGTCACTACCATTGACTGCAGCCGTCCCGCTATCCGCCAATAAGAGCGTAGTAAGAATGCGGAAAAGAGTAGTCTTACCCGCTCCATCGGGCCCGATCAGTCCAAATAGCTCTCCCTTGCCGACTGTAAAAGAAACGTCTTTCAACGCTTCAACCGCTCCATAATGCTTAGTCAGTTCATTTACGCAGACGGCTTGCTCTATTCCGTTCAGTTCGATATCATTCATTTCATTCCTGTTTAGGTTCTTCTTCAATTTAGTTGAAAAGGGAGTCCGGTAATCTAAATCAGGAGAATTTCACTCCTCCGTACATGCCTATCTTAAGATATCCGTCGTTCTTCACGGCAATCTTCACGGCATAGACAAGATTAGCACGCTCGTCATTGGTCAGGATGGTCTTCGGCGTAAATTCCGAACGATCGGATATCCACGTTACAGAACCTTCGTATTTCTTCTGTTCTTTATTGCCATAATCGGAATAAACGGTTACTTTCTGCCCCAACTTCACTTTGGCCAATTGTTCGGACGTAATATAAGCACGCAGATACATCAGACTGACATCGGCGACTTTAAACAATGGCTTACCGACAGCGGTCAGCTCACCTGCTTCTGCGTACTTTGCCAATATGGTACCGCTTATGGGAGAGATAACATGACATTTCTTCAATTCATCTTCCACTTGAGCCACCTGTATCCCGACCGATGAACTTTGCCAGGTTAGACTTTGGCGACTATTCTGTAAATTGGAGTTTTGTGCAGCGAGCTGTTTATAAAGGACTTTAAGTGTCGACTCGGCATCATCCACTTGTTTCTGATTGGCGGCACCCGCTTTGATAAGGTTACGAACACGATTGAGTTCGCGCTTGGCAACCTCTATCTGCTCTTTTGTTGCAGCCACCTGCTTCAGAATATCGGGACGTTGTTCCTGTACCGACTTTACATTCGCACTCAATTGCATCTTCTTCAGAAAGAGTTGTACGGTGTCTACCACACCTACCTCTTCACCGGCTTTCAACACGTTACCTTCTTCTACATCGAAATGCAATAACTTGCCCGAAGCCTCCGAAGAGACAAGCACTTCTGTAGTTTCAAATGTCCCTGTAGCATCATATTTAGGTGTTCCATTCCCGCAAGAGGAAACAAGAACCAGAAGACCCAATGCTCCCAATCCTGAAAAAAGGTTGATCAATTTATTTGCTTTCATATTCTATTCTGTTTTACGGGATGTATATTATTTATTCAACGTATATTTCAGATTCCATACATTCATGAGCAACTGAATTTCATGAAGTGATTTAACCTGTCTGGCCAGATTCTCGGAAGTTATTTCACGAAGCATATCGGTCACGGTCATCGTACCATTGGCTACTTTCGCTTCGGCAGCCTTGCGGATATTGCTACGTAAACGGATAATTTCATCATCATCCACCATTTGTTTCCGCATCGACTGTATCGCATTGGTCTGCTGTGCCGATTGCAACGTGGTATTAAAGAGGAAGACATCACGATTACTTTCCAATTGGCGGAAACCGTTATCAATCAACCGGCGATCGTTGCGCAGAGTATATAAGCTGCCAAAGTTCCATGATAAGCGGACACCGGCGACATAATACGGAGTAAATTCATTCTTCAGCATATTCAATCCCGGATTACCGTAAGCACCTTGTACGAACAAACCCAAATGAGGCATCAGGCGGGTGTTTAATGCAGTTCTTTGTACTTGCAGACTTTTACCTTGTGCATCAAACCAATTCAATTCGGGGCGATTGCTTTCTATGCCGGCATATTTTTTCCGTAGTAATAACGAGTCGGAATTGATGTTCCCTGTGGTAGATATGGAAAGATCGGACTCACTTACAGATGTTGTTGCCGAAGAAAGTCGGGCTACCGAATCTTCAAAAGAAGGCTTCTGTAAGGTCGTTGCATCGGACAATCTCTCACCTAAGAACAAGGAAAGCATCTCCACATAAGCTTTTCGCGATGACTCCAACTCGACTCTTTTTTGTTTGGTATTCAGCAGTTCCACACTCACGGCATCCAGATCGGACTGATTGGCAATGCCATTTGCGATATAAGCGGAAACCTGTTTATGGCTTCGCTCCAAATCATCATGAAGCAACTGGTTCTGTGTCAGTTGTTCATCCAGCATCAATATACCGAAGAAAAGCTGATTGATGCGATCATTCAACGCATACATATCTACGTTAAGTTTCTCGCGTTCCACGTCAGACGAAGCTTTCAACTGTTGCTTTTTAGCGCGAATCTCGCCACCGTCCCAAATATCCTGCTTGACTTCCAACATCAATTGATACTGATCCTTGGACATTCCTTTTAAGTCGACTCCGGGTAACTTTACAGGCAGTTCGGTCACATCACTTTGATATGTGGCCTTACCCGATAGGGCAAATTGAGGCAAATGCCCTTTCGAAGCATTCGACAGATTATATTCCGTCGACTTCTCTATCAATCCGTATTGACGTACTAATGGATAGTTCTCCTGAGCTTTTTTTCTGCATTGGTCTAAGGTAAGCTGAGCACTCATCAAAGAGGCCCAGATGCAGAAAGAGAAGAAGATAATAGTTCGTTTCATATTATGTATTTTTTGAATTCCATATCAATAAAGATCTATTCCCCAAAGGTGATCTTGAAAGATGTTGCAAAGATAGAGGGATAAGATATGCAACCAGGTTCCATTTGTTTGCAAATATGTTCGATTAGTTCGATTATGCAATAAGAAAAGCAATAAAAAGATAAATTTCTTGTCTATTTTAAGTTTTTTCTCTGAATAGATCCTTTTTTTCCCTATGTTTGTCGAGCCAATAAAACAACTATAAGATGGAAAAGAGCAAACCGCTTGAATTAGGACTCGATTTGTTGAAAAACTACGGTATTGTGGAGAATAATGAGTGCCGCTTTATTAGTCATGAGATAGGTGTGGTACTCAGCTTTGCCAACATGCAAAGCAAAATACTTAAAGTAGGGCAACCCTACCGCCTGAAAGAAGGGAGACTGCTCTATGTACTCAAAGGCACAGCACGTATTTTGATAAACCTCATTGAATATACCGTCTCCACGCATACTATTGTTGTACTCCCGCCAAATTCTATTGTCGAACTAATGGAAGTCAACGATAACTATGATTTTAGAGGAGTAGCTTTCACCAATGATTTCCTTCCTACCAATGAAAAAGAAAATCTGACGGACTCTTATCAGAAACAAGGCTTCACGCTTCATCTTACAGAAAAAGAGTGGAGACTCGAAGAAGCTTATTTCTCCATGCTATGGGCGGTAGTGAATGAAGTCCCTTTCCGCAGGGAAGTGGTGCAGCACACTCTTACCGCAATGTTATTCAACCTTCGTTATTTGCAAGATAAAAACTACGGCAATGCTCCTAGCGGTTCTCTCCGTAACGAGGAGCTCTTCCGCCGGTTTATTAATCTGGTTAATGAAAATTGCAAAAAAGAACGGAATGTAAGCTTTTATGCAGACAAGCTTTGTCTGACTCCGAAATATTTGGGTACTATTATCCGGCAAATTACCCAGCAGACAGTCATGGACTGGATTGAACAAGCTGTCATCCTCGAAGCCAAAGTGTTATTGAAGCATAGTGATCTGCTTATTTACCAGATATCGGACGAACTGAACTTCCCTAACCCTTCTTTCTTTAGCAAGTTCTTCAAGAGGCTGACGGGAATGACTCCTCTAGAGTATCAAAAGGCTGTTTAATGCTCCATTACCTAACTGATGCAACAACTCGGGTAGCTCTTATTATCAATACGCAAGTATTCTTCATCAATGTGAAAGTATTCTCCGCTCATCTCATCCACATTGGCAATATTGTGTTCGCGTGCCTCTTCTTATCAATGCGCAATGCTGCTATTATTCCATTACTCACCTTGCCAATGGGATGCCAATGCGAAGGCACGACGGTGTCTTGCCTTGGGAAAGATAATTCCCATATAGGGGAACTGGAGTGCACATTAGGAGGAACGGCAATTCCCATATAAGGGAACGGGGGTGCACATTAGGAGGAACAACAATTCCCATATAAGGGAATGAGGCACAGACTTACTGATTTGCTGTACACTGACTATGCCTGGAAATGGTTCACACTTTATGATTTATACTTCCTGCTTCACTATACAGAAACCGGAAAGCTTTCCTTGTTTGCTATACATCCCATGTACGTTCTTCCTGCTCTGCTTCACAGACCTTCCAGAGAGTTCCCGATTTGCTGTACACAGGAGTAATGTTTAATAGAGAGTTGAATACGGAAATCCTTATAGTTTCAAAGTAAATAATACGATTAAAATACCAGGCACTTTCTCCGCTCAACTTAAATGCAACAGTTCCTTTTTAGCGAAGCCAGATCATATCGCCTATCTCAGGAACATATTCTCCATCCTTCACATTCAACTTATAAAGGTTCTTCAGACGGATACCAAATTTCTGCGAAATGGAATGCATGGAATCACCGTCTCTCACCACATAGACAGTGTACTGATCGGACGCTTTTTTCTTTTTCTGCTTCAAATAGATAATATCACCGTTTGTCAACGTATAATCGCGGTGCAAATCGTTATATTTCACCAGTTTGCGACTGCTGATATCAAACTCTTTACTCAAACTCTTGAAGGTATCCCCATCACGTGCAATAATATATGCCAAACCATTTGCTATATATACCTGATGCTGATAAACCGGATCATTCTCATGTTTTCTGATTTGTTCCAATGCACCTTTACGATCGTACTTATACAATTCATAGTCTTCAATAATGGTAATCAACCTGTTGGCATAAGACGGGTCAGTGGCATAGCCCGCCTGCTTCAATCCACGCGCCCATCCTTTGTAATCGGTAACATCCAATTTGAAAAGAAAAGCATAACGTGCACCACGCTTCAAAAAAGTAGAATGATCATCATAAGAATCTTGCGGATTGCGGTAAGCGCGGAAACATTCCTGCGGAGCATCGTCATCATGACGTACCGAACGTCCATTCCAACTGCCTCCACACTTTATACCAAAGTGATTATTACTCTCACGCGCCAACTGGCTATATCCCGCTCCACTCTCCAAAAGTCCCTGAGAGAGGGTGATACTAGCCGGTATTTTATGTTGCCTCATTTGCTCCACGGCAAGCGGAGCATAACGTTCAATGTACTCCACATAACGGGCATTGCGACGCTGCGCTACTGCTGCAACGGAACAAATCAACAATATGGCGATAATTGTGATACGTGATATCTTGGTTTTATTCATGTCCTTAACAGTTGAGTTTACAAAATTCTTAAAAAGAATTGGAAATCGCAATCCCTTTCATAACTTTGTAACACAAAAATCCAAAAACTACCCATTTATGAAGAATTTGTCGCTACAAATAGATATCAAAATATACGATTATAAAGAATTGGGCTCTTCGGACCGTGAGCTAATGGATGAAGCTATGGCTGCAACAAACCGGAGCTATGCCCCTTATTCTCATTTTTCAGTCGGAGCTGCCGCCAGACTTTCGAACGGTATCATTGTGAGCGGAACGAATCAGGAAAATGCAGCATATCCATCGGGTACTTGTGCCGAACGAACCACATTGTTTTATGCCAATTCGCAATATCCCGATCAAGCGGTAGAAACACTTGCCATTGCAGCACGCAATGAGCGTGGCTTTTTAAGCTCCCCCATTCCACCGTGCGGCGCTTGTCGCCAAGTAATGCTCGAAACGGAAAAGCGTTTCAAACACCCCATGCGGATATTATTATACGGAGAAGAAGGCATATATGAAATAAAAGACATGAGCGCACTTTTACCACTGTCGTTCGATGCTTCGGCAATGGAATAAAGCTTGTGCAATCCATATTACACAGAGTACACTGGTTTTACGTGTTACATAACAAGAAAGAAGGCATCCCCAAAAGGATGCCTTACTTGTGTTAAAACAGGACTTCAAGAAGTCCTCCCTGATAAAATTTAAACAACAAAACAATTTTATTATAACGTAATCACCTTATGTAAAGGCAATTCCGCAGATGATGAACCAACCATAATGTCGAAATCACCCGGTTCCACTACAAAACCGTGCTTGTTCACATCATAAAAAGAGAAAGCTTCTTCATCCAATTCAACGGTTACACGTTTTGTTTCACCGTGTTTCAGATATACTTTCTCGTAACCTTTCAATTCTTTTAACGGCTGAGGCACGGAAGCCTGAACGTCATGTACATAGATCTGAGCGACTTCAGAGCCGTCAACCTTACCTGTATTCTTAACGTCGAAGCTAACTTTCACCTTATTCTCGCCGGACTTTTCGAGCGACAGATTGCTATAGGAGAAAGTGGTATAGGACAGACCGAAACCAAAAGGAAATAATGGTTTCTTACCCGACTTGTCATAGCCACGATATCCAGTAAATACACCTTCGGAATACAATACACGGCGATGAGTTACATCCCGTTTATCATAATATGAATTGTATACAGGGTTATCTTCCCACTTTTCTTCTATGGAAATAGGCAACTTGCCACTTGGTGAGAGTTTACCGGTTAAGATTTCGGCAATTGCTTTACCGCCTTCCTGACCCGGATACCAAGCCATTACGACAGCTTTTACTTTATCTATCCAAGGTTTGAATTTGATGCCACCACCTGCATTTACCACTACGACTACGTTATTGTGGAAAGAAGCAATCTCATCAATAAGCAATTCCTGCCATTGAGGTAATGCAAAAGTACGGTCGAAACCTTCAGACTCAGTCATGCTATCAAATCCTAAACATAGAACAATGTTCTTTGCTTTAGATAAGTATGATTTCAAGAGTCCTTCATCCAAAGCGCTTGCGTGGAAACGAATAGCAGCATCCATGGCATTGTCATAGTATTCTATTCTGAATGCATATTCCTTGCCGGCTTCCACTTTGAGCAGCGCATCTCTTGCGGTCAGGCCATGATCTCCCCAATCTTCCAATAACAATTGATCGTTCACATAGAGCCTATAGCCATCATCCCCCTGCATCTGCAACTTTAACAGGCCATTCTTTTGAGGTTTATAGGTCGATGTCCATCTTGCTGAAAAATGATCTGCCGGTAACCCTTCCAAAGGAGCTTTATCTTTCCAGTCATGATCGATTTCATTTTCAGTCTGAACTACGGCAGGAGCACCTTCCAGTTTCTGGTTAGCGAAGTATTCAGCTTTGAATGGAGCAATTCCTTCTTTCATATCTCTCACCCACATGGCATCTTCCACCAGCTTAAGATCTTTCTTCTTATATACATCTTGCATACCTTGCCATACTGTGGCTGTTGAATATGGATCAACGAATCCACTTCCCCCACCTGTAGGGATACGGTTTGCATTCGGACCGATAAAAGCGGTAGCTCCCTGTAAAGGCAATATATGAGCATCGTTTTTCAATAAAACAACCCCTTCACGTGCCAGATCCAAAGCGGTTTGACGGGTAACGGGATTATCTTTAGGAATACTCTTATCAATAAGCTCTCTGTCGAGCATGCCGAAAGCAATCAAGGTCTGCAAAATATGCTGCACCTTCAGATCAATGGTAGCTTCCGAAACCAATCCGTTTTGAATAGCGGGCAAAAGGTTTTTCTCATTCATGTATGCTCCATCAGGCATCTCCAAATCAAGGCCACCATTGGCAGCAGCCACACCTGAGTAAACAGAGCCCCAGTCGGACATCAAGATACCTTGAAAACCCCATTGATTACGAAGAACATCAATATTCATCCAACGGTTTTCCGAAGCATGTACGCCATTAAGCAGATTGTAGCTATTCATCACAGCGCCTACATGGGCTTGCTCAACAGCCTTGCGGAATGTGGCGAAATAGATTTCCTGTATTGTCCGTTCATCAGCATCGGAACTGGTATGGTGCCTGTCCCACTCCTGATCATTCATCGCAAAGTGTTTTATCGTAGAGATAACTCCTTGCGACTGCATACCGATAACGTATTCCTTAGCCACCTCACTAGCCAGATAAGGATCTTCGCCGAAATACTCAAAGTTACGTCCGCACATAGGTGCACGATAAATGTTGACTCCGGGGCCGAGCATGATGCTGACTCCCCTAGCCTTTGCATCCATACCTATAGATGCTCCCAATCGGCGAACTAAATCTTTGTTCCAAGTTGCAGCGGATAAAATGCCCGCAGGATACATCGTACTTTTTGTATCATTGCGCACACCTTGTGGTCCATCTGCCATTCTTATTTCAGGAACACCCAGACGAGGGATTGAGCGAATGTAGAAGCCGTGATATCCGGAGATATACATCAACTTCTCTTTCAGGGTCATTTGCGAAACGATGGCCTTAGCTCTTGCCTTGTCACTGTCTGAGACAGTGACAAGTTGAGCTTTTGCTACCGAGAAGTAGCATGTCATCAAAGTTAATAGAATAAAAGGTTTAATTTTCATTAGGTTTATAATTGAGTTCTATCTCACATATTCCATAAACCAATCTGTCGTACCTTGATCGAGTTTTTGTCCTTTCAAGACTTCCGGCAAACGGGTATAATTATTGCGGAAACTTTCAACGCGTTGTTTAAGTTCCTCGGGTTTATAAGTAATTGCACGTCCCGTAGATTCCATTGTACCCAATTCTTCAGTTAAAACAATTCCTGCCTGACGTTTCTTCAAAGCAAGTACGGCTTGTTGCATGTGACGTAACTGAGCGCTGAGTCCGTCGTTTACTACAGGAGCATCAACCGGATAAGTGATTACCACCGTCTTCTCTACCGAACAATTTGTTTCAGGAACATCGATTGTCAATGCCAGTTCATTACCATCATAAGTGAAAGCAACCGGATTGCCATTTACCGTAACCTTTTCCGGTACGGCAGATGCCATTACTCTTACTTTAAAATTACGGCTTGCAGGCATATCTTTATATTCACCTTTACGGGCACCGATCTTTATTGTTTGTACATTACCTGCTTTCTCGGAAGTCAATAAAGTTGTAGCATACTTAGTAGCATAATCCTTATCATTTCCGTTATCCTCATACATATTGAACGAGCTGCTTTGTCCCGGGAATACGGTTACAATAACAGGTTCCTCATTGTTTTGAAGATTCTTTACTTCTTTATCATAGAAAGGAAGTACGGAACCCGCTTTTACATAGATAGGATATTCATCCAAACGGAATGTACGTTCAACGGTTTGTCCACCTTTCAACAGAGTACCGGTCTGCCATTCATACCAATCATTTCCGGCCGGAAGCCATACTTTCACCTTCGACTTACCATTCTCCATCGGAGCAGTGATAGGATATACCAACATATTATCCCCAAACATATACTCGTTCTTATTATCATAAGCCTCTTTATTCTCAGGGTAATCATAATACATCGGACGGCAAAGAGATAGAGCATCATCATACGTCTTACGAGCCATCGCATACACATAAGGAGCTATTTGGTAACGTTCCTGTATGGTATTGCGTATAACTGTGAAATACTCATTATTAAACACCCAAGGTTCTTTATTCAAGTTGGAATTCTTTGTAGAGTGAGTACGCAAAATGGGACTTAATGCACCGAATTGCAACCAACGCACATAGAGTTCCGGATCAATATGATTAGCCGCAGTATGACCACCGATATCATGGCTCCAATAACCGTAAAGCACATTAGATGCAGTAGAATTAAAATAAGGTTGAAAATCAAGCGAAGCCCATGAGATAAATGAGTCTCCGGAGAAACCGATCTGATAACGATGATTTCCTAAGCCACCCCATCTATGATACAACAAAGGACGGGTCTCACCATTACGTTCCATATTGGAGAACAATACATAATTAATCCACCAAGTATTACTTAAATTAGTGTATTTCGCATCATTCAGCCGTTGCTGCCAATCCAACCACCAGAAATCAATTCCTTTCTTTTCCATAGGACGGAGAATGGTATTCAACCATCCGCTCATAAATTGCTTGTTCGATCCTTCATAAGGAATGACTTTCGTTGTAGTAGTGTCAACTCCCATCCATTTAGCTAAAGCCGGATAATTATCTTCATAAGAAGCAACACCGTCAGCAGGATGAAGATTCAATGTCACCTGCAATTTATTCTTCTTCAAATAGCTAAGGAAGCCATCAGGATCGGGGAACAAACGACGGTTCCAAGTATATCCGGTCCAACCACCTTTACCCGGTTCGGTATAATGCCAATCCATATCGACAACTAATACATCCAGCGGGAGATCATAAGTATGGAAATTATCGACTAATGAACGAAGCTCATTGTCGGAATAGCTCCAGTAACGAGACCACCAATATCCGAAAGCATAACGGGGAGGCAATGGCACTTTACCCGAGAAAGAGGTGAAATCTTTAAGTGCGGACTTATAATTATGACCATAAGCCATGAAATACCAATCCTGTCCATTTGAAGTCTGACGCTCCGTCACCCATGGCCAGTCTGATTTATCGAATAAATAACTGTTAGAATCATCGATCAGAGTCCATCCATCGGTAGAGAGTAAGCCATCCTCAATAGGCATTGGCTTTTTACTTCCCCAATGAATATTTCCATTATATTCGTCAAGAGTACGGTAAGTACCTTTTAAATTTCCGGTATTTGCAACTCCCGGTTTCCATGCAAAAGGTTTCACACCCTTAGCCGAAATAACGCTTAAGTTGGCATCAGTGAACTTACCACTGTTTTTCAAGTACTTCACAATCATCTTGGATGTTTGTACCTCAATGGCTTTTCCGCTGTTTTTCACCTTACAATTAACAGGAGAAGTTTCTCTGTTCACCGCAATAAAAGAGGCATTATCTACAAACTTACCGCCGGGTTCCCACTCCAAACGGACAACCCCATCTGTTATCAATGTAATACGTACTTCTTTATCTTGGTAAACAATGTTGGATGCTTTTGTTTGCCCCTGAACATTACGGGCAAAAAGTAATAAGCATAACAAAGAAAAGAATTTAATAAAAGAGATTCGTTTCATATAAAAATATTTATAATTAGGTATTCGTTTAAGTTTAATCAGACTGAGATAAAAAGAACATTTAGTGTCTATTTTGCTTATTTCAAGATCCTTCATCATCAAGTATTAGATGATTTTGCTACAAAAAGTTAGACCCTGTAAAAATAATACTATTTTTTGTATATCACACTATTATAGTAGATGTTCCTATCTCAACTTTTTTCGATTGTATACAGCATAAAGATATTGTATTGATTCACATGCAACCATAAGTGTTAAGCGTGAAAAGAAAGAGACCGTGTCATACAGGCACGGTCCCCCAATATATAATAACCCTATACCTATTCTATTGTTAATCACTGAATAACTTCGGGAACATAAGTCACATTGATTGTCGCCGAAATACTATCTGCCACACCATCGGTTCTTGTTCCTGCAATCTTCAGTTGTAATGTGGGAGTTGTTTCATCGGTTAACTCCATCTGACTCAAATAATCCAAAATCTGTTTATCCGACAGAGTCATGCTTTTCACATTATATTGTCCCAGTTTGCTCTTGTCAGGAAGTGACAGTTTCGTAGCATTCGTAGTATTCGATAAAGTCAAAGTGTACGAAGGCGAATTGATGTCAATCCAGCGAATGGTAGCTACTGTGGTGTCGGCGGCAACTTTACCTATATTGACCGTATAATCCGAAAGTTCCATCTTCATTTTAGTAACCAATGGCTTTCCAACTCCGTTATCGTCACATGCATTCAAAACACAAATGCCGACTAAACCAAACATGATATAAAAAAGAACATTTTTCTTCATGATTCTTTGTATTAAATAAGTCATAAAATTAATTATTAAAAGAGGGGCCTTGCATTGGAGAAGAAGAAGGAATACCGTCTTTCACCGTAGGCCAGTCTTCCACCCATACCACAGGGTCAAGCATCAGACAACGACCGGCATCCGGATCGCCCACGGGAAAAGCGTGATACATTATCCAATCTGCTCCTTTATCATCGGTGATAATTCCCGAATTATGCCCGGTTCCTTTGAAAGCATCACTTCCTGCTATCAAAACTTCGTATGCATTGTCCATCATACTATTGCCCGCCTTATCCACATAAGGGCCAAACAAAGAAGTGGATCTTCCCACCACAGTGCGGTAAGTGGAATTCAATCCTTCGCAGCAAGAGCCCACCGAAGCAAACATATAATAATAATTATTACGTTTATAAATATAAGTTCCTTCAAAGGCCTTACCGGCAATCTTCATCGGAGTACTACCCGACTTGATTTTCAATCCGTTATCGGTAAGTTCTACGCAATAAATACCTTGGAAGCTACCCCATATCAAGTATTTATGCCCGTCTTCTTCGAAGAAACACTGATCTATACTGTTCAGGACTCCGATGTTTTTACTTATCAGCAAGCTGCCTTGATCGATGAAAGGGCCTCCCGGCTTCAACGATGTAGCTACACCTATGCCATTATTATTAATTTCACCCCACTTCGAAAGGGAATAGTAGAGTACATACTTTCCATTTATATACCGAATGTCCGGCGCCCAAAGAGCACCTCCAGATAAAAATGAAGGACGGGTATCATTTGTAAAAGCAGTACCTACTTGTGTCCAATTAACCATATCTTTAGATTGATATATCGGTATATTATGAGTATCCTCGGTAGAGTAAGCATAAAACAGACCATCGCGGGCCCTGATCACAGTTGGATCAGGGGTACTCAATTTTATTACAGGATTAGTATAACGGCTGGATACTGCCCCTCCGAATATCGGAGTATCTTCGTTCTTTGAACTCGAACATCCCCAAAGAGACCCCAGCAAAACTATAAGTAATACGAATTTATATCTATTCATTTTTTCTACTATTAAGTTAAACAAGTTCAATCTATCTTCACTGAACCATCGTTATCTTCATGGAGTGAAGATCAAGCTTCACTGTCCAACGACCTGTTACGCCCGGTTTAAATTTATTATCACCAATACCATTTGCTCTGACTGCGGCATCCAACCATATATTGCATGGGTTTAAGGATGAAGGATTGGCAGAAACAATTTCCGATGCGTATTGATTAGGATTAGTCAGAATCTTGAAGGTACTTTCTCCCGATACCTGGAAATCGGTCGCCAAGCTCCATATCTCCGGATGATTCTTTAAATCGGCTTGCTTAAAACCGCAATTAGTGTATGCTTGTGAAAGATTCCAACCGGCTTTCACCAACGCATCACCAATACCCCATAATCCACCATAAGGTAATGTGTATACATCAAGGCAAATCAATTTCATATCTGCCACATTGGCTGTTATCTCGTAAGATGCAGTTTTGGTTATCTTAAGCATGCTTCCCGATTGTGATTCCACCAAAGAACCGGCATCGCTTCCAGGAATATACGCCGGCCAAGTCGTATTCTTATCACGTGAGAAACGAATTTCTGTACCGGCATTCAACGTACCACTCCAATGGAAAACATTCGATCCCATTTCAAGATCTGTCAATGCCGTTACAGTCTCCTGACCACCGACAGCAGTAACCATATAAAGATGGTATATAGGAATAATCGTTGTTGTCACAGTCATTTGATTCAAATCCACCACAATATCGAATACAGCCTGTTTATCTGTGGAGAAATGTTCACCGGTGCCATCTTTCGAATAGACAATAGCATTGCCATCGGTACCTTTTAAATAAGCCGGATATCCGTTATCTTTATTTGTCGTAAACCAATATTCGCATGGGTCAAGCTGCCCCTTCCAATGATAAACACCTTCCTGGTCAGTCGATTCCATAGATATTGCACGACTCTGTCCCGCAACGTTAGCCATGATATACATAATGTCCGAAGAGTCGTAACCGGAAACCTTAAACTGGACTTTTGATATCTCAGGCTTTAGGTACTTCTTCGAAGCTGTCACTTCGGCAAGAACCTCACCGACAACTGTTGTTACATTTCCAACACCTACATTCCATGATGTCAACAGATCATTAATTTCGCGAGCAGTCCAACTAATGGAATGTGCCCCCGGCTCTATTTTGATTAACTCACTTTGATTACTTTTATTATCAGCCTGATACAATCTGAAATAGTAGCTCAGTTTGGTATCAGCCCCACGATCGGTTGCTTCGTTCCAGGTAAAAGTAACCACCTGCTTATCGGCATCCACCCTTTCAAGCACAAGACTATCCGCTGAAGTGGTCAGCTTCATCTGGTCATCCGGTGAATTTAACGTATAGTACTCAGGATCCGAGTTACAGCCTGTAACGAAAGGCAGTAAAAGCAAGAATAAGCACAAGTATATTTGTTTTTTGACTTTCATATCTTCATAAATATTAGATTGTCCATAATATTAATTCCAGAAAGGAGATTGAACCAGGTTCGGGTTCTTTTCCACTTCATCGACATAAATCGGGAACCAGTAATAAGCCTTCTTCCAAACTCTTGTCTGGAAAACCACACGTTGATAGAATTCACCCGCATTACTTCCAGCGAAATTCATTCCATAATTATCACCTGTCATTTCCGGAATTTCTTCTATTATCCTCCAACGGCGAATGTCCTCCCAGCGTGTTCCTTCACAACATAGTTCCACTCGACGTTCCATCCGCACAATCTTACGCACGGCATCTTGAGTATCATCCACATGGATGTAATTCGGATCGTTTACAGCAACAGCAGAAGTGGTATATTGGCGGACACCCGCACGTACACGTATCATATTAAGATACTTCAACGCCTCGGCTCTTGCAGTTCCATTATCATAAGCCTCATTTTCAGCCTCGGCATAATCCAAATAAGCACCACCTAATCTATAAAGCCAAAGTGGACGGGAAGTCTTCCAACTGTTTGTTTTAGGATTATCGGTAGGGTATATTTTTTTGCGCACCAAATAACCATTTTGCGAAGCATCATGCGTAAAGCCATTGTCCTTATGATTTTTTAAGAAATCATATTTTCTTCCCGCCAATGCATACCAAGAACCATTATAACTTACTGTAGTATAAAAACGGGGTTCCCTGTGGCAGTACATATTGTATGTGCCGACATCAGTGACTTCACCTTTTTTACCCGTACCTTCCGTCCATATCGTATTGCGAACCTCCTTTTCTGAAGAGAAACCAGCTTCAGAGTAGCCACTATTCGGATCTTTTATCGGTAAACCATTATCAGTAAAGAAAGCATCAACCAATCCTTGATAAACGCCCATACCACCACCACCAAATTCGGGTGTGACGGCTTTAAGTGTATAAAATTTATAGTTAGCATTGGCATCACTTGTCCTGGTATAAGGGAACAAAATCTCTTTATTTCCTTCCTGATATTTGGTAAAGAACATATATTCCGTAGACATAAACGGATCGACTGTACCATCAGCATTATAAACAGTATACAATTTATGGCCGGCTTTTTCGGCTTCATCTAGTAAAAGCTTACACGCTTCAGCCGCTTTAACCCATTTATTAGGATCATAAGTTGAGTTAAATAACGGTGTACCATCTTTGTTTGTGTAATTCTTATACCAATCATTTCCATTAACCAAGGGGCTGGCTGCAAAGAGTAGCATTTTTGCACGAACAGTGAGACACATTATAGACGTAATACGCCCGTATTTCTCTACATTTTCATAAGTAGCCGGTAGCTCTTTGGAAGCATCAAGCATTTCCTTATCCAAATAATTCACAATATCATCAAAAGGTGTACGACCAACCAACAGATCGGATAGTTTAAAATCAGAAGGAGCAATATAATCCGGTTTAAAAGGAATCGGTCCGTAAGTTTCCGTCAGCCCCCACCAATAATAAGCAGCAAGAAAACGACATTCCGCCTTCATACGATCTACTTCAGCTTGAGGTAAATCCGAATCGGGCAATGCATGTACATTTTTCCTAAAAAGATACGATTCACGAATTCTTTTCGGATAATCAGCCCAAAAGTTTCCACTCCATCCGGTGTTTGGAGTCCACTCCCCAAATATTTTAGGAATATTACCCCAATCCCATTGCTGCCATCTTTTAGAGGGAGTCACATCATCCCCATAAATTTCCCAACCAATGTCATTCAGCCAAGCTTTTGATGGATTCGGCAGTCCGGCATATACATAAGCTAATACATCTTCTACTTTGGTTTTATTTTCATAAACCATATTCATATTCAGTTCCGTATCAGGCTCCTTATCCAAATAGTTACAAGAGAAGAAAGAGAACAAGCCGAAAAGTCCTGCAAAAATATTTATTGTTTCAAACCTTTTCATTTTCTTTTTTATTTAAAAGTTAACATCAATACCCATTAATAAGGAGCGCATAGGTGGATACCTCAATCCATCACCCGAACCTAATTCTGGATCCCACAATTTGAATTTAGAAAAACAAAACAGATTATTTCCACTTAAATATAAGCGAACACCTTTTGCATGAAACTTGTCAATAATATTTTTGGGTAAAGTATATCCTAATTCTATCGTTTTGCAACGCAAGAAACTCATATCTTTTTTCCACCAGGTAGAAGAACGGTAATTCTGCTTATTGGGAGACTCGGAAAGACGAGGCCAAAACACATCTTGGCTAGGGTTTTCTTCCGTCCATCTATCCTGATAATTATCGTAGATATTACCTAACAATCCTTGGCCACTACCCGGAATAAAGTAGGATGATCCTCCTATTATACGATGTGTATCTGCAATACCTTGGAAGAAAATATTCAAATCCCATTGACGAAAGACAAGATTACCACCAAATCCATAAACGATTCTGGGGTCATTCGTTCCACCAATATATCCTTCATCCGCATCCGTAATCTTGCCATCTCCATCCATATCTTTATATTTAATATCTCCGGGACGAATAGTCGATGATCCTACTTCCTGAGTAGGAATACCGAATTTCAAATTACCATTGGCATCAAAATCATCTTTTGTAAACAAGCGCTCGGCCTGAAGACCCCAAAGCGTATTCATTGACCGTCCTGTCAGTCCACGATAAGTACCGATACGTTCCATCGGTTCGTCTTTTTCAGTCACCTTATTGATTGCATAAGAGAACGTAGAGCGTAATCCGGCACTCCAGTCCTTATTTATCTTAGTATTATAGTTCAAAGAAGCATCCACCCCTTTATTGGTGACTTTTCCATAATTAGCCCAAGGAGAAGTGATAAACCCGGTCTGGGTAGGAATAGTGCTACGCTGCATGAAAATATTAGAACGTTTCTCATTAAAGACGTCGACTTGCATTTCCAACGCATTCCATAACCCAAGTTCCACACCGATATTTGTCTTCCATGCAGTTTCCCAAGTCAAGTCGGCAACACCAATGTCACCTTCGGTAATACCACTTCTGTCAATCTGACCTTGATCTCCCCATTGGTAAGAGCCTTGCCCGGTATAAACAGTAGTAATGTAGGCAAATCTACGTCCGCCGATATTATCATTTCCCACTTTACCATACGAAGCTCTCAGTTTGAGTTTATTCAGCGTATTCTTATACTTTTCCATAAAGTGCTCTTCGGAAACAAGCCAGCCCAATGCTATTGAAGGGAAGAAACCGAACCGCTTTCCTTTAGCAAAGTTTTCCGAGCCATTATAACCGAAATTGAACTCACCGATATAACGTCCGCCATACACGTATGAAAGTCGACCGGCAAATCCCTGCTTTCTATAAGGTTGCACGCTACCATCGTCATAACTCTGTTGATTATAAAGGAATAATGCATCAATATCATTCTTACCGAATGTCCGGTTATAAGTCAGAGTACCTTCAAGATATGTTCTCTTCGTTCCATAATTACTTTCATTAGAGAAGCTTAAAGCATCATCGCCATAACTCAAAATATCATGTATCAGATTACCTTCGGCATCACGTCCGGTAGCTACATTATAATAACTTGGGTTCATAGCTCTGATACGTCCGCTATAATTATATGAATCGAAAGAAAATGACATTTTAGCCTTCAATCCGGGAGTAATCATTCTTAAGTTTTGCTCCAATGAAATTAGAGATTGAAGTTGTGTATTAATACCTACTGTATATCCAGATTGTGTTGCAGTAGCCCAAGGGTTACTTCGATATGAGACAAGTGGAATTGTACCGTCAGAATAACGTGTAGGATATACAATGGGGCTGGTTACAAAAGCTTGAGAAAACAAATCGTCAATACTATGGTTTGGTCCGTGGCGGTTTTGCATATAACCTCCCACATTAAGCCGCATAGTTGTGGTTTTCGTGATATCCAAATCCACATTAGCGCGCATATTATAACGATTCAGGTTAATGCCTGTGTTATAAGGCAATGTTTTATCCGTTGCAATAATACCCTGTTCATTATACAATGAGGCAACTAACGAATAACGGAGGAAATCGGAGCCACCGGCAACCGACATATTGGCCCTTGTAGAATAAGCATAGTTCTTCGTTATTTGATCAATCCAGTTCACATCCGGATATAAATCTTTATCATAGCCATATCTTGTTTTATCAATCTGCTCTTGAGAATAAGGGAGTTGGGATTTATTTTCTTTCAGTTCGTTCAAGAGTTCCATATAATCGGCTCCACCAATAAAGCCGGGTAATTTAGTTGGCTCGGAAATTGAATGCTCCACTCTTACATCGACACTCGGAGGACCAACCTGGCCTCGTCTTGTATTGATAATGATAACTCCATTAGCTCCGCGCACACCATACATTGCGGTAGCCGAAGCATCCTTCAATACGGAAAAAGATTCTATTTCAGCAGGATCAATATTATTCAGATCCCTCTCAATTCCATCAACCAAAACCAAAGGAGTTGTCGTACCTGAGAAAGTTGAAATACCCCGAATCCAAAAGTTGGAATTATCATATCCCGGCTCTCCAGAACGGGTTACAGCTATGACACCGGCAATCTGCCCCGCTAGATTATTAGAAAGTGAACGGGTTGAACCAACTTGAAGCTTTGAAGGAGCAATATTGTCAATAGCACCAACAATAGATACTTTTTTCTGTGTGCCATAGCCGGTTACAACCACTTCATTTAATGCGCTAATGTCTTCTTCTAGTATTACATCGAAGTTAATCGCATTTCCCACTCTTATTTTTTGAGTTTTAAATCCAATGTATGATATTTCGATAATAGCATTTTTATCAGAAATATTTAAATAGAAATGCCCGTCGAGATCTGTTATTGTACCTGCATTATTACTTTCACCAGAAATTTTCACATTCACCCCAGGTAGGGCAGCCTTCTCTTTATCGGTCACCGTACCGGAAACGCGAATGGTCTTTTCTTTTTTTTGAGAAGGTGCGGGCTTTTTGAAAACTGTAATCTGCCGCCCTTTTATGACATAAGAGTTATCAGTACCTGAAAAAAGTGCATTCAATATTTCAGCAGGAGATTTATCAACTATATTTACCCGCACTTTGCGATTGAGATCAACAGCTGCATCTTTATAAAAAATAAAGTATTTGCCATTTTTCTCAATATAATTAAAAACCTGTAATACAGTCATTTCATCTTGAGTAGAACTAATTTTATAATCTGTATAAAATTCTGTAGCGGAAACACTCACTGTATGAAATAAGGATAACAAAAAAAACAAAAAAATACTTTTAATTGGTAATAAATACCCTTTCATAACCTTGTTATGGCTATGAATTACGTGATTTATCATATCTTTGTAATGAATTTAGTTAACACTATTTTCTTTTTTTAAGATTCCAGGTTGGATGTGATAATTGCAGTTTCACTCCAACCTGCTTTTGTGTCTAAGGTCCGTTTTTCATAGTAATTTTGTAATAATTTAATTTATAAGGTTAACACTCAATCACGACCTAACTGGTAGCCCCCATCTTTTGTCGTGATTACATCTGCGGGCATTGTGCCGGCTATAGATTCCAACACATCCTGCAAATCATCTCTTAAATCAAGCTTTCCGCTAAAAGTTATATTTAATAATTCAGAAGCTATTGCTATCTTCTTACCGTAATACCGTGTCAGTTTATTCACAATATTACGAATAGGCTCTTTGTGAAATTCATAGTATCCTTCAGCCCAACTGATATATTCCGATACATCAACATTTCTAACTCCGATTTCATTGTTTTCAATATAAGAAAGCATCTCGCCCGGGTTTAGAATTTTTTGTTGTTTGTCGGAAGTCTGTACCCAAACTTTCCCATGCACCAGCACCACAGTAGAAAGCGTTCTATCAGGATTAGTGCAGACATCGAAAGCAGTTCCCAACACTTGCACATCCATACGATCGGTTCGGACAATAAAAGGTCTGGACTTATCGGGCGAAACTTGCAGATAGACTTCTCCTTCAACATATATCTCACGCTTATTATGCGAGAATACGACAGGATATACCACTCTGGTATTGGCATTCACATCCATCCGCGTACCATCGGAAAATATAATGGATGATCTTTTTCCGGCAGGAACAATCAGTTGGTTATAAGTATCCTCTCCATCATCCAATTTCTGTTCTACATTCGAATTGATTGAGAATTTACCATTCTTAGTATACTTCAGTTGACTCTCTTTACCGGCTATTTTAAGGTTTTCTTTTTCCGACAATATCAGTTGTATATCTGTATTAGTCCCCCCGCTAGGTCGTTTTACGGCCATAATGGAATCGATTGCTGAAGGTACCGAGGTCATCTTATCAAGCCAAATAGTACACACAACTAATATAGCCAGACATGCCGCAACACCCATTACCTTATAGAAAATCTCTCTTTTCTTATGTGTTCTTTTAAGATTCGCATTCTTACATTCTATGCGCTTCCATAATTCATCTGCATCATCACCTGCCATTTTTTTTCCGGAACACAAAGACACCGTATTCAAAAACTCCCGGGCTTGCGCTATTTCCATTCGCAATTGCTCGTCATGTGACTCCAATTCCTCCCAGAATTTCCGACTATCCTCCGTTGGATTCCTTTCGGACTCCAAGAAATAATCGTCATTGAGCAATTCAACTACTGTATAACCTGAATATGTTGATAAATCCTTCATTTCTAATCTTTGTTTAATAGGCAAGTTCATTCCGAATATCTACTCATTTATCCAATAATAAGAATTCAAAAAAAACATTTTTTATGATTTCGTATTATTGAATCTCTGCTACCCTATACAACCCGTAGCTTTGTCAACGCTCTTTGAATTAAATTACAAGCGGATTGATAATTCAAATCCATCAGTTTGCATATTTCTTCATATCCAAGTTCCTCATAAAAACGATAGTAGATAATTTCTCTTTGACGGGCAGACAGACTGTCGAGCATCCGTGACACAGCTACTCCTTGCAAAGTCAATGTTTCATCGGCTATAAATGACTCTTCAACCGAAAGATCAAAGCTATATTCTTCTTCACCGGAAATAGTAGACATGTAAGCATCAAACCGTTGTTTTCTTGCAAAAGAATTAAACAAACAATTCTTTAACGCAGCCATAAAGTAGACTTTCACATTTTCGGGTAAGGAAAGGTTTTTATGATTTTGGTAAATCTGAATAAAGACGTCCTGAATACAATCTTTCACTAATTCCGAATCGTCGGTAAAACGGCATCCGAACTGATAAAGATGTTGGACATAATGCGAATATAACCAAGCATAGGCATCATTATTCCCTTCAATAAACAACTTCCATTGCTGCTTGCTTTGATCATTTATTTGGTTTTCCATAGATAGTATTTTTTAACCATCTCTTTAGTCATTCTGTTATATTTCACTTAAAAATAATGCCGTGTAAAATACATGTTCACTTAACAGTATTATAAATAAATGCAATGTCTCATTAAACTATTGTATTCACAGTATATAGATTCCCGGAAAGTTTATATATATTTACATAAAGACAGGTTATGAATTTTCTCATAGCATTAACAAACCTTCATTTATTAATGGCAAATAAGCTTTTAAATTATACTCACTAATCTGACTAAAAAAAATTAATAGAACTAATTAATAGTAATAAAATCATTGCAAAGCCTTATTTCAATTCATTTTATGCTTGTTTTCATCTTTCATTGCAGAACTCATAGCACCACAAGAATCATACATAGTATGATTCCAGCATGACCTATCTATAATCACTCGATCTGCAGGACATGTAATTATATTTACATTACTTTAAAAAAAGAGATGCAAAGATAAGCGATATAAGAATGAAGCCAAGTCAAAAGAGAGATTATTAAATAAATTTAGAAAAGAGCATTCGAAGATTCAATAAAATAACAATAAGAAAGGAAGGGGAAAAAGGCACGTAAATATGAATTTTATATACATTTAGTTCCAACACTTAGTAATTAAAAACAGAAATAAGATTAACATATACTCCTTCAATTCTGTACGTAGGTAATCAATTGTCTTCTGTTTATAGCGGTTAACTGATTTTACACTGATATTCAATTCTTCAGCTATTTCCGCATGAGTTTTTCCTTTGAAAAAACTTTCAATAAATACTTTGCGATAATTCTCCGGAAGCTTATCTAAAGTTTCGTACAACATCTTGTAAAGCTCGTCCAATGTATATACGCTATCCGGTTCACTTTCATATAACGGTTTTCTTTGCTGAATGGTTTCCGCATAATTCCACTCATATTCCTGGTGTTTGAGCATATTCAAACAGCTATTTTTCACACAAATTTTGATGTACCCCACGGCAGTATCCGATGTGAGATCAAATGAATCAACATTATTCCACAATGATACAAATACATCCGACACAATATCTTCACGGGTAAATTTATCTTCAATAAACCTTTTCGCATAAAGACAAAAAGGGGCATAATACAACTCATAGAGCCGCTTGAAGTCCTCCTCCTTATCTTCATTTGATGTTTTTTTCATAATATTCAGGCCTATATTAGATTATTTATTGCGCAAATATGCAAATAAGATTATAGAATGCTAACCTTTTTAACGTTTATTTTTCATGGGCTTTTTAAGGATAAAATCGTTTATTCCCTAACCACTATTTTCTATTCCTCCCATTTCTATCCTATGAAAAGTAGAAAACGAAAAATAGATCACTACCACTTTCTAAGGATCATACCGAAATGCTGAGGGATTGCGATAACTCATATTAAAGAGATCCACTGCTGAACCGTAGCCCTTTGGTTCCCGTACCGAAGCGCTACGGTTCACCTAGCAAAGCCCTACGGTTTGAAAACCAAAGGGCTGCGGTTTCCCTATAGATAAAGAGAATAGATCCCCCTCTAAAACCCGATAAAAAAAATAAAATGAGAAAAAAGCACTTTACTTGTCCTTTTTGGAGTTGCTGAATTGTATTATACTTAAAACCGCAATACTCAATACATATTAGAATGAGAATATGGAGAAAATAAATTCTGAATCAATGCTTCGAAAAGCCCAAGCACTGGCTGAAGATATTAAAGAAATGGAATCAATCGATACTTTGAAAGCCTATCAAAGCATGCAACAAAGGATAAAAAGAGACCGTCGCAAAGCGATGTATAATCAATGGACACGGTATGCCGCCTTTTTTGCCTTGCCTTTATTATTCAGTTCATTGATATTAGGATATCTATATTTTCACACACCGGAAATAAAAGAACAATATGCAGAAATTACGGCGGCAACAGGATCGGTCATGCGATATGAACTTCCCGACCAATCCGTAGTATGGCTAAATTCAGGTACAACATTACGCTATCCTACAGTTTTTAAAAAAGGAAGCCGAACCGTTGAACTAAGAGGTGAAGCATATTTTGAAGTACAGGCAGACCAAGACCGGCCATTTTATGTAAAAATGCCCAATAATCTAAGTGTATATGTATATGGTACTAAGTTCAACATTTCTGCCTACGACGATGAAAAGTGCATTGAAACAGTACTCGAGAAAGGACGGGTTAATGTGATAACTCCCAACCATAAAACAATTGTACTTTCACCCGGAGAACAAATAAGCTACAATAAAGAGAGTGAAGCATTGCGCAAAGAAAAAGTCGATGTCTATGAAAAAGTGGCATGGAAAGACGGTAAGTTAATTTTCAGAGATGCAACCTTGGATAATATATTCAAACGCTTATCCCGGCATTTTAACGTAGAGATTCAGCTGAACAATAAATATGGCAAAGAGTACAGGTACCGCGCAACTTTCCGCAATGAAACTTTACCACAGATACTCGATTATTTGGCTAAATCGGCAAAGCTAAAATGGACAACAAAAGAAGCCATCCAACAAGCTGACGACACATTTACAAAAACGAAAATAATAGTAGATTTATATTAAGTAACCCTTTAAAAAAAGCCTATGAAATAACACAGTTCAAATGAAAAACAAAAAAGGAAGAAAGCTGTTCCAGCAGCTCCCTTCCCCATTCTTTCGATTCGTGGTTTAAAGTCTTGCAAACGCCAACCTCGAGTCTGGCCTTAGTTCATTAATAGTAATAAACTTAGTTAACCGTAAAGGTATGAAAAAAAATCATTCATTTATTGCATTCCCCCATAGATATGCTTTAAATCTAAAACTTCCCTTAGTTATGAAGATTAGCCTGGCATTACTTTTTGCTGTAGCATTACAGCTTTCTGCCGAGGATGGCTATGCCCAGAAAACCCGGGTAGCCATCTCGATGCCCAATGCAACTATTGAGCAAGTATTGAACAAGATAGAGGAAACATCCGATTACGTTTTCCTTTATAACAATAAGACGATTCAAAAGAATCGGATGGTCTCCGTCAGAAATAATTCCGGTAAAATCACGGAAATACTTGATGATATTTTCAAAGGTACGAACATTACCTATACAGTAGTTGATAAACAAATCATTCTTTCGACCAACGAAAAGACACAACAGCAGCAACACAGTTCATCCATCCTAATCAAAGGAACAGTTAAAGACTCGAAAGGAGAACCTCTGATTGGAGTAAATATAAAAATTAAAGATCAGGCAAATGGCGCTGTCACTGATTTGGAAGGGCATTTTGCTTTACAGCTGAAAAAAGGAGAAGTCTTGGAGATATCTTATGTGGGATATGCCACTAAAACAGTCAAAGTGCTTGGCAATCAAGAATTAAATATCACTTTAGAAGAAGATTCAAAGATTCTGAATGAAGTCGTTGTCACTGCATTAGGTATCAAAAAAGAAGCTAAAGCACTATCTTACAACGTACAGGAAGTAAAAGGGACTGAAATTGTAGGAGTGAAAGATGCCAATTTCATGAATAGCCTTGCGGGTAAAGTAGCCGGCGTTGCCATTAATACAAGCTCATCCGGTATAGGAGGGGGAGTAAAAGTTGTCATGCGTGGTGCGAAATCAATTACAGGCAACAACAATGCACTTTATGTGATTGACGGCATTCCGATGCCTTCTCTTCAGACGACACAGCCTAGTGATCTCTACACCGGTATGGGACAATCCGGTGATGCAGCCTCCATGGTCAACCCTGAGGATATTGAAAGTATGTCTGTGCTAAGTGGTGCCGCAGCATCTGCGTTATATGGTAGCGAAGCAGCCAACGGTGTAATCATGATTACCACCAAAAAAGGTAGCACAGAGCGTCTGAATGTAACTTATTCTAATAGCACCTCATTTCTCGACCCGTTTGTAATGCCGGAATTTCAGAACAGGTATGGTTCAGATAGCGGCAGCTATTATAGCTGGGGAAGTAAGCTGGCAACTCCAAGCAGCTATGATCCGAAAGACTTTTTCCAGACAGGTTGGAATGAAAGTAACTCTGTGACTGTTTCCAATGGTACGGAAAAGAATCAAACATTCCTGTCGATGGCTTCTACAAATGCACAGGGTATCGTAGACAATAATACGCTGAACCGCTACAATTTTTCTATTCGGAATACAACGAGTGCACTCAATGATAAGCTGCATATTGACCTAAGTGCCAACTACATGAACATTCGTGAGCAAAATATGGTAGCACAAGGTCAATACTTTAACCCCATTGTAGCAACATATCTATTCCCGGTGAGCGATGATATTGATAAATACAAAGTATTTGAGCAATATCAAGATCCTGAACGAAACTTTAAGACCCAATACTGGCCTTATGGCAATTTAGGAATCGGCATGCAGAACCCTTATTGGATAACCCAACGCGACATGTTTGTCAATCATAAGAACCGTTTCTTAATGAGTGCCGGATTGAATTACACCATTTCCAAAGGCATCACTTTGGGAGCCCGTGCAAAGATGGATTATACTTCTGCCATTAATGAAAAGAAATACTCAGCATCCACCGATGCTATTTTTGCAGGAGAGATGGGAGCATATTACAAATCGGACTATTCTACCCGACAAACTTATGGTGATATCATGCTGAACATCAATAAATATTTTGGTGATTTCTCATTATCTTCAACTTTAGGAACCAGTATTCAAGACGTTGTTTACGGATATTACTCCATAGGAGGTGATTTGAATTCCGTTGCCAATAGCTTCACTTTAAGAAATTTAAATACCACCAAGATTAAACCTGATCAAGATAACTATCATGATCAAACCCAGTCTGTTTTCGCTACTGCACAATTAGGCTGGAAAAGTAAACTTTACCTGGATGTTACCGGACGTGTAGACTGGGCTTCCGCTTTAGCGTGGACCGACTATAATTCAATTGCATATCCGTCGGTTGGTCTATCAGCCATCCTTACCGATCTATTGCCTATAAAAAGCAACGTATTAAGCTTTTTAAAAGTACGCGGTTCATACAGCGAAGTTGGCAATGCCCCTACCCGCTACATTGCTTATCAAACTTATCCTTATGAATCGGGTACGCCGACCACACAGTCAACTTACCCCAATACGGATATAAAGCCCGAACGCACCAAAGCATGGGAGATCGGCTTGCAATCACATTTTTGGGGAGATAAAATAGCTTTGAATGTAAGTTTTTATAAGACATCGACCTACAATCAGCTCTTCAACCCCACATTATCCGCAGCCTCCGGTTATAAATCAATATACATTAATGCCGGCCGGGTTGATAATAAAGGTATTGAAGCAAGCTTGACACTCAATCAACCTATCGGACCCGTACAATGGACTTCTTCATTGACTTATACCATCAATCGAAACAAGATTAAACAGTTATTGCCTATGACCAAATTAAAAAATGGTGAAAGCGTGGAACTTCATAGAATGGACATGGGTGGCGTTGGCAATGTGAAGACAGTCTTGACAGAAGGAGGTTCTATAGGCGACTTGTATGTAACCTGCCTCCAGACAGATGAACATGGATACATCAATGTGGACTATACTTCAAAAGCTGTTTTTGTTGATAAGAATGCAGGAACAAATAAAGACGGATACATCTATGCCGGCAATTCGCAAGCCAAATACACTCTTGGATGGCGCAACTCTTTCAATTGGAAGGGAGTATCTCTGGGATTTCTCATTAATGCACGTGTAGGCGGCATAGGAGTCTCAATGACGCAGGCACTTATGGATGCTTATGGCGTATCAAAAGCTACGGCGGATGCACGTGATGCCGGAGGAGCATTAGTCAACGGTTATCGCATCCCTGCACAATCCTACTACCAGACAGTAGGCACAGGGGCTGGCTCCATGTATGTGTACAGTGCAACCAATGTGCGTTTAGCAGAACTTACACTGGGTTATGATTTACCGGTCAGCAAATGGTTACCTTTTGTAAAAAGCATGAACCTGGCATTTACCGGCCGTAACCTGTTTATGTTCTACAACAAAGCCCCTTATGATCCGGAATTAACGGCAAGTACCGGTACGCACTTCAGCGGAATGGATTACTTTATGATGCCCAGTCTTCGCAATCTAGGCTTCTCTGTCAAACTTAATTTTTAAAGAACTATGATCATGAAACATTTTTATAAATATACCAAAGCTCTTAGCAGCGTACTCGTATTGAGCGGTTGTTTAGGACTTACCGCATGTACCGATGCATTTGACAAATGGAATATCAATCCCAATGAGGTTACTCCGGGAGAAATGGGACAAGATAACCTGACGACAGGCGCCTTCTTTACTCAAATGGAAAAAGGAGTATTCATTGTCGGTGTAGATAAAGGTGGGGAATATCAGATTACCGAAATGCTCGCGGGAGATATCTTCTCAGGTTATGTATCCAATATAACAACATATTCATACGCCACCTATCATAACGATCATTATGCACTTTACCAAGGTTGGTATAACGCCGCCTTCAACGATGCATACACCGACATTATGCAGCCTTGGATATCCATACAGAAAGAAGCGGAAAAGAATGGCACGCCTGCGGTTGGAGCTCTGGCGGATATTGTAAAAGTACTTGGAATGTCGCGTATCACAGACATGTATGGCCCTATTCCATATACAAAATTTGGTACAACAATAAGTGTTCCCTACGACTCTCAAAAAGATGTATATTATAAATTCTTTGAGGAATTGGATAATGCAATCAATATACTGACGGCATATCACACTGCAAACGGAACAGCCAAAGTCCTGTCCAAATATGACTATATATATAGTGGAGATGTAGAAAAATGGATCAAATTTGCCAATACACTCAGACTCCGTTTAGCTATGCGCATCTCTTATATTGATGGAACTAAGGCGGAAACCGAAGCAACCGCCGCCATCAACCATGCCATCGGCTTAATGAAATCAGCTGACGATTCGGCCATATTACATCAAAATACAAACTTTACATTTACCAATCCGCTTTGGGAAGTTAGTCAAAGCTTTAAATACATGCGTATGGGAGCCAGTATGGAATCTTATTTAAAAGGATATGAAGACCCTCGCTTGAAAGTTTATTTCCGGCCTGCTGATACCGATGGGAACTATCACGGTGCACGCAACGGCATAAACCGACCGAATAAAGACAGTTATTCTCCAAGCATTTCCGGTTTGAACTTTGAAACAAACAGCAATATGCAGTGGATGGATGCCGCAGAATCATATTTCTTACAGGCTGAAGCCAAACTGCGTTGGAACATCGGAGGAGAATCCGCCGAAAATCTTTATAACAACGGGATTAAGACCTCTTTTTCATCAAAGGGAGCAAGCGGTGCCGATAACTATATTGCAGATGATACAAAGACACCATCGGATTATGATGACCCGATAAGTTATAATGATGCCGTTAAAACCACCACAACGACCGTTGCCTGGGATGAGAGCGCATCCATGGAACAAAAGCTGGAACGCATTATGATTCAGAAGTGGATTGCTATTTTCCCCGATGGGCAAGAGGCTTGGAGTGAGATCCGCCGGACCGGATATCCTCAAATATTTAAGATTGTGACCAATCAAAGTAATGGCGAAGTTGCCAGCGGCGAATTAATCCGTCGGCTTAAATTCCCCACAACCGAGTACTCAAATAATTCGAGCAATACAACGGCAGCCGTTACACTATTGGGTGGTAAAGGAGATACTGCCGGTACAAAACTGTGGTGGGATGCCAAATAATTTGTTAACCCTAAAAATATTGTAATATGAAAAGTTTAATATATCTGTTAGCGCTTGTTTCTATAAGCTTTACAATGGCTTCCTGTGATACTGATACAGAAGCTACGGAAGTTCAAAAGCCATATACTTACAGTGATCTTTATTATCAGAATCTACGCGACTATAAAGCTTCCGACCACTCCATTGCCTGGGGATGGTTTGCCGATTATACACAAAGCCATTCTCTGGCGCTTCGCTTTTTAGGTTTACCCGATAGCCTGGATATTTGCTCCTTATGGGGTGGATTACCCAAAGATGAAGCGGTATGGGAGGAATTACGCTTTGTGCAGAAAGTAAAAGGAACAAAAATGGTATGCCCCACCATCATTCGTATTGAAGACAAAGTGGCTTATGGAGACCAACAGTTCTATCAACTGTTCCAAGATAGCTATGATTCTTCTAAAGGAACCGATGACGAGCGGTTGGCAATGCGCCATAAAGCGCTCGAAATGTATGCAGACTATTTGATGGATCCTATTTTTGAGAATAATCTGGATGGCATCGATCTTGACTATGAACCCGAAGGTGACCGTTTATCAGGTGATAACATGATCTACTTTTGTGAATACATTGGTAAGAAGATGGGACCAAAATCCATTAATCCCGAAAAAATATTCTGTATAGACTTTTTTGGGCAGTATCCACCTAGCGAATGCGTGCCTTATGTCAACTATCTGGTTAATCAAACGTATGGAGGCAGCCCAGGCCAATTGGGAAGCTTTCCGGTTGAAAAATGTATCTACACAGAGAACGTCGGTGACAACTGGCAGAAAAACGAATGTGGTCAATTGTTGAATTATGCAAGATGGCAACCGGCGAAAGGACGCAAAGGAGGATTCGGAGCTTTCTATATGCATCGCGACTACAATATAGCGAACGATAATCCATATCCTTACAAACGCTTCCGCGAAGCCATTCAGATTCAAAATCCTGCAATCTATTAATTATAAAAGTTCATCTTATGAAGATTATATATAAAAATATATTATACTGTGTAGGGCTGTGCGCATTATTCATGAGTTTAATGTCCTGTGGAGATAATGAAACATACGATTTTGAGGGAGATTCTATGAACCGGGTCTTTTTAAGGAATACTCAAAACAGTTTTAAAGTAATACATACTGCCATTGGAAGCATTAGCATGGTAGATTATAAGACTCCTGTCTTTTCTACACAAAAAGCTAAAACGACAATTAAAGCAATGGTAAGCGTGGATAACTCTTATGTTAGTAAGTACAATACAGCAAAAGGAACCAAGTATGGCAGCATACCTCTTGAGGATATTGATTTGATAAACAGCAAGCTCACTATACCTAAAGATAGTATGGCTTCTTCAGATTCCGTGAATATCAAAATCAAATCAAGTGCATTGGATAAACTGACAGAAGCTGCTTATCTTATCCCGATAAAGATATCCGAAGCTTCCGGTGGAAACGCTGCAGCCAGTACTAATATGAATGTTACCTACGTTATAGTAACTACGGAAACAAACAATATTAACGATGCAGCAACGGAAACAGACATTCGCGGTGCATTAGTAAGCGATCGCTCTACTTGGACAGCAATCTCCTCTCCGACCAATTCGACCACAAGCCGGTTGTTCGATGGGAATAATAGCACTTATTTTTCTCTCAGTTCCTATACTACAAGTAATGCTGACATCACACTTACTGTAGATATGGCAAAGTCTTTCAAAATATCAGGCTTGAACCTCAACTATCGTGGAAATGCCGCTTCATCTTATTTCTCAGGCGTTTCGGTGTATGTAAGTCAAGATAATACAACATGGACGGAGGTAGGAAAACTAACGGCGACAAAATTATATACCGTATTTTACGGATCGTATGAAGCCCGTTATGTAAAATTCGTGAAGAAGGCTACCCTTTATTATGGATCGTACTATTATACTACAATATACCTTAGTGAGTTCAATGTTTATGCCGAATAATAATTTTTTGATCAATATGAAAAAATATACATTAATATCATTATTCTCTTTCTTGATAATCTGTATGGCAGGTTGTCAGAAAGGTCCCGACTTTGGAGATGTTGTATATCTCACCGGCACCATGTCTCAGCCGATTGTCCGTTTTACAGTAGATGGCCCTTCCAGTATGGGTTTAACAATTACGGCAACAGATAAAGTCAAAGCAGATCAAAAAGCCGTCATTAAAGCAGCTCCCGAATTAATGAAAGCTTATAACGAAGCCAATGGGCGTAATTACGAAGTCCCCCCTGCCGATGCATATAGCTTACAAGACGGTAGTGTGACTATTAAAAGTGGTGATTACATCTCTTCACAGGCCAAATTAACCGTTAACCCCGATAAGATGAAAAAAGGCGTAGCCTATTGTTTACCGGTGACGATAGCTTCCTCCGAAGGTGAGTTCGGCGTACTGCAATCGTCCCGTACAGCTTACGTCGTCTTCAATCAGGTAATTACTTCCAAAGTTGCCAATATTCAGAATATGTATTACTCTGTACCTTCATTCATGGGTAGTGGAGCAAGTAGTGTAAATTCAATGGATCAACTGACGATGGAGTGTAAAGTCTATGTCAACGCATTCCAAGGAAGTAGCCCGTTTATTAGCTCGGTTATCGGTATTGAAGAAAGATTCCTGCTCCGATTTGGTGATGTGTCATGTGATAAAGACCAATTGCAACTTGCTGCCGGTACGGTGGGAGGAAAGAAATACCCCATGACATTAGAGATGCATTTTGCTACCGGACGCTGGTATCATTTAGCATGTGTATACGATGGCAAAACCATCACCATGTATATAGATGGTAAGGCACAATCGAGTGTAACGACTTCAGGAGGCAAAGTCGATCTTTCATGGGATTATATGGATGGCTTCCATATCGGACGATCAGAACGCGGACGTTATCTTAACGGTTGGGTAAGTGAAGCACGTGTATGGAATGTAGCCCGGACTCCAGCCGAACTGGAAGATTGTGTGTGCTATGTAGACCCTACCACCCCAGGCTTAGTAGCGTACTGGAGTTTCGATGGTACAGTCCAAGAAGATGGTTCTGTGCAGGATTTAACAGGGCATGGACACAATGCCGTTCCGTCCTCCACCCCACAATGGATAGAGAATCAAAAATGTCCGTTTTAAATAGGTATTATTATAAATAGTAAAATGCCTTGCACTTTATATAGTGCAAGGCATTTTCTTTTTAAGTATCTTAAGCCATATTATATCACTCCATACTTCTTTTAAATATCCATTAAAATCATATTATTGTGACAAATACTCTAAAGAATCATCGAGGTATCTTTTGGTTGATGATTTCTTTTATATCCTCTAAGGATAAAGATCTGCTTTGATTACCTTTAAGGATGTATTGTGAAGCTATAATTTTGCCCTTATCATCGAGAACCATAAAACATGGGATTGAATTAATGCCAAAGTCGTTTTTCACTTTATTTTGATCTTTGGGTAACCCCGATAAACTCAGCCATTCAACCGGATCCTGCTTCAGCTTATTTGCCCAGCTTTTATAATCAGTGTCAATGCTCAAACTAACCATAGATATTCTATCCTTATACTCTTTATAAAACTCCTTAAGCAGTGGTATCTCTTGAAGGCATGGACCACACCAGCTCGCCCAAAACACAACCACACAAAGTTGCTTGCCATTCAGGCAGTCATTAAGGTTGTACCGCTTTCCATTTACATCAAAATAACTGAACTTACGGGAGACGCCATATTTATCATATTCCTCTCTTTCTTTAATATAATTCATAAGTTCTTTACCTTTTGGAGATTGCCGAAGGTTCTCACTGAATAGATTTAAGGATGTCTTAAAATCATCTACAGAAAGATAACTATTTCTATTATCAGAGACAGTCTTAAATAACAATTTACTATCCCGATGTTTTTGGATGAAATCTTTTGTAATATATCCTTGTTGGTCTCTACATCCGGAAATTTCACTGGTTAACTGCATGTTTACATCAGTCTCCGGAGAGCCGGTCACTACCCCTACAATACCGGAAGACGAAGTTTTAGGAATTGCATTCGCTTTAATTAAAGTGTTATTTCTTAACAGTGAGCTCCATGTAGATCTGATTGGGGTTTCAGCAATTATAGAAGCATCAGTCCGCTCTAAACGAAAAGATAAATGCTCTTCCGGGATATCGGATGTCTTGTAATGAAAAGTGCACTTACCGTTTACAATTCGTGCAGAATCCATTGGAAATAAATTATAATCAAACCACTTTTGGGAACATACTAACCCACTGACTGAATCCGGGAAAGTGATTTCCAAACGTCCATCGCCGGAACCTTTTACACTATCATAAGCACAGGAATAACTAGTCCAAATATTGGGTACAAAATGTATGACAGCATGGCTATTATCTAAAAAAAGGGTACCAGCCCTTGCGCCCTCTTCTTTTTCATACGGATTTTTCATCCAAATTTCTCCTGCTTTTCCTCTTTCGTAATTCCCCAAAACATACATACTAAGACAAGTCGGGTTCTCTCGATATGTGTACTTAAATATACATTTCCCATTGCTGATTGGTATTGAATCAGTCTTTTCCACACCAATACCATATTCTCTGAACTTAATATAGCCTTTTATTGAATCAGGCAGATTCACTTCCACCATTCCGCCTTGCTTATTTTGTGCCATTATTAATTGGCTATGGAAAAGATTGCACAACAATATAGTGCAGACAATTATTATTCGATATGTTTTCATTACCAGTTTATAAATTTCATTAGTGATATTAAGTCACTAGTGTCCACTAAAAAAATTAAGACTTAATTGTCCATCATTAATCACATCAACAAGCTCTTTTGTAAAGAGGT
>VOIU01000018.1 GCA_007896885.1 Bacteroidaceae bacterium HV4-6-C5C
GTAACGCCTACTGAATCGTGCATTAAAGTGAACGGGTATCACCGATTTAGCTGGGTGGGTATCATCCGTTTTTTCCATAGTGGCCAAACGGCTGTTTCCAATGGTTCAAAGATACTAAAATGAAAGCTAATCACAACAAGTTTTTAATTCGTTCAAACTTTAGCTCGCTGTTTCCAATGGTTCAAAGATACTAAAATGAAAGCTAATCACAACCTGAGTAAACAAGAATTCTTCATTTTTATGCTGTTTCCAATGGTTCAAAGATACTAAAATGAAAGCTAATCACAACAACTAAAATTCAATACATTTTGCTGTTGACGCTGTTTCCAATGGTTCAAAGATACTAAAATGAAAGCTAATCACAACATACGAAAAGGAATTGTTAAATACCAATCAGCTGTTTCCAATGGTTCAAAGATACTAAAATGAAAGCTAATCACAACGCAATTGGTACAATTATTAATTCAATATTAGCTGTTTCCAATGGTTCAAAGATACTAAAATGAAAGCTAATCACAACTACAAAGAGATTCAGAAGCTTTGTCCTGAAGCTGTTTCCAATGGTTCAAAGATACTAAAATGAAAGCTAATCACAACTGATCAATTCGACATGATTTGGAAATGACAGCTGTTTCCAATGGTTCAAAGATACTAAAATGAAAGCTAATCACAACTCAAACAGGCTTCTACTTATGAGGCTGTCAGCTGTTTCCAATGGTTCAAAGATACTAAAATGAAAGCTAATCACAACTGATTCCAAGCTCTTCAATGATACAATTGGTGTAAAATTAATACTCTTATACATTACACAACATGTTAATAAAAAAACAAAATACGATCTAAAGTTTACTATAAAAACGTATTGCGATTATTATAAATGTCCATTTTATTAACTTCGATAAAAGTTCAAAAGATAGAAATATAAACTTTAGAAACCCGGAAACATCTCCATACCAAGTCCATACCATCTCCATACCATCTCCATACCATCTCCATACCATCTCCACTATATTCTTACCTTGCTTCGCCTCAGCTAGAGTGTAAAAAAGTAGAGAATGTATGGAGATGGTATTAAGAAAATATTACTAAGAAGGTGCTTTTATGAGGATGTCCACAAGCCTATGTGACTATTCAATGCATTACATATTAATGAAGAATATACGATTAAGGCCAAATACCGATCAAGGCTGCAACATCTTATTATCTTAATAATTTGGAGAAATAATAGTATATTTGCAATCAAAGTTATTATACTTAATTTATATGGAACTATTGGTTTATAAGGCTTCTGCCGGCTCCGGAAAAACTTTCACATTAGCAGTGGAATACATCAAACTTTTGATAATCAACCCAAGAGCCTACCGGAATATTTTGGCTGTAACCTTCACCAATAAAGCTACCGGAGAGATGAAAGAGCGAATTCTCCAACAGCTATATGGTATTTGGAAAAGAGACCCGGCTTCGGATGCATATAAAAAACGTATCCGTGATGATTTGGAAGATTATGCAAAAAACAATTATCATAATGATAACAATAGCCAAATCCCCTATTCAGATACTAATATTTGCAAAGCGGCCGGAATCGCTTTACTATATATATTACATGATTACAGTCGCTTCAGAATAGAGACTATTGATTCTTTTTTTCAGTCGGTAATGAGTAACCTGGCACGGGAATTAGAACTCAGTCCCAGATTGAATATAGAGCTTGATAATACCAAAGTGCTCAGTGACGCTGTTGACAGTCTGATAGAAAAACTGACTCCCACCTCCCCTACATTGGCTTGGTTACTGGATTACATTGAAGAGCGGATTGCCGACGACCGACGGTGGAATGTATCAAACGAGATAAAGCGTTTTGGTTGGAATATTTTTGATGAAGGCTATATTGAGCGCGGTGAAGAGCTGCGGAAACAATTAAAAGACCCGGAAATTATAAAGAATTACCGCAAGATTCTTAAAGCTATGGAAACCGAAGCATTGGAGCAGATGAAAGGTTTCTATGATCAATTTGAAGGTGAGTTAGAAAGTCATGGACTTCAAGCTGATGATCTTAAAAACGGGTCAAAGGGTATTGGAAGTTATTTTCGTAAATTGCGGGATGGACGACTATCTAATAAAGATGTGGTTAATGCCACACTAGCCAACTGTTTGGCAGATTCGAAGAACTGGGCAACCAAGACATCTCCACAAAAAGATGAGATTATCCGTTTAGCAGAAAACAGTCTTCGCCCTCTCCTATCAGATGCCGAAATATATCGAAATAAGAACAACAAAACAATCAATAGCTGCCGACTGTCACTGCAACATTTGAACAAGCTACAATTACTTGCCAACATTGATGAGGAAGTGCGTACATTGAACAGGGAAAATAATCGCTTTTTACTATCCGACACCAATGCTCTACTACATCATCTTATACAAGACGGCGATTCTTCATTCGTATTCGAAAAAATTGGAGCCAATATTCGCAATGTAATGATTGACGAGTTTCAAGATACCAGCCGCATGCAATGGGATAATTTCAGAATATTATTACTGGAAGGATTATCCCAAGGAGCTGACAGCTTAATTGTAGGTGATGTAAAGCAATCTATCTACAGATGGCGAAATGGGGATTGGGGTATTTTGAATGCCCTGAAAACAGGAAATCAAACGGCATCAATTCCATTTCCCATACGTGTGGAATCACTAAAAACCAATCGCAGAAGTGAGACAACGATTATCGACTTTAACAATCGGCTGTTTATAGCTGCTACAGCATACCTAAACAAAATTTATATAGAGGAACTGAGTGAGGATTGCAAGCCTCTTTTACAAGCATATTCGGATGTAGTTCAAGAGTCTCCCCGCGAGAATACACAAGGATATGTGAAGATCGCATTTGTTGAACCGAATGAAGAGCATGATTATATGGAGCAGACTCTTATCCAGTTGGGAGAAGAGACGATGCGTCTTTTATCCGAAGGAGTAAAAACCAATGATATCACCATTCTTGTTCGTAAAAACAAAAACATACCTCTTATAGCAGACTATTTCGATAAAACAATCCACATTCCAATAGTTTCGGATGAAGCATTTCGCTTGGATGCATCGATAGCAATCTGTATGTTGATTGATGCCCTCCGATACATTTCAAATCCTGAAAATAATATTGCCAAAGCATCACTCATTTCAAGTTATATTTTACAAATACGCAAAAATAAAACTGAATGGGATAGTATTTTTAAATCGCAAACGGAAGAAATATTGCCTGAGTCTTTTTATAACCGGATGTATACTTTGCGCTTGATGCCTCTTTATGAATTATTAGAAGAGTTATTTAGTCTATTTGAAATGAAAATCATCGAAAAACAAGATGCCTATCTCTTCTGCTTTTTCGATGCTGTGACAGAATATCTTGAGAATAATTCGTCCGATATAGATTCATTTTTACGATATTGGGATGATGTGTTAAGCAGCAAAACCATACCGAGTGGAGAGATGGAAGGGATAAGAATTCTTTCTATTCATAAATCGAAAGGGCTGGAATTCCATACAGTTCTGATACCATTTTGCGACTGGAAAATAGAAAATGAGACCAACAACCAGCTAGTTTGGTGTGCCCCTACTGAATCTCCCTATAATACATTGGATATTGTGCCGGTAAATTACTCATCTACCATGGCGGAGTCTGTCTACAAAGATGACTATTTAAACGAACGATTACAACTTTGGGTAGATAATCTCAATTTATTGTATGTTGCCTGTACCCGCGCTGGAAAAAACCTCATTATGTGGAGCAAAAAAGGACAAAAAGGGACGATTTCAGAGTTATTATTCAATACTCTTCCGGCAATAGCCAATCAGGGAAATACAACATGGGATGAAGACGAAGGACTTTTTGAAACAGGTCGACTATGCTCATCCGATACCGAAGAATTTTCGCATAAAGATACTTTAGAAGAAACGATTAACAGATTAACTCAAAAGGCTCAAAAACGATCTGTACATATGGAAAGTATGCGCCACGATATTGAATTTAAACAATCCAATCGATCTGCCGATTTTATTCAGGGCTTGGATGAGGAAGAGTCAAACAATCGATTCATCAACAAAGGTAAATTACTTCATACCTTATTCTCCGGAATTGACACAGAAGATGATATACCCAACGCCATTGATCGTCTTATTTTTGAAGGAATTATCGGAACTAAAGAAATGGAAAAGGAAGTTCGAGAACTTATAAAAGATGCATTCAATTTGCCACAAATAAAAGATTGGTATTCCGGTAATTGGAAATTATTTACCGAATGTGATATTATCTGGAAGGAAGACGGGATATTGCAGACTCGCCGCCCTGACCGTGTTATGATGCGCGATGATAAAATTATTGTGATAGACTTCAAGTTTGGAAAAAAGAATAAAGAATACAATAAACAGGTACAGGGCTATATACAGCTTCTTACGCGTATGGGATATCCATCAGACAATATCAAAGGATATTTGTGGTATGTAACTAAAAAAGAGTTGGAACCGGTCAATAATGCCTAAACATATTATGTTTGTTACTCACTAATAATCATTAATCATGCAAACATTTCTTCAATTAGTAGCTCAAGATTTATATAATAAGATAGGCAACGACTTATCTCATACAGCTGTCGTATTCCCGAATAAACGCGCGGGATTATTTTTCAATGAGTATTTGGCTACACAGGATGACTGTCCGCTATGGTCTCCCGCTTACATCAGTATCAGCGAATTATTTATTCAATTATCTTCATTGAAGTCCGGAGATTCCATCCGACTGGTTTGTGAATTATACAAAGTCTTTCGTGAAGAGACAGGTAGTGAAGAATCTTTGGATGACTTTTATTTTTGGGGAGAATTACTCATTAGCGACTTTGATGATGTAGATAAGAACTTGGTCGATGCCGACCGACTTTTTTCTAACTTACAAGATCTGAAGAATATCATGGATGACTATGATTTTCTCGATAAAGAGCAAGAAGAAGCAATCCGGCAATTCTTCCAAAATTTCTCTATAGAGAAACGAACACAGCTTAAAGATAAATTTATCTCATTGTGGGATAAACTAAAAGATATTTACCATCACTATCGGTACAATCTGAAGGAACTCGGCATCGCATACGAAGGCATGATGTACCGTGATGTAATTAGTTTATTAAACCCTGATGAGCTAAAATACGAACGCTATGTTTTTGTAGGATTCAATGTGTTAAACAAAGTTGAAATACATCTATTCGAGCAACTTCAAAAAGCAGGAAAGGCTCTTTTTTATTGGGATTATGACATCTTCTACACCCAATTGCCGCATGAGCAAGATCCTCCCTATAATCATGAAGCCGGTGAGTTCATTATGCGCAATCTAAAACTGTTCCCTAACGAATTGCCGGAATCGTTTTTTGATGTAATGCGTAAGCCAAAGAAAGTGCGTTATATCTCATCTCCTACGGAGAATGCGCAAGCACGTTTTTTACCCGAATGGATACGCAGTGTAATAAACACACCTTTTGACAAAAAAGAAAACGATGAGAGTGTCAACACTGCAGAAAAGGAGAAATACATAAAAGAAAAAGAGAATGCTGTAGTACTCTGTAATGAATCGTTATTACTTCCTGTGCTTCATTCCATCCCCACGGAAGTGCAAAATGTAAATGTCACAATGGGATTCCCATTGGCGCAAACGCCGATATATAGTTTTGTCACTGGACTGATGGAACTTCAGATTGTGGGATATCAGACCGATAGTGGGCGTTATACCTACGATTGTGTATTATCTGTACTTAAACATCCGTACACCCGACAACTGTCAGGCTTAGCTACAGATTTGGAAAAACAGTTGATAAAAGATAATCGCTTTTATCCACTTCCATCCGAACTAAAGAAAGATGACTTTCTGGATAAACTATTTACTCCCCAATACGGAATATCCGCCCTATGTACATATCTCATTGACATACTGCGCGAAGTGGCAGTTCTTTATCGTCAGGAACACGACAATGATGATATTTTCAATCAACTTTACCGGGAATCCCTCTTTAAAACATATACCACAATAAACAGACTTTTCAGTCTAGTTGAAAGTGGCGAATTAAAAGTTCAGACAGAAACTTTCAAACGGCTCCTTACTCGCATATTAGCCACATCGAATATTCCATTTCATGGCGAGCCTGCCATCGGAATGCAGATAATGGGTGTTTTGGAGACGCGTAATCTTGATTTCCGAAATATAATAGTACTTTCACTTAATGAAGGACAACTCCCTAAATCGGGAAGCGATTCTTCATTCATTCCTTATAATCTTCGGAAAGCTTTTGGGATGACCACTATAGAGCATAAGAATGCCGTATATGCGTATTATTTTTATAGATTAATACAACGTGCCGAAAACGTTACACTCGTATATAATACGGCTACAGAAGGACTAAATCGGGGGGAAATGTCCCGATTCATGCTACAATATCTAGTAGAGTCTCCACACGCTATAGCAAAGGAATATTTAGAAGCCGGTCAATCTCCGCAGAGTAACCGGGAGATTATTATTCCCAAAACGCCCGATATGCTTAGGGATATGTATAATACTTATCACATAAGCCAGCATCCCAAGTCGTATTTATCGCCTTCAGCATTGAACACCTATTTAGACTGTCCACTAAAATTTTATTATAATTATGTTGCTAAGCTAAAACTCCCGGAGGAAGTAAGCGCGGAAATAGATTCCGCTTTATTTGGAACTATTTTTCATCGATCCGCTCAATTAGCTTATGAGCACTTGACTGTTGATAACACTGAAATACGAAAGGAGGATTTGGAACGGCTCTTGCGTAATGAAGTAAAACTACAAGATTTCGTAGATATAGCTTTCAAAGAATGCTTCTTCCATGTATCAGCTACCGAAAAATCGGAATATAACGGCACGCAGCTTATTAATGCAAAGGTTATCTATTCGTATCTACGACAATTATTGCGTAATGATTTGCAATATACTCCTTTTCATATGGTAGCAATGGAGAAAAAAGTAGCGGAAGTTATCGAAATAGAAACTTCAATGGGTAAATTGGAAATGAAGATTGGAGGTACAATTGACCGAATGGACCGTAAAGAAGACATCTTACGCATTGTAGATTATAAAACCGGAGGCAATCCACAAACGCCAAAGAATATAGAACAATTGTTTACCCCTGCAGAAGACCGTCCCAATTATATTTTCCAAACATTCCTATATGCCTTGATCATGTGTCGTAAACAAAATCTCAAAGTAGCACCTTCTTTATTATACATTCATAGAGCTGCGTCAGAGACTTATTCCCCGATTATTGAAATGGGAGAACCTCGCCAACCCAAGATATCTATTAATAATTTTGCTTTTTATGAAGATGAATTTAATCAAAAATTGCAGGATCTATTACGTGAGATTTTTAATTCCGAAACTCCCTTTAGGCAAACTAAAGAAAAGAAGAAATGTGAATACTGCGATTATAAAAAATTATGTAAACGATAAATATATCTTTTATAATATCTCCAGATTATTGTCGTATTACTTATAAGAGTCTGATTGATAAGTATAAAAAGTAGGGGTTGCTAATCACAACCCCTGAAAGGCTAACAGATAGGAAACAACATCACAATACTTTTTCCCCTTTCTCATTGAATAGGATTGTTTCTTCACTGCTTGCATCAGTCCTATTCTTTAGAATTACTACTTTATAAAGCTTGCCAGCTTCCCTCTCCGCAACAAAAAGCTCTTTTATAGAACCTTCCGGATAATCTTTTTTCAAAACTTCAATCACTGCACCCGGCAACTCTTCCACCTCTATGGCTTTAAATTCTTCAGTCTGTTTCTGTGGATATTGTTCTACTGCAGGTCTCTCTGTTGGAACTGGCATAGAATCTGTTTTCACCGGATCTTGAGCCAACACATTTGCTGTAGCAAAAATCATTGCCACCGCAGCGATAAATAGAATCTTTTTCATGATCTTAATTTTTTAGTGAATAATTCAGTTAATTTCCATACCTAGTTAAAGACAAAGAAGATACCAAAAGTCCAATTCACACATAGCACATTAAATATCAGCAGATTAAGACAAAAAAATCAGAATAATTAAGATGTAGAATAAATGTAGAATCTACACATCGCCGTAGAAATATTCCACAGTAAAAAAAACAGCAAAAGAAAAATGGATGTGAATTAAAAGAAAGGAATATGAGCGGAAAACGAGACTCGAACTCGCGACCCTAACCTTGGCAAGGTTATGCTCTACCAACTGAGCTATTTCCGCAAAATCTAAAAAAAGCAGTGAAGAGGAGGAGACTCGAACTCCCACGACAAACTGTCACTACCCCCTCAAAGTAGCGCGTCTACCAATTCCGCCACCTCTCCATGCACACTGTCAAACAATAATTCACCTTTTGGTGCCCAGAACAGGACTCGAACCTGCATGCCTTGCGACACACGCACCTGAAACGTGCGCGTCTACCAATTCCGCCACCTGGGCCTTGGGTTTAATTATTGAGCGGAAAACGAGACTCGAACTCGCGACCCTAACCTTGGCAAGGTTATGCTCTACCAACTGAGCTATTTCCGCGTTTGCGGATGCAAAGGTAGATATTTTATTGGGATCACCAAACATTCCGCATACTTTTTTGACAGGATTTTACCCCCTTCTTATAGATAAAAAAAGATGAAGCTTGATAATCAGCTCATTCTATCTCTATAATCTTCATAAGTAAAGACTTTGAAAATTTCAGCCTCTCCTTTCTTACTCCATAAAGCGATTGCAGGATGATGAATACCATTAAACATTGTGGTTTTCACCATAGTGTAGTGAATCATATCTTCAAAAACAATACATTCTCCTAGTTGAAGCTCATGATCGAAAGTCCAGAAGCCAATATAATCGCCACTCAAGCATGAATTTCCACCTAATCTGTAAGCATATCCTTTATCATGAATACCCATTTCAGCGCCGCGAACAGTAGGCTGGTAAGGCATTTCCAAGCAATCCGGCATGTGGCAGGTAAAACTAACATTAAGAATAGCAGTACGGATTCCATGATTCTCGACAACGTCAACAACTTCAGAAGTTAACACTCCTGTCTGCCAAGTAAAAGCAGAGCCCGGTTCAAGTATTATATGAAGATTAGGATATCTTTTACGCAATTCGGTCAACAAAGATATCAAGTGATTTACATCATAATCTTTACGAGTCATTAAATGCCCACCACCTAGATTTAGCCATTTTAATTGCGGGAACCAACGAGCAAATTTACTCTCAAGATACTGCAAAGATCTTTCCAGTTCATAAGAAGAAGACTCACAATGACAATGGCAATGAAAACCTTCAATACCTTCCGGCAAAATTTCCGGTAATTGCTCGGCTATCACACCAAAACGGGTACCCGGAGCACAAGGGTTATAAAGATCGGTTTCCACCTCTGAATATTCGGGATTTACTCTTAACCCACAAGAAATACGATTACCATCTTCAACAATCATTGGGTAAAAACGGGAGTATTGCGTCAATGAATTAAAAGTAATATGACTACTGCATTTCATAATTTCCGGAAAATCTTCAAGGGTATATGCCGGTGAATAAGTATGTGCTTTACTCCCAAACTCCTCCAAAGCCAAGCGTGCTTCATAGACCGAGCTAGCGGTAGAATGACCTATATATTCTCTGAAAATAGGGAAAGAACGCCACATTCCGAAAGATTTGAATGCTAAAATTATTTCAACTCCCGAACGATCTGCTACACTTTTAATTAAAGAAAGATTATTTCTAAGCAACTCCTCCTCCATGATATAGCAAGGAGAAGGAAATTGTGTAAAGTCTATCATAATATTTGTTTTTAATTTACTATAAAATCCTACAATTAACGACTATGGGCAGGAACGGTAAACTCACGAGAATCACAGATTGAACCATTCTCGTCGGAAACAGCAACACGAAATGTAACTTCTCCATTTCTCAATTTAGCTCCGGCGTATATATTGGCTGTATAACGTATCCCTTCACCCGGATTAATCTTTTCTATCATCACAGATGAAGAGATTCCAATATATTTCATATCAGTAAGTTGCTCAACGAGAGGAACTACATTATATGTAGTCTCATTGCCCTCATTCATAACTTCAAAAATAACCTTACTGCTCTCTCCTGCATTTATAGAACGAGTTCGGCTATCGTCTATAAACCGAATATTACGTACTTTTAAATGAGTGAGTGACTCCCGTATATACGGGCGGGCACGTTCGACATTTGATTTTGGATACACTCCAATTCTCGTTTCGGGATAATAACTATCCTTTTCGTCTCTAGGGGTCGTCAAAGCATTTCCCACAGCGGCACCTGCGATGGTACCAACAATAGTTCCTATAGCAGATCCACGATAACCGCCTCTCCATCCTCCATTACTTTCACCAATTAAACCACCAACAGCATTGCCTAATGTACCTCCTATAGATGCTCCAGCATATACACCCGATGGCGAGCCAACACGTCCGGTTGCACATCCACTCAATAAAAGAGTCGAAAAGAATAAAACCAGTATTTGTGTTTTCATTATCTTACTTATATTATTTATTCAATAATTTTAAAACGAGCAAAGCGTAACAAAAGTTGCTTATCACCCACATTTTTAAAATGAATTGTCGCTTTTGCATTATCTCCGCTACCTTCCACTTTTGTCACCTCACCAAAACCAAAGCGCTCATGTTCTATCTTTTGGCCGGGTTGTATACTGGAATGGATAGAATCAGATGTTAAATCAGAAGATTGTGCTTCATTGGATAGAGACGAATTACCCAAAGAAGTTATTCGCTTAAGATTTCTAGGTGTAAATGAAACTTGTTTGTTTTCTTTGGGTTGATGCGATAATGATGATCTATTTTTGCTCCGACCTTCTTCAAAATTCCGATTGAACCGACCGGCATTATTAGCTACTGAACGCTCCAATTCAGATGATTCAGGCAGTGATAAATAATGAATATCAATATCATGAAGAAAACGGCTTGGATTACCGAATTCCATTTTACCATAGCGAAAGCGGGAACGGGCATAAGACAAATAGCAATGTTCTTCTGCACGTGTAATGGCCACATAAAAAAGGCGCCTTTCCTCTTCCAATGCTCGAGGAGAATCTCCGACCATTCCACTGGGAAAGAGGTTTTCTTCCAGTCCAACAACAAATACATTTTTAAATTCCAATCCTTTGGCTGAATGAACGGTCATCAGAGTGATTTTTTCCCCGCTTTCATCGCCTTCCGAGTCCTGATCCGTCAATAAAGAAACTTCGGACAAATAATCAGTCAGTAGAATATGTTGATTCCCCTCTTCTGTACGCTGCGCACAAAAATCATTGATTCCATTTACTAACTCCTCTATATTTTCCTTACGACTGAGATTTTCGGGAGAGTTATCCTGGCAAACATCACTAATGATGCCCGAGCCTTTTATTATTGAGACACCTAATTCATAGGCATTGGTGCTTTCTACTTTCTGCATATAGCCAAGCATCAAATCACGAAAGCCCTGAACTTTTGTTAATGTCCCTTTATTAAATTCCACACCATAAGTTATCGGTTCACAAAGAACACTCCATAAGCTAACTCCACTTGAAGTTGCAGCGGATATAATTTTACCTACCGTAGTATCGCCTATTCCTCTCGCCGGATAATTAATAATGCGCTTAAAAGCTTCCTCATCATTAGGATTGACTACTATCCGGAAATAAGCAATAACATCTTTTATTTCTTTACGTTGGTAGAAAGACAAACCACCATATATTCGATAAGGCATAGCTCTTTTACGCATCGCCTCTTCAAAAACACGACTTTGGGCATTGGTTCGATATAGTATTGCAAAATCTGAATAACCGTAATCATATTGTCGGCGTAACTCTGCAATTTTATTCATCACAATATCACCCTCTTCTACATCACTATATGCCTGATATACTCCTATAGTTTCCCCTTTCTCCTTTTCTGAGAATACTTCTTTTTTTATTTGCCTTTGATTTTTTTCAATCAAACTATTTGCTGCACCGACTATTGTTTGAGTGGAACGGTAATTTTGCTCTAATTTAAAGACTTTTGCCTCTGAATATACTTTTGTAAAATATAAGATATTATCAATATCGGCACCTCTAAAAGAATAAATGCTTTGGGCATCATCTCCAACCACACAGACCCGACGATTCTCCTTTGTCAACTGTAATACAATGCTGTGTTGCGCGAAATTAGTATCCTGATATTCGTCTACAAGGACATAAGCAAATTGTGAAGCATAACGAGAGAGCACATCCGAATGATCTCTAAACAAAAGATAGGTATAAAACAATAAATCATCGAAATCCATTGCATCTGCCTGCCGGCACCTATCCCAATAACGACGATAGATATCACGAATAGCAGGCATTTTTGCATTGCAATCCCCCTCATAAGCCTCTCTATTCGCTGCATACCCATCCGGAGAAACCAAATGATTTTTTGCATTCGAAATACGAGACTGCACGCTTCCAGGTTTATAAATCTTTTCGTCAAGCCCCATCTCTTTTATAATAGAGCGTATTAAGCTCTTACTATCAGCAGTATCATATACCGTAAAATGTGAAGTAAAACCCAAATGAACCGCTTCAGCATGGAGAATACGGAGAAATATAGAATGAAAGGTACCCATCCAAAGATAGCGAGCTCTTAATTCTCCAACCTGCTTAGCGATACGTTCTTTCATTTCACGAGCAGCCTTATTGGTAAAAGTCAACGCTAAAATATTCCAAGGTTGATAACCATTTTCCAGTAGGTAGGCAATCTTATAAGTAAGTACACGTGTCTTACCCGATCCAGCACCTGCTATTACCAACGAGGGTCCATCATTATATAGCACAGCCATACGCTGGCTCTCATTCAGTTCATCTATATAGTTCGGCATAATTCATCCAATCTTAAAAGCCTAAAATAGTACAAAGATAAAGAAAGTTCAGTAACGTGCGAACAAATAGCAAGCATATAGCGTTCGTATATAAAAAGTCCAAAACTAAATATTGAACTTATGAATTCATTATTAACAACTTTAATGTTTTTTGTTATGACATACGAAATGCCCAAATTGCCATACGCAGCAAATGCGTTGGAACCTGTAATGAGTGAACAAACTATTAATTTCCATTATGGAAAACATTTGCAAACTTACGTAAACAATCTTAATAACTTAGTCCCGGGGACAGAGTTTGAAAATAAGACAGTAGAAGAAATTGTAGCAAAAGCACCGGATGGGCCAATATTTAACAATGCCGGACAAGTATTGAATCATACACTATACTTTTTGCAATTTTCGCCAAAACCGACTCACAGTGAACCGATAGGCAAATTAGCAGAAGCAATTAAACGAGACTTCGGTAGTTTTGACAACTTCAAGAAAGAATTTACTGCAGCGTCTGTCGGATTATTCGGCTCAGGATGGTCATGGCTATCAGCTGACAAAGACGGGAAATTACATATTACCAAGGAAGCAAATGGAGGTAACCCTGTTCGCCATGGGTTTACTCCACTACTAGGATTCGATGTTTGGGAGCATGCATATTACCTTGATTACCAAAACCGCCGTCCAGATCATATAAATGCTCTTTGGAATATTATAGATTGGGATGTTGTAAGTTCACGCCTGAAATAAGGCTATTCATCTTTTATATTTAAAACGCATTAATGAAACAATATCGTTTCATTAATGCGTTTTTTATTTTAGCATACTTGTATTTAAAGGGGAAATGAGTATTTTTGTATGACTCAAAATAAACATGTATGCAGTATTTTAAACAGATGCGATATCAACGATATATCCGATTGATTTTAGTTGGGTTCTTTCTCGTATGTTACACCTTTTTAAATGCGCAGACAACTGAAACAGCCAGAAAAAAAATACTTTTCATTTGCTCTTACTCTTCTGAGACCAAATACTTAAGCGAACACATCAGCAACTTCAATAATTACATCAAACAGATGGGAGGTAATGGAAACATTGTTATAGAAAATATCAATGCAACCAGTTTCCGCGAAGCGGCATCATGGAGAGAAAAAGTGAAAAATATATTCGACAAACACACCGATGCTGATCTCATCATATTGTTAGGTGGAGAAGTGTGGAGTAGCTACATCTCTCTTACTGATGCAAAGTATCACCTAAAACCAGTCATGGCTTCAATGAGCAATATTTACGGAATAAGGTTACCAACAACTCGAGATTCCATATCACAATTCCATCCTGTTTCAATAAATCTTCTTGATCAAATAAAACGTTTTCCGAATGTAAAATGTGCTATTGCCTACAAATATGACTTGGATAAAGATATTGAATTAATCAGAGAATTTTATCCTAATGTTCAAAATATAGCCTTCATATCAGACAACACCTACAATGGTGTAGCCCAGAAAAGCTATATTCAGAAGGAGTGTTATAAGCATAAAAACCTAAAATTTTTGTTCATTGATGGAGAGAAAATGAACATGGAAAAAGCTGCTAATATTTATAAAGAATTACCCTCACATACAACTGCTTTATTAGGGTCGTGGAGAATTGATAAAGAAAATAATTTCTACATTAACAATTCCGATTTTGTATTTCGCCAAGCAAATGACAATATACCGGTATTTAGCCTGACCGGGAGTTCCATAAACAGTTGGGCCATAGGTGGCTATATTCCAAGATATGAGGATATCGGCAAAGTATTGGGTGAAAAGGCATATCAGCTATTATACAATAATGATGAAGAGAGGAAAGCTGAGTTCATTATAATGCCCAACTATTATCAATTTAATGCACAAAAGCTCAACGAACTTGGCTTTTCAGACAAAAAATTACCAAAACACGCTGAACTTATCAATCAGTCACCTACATTTTTTGAGTCTTACAGATATGAAGTGGGCGTAGCCATAGCTATCTGCATCTCCTTGTTTATAGGCCTTTTGGTATCATTATATTTCTATTTCAGCGCCCGTGCTTTAGGCAATCGATTGCGAATTTCGAGTAATATATTGCAAATGGAAAAAGAGCGTCTGGAAGCTTCTGAAATAGAATTGCGAACGGCCAAAGAGCATGCAGAAGAAGCCAATCAAATGAAAAGTGCATTTATTTCGAATATAAGCCATGAAGTTCGTACTCCACTAAATGCTATTGTGGGATTTTCCAGCCTACTTGTGGGCACAGTCAACGTAACCGAAGAACAAAAAGAATATTCCGAAATAATTGAAACAAATGCTAATCTATTACTTCAACTAATTAATGACTTACTTGATATTTCTCAAATTGAATCTGGGAAAATGCAATTTAAGTACGAATGGTGTGAAGTCATAGGGCATTGTCGTAACATCCTCCGACTGAGTAACCACAAGCAAAGTATAAAATTTATATTTGAGCCTTTTACCAACGAATATCGATTATATACAGACCCTCTCCGCTTGCAACAAGTTATAACAAACCTGTTGAATAATGCTTTAAAATTTACGCCGAAAGAAGGAAGCATTACGTTAGGTATTAGAAAAGACGATCAAAATGATCATTTATTGTTTAGTGTTGCTGATACAGGGTGTGGAATACCAGAACATCTACACGAAAAAGTCTTCGAACGTTTTATTAAATTAAATGAGTTTAAGCAAGGTACAGGCCTTGGACTTCCCATCTGTAAACTAATCTTGCATCATATGGATGGAGAAATATGGATTGATAAAGATTATACCAACGGGACTAAATTTACATTCTATCTCCCCATCATATCTATCTAAACAGAATATCCACTTAAAATTTTCCATATTCATGATATTCAATTTCTGCAGGTAAGGTAAAATAGAAAGTAGCTCCTTCTCCTTTTTTTGATTCGACTCCAATACCTCCTCCGTAATGCTCTATAATTGACTTGGTAATAGACAATCCCAATCCCGTCCCACGAATATTATAGTTCATTTTGACAAATCGTTCAAAAATGGCTTTTCGACTATCTTCATCAATTCCGCATCCGGTATCGGCTACATAGAAATAAAATTTATCATTAGGTAGCCTGCGATAACCTATTTTCACGCTACCCTGTTCAGTAAATTTCAATGCATTTCGAAGTAAATTGCTAATAATTTGGACAAATCTCACACGGTCTATCATAAAGCGACATTGAGCCAGCTTTTCTTCAAATTCAACCTGAATACCGGAAGGATGAGGATGACTATTCTCCAAGAGACATACCTCGTGAATTAATGCATTCACATCAACTTCAGCATCATTATAGTCCATTGTACCCGCTTCAATCTTTGAAAAGTCAATCAGATCGTTTACCAATTGAAGCAAAGCATCCTTATTTTCATTAATTTCCTTCAAGAAGAAGGTGCGTTCTTCTGATGTTAAACTATCAGCAGTTTCAGCAAGCATAGTTGTGAAGCCCACAATAGCATTTAATGGGGTTCGGATTTCATGCGTCATATTGGCAATGAATGCACTTTTCAATTGATTACTTTCTTCTACAACAGCATTCATCTGTCGAAGAGCTTTCAATCGATTATTCTTACTCACTGCATAAACAATCATAATGATAAGAAGCAACAAAACGATTATTCCAAAGGATAATAACAAAGGAAGATTTTCTGAAGAAAATATACTTTCTTCAAACATTAGCCACGAACAAAAAAGAACTGAATTCATCAGAATAATTAATTTCAATTATAACCCCATATAAAACACAGGATACAAATATAGAAAGGAAAAAGCAAATAGTTGATTAATATATATAAGTTTTTCCTTTTTTTTAGAAAAGAAACAGGCCACGTACACTTTCAAAGGGTATGCGGCCTGCTATCAAATATCATAAGTATTACTGCTAAAGGTTTTCAATAGCCGCTTGCGCCGCTGCCAGACGAGCTATAGGTACACGGAAAGGTGAGCAACTTACATAATTCAAACCAACCTTATGGCAGAACTTTACCGACGAAGGCTCACCGCCATGTTCTCCACAGATTCCACATTTTAAATTTGGGCGTACAGAACGTCCTTTCTCTGTAGCCATACGAATTAGCTGCCCTACGCCATTTTGATCAAGTACTTGGAAAGGATCGACTTTCAAAATCTTCTTTTCCAAGTAAACCGGCAAGAATGAAGCAATATCATCACGAGAATATCCAAAAGTCATCTGAGTCAAATCATTTGTACCGAAAGAAAAGAACTCGGCCGAGGATGCGATACGATCAGCAGTTAGTGCAGCCCTTGGGACTTCAATCATTGTACCGACTTTGAAATCAATACTATCTCCCATTTCAGCGAAAAGTTTAGCGGCTTCTTCACGAATAATATTTTCTTGCTCTTTGAACTCATATAGAATACCAGTCAACGGAACCATAATTTCCGGGTATGTAACAACGCCTTCTTTTTTCAATTCTAAAGCTGCACCCAGAATAGCACGTGTCTGCATCTGGGTTATTTCAGGATAGGTATTACCCAAACGGCAACCACGGTGTCCTAACATTGGATTATGCTCACAAAGAGCTTCCACACGTTGCTGTATATATTGCAGACTAACGCCCATTGCATCAGCCATTTCCTGCTGACCTTTCAAGTCATGAGGAACAAATTCATGCAAAGGAGGATCAAGTAAGCGTACAGTCACTGGATAACCAGCCATTGCCCTGAAAATACCTTTAAAGTCAGATTGTTGATAAGGCAAGATTTTAACCAGCGCTTTGCGTCGCCCTTCAGCATCATGTGCTAAAATCATCTCACGCATCGCCTTAATTTTTTCACCCTCAAAGAACATGTGTTCAGTACGGCAAAGCCCTATACCCACAGCTCCAAAATTTCGTGCTACTTCTGCATCATGAGGAGTATCAGCATTAGTGCGTACTTGCAAACGTGTATATTTATCAGCCAATTTCATTAAATCGGCAAAATCACCTGACAGTTCAGCAGCTTTCGTATCCACCTTTCCTTCATAAACTTCACCGGTAGTACCATTTAAAGAAATATAATCACCCTCCTTTAATACCAGCCCGTTAACTTCTACAGTTCTTCCTTTGTAATCAATGTTCAAGGCACCGGCACCCGAAACGCAGCACTTACCCATACCACGCGCAACCACAGCAGCATGTGAAGTCATTCCTCCACGAGCAGTGAGTATACCTTGAGCTACAGCCATGCCAGCTAAATCTTCAGGAGAAGTTTCAATACGTACCATTATCACTTTTTTACCCTTAGCATGCCATTCAGCTGCGTCATCTGCAAAGAAAACGATTTGCCCGGTAGCAGCTCCCGGTGAAGCAGGGAGTCCGCGGGTTAAAACACGCACTCTTTTTAATGCCGATTTATCAAAAACAGGATGCAATAATTCATCCAGTTTATTAGGTTCGCAACGCGATAAGGCTGTTTTTTCATCAAGAACTCCTTGATGAAGCAAATCCATTGCAATTTTAACCATTGCAGCCCCCGTACGTTTACCATTACGGGTTTGTAAGAACCAAAGTTTACCTTCTTGAACGGTAAACTCCATGTCTTGCATATCTTTATAGTGATTCTCCAACTTAGTCTGTAAACGATCCAGTTCCTTATAAATTTCGGGCATAGCTTCTTCCATTGAAGGATATTTCGATGCACGATCGGCTTCACTTACACCAGCTAATTCAGCCCAACGTAACGAACCTATTTTAGTAATTTGTTGTGGAGTACGAATACCGGCAACCACATCCTCGCCTTGAGCATTAATCAAATATTCACCGTTGAATAAATCTTCTCCTGTAGCTGCATCACGACTGAAACAAACTCCTGTAGCTGAAGTATCACCCATATTTCCAAATACCATAGCTTGTACATTTACAGCAGTACCCCACTCATCAGGAATACCTTCCATCTTGCGATAAAGAATGGCACGTTCATTCATCCACGAATTAAAAACAGCGCATATTGCACCCCATAGTTGCTCATAAGCTAAAGTCGGAAAGTCTTTTCCTGTTTGCTTCTTCACAGCAGCCTTAAACTTAACAACCAAGGTCTTTAAGTCTTCTACATCCAATTCGTTATCGAGTTTAACACCTTTAGCATGCTTTACTTCTTCAATAATAGCTTCAAACGGATCTATATCTTCTTTTTTAGTGGGCTTCATTCCCAATACTACATCTCCGTACATCTGTACAAATCTGCGGTATGAATCCCAAGCAAAACGAGCATTCCCGGTTTTGCGGATTAGTCCCTCAACAACTTCATCATTTAATCCAAGATTTAAGATAGTGTCCATCATACCCGGCATAGAAGCCCGGGCACCAGAACGAACAGATACAAGTAGAGGATTTTCAACGCTACCAAATTTAGAATGCATGAGAGACTCTACTTGAGCAATAGACCTTTCAACATCATCTTTTAATAAAGCGACCACTTTTTCCTGCCCGATATTATAGAACTCAGAACAGACCTCAGTGGTAATAGTAAATCCCGGGGGGACCGGGACTCCAATAAGATTCATCTCTGCCAAATTAGCACCTTTGCCTCCTAATAGATTTTTCATGTCAGCTTTTCCCTCAGCCTGACCATTACCAAAGGTGTACACTCTTTTTTTATTCATACTATCAATTTAAGATTTTAAGATTCTAAGATTGTGATTTTTCGTGATTAACACTCGCAAAGCTAATTATATTTCTGAGACTGAAAAACATTTTATCAAAAAAGTTTCGGTCATAATGCAATTTCGACATTGCAATATTTAATATACATTTTCATAGAGGAAAATTCCTAAAAAAGAATTACTTTTGCGCAATTATTATTAGATTGGAATAAAAGTGGCAAGAAAGAAAAAAGAGCTTCCTCTTCTGGAGAAAGTAACCATCACGGATATAGCTGCCGAAGGAAAAGCTATCGCAAAAGTCAACGATTTGGTTGTATTTGTACCTTATGTCATCCCTGGAGACGTAGTAGATCTTCAAATCAAAAGAAAAAAGAATCATTATGCTGAAGCGGAAGCCGTGAACTTTCACGAATATGCTGCATCAAGAGCTGTCCCATTCTGCCAACATTATGGAGTGTGTGGCGGTTGTAAATGGCAAATACTACCCTATTCCGAACAAATAAAATATAAACAAAAGCAAGTGACGGATAACCTTACCCGCATTGGTAAGATAACTCTTCCCGAAATATCCCCCATTCTTGGATCGGAAAAGACTACATTTTATCGTAATAAGTTGGAATTTACTTTTTCTAATAAACGCTGGCTTACAGCAGAGGAAGTAAGAGAAGACGTCGTGTACGAGCAAATGAATGCTGTAGGATTTCATATACCCAATGTCTTTGATAAAGTGTTGGCGATAGAAAAGTGCTGGTTACAGGATGATATATCCAATAAAATTCGGAATGCTGTGCGCGACTATGCTTACGAGCATAATTATTCGTTCATCAATCTCCGAACCCATGAAGGTATGCTACGCAATATGATTATACGTACGTCATCAACGGGTGAATTGATGGTCATTCTCATCTCAAAAATAGAAAAAGAAGAAGAGTTGGTTTTATTTAAAGAACTACTCCAATATGTTGCTGACAGTTTTCCTGAAATAACTTCCTTGCTTTATATTGTCAACAACAAATGCAATGACACCATTACCGACCTTGATGTATACACATTTAAAGGTAAGGATCATATTTTCGAGGAAATGGAGGGCTTAAAATTTAAAATAGGGCCAAAATCATTCTATCAGACCAACTCGGAACAAGCATATAATTTATATAAAATAACGCGCAACTTTGCAGCGCTCACCGGAAATGAATTAGTTTATGATCTATATACCGGAACAGGGACAATAGCCAACTTTGTTGCTCGCAGTGCCAAACAAGTAGTCGGCATTGAATATGTACCTGAAGCTATAGAAGATGCCAAAGTAAATGCGGAAATCAACGGGATAAAGAATACTTTATTCTTTGCAGGAGACATGAAAGATATACTGACCCAAGATTTCATCAACCAATACGGGCGACCGGATGTTATCATTACAGACCCTCCTCGTGCAGGGATGCATCCCGATGTAGTAGACACCATTTTATTTGCACGTCCAAAGCGAATTGTTTATGTCAGCTGTAATCCGGCTACACAAGCCCGCGACCTGCAATTACTCGATGTGCATTATTCTGTTAAGGCGGTTCAACCGGTTGATATGTTCCCACATACCCATCACGTAGAGAATGTTGTCCTTTTAGAACTAAAAGAAGAGAACCTATAAGAATTATTACAGTGGCAAAAGAAAGACTAACAGCACGTGCCCGTACGCAATATACGGATTATACGGTAAAAGAGCCCATGGAACTTATGGCCTTTTTGGCAAGTAAAATGCCCGATGCCAGCCGTACCAAACTAAAATCTCTACTCAGTAAACGAGTGGTATTTGTCGATAGTATCATCACCACCCAATATAACTTTCCTCTACAGAGTGGAATGAAAGTGCAGATAAGTCGTGAAAAGGGCAAAAGGGAATTCAACAACAAATTATTGAAGATTGTATATGAAGATGCATATATTATTGTTGTAGAGAAAATGCAAGGTTTGCTTTCGGTCAACACCGATCGACAAAAAGAACGTACCGCCTATCATATCCTTACAGAGTATGTACAACGCTCCGGACGTCACCATCAGATATACATTGTCCACCGTCTTGATCGCGATACCTCAGGCTTGATGATGTTTGCAAAAGATGAGAAGACGCAACGTACCTTGCGGGACAATTGGCACGACATTGTGACAGACCGCCGATACATTGCTGTAGTAAGTGGTGAGATGGAGAAAGATAGTGGTACGGTGATATCATGGCTGACAGACCGTACACTATATGTTTATTCTAGCCCGACAGACGATGGAGGAGCTAAATCTATCACCCATTACCGTACCATTAAGCGAGGTAATGGTCTTTCGCTAGTAGAGCTTAATCTTGAAACCGGCAGAAAGAACCAGATCCGCGTGCATATGCAAGATTTAGGACACCCGATAATTGGTGACGGACGATATGGGATAGAAGAAATCAATCCTATCGGTCGTTTGGCATTACACGCTTTCAAACTCTGCTTCTACCACCCTGTTACAGGAGAGCAGATAAAGTTTGAAACCTCCTACCCTCAGAACTTCAAAAATCTTTTTATCAAAAACAAATAGGATATAAAAACAGAATGAACGGCCTATCTCATTCTACGCAAAGTGATAGAGCCGTCATTTCTACCGTCTACATAAAGCACTCCGGTCAATTCGGAATCACCTACATATATTCCACGTATCTCAAGCAACGGCTGGTTAATTCCATAATCCAGTATCAGATCACCATTTCGTACCGTCCAACGAAAATCCATTGTTGTCACTACACGAGGATCATCAAAATAACACTGATCATCATATCCGAAGCCATTGTTTTTAAAGAACAGACCGCTTTCAAGCTTTTCTCCATATCGATCGGCAAATCCTAAATCACCCACCCAAGTTTCACCTGTGAGACGATCGAATATTTCATCATCATCCTGACAAGAAAACAAACTCAACGTTAAAACACATAAAGCAATCAGTTGTAAATATTTTTAAGCCCTTCATAAATAATATTGATTAAATAATTTCATGTATTAATATTCACTGTCTCTAAATAAGAAAGAAGAAAAGTCACAGAACAAATGTATGAAAAATAGTAAAATACAAACTATTTCTTACAATATAAATTTCATAAACTTTCAATAATCCAAACAAAGTTACCCCAATATTCTTATTTTTTCGGAACTAGATATCGTTCTCCGGTAGCTTTCAGCACTTCCTTAGCATAATCTTCCGAAGGATAAACTCGTTTTACACGACCGGTTTTATGATCTATTCGAGCTCCATCGTTGTATTTCACAAGCAATACTTCTCCTAAATTCTTCCAGGCACTAAAGGTTTCTTCAGCCATCCTCACGCCGTAATCAGTTAGCATTTCTTTCGCTTTAGTGGGATAATCTTTGTAGAGTTTTATAGCGGCAGCCTCTATACTATCTTGACTATTAGCAAATTTATCCTCCTGCTTATTTTGCACGGCACGCATATCACCAATCATTAAGCTATAATAAGGACGAATCATTCCAGCTACCCAATTGTATACCCAATAGGCACTTTTCCATGAAAACTTATCACTTGTAGCATACTTAGGTAAATAGCATTCAGGAACCCGATCGGAGCAACAATAGACAGGGGTAAATACAGTCATATTGGAATCATCCAAACCAAACCACAAGATACCACCTACAGCATTCGGGAGATGACTACGCATTTGGGCAACAAGGGTATAAGCGCTTTGTTGAGTGGCAATAGGACGTTCACTGAACATCTCCTTGCCATCCACTTTGTAAAGCAATGCACTTACCCTGTAAGGAGAATGAAATGCCCCTGCACTGACATCTTTGGTCGGATCAAGTTCGGTACCTTCATAATGATCACGCATCATATTCTGTACATCCCTTACAGATAGCTTACGATCGGGCTTAACAAAAAGTGGCATGGGTTCATCGCTGCTTCCTTTGATATAATCAATATACTTTTCCGTAGCTTTACAGTATTTCTGAAAGAAACTCCAAACCCGCGCTTCACAAAAACGCCGCCCTTCAAAAGTAAGTGGATTATATGCATTCGCAAAATCAAAATCTTTATCCTTACCATTAAAATATCCTTTTTTTCGGGCAAAAGAGATCACATCAGAGGAATAAATACAATTTTCCTTATCACGAAGAGGAAACTGATGAATGCGACTCTGATTGGCATGTGCAGCAATGCAATCATCAGGGATGCGGCATGCTACCCAAACAGCTCCTTTTTCAGCACTCCCCTTACCAATCATCTCCATAATCCACACCTCATTCGGATCAGCTATCGAAAAGCTTTCTCCTGTACTGTGGTAACCATATTCCGCTACGAGAGAAGTCATCACACTTATAGCTTCACGGGCAGTACGTGAACGCTGTAAAGCCAACATCATCAAAGTGGGATAATCGATTCCACGCTTTAATGTATCTTCAAGCTCTGGACGACCGTCGAAAGTAGTCTCACCAATAGCCACCTGATATTCGTTTATGTTACCCATTACACTGTATGTATGGGCAGGCTGAGGCACGTCGCAATACGGTTTACGTCCGCCCCACCCTTTCGAAAATATAGCCCCTTGCCCATAGTCGGAAGGCGGAGTATAATGTAATGAACCGGCGAATCCATACCCATCACAAGAATATGATATAAATGTAGAACCATCCACAGAAGCATTCTTACCAACCAATAAATTCGTGCAAGCCCATGTTGCAGCTGAAACCAGCAACATACAGGCAATCAAGAGAAATTTTCCAAACTTATTCATTCCGTACTATTTTTATTGTTATTGCAATATTCAGTCCATTTTATTACTTGTAAAAGTAAAAAGGTATAAACTGATGGATCATCGATAAGAGTAATTATAAAAAAGCGAATCTTTCACAAAATTCGCTTTCTTTTAGTTACCCTTCATGAATCACACCATTATATAAAGTATGATTACATACATTTTAGTAACATATTGCAAATATACAAATAAAAAGAGATTTTTTAGCAATATTGCTTGATAACCTTAATCAAGTCATTTTTCAAAATCGGTTTTGCAAGAAATCCTTTACAGCCGGCTTCAAGACACCTCTTTTCATCATCTTGCAAAACATTGCCCGTCTGTGCTATTATAACCGCATCAGGATTGATAGCCAATATTTCCTCTATAGCCGAATACCCATCCATTAACGGCATACGAATATCCATCAATACCAAATCAACTTCAGGATGTTTATTATATAAATCAACCACTTCTTTTCCCGAATTCGCCATATACAATTTCAGATTATAAGGTTTTAGAGCCTCTATAAAATATTCCTGTACACTGGGGTTATCGTCAGCTATAAGCAAAGTTTTTCCTTCAATCTGCTTCATTTCAATATCATAGACAATATTTTCATCTTCGCCGGATGCTTCCTCTACAATCTTCAAAGGAAGAGTAAAACTAAATTTGGATCCCTTACCAGGCTCAGACTCCACAAACATCTGTCCCCCAAGTAAGTTGACAATACCCTTACAGATAGCAAGTCCCAGCCCAGTACCGCCATACTTAACGGATTCTTCAGGAAGAGCTTGCTGAAAACGTTCAAAAATAAGCTTTAGTTTATCTTTCTTAATGCCTATACCCTCATCTTGAACAAAGAAGAGTAATACATTATTTTTAATTTCATAGCCAAAGCGAATTTCCCCATTCTCAGTGAATTTAAGTGCATTATTCAACAGGTTAGTAAGCACTTGATTCAATCGGGCTCCATCGGTAGTTATGCAACAAAAAGAAGCTTCCGGCAGAATATCGAGTACAAGGTTTACATGAAATTTACCTCTTTCAAGGCGCAATTGGTTGAACTGAATTTCCAACTCACGAAGAAGATTATTAAGTTTACACCTGTCGAACGTAATCTTCATTTCTCCGGCCTCTATCTTAGCCACGTCTATGATATCAGCAATCAACCTCAATAATTGCATGGAGTTTGTATTGATGATCTCGGCATACATATTACGTTCTTCGACAGAAAGATTAAGATCTTTCATTAAATCGGCAAACCCGACGATAGCATTCATCGGAGTACGTATTTCATGGCTCATATTTGCCAGAAAATTATTTTTATAGATGTTTGCATTTTCGGCCTTTTTAATCGCTATCTTCAGTTTTCGTTCTATGGCTTTCTGCTCTTCAAGGCTTTGTTCCAATTCGGATTTTGCGATTAAAGCTTGATTACGAGCTTCATTTGCTTCTTTAAGCATATCCATAACAGCCATACGTGTATCCTCTAGAGTTTTGTTCTTTTCTTGCAATTCAGATAGCAGCCGTAAACTTTCTTCCTGTTTTTGTTGTTGATAAATATGAAAATCACGAAAGACTTTTATTTTAGATAAAAGTATATCTTCATTAACCGGCTTTATTATATAATCGATAGCTCCCAACTGATAGGCCGACATCATTTGCACTTCATCATTGCTGAATGCCGTAGCAAAAATAATCGGAGTAGTCTGTGTTTTTTTCGACCCCCTCATTAGTCTTGCAACTTCCATACCACTCATATCAGGCATAACCATGTCCAATATTACCATGATAAATTGGTTATGCAACATCAGTTTCAAGGCCTCCTGCCCCGAAGTCGCTTTTATGATCTCAAGATCTAGCTTGGATATCAAAGTTTCCAAAGCCCGAAGTTGCCTTTCGTCATCATCTACCAACAAGATTTTTAAATCTTGATTTAGGTTCCTGCTTTCCACCTCATTTATATCCATCTCTCAAAATTTATTTGTAAGATTATATAGTATCACTAATTTGAATACATTTTGATTACGTCCGATTCTTGTTTTTTATAAACACAATCCGATTCGGCTATCAATTTAAAGAGACTGGTAAAAGGTTCGTAATCCATCCGTTCATTCATTCCCATAAACAAATATCCATTGCGAATAAGGCTACGATGCAGCAGATGGAAAACGTCCACTTGAAGTTTGTCGTTAAAATAGATACAAACATTACGGCAAAGCACAAGGTGCATTTCCGCAAAGGCACCATCGCTAACAAGATTATGCTTAGAGAAAAGAATTCGTTCACGCAGTTCTTTATTCATCATAAAAGCATTATACTTAGTCATATAATATTTCGAAAAATCGGTTTCACCTCCAGCCAAAAGATAGTTTTGTGACGAAATATCCAATTTATTTAATGGATAAATACCACTTTTGCCCACTGCAAGTGATTTGTCATTAATATCCGTGGCATATATTTGAGTACGTTTGAGCAAGCCAGCCTCTTTTAATAAAATAGCAATAGAATATGCTTCTTCACCTGTAGCACATCCTGCGCACCAGACATTAATATAAGGATAAGTACTTAATACCGGGATTACAGTTTGCTTTAGTGCCTTATACGACAAAGGAGCACGAAAGAAATCGGTAACTGTAACTAATAAGTTTTTCAGTAATTTATTAAAGAAAGACTGGTCATGAAGTAATAATGGTATCATACAGGAAATAGATTGCAAATTTTCCCGCTTCACAATGCTTTGCAAACGGCTCTGCATCCCATCAAGCGTATAGGAACGAAAATCATATCCGTAACACTTATATATTGCTTCAAGCAACAGCCGGCTCTCTATTATTTCCAAACTTTCCACAGGTATTATATCTACTTATCTTTATATAACCAAATACGTATCAAACTAATGAGCTGATCCATGTCGATCGGTTTAGTCAGGTAATCGCTAGCTCCTGCAGCCATACACTGCTGTTTATCTTCAGGCATGGCCTTAGCAGTAAGACTGATGACAGGCAGTTTTTCAAATTGTTTTTGTTTACGTAACTTCCGGATAGCTTCCAAGCCATCCATAACAGGCATCATAATATCCATTATTACAATTTCTATATCGGGGTTCTCTTTTAGCATTTGCAAAGCTACCGAACCATTTTCGGCAGTAAACACCTCCATACCCATATCATTGAGCTTTTGTGATAAAGCATAAATATTGCGCATATCATCATCGGCAATCAATATTTTACGTTCCTTAAGCACCTCTTCCGGGTCATGCAGTCTACTCACAATGCGTTGCTGCTCTTCCGAAAGATTGGTGTTCAAACTATGCAGGAATAATGAAACCTCGTCAAGCAAACGTTCTGGTGAAATAGCGCCTTTGATAATAATACTACGAGTATACTTATTCAATTCTGTAATCTCTTCTTTAGCAAGCTCTTTGCCTGTATATACTATCACCGGGATTTTTTTAATACCGGTTTTATCCAACTCTTTCAGTAAATCAAAACCTGTCATATCAGGCAAAGCGAGATCTAAAACGATACAATCAAAATGATGTTGATTCAACAAATTGAGCGCTTCTTCTCCGGTGTCAGATGTTGTTATGCGAACTTCACGGTTCTCCAGTAAACGTACTATGGATTGCTGGCTAACCTTATTATCTTCAATGACAAGGATGTCTTTCACACCGGAATTGAAGATGTTCTCTATTTTTTGTATGGCAACTTCAATGTCTTTCTGTGTTACAGGTTTCGCCAAAAAACCGATAGCTCCCTTCTCCAAGATCTCAGGTTGCTCATCTTCAACTGAAAAGACATGTACCGGTATATGGCGGGTTTCCAACTTGAATTTCAAACGATCGAGTACTGTCATTCCATCCATATCAGGCAATCTTAAATCGAGTATAATACCATCAGGTAAGTAGCGGGAAGCAAGTTCCAAACCTTCTTCGCCACGATCGGTCACAAGAGTTTTAATACCATGGTTATGAATTTCTTTTTTAAGAATGTCGGCAAAGTTATGGTCATCTTCTATAATCAAAATGGAATGATCATCCGGCTTAATCTGATCTCTATCATCTTGAACTGTAACCGTAGAACTGATGACAGGACTTATAGAGGCTTCCGAATTTGGAGCTTTTGCGAGTGAAGGAGCAGGCTTTTCCTTTACCGGTTTCTCATCCGCAGATTTTAAAGGAATAACCGAAGGTGAGTTTACACCGACTGTAATAGTTTGGTTTATGGGCAAATATAATGTAAACTCACTGCCTTCACCCAACTGACTCTTAAGACGGATCTCACCGCCAAGCAAAGCTGCTATCTGTCGTGAAATAGTGAGACCCAGTCCGGTACCCCCATATTGCCGGGATAATCCACCGTCAGCTTGCTGGAAAGCCTCGAAAATCATAGCTTGTTTATTCTCTTCTATTCCAATGCCCGTATCAATAACCGAGAACAAAAGAACCTCTCCGGGATTATACATTTTGCTACGTAACTCCATCGGTTCGTCCGATTTCGAAATATTCAGTTTTACTTCACCCTGACCAGTAAACTTAATAGCATTGGATAATAAATTTTTAAGAATTTGTTCTAATCGCTGTTGATCGGTTATAACCATTCCAATACCTTCTTGCGGTTTTATAGTAAAACCAATATTCTTTTGCCGGGCGACATGGGTAAACTGATTTTCAAGATTAATCACAATATTCTGTAGCTCGACTTCAGCAAGATTGGCAATCATTCTCCCTGCTTCTATTTTCGAAAGATCGAGTATATCATTAATCAAGTTTAGTAAGTCTACTCCACTTTCGTAGATAATACTAAGATCTTTCACCTGGTTGTCATTAAGATTTTTTTTATTGTTCTTACCAAGTTCTTTAGCCAAAATCAGCAGACTATTTAAAGGAGTACGCAATTCATGCGACATGTTGGCCAAGAATTCCGATTTATATTTATTGGCCAACTCAAGATCTTTTGCTTTTCGTTCAATGTCAGAACGTGTGGCAAGAACCTCCTCTTTCTGTTTCTCAAGATCTGAAGTTTTAACCTCAAGCTCTTTATTTATTCTCTTTAATACATCGCTTTGTTCCTTCAACCTGCGCTGCTGCTCGAGTAATTCATGCGACTGGCGTTGAGATTCATCCAATAAATATTTCATTTTTTGTCGGTCTTTTGCCGAATTAATAGCAATGGCAATGTCTCCCGAAACTAATTTTAATAGATTTAAATCATGGCTGGTAAAACTCTCCGTAGAACCGATTTCAAATACCCCAATTAATTTCCTGTTTAGAATAAAAGGTTGAACTACAATGGTTTTTGGCGGTTTAACCGCGGTCCCGGAAGTAATACGTAAGTCATCATCTGGTTCCATTTCGGAAACCACAATGGTTTCTTTTTCTAAAGCCGCCTGACCAATAAGCCCTTCTCCCAAATTAAATTCCTTACTAATGTTTTTCCGTAGAATATAAGCATAAGAAGCTGCAAGCTTTAAAACGGGCTCTCCTTCTCCTTCCTCAAGCAAATAAAATACGCCGACATCACCGTGGACATATTTAGTCAGATATGAAATAATATTCTTCGATAATTCCAAAACGCCTTGTTCACCGCGCATCTTGTCTCCAAGTCCGCTCTGACCGGTTTTCATCCATGACTCATTCTCATTTTCTTTCGAGATACGTCGCAGATTGTTAGTCATGCCATACAAAGCCTTACCTAGTAAATCTTTATTGGAGCGTATTGGCATTTCCACATCCATATTACCGGCGGCAATTTGATTGGCAGCTTCTACGAGGTTTGTAAAACTATCTACCATCGAATTGATATTCACTTTCAACCCAAATGCTTCACCTGTGTAATCTCCCTCTATCTTACTATTAAAAGTTCCTTCGGCAAGGGAAGAAGACACTTTATTTATTTCACGTACCTGCCATGTCATGGTATCCATCAGCAGATTGATACTATTTATGAAAGTTCTCCAAGCACCGGCAGCCTGAGGTACATTTGCACGAATACCCAATTTGCCTTCGCTTGATAAACTATCCAAAAGGTGATTGACTTCATAAGAGAAGAGCTCTAAATGCTCCATCATATTATTGACAGTGACTTTCAGTTCTTTCATCTCACCTCTGGTTTCTACTTCAACCCTCTTCGACATGTCACCTTTCAATACGTAGGATGCGACAATCGTTATATCCCTTATCTGACGGGTAAGGTTTCCACTCATCTGATTGATATCGGAAACTAAATCTTTCCATACCCCGGAAGCGTTCGGTATCACAACCTGAGCGCCAAGATGTCCTTCCGTACCTATCTCTTTGGTCACTCTGGCAACCTGCATTGAGAAAGTCTTTACAAAGTCAATCAAATTATTGATTGTATCCTTCAATATATCGACTTCGCCGTTGGTAGAAAGTGTGACTTTACGCGAAAAATCCCCGAGAATCACCCCCTGGGTGATATGAGTAATCTCTTCAATCTGATTATTCAGACTTTTAGTCACCAAATTGATATTTTCCATCAGATCTTTCCAGATACCTGAAACATTATGATAATGAAAGTTGGTATTAACCATACCTTTCGACATATCCTTGAGAACACGATTGAGTTCATTGACAGGGCCTGATACGGTCTGTATGAAAGTGTTTTGTGAATCAATCACATCGGCCCAAATACCGGATGTAGGCTTGGCATATTGTATGTGCACATCAAGGTTCCCTTCAAGCCCTCCTATTCGGGAAACTCGCATCATCTCGGTAAAAATGCCACCTGCCATCTCCGCCATTCGATTATAAGCATCGGCTATATCGGAAAACTTGTCATCGCGCTCTTTATTCAGTCTGACAGACATGTCACCGGCACAGAATGCATCCAAAGCAAACTGAAGACGGTCCAACTGTTCGTGCATATATTCCGAATCTTCAAACATTGATTCGTTGGGCACACGATAATTTTTATACGTTTTTTTAGTGTCATTCTTCATATGTAATTCGTTTCAGATTTAAATCATTAGAAATTGACTATATCTTGTTTTTACGAATGATCGAGAAAGACAACATCTTTTATAAATGAGTCAACTTTGCAAAAATAGAAAAAACTATAAATAAAGTATCAATAATATATATGTTTTTTATTATATTATGCCATAAAATTAGAAAGAATTATTTCACCTATAGCAAGAGTATCGAGCATAGAGTAACTCTAAACATGTATATTGACATCAAGAACATATTATAAATAATTTATCGAGAAGCAACCAATAGCAAAAGCAACGATTAAAAAGTTATAACCCTACCATTAATTACTATAAAATAATAACTTATAAAACAATAAAAAGGTCTAAATCCAAACTATTTTAGTAGAAGCCAAATATTAAACATGGATAGAACATAGTAATATTTAAAATCATAACAATATCAAAAAAGTATTTCCAATAAGAGTTATACAATACAAAAACGGTAATTATGTTTTACTAAAAATCATCTTATAGATTAAATAATTTCAAAACAACACACTGAAGCAAACAAAACTCGTATGGAGAAGCAATATAGTGTGATTATTTACTTATCAATCAGTAATTTTAAACCGATTGAGCTAAAGAACAAAACATCAAAACGCGGATTATGATATAAAACTCCCAAAAACGACGTCTTTTTACGACTTTGTCATTAATATAATATAGCGCTTATACTATATGCTCAATAATTCTTGGGTGATTAGGAAGCTGCAAAATGGGTGCGTAAAAGCACCATATTTTGCAGCGATATTGAATGAACTTTTATTGGTATTGAATATAAATCGGTTTAGGAGTGAGCTTTACCAGCTCTTCCGGAGTAAGCATCCGATGTGGAGGTCGTTTAAGGTCATTTTTATAGAATAGCTTGAATCCGGTAAATTGAACCGGTTCACGATAGACAAACTGCTTGTATGTATTATACTTCAGCGCAGGAGCTCCCCACCCATCCATATTCATCACCAATTGCACTTCCGGGTAATGCTTTATCATTTTATAATTGGTAACCATCCCCTTAGTAAAACGATGGACAACAAGTATTTTTGGTGGTAGATTGTACTTCTTTACAAGATCGGACAAATAACGGGAGCAATAATTCACGTCTTGAGCATCAAACGTACCGATTTTCTTCCCTGGTAAGCTGCCATCTTTCATTGAAAATTCAGGGTCAATACCTAAGTGTACGTGCGGCATTTGAAAATATTTTTCCAGCAAAGGCACTTCATTTTTCAAGTTACTCAACGATACTTGTATATCTAGAAACACGATAGCGTCTCCCATTTTAGCGATTTGCAGAACAGAGTCAATTTGATGCGTAGTCATTCGCAAGCGATATTTGCCATCCTTACCCGGACTACCCTGAGCAACAACTGCAATATAGTGGATAGCTGGTTGAACAGACGTGCCCGGATCAGCATCTTTCCACGCCTTCATCTCATTTCTTAGCTTACTCCAAAGTACATTCGGTTTGTACTCACCCAATACTCCCATCCGCGATGAATAAAGATTTCCATAATATGCCACTATGCGCTTAAATGGTAGAATCGCACCTTTATGTGGATATGGTAGATCTTTTACCGGCCATCGTCCTGTAGTATCTCCGTTGGCGACCTCAGCCATTTTTTTATCATACTGTATCGTATCAATCGCCTCAGGCTTAGGAGCAACGTCTTTCACTGCTGACTTAGGTGCTTTAAGAGAAGCGGCCTCATTAGCAGAACTCGATCTGTCCGATTTACTACATCCGACGAGCATACCCACGGAAAAAGCCAATAAAGGAAGAAAATAATTACGCATAAATAAATCTTATTATTGTTTTAATTACTCTTATCTTTATCATCAAGATACTATTTGAAATACTTTTTTCGATAAGGCGTAAAGCGAATATCATCTCGACAATCCATCCCCCGTAGGAGTCAATAGTCACAAAAATAGAAAAATTATTTAGATAAGCACCAAATAGCTCTGAATATTTGACAGGCATATAAAATAAATCTTTTTATATAAGGAAAACATTGACCGGACGGAAATACGAATTATAACGATTTTACGATACGCATTTTATTGCATCCAAACAGACCATGTGTTAGGCGTCAACAGATGGTCTATTAGGGTTCAACAGACCATCTGTTCGATGTAAACAGACCATCTGTTGACACGACTTTTACAGGTGGAAGCAAATCATCAAATAAATCACTATATATCAACAACTTACCAACACATATACTAGCATACCTATTGATTAAAAACAAGAATACTTGTAAGCTCTCATAACAATAGATGTAAAGCCCCATAACAATACTTGTAAATGAAATAGCAACTATTGTTATGGAACAGAAGAATATATCGGATTGTTAGAAGAATGAAATTAGTGTTAGTTATTTAGACTCTTTTTAAAAAAGTTTCCGGCAAACATATTCATTAAGAAAGATTATCTGTACTTTTGTAAGAACAATTGTTATAGACTTCTGCAAAAGTTGCCTATATTAGTAGATATAAATTAAAATGAAAAAATGGAATAAAGGGGTTCGGATTACCCCACCTACGTACTCGGATGCAGTAGAAGAAAAGTTACAGCAATTAAAAAAAGATGGCGTTCGTCTGCCTTCACGTCATTTATTACGTACGGATGAACAATTGGCGGGTATCCGTGAAAGCGCCAAAATCAATACCGCCTTACTGGACTATATCAACGCAAATATTCGTGAAGGTATGTCTACAGCTGAAATAGATCACATGGTATATGCTTTTACAACCGACCATGATGCAATCCCTGCGGATTTCTTATATGAAGGTTATCCAAAAAGTGTATGTGTAAGTATCAATGATGTGGTTTGCCACGGTATCCCCAACACGAAAGAAATTCTTTGCAATGGAGATATTGTCAATGTGGATGTTTCCACCATTTATAAAGGTTATTTTTCCGATGCTTCGCGAACATATCTCATAGGTGAGGTATCGCCCGACAAGCAGCGTTTGGTGCAAGTCGCAAAAGAATGCCGTGATATCGGTATAGCCACTGCACAACCTTGGACCCGCTTGGGAGATATTGGTGCAGCCATTCAGGAGCATGCCGAGAAGAATGGTTACAGTGTAGTACGTGAGTTTTGTGGTCATGGTGTAGGTATAAAATTCCACGAGGAACCGGACGTAATGCACTATGGTAAAAAAGGTACGGGCATGATGATTGTGCCGGGAATGACGTTCACCATTGAACCGATGATTAATATGGGTAAGCGTGACATATTCATTGATGAAGAAGATGAATGGACGGTATGTACAGAAGATGGACTACCTTCAGCTCAATGGGAAAGTATGATCTTGATTACCGAGAATGGAAACGAAATCCTAACCGAATAATAGACTTAGGCGGAGCATAAGTAACTGAAATCAACCGAAATGAATTTTAATAACGTAATATCGGACAATAGATGGAAATAGTATTGCTTATTATCGGCATAGTGGCTGGTTTTATTGTAGGTATGTTAGCTGCCGGACGTAGATCGGCAGGATTGAAAGGCGACCTGCAAAGTAAAGAAAAAGAGTTGGAGTTGTTGAGGGCAGAGAGTTCCAAGCAATTGGAAATTCAGCAACAGACAGCAAAAGAACGCGAAGAATTACTTAACCGAACTGCCGAAGAGCGTATCACCCGTGAAAAGACCATTGCTGAAGAGCGACTAAAAGAAGCCGCTACACAGTCTGCCGAACGAATAGCAGCACAAGAGCGACTATATACCGAGCAACTTACAGTACAAGACAAACAGTATAAAGATTTGCTCGCTACGCAAGAAAGGCAATACCGTGAGCAACTGAGCAAGCAAGAAAGGCAGTATCAAGAACAGTTCGCAGCACAAGATAAACTGTTTTCCGACCGTCTATCAGAACAGGAACGCGCATTTAACCAGCGTTCCAAAGAGGTCCAGGAGCAGTTTGAACAGCGACTGAATCAGCAGAAGGAGGAAGTGGAGTCACTCCATAAACGATTGAATTCGGAATTTGAGAATATCTCTAACCGCATTTTCCAAAGTAAGACGGAAGATTTCACTAAACTCAATGCAGAGAAGCTGAGCGTGCTATTGAACCCGCTGGGCGAGAATTTAAAAGAGTTTCGTGAAAAAGTGGATCAGGTATATGACAAAGAATCAAAACAGCGTTTTGCTCTGGAAGAGCGTATTAAAGATCTGGTAGAGCTCAACAACCGCATAAGTGAAGATGCCAACAACCTGACCCGGGCATTGAAAGGAGACTCGAAGATGCAGGGGAATTGGGGTGAAATGATCCTGGAACGACTTCTGCAGGCCTCCGGTCTGATTGAAGGCGAACATTACTTCCGCCAGGAATTCTTAAAAGATGATCGAGGAGAAGTCATCACAAACGAAGAAAGCGGACAGCGTATGCAGCCGGATGTCGTCGTAAAGTATCCTGATGATCGTGAAATGATTATAGACTCAAAAGTTTCGCTCACAGCTTACACAGCCTACACGGCTGCGGAGAATAGCGATGAACAGGAGAAATATCTAAAGGCTCATTTGCAATCGGTACGCAATCATGTAGACGAACTAAGCCACAAAGACTACTCCCTATATGATGTAAAAGCACCGGATTTTGTGATGATGTTCATTCCCACTGAAGGAGCTTATTTATTGGCCATACAAAACGATTCCAACCTTTGGGAATACGCATACGCCAAAAAGGTTGTATTGATGAGTCCTACAAACTTAATCAGTGCGCTACGCCTGTCACTCGATCTTTGGAAGCGGGAGAATCAAGTAAAGAACGTACAGGAGATCATTAGAAGAGGAACTGCCCTGTATGAAAAGATAGCCGGCTTTACTGATACTTTTCTACGCATTGGTGATAATCTGGGTGGTTTACAAAAGGATTATGATAAAGCATTAGGGCAACTTTCTACAGGAAGGGGAAGTGTTGTGACGCAAGCCGAACAACTCAGTAGTATGAGCTTATCGCCCAAAAAGCGAATATCCGCGCGGTTAGTTTCGCAAACCGATGAAGATATGGATGATAATGAAGACTAAGCGAAAAGAGAAGGTGCAATATTGCACCTTCTCTTTTCGTATCTCTCAATATCCTTTTATAATGAGTTTTTAGAGGCAAAGGACTATTCTTTATCTCAACGTTGAGCAATAACCGACATCCATACTCTTTATCATTTTACATATTCAGGATAGAATGCACTCCACTTGAGAAAAGCTTTCCGAACCGTAACTAATTCATCCGGATGAATAACTTTTTTATACTTTTTCGGTTCTCTTATCCATTTTGCTTCCCAATCCGTCAGTTGACTATAGAAGGCATTACCTCTTAGTTGTTCACGCCCGGAACGTTGCGGAACAAGTGATTCATTATATTTTAGTCCTTGCACCAAACAGCTACGTAGCATAGCATAGAATTTTTCCCAGCGTGGTCTATAGTAATCACGAACTAATCCGCTCCATTCCTTCCATGCATAATCAAATAAGACATTGGGTTCGGGTTGTCCACCCCACTGCGTAACTTGAAGAGTGGTGTTGTAATCGTAAAGAGCTTTTTCCGTATCATTAGTTCCCCAAGCAACAGCACTATTAACACGTTCCTCAAAGCTATATTCTGAGCGGGTAAGCAGCACTTGATCTAAATCTTCAAGTAAACATAGAAAACGCATACTATGTTTATCAAACCCTGCCAGATCTCCCTTCTCGAAACATTCAGCAGCTTTGGCGTGAATGAATTGTCCCAGATTTGACATTAACTGCCTTTGAATGTCGACAAGGTCGAAGCGATATCCCTGAGAATTTTTCAACAAAGCAGCCTCATCTAATAATAAGCGTTCAGCCTTGACCAATGAGTTCGGGTCATAAGGAATTTTAAATCCCGAGTTCGGACCGCTCTTCTTAGGATGGACAGCAGGACGTGCTGCTACGATGGAACTTAGTTCAATTCCATTAGTTCCCAATTTATAGGGGTTCTCGAGCAATAGCATCAAGGCTTCGCACGCTTTGGATGATTCGGCTCCATAGCGACGCTTTGCATAATCTTTCAGCCATGAAATTATGTCAACAGGCATTTGGTGAATAGGCATTTCAAAAGCCAAATCGTAATAAATCGGGTTTTGTCCTAGCCCTTCCATAAAAAGGCCACTACCTACAATATTTTTCCCTAATTGCACTGCCTTATAGAATTGATTGGAAGCTAAAAGACGTAAGTCGCCATGCAAGTTGATTCGCCCTCCGAAATTATGCAAATTACCTACGACATAAGGATATCCCCAAAAACTTTCTTTAACGGCATCTTGGCTTTGCTTCCAATAAGCGTCCGAAATATCAAGGATAACTAAATCTTCTTTAGGTACGGCTTTTACGATGTTCTCATGTGGACTCCAGCCTTGCATCACCCATTTTGCCTTGGGATCAAAGTCCTTTAGAAGTTTGAGCACTGATTTTCCAACCGTATTTAGATAAATTGAATCATTACGGATAGGCTTTCCCTCATGGAACGGATCGGTAGCGTAAAATCCATAAGTACCGAACAATCTTTTCTCTTCTTCCAACAATATTCGTCCAAATCTTTGAAACAATGGATCTGTCGGGTCAAGCTGAGCCACCGGTGCAAAACCACACCATCCCTCTTTCATTTCGATTCGGGAATCAGGATACTTTTCTTTAAACTTCACCGGTACACAACCAGAATATCCCTGTTGTATAGGTTGCATACCCAGCTCTAGCTGACGATTTATGATTTGTTTGCCAAGCTTGATATGGCTATCTATCCAACTTTTAGGTAATGGGCCTGCAAAACCTTCCAGATTCGTCATCCATTGCCATGCAAAATAAGAAGGCCCAACCAGATAATGGCGTGCCTCTTCATCTGTATATCCCATTTTGAGTAAAGCATAATACCAAGCCCCTTCAAGACCTACTATAGAAAGAGGCATGTTAATCCCATTCATAGCCATAAAGTCGATCTCACGCTGCCAGCGCTTCCAGTCCCACCAAGTTGCAGAATAGCTAAATGAGCAATAATTTAGATAAACACGCCAGCGAGCATTTATCTTTCCATTGAAAAGTGTTTTAGGTAAAGGTAACTTAGAAGGAAGGTCTATATGATCTCCACACCACGACATATTCACTTGGCAATACGTCTTTAGATAATTGTAATAAGCCACAGTTAAAGCAATGGTACTATTACCCTGTAGCAATACTTTTCCATTTTGTCTACCCCAGCCGAAGGTATCACAACCATCGGATGGTATTATTTGCAAAACGAATTGTTTAGAGTAGTTCGGAGTAACCCGCTCAATCAATGCTCTTGCAGCTCTTATCTGTCCAATGTCTTTCGATATAGTTTGCGCATTACAAGTGATACTCCCTGTCAGAAGTATCACTTGCAGAATTATGAATAATCTTTTCATCGAATCGTAGATTTACCTAAAATGTGAGCTTTATACTTTTCTAATAACTCTTTGGCTATTATTTTGCTATCGCCCACAGGATTCGAATTAAATGTATGCATACGCTTTTCCCACCAATCCTTTTCAAATAAAGTGACTTTGGCTTTGTAAGCGTTGTAATGTTCATCATCAAAAGTTTCATTTCTATTTAAGGCTGAATCCACGGCGGTAAAAAACATTTTCCACCGTTCGGCATAAAATGTTTTGGTAAGTCCTGCCCACGTTCTGCTTGCATAATCATTTAAAAGCATATCTTTATCACCCCATGTAGTAATAAGGTTACGAGCATTACTTTCAAAATAATTGCTTTCTGCATGGTTTACGCCCCATGAGCGGGCATCTGAAATCCATTTACCAACTAAGAATGCAGACTGACTGGCTAACAAACGGTCTATGTCGTCCATTATATCAATCATTTCTTTTTCTTTAGCTTTCATTGATTGGCGATCTCTATCGTTGTATGCTTTTTCGTAGTCTTTAAATACTTGTTGGTAGTAGTTACTTAAAAGTTGACGGGTTATATTGGCTACATCGAAAAAATAGGCATGACTTGTTCCATTAGCTGCTAATAGTAGTTCTATAGCATCCAACAGGTTTTTGTTATCATACTTAATATGCGGATTGGCATAGTAAGTTTTATATTTCCCGAAAGTAGGACGGATGTTGATTAATGGACACTGTCCGGGAGTGGAGGACGCTGTATAGACACTATCAATCAATAGTTTCCAAGCTTTTCTTCCATTAATATCAATCTTGCCTACACGTTGGTCTGCGAGTGCTTCCACCCATTGGCTAATATGTTTGTGAATATCAAAATTCCAAGCTTTCTCAAAAACATATTCATAGATAAATGGATTGCAATCGAATCCTTCTAACGTAGAACCTATACCGGCAAAATTATCACCTCCGTTAATGAAGGTATTTTCCAAACGTTTATTTACTTCGTCTATATTACCGGCCAACATGGTATTGCCTCCGAAATTACCAAGATAACACCAAATGTATGGTACTCCGAAATATTTTTCTGTACGTTGCCAAACTTCCTGACGCTCGCAATAGTAATCAAGCAATAACGAGCGATCAGCCGGAAAAGCTGTCACGTATGGCTTGACGCGATCATTCGTCCAATCATCACGCTCATTATAGAAGAGCCAAGTCATCTGGAGCCATACTGCTTTTGAGTCAGCTTGTTCCAAAGCCTCATACACCTGACGGCTAACGCGCTGAAGATATTCCGGCTCCCAACTTGGAGGAGTTAACTCATTGAACAAATCAATTCCGTAAATGTGATCCGTCCCGTAAAGTTTAATCTCCGTATCCAAAAACTTCTTTTGGATTTTCACGAATAATGAGTCCATGGGGTCAAGGAAGCTACAAGCATTTTCATCAGGAAATCCAGCCCAAGCTCCTAGTTTTGTAATTTTCGCATTTGGATAAATGCGTTTCAGTTCTTGAGGAACGTGCCCGGCAAATGCGGGTAAAACAGGACGCATATTGAATTCCCTTTCACGTGCAACAATCTGCTGTTGCAATTTTAATTGACTATTTAGCCATGAATGTGGCAAAGGTCCTTGCCAATAGTCAATATTCAGCATCCTATGCCATGGTAAATGAGCAGGTCCGGTAAAATAACTTCGTACCTCATTATCCGTCAGTCCCAACTCTGTCCATACTTGGTACCAGATAGATTCTTGTCCAGTTATTGCCAGAGGAAGGTTAATACCATTAAGTGCCATCCAATCAATAAAATGTTCCCATTCATTCCATTTCCACCAAGGCATTGTATATCCGAAAGTACAATAATTCAAAAAGAAACGGTCTTTGCAACGAGCATCTATTGTGACAGGAACTTTTATTACAGGTAGTTTTTCAGGCATTTTGAAAGTATCATACAAATACCATCCCACCTCAACATGACAATAATATTTTAAATAATGATTTAATCCTACTGCCATAGAATTGGCATTATTGCCACTAATGACTATTTTACTTCCTATTGACTCTAATTGGAACTGATCTTTACCTGTATCGGTTAACAATTTGAATACAAAGCTTTTTTCTTGTTCCGGAATCAAGCGATGTGCTAGCCCTTTAATGGCAATTATGTCTTTTTGAGTATTCTTTGTGGCAGCATCCAAACAAAGCGCGATGCTTCCCAGAATGAGAATGAGCAATATTCTATATTTTTTCATAAAATGTACTTTTTGTTTTTCTTAATTATTAGAATTTATATCACAACCATAGTATGGGCGGAATACATCATTTGATTTATAATAATAGTAAGTTGACGGTGCTGTATATGGATTATTATAATGATATAAGGCTTGATTGGCATTCAATTCGGCTTGATTCCATCCAGGAGTCCATCCAACGAACACCCCATTCATATCCAGACAATGTTGATAACGTTCACAGTTAGTACCTAAATAAGCACGGTGAATACCAAGATCAAGGCGCTTTGCATCAAAATAATTGATTCCTTCACCCCAGAACTCAATACCTTTTTGAAATATATATTCATCCATAAAAGCCGCTTCATTAGAAGCATTGCAGACATAAGTATTATTACGAGTCTTCACTATTTCTTCTAAAGCCTTGTCAGCTGCTGAAACCCCAGAAGTATGAAGTAAGGCTTCTGCTTTGAGGAAGTACATTTCTTCTACTCGCATAATTGGGAAATCCGTCGCTCCGCCAACTTCAAACGTTTTATAATCACCATTATGAGGACGGAATTTTATATTCACGTAAAGCCATGGCCATGACAAAAAACCAGAGCCTATGTTGATGCGTGAACGTATCCAAGACGCAGAACTGTTTAACTGATATTGATACTTGGTTGCGCCAAAACCGGAATAGTTATCACTCCAATCTGTTTGAGTTTCACTGGAGTTATCACCACCTTTTACCCATTTATTATTTATAATATTTCCATTACCATCCTTTTCTACTAAATAAGGACCACCCTCCCGTTGATTGATTGACTCATAAAAGAAATTGGGGGCTAGCCATGATTTTTTACGAAAGTCATTGTCAGAGAGGCGTTCATACCATTTTCGATCTAATGACCGTCCTACGCGCCAACCGTATGGAGAAAAGTTTGTCTCTGTTCCAAAAATCATGGTAAAAACAAATGATCCGGTGGTTGAAGCCGTTTTATTACCTTCGGAAATAGATGTTGCCAACATCCATGAATTCTGTGAGTTCCGGTTATTAAAACCGTTTTCAGGGTCAGTCCATTCGGTTTCTGTCAAGGGAGTACATTCTGAAGTTTTTATAGCTTTTTCTGCATAATCACCGGCGCTTTTCCAATAGCCACTTTCATCTTTATAAGTAACAGACGTTTTTACGCGGGAAGCCAGATTAGTATATGCCCGGGCATAAAGTCCGTAAACGACGGATAAATTAGGTTGTGTTTTATCAGTTCTTTCATAACCGGTAAGATACGTTTCTGCATTTTTAAGGTCACCCATAATTAAGTCATAGACTGCGTCTACCGTGGCTCTTGGATTATTAGAGGCTTGTGTAGAGGTGGTTTTTTCAGTAACAATAGGTACCCCAAGATTAGTTAAATCATTTTCCGGATTAACGTAATCGTACCGAGTGTCAGTTGGAGTTTTATATTCCATTATCTGGACTAACTCCATATAATAAAGTGCACGATAAGCATAACAGATACCCAAATAAGCCTTTTTGGTATCATCCAACTGATTGATATCAATCATTCCAATTATATCATTTACCGTTTTAATATAAGCATAATAGAGATAAGAGGGGTAAAGACCACGATTGGAACCTGTCGCACTTATAGCACCATAACAGTATGCCCCCATAGTATTGTAGCCATTAGCTCCCGAACAAACCAATTGAGTTGTCGCATGCTCCAGCATTGCATGCATACTGGCGAAGGAAACTTCTTCTATCCCACCATCATCGTTTGAATAACCAGCCATTGTTGTATAGATAGAATTTACCATACCGCTCAAGGCTGACTCTGAGGCCTTTATTTGAGTATTCAATACGTATTGGCTAGGTAGTGTTTCTTTTATGCAGCCGTTTAAACTTAGAAAAACAATAGTTGCAAAAATAATATATATTTTTTTCATAATGATTTCTTTTTTTGTTTAGAATGTCAATGAAATTCCTCCTGAAATTGTACGTATTGGAGAATATAACTCAGGATTTGTATATCCTTTTAATGTATAACGAGGATCAAATCCTTGGCGTGCTGAAATATAAAGCAAATTTTCTCCTGAAAAATAAATACGCATATTCTGAATATTAAATTGACGGGTAAGGGTCGTAGGTAAGGTGTATCCGAAATTAATATTCTGAATATTCAGATAACTTGCATTAGTAATGAAACGATCGGAACGGGCATTTTGAGAATACTTTTCAGAATATCTCAGACGGGGAATATTACTATTTGCATTTTCTGATGTCCATGCTTTCAACATATCAATATGCCAAGTTGTAGAAGTAGTACCTCCGGTATGCATTAGTGTTTGATAAGTATAATCATAGGCTTTTCCTCCCAACTGATAATTCATATTGATAGAAAAATCAAAGCCATGAAAACTCAAGTTTGTTCCTATCCCTCCATAAAAAGTGGGAAGAGCATCCCCAATAAGATAATCAGTTGCCTGATTGGGATCTTTTGTCGTTTCACGACCAGTAACATTTCCACTCTTATCAATAATGTCTTTGTAGTAAAGAGCTTCTCCCGTTTTTGAATCGACTCCTACATATTTGGGTAAATACCAAGTATAAAGAGAAAGCCCTTCTGCAGCAAAATACTTATACTTAGAAACAAATGACTTATCCAGATTAACATACCCATTATAACCTTCTACTGTAGTCGTCTTAATTTTATCCGGTAAGTTGAGAACCTTATTCTTTACATGAGATACATTGAAATTTACATCCCATCGTAAATCTCTTCTATTAAGTAGCATTGCTTGCAAAGTAAGTTCAAATCCGGCATTGCGCATATCACCCAGGTTAATAAAATAACTGGTATAACCGATGGAAGGAGGGGTATTTAGTGAGAATAACATGTCGCTGGTTTTGCGATAAAAATAATCAAAGCTACCACTTAATCGGCCTTTAAAAAGTTCAAATTCCAATCCAGTATTCCAATTGGTATTTGTCTCCCATGTAATGTCTTCAGAACCTTTTTGTCGCCATTGATAAGCCACTTTATCGTTATTATTAACAACATTATACGAATCGGCATAAAGATAATTCCCAATATTATCATTTCCTTGCGAACCAACCGATGCTTTCAATTTTAATGAACTAATCCAAGGAATACTAAAGAACCTTTCTTTAGAAATGACCCATGCCCCACCTATGGACCAAAAATTACCCCAACGATGTTTTTTTGCAAACCGGGAGGAGGCATCACGTCTATAAGATATTGAACCATAATATTTGTTGTCATAATTATACATTCCACGAAAAAAATAACCTTCATTATTATACTCGCTGGAATAGGAAGTAGGATCACCGTTCAAATTAAGACAAGTAGCCAATTCATTAGTGCCATCAATGCCAAAGTTGTATCCTGATGCGCCTAAATATTCATACTTGTAATTATAGTATTCATGTCCTAATAAAGCGCTAATGTCATGTTTACCAAGTTGCTTTGAATAATTCAATAGCTGTTGGGTATTATACGTATAGATTCGTGATGAGCTTTTTGACAATGAGCCGTTATTTGACGAATCTGTGTAGTAATCTACAAAAGGGCTGGTGGCATACGTATACCGTTGGTCATAATCATAGGCACTAGCATTGAATGTAAGAGTCAAATCATTTGTTAATTTGGCATCAGCATATCCGCTGGCAATGTATGAATTGCCTGTACTCTCAGATGAACGGTATTTATTCGTAAAAATACAATTTCCTCCTACATCACCGGCACGACTTAGTCCATTGCTTCTTGCAAAATCGTATATCTTCTCTCCCCATTGATCAATCATTATTTCTTTTTTGACATTACGAAAGTAGACAGGATATATAGGAGCTTGCGTCTTTATCGTACTCCAAATAGTTCCGGTTCCAATTGTTCCCTCTTCTGTTTGGTTATAAATATATTTACTGTAATTGAAGTTGGCACCTACTTTCAGCCATTTTTTTGCCTGATAGTCAACTTTTACACGAGTAGTCAGACGTTTTTGATTAGATCCTTCTTGAATACCATCTTGATTTAAATAACCCAAAGATGTATAGTAGTTCACTTTATCGGATGCACCCGAGATTGTAGTATTATATTCTTGTCGGAAGCCGTTCTTTAATCCTTCCTTTTCCCAATCATCAGCCTGTAAATAAAATTGTTGTCCATTATATTCGTAGTTAGTCCCCATAGTAGCCTTTGGGTTCATCATTCCTCCTTGAAGTATAAAGTCTTCGCCATTTGGAACAGAATAAACCATGTAACCTGGGCCTACACCATTGGATGAGTTAATTAAATTCGTGTTGGCTAAAGTATGTGCGGCGCTAGTAGACATTTTACCTCCGTCGTCGCTTGCATAGTAGTTATACAACATTTTATAGTAGGTTTCATAAAATTGTTGAGCATTGGTGGTTTTATAGTTCTTCAGCCCATTAGAGTTAACTCCCCATTTAGCATCAAATGATACTTTGGCATCACCATTCTTTCCTCGTTTAGTCGTAATCATAATAACACCGTTGGCACCACGGGCACCATAAAGAGCATTGGAAGCAGCATCTTTTAATACAGTCATTGATTCTATATCGTTGGAATTAATCAAGTTCAAATCACCATCAAAAGGCATACCATCTACAACAATCAAAGGCTCCGTATCAGAAGAGATAGAACCGAAACCACGTATAGTAATAGAAGGTGAACTCCCTAATTGAGTGGAAGAAGAGCTTAATTGAACACCAGCGACACGTCCAGCCAAAGCTTGAGCGGGGTTGACTACTTGTGTTTTAAGAAGTTCATCCGACTTTACAATACCCGCAGAACCTGTAAATGCTTCTTTTTTCATTTTTCCGAAAGCAACGACTACCACTTCATCTAAAATTTGATTGTCTTCCTGCAAAACGATTTGCAGGTTATTTTTATTTCCAACTTTAATTGTTTGAGTAATAAAACCTATATACGAGATCTGCAATGAACTATTACCTTTAACCGATATTGTGAATACTCCATCTGAATTTGTAGTCACTCCATTAGTTGTCCCCACTTCCATAATGCTGGCACCAATTACAGTCTCTCCATTTTGATCTTTAACAATTCCAGTCACTCTTCGAACATCCTTGCTATCTAGCCGATTTTTAAAGGCTTCTTTGTGTAGAATTATATTCTTACCTTTTACTTCATAAGAAAGATATTGTCCTTGCAATATTTGTTTAATTGCTTCATCCAATTGGCTGGCTTCTATATTTACTTTTCTTTTTGTATCTAAATCTTCAGATGAAAAGACAAATGAGTATCCGCTTTTTAACGTAAACTCCGCCATCGCCTGTTTGACAGAAACATTGCTCATTTTCAGTGAAATATTTTGAGCCATTAAGAATGAATCTAAGCAAAACAAAGTTATGGCCACAAAAATGACCTTCTTAGTGTAATTCATAAATTTAACTAATTAAAGATTAAAACTTGAATGGATTCAGTTTTTAATGGAAAGGTATTGCTATCTTTGATTTTCCTTTAAAAACTATTTACGCGATAGATATTGAAGGAGATTATAAAGCCGAAAGATGTGCAAGATCTTTTGGCTTTTTCCTTTCATCTACATCTCTATTAACTAGTGTTATATTTCATAATGTAAATTAAATAAGGATTAATCATGCGTTTCGAAAAAATATAATTTAATACAATATTATTCCTTTTGCGGTTCGTTTATGCTGTATTTTACCTGTAGAAGCCAAATCATCCAATATTTCATCTATGTTTTGCTCCTGTCGAATAAAGAGACCATAAAAGCGCATATTTTTTAATGAATCATTTGACAGGTAAATTTTTAGATTATAACTTCGCTGTAATTCCTTTACAATATCATCTAATTTTTCTTCATCAAAAAACAGACAGCCGTTTGTCCATTTACAAGCATTTACCCCCGTAATAGATTTGATATTTATTTTAGCATTTTTTTTATCTAATATTGCTTGCTCATCCGGTTTTAAAATAGATTCGCTTTCGTTGCATAATAAATTGCGTAGAATGACACGCCCTTCAACTAAAGTAACCGTAGCCCTTATGTCCTCTTTATAATCTCGAAAATTAAATTTAGTTCCTAACACTTTTACTTCCAAGCCATTGGCTCGAACAAAAAATGGTTTTTTCTCGTTATGCGTCACCTCGAAATACCCTTCACCTTCTAATGCGACTTTTCTATTGTCAACGCCAAACCCTTGTGAATAAGAGATTGATGATCCAGAGTTCAACCAAACTAATGTACCATCAGGTAGATAAAGTTTGGTTTTTGAACCAATAGGAGCTTCTACTACAATATTCGAAAAATGTGTTTTAATATAATTCCTTCCTTCCCAATAAGAAAAGTATGAAATAATACATAATAAAGTAATTGCAGCAGCATAACGCCATAACAAGGAAAACCTAAACGGAGTTTTTTTGTGTTGTATTTCAACAGATTGAATACGATCTTTAAATTTCTTATAAGCTATATTCTGATCAAAATTAAAATTCTTATCCACATTTATATCGAAAGACCTTTCTAATTGCTGCATAAAGTACTGTAAGTTCTCTTTTGAAATATCGATCCATTCCTCAAGCTCTTTCATCTTCTGAAGGTCAGTATATCTACTGTTCAGATAATGAGTAATTAATGCATCTATATGGTCCTTCTGATTTTTCATTTTATACCCCTGCTTTATTAAGAAGACATTTATTTATAAAATGTGGGTAGTCAGAAATGAATATTTTTTATGAAGGAAAAGAAAATAAAGAAAATAAGATAATTGTCCAAGTCTTTGCGAATAAAGGCTAATGCATTCTTTATATGATATTTCACTGTATTAATGGAGATACATAGTTCTTGTGCTATTTCCTCGTAATTTTTATTTTCAAAACGACTTTTGATAAAAACACGCCGGCATTCACGTGGTAACTTGTTAATAGTAATATTAATTTCATGCTCCAATTCATGCTCCAATAAAGTGTCCAAAGGATGACTGTTAAAAGCTTTGGCATAATTGTCTAATACCTCTTCAGAGCCCAATAAAGAAAAATTCATTTCTTTATTTTCATACTCAGATCTCAAAAAATTGATGCAACGGTTTCGAACTGCTTTTATTAAATAGTAACGAAGAGATATATTGATGTCGAGTGAAGAGCGAATTTCCCATAAATGAAAAATAACATCACCGACTATGGTTTCTGCTAAAAAAGGATCATTTAAATATTTGTTAGCTAATCGACATAAAAACACATAATGATGGTCATATATATATTTATAAGCATTTTCGTTTCCAGAAATCAACTGGCCAACTAATGTTTTCTCACTATATTCCATCTTTATACCGAATCGATTTATGACAAAGATAACAGATTTTATTATCATTATCCATAAATTCACTAAAAACAGATAATCTAATATCGCATAATTCCTGCGATTGAAGGTTTACATGTATAAATATGCAATATTTATTTTTTTACACTTTCCTAAAAAACAGTGAATATCATAAAAGCTATGGATAATTACAAAAATAGAGCAAGATAATCTACACATAGATTATTATCTTGCTCTATTTTTTATTTTATCTGGGACAATAAGATTTTATACTTCAGTCCAACAGGTGTAATAATGGTTCCTATTTAAATGCCTAATGAAGCACGAACAGCTTTAATCTTTTCATCAGCTTCAGCATTAGCACTGCTATAGCAATGACGGCATCCCATCTCACCTTTTACTTCAAAGTAGAATTTAATCTTAGGTTCCGTGCCTGAAGGGCGTACAGAAACTTTTGTTCCATCTTCTGTGAAATATTGCAATACGTTGGAAGTATCCGGCATATCGAGTAAAGTTGCGTGACCATGAGCATCGGTTTGCTTTAGAGTCTGATAATCTTTACTCAATACAACTTTTGAGCCTCCAATCTCTTTGGGTGGATTATTACGGAAATTAGTCATCATTTGTTTTATTTCCTCTGCTCCACTCTTCCCGGGTTTTACCACATTCACGGTAAACTCTTTCGAGAAGCCATATTCAATATAAATATCAAGAAGAAGTTCGAATAAAGTCTTTCCATTATCTTTAGCCCATGCAGCTATTTCAGCAATAAGACAGCAAGCGGAAACCGCATCTTTATCACGAACAAAGTCTTCGGCAAGGAAACCATAGCTTTCTTCACCTCCTCCGATATATTTTTTCTGTCCTTCTACCAAGCGAATTTCACGTGCGATCCATTTAAATCCGGTATAGCAATCCATCATTTCAATATCGTTTCTATCGGCAATCTTCTTAATCAACTCGGTAGTCACGATAGTTTTTACACAGAATTCATTTCCCTTAATCTTGTTGAGCAACTTATACTGTGTAAGGATGTAATATAAGTACATCAGACAGGTTTGGTTACCATTAATTAAAGTCCACTCACCCTTATCATCCTTACAAGCTATACCTACACGGTCAGCATCAGGATCGGAAGCCATAACCAAATCAGCATCAATCTTCTTCGCTAAAGCAACCGCCATAGACAACGCTTCCGCATTTTCAGGATTAGGAGATACTACCGTAGGGAAGTTTCCGTCTTTTACCATCTGTTCGGGGACAGTATGTACATTTTCAAAGCCCCACATTTGCAATGCACGTGGGATAAGTGTCATACCAGTACCATGAATCGGAGTATAGACAATCTTCATATCTTTATGACGGGCAATAGCCTCCGGATCAATGCTAACGGTTTTTACCATATCCAGGTAGATCTTATCCACATCTTCGCCGATAATCTGTATCAGTTCTTTTTTGCCTTCGAACTTAATATCCGCAGCCGAGGCTACGTTATTCACTTCGTCGATAATGCCGTTGTCATGCGGGGCCAAAACTTGCGCACCATCATCCCAATAAGCTTTATAACCATTATATTCTTTAGGATTGTGGCTGGCAGTAAGGATAATACCACTTTGGCAACCTAAATGACGAATAGCGAAAGACATTTCGGGCGTAGGACGCATATCCTCAAACAAATAAACTTTTATACCGTTAGCCGAAAATATATTAGCAGAGATTTCTGCAAACTTGCGGCTGTTGTTACGGCAATCGTGTCCTACTACAACAGAAATCTGATCAAGATCTTTAAAGCATTTGTTGAGGTAATTAGATAAGCCTTGAGTAGCTGCACCTACCGTATATATATTCATGCGGTTGGAGCCAACCCCCATAATACCACGTAATCCTCCCGTACCAAATTCAAGATCTTTGTAAAACGCCTCTATTAATTCGGTTTTATCTTCGTTATCTAACATGCGTTTTACCTCAGCCTGTGTTTCTGCATCATAAGCTGGCGTTAACCATTTACTTGCCTTTTCAGTGACTTGTTGAATGAGTTCCTGGTTTTCCATATTCTGTTATTAAAAGTTAGTGTTTTCTATTCTGAATGACACAAAAGTAGAAGAATAAGTTTATATATCCTACATGTGCTTCAGGATTTTATATATTATTTACCGCTCAAAATGCGTATAGGTAACTTTATCGAAGGCTATTCTGCAGGCATTTTATAGCGATCGCCAGTTTGCTTTACATACTCTTCGAGGAACTGTTTAGGATATCCCGGGCGCATAACTCCAGCCGGTTGACCTATGGAATTTCGTTCAAACTTACCGTCTTTCATTTTTCTTACTACACCATCGGCATATTTCACAATAAGAAACTCACCGAGACGTTTCCAAGTATCAAAAGTACTTTGTGCCGTTATATTGGTATAATTAGTAAGGAATGCTTTTGCTTTAGCAGGGTCTTTGGCATACAATTTTGCAGCTTCAGCTTCAACACCTTCCTGCGATTGGGCAAATGTCTGTTCCAATTCGGTTTGAGTAGCGCGTACATCACCTATCATCAAATCGTATCTAGGATAAACCATATTTGCTACCCAATTGAAAATCCAAAAAGAAGAGTTCCATGAAAAAGTAATATAATCGGCTCCATCCACACGTGAATAACATACCGGAATTTTATCGGTGCAGCAATATACCGGAGTGAACACAGTCATATTGGCATCATCGGTTCCAAACCAAAGCACCCCACCTACTGCATCCGGTAAAGATGCACGCATCTGAGCTACAAATACAAAGCCTGTTTGCTGAGTGGAGATAGGGCGTTCATTGAAATATTTCTGTCCGTTTACTTCAAATGACAAAGGCGATAAACGGTAAGGTGTATGGTATGGGCCTCCTCCAAAGTCTTTGCTGATATCTAGCGGTGTTCCTTCATAATGATCTCGCATGGCATTCTTTACATCCTGAACAGATATCTTGCGATTGGGCTTCACAAACAACGGCATTGGTTGTTTCGTTTTTCCTTCAATATAGGGGAGGAATTCTTGTCCGCGATCGGTAAACATATTGAAATAGCTCCATACGCGTGCTTCACAATAACGCAGTGCGCCAAAATCCAAAGGAGCATAAGCGTCAGCAAAACTAAAATCTTTATTTACTCCATTGAAGTAACCTTTTTCACGAGCAAACGAAATCACATCAGAAGAATAAATGCAATTATCTTTATCGCTCATATCGAACTGATGAATACGGCTCTGGTTAGCATGTGCAGAAATGCAGTCATCGGGTACACGTACTGCCACCCATACTGCACCACGAACTCCCGCTCCTTTACCAATCATTTCAAGAATCCATATTTCATTAGGATCGGCAATTGTAAATGACTCTCCACTACTATAATAACCGTATTGTTCCACAAGACCGGTCATAACTTTGATAGCCTCACGGGCAGTGCGCGAACGTTGCAATCCTAAGTAAATCAGACTTCCATAATCTATTATGCCTGTGCTGTCCACCAGTTCCGGACGTCCGCCAAAAGTTGTTTCTCCAATAGTCAACTGAAACTCATTCATGTTTCCAATGACATTGTATGTTTTGGGAGCCTGCTCTATCTTTCCCAAATACTTTCCGGTATCCCATTCATTAATATCAATCAATGTTCCTTTTTTATGCACACCTGCAGGATAATGGTACAACTCACCGAACAAGCCATACGAGTCGGCTGAATAAGAAACAATGGTAGAACCGTCGGCCGAGGCATTCTTGCCCACGATGAGGTTTGTACAAGCGAATACATCCGCCAGCGCCGCCGCAATGAACAGGACGGAAAGAGTCAGTCTTCTTTTAATCATATTCTTTTCTTTATATTAATGTATCAATAATTTAATTGTATCGACCCAAACTACCAAATGAACTCTGTACGACTCACCGAAGTATTACCACAATCATCAGTAGCCTCCATTTCAACAACATGTTTCTTTCCTCGTTCTACACGCTTGGTGTCTATCACATAAACAATGCTTCCGTTTATAGCATTTGGAATACCAAACAAAGCGTATTTACCATCTATCTTACCAAGATAGCTACGGATACCGGTTTCACGATCTCTTATTCTAAAGACAATCCGACGACTACGTGCCCAAAATTTAGAATTAATGGGAGTAATAACCGGAGGAACGGTATCAACCGCTACAGTATAACTTCCCAATTCTCTTATCCGGGTTTCCATAAAACCATCTTTATATGTTCCTCCCACACTGTATTTACCACCTTGCGGATTAACTCCGGCAATATAGTACTTCGTGATATCCGCCACAGGATGACGACGCAACCCGATACGTAACACACAACTACTATTCAAAGGAACCCGACGGTCACCTAACTGGTAAGTATAAGCAATAGCACTGCTGTCCATACGTACCGAATAATCGAGCCACAAATCATCATAAAGCATGCCTCTGGGAACAACCAGTTCGAAGCCCGGTTCTTGAAAATAATTCACCCTATCCCAATGGAAAACATACTTTTCATGATGTTCCACAGGACGGATCTCCGAACGTTTTCCTTCAATTGTAAAACTCAATTTAGAAGTATTCCCCATTGCGTCGGCCAACGTATATACAAAATGATACGGTCGCTCTTCATTAATATCAATCAACCCCCTATTTCCATTTGAAGCATGTAGCATACGCAAGGTGTTTCCCGGGTCAATGAATGATTTCATATACTGTCCATAAGTCCATGAATTGATCATACGAGTTTCCGATAGGGCAAAACGATCAGTAAGACTCCGAAAAACCTCTTTACCATCTACTTCTAAAATAACAGAACGGACTCCATAATGGTTTCCAACTCCATCCATATAATCGTAGGCGCGCAAACCAACTCCAATAAGTCCCCACGCTGTAACAGGCTTACGTAAACCTATCGGATAGGTCTGTCTCGTTTGCTTTCCATTGACTACTCCTTTACCCGGTTGAGGGAAAAACATCAATCCAGATGCATGAGGAGCTTTAGTATCCTTTATATACTTAGTGAAAAAAGGCATCGGATCAATAAAATCCCCTGTCTTGGTTTCAAACATATCCAAATGCAGATGAGGTCCAAGAGAATAACCTGTATTACCACTATAAGCGATAATCTGCCCGGCCTTTACCGGATATTCATTAGATTGGGGTCTGATGTCTACCTCCCATGATTCATTTTTATATTGCAAATCTTCCACTCGTTGAGCTATACCTCCGGCAAACCCACTCAAATGGCGATTAATGGTTCCATAGCCATTATGATAGATCACATCAAGCATATATCCCGACCCGGAAGTCACCCTTATGCGGGAAATATATCCATCGCCCAATGCGCGCACCGGCTTTCCAATGGAACCTCCCGTCTTAAAATCAAGCCCTCCATGAAAATGGTTTGAACGTATTTCACCAAAATTCCCTGCAAAAGATAATGCAAAGTCGAAAGGAGAGATAAATCCTTTATCAACACTACTTAGCTGTAGTCTTTGTATATTAGAGAGAGAAACACTATCCGCCGCTTCATCCGCTTCCGTTGCATCTCCCGTTGCCTGGGCACATCCCATAGAGCACGCCGCTCCACCAAATAAAAAAATGAGTAAATATATAGAAGTTTTCAAGTCCTTTTTCATAATCCGCCGGATTCTTTCTAAACGTTCGCAAAGATAGAAATTATCAAGCGCTTTATTTCATAAAACAAAATAAAATGGCTCGCGGAGAAGTAATTTCCGGATGGAATTTACATATATTTGCAGGCAAAAAATCACGGCAAGAAGCATTTATTATAATTATGAACAGCACGTACATCATCTATATTCTTATTTTATTGGCATTACTTATTATAATCGGTTTTATCATTATGTTAATCAGCCTGCGTCAGCTTCGAAAAACACAAAAAGAGATTAAAGAGCATGAAGATTCCGACGAATATAACAAGAATTATAATTGGTATAGACATTAAAAACATATTATCTATGTTATTTTGAAAGCAAATCAAGATAATAAAAAGAAATAAGACAAAATTCAAAAGAATATACTTTCAATAACATCAGCTAACACACCCAGCAAGCAACACATTGATATAAAAACTGAAAATATACTACCAATCTGAAAGATCTCTTAATTTTCTGTTATAAAACAAGCTATTTATAGGTATAACGAATCGGGGAAATTACTAAATTGCGCCATGTTTAACCCCCATAAATAATAAAGAATCTATGATTATTGGAGTACCTAAAGAGATTAAAAACAATGAGAACCGCGTAGGAATGACCCCTGCCGGAGTAGCCGAAATGGTAAGGGAAGGTCATACAGTATACGTACAGGCATCAGCCGGTATAAACAGTGGATTTTCTGATGAGGAATATATCGCTGTCGGAGCTAAGATGCTTCCTACCATTGAGGAAACTTATGCTATTGCGGAAATGATAGTAAAAGTGAAGGAGCCTATAACTCCCGAATACAAGCTGATTAAAAAAGGTCAGGTGTTGTTTACTTATTTCCATTTTGCCGCAGACAAAGAACTCACTGAAGCAATGCTTGAAAGTGGAGCCATTTGTGTTGCGTATGAAACAGTGAAAAACGCAGACCACAGCCTTCCTCTTCTTATTCCGATGAGTGAGGTTGCGGGGCGTATGTCTATTCAAGAAGGTGCACGCTTTCTCGAAAAGCCTCAAGGTGGAAAAGGAATTTTACTGGGCGGTGTTCCGGGGGTAAAGCCGGCCAAGGTCCTTATATTAGGCGGCGGTGTGGTTGGTTTCAATGCCGCGTTAATGGCAGCCGGTTCAGGAGCTGAAGTTACCATTACCGATATATCTCTCCCACGTCTTCGTTATTTAAGTGAAGTTCTACCTAAGAATGTAAAAACGTTGTATTCTTCGGAACACAATATTAAAGCGGAATTACCAACTACAGACCTTGCTATCGGATCGGTATTAATCCCGGGAGACAAAACTCCTCATCTTATTACCAAGGACATGCTCAAATTAATGAAACCCGGAAGTGTACTTGTTGATGTGGCTATTGATCAGGGTGGATGCTTCGAAACTTCGCACCCAACAACTCACACTGATCCTGTTTACACAATTGATGGTATTGTACATTATGCAGTAGCCAATATCCCGGGAGCAGTAGCTTATACTTCCACATTAGCTTTGACAAATTCCACTTTGCCTTATGCCATAGCATTAGCGTGTAAAGGTTGGAAAAAAGCATGCAAAGAAGATGCTTCCTTAGCTGCAGGATTGAATATTGTAGAAGGAAAAGTAACATTTAAAGCAGTTGCAGATGTATACGGGCTAAAATTTGAACCGGTAGAATTATAAAAGCAACGCTATCCATTAGAACTGTGCCAAAAGCTCTCAGATTGTACAGTCTTTGCAGATTAATAACAGCAAAAACTTGTTAGAGACAATGCATGCAATCTGTAAAACAGCTTTTGACACAGTTATTTTTAGGACAAAATTATGAAAAAGAAGAAGGAATATTCTTCAAACCGACCAGTGCTTCGTTGTATCCTCCGATAAGTTCTTCCATCACTTCACTGACTGTTTGTATTCTTTTTCCACAAAGTAATGCAGAAGCTTGACCTATTTCTAACTCTCCTTCGTCAAGGTCTCCTAAAAAAATGCCTTGTTTGGCACGCCCTTTAGACAATAGTACCTTTAACTCCTCCACTCCTGCTCCATTTGCTTCAGCAGCCTCAACAGCAGAGCGAAAAGCATTACGAACCAAACGTGTAGGAGATAGCTTCTTTAATAATAGTTGAGTATCCCCCTCTTGCAGGTTGAGACAGTATTCCTTAAATGACTCATGAGCGGAACTCTCTTGAGTTAAAGCAAATCGCGTTCCTATCTGTACCCCGTCTGCTCCCAACGATTGCACAGCAAGAATAGCTGCGCCAGAGGCAATACCTCCGGCAGAAATCAAAGGCAGATCTGTTATAGCACGTACAGCAGGTACCAAACACAACGTAGTGGTCTCCTCCCTACCATTATGTCCTCCGGCCTCAAACCCTTCCGCAACAATAGCGTCCACCCCTGCCTCTTCACATTTCTTTGCGAATAAAGAAGAAGAAACAACATGCACCACCATAATACCGCGCTCATGCAACCAGCCGGTCCACTTACGGGGACTTCCCGCCGAAGTAAAGACGATACGCACTCCTTCATCTACCACAATCTGCATAATATCATCAATCTGAGGATACATCAAAGGAATATTCACCCCAAAAGGCTTATCTGTCGCGGCTTTACATTTACGAATGTGTTCACTCAAAGTCTCAGGATGCATTGATCCTGAGCCAATTAGCCCTAAGCCACCTGCATTACTTACGGCTGAAGCAAGGCGCCAACCACTACACCACACCATTCCACCTTGAATGATGGGATAACGGATATTAAAAAGAGATGTTATTTTATTCATATATCTACAACAATTTCAAAAACGAACAATATATGTGGCAAAAAGTTCAGAAAAAAGAACAATATGCCCATTTTCCAATTATCTTTGTCAAAGATAGATTTTATTGTTTATACTCCGCAATGAAGACAAGAAGTATTATTTTTCTCTTTTTACAATTGATATGCTTAAACAACTATGCCAATAATGAGCTTAGTCCTTACATCTTCTCAAAAATAGATTACCAACAAGGATTATCAAACAGTGCCGTTCTAAGCATTTTTCAAGGTAACAATGGTCTAATGTGGTTCGGCACCTACGATGGTGTAAACTGCTATGACAGTAAGAGTATGGAAGTCTATCGTTCGGATTTCTCACTCAACAGAACATTGAATAACAATATCATTAGCAGCATAAGGCAAGCTGATCATGATAATATATGGATTTCAACCCATCTTGGAGTCAGTCGCCTCTCGGTAATCACAAGGCAAGTAATTGCCAATTATGAGTTTCCGGGTGATTACTGTCTCTATTCTAATGCCAAAGGTAACACCTGGGTTATAGGAAATGGATGGATAAAATATTATGCTGTCAACCAGGGAAAGTTTATAGAAATATATCGCCCGAATTACAGAATCAACAATCTGGAAAGAAGAGCTTATGTGGCAGAGGACGGTAGTTTATGGGTCTTTCCAGCAGGCACAGGAGGAGCTTATCGGTACAGGTTGAGCTCATTCACTCAAAAACAATCAGAAGGTAACCCTGGATTATCGGTATCTTATATAGCTTTCCACCCTTGTGCCATAAATTACATGTTTTATCAAAATGGCACAATTTGCTTTATCGACTCAAATAACGAGCTATATCTTTATGACGTTGCCCGAAAATCGAAAATTTATATTAGGAATATAGGCTCTTTGATCAGCAGATATGGAGAAATAACAGGAATCACTCCTTTTTATGACGATTTTATTATTGCCTTCCGTACAAACGGTCTCTTCCGCTTAAACGCTTCTGAGAAATATAAAGAAAGTATTATTGATCGTAATATTCGCATTTTCAACATTTATAGAGATGTCCACCAAGATGTACTATGGATCGGCTCGGATGGTAAAGGTGCTATCGCTTACTACAAAAAGCATTCAATAGCCACTAATATTATGCTGAAAGATTTGTCTCCTAATCTCAGCAGACAGGTGCGATCTATTATTACCGATAGATTTGGAAATTTGTGGTTTGGTACAAAGGGGGACGGATTAGTATGCATAAAAGAATACCGAAAGGGTATATTCCCCAATAATACAGAAGTATATTCCGCCGATATTAAACAAAATGCTCCTTCGTATACGAAGCTTGACAATGAATTTCAAGTATATTCACTTAGAGAAAGCCGATATCACAATGGCATTTGGATAGGTTCGGGAGCCAACGGATTGTTTTTCTTTTCTTATGGAGACAGGAAGATTCACCATATTAATGCACATCTAAAGGAGATCCATCGAATATTCGAAGCCAACGACAGTGTATTATACTTGGCCACTTCAGGGATGGGGCTATGCAAGATCGTTATCAAAGAACAAAACAAGACTATTCTCGTAAAAGCACAGAAACAGCATCGGTTCTTCTATGATCAAAACGAAATAATCATGTTTTATGCCATGGTTACGGAAGGTGATTCTGTACTATGGATGGGCAGCAGAGAGAAAGGCTTAATCCGCTTCGATATGCGCACTAACGAGTATAAGGTAATCTCATTAAAAGAAATACTCCATAAAGCGGTAGATGATATACTAAGCCTCCATTTCTCAGCCGGACAAAACAAACTCTATGTAGGAACCACCTCAGGCTTGGTTATACTGTCTTTCAAAAATAGCAAAACAACTTATCAATACATTGGTCGTGAGCAAGGACTGTTAAATGATATGATACACGGTATCCTTGAAGATAACAAAGGTTTTCTCTGGTTAAGCACAAATAGGGGACTCATAAAATACAATCCAAAGAATGGTTTTTCACATGCATATTATTATTCCGGTGGAGTACAAGTCGGTGAATTTAGTGACGATGCCTATTATAAATGTCCGTATACTAACAGCCTATTCCTAGGAGGGATAGACGGATTGCTTCATATTAATAAAAATGTGATTAATGACACCGAATTTTACCCGGAAATATTATTGCGGAAAATAATCATTGGAAGAAGAAGTGTCAATCCCGGAGAATATTACAATAAAGAAAAAACAGCCCTCTACTTTAAAGAGAATGAGCTTGCATTCTCTTTGAATTTTATAGCTCCCGATTATATAAACGGCAACGATATAGAGTACTCTTTTATGCTCGAGGGATACGACAAACAATGGAGCTCTTTTAGTAGCCTCAATGAAGCATCTTATACTGACGTGCCTATAGGAAATTATGTATTCAAGGTTCGCTATAAAAAAGATGTGTTCAACAACGAATATAAATATTTTGAGATACCTGTGCATATATTGCCTCTATGGTATCAGACTATTTGGGCCAAGATAATATACACAATCTTATTTTTGTTATCGATGGGTTATATCACGTTCCTTACCAAAAAATATATTAGTCGGGAAAGGATGGTAAAGAACCTTCTTGAGATAGAGCGGAATAATGCAGTGAAGCCTTACCACAGCAGGCAATACAGAGAGTACAACAATTGCATGTCTGTAATATATACAGCCTGTGAAAAACTGAGAGAAAAGGATATATCCCAAGATGAATGTCAAAGAAGTGCAGATGTCATAAGGGAAGCCATGATGTCAAGTTTATTTAGATCGGGCTATGTCAGTTCTATTAAACCCGATCAAATAAGTGATTATATACCGGTCAATTTCTCCATTACAGGAATCGTAAACATAAAGGAAGCATCAAATAAAATAATTGATATGCTAAAGCAACAGAACAATGATGTTTCTCTTATTCATGCCGATATTTCAGATGAACTGTCATTCAACGTATATAGAAACGCTTTTTACAGCATATTGTATTATAGCTATTGGCTAGCAACAAGAAACGAAGAATACACGAATATTAATTGCAAAGAGAATGAAGGCAAATTCACATTAACTTTTTCGACAACCAACGCTACATTTCTGAGAAAGATGCTTGAGGTAATGCAAGGCAACGCCACTCCAAATGCAAAAAAAGGGACTTTAGTAGATAAAGATTTCCAATTCCAAATTTTACACTCATTCATAATCTCGGCGCTAAATCAGTGGAAATGTTTATTAGAATATCAAGATAATCAATCAGAGTCAATTCTGTCTATCACATTCACCCCAGTATTGGAAGTTGAGCAATCTGCAAACAATCCCACTGTATTGATATTGGAAGATCGAGATGAATTAACATGGGTAATATCGGAACTGTTATCGGAGAGTTTCACCATTCGCTCTGTAAAAAATGTACAGCAAGCTTTTGAGCTATTAAAAGGTGCACCAGTGGCATTTTCCGGATTTATAGTAGATATGTTTATGTACGCAGAAGCGGAAGATAAGTTTATGGAATATATGAACACAAACCGTTCTCTCTTTGCAAACATAACATTCATTCCGATGCTAAGCTGGAATATAAAACCATCTACCCAAAAAGATCTTATTCTTTGGGCGGATGGATATGTCATGATGCCGTATGACCTTCCTTTTTTGAAAGAGATAATATTTAAATCAATCTACGGACAGAATATATCCAGACAGATAGGTATAACTAATATTGGTGACTTTACAGACAAAACATCATGCAGAACTGCCGAACAAGCTGACTTCATGAAAAAAGTACTGAAAATAATAAATGAAAACATAGACAAAGAGGATATCGGGTCATCTTTCATTGCAGACCAAATGGCTATGAGCTCACGGCAATTCTACCGAAGATTTAAAGAAATATCTAGCATATCACCTAGTGAGATTATCATCAATGCCAGAATGGAAAAAGCTGCTCAATTACTCACAGAAACAGATATGTCTATTCAAGAAGTGATCTCTGAAGTGGGAATAATCAGTCGTTCATATTTTTATAAGGAGTTTGCAAACAAATATGGCATGACTCCAAAAGACTATCGCAAAATTAAAAAGAGCAATTCATAATCTGTTTATAAATGAATCCAATAAGTATAGAATAAAGAATTTACAGAAAGCAAAAATTAAACATTGGTTTTTTGAGTGATGATAATTAAGTCGTTATTCCAAACAAATTCACTCGTTACTTGAATGCCATTCACTCGTTACTTGATTTATATTCAGTCGTTACCTGATTGCCCCCCCCTCTGAAAAGCCTTCTGATGAAAGGAACATTTGGCGAATCACTCTTTGTCATGACTAGAATAAGCCGATTAATATAGTTTACATAAAACAAACAAAGAAGTTCCCAATTACACATAGCATGTGCTTCTCTTTAAATCAGACTGTTCCTAATTAGAAAAATCTTATTAAATTTATCAAAGAGGAATGACACAAATGAGAGATTATAATGAGTGTCCCCTGCATCATTCATTGGGTGACATGTCACCCAATGAATATAGAAAGAAGTATGAAACTTATAATAACATTATTAACTTATCAGTCTAATTAATTACTCTCCTAAAAAGGGAAGCGAATATATAAGTAAAAAAACACTTTATGTATATATCAAAAAGAATAAAACTATAATTATTTTACAATTGCAATGCGAGCATACATTTCAATCATAGCAGCTTGAGTAAGTAACCATTTACGCTGGTCTTTTTGTTCTCCTGTCCAATCAGTGTTAAATAAACCTTGGTTATCTCTGGCATTTATCCATACGAAGTCCAAATTACTTTTGAAAGCATCTAAATAAGTTTTAGTTTTATCTATTGAATAGAACTCAATGAAGCCTCGCAACATTACAGCTGTAAACCAAATATCACCTTTCTTAATTATTTGGAATGATTCACCTTTAGAGGAGGTGAAAGGCATAAAGAAATAGTTATAACAAGCTTTTGCCAAATTACGGGCATCAAGCAAGTACCTATCTTTTTTCGTCAACTCAAAGAGTAAAGAGGCAGCTTGCAACATCTGGCCACTATTATATGCATATTTTGCCTTACCTATTTTTCCGTCTAAGCGAACGTTGTCATAATAAAGATTGTCCGAACTATCTTGCAAGTTCTTCTTAGTCCATTCATACAAAGCTTTCCCTTGCCGATAATAACTACTATCTCTCGTTGCCTTAAATAATTTCAAAGCCAAAACGGCAGCAGGAGCATTAGAACAAGTATTCTTTGATTCTTTCTTTTGCTCACACCAGTAAACTCCTCCACCTAAATTATTGTCAGTACCACTTTCAATAAATTTCCAGATCAACTGAGCTTTTTCAAGATACTTATTTTGCTTGGTGAGTGCATACAAATCGGTAAAATCAATGCCAAGCCATATATTGTCATCGTAAAATCGATCGGAAGGTGCAGCCGTACGGACATAGGATGAGTAAGCATAAGGATGTCTGCTTGTATCAAGGTATTCTTCAAGGCCCGGTAATACCTTATTATCTAGCATCTTTTTATAAACGTTATTATTAGTTACCTCAAATAATGCATTGACCGCAGAAAAAGAACCGGAAAACGGCCAAAGATAAGAATAAGGATTAGCAGTATTGTCTTGCCCACCATTAGCAAGATATGTAGCCGAATAGTGATCAGTAAAAGGAAAGTTTTCGCGCAATAAAGAACTTCCGGAAATAGAATAATGAGCATATAAAGAATCTAAAGTTTGACGCGCTCTTTGTATAGAAACTTCGCGGTTTGATTGTTTCCCTAATACACAGACATTATACGATAAAAGAAATAACGAAAAAAATAAAAGAAATTTTCTCATAATAAAACACTTTATTAATTAATAGGTTACATTTTAAAAGAAGGAGGAAGTGATTCATTGGAGGTAGCCCACTTTTTATTAGGATGTTTACCCATTATGAATTCCAATTTGCCACCTTTCATTAAGTCTTCATGACTAAACCATGATTTATCCCAAATCACGCCATTTAGCTTTGCCGACTGAATAAATTTATTTTCTGGAGAATAATTATGGCAGATAATTTCAAACGTCCGCCCGTTACTCAATGAAATCTTTTCTTTTTCAAACATTGGGCTCCCTATGACATACATGGGAAGACCCGGTGTAACAGGATAAAATCCCATCATTGAGAATACAACGAAGGAAGTTAGTCCTCCCCCATCTTCATCACCAGGAATACCCATTAAATCATTTCGGAACCACTGACTTAACAAGCTACGTACGCGCTTTTGAGTACGCCAAGGTTCACCGGCATAATTATATAAATAAGGAATATGCATAGCTGGCTCATTTCCCATTGAGAACTGTCCGACATTACCGGTATGATCTCCAAATTGGTGATAGAAATCGGGTCTTCCTTTACCTAAAGGAGTACTGAACATCAGCTCTAATTCATTGACGAAAGCCTTTTGGCCTCCCATCATGTTTACTAAGTCAGAAATATTATGAAGTACATCCCAACGATACACCCAACCGTTATTTTCGTCGTAAGCATCACGAGCCCCTATGCCGCTAGAATACCTATAATCAAAGGGTTCCACAAAATTACCTTGAGCATCTTTCGGATGAAAGAAGCGGGTCTTTTCATTAAAAATCTTATGATAGTTTAAACTTCTATCTAAGAAATAATTCGCATCGGTATTATTACCTAATGCTTTTGCAATATTTCCCAAGCACCATTCGTCAAACACTGTTCCCAAAGTTACAGCCACTGGTTGTCTGCGCTCCCAAGAATGCACCTCCGGCACGGTTTCCTCCTCTCCAGTAGCTAATGCAGGAAAATACCCTTTTTCTTTATAAAATTGATCTAAAACACCAGCAGGCTTCGATGACCAAGGAGCTAATGTTTTCTCTGTTATCCCAGCTTTGCAAACGTTATATGCCCCAGCTAAATCGAAAGATCGCATTCCTTTATTATAAGCATCTAATATAGTTGCAACACCGTGATTACAGTTCATGCGGCGACTATCCCCATTGATTTCAGGGAAAGTAGGCATCCAATGAGGTTGCATTTGATAAGCCATACGAATAAAAGAATTAATCATATCGCTTTCTTTCTTACCTTCAATAATCAATCTCAGCGGATGAGTAGCTCTATAAGTATCCCAGATCCAGTCATCCACATAGAAAGGAGTTCCATTATCATCATGAATTTTACCATCATATGCACTAAAGTATTTTCCATCCTCAGAAATACAAATCATACGCTCATAAGTACGATACAAAGAGGTATAGAAAATAGCTTTCTGACTTTCCGTACCACCTGATATCGATATTTTACCCAACGATTCATTCCATATATTTTTCGCTTGTTGCGCAACAGCATTCAAATCATATTTTTTAATCTCACGTCGAAGATTCTTCTCTGCTTGATCAGTAGAAATAAAAGATACGCCATAACGCAAATTTATTTCTTTCGTGCCTTTGGGATATTCAATTATATAATAGGCATTTTTTCCTTTGGTATTTTTATCTGTACTTTGAATTTTATCGCCTTGATGTGTACCTATTTTTATCGGATTTTCCTGAGTTTCCAAATAAATATAAACCTGAGTGTTATTACCAAGTTTTTGGAATCCGGAAATAGTCTTACCATCTGTATTTAATTCCCCATTTCGAGTATTAAAGACCAAATAGACTGGACGGTCGGAATATTCTACATTAAATTTATAGATACCAGATTGATGTGAGGGTGCATATTCTACATGAATATCGTAATCATCCAAGTCTACACTATAAAAGTAAGGTTTAGAAACCTCATTATCATAACCATAGTTAACTACAGAGGAGACTTCTGATAAAGATCCTTGATAAGGGCTTAAATTAAAAGCAGAACTTCCTCTGTGGCTAGTAACGATGAGAGGCAAGCCAGCTATTGTATTGCTTGTGTAATTCTCTCGTTCCGGATAGACTCTAAGCATGCTATTCGGAAGATGAACTGTAGGATATGTAGGAACTAATAAATGACTAATGTTGCCAATATAAGGATTTACATAGTCAACAGGAGTCTTGTCCTTGATTGCTGGCTGAGCACACAACAAAACAGGAAATAATATCAAAAAAAAACTAAATAGAGGACTCTTTTTCATAGCATTTTATAAAGTTAAAGTAAATCAATCACATTTTAAACAAATGGCTTCACAAAAATAATCGCTATTCATCAATATAAAAAGCTGAAAGGCCAAAACATTTTAAACGTTACAGCGATTTGGCCTTTCAGTATATATAAACATTAAGAATACAAAAGCAAGATTAATAATTAGTAGGGCGCTGATATTTAAGAATTTTTCCCGGCAAAGATACCGATGGAGGTACCGATTCATCAGATACAGCACGTTTGTAATTAGGTTTAGCACTCATGACAAAATGTATTCTCACTCCATTCTGTACATCACCATAGCGCAAATACGACTTATTATATTTTTTTCCATTAATGTATAGCTCCTTTACATATATGTTACTTGTGGACCAATTGTCTGTAGTCATCTCAATTGTTTTGCCATTGCTCATTTGCACTTTTAAGCCTTTAACGCATGGAGAACCAATATTATATATGTTACTTGATGGAGCTACAGGGTAAATACCTAAACAGTTAAACATATACCATGCAGACATTTGCCCACAATCATCATTACCACTTAATGAACTTGGTTCATTGCCATAAAATCGACTGGCAACTTCCCGTATCCACTTTTGACATTTCCAAGGTTGTTTTATATAATTATATAAATAAATGACATGATGGCAAGGTTCATTTCCATGCCAATAACCACCAATGCGGCCTTGTATGTCATGAGCACCAGGAATATCATCCGGCAATTCAACAGTGAACAGTTCATCCAATTTGCTTTGAAACCACTTTTCACCTACTTCATTTATATAGCCCTGAACGTCATGTGGGACAGACCACGTATATTGCATTGTAAAACCTTCAGTTATATCACCCCAACCATTAACAGACCCAGGCCCTTGATATGCAATTGGGGCAAATGGAGTTCTCCACTTACCATTACTATCCTTTCCACGCATATATTTAGTTTGTGGGTCTATTAAGTTTTGATAAGATAATGAGCGATTTAAAAAGTATTGATAATCATTTTCTTTGTTTAAAGCTTTAGCTGCCTGAGCTATACAATAGTCATCATATGCATATTCTAATGTTTTGGATACCGATTCCGCTTCTTTATCAAAAGGCACATATCCCATTGAGCGATATTCAGATAAGCAATCATAATTCTTATTCATAGCTGTTGTCTTCATTGCTTCATAAGCTCGCTCATAATCAAACCCTTTCACGCCTTTTACAATCATATCTGCCAATACAGAAACAGCATGATAGCCTATCATACACCAGGTTTCATTTCCATAAAAAGACCATATAGGAAGCATTTTCTCTACACTTTTGTCATAATGAGCTAACATTGAATTAGCTACATCTGCATTCAGTTTTTGATTTACCAAGTTTAGCCATGGATGAAAAGCACGATAAGTATCCCAAAGAGAAAATACGGTATAATTAGTAAAGCCTTTTGCTTTTTGAACGTTTTTATCCAATCCGCGAAAAGAACCATCAGCATCTTGAAAAATAAAAGGATGCAGAGCTGCATGATATGCAGAAGTATAAAAGGTTTCTTTGGTTTTACGATCTGCTACAACTGTATATTTGCTTAATTCATTCTCCCATAACTGTTCTCCTTTACTTTTCAATGAGTTAAAATTCAATCCTTCCAATTCTTTCAAATTCAAAAGAGCACCATCAGTACTAACCGCTGAAATTGCAGTTTTAACAGTCACTTCTTCCCCATCATTAGTATTGAATGATATACAAGCCATTAAGTTTTTACCCCAAGCTTCTTGAGCGCTTCTAAAGCGTGATGTATTGTAGATAATAGGCTTACCATTCTGAACGAAACGTAAATTCAATAACTTTTTTGAAAAGACTGCGGCAAAGTAGATATGTCGTTCCGGTCCCCAACCTTTAACTAATTTATATCCGGTGATTGTAGAATCATTAATCATTCGCAAATTAGACCATTCACATGACTGCCACAAAGTATGATCCATATCTACCATAATGAATGCCTTTTCAGATTTAGGATAAGTAAACCGAAAAATTCCACTACGTATTCCGGATGTCATCTCAGCTTTCACACCATAGTCTATTAAGTCTACTCCATAATAATTGGGAGATGCCCATTCTTTTTGATGTGAATATCGAGACCGATACCCTTCTTGTGGCTTCTCATGAGTTCCTGCTTCAAATTTCATGTCACCGATTCCGGGAATAAATAAGAAATCTCCGAGATCAGGGATACCTGTCCCACTTAGATGAGTTAAACTGAAACCCATTATTGTCGGTCTGTTATATTTATACCCCGAAGCTGCATCATAGTACTTATTATCCGTATCCGGACTAATTTGTATTCCACCGAACGGTATTTGCGCACCAGGATATACGTTCCCATAACCATCTGTACCAACAAATAGTTTTACGTAATCTACTAATTTCTCATTTTGTGCATTAACAGCTACAGACAAACCGAGACAAGTCAATACAAAAAATAATGCTCTATAATAATATCGAAACATAATCATCTACTTATTTTACAACAATATCACCGACGGAAATTTGATATTCACGCCACAAATCATCAATATTGTATTTATTACCCAATGCATATTTCACACCGCCATCAAAAGACCAAGGTATGACCTTTAAAGTGCTCCTATTAAATTTCTTCAAGAAATCAGGATCTTTATGATCACGCAACCAAACAAAGAAGTAACCGGCTCTACGATATCCATCCATGTAACTTCCGCCCTTTGGCCTATCGCCTTCTCGAAATCCTCCATTTGCAACTCGAACAGCATCAGCCATTCCTTCAATAAAAGCCCAAAAGACACGATTGCTTCCATACGACCCAATTCCTTGTGGCTCCAGCTGATAAGCATGAGTCAGCTCATGTAGCAACACTCCCCTAGTTTCAAAAAGAACTTTAGCCGTATCATTATTCACAAATGATTTTTCAACGTGCCGAGTACTGTAAAAAATTGAGACATTGCCATTACCTCCACCTTTAGCTGAAATTCCTTCAATATCTTCTAAGGTATAATGTATGTTATATACCGGAGGAATACTATCTTTCGGTGAATCATACAACGTAGTTAAAACTGTACGCGCTTGCGATTGGATATACATATCTGGGGCCTTGACAATCTGATGATATATTTTTGATCCAACAGATTCGGGAGCTTTATCTTCAAAAATGATATGCCCAATATTATATTTTCTCCAATCCTTGTTATGCGACTGAGACAAGCCATTCTTGCCAATAGCGCAAGAACACAAAAGAATGGTCCCAACTCCTAAAAGTATAAGATTTCGTTTATTCATTTTATATAAGTATTTTGTTTATGCATTCACTGGTTTTTTATTCATTTGTCAAAGAATATGGTTTATCTTCTTTTAGAAGACCTCTATGCCGGTTTGGTGAAGCAGACATCTCAAATTCCCATACCCCCCCTTGAAGTAAATCATTATGTGTTATGTACATTTTATCATAAGTACGTCCATTCCATTTTAAAGTCTTTACATAGCATTTTTTATCGCTCACTCCATGAGCCTTTATTTCAATAATCTTTCCATTTGGAAGATTCAATTTAAGATAAGGCAGATAAGGAGCTCCCAAAACATATTGATCTGTTCCCGGACATACAGGATAGAAGCCCATCACTGAAAAGATATACCAAGCAGACATTTGCCCACAATCATCGTTCCCCCCAAGTCCATTAATTTCATTCTTATACATTTTATTCAAAATGTCTCTAATCCAATACTGAGTTTTCCAAGGTTGTGATGTCCATGCATATAGGTAAGGGACATGATGACTAGGTTCATTTCCATGAACATAACCCCCTACCAAACAATCCTTAGTTATATCCTCGTTGTTTTCATAATATTTTTCAGGAAGGTGCATGGTAAACAGATTATCCAATTTATTTACAAAAATATTTTCCCCACCCATGAGTTCTATCATTCCAAACACATCATGTGGTACGTGAAACGAAAAGTTTAATGAATTTCCCTCAATAAAGCCTTCTCCGTAAGTTTGTAATATATCAAAATCTTTTTTAAAGGAACCATTACTATATTTAGGACGCGCATATCCGATCTGAGGATCAAAAATATTCCTGTAATTTAAAGCGCGCTTACGATATGTTTCAGCTATTTCATGATTACCGGCTTTCAAAGCAGTTTGATATATAGTCCAGTCGTCATAAGCATATTCTAAGGTGGTAGATGCACTAGTCGCACTTTTATCAAAAGGCACATATCCTAAACGCAAGTAATCTGCAATGCCATCATAATAAGAGACATTTGAGGTTTTGATCATAGCTTCCAATGCTCCTTTGGCATTACTAAAAGTATTCTTTGTTATGGCATCAGCTAAGACAGAAACAGCATGATAACCACTCATACACCAGTTTTCATTTCCCATCAGACTCCATACAGGTAACATGCCATGAACGCTTTGCTGCTGATGTTTAATCATCGACTCCACCATATCTGCGTTCTTTGATGGTGCAATTAAATTTAACAAAGGATGTTCCGCCCGGTATGTATCCCATAAGGAAAAAATAGTATAATTTGTAAAACTGTCAGCACGATGAATATTATTGTCCAATCCGCGATATAGCCCATCTACATCAGTATATACGGAAGGATTAATCATCGTGTGATAGAGAGACGTATAGAACATCGCTTTTTGATTTGGATTCCCTTCAATCTCAAAACAGGATAATTCACGATTCCACTGGTTAGCAGCTTCTTTCTTCAAGGTATCAAAGTCTTTACCAGAAGTTTCTACTTCTAAATTCTTTAATGCTCCTTCTGTACTAACTCCGGAAAGAGCAACTTTCACTGTCAACTCTGATTCAGAAGCCATATCAAAATTAAAATAAGCAACGATTTTACGTCCAGCCATTTCAGGAAAATTTTCATTGAGATGAAAGCGCCGCCAAAAACCATTATACCGAACTACATTCCTCTCTTTATATCCATAGTCTTTTATTGGCTGTGAAAAAGAAATTGCAAAATAAGTATAGTTAGTACGCGCCCAACCATTTGTTATCCGATAGCCTGTCAGAAGAGTATCATTTTCAACGCGAATACTAGCCCACAATACTTTATCATCATAGTTATAGATACCATGTATCAAATCAAGAATTAAATGCTTATCTACTTTATTAGGAAAAGTATATTTATGAATCCCTACTCGCTGGGTCGCAGTTAATTGCGCTTTGATTCCATAATTTTCTAACATCACTTCATAATATCCAGGGGATGCCTTTTCCGTGGAATGGCTAAAACGAGATCTGTATCCTTCCTCCGGATTTGTAGACCGCCCCGGATTTAATTTCAATTTCCCTGTAGTGGGCATAATAAGTATATCCCCTAAGTCGGAATGACCTGTTCCACTAAGATGTGTATGACTAAATCCTACAATCGTCTTATCTCTATACTGATAACCGGCACAATATTCATATGCATTTTTTTGATAAGCTCCATTCACATTGTGTGGAATGGTATCCGTGTCAGGACTCAATTGCACCAAACCAAACGGCATACACGCACCAGGGAAGGTATGTCCCATTCCATTCGTGCCTATCATTGGATTCACAAACTCAACAGGTTGCTGGGCAAAAACCAACATATTCGACAAAATAAATGACGCAAAAAAGAGTAGTTTTTTATTCATAAACGAAATAAATACTTTAGTAAAACAAGTTCTTCTTAATTAAATGAGAATCCAGTAAAAGATATGACTTTTACTGGATTCTTCTATTATTAAAACACCTCAAAATCATATATTCTAGCCGCTTCAGGTACGCTTCCCTGTGTTGGCTGAGTTATTAACAAACGTATATAACGAACTGACAATGGGGTAAAGCTACGTGTGACTGTATCTTTTTTATTATCAGAGATTATATCTATTGTTTTCCATTCTTCATTCTGTTTATTCTTCCCTTGCAAAAAACAACCTCGCGTTATATAGCCGTTATCTTCATTACCAGCATTTACTAACTTCCAACCTTGAATTAAACGACTCTCACCTAAATCAAAATCAAGAAAATTGGGAGACATATTCACATCACACCATTTTGTCTGTAAATCACTGTCAACTGCAAATTGTGCTAATTCTTCCTTATTAACTTCTCCAGAACAAGCAATTATTTTAGCTTTACTCAAGAGATTGCTTTTCGAAGCAACAGACGTGGTATTATCTCCCTTCTTCAAAGCTGTATGAAACTCTTCTGAAGCAGGAACAACTAACGGAATATTTTCTTTAACTAAGGTTGCTGCAAAGATTACAATATTAGGATTATCGGGCAGAGTTATTGAAGTAACCCCTTTAGGTATATCGATTCCTATTTTAAACATATATGTAAATTCATAAGCTTCATCGCCTTCACTAGAATGACGATGAGTGCCCACATATGCAAGTTCAGCATTCTTTAAGAATCCATTCGTATGACCGATATGTTCCCATTGACCAATAAAGCCACTATAATAAGGGATCATTGCGTTTACCTCATTCTTTCCAACATGGAATTTGGCATTGTTATCCCCATTTGTAGATGCAGCAAGAATATAAAGTTTATTGAACGATTTTCCGGCAGGGAGGTGAATGACATTACCTTTGCAACTTAAACCATTTGCAATTTCTTTTTCCCCCAGACGGAATGGTATGTTGTTAGCAGTTAAAATTGAATCTGGGAGCAATTCTGCTGCATAACTATTACCTGACTCAAAATTACCTTCACGGCGAAAAGCATTCCAACTAAAACATTTGCGATCATAATTTAATGGTAAATAAGCATAATCAAAGTTTTGCGCTGGATATATATTACTCAATTTAACTTTAAAAGTTTTAATTCCATAAGGAGATACTGATATTTTCAATTTATTTTGTTCAAAAGACGCACCACCAATTTCCTTTTCAGTACCATCTGCCTCACAAGCACTCGTAATGTTTCCTGCAAAAGTGATTTCTGCATTTTGAGATACCTCTCCTCCCATTTCATATACGCGAACCACATACTCATCGGAACTTTCAGCCTTTTTAAGAGCTTTGATAACAACATTAGGATTATTAGAGCTTGCAAATGTAAAATTCTTACCCAGTTCACCAGAATGTTTTGTAGCAAAGAACGCTTTAAGCGGTTGATTTAATATTTCAGCTTTGTTAGCTATTTCTGTTTTATTAAGGCTACCTTGATGCCCAACCAGACTATAAGTGAATACATGGTGTCCGAAATCCTGATGATCTTGATAAGTATAATTTCCCTGAGTAGATGGAGTATGAAGTAAAGACAAACGAATTGTATTTTCATTAGGTTTATCCCATCCATATTTGCAATCATTCATAATTGACACGCCATAGCCATTACTTTTATCAGTCAAATCAGCCCACTGTTGAGCGTAAACTTCATAGGCTGTCTGTGTATTATTTCCCCTTTCAACACTTCCCAAGCCCAAATCATAAGTAGCCTTTTCATTTTCCAAATTTAGAGGGAATTCAGCTTTTAATAAGGTATTTGTGGATTTCCAATCGACCTCATTATAGAAATCAATACGATCGGATCTGCTCCCTTCATATACACGAATATATTGTTTAAAGGAAGAATCTCCATATTTTTTTTCAACACAAATAGTTTTTCGAAGCATACCGTTTTCAGTCATAGCAACTTTGACATCATCCACAATAGACACGGGATCCTTATCTATCGTTTCTTTTATAATTTCCCAAGCCGGCCATCTATAAGATTTATTTTCTGTAAACACAGCCAAACGTATAGTTTTGCCATCTTTTACCAATTCTTTGTTGTTCCGCTTATCAATTAAAGAAGAAATATCGCCATTCTTATCTAATGTAATCTTATAAATAGAATTCTCTAATATGGAAGTTTTTTTAGATAATGACATATCAGATTTTCCATCAACACGTACATCATATATTGCATAACCAGTGGCTGGTACAGAAGCTTGTACCAATAAATGAGCTTTTCCACCTTCATAACTGATATATTGAGACTTTGCCCGTTTTCCAAATGAATTATAGACAGAAAGACCTTTAGAAGAGTCTGGCATATCTATTGCTAATTCTACAATGTCATTTACTGGAAAAGCATTAGCATTATAAAGTACAACGGGAATCCCTTTTGCGCGGGTATCCATTTTTGCTGCAATAGCACTCACAGATGACGATATTATTGTTGAAAAATCTTTTAATGCGATCATTTCGTCATTCCATGAAAACTCATATGCACGTGGAATACTTGTTCCTGTTAAATCATCATGAAACTGATGAAATATAAAACGTCTCCAATTTTCAGTCAAAGCCTTCCCTGGATAATTGTATCCACCCAACCATTCAGCTGCAACCGATGAGCGTTCTGCAGCGTCTCCAAGTTGCTCATTCTGACGGTTATACAACTTCATTGCAGCTTCAGATGTATAACAACCTGTCCCATGAACATCCATTAGTAATTCACCATTGAATACAGGCAACTCCTTATGATTGGAAAAAGGCAAAAAATCTTTGTATAATTGATCGCTAGTAGCACTAATAACTTTTACCGGACCACTACCCTTCACCCCTTTCTCTATTGAGCGCACGGAAGCCAAAGTCGGAGAGCCACCAGTATCACCTGTTCCATAATATCGATAGACCGTGTTTGAAGGAGTCTTTTCTGCCAAACCTTTTAGATATTGACTGTTTGATAGATCTTCATCATTCCATCTATGACCATAATCATAACCATGGGTCAACATAATTTTCTGGCCATCAATCCCCTGCCATAAACCAATCATGAAAGGATGCTTACTGTCTCCATAAAAAGGATGCTCACGCCAATCTAATTTTTGTGATGAGAAACCAATCAGACCGCAATGCGATGCAATGGAAGGTAGCGTCCAACCAAATCCAAAGCAGTCAGGAAGAAATATATCAGTTCCTTCTTTCCCAAACTCTTGACGGTAAAATGTTTGTCCGAGTAAAATATTTCGAATAGATGATTCAACAGAGGGAACAAGTACATCACTTGCTTCCCAACTGCTACCGGCAATATGCCAACGTCCCTCTTTTATGTATTTTTTAAGTTCCTCATATTGAGCAGGATAATATTCTTTCATCCAAGAATATTTCACACCGCCCTCAAAATTAAAAATATAATCAGGATAATGTTTCAACAAAAACAAATTCTGATTGAGCGTATTCCAGACGTATTTATTAATTGTTGTCTGCACATCCCAGTTCCATTGGGTATCCAAATGAGCATCTGCGACCATATAAGCCTTGGGCTGAGAAGTCGAATTGCTCTGTTGTGCATAAGAGTTTCCCCCCATGAGTAGCATTATTGAAGCAATAGCGAAAATTTTGTTTTTTTTATACATGATATTAAATATGTGATAATACAATAACTTCCCTGTTCGTATAGTCTTTAAAAATCATGAATCATAAAACAGTAATCATCAATATACCATTGATTATCAATATTTTATATCCATATTTTACATTAAATTTAGTTTCACACAAATTTATACTATATATTGGCAACTAGTCATAAACATATCAAAGGTTCTCACGTAATTTTCTATAAAACGAAATATTATTTTGTATATAAAATGATAGAAAAACCGTTTTTAGAAATCATTTTTACAAATTAGCATTAAATTCCTATTAACGTAGAGAATGCGCCATTCCATAGCTATTGTTTTTATATTCATATACAAATAAAGTGTTTTCATATATATAAATTATCCTTAAATGTGCCAATTTAATAATTATTAAACGAATGTAATTTAGAGTACAAATTAATATTTAAAATACTACTAAAATCATTAAATATCAATTAATTAAAAATGCAATAAAATATACAAGATGTATATTAGAGAACATAATAATGAAACATTACTAAACAAACCATTTATAAAACTTATAGAAAAAGGGGATTCATTTATTAGATTTATTTATAAGAAAACAGAAATGCATATATTCATTTGGAGAGGGCAAAAACTTATTACTAAAAATATTGATAACTATCTTATACATAAAAACAATACCCCATTCGAAACAAATATATCTATATTACAGCCTTTCTCTTTTTAATAAATGACATTATCTTTCTAACAAAGAATAGGCAAAAGAATAAAAGTACATTTAATTCGTGTATATGCCTCTTATCTTTTGCCTATATATAATACAAATCACAGCCAAAAGCTACCTAAACAAAATAGCTTAGAAATTGGGGTAATACGTACCCAATTTACCATCCTGGATTTTGTACAATGGATGGTGCACGTTTCAATTCTTCGGTCAAAATAGGGAACAAATAAGAACGCGGAGTCTGAAATACACGATCATCATTTGTTTCGAATCTTACCATCTTATACTTTTTGCCATTGACAATAATCTTTCCATTAGGATCTTCTACCGGCATCATTCCATGCGCCCATCGCTGTGTTTTGGC
>VOIU01000019.1 GCA_007896885.1 Bacteroidaceae bacterium HV4-6-C5C
TCAGGCAGCACCCTGTCGGTAATGGCGCTGATTGTATCGGCTGAAACCCGATTACCCAGGTTCTCCTCCATCCAGTCACTTATCTCCCGTGTACTGTTGCCCAAGGCGTATAAGCCGATGATGCGGTCGGAAACACTGTCCGCCAAAATACGCTCACGTTTTTTTATGAACTCGGGCTCGAATCGCGAATCCCGGTCGCGAGGCGTGTGTACGGTTACTTCGCCCATCCCGGTTTGAACCTGTTTGCTCGTGTAACCGTTGCGACGATTGCCCAATGAGCGTTCTTCTGAATCCATATGGGCGTCCATTTCTCCTTCCAGAGCGGCATTAAGGAGTTTCTCCAACAGGGGAGCAAAAGCTCCGCCTTTGCCTAATAACGGTTTGCCGGATTTTAATTGTTCCAGCGCTAAGGCTTCCATGGCCTTGTAATCAAAATTTTCCATAAAGCTAATTTCTGTGTAAATGTAATATTTTTTTTACTTCATTTGACACAGTTTAGTTTACAGTCTCATAATAAATCAGGATAAAACCTGTTTTTATCCTGACATTTTAACAACGGCTTTTTGTTACTTTTTCTCCCGTCATTTGTAGGAGTCATGGAAAAAGTAACGGGCGAAAAATCGCCCGCCCTTGTGTTATCTCTGCTTTTTTGAAAGCCATTTATCCCGTTCTTTTCGGCATTGCACCAATGATTTGGCGACCGTAGAGAACAGTTCTCCGTCTGTGTGGCGGTAGTCGTATTGGTAATATTCCGTACCTCTGAATGCTCCTGCTATAAAGGTAGTGTAGTTCTCTTTGCCTTGCTCACATACGGAGCAACCGTTCTTGTTGATTGAATTTGTTTTCATTGCTACTTAGTTATGTGTTGATAATCTTTAATATAATCCTGTTTTTCAAGCCACTCTATTATGTTCTCCATATTGTATTCGGAGGTAATGATTGCCGTATCTCTCGAAAATTGAGTAAAACGGCTACTTTCGTAGTTATCTATCCACTCTTTGAGGTTTACCGCTCCCCAAGTGCTGTAATTCTGTGCAAACATTCGGTCAATCTCGGCTATCTCTTTGTTGAACTCGACCACGATAGTTTGATATTTGTCGTCAATGATTTCAAGGTGATGCAATGAGCCGAACTCATCATGAAGGCGTGCGGAACTCCAATCGCTTTTGTAAGTGTGATTACCCCATCTATGTGGGTTATCGAAACGCACTTTAACTTCTGCTGTGTACTCAGTTATCTTAATTTCTTCGATAACGCCTGTTACCATTAAGCCTGTAAAAATGCTTTTACAACGCTTGCCTATAATGCTATCGTTTACTTCTGTTGTTTTCATGTCTATTTGAATTTTGTGGGCAGATTACTCTGCCCTGTTTTATAAATTATGCTGCTAATCGTTGTTCTATGAGTGGCATATTGTTATTTACAAGTGAAAGTATCTGACTATGGTGTTCGCTGTTCTTGTTGCATAATCCCCTGCATTGGATAACTTTCAGTTTGGAAATAGATACCTCTATGGTTTCAATGCGTTTACCGTCAATGGTTGCCGAAAGGATAAGGGAATCTTCTTTGGTCGAATAGCCACCTACACAATGGTGCATCGCTTGTCCCTCTGCTACTATCTCCTGTACGCTTTCAAGTACACGGACACTGATACGCCCATCGGAAAATATAAGTCCGAAAAACTTGGCTTTAATCGCCCTAAATTCGGCTTCTTTTTCAAATTGCTTTTCCAACTCCGCTTGTGCATCAGCTTTGGCTTGCTTCAACATATATCGGTCATGCTCGGCTTTGAGGTCTGTCGGGCATACATATTTGTCATTATAGAGGTCTTTGCCGAAGAACCGGAGAAAGTCTATATAGTCGCACCACATCGTTGCATCGTTGATTTTGTAGCCGTTTCGGATGCAGATGCGGACGGATTGCCAATACTTGTCGATATTCTTCCAACCGCTGTCCATGATGCGTTTTAATAGCTTGGTGTACCCTGCTTTCATCAGTGTTTCGGCTCGGCTGTCAGTCAACAGGGTGCGGAACAGGTCTAACGGCTTTTGTCCGTATAATCCCTTTTTGTAGCCTGTTCTTTTCAGTTCGGGGATTAGCTTCATTCGGGGGTAAACCACGCCTGTAAATATTTTGTCATATACATTTATGTAAAACTTGTTATTGCTGTTTTCGCTACGCAATTCCAAATCAGTATGGAATATCCACGCATCATAGTAACAAGTACCCATTGTCTGACGGAGTTTTGCGAATGTGCAATGTTTACCATTGGGAGCAATCCACCGTTGCATAACTTCTGAATAGTCGTACTTGGGCGTTTCTCCGAGCTTTACCGAACAGAATAGCATTACAGAGCGTAATACCTGATAACCTGCATGGGCGGTTACTACCGTCATGTAGTAACGGGTGCTGAATGTTCGTTTCTTGGTGGTTTCTACCTTTAGTTTGGTATTACAGTTCGGACAGTTGCAATCCGTTAGGGTGGCAACCAAATATCCTACTCCCTGCCACGAATGACCGCATTTAGTACAGGTTATTACTCCTTTATCAGTTCTGCGCCCGATATGGTCGATACCATTTTCATAGCCCCACTCAATCTGTTCTTTCGTGAGTTTCGGCAGGGTTTTACTCGCTTCTACTACTTGTTTTTGGAATTTATTCTTCGCTTTCATAGGATAATACTTAAAAATCAAACAAAGATGGTTGGGGATTTAATACTACTTTCTTGCTCTTTTTGACTGGCTGTGTTATCTTCCTGTATGCTTCGTCCTGTTCCTTTTGTATAGCATCTCGGCGAGCCTGTTCCTTTTCTTCTTCAGTCAGTTCTACTACATGGTTTACAACTACATTAGCGTTTATTTGCTTACCGATTTCGATATTATCTTCATCATAATAATTTACCGCCATTGAATAGATTTCATCGTCTGCAAAACCATTGCAACCGCTTTTCTGTACAGTATTGAGAATATAAGTAACACAATCGTCAATATTCTTTTCGGGTTTGCTGTATTGGAATGAGAACAATACATCTGTTTCGGCTCTCTTATCTAAGTATGCCTTTATTGTATCTTTGAAATGATTTGATGCTTTCATACTTTTGGGTGTTGTGGGGCAGAAAGGCTCTGCCCCGTGTTACTACTTAATCTAATCCGAAATAATAGGCTAAACGTTGCTCTTGTGATTTAGGAAAAATCCAACCTGCCAACTTCTTACCGTTGAATGTCAATCGGCTGTTGAAGCGTCCGCCCATTGCTTTGAGTTCGTCTTTGATTGACTTGGTATCTCCGAATACCGCTACCGCTTTTGTTGAATATTCCACCAATGTACAGCCGTTTTTTCCTGCTCCTGTTGGGTTGCTTGGGGGTGTTGAATTTGGTTTGCTGATATGTATGTTATCTTCATTCCCTGCGGTATAGGCAAATTCTTCTATTGTATTTTCCCTTTTGTAAATAGGCGTTTTTTCGATGATCCAACCGCTGTACTTACTTTCGCCTAAGTAGTAGCCGTCTCCCATGCTGTACTTTTCCCGATGCTCGTAATCCTCGTTAAATTCGGCTAAATAGGCGGTTTCCTCAAAGTTGGGCGCGTGTTTACGCATTTCGGAAAAGATGTCCCTTTTGTGGGTTGAAAAGCCTAAAATAACGGTACGTTGTACGCTACTTGCGTAATAGTCTGTTTGGCTGTCGCTTTCATTTTGTTTCAATCGAGCCACGATAACCGCCTGAGCGTTTTCGGGAAAAATGGCAATCATGCGTAAACGTCCGATTTTCTTAACTTCCTCTACCCGTACTTTTTCTTTTTCGGCTTCTTCCTGCTCCGCTTTCTTCTTTTGCTGTGCTTCCTGAAGAAGTATTGCCACCTCGAAGCTGTCCATATATTGAGGATTTTCGCTGTCGTAGTAGTAACCGATACCGAATTTTTCTTTCAATGGTCTGATAATGTCGGCTGTCTGATAGTCCTTTGTGCGAAGATTAACCAACTTGTAATGCAGTCCCCAATCATTTTTAACAATGTCGTACACTACATATCTGTCATAACTGTAACCCTCCATTTGGATGATTTCGTTTACTTCAACTACCTGTTTACTTCTGTCTATGCTCTTGTTTGCACCTAATAAAAATACTGTACTCATAACTCTAAATTTTAAGGGATTATAAAAAGGTCAGCAGAATGAAAAGAAAGAGGATTATAGCCCCAAAACCTACCAACACGGAGAGGATAGCCCGAAGTATGGGAAAGAATAAATACAGGCCAACTAAAGCCCAAATAAACCCTGTTCCCCACACGCAGAATCCCAAAACCACCAAAACGATTTTTACAACCAATTTTATGCTAATTGGAAGGTAGATTGTCGGTCGTTGTTTCCTATTTTTTACTATACTTCTCATAATTTCTGACTTTTTTTTTCTGCCGTATCGGAGCCGGTGAGTTGTGATCGAGTTTCAGGGGCTATCGGAAAGTAGTGTTTAGCCGAAGACAAGTTTTTTGGGAATAAATACGCTCGCCCGAAAACATGAGGGAAAGAGGAAGATTTTTCACAAAACCGACAGGCTCGAACTTGCAAGCGGCGTGAAGAACACGGAAATACTTTCGCCACTGTAACCGATTACAATTAGCCGCTTTAGTATAAGTAGCTAATAGAGGAAGAAATTATGAGGAGAGAAGTGTAGTAAAAAGAAAAATTGATTGATATACTTTGCGTTTGCTTAAAACGCAGACTTTCCCCATAGAAAGGAAAGCCATAAAAAAAGCCCGTATCACTTTTTTTGAGATACAGGCTTGCTTTGAGTTAATGAGATATTTTTTATTTCGCTTTTGTTTTATCATAGCATTTACTACCGTCAGGAGATAAGTAGAAATCAAATGTTTCAGCGACGGAACGTCCTTTCGCTTCTACTGAATATTTACATCTTACGAGTACAGCAAGAACGTCATTTGCACTCCGCTTATCATAACCATTCAGATTGTCGGGAGAAGCATTTTTAAGTGAATCAATACGGGTATCCATTCGTGCGATATTAGCCGTGTATTCATCAATGTCGGCTTGTTTCTTTGCTTTCGACAGCAGTTCCTTGCTCATATCTTTAGCCAGTTCAAGCCGCTTGACAAAAAGGTCGTTGTCTTTCCGGTACTCTTCGGTAATATAGGCGATACTATCGGCAACGGTTATCGTTCCATGTTCCGCCAGTTCCTCAATCTTAAAATTGAAGTCGGTAGCCGATTTGCCTTTCAACAAATAATCAGTAATGGTTTGTCCATACTTTTTACCGGATGAGTTTGAGCCGCAAGAAACCATTAACAGGGCGACCAATACATAAACTACATTTTTCATCTTTGAATATATTTATACGTTTGAATTAATTTAATATTATGGCAGGGAGTTTTGATGATAAGTTATATATAATCAATACTTCTGCTTCTCTTTTGGGTTTCGTCCGGGTATATTCGGTCAGAGCTTTCATTACCCACTCCCGAAAAACCCGTGCTTCATAGGACGCAATACGATAACTGACAAAAATCAGTGCTTCAAGATTGTATTCCGTTACTTCGCACTGGCGACCATTGTTCTCGGATTTGTGTATCCGGGTTACGTCTTCCTCCCGCAATATGTCCGATTTGAATATAGCCTGAAGGTTATTCCCGACCGAGCTTACAAAGACGTTTAGCAAGTCAGCTATCTCATGCTTTGTCATCCAAAGGGTGCAATTTACGAGTTTCGCTTCAACAGTTAGCTGATTATCACGATTTTCTTTTATTCTTATATATCCTCGTTCCATAATCTTATTCTTCATCTTGTTTAACATTAAAGCCTATACGTTTGCGGGGTTTATTCTCTAATTCCTTTTGGGAAGCCAGTTCTGTGAGCGCTTGGTAAATATCGCTAAACTGCATATTGGTTTCTATCATAAAATCCTCCAATTTACGATTTATGTCGGCATATCCCAGTGCATATTGGCGTAAAGCAACAAAAGCCCTCATTATAGAAATGTTTACTTGAATTGCTTTCTTACTTTTCAATACGGATGAAAGCATGGCTACTCCGAGTTCCGGGAACGCCATTATTAATGAAGAGCCGACGTTGTATCCGGGGGGTATCACATTTTGTGACACCCCTAATTTGATTGCTGCATCGCTTTCTTCCCGTGTCAGTTCAAACATAAAGTCAGGCTCCGGAAACCTGTGAATATTGCGTTTAACGGCTTGTTTCAATGCCCTTGTTTCGGTTTCATACAACTTTGCAAGGTCATAATCAAGCATGACACGCATACCTCTGATATCGTATATCTTATTTTGAATGATTTGTAATTCCATAATTATATCTTTTATTGATTAACTGCTAGTTTCATCATAGGTTTGAAAGAAAGGGATTCTTCTTGTTCAAATGTATTTGACCAAAGAGAAGATTTTTCTTCCTCTGAAAGGCTGTGCCACATTACAGATATTCGTTTCACCCTTTCAGGATCATTCGATAACGTTTGTGGCAGATTAAATAAAGCCATCTTTTCGCCTAAAGAAAGACACTCAAATAGTTTATCCAGTTTGGAATTAGACTTAACTCTTTTATCTTCCAATTTTTCAGCAAAAGAAGCCATATCCGTACTAACTTTAACATCGGTTACTCTCGCATATATCTGGGTGGTTTTAATATTCGTATGCCCTAACATCTTCGATACACTTTCAATAGATACGCCTTTTGTAAGCGTAAGGGTTGCAAATGTATGTCTTGCAAGATGATAGCTTAAATTTTTATCAATTCCACAGACTGTCCCGATTTCCTTCAAGTATTCATTCATCTTTTGATTGCTCATAACCGGAAGCACCTTTTCATCTGGCAATTTACCCGAATATTTTTCTATGATTTGCTTAGGAGTATCAAGTAAGGGAACATTATAATTAACTCCCGTTTTTTCCCGTTTGCCGATAATCCACAATCCGTCGTCAAAAGAAGTGCGAATATTGGACTGGCGTAGATTCTTAACATCAATATAAGCAAGTCCGGTGAAGCAACTGAAAATAAATATATCTCTTACTCGTTCAAGACGTTCAGTAGCAAATTTCTTTCGCATAATTATGTCAATTTCCTGCTGTGTTAGATAGCCACGATCGGTTTTCTTAAATCGTATCTTGAAATTGGCAAATGGATCAATATGTATCCAACCGTTATTTTTTGCCATGATAATAATTGTACGAAAACGTTGTAGGAATTTAGCAGTAGTATTTTGCTTGCAATTGCAGGAAGTCATCAGGTAAATCTCAAAGTTATGGAGAAACATGTGATTTACTTCTTTCAAAGAAATATCCGATACATTATAATACTCCTTAATGAAGTCTGCCATACGCTTGCGAGCAACTTCATACTTTTGAAATGTTTCTTTAGATTTACTTATACCAACTAATTTTTTTACATCATCATTATGTCGTTGAAAAAGTTCGAGCACAGTTTGGTGTTTTACTTCAGTGCCTAAAAAGATATTCTTAACTCTTTCGGCATTTACGTTGTTTTCCTTTGTCTGTAATTCGTGATACACGTTATGAATACTTGTTTTTATAGTATTCAATAAGGCATTAACTTCAACAGCTTTGTTTGATTTGCCGATAGCGATTCCGGTTTTTGCATCCCAAATATCGGGATTGACATTTGCTTTAGTGTTGAAGCGACTTGGTTCTCCGTCGATAGTGATTCGACACATGATTGGATAAGTGCCGTCTGCTCTTTTTTTGTCTTTCTTTACATAGAAAAGAATGCGAAATGTACTTCTCATAAACTCATTTTTTAATGTTACAAAATTACTGTGAACTATCTCAAAATGAACTTTATGCACTGTGCCAAATCAGGACAACTCCCTGCCAATTTTGACCAAACTGTACCCCTTTCGCTTCGAATTACTGTACCCCCTTGCGTTTTTTCGGAAAGGGGGTACAGTTTAGGTTAGATGCTTTGTCGTTTTTTGTCTTTTTCTTGGCTTTAGACTAAGACATGATAAACGAAAAAAGCCCCTCATATTCACTGAATATGAAGGGCTTGTCTTTCTTTTGGCGCCTCTTGTCGTAGGCTCTCTGCGGTATGGATGGGAAAGCCACCTTTTCAGGTTACTTATCTTAGTTTCAACGCTTTACCCTTTCAATTTTTCTCAGGGGGTACAGTTTAGGTTAGTATCTTCTAACTGTCTGTAAATTAACGCTAAAACTACTCATCACTTTAGCCACTTACTATATGCGGTGCGTACGGGACTCGAACCCGTGACCCCATGCGTGACAGGCATGTATTCTAACCAACTGAACTAACGCACCATTATTTTCTTTTTCGTGTCAACCGCTCCTCGATTGCGGATGCAAAGGTAGATAAAAGTTTTAAATCTGCAATACCCGCGCAGCTTTTTTTTATCTGTTTAGAAACGGTATTGAAAACACGTTTTAAACTTCTTGCAAGAAAACTTCATTGTTTGGCAGTAAATCGTTATTTTTGCGGACTTAAATAGTGAATCTTGTAATTGATAACCGATAAAAAACGATAATTTAGGATGATGGAAACGGCAAAACTGTTGCTTCACTGCCCCGACAGACCGGGGATTCTGGCTGAGGTGACGGACTTTATTACGGTGAACAAGGGGAATATTATCTATCTGGATCAGTATGTAGATCATGTGGAAAATATATTCTTTATGAGAATAGAATGGGAGTTGAAGGATTTCCTGGTTCCTCAAGAGAAGATTGAAGATTATTTCGCAACTTTATATGCTCAAAAGTATAGCATGAGTTTCCGTCTGTATTTCTCTGACGTGAAACCTAAAATGGCGATCTTCGTATCTAAGATGTCTCATTGCTTGTTCGACTTGCTGGCTCGCTATACAGCGGGTGAATGGAATGTGGAAATCCCGTTGATTATCAGTAATCATCCCGATTTGCAGCATGTGGCGGAACGTTTTGGTATTCCTTTCTATTTGTTCCCTATTACGAAGGAGACAAAAGAGGAACAGGAAAAGAAGGAGATGGAGCTACTCGAAAAGCATAACGTGAACTTTATTGTGCTGGCTCGCTATATGCAGGTAATCTCCAAACAGTTGATTGAAGCGTATCCTAACAGGATCATCAATATTCATCACTCTTTCTTGCCGGCATTTGTGGGTGCTAAGCCTTATCATGCGGCTTTTGAACGTGGGGTGAAGATTATCGGGGCTACGAGTCATTATGTCACTTCGGAATTGGATGCCGGGCCTATCATCGAACAGGATGTGGTGCGCATTACGCATAAGGATGCCGTGGAGGATTTGGTGACGAAAGGTAAGGATTTGGAGAAGATTGTACTCTCGCGTGCCGTGCGCAAGCATATCGAACGCAAAGTATTGGTCTATAAGAATAAAACAGTGATTTTCAATTAGAATAGAATGAAGGTTGCGGTAGTAAAATATAATGCAGGGAATATCCGCTCGGTGGATTATGCGTTGAAACGCTTAGGCGTTGAAGCGGTGATCACCGGGGATGAAGAGGCGTTGCGCTCTGCCGACAAGGTGATTTTCCCCGGTGTGGGAGAGGCGGCGACTACAATGGATTTCCTGCGCTCCCATGGTATGGACAGGCTGATTAAGGACCTGCGCCAGCCGGTGTTGGGCATTTGTCTGGGTATGCAGTTGATGTGTAGTCATTCCGAAGAGGGGGATGTGGATTGTCTGGGCATATTTGATGCGGACGTGAAGCGTTTTGTCTCTTTGAAGCATGAAGACAAGGTGCCGCACATGGGGTGGAACACTATAGGGCAGACCAACAGTGATTTGTTCAAGGAGTTCGACAAAGAGGAATTTGTCTACTTTGTGCACAGTTTTTATGTGCCTCTAAGTAATGATACTGCCGCGGTTACGGATTATATTCATCCTTTTAGTGCAGCATTGCATAAGGATAATTTTTACGCTACTCAGTTCCATCCCGAGAAAAGCGGGACAGTGGGTGAGCGCATTTTACGTAACTTCCTGGAACTTTAATAAGGAGAAGATGATAGAACTGATTCCTGCTATTGATATTATTGATGGAAAATGTGTGAGGCTTTCGCAAGGAGATTATGCCAGCAAAAAGGTGTATAATGAGAACCCTGTTGAAGTAGCCAAAGAGTTGGAAGAGCATGGCATCAGACGCTTGCATGTGGTGGATCTGGATGGAGCGGCTTCGAATCATGTGGTGAATTACCGCACGTTGGAGCAGATTGCTTCGCGTACTTCGCTGGTCATTGATTTTGGTGGCGGGGTGAAGAGCGATGAGGATTTGGTGATTGCTTTTGAAAATGGTGCACAGATGGTGACCGGCGGTAGTATAGCGGTGAAGAATCCGGAGATATTTGGTCGTTGGCTGGATAAATACGGTAGCGGGAAGATTATTCTCGGTGCGGATGTAAAGGATAGAACCATTGCGGTGAATGGCTGGAAAGATGAGAGCGCTTGTGAGTTGTTTCCGTTTTTGGAGGACTATGTCAAGAAAGGCATCACTAAGGTGATTTGTACCGACATTAGTTGCGACGGCATGCTGCAAGGCCCGTCGATTGATTTATATAAGGATATTCTGGCTCAATTTCCCGACTTGTATCTTATTGCCAGTGGAGGAGTGAGTTGTGCCGAAGATATCCGTGTGCTGGAAGCCGCAGGGGTGCCGGGAGTTATCTTTGGAAAGGCTTTGTATGAGGGACGGATCTCTTTTAAAGAGTTGGAAGCGTTCCTTTAATACTTGTTTTAATATTTGCTTTTATGCTTGCTTTTGTAAAGCTGCGGATTAGTGTCCGCTTGATTGCTATAAGGCTCGGTTTATAACAAGTGATATGTAAGAGATTGATTTTCATTATTAAGATATATTATTGTGTTAGCTAAAAGAATAATTCCCTGTCTGGATATCAAGGATGGACAGACTGTAAAAGGGACGAATTTTGTGAATCTGCGTCAGGCGGGTGATCCGGTGGAGCTGGCTCGCGCTTATAGCGAACAAGGTGCTGACGAACTGGTGTTCCTCGATATTACCGCCAGCTTTGAGGAACGCAAGACGTTTACTGAACTGGTGAAACGTATCGCGGCTAACATAAGTATTCCGTTTACCGTGGGTGGGGGAATTAATGAGTTGAGTGATGTGGATCGGTTGTTGAGCGCCGGAGCGGATAAGATTTCCATTAATTCTTCGGCTATTCGCAATCCGCAGTTGATTGATGAGATTGCCCGTAATTACGGTTCGCAGGTGTGCGTGCTGGCGGTTGATGCCAAATGTACGGAAAAAGGCTGGTGGTGCTACCTGAATGGAGGTCGCATAGAGACCGACAAGGAGCTGTTTGCATGGACTAAAGAAGCTCAGGAAAGAGGTGCGGGTGAGATTCTTTTCACCAGCATGAATCATGATGGGGTGAAGACGGGTTATGCCAACGAGGCGCTTGCTCAATTGGCTGATAATCTTTCTATTCCTGTCATCGCATCAGGAGGAGCCGGAACAAAAGAGCATTTCCGTGATGTTTTTATACAGGGAAAATCAGATGCAGCCTTGGCTGCCAGTGTTTTTCATTTCGGAGAAATTAAAATTCCCGATTTAAAATCGTATCTTTGCGCCCAAGGTATTTCCGTTAGGAAAGTTGAACGTTAGCGGAAGATATTTTTTTAGATCATTCACTATTATACAAAATAGATAAATGGACTTGGACTTTGATAAAATGGACGGATTGGTTCCGGCTATCATACAGGATGCAGATACCGCTAAGGTATTGATGCTTGGCTTTATGAATAAGGAGGCCTATGAGAAGACCGTTGAAACCGGCAAAGTTACTTTCTTCAGTCGCACAAAGAACAGATTGTGGACAAAAGGTGAGGAAAGCGGTAATTTTTTGAATGTTGTTTCTTTGAAAGAAGATTGCGACAGCGATACGTTACTGATACAAGTCCATCCCGTGGGCCCTGTATGTCATACGGGTGCCGATACTTGCTGGGGCGAGAAGAATGAACAACCTGTGATGTTCCTAAAGGAGCTGCAGGACTTTATAGACGAGCGTCACCGTAAAATGCCGGAAGGTTCATACACTACAAGTTTGTTTGAATCCGGTGTAAATAAAATGGCGCAAAAAGTGGGTGAGGAAGCCGTTGAAACGGTGATTGAAGCAACCAACGGTACGGATGACCGTTTGATCTACGAAGGCGCCGATCTGCTTTATCATTTGATTGTGTTATTGACTTCGAAGGGTTATCGCATTGAAGATCTTGCACGTGAGTTGCAGGAGCGTCATAGCGCAACTTGGAAGAGGCATTAAATAGAAATTGGTGATGAATGAACCGCTGATACGATATAAGAATGTAGAGATACATCAACAGGAGGTCTGTGTACTCAAAGAGGTCAATTTGGAATTGAACAAGGGAGAGTTTGCATATCTTATCGGAAAGGTTGGCTCGGGCAAGACCAGTCTGTTGAAGACTTTCTATGCGGAGCTGGATATCGCTTCGGGAGAGGCGGAAGTATTAGGATGCGACATGAGGCACATCAAACGCAAGCATGTGCCCCAACTGAGACGTAAACTGGGTATAGTCTTTCAGGATTTCCAACTGTTGATAGACCGTACGGTTTATGATAATCTGGCTTTCGTGCTACATGCTACGGGCTGGAAAGATAAGGCTGAGGTAAAGACCAGGATTGAAGAGGTATTGAAACAGGTGGGAATGTCCAGTAAGGGTAATAAGTTACCCAGTGAGCTTTCCGGCGGAGAGCAACAGCGTGTCGTTATTGCACGTGCTGTGCTGAATTCACCCGAGATCATACTTGCCGATGAACCTACGGGCAATCTGGATGCCGAGACGGGACGTGCCATCACGCAGCTGTTGCACGATATTAGTGACTCGGGCACGCTGGTGGTCATGACAACCCATAATTTGCAATTGCTCAAGGAATATCCGGGTAAGGTGTTCCGCTGCGCTAATCATGTAATGTCCGATATCACGGAAGATTATGCCGAAGCGGGAGAGGTGAAAGAAAAAATAAATAATATATAATCATTTAATACAGGAACGAAAATGAAAGTTTTAAAGTTTGGAGGAACTTCCGTCGGTTCGGCGCAGCGTATGCAGGAAGTAGCCAAATTGATTACCGATGGTGAACGTAAGATTGTTGTTCTTTCGGCAATGTCAGGAACTACCAATACGTTGGTAGAAATTTCGGATTATCTGTACAAGAAAAACCCCGAAGGTGCCAATGAAATAATCAACAAGCTTGAAGTGAAGTATAAACAGCATGTGAATGAACTCTTCACCACGGCAGAATATAAACAAAAAGGACTTGATTTGATTAAGTCTCATTTTGATTATTTGCGTTCTTTTACTAAAGATCTTTTCACTTTGTTTGAAGATAAGGTGGTTTTAGCACAGGGAGAGCTTATCTCTACCAACATGGTAAACTATTATCTGCAAGAATGTGGTGTGAAATCCGTTTTACTTCCTGCTCTCGAATTCATGCGTACGGACAAAAATGCTGAACCCGATCCTGTATATATTAAAGATAAACTTAAAAATCAACTTGATCTGCATCCGGATGCTGAAATCTATATCACTCAGGGTTTCATCTGCCGCAATTCATACGGTGAGATTGATAATCTGCAGCGTGGTGGTAGCGACTATACCGCTTCTTTAATCGGAGCTGCTGTTAAGGCTTCGGAAATCCAGATTTGGACCGATATTGACGGTATGCACAACAACGATCCGCGTGTGGTGGATAAGACCGAGCCTGTACGTCATCTTCATTTTGAAGAGGCTGCGGAGTTGGCTTATTTCGGTGCAAAGATTCTGCATCCTACTTGTATTCAGCCTGCCAAATATGCTAATATTCCGGTACGCTTGTTGAATACAATGGATCCTACCGCTCCCGGTACAATGATCTCCAATGATACGGAGAAAGGACGCATCAAGGCTGTTGCTGCAAAAGATAATATCACCGCTATCAAGATTAAGTCGGGACGTATGTTGTTGGCTTATGGTTTCTTGCGTAAGGTGTTTGAAATCTTTGAAAGTTACCAGACTTCAATTGATATGATCTGTACTTCCGAGGTGGGTGTTTCGGTATCTATTGACAACGTGAAGCACCTCAATGAGATTGTGGACGATCTGAAAAAATATGGTACGGTAACCGTCGACAAAGATATGTGTATTATCTGTGTAGTAGGTGATTTGGAATGGGAGAATGTCGGTTTTGAAGCAAGAGCATTGGATGCTATGCGTGATATACCGGTGCGAATGATCTCCTTCGGTGGAAGTAATTACAATATTTCGTTCCTGATCAAGGAATGTGACAAGAAGAAAGCGCTTCAGGCTTTAAGTGACTCGCTTTTTAATATTTAATGTATAGGGGCGCTTTTGTAGTATTTCAAAAGCGCCCTTTTTCCCTAATTTAAAATATAGTATGATGAAAGGTAGTTTCCCTATAGATAAATTCCGTGAGTTACGTACTCCTTTTTATTATTATGATACGGATGTGTTGCAAAAGACATTGGATGATGTTTGTGCTTTAGCCGGTAATTATTATAATTACGAGGTTCATTATGCTGTCAAGGCGAATGCCAATCATAAAGTGCTTTCCATCATACGTGAGAAAGGACTTGGGGCTGACTGTGTAAGCGGTGGTGAGGTTCGCGCTGCAGTTAAAGCCGGTTTCCCTGCTTCTAAGATTGTCTTTGCAGGGGTAGGTAAAGCCGATTGGGAGATAAACCTGGCTTTGGATTATGACATATTCTGCTTCAATGTGGAGTCGGTTCCGGAGCTGCAGGTGATTAACGAACTGGCTGCTGCTAAAGGAAAAGTTGCCAGCGTTGCTTTTCGTATAAATCCTAATGTGGGTGCTCATACTCATGCCAACATTACTACCGGTCTGGCCGAAAATAAGTTTGGTATAAGTCTGGAGGATATGGATGGCGTCATTGATCTTGCATTGACATTAAAGAATATAAAGTTCCTCGGTTTGCATTTCCATATTGGTTCGCAGATTCTTGATATGAGTGACTTCGTGGCACTCTCCAAAAGGATTAACGAGTTACAAGATAAGCTTGAAGCACGCCAGATATCCATTGGACACATTAATGTAGGAGGTGGACTTGGCATTGATTATAAGAATCCGAACGGTAATTTGATACCCGATTTCAAAAGTTATTTCAGTACCTATGCCGAACATTTGAAACTCCGTCCCGGTCAGGCTTTACATTTTGAGTTGGGAAGAGCTATCGTAGGTCAGTGCGGGTCATTGATCTCACGGGTGCTGTACGTAAAGCAGGGTGCGAATAAGCAATTCGCCATTCTTGATGCAGGAATGACCGATCTTATTCGTCCGGCATTGTATCAGGCTCATCATAAGATAGAAAATATTACTTCGGAAGAAGCTGCCGAAAAGTATGATGTGGTAGGACCTATCTGCGAATCTTCGGATGTATTCGATAAGGCAGTGTCGCTGAATAAAGTGAAAAGAGGTGACCTCATTGCTCTTCGTTCTGCCGGTGCTTATGGTGAAATTATGGCTTCAAGCTATAACTGCCGTGAGTTGCCGCATGGTTATACGTCTGCCGAGTTGATTTAATTGCGGGTATACGACTTTTGCATAAAGGAAAGTGTTCTTATAAATTGATTAAAAAATGTTATAGGGAAAACAATCCATAGGACATCGTGTTTTAATTATATTTAAACACACTTAATAAAAAGTCGAATTATGATTACTGAAAAATTACAGAATGCAATTAATGAACAGATTACGGCTGAATTGTGGTCTGCGAACTTGTATTTAGCCATGTCTTTCTATATGGAGAAGGAAGGTTATTCGGGTATGGCACATTGGTTGAAAAGACAGTGGAGTGAAGAAACGGGGCACGCTTGTGCATTAGCTGGCTATGTGATTAGACGTGGTGGAAAAGCTAAGGTAGATAAGATTGATGTGGTTCCTAATGATTTCGGTACTCCTTTGGAAGTTTTTGAACAAGTGTATAAACATGAACGCCGGATATCCGAACTCGTTGACAAGTTGGTTGATGTAGCTGCTGCTGAAAAGGATAAAGCCAGTCAGGACTTCTTGTGGGGATTTGTCCGCGAGCAAGTTGAAGAAGAAGCTACCGCTATGAGCATTGTCGATATGGTTAAGAAAGCTGGTGAATCCGGTATATTCTTTATTGATGCTAAATTAGGTGAACGTAAATAAGTGTTTCTGTTTATGAGAACAGCCCCTTTTACAATGTAAATTGTAAAAGGGGCTGTTTTTTATAATTGCTTTTTATGGGATGCTCTGCCCATTGGGGTATTTAGCGGGTATACTTTCTACATCCTTTTTGAACAATATAAGCTTTTCTTCTTATTTCAGCACACCCAACTCTTTTCCGATCTTAATAAATGCTGCAATACATTTATCCAAATGTGCTTTTTCGTGTCCGGCAGAGATTTGTACACGGATACGAGCCTGATCTTTAGGTACTACCGGATAGTAAAAACCGGTAACGTAGATACCTTCTTCCTGCATGCGGGCCGCATAGATCTGCGACAGCTTGGCATCGTATAACATCACGGCACATATGGCACTTTGGGTCGGCTTTATGTCGAATCCGGCAGCAGTCATTTTATCGCGGAAGTAGTTCACGTTATCCACGAGTTTATCGTGAAGTGAGTTGCTCTCTTTCAGCATCTTGAATACCTCAAGGCTGGCACCGATTATACCCGAAGCTACTGAGTTTGAGAAAAGGTAAGGGCGGCTTCTCTGACGTAGCAAGTCGATAACTTCTTTCCGTCCCGTGGTGAATCCTCCCATGGCTCCTCCGAATGCTTTTCCGAGTGTACCGGTGTAGATATCCACGCGTCCGTAAGTCTTGAAAAGTTCGCTGACCCCATGTCCTGTCGGGCCTACAACGCCTGCCGAGTGCGATTCGTCTACCATCACGAGAGCATCATACTTTTCGGCTAAATCACATATCTTATCAAGAGGTGCTACATTGCCGTCCATTGAGAATACTCCGTCGGTAACGATGATACGGAAACGCTGTGCCTGTGATTCCTGAAGGCATTTCTCCAGTTCACCCATGTCAGCGTTGGCATATCTGTAGCGTTTTGCCTTGCAGAGGCGTACACCGTCTATGATGGAAGCATGGTTGAGCGCATCGGAGATAATGGCATCTTCTTCGGTGAAAAGCGGTTCGAAAACTCCACCGTTAGCATCGAAACAAGCAGCATAAAGAATAGTATCTTCAGTCTTGAAGTAGTCGGAAATAGCCGATTCGAGATCTTTGTGTATGTCTTGTGTCCCGCAGATGAAACGAACGGATGACATCCCGTATCCACGAGTATCCATCATTTTTTTAGCACCTTCAACAAGTCGGGGATGATTGGATAATCCCAGGTAATTGTTGGCACAAAAATTCAACACTTCATTGCCCTTTACGGTTATTGCCGCTTGCTGGGGGCTTTCAATCATACGTTCTTCTTTGTAGAGACCGGCTTCCTTTATTTCAGCGAGGGTATCGCTGAGATATTTTTTCATTTTACCGTACATAGTTTTATTATTTTAGTATTGATCCATCATTCTACAAAGGACATTATTTTTGTTGGAATAAACAATATAAATTTGATAGATTAATGAAAAAAAAGTGATTATCTTTGCGCCTCGTAATTACAGACTATCTTAGATAAAATCGAATGAAAAAGATTTTGATAATTGGTTCTACGGGGCAAATAGGTTCTGAATTGGTAATGGAACTTCGAAGGCGCTTCGGTAGTACTAATGTTATAGCGGGCTATATCGCGGGAAAAGAGCCTACCGGCGAATTGGAAAAATCGGGTCCATCCGTAGAAGTGGATGTGCTGAACCGTAATTCTATTGAAAAAGCAGTTGAGGGTTATCAAATAGATACCATCTATAATCTGGCAGCTTTATTGTCGGTAGTGGCGGAGTCCAATCCGGCTTTGGCATGGAAAGTAGGTATCGATGGCTTGTGGAATGTGTTGGAGGTTGCTCGCAACTATAATTGTGCAGTTTTCACTCCCAGTTCAATTGGTTCTTTCGGTGTGGATACGCCGCATGATATGACTCCTCAGGACACTATTCAAAGGCCTCGTACGATGTATGGAATAACCAAAGTGACAACTGAATTGTTAAGTGATTATTATCATACAAAATACGGAGTGGATACACGATCGGTACGCTTCCCCGGAATCATCTCAAATGTGACTCTGCCCGGTGGCGGCACAACCGATTATGCTGTTGATATTTATTATGCAGCGGTAAAGGGTGAAACCTTTGTTTGTCCCCTTAAGTCCGATACATTCTTAGATATGATGTATATGCCGGATGCGTTGAACGCAGCCATAAGTTTATTGGAAGCAGATCCATCGCTTTTGAAGCATCGCAACTCATTTAATGTGACAGCTATGAGCTTCACACCTGAGATGATTTATAAGGCGATAAAAAAACATATTCCGGATTTTGAAATGATTTACGAGGTAGATCCGTTGAAGCAGGCTATTGCCGATAGCTGGCCTAATAGTATGGATGATTCGTGCGCAAGGAAAGAATGGAATTGGATTCCGAAGTATGATTTGGATTCCATGACCGTTGACATGCTTGAAAAATTAAGAGCAAAACTAAATAAATGACCTAAGGTCGTGCAAAGATGAGAAAATTTGGATGGGGATTATGTTTTTTGATCCTCTTTACGTCTTGTGAGAATAAGAAAAGCAAAATAGATCCTTTTGCTGCTATTACACATATGGTGGACTCGGTTACCCAGGACACGGACTCTATAGCACCACAAGTACAAGAGGATAAAACGCCTAAGCCTATAGAAGCAGATGAGTCTTTTGATGATTTTATCTTTAACTATGCTTCTAACGACGTTCTGCAACGACAGCGAACTAAGTTTCCATTGCCTTACTACAATGGTGATACTCCTACGAAAATAGATGAAAAGTATTGGAAACATGATTATCTATTCTCTAAGCAGAACTTTTACACCTTGCTGTTTGACAATGAGAAAGATATGGATTTGGCCGGGGATACTTCTTTGAAATCCGTTCAGGTGGAATGGCTTTTCCTTAGAACCCGGATGGTGAAGAAGTATTATTTTGAAAAGATTAAAGGAGCATGGATGTTGCAAGCTATTAATCTTCGCCCTATTGAAAAAGGTGAAAATGAGAGTTTTGCAGAGTTTTATCTGAAGTTTGCCACTGACAGTGTTTTTCAAAGTAAGCGTATTGCCAACCCCTTGCGTTTCGTGACGATCGATCCGGATGATGAATTCTCAATATTGGAAACTACTTTAGGCATTGAACAATGGTATGCTTTCCGTCCTCCTATGCCGACTGATAGGCTTTCTAACGTCAATTACGGACAACAGAATAAGGATAGCTCAAATACTAAAATCTTGAAGATTAACGGTATTGAGAACGGTTACTCCAACATATTCTATTTCAGAAGAAAAGAAGGACAATGGGAACTTTACAAGTATGAAGATACAAGTATTTAATAATTACTCTTTATTACCACATAATACATTCGGCTTGAACCTCAAGGCGGCGACTTTTATTGAGTACGCTTCTGTGGACGATCTTAAGGCTTATATAGCCAAAGGAATGCTGGAACCTCCTTTTTTGCATATTGGTCAGGGTAGCAATCTTCTGTTTCTGAAAGATTATGAGGGAACTATTCTGCACTCAGCCATTCAAGGCATTGAGGTAACCGGGGAAGATGAGCGGTTTGTATCTGTCCGTGTGGGCGCAGGTGTGTCGTGGGATGATTTCGTGGACTACTGTGTGAAGCAAGGATGGTATGGTGTTGAAAATCTTTCGTTAATACCCGGAGAAGTTGGAGCGAGCGCTGTGCAGAACATTGGTGCTTACGGGGTGGAAGTCAGTGACCTCATTGCCGCTGTTGAAACCGTTACTGCGGAAGGTGAAGAGCGTATGTTTGGTGTGGCTGAATGCGAATACAGCTATCGGAACAGTATCTTTAAGCGTACTGAGATGAAGTCGCATTTTGTGACTTATGTGCATTTCCGCCTAAGTAAGCAGGAATGTTATCATCTGGAATATGGTAATATCCGGAAATACCTCGAAGCAACGCCCCATTATGATCTGGCGACTGTCCGCAAGGCAATTGTGGATATTCGTAAGAGTAAGTTGCCCGATCCGGAAGTGCTTGGCAACGCCGGTAGCTTTTTTGTAAATCCCATGATTTCGAAAGCACAGTTTGATGAGTTGAGCAAACAATATCCTGAGATGCCTTGTTACGATATGGGCAATGATCTCATTAAAGTCCCCGCAGGTTGGCTTATTGAGCAATGTGGCTGGAAAGGACAGACAATGGGGAAAGCAGGAGTTTATGAGAAACAGGCTTTGGTACTTGTGAATAGAGGAGGAGCTACGGCTGACGATATAGTGGCACTCTCAAACTCTATTATCAAGTCCGTTCATGATAAATTTGGTATAGATATACATCCGGAGGTCAACTTCGTAGGTTAACTATTATGAAAATAAGAATATTAGGAAGCGGAACATCTACAGGCATCCCTGAAGTGGGTTGCACTTGTCCGGTATGTACATCGGACGACTGGCACGATCGGCGCTTGCGAGCTTCTTCTATGATTTATACCGACGATGCAGTGATCTTGATTGATTGTGGTCCCGACTTTCGGGAACAAATGCTGCGGATGCCTATTTTTGAAAAGATTGATGCTGTGCTCATTACGCACGAACACTACGACCACGTAGGCGGATTGGATGATTTGCGCCCGTTCTGTCGCTTTGGTGAGATACCTATTTACGCAAATGCCTTTACTTCTGCCAATCTGCGTTCGAAAATGCCTTACTGTTTTGGTGATCGTAAATATCCCGGCGTTCCTCTGTTTTCGCAAGTTGAGATAGAGGCGAATACTCCATTTTCCATTAATCAGACCGAGATATTGCCTTTTTGTGTGATGCATGGGCATTTGCCTATTCTGGGTTATCGCATAGGCAAACGTATGGCTTACATCACCGATATGCTTACTATGCCCGAAGAATCTTATGAATGCTTGGATGGTCTTGATCTTTTGATAATCAATGCTTTGAGATTTACTCCTCATCCTTCCCATCAGACTATAACCGAAGCTATTGCGGCTGCACAGCGGATTAATGCCCGTGAAACTTATTTTATCCACATGAATCACCATGCCGGTTTGCATCGTGAACTCGAACAACAATTACCTCACAATATTCATTTGGCATACGACGGAATGACGTTGGACTTCTAAGCTTTGTTTGATTAAGCATATCACTAAACATTTTAAGAATAATTTTGTTTTATTAGTGAGATTGTTTATTTTTGTCAAAACTCGAATTCTAGTTACCATGAAAACCCGTCTTTTGATTAGAACAGCTATCATTGTATCCGTAATATTGCTATGTACGGGTTTTGGTATGTATTCCTTGTTTAAGCTAAGTGCCAAAGATTATAACAGAGAAGTAAATCTGTACAAATTAGTCCCCCATGATGCGATAGCGGTACTCGAAACCGACAGGATGGACAAGCTCATTGACGGTGTGAGCAAATTGCAGAGTAGCAAAGACAATCACTTTCTTTATGTATCCGATATATTTGTCTTCCTTAAAAGAAACTTGCATACGTTACTTGATGCCACCCCTCACGGTCTCAGTAGACAAATGAACAAGATGCTTTTGAGTTTTCACGAACCCGATAATCCATCTAACCAAGTGTTATATTGCTCTTTAGGCGAGGGCGATGAAGCAATGCTGGAAGCTTTTATAAAAAAATATTGTTCCACTGTTTTTCCACTAAAGATATTCGAATATAAAGGTGAGGAGATTAAAATATACACTATGCCCGACGGGCGCTTCCTGGCTATGTATATGACTTCTGACCTTTTGGTAGTAAGCCTTCAGAAGCATTTGATAGAGAATGTAATTGATGCACGTCGTTCTAAAAGTTCACTAGCCGATCTACCTTCGTTTAATAAAATACACTTTAAACAAAGTTCGAATGTTGAAGCCAGGGTATATGTCAGGATGAAAACGGTGGAGATGGGTAAACAGTCGGCTGATATTTTCCATCGGGCTAAAATTGGTAGTTGGGGAGAGTTTGACTTAAAATTTAATGATAATGCCATTTATTGCTCCGGAGTTACCCGTGAGTCCGATTCTACAGAAACATTTGTAGGAGTGTTGGCAAAGCAACAGGCTGTCGAAGGATTTGGCGGAGAACAATTGCCTACATCTACTGTTTTTTTCGACTGCTGGTCGGCCTCTAATATGAAAGCGTTGTTAGGTTATACTTCTAAGCAGGTTCGCACCCAGTACGGGGCCAGTGGTATTATGGTTTGCAATAGCGGCATGCTGGATTTTCTTAAAACCCATACAGGCGATCGGATTTCTTCGCTGTTGTTCTATTCTAAAGATACCCTGGATCAAAATTTATGCTCCATTACCAATATTCCTTTGAAGTGCGAAGTGCAGGCAAGAAAAGATTTCCGATCTTTAATTGATACATTGCCTGTGCGTAAAGTTCTGCAATCGGAATCTGATATACCCGTGCGGAAGTTCCGCTATATCGCTTCAGGCTATCCTTGCTACATATTGCCTTGTACCTCTTTGCTCGCCCATTTGGGTGGCTTCGCACAAACCAAGGCGTATGTATATCTCTCTTTCTATAAGGGACGTCTACTGCTTGCTCCCGACGAGAAGAGTCTGTCGAGTTATATCGATGCATTAGAGCATGGCGAAAATCTGAAAACCTTTTCGGATGTGTACAATGAGGTTATCGGGAGTCTTTCTTCGGAGTACAATTTCGTGATGATGGGTGATATGGAAACGCTGTTGGTGCAACCCGATGTTTATGCCAGTCTGATTCCCAACTTCTTCTTCCGGCAGTATGACTTTTTCCGGCATTTCATTTTTGCCGTCCAATTTGTGTATGCCGATGGGGTGGTATATCCTAATATTGTTCTACGCTATAAAAATAAAGCTTGATTTCTTTTTGTCTGATACTGCGAATCTTTTGCAGGTGTTTACATGGTCAGTTTAGTTCAATCAGATTATCAGTTTACCCCCATTACATGGTTAGTTTAGTCCAATTACATGGTTTGTTTTGCTTCATAGCATGCTTACTTTATCCCTGTAATATCCCATTTTTATCCCGCTATTAAATGAACGGGATAAAAATGAGTCCATTACAATATCTTTCATTTAGAACGGCAAGTCGTCTTTGTCGTCTCCTGATAAAAATTCGGGAACTTGGGTTGGAGGGGGAGGAGGTACGGGAGAGCCATTGTTAGAACCGCTTGTAGCATTAACGCGGTCTACCTTCCATGCACGGATACTGTTGAACCAGCGATCTTGCCATTGGCGGGCATCCACATCGAATGAAACATTCAACTCTTCACCCATTTGTATATTAAATTGTTCTATTTTATCTGCTCCGAATACATCGAAACACATTTTGCGGGGGTACATACCATGATCTTCTATCACGTATTCCTGTGCTTTCCACTCGTTGCCTGATTTAGATACTCCACTTCTTGGTTGGAGTATAGCAATGATTTTTCCTGTAAATTCCATCTCGATTTTTTTTATAATGCGGCGAAGTTACAATTTTTTAGGGATATGGATAGTTGTTAGTTGCGTTTTTTATAACTTTCTTTGCTTATGAAATGCCTTTTTTTGTAACTTTGTACATTATACCTCATTGTATGAAGTATTTAAGATTAATATAAAATTTAAAACTCAGAATATATGAAATTTGTCATTTCTAGCACTACGCTTTCCAATCATTTGCAGGCTATAAGCCGTGTTATTAATTCTAAAAACACGTTGCCTATTTTGGATTGTTTACTCTTTGAGTTAAAAGATGGAACATTGTCGGTTACCGCTTCGGATAGCGAGACAACCATGGTGACTAAAGTGGAAGTTAATGAAAGTGATTCTGACGGTCGTTTTGCCGTAGCTGCTAAAACTATTCTGGATGCTTTGAAGGAGATTTCCGATCAACCGCTGACCTTTGAAGTGGATATTAACTCTTTGGAAATCAAAGTCTCTTATCAAAACGGTAAGTACAGCTTGATGGGACAAAATGCGGATGAGTTTCCTTTGGCTGCCGCTTTGGGTGACAATGCCGTTAAAGTGGAAATGGACGCACAGATATTATTGGGTGGTATTAACCGCACCGTATTTGCCACAGCCGACGATGAGCTTCGTCCCGTGATGAATGGTGTGTACTTCGATATTTCCACCGAAAATGTGACGATGGTGGCTTCCGACGGTCATAAACTGGTACGTTTCAAAACATTCTCTACGGTTGGTTCCGAACGTGCTGCATTCATCTTACCTAAGAAGCCTGCGGTATTGGTCAAGAACTTATTACCAAAAGAAAGTGGAAAAGTCCTGATTGAGTTTGATGAACGTAACGCCATATTCGTATTGGAAAAATATTCCATGGTGTGCCGTCTGATTGAAGGTCGCTATCCTAACTACAACTCGGTAATACCTCAGAATAATCCGTTTAAAATTACAGTGGACAGATCATTGTTGATGGGTGCCCTTCGCCGTGTTTCCATCTTTTCTTCACAAGCCAGCAGCTTAATCAAACTACGGATGCAGGAAAATCAGATTCAGGTTTCCGCTCAGGATATTGATTTCTCTACTTCAGCCGAAGAAACTTTGGTATGCCAATATGACGGCAATCCGATGAGCATTGGGTTTAAATCGACTTTCCTGATTGATATTCTCAATAACATGGCAGCGGATGAAGTGATTGTCGAGTTGGCCGATCCTTCAAGAGCCGGAGTCATTGTACCTGTGGAGCAGGAGGAAAACGAAGACATCTTGATGCTTTTGATGCCAATGATGCTAAATGATTAAATAATAAATGTGTTGATAAAATATACCGAGTTGGTAAGGTGATATCATACTGCGTAAAACCAGTCCGTCATCGTACCAACTTGTTTCTTTTTCGACCTAAAGTATATGTAATGAAACTTAATTTAAAGAATCCTATTGTCTTTTTTGATCTGGAAACAACCGGAACAAACATAAATTCCGACAGAATTGTCGAAATCTGTTATCTTAAGGTTTATCCTAATGGAAACGAAGAAGCGAAAACTTTGCGTATAAATCCCGAAATGCCTATTCCGGCTGAGGCTTCTGCTGTTCATGGCATTTATGATGCCGATGTAGCCGACTGCCCCACATTTAAAAGTGTGGCTCAAAATATAGCTAATGATATAGAGGGAAGCGATTTGGCCGGATTTAATTCCAATCGTTTCGACATTCCGGTATTGGCGGAAGAGTTTCTGCGTGCAGGAGTTGAGATTGATATGAGTCGCCGTAAGTTTGTGGATGTTCAGGTAATCTTCCATAAGATGGAGCAACGTACACTCTCGGCTGCCTATAAATTCTATTGCGGCAGGAACCTTGAAGATGCCCACTCCGCCGAAGCCGATACCCGTGCCACTTATGAGGTACTAATGGCTCAGCTCGACCGCTATTCCGATCTTCAAAACGACATTCAGTACTTGGCCGACTACTCGAGCTTCAACAAGAATGTGGACTTTGCCGGACGCATGGTGTATGATGATAAAGGTGTGGAGATCTTTAATTTCGGAAAATACAAAGGACAATCGGTTAGCGAGGTTCTGAAACGTGACCCTAGCTATTATAGCTGGATCTTAAATAATGACTTTACGTTGAACACGAAAGCGATGCTGACCAAGATACGCCTTCGTGAAATGATGAATAAATAATATTATGGCAAATTCTTTAAAAGGGAAAAAAATAATATTGGGTATTACGGGTAGTATAGCTGCTTATAAAGCATGTTATATTATCAGGGGATTGATAAAGCTGGGTGCTGAAGTCCAAGTGGTCATCACGCCTTCGGGAAAAGAATTTATCACTCCTATCACGCTTTCGGCTTTGACCGGAAAGCCTGTGATTTCAGAGTTTTTTGCTCAACGCGACGGGACTTGGAACAGTCATGTCGACTTGGGACTATGGGCTGATGCCATGCTTATCGCTCCGGCTTCGGCTTCCACTATTGGTAAGATGGCCAACGGCATTGCCGACAATATGTTAATAACCACTTATTTATCGGCCAAAGCTCCTGTCTTTGTCGCACCGGCAATGGATTTGGACATGTTTGCCCATCCTTCTACTCAAAAGAATCTGGATGTTTTACGTTCGTATGGTAACTTCATTATAGAACCCGGAACAGGAGAGCTGGCAAGTCATCTGGTAGGAAAGGGGCGGATGGAAGAACCAGAAGTCATCATTCAATATCTGGCGGATTATTTCGCTACTCAAGATGGGGATTTGCGCGGCAAAACCATCTTGATTACTGCCGGTCCGACTTATGAAAAGATTGATCCTGTAAGGTTTATAGGCAACTATTCCACAGGAAAGATGGGCTTTTCATTGGCGGACGAATGTGCAAGTCGTGGAGCAAAAGTTTTACTGGTTACCGGCCCTGTGCAGCAACAGACAAAATACGGAAATATCCGTCGTTATGATGTGGAATCAGCCGATCAGATGTACGGTGTTGCAGTGGGACTGTTTGAAAAAGCCGATGCAGCTATTCTTTCTGCCGCTGTCGCCGACTTTACGATTGAACGCCCGGGTACGGAAAAGATAAAGAGGGAGGGAGACGAATTGAATCTTCGTCTTAAACCCACCAAAGATATTGCCGCTTTTATCGGAAGAACCAAGCAAGACGGACAGGTAGTAGCCGGTTTCGCTCTTGAGACTACAAACGAGCAACAGCATGCCGAAGATAAACTGGATCGTAAGAATCTGGATTTCATCGTGCTAAACTCCTTGAAGGATGAAGGTGCCGGATTTGGACACGATACCAATAAAGTGAGCATCATCGACAAGAACGGTAAGACTGACTATCCTTTGCGGACAAAATCGGAAGTGGCGAAGGATATTATCGATAGGCTGGCCGTTTTATTGAGAAACAAACGAACTGTGTGATAACGCTATGTTACTTTCGCTTTATATACAAAATTACGCCTTAATAGAGAAACTGGATATAAAGTTTGAATCCGGTTTTTCGGTAATTACCGGTGAAACGGGGGCGGGAAAATCTATTATTCTTGGAGCTATCGGTCTGTTGCTGGGGCAGCGGGCTGATATCAAATCCATTCGTCAGGGTGAAACAAAGTGCGTGATTGAAGCTCATTTTGATATCTCTTCCTATGGCATGCAGTCGTTTTTTGAGAAAAACGAACTGGAATATGAAGACGAATGTATCTTACGGCGGGAAGTGCAAAGCTCCGGTAAAAGTCGGGCGTTCATAAACGATACTCCCGCTTCTGTCACCCAGATGAAAGAGTTGGGTGAACAACTGATCGATGTACATTCACAGCATCAGAATTTACTGCTGAACAAGGAAGGTTTCCAACTCAAGGTGCTGGATATATTGGCTCGCAATGAGAACAATCTTTCCTCTTATCAATCGGTTTATGGGGAGTGGAAGAATGTTCAATCGGAATTGAATGAGTTGGTCGAACATGCCGGTAAAAGCAGGGAAGACGAAGACTATATCCGGTTCCAACTAGAGCAGTTGGATGACGCGCAACTCGTTGCCGGTGAGCAGGATGAGCTTGAAAAAGAAGCCGATGTGCTGGCTCATGCCGAAGACATCAAGGCCGGTCTCTATCGTGCAGGCAATTATTTCACGTCGGATGAAGGCGGTTTGATTTCTTCTTTAAAGGAATTAAAGAATCTCATGGCCGATCTGCAACGCATCTATCCGCATGCCGAGTCATTGTTGGAGCGATTGGATAGTACATACATCGAACTGAAAGATATATCCCAGGAAGTGATGGCGAACGGGGAGAAGGTGGAGTTTGATCCCGAACGTCTGGAGGAAGTGAATACCCGTTTGAATCTACTTTATTCTTTGCAGCAAAAACACCACGTCTCTACCGTGGACGATTTATTGGCTATTGCTGCTGACTATACCACCAAATTATCGGAGATCACTTCCTTTGATGATAAGATACAAGAACTCAAAGACCGTTGCAATTCGCTGTTTGCCAAAGTGACCAAAGAAGCTGAAGTACTTACCAAGAGTCGTGCCGCCGCGGCTTTGGAAGTGGAGAAACACATTGCAGCCAGACTGGTGACACTGGGTATGCCTAATGTACGTTTTAAGGTGGAGATGGGAACGCGTAAAGATCCCGGTTCTTATGGTTCCGATACGGTAAACTTCCTTTTCTCGGCAAACAAGAACAGCCCGTTGCAAAACATCTCTTCGGTGGCTTCTGGAGGCGAAATAGCCCGCGTGATGCTTTCGATAAAAGCGATGATTGCAGGTGCGGTGAAATTGCCTACCATTGTCTTCGACGAGATAGATACCGGAGTTTCAGGAGAAATAGCAGACCGTATGGCGGGCATTATGCAGGAGATGGGGGATATGGAGAGACAAGTGATCAGCATTACCCATTTACCTCAGATTGCAGCGAAGGGGCGCATACACTATAAGGTGTATAAGAAAGACGATGAATTTAGCACAAATAGTAATATTATCCGTCTCACTGATGACGAAAGGGTGGAAGAAATAGCCCACATGCTGAGCGGGGCTACCTTGACAGAGGCCGCATTGAACAATGCCAAAGCATTGCTTAGCCGATAGAAAACAAATAAAAATAATTAGTAAAACATACGCATGATTGATAAAAGTGAAATGATTTTCGGTGTGCGCGCCGTAATTGAGGCTTTGCAAGCTGGAAAAGAAATAGATAAGATTTTAGTAAAGAAAGATATTCAGAGTGACTTATCTAAAGAGCTTTTTGCTGCTTTGAAAGGTACCCTCATCCCCGTACAGCGTGTGCCAGTAGAGCGTATCAACCGTATTACCCGTAAGAACCATCAGGGTGTGATTGCCTTTATTTCTTCGGTGACCTATCAAAAAGCCGAAGACTTGGTACCTTACTTTTTTGAGCAAGGTGTCAACCCCGTATTTGTGATGCTCGATGGAATAACCGATGTACGCAATTTTGGTGCGATAGCCCGTACGTGTGAGTGCGCCGCCGTTAACGCCGTTATCATTCCGGCAAAAGGAAGTGTTTCGGTCAACGGAGATGCCATGAAGACTTCTGCCGGTGCTTTGCATACCTTGCCGGTTTGCCGCGAACAAAATCTGAAAAGTACGTTGCAGTATCTTAAAGATAGCGGATTCCATCTGGTAGCCGCAACCGAGAAAGGTGATTATGACTACACCAAAGCCGATTATACCGGACCTGTATGTATTGTGATGGGCGCAGAAGATACGGGAGTTTCTTATGAAAATCTGGCGCTGTGCGATGAATGGATTAAGATTCCTATGTTGGGTCAGATTGAGTCGCTTAATGTTTCGGTGGCTGCCGGTATTTTAATTTACGAGGCTGTAAAACAAAGAACTAAATAATATGAAAAAGAATTTATTAACGACATTACTATTATGCTTGTTGACTCAATGGAGCATTGCTCAAGCTCCAAAGTGGGTTGATAAAGCCAAACGGGCGGTATTCTCCGTGATTACTTATGATCAGGGTGATAAAATATTGAATACCGGAAATGGCTTTTTCGTGACCGAAGATGGGGTGGCTCTCTCCGATTATGGATTGTTTAAGGGCGCTCAACGGGCGGTCATCATTAACTACGAAGGTGTACAAATGCCGGTAGAGACTATCCTTGGGGCTAACGACATGTATGATGTGGTGAAATTCCGTGTTGGCATAACCGGTAAAAAAGTCCCTGCGTTGACTGTGGCCGGAGTTGCTTCTGCTGTGGGAGCACCTGTCTATCTGCTTCCGTATTCCACTCAGAAAGATCGTTCATTTACCGAAGGTCAAGTAAAAGAGGTGACAAAGGTTGCCGAAAAATACTCTTACTATACGCTTAATATGCGTTTGAAAGATAAAATGGTGAGCTGTCCTTTGATGAATGCCGAAGGAGAAGTTATGGGTCTTGCCCAGAAATCATCCGGACAGGACACGGCCACTATTTGTTACGCGGTAGCTGCCAATTATGTGTTGGATCAAAAGATAAACGTTCTTTCATTCAATGACTTATCACTTCAAAGCATCGGTATCAAGAAAGCTATTCCGGATACGGAAGACCAGGCCTTGGTATACCTCTATATGGCTTCTTCACAGTTGACTCCTGAGAAATATGCTGTTTTGTTGGACGACTTCCTGAAACAGTATCCTACCAGCTCCGATGGCTATTTGCGTAGAGCTACTTATCTGATCTCCTATTCTAAAGGCAATGATTGGATGGACAAAGCTGCGGCCGATTTGGATAAAGCACTTGAAGTGTCAAAACAAAAAGACGATACCTATTTCAATCGCTCTAAATTGATTTATAACTATCAGTTGAGCAAGCCTCAGACTACATATAAGGACTGGACATACGACAAAGCTTTGGAAGAAGTTCGCAAAGCCATTGCCATTCAGGCATTACCGGTTTATGCCCAATTGGAAGGTAACATCTTATTCGCAAAACAAGATTACGCCGGTGCGTCTGCCAGTTATGCCAAAGTAAATGCAAGCACTTTGGCTTCTCCTGCAACATTCTATAGCGCTGCCAAGACAAAAGAGTTGATGAAAGCACCCGCCGAAGAAACATTGGCTTTGATGGATAGTTGCGTAAATCGCTGTCGCCGCCCTATCACCGGAGATGAAGCGCCTTATATTCTGGAACGTGCTCAGATGAGGATGAATGCCGGACAAGCCCGGGCTGCAATGCTTGATTATGACGATTATTTCAATGCGGTAAATGGTAATGTGAATGACATGTTCTACTACTACCGTGAGCAGGCTGCTCTTCAGGCTAAGCAATATCAGCGTGCACTGGATGATGCTACAAAAGCTATTGAACTAAATCCGAAAGAACTTCTTTACCGTTCGGAACTGGCAGTGGTAAATCTTCGCGTAGGCAGATATGATGAAGCAATTAAGGTGTTGAAAGCTGCCATAGCTATCGATCCTAAGTATGCCGAAGCTTACCGCTTAATGGGAATTGCCCAATTGCAGTTGAAGAAGAATGCTGACGCTTGTGCCAATTTTGCTAAAGCCAAAGAATTGGGTGATACCAATGTGGATGCGTTGATTCAGAAGAATTGTAAATAGGAGATAAGAAAACAAGAGCCCTGATTTATCAGAGCTCTTGCCGGGAATCACATTCCCAATAGTTAAGTCTAGGTCTCTATTTTTATAATGCAATTTATTATATATAAAATGTGCAGGCTGTAAGAATACTGCATCTTACAAGTACGAAAAAAGAGACTTTTTTATTAAAGTGTTGAAATCTAAATAGTTGAAATAATGAAAAAAGTAATTTGTAGTCAGAATGCTCCCGGAGCTATCGGTCCTTACAGTCAGGCTATCGAAGCAAACGGCATGGTATTTGTCTCCGGACAACTTCCTATTAATGCTGAAACAGGATTAATGCCGGAGAGCGCTGAAGATCAAGCGGATCAATCATTGAAAAACATAAGCCATATCTTGAGTGAGGCAGGACTAACAATGGCTAGCATTGTTAAGACCACTGTTTTTCTGGCAGACATGTCAATGTTTGCTGCAGTAAACAAGGTCTATGCTTCTTATTTCAACGGCGATTTCCCTGCCCGTTCCGCTGTAGCGGTGAAAGCTTTACCCAAAGATGCCTTAGTGGAAATTGAGTGTATCGCGGTTCGCTAACAAATCGGCAACAATAAAACTACTGCCTCCTATGAAGATAAAGTCTTCGGGGAGGCTTTTTTGTTGCGCAGCCTTAACGGCGGTGGGAACATCTTCATAGCAACTCCCTTTTAATCCGGCTTCCTGTGCCAACTCGGCTAACTCTTTCTCAGGAAGCGCGCGCTTTACGCTTGCTTTGGTAAAGTAATATTCGGCCTCTTTGGGAAGCAAACCCAAGACCCCTCTAATATCTTTATCGTTTACCATCCCGATAACCATGTGAAGTTTCCGGTATTTCTGTGTACTCAACTGCTTCACAATATAAGCAATGCCACCTACATTATGTCCGGTATCACAGATTACGGTAGGGCATTCCTGAAGTTTCTGCCACCGTCCCATTAATCCGGTGATTTCACAGACCTGTGCAAAGCCTTTGCGAACGGCTTCTTCAGGTAGCGTATATCCGGCTTTTATCAGTAGTGGGAGTGCGGTTAATATTGTCCGGGTATTGGGTATCTGGTACAGCCCTTGCAGTTCACATACAAGATTCGGGTAACTCTCGGTGGTATTGTCCTCCGCCAAAAACAAAGGTGCATCCATCTCTTTTGCCTTTTGCAGGAATACCGGTTTCGTTTCGGGCGTTGTTTCACCGATGACAACCGGAGTCTGCGATTTGATGATTCCGGCTTTCTCACCGGCTATCTTAGCAAGCGTATCTCCCAAGTATTGGGTATGGTCGAAACTGATATTGGTGATGAGGCATAGGTCGGGACGGATGATATTGGTACAATCCAGTCTTCCCCCCAATCCCACTTCTATTACCGCTACATCAATATGTTGCTCGGCAAAATAGCGGAATGCCATGGCTGTGGTCAGTTCGAAGAACGACGGTTGTAACGGCTCAAAAAAGGAACGTTCCTCTTCTACAAATCGAACGACATATTCCTCACTAATCTGTTCTCCGTTTATGCGTATCCGCTCTCTGAAATCAATGAGATGAGGTGAAGTATAAAGCCCCACTTTGTATCCGGCACTTTGCAAAATTGCCGCCAAGGTATGCGAGCAGGAGCCTTTCCCGTTGGTTCCTGCTATGTGGATGGTTCGGAATGTACGGTGCGGATGTTCAAAATGTTTGTCGAGTGCATAAGTGTTTTCCAGTCCTTCTTTATAAGCCGAACTGCCTACTTGTTGAAACATGGGTACACTATTATATAGGTATGCAAGCGTTTCTTGATAGTTCATCTTTTGAATATTTAACGAGAAAAAAAAGTTATTCTGCGTGTGAATTTGTTATCTTAGAAAACACAAAGATATTAACTAATTAAATCGACTGATCATGGGAGCAAAGAAAAATTTTGTGATTGATACAAATGTTATCCTTCACGACTATAATTGTTTAAAAAATTTCCAAGAAAACGATATTTACCTGCCTATTGTGGTGCTTGAAGAGTTGGATAAGTTCAAGAAAGGCAATGACCAGATCAATTTTAATGCTCGGGAATTTGTCCGTGAGCTCGATTTGGTCACTGATGACAACTTGTTCTCCAAGGGTGCTTCGTTGGGAGAGGGGCTAGGAAAACTGTTTGTGATTGCCGGTTCGGTGGATTCTCAGAGAGTGCGTGAATCTTTTCCCGAACGTATTCCCGATCATCAAATTCTTGCCGTAACCGATTGGCTGAACACCAAAAAGCCGAAGATGAAGACTATTTTGGTGACAAAAGATGTGAATTTAAGAATGAAGGCCCGTTCCATTGGTCTGCTTTGCGAAGATTATATCACCGACAAGGTAATCAATATCGATGTATTTGAACACTCCAATGAAGTTTTCGAAGGTGTATCACCCGACTTGATTGATAAGATATATTCCACTAAAGATGGCGTGGATATTAGTGAGTTCGATTTTAGAGAAATACTCCATCCCAACGATTGCTTCATCCTGAAGAGTGATCGCAGCAGTGTCTTGGCTCGATATAATCCCTTCACCCATAGTGTGTCCAAAGTGAATAAGACTAAGAATTATGGCATTGAGCCTCGTAATGCCGAGCAGAGTTTTGCATTTGAGGTGCTGAATGATCCGGATATCCGACTTGTGGCTTTGACCGGTAAGGCGGGTACCGGAAAGACTTTGCTGGCTCTTGCTTCCGCCGTAAGCCAGCTCAGCGTTTACAAGCAGATCTTGTTGGCTCGTCCCATTATATCATTGTCCAATAAGGATATCGGATTCCTTCCGGGTGATGCCCAGGAAAAGGTGGCTCCGTATATGCAGCCTTTATTTGATAATTTGAATGTGATTAAGAATCAATTTGCCAGCAATTCCCCCGAAATAAAGAAGTTGGAAGACATGCAAAAGAGTGACCAACTCGTCATTGAAGCGTTAGCGTTTATTCGCGGGCGTAGCTTGAGCGACACCTATTGCATTATTGACGAGGCGCAAAATCTGACTCCTCACGAAATCAAAACAATTATCACCCGTGCAGGCGAGGGGACAAAAATGATTTTTACCGGAGATATTCAGCAGATCGATCAACCTTATCTGGATAGTCAGTCCAATGGTTTAGTCTACATGATTGACCGTATGCGTGATCAAAATCTGTTTGCCCATATCAATCTGGTGAAAGGTGAGCGTAGTCAGTTGAGCGAACTTGCCAGCAATCTGATGTGATGAAGCAGGGGGATTTCAGAATATTAAAAATGTTCTCTCCTAAAATTTAAAGCCAACTAATTCGTAATGAGTTAGTTGGCTTTGATTATTCTAGTTTAGGGACATACCTGTTTAAACCTCAATCTCTTGTAATGCCGCTTTTATACAGCCTTATTCCGATTGCTTTTTCAACACCCTTAGAAGAATACAGATTCTCACATCATTTATGAAGCGAGAAGTAACGCATGAATTGACTACGTTCAAAGGTGTTGACTCCGTCCAAGTCCTTCACATTCAACCTTCCTTTGAATTCATTAATGCTTTGCATTCCCTTTTGTTCCATCCAAACATTCAGAAAATTCAGATACTGATTGAGCAAGGCATAACTGTTTTGATAGAAAGCGCTGCATATCTCTACTGCTGCTGCACCCGATAAGATTGCTTTCACTACACCTTCCGGACTGTGAATTCCTCCGGACACGGCATAATCCAGTTTATCTACGGCTGCTGAAGCTATTCCAACCCAACGTAGAGACCGTGCCAGTTCTATTTCCGAACTAAATACCGCTCCCGAAATTTGCTTGAGGTGCTCAATATCAATATCGGGTTGATAAAAACGATTGAAAAGCACCACGGCAGCGGCACCGTTAAGATAAAGCGCATGAATCAAAGCAATGGGATTGGTGAAATTCTTTCCCAACTTCATGATTACCGGGATCTGAACATTACTCTTTACATGTCTGAGAATGTTAACATGGTGTTGTTCGAAAGCACCGAAAGTGTAATCAACATCTGTTTGTAGCGCAAGAATATTGATTTCAATGGCATCTGCTCCTGCAGCTTCTATTTGCTTGGCTACATTCACCCATTCGGTGTCGTGATAACAGTTCATGCTTGCAATAACCGGGATCGGGCATACTTTTTTAGTTTCTCTGATTAGTCCCAAATACTCGCCCAATTGGTTTTCGCGCATGAATTCCACCAGATAATCACTTCCTTCGGCATAAGATCCCATGTCACCCTGCCAATCGGCATCTTTCATGACCTGTTCTTCGAAGAGTGATTTAAGGACTATGGCTCCCGCACCTGCCTCATAAAGTTTTTTATTTTTTTCGGGGCTGTCGGTTAGTCCTGAACTGCTGACAATAATGGGGTTTCTTAATTTTAACCCTGCATAAGTAGTTTCTAATGATGCCATGATAATTAGTTTTATTGGTTATACTTAAATTAAAGTGCCTGATTCGCGTTCAATACCAGTATCTTTCAATACTTGCCCGGTTCAATACACCCTTTCTCCGAAGATATTGCTACCAATGCGTACCAATGTGCTTCCTGATTCAATAGCCAAATGGTAGTCGTGCGACATTCCCATTGACAGCTCTTTGAAAGACTCCATGTCAGTGAACCATTGTTGTTTTACTTCTTTGAAAAATTCGCTTAAAAAACAGAATTCCTTTTTAATTTGTTTGCGGTCATCGGTGTTTGTTGCCATTCCCATTAATCCGCATAGCCGTATATTTTGCAATTCTTTCCAGTCCTCTTTGTGAAATACCTCGCGGCATTCATCGAAACTGAAACCGAATTTAGTTTCCTCTTCGGCTATGTGTATTTGCAGCAGGCAGTTGATCACTTTATCCGCTTTTGCAGCTTGTTTGTTGATCTCAACCAACAGCTTATAGCTGTCCACACCATGAATGAGGCTGACGTAAGGAATAATATATTTTATTTTATTCGATTGCAGATGCCCGATAAAGTGCCATTCAATGTCTTTGGGTAGGCTTTCGTACTTGCCCGTCATCTCTTGCACTTTACTTTCTCCAAAAACTCTTTGACCAGCCTTATAGGCTTCTTCGATAGCTTCATTCGGATGAAATTTGGACACAGCTACCAGTCGCACCCCTTCGGGTAGTTCGCTTAGTATTTGCTTAATATTCTCTTCAATCATAATCATTGCTTCTATTTAGCGTGCTCCAAAAATCAGTTCAATCTTATACCTCCGGTTTATCGTTTGGTTCGGAGCTGTAAGGATATACATCCATAATAGCTGTTTCCGCTACCGATCCAATCTGATAATCTGCCATTGTACCTTTCATACCCTCGTCGAGTTTCTTTACGGCATCTCTTAAATCGGAAGCTTGAACAAGAATTTGGGTTGATGTTTTCTTTTCCGCTCCACTTTTTTCATCCAATGTAATAAATATCAGTTTACATTTGAACCATCTGTCGGCAGCTTCTTCATCACTTGAAAATAATTCGCTGTAGTTGGCCCGTTTAATGTCCGATACGGTGAATTCACCTGATATGAATGGAGTCATCTCTTCAATAATTCGTGCTTCGGCTTCGGTAAAGCTGAGTGCATCTACCAAGTACGGCTCTGTTACTTTTTTATTCATCCCGTTTTCCATTGTCTTCTCGTACCGAATTTTGCACTCGAACCATGTATGCATTGCCATAGTCTGTTTTTAATTTTATTCTAGTTGATAATCTGTTATTTTATACTCTACAAAGATAAACTAAAAATAATAATATTAATCGTTGTGGCGGCTGTAAGATATGAACAAAATATGTAAAGTATTGTATAAGAGGAACTCTTTTTTTAGACTATTATTTTTTGTGGTGATGAACTTTTGGAGAATATGATTTGTTGTTTTGCTATATTAAATTGATAAACGATTAAAAATAAAATTATGTCAACTACAAATTTTAAAGGTGCACCGGTAAAAGTAGCCGGTAAGTTCATTGAAAAAGGAGCTGTAGCTCCCGATTTTGCTTTGGTAAAAACAGATTTATCTTCTCTTTCTTTAAAAGATCTGAAGGGAAAGAATGTAGTATTAAACATCTTTCCAAGCCTTGATACAAGTGTGTGTGCCACTTCAGTGAGAAAGTTCAATAAACTAGCTGCTGGCCTGCCGGACACAGTTGTGCTGGCTGTATCGAAAGATCTTCCTTTTGCTCATGCTCGTTTCTGTAGTACAGAAGGCATTGAGAATGTTATTCCGGTTTCCGACTTTCGTGTTTCTGATTTTGATGTAAAATATGGTGTTCTCATGGAAGATGGACCGTTGGCGGGATTACTTGCTCGGGCGGTTGTGGTAGTTGATAAAGAAGGTAAGGTGGCTTATACGGAGTTGGTACCTGAAATAACCCAGGAGCCTGACTATGATAAAGCTATTGCTGCTCTTAAGTGATGTAGAAATTTCCTTTGTTTAGCCGGGTAATATGAAAATGTTTCTTAGGTCGAACAAAGGATGGTAAAACTAAAAGAGGTTGCTCTAAAGGTATATCACAGACTGCACAGTATTTTAATATTTTTGATTATCACTATATAATTCAGGATAATCTGTGTAGCTGGTGACATTTTTAGAGTAACCTCTTTCTTTTTGCAATATTTTTATCTTGCCCTTTTGGGTGACTTTATTTTTTCTTCATGCCTTTATAAATGAAGAATCCGATGACAAATATTGTTGCCCCTAAAAAGACATAACCTATCTCGTGACTGTATTCCGTAACTCTTGCCAAAAGTTGTTCTTCTGTTTCAATGCCCGGAACAGTGGAAAGATAGTATCCGATGGATGCTAAAATAATATTCCAAAGTCCTGCTCCAAGAGTAGTATACAATAAGAATGTGCTCAACTTCATCCTTACCAGACCGGCTGGAATGGAAATGAGATGACGGACAGCGGGTATTAATCTTCCGATAAAGGTAGACAGCGCCCCACGCTTATTGAAGAAATCTTCCGAATGCTTTACTTTAGCTTCGTTTACCAGGCACATGTGTCCGAAACGGCTATTTGCAAATTTGTAGACTAATGGACGTCCCAGTAATTTGGCAAGCGTATAGTTGATCAAAGCTCCCAAGTCGGCACCAATAGTGGCAAACAATACAACAAGATAAATATTCAGTTCATGACTAACTGCTGCCTTATATGCAGCAGGTGGAACAACAAGCTCCGAGGGTAGAGGTATGAACGAACTTTCAATGGTCATCAACAAAGTAATAGTCCAATAATTAAGGTTATCCAGACACCACTGAATGAAACTGACAGATTCCATGTTGTTATAGTTGTTTTGTTATTTCAATGCTTTAATGACTTTTTCCATATACGATGCCATGTCTTTGTCATCGCTATTGCTCAATTCGTCCAATACCGCTTCAAATTCCTCCATCTGGAAAGGATTTTGACATCGACTGTTATATTTCACGAAATTCTCTTTATCACGTAGAACCATATAAAGTAGTGCAAGTCTTTCGTTGATCCCTTCATAATGCGGGTCCAGTTCCGATACTTTTTCGAATGCATATTTAGCAAATTCCAAAGCACCCATTTCAAGACTGTGTATTCCTATTTCGTGCCATATATCGGGATGCTGTGATATTTTAATGGCCTTATTCCATGATTCGAAAGCTTTCTTTGAATTATCTTCTTCAAAATAAATCCTACCTTCTATAACATATAGATCTGCTACATCCGGTTCAAGCGTAATTGCTTTTTTGCAATATTGATGTGCTTTGCGCTTCTTCTTCAATTTAGCAAGACATAATGCAGCATGGATATACAAATCGGGCAGGATAGCATAATCATTGATTCCCTCATTGTATTCTATTGCTTTCTCGAAATTATCAAGTGCTTCCTGCCATTCATTCCGCGCCAATTTAGTGTAGGCGAGAAATGTAAATGTGAAATCGGGTGACACACCATTCAGCTCTTTAGCTTTTTCGTAGTTATCTACGGCTTCTTGGTCGTTTCCTAATTGTTGGAAACAATGCCCTTTTAAGATATAAGCGTCTACAAATTCATCATCGCTGATTAATGCATAGTCACATGCTTCTATGGCTTTATCAAGAATACGCTGTTCGAAGTAACACTTCGCCAGCCCAACCCAATATGGAGCGGAGTATGGGTTAATATCTATCAGGCGGTTGTATAGCTTCTCCGCTTCCGGAAATGAATTATCCGCAAATTTCGAATCGGCCATTACCGCTAGATATGCTTCTGAATCGCCATGCTTTTCGGAACCGGTATTTAGCCATTCTATGGCTTTATCCGGAAATCCTACTTCAAGGTACATATAAGCTACATCTATAAGGCTAGTCAGCTCTTCTTTGTCCTCTATTGTTTCTAGCAAATCTTCCGCTTCTCCAATTTCGCCGTCTTCCAGCATGAAATGGGCACGTATAATCTTAGACTCGGATGAATAGATATCATCGAGATTTTCAACAATCTCCCTCGCTTTATCACTTTGATCATCATCAATATAGATATAAGCCTTTTCTATTAATAGAGAGGTGTTGTTAGGATGAAGTTGAAGACCGTAGTCGGCAACCTCAATAGCTTTATTATATTTTCTCTTGACACTGTACCAGTCTGCCAGATCTGCCAGATCATCAGCATCCATGTACAAAGGTTTCTTAGCTTCCCTTGCAGCTTCATACTGTTCGGCAAGTTGTTGTAACTCTTTGTCTCTTCCGGACAGCAGGTTTTTATTGTTCATTTAATGTTTTTACTCCTTTTCTTTACTTGTTTATTTTTCCCCAAGTGTCCTTCAAACCGACTGTACGGTTAAACACCATTTTGTCCGGTGTGGAATCGGGATCTACATTGAAGTAACCGATGCGCTGGAATTGTAAGTAACTGTATGGTTTCATTCCGGCAACGAATTTCTCAATATAGCATTTGGGTAATATTTTCAGTGAATCCGGATTGATGACTTCTTTCATTGCTTCCAATGTGCTGCAATTCTTGGCTTCCGCCACGGCAGCTATTTCATCACGAGGATTCTCTACTTGCCATAATCTATCGTACAATCGAACTTCTGCTTCTATGCAGTGTCCGCAACTTACCCAATGAAGCGTACCTTTTACTTTCCGGCTTGCTTCGGGCATGCCACTGCGGGTTTGAGCATCATATTCGCAATAAACTTCGGTAATTTCACCGTTCTCATCTTTTTTGCAACCCGTACATTTTACGATGTACGCATTCTTGAGTCTGACTTCCTGTCCCGGAGTCATGCGGAAATATTTCTTGGGTGCATCTTCCATAAAATCTTCACGCTCCATCCAAAGTTCACGGCTGAACTCAATGATATGACTACCTTCTTCCTGATTTTCAGGGTTGTTGATTGCTTCCAATTCTTCCACCTGACCTTCGGGATAATTTGTGATAATCAGTTTCACCGGATTAAGCACGGCCGATACACGGGTAGCACGAATGTTCAGGTCTTCGCGTACAGCACTCTCCAACAATGCAAACTCATTGAGCGCATCGTATGTGGTGTAACCTATTTTGTCGATAAACTTATGTATCGATTCGGGTGAATATCCGCGGCGACGGAATGCACAGATAGTTGGCATACGTGGATCATTCCATCCGTTAACCAATCCTTCTTTTACCAGGATCAGCAGATTACGCTTACTCATAAGAGTATAGCTTAAGTTCAATTTGTTAAACTCGTACTGATGTGGACGATTGTCCTCCAAATCTTTATTCTCTTTCAACCAGTCGATGAAGAGGTCGTATAGAGGGCGGTGGACTACAAACTCCAACGTACAAAGTGAATGGGTAACCCCCTCGAAAAAGTCGCTCTGACCATGTGCAAAGTCATACATTGGGTATGCCTTCCATGTTGTTCCGGTGCGATGATGCGGATGTTTTACTACCCGGTAAATAATCGGATCACGGAAGTGCATGTTGGGGTTGGCCATATCTATTTTGGCACGTAACACCATGGCACCTTCTTCAATCTCACCGCTGTTCATCTTACGAAAAAGCTCAAGGCTCTCTGCGACGGGGCGGTTACGATAAGGACTTTCCACACCCGGTTGGGTAGGAGTACCTTTTTGTTGAGCTATTTGTTCGGAAGATTGCTCGTCAATATAAGCTTTTCCTTCCTCAATAAGGCGGATGGCGAAATCCCAGAGTTGCTGGAAATAATCGGATGCATAATATTCATTACCCCATTGGTAACCCAGCCATTGAATGTCTTCCTTGATTGCTTCCACGTATTCCACATCCTCCTTTGTAGGGTTGGTGTCGTCGAAGCGTAAGTTGCATATACCACCGTGAGAGGCTGCAATGCCGAAGTCCATACATATAGCTTTTGCATGACCGATATGGAGATACCCGTTAGGTTCCGGCGGGAAGCGAGTCTGAACTTTTCCCCCGTTTTTACCTTCTTTCAAGTCCTTCTCTACGATCTGTTCTATGAAGTTGAGGCTTTTTTTCTCAACCGTTTCTTCGCTTTTTATATCTGCCATAATGCTCTAATACTACTATTTGAGCTACAAAAGTATGATATTTTTTTCTTATTCCCTTATTTCACCGGAATATATCCTCCTTTTTTAATAATTTCTTGTCCTGTAGGAGATAGAATGTAATGCATGAGTGAGGAAACTTGTTTTTCTTTTTTTACGTCGTAGTAATAGAATAACGGGCGGACAATAGGATAAGTTTTATTGATAGCTGTCTCCATGCTAGGAAGCGCATAATGCTTTCCGTCGTAGGAAACGCTTAGTGCTTTGACATGCCGTGAAAGGTAAGCCAATCCTACATATCCTATGGCACCTTTTGTCTGGCTAACCGACTGAATGATGGCACCGGTGGCGGGCATGGATAAACTGCCGCTCATATAGTTTTTATTTTTCAGAACGCTTTCTTTGAAGAACTCATAGGTCCCCGAAGATGTTTCACGCGAGTAGACTATGATTTTCCGATCATCTCCGCCGACTTCTTTCCAATTTGTTATCTTGCCACGGAATATACCTTCCAATTGTTCTCTGGTAAGCTTTCTTACCGGATTGGTGGGATTGACTACTACAGCAAGAGCATCATAAGCGATGATAACCTCTTTTATATCTTTTCCGGCAGCTTTCACCTTCATCTTCTCGCTGAATTTAATAGCTCTTGAAGCCATGGCTATGTCTGTAGTTTCATCAAGTAAGGCTGATATCCCTACTCCGGTGCCTCCCCCTGTCACTGTAACACGGGTATTTGAAGTTTGATTCATAAATTTCTCGGCGGTTTGCTGGGCAATAGGCAGTACGGTGTCGCTACCCTTAATACGTTGGGCACTTATATTCGCCGTCAATAAAATAAAACAAATGGATAATAAGGTGATTGCTTTTGTTCTCATGTAACAAATTATTTATGTATTAAATGTATGCTGCATATTCTCATGTTCGTTGTTCCATAATGTCCGACTTGGCAAAATGCGAATAGCCGGATTCTCTTTTTCGTTTACGTTGCAAATAAATAAAACACATATTACAATAACATTACAAGAATACCGATTTTCCTTATTGTAACAAGTTCGTAATATGTTTGAAATCTTTCTTTCAAATGTTAGTCACAGCTTCTTAATACAAGTCATGTTCCTTTGCACTTGAAATCTCAGTAAACAGATATGAAGAGAATTTTTGAAAAGATTGTAGAAGGCCTGTTGACCTGCAGCGGTTTTTTGACGAGCATTACTATTTTATTGATCGTTGTTTTCCTCTTTTCCGAAGCTTTCGGCTTGTTCAAAAGCAAAGTTATTGAAGACGGTTATGTTTTGGCATTGCATAAGACAAACCAAGTCAATGATTTATCGCCTGCCCAGATTAAAGGCATCTTTGATGAAGAAATTACCAATTGGAAAGAGGTGGGAGGGGAGGATCTTCCTATTAAGCTTTTCCGACTGGAAGATGTGACACACTATTTTTCCGAAGAGCAACTTGGTGCTACTTATGAGCGTGCGGGGGAACTGATTACCCAATTAGTGGAAAAGACTCCCGGCATTGTTGCCTTTGTCCCCAAGAAGTTTATTGTACGTTCCGATGTGCATCTCGTACATGATCATACCATTTCAATAAAAGATGTATTTGCCGGAGCTGAATGGTTTCCGACTGCCACTCCCGCTGCACAGTTTGGATTTCTTCCTTTAATTACCGGCACGTTGTGGGTTAGTTTGTTTGCCATTCTCATTGCATTACCTTTCGGACTGTCGGTGGCCATCTATATGGCGGAAGTAGCCGATCATCGTGTGCGCAATTTGCTGAAACCCATTATTGAGTTGTTGAGCGGGATACCTTCGGTGGTATATGGCTTCTTCGGATTGATTGTGATTGTCCCCATTTTACAGAATGTATTCAAACTTCCGGTTGGCGAAAGTGGTCTCGCCGGTAGTGTCGTGTTGGCTATTATGGCACTCCCTACTATTATTACGGTGACTGAAGACGCCTTGCGGAACTGCCCCCGGGCAATGCGCGAAGCAAGCCTAGCTTTGGGAGCTTCAAAATGGCAGACCATTTATAAAGTTGTAATACCATATTCGGTATCCGGTATTACTTCAGGAGTTGTTTTGGGCATCGGACGTGCCATCGGTGAGACTATGGCCGTTCTTATGGTGACCGGAAATGCTGCGGTTATTCCACATTCCATACTCGAACCTTTACGTACTATTCCTGCTACTATCGCCGCCGAATTGGGTGAAGCACCTGCAGGTGGAGCACATTATCAGGCTCTATTCTTACTGGGTGTGGTGCTGTTTTTCATAAGCTTACTTATTAACTTTACCGTTGAGGCCGTGTCGGCTAGGCAGTGGAAGTAGAAGTATGGGGAATAATAGAAAAACAAATAATGGCTTTGGGCTGATTGAAATATAAAAGTTATGATAAATAATAGAAAACACTTTTCACAAAGTATTGCTTTTGGTACTTTCAGATTTCTGAGTCTGATGGTCGCCGGAATACTGTTTGCCATTCTTGGATTTATTATATATAAAGGTATCGGAGTTATCAACTGGGAATTTCTGACCACCGCCCCCACCGATGGGATGACTGCCGGAGGTATTTGGCCTGCCATTGTGGGTACATTCTACTTGATGGTGGGAAGTGCTTTGTTTGCTTTCCCCGTAGGAGTGATGAGCGGCATATATATGAATGAATATGCTCCGCGTGGCTGGGTGGTACGTTTTATCCGTGTGATGACAAATAACTTAAGTGGTATACCGTCTATCGTTTTCGGACTATTTGGTATGGCATTGTTTGTCAATTACCTCGGATTCGGTGACAGTATTCTTGCCGGTTCACTAACCCTCGGCTTACTCTGTGTTCCTTTGGTGATAAGGACCACCGAAGAAGCTTTAAAAGCAATTCCCGACAACTTGCGTGAAGGAAGTCGTGCATTGGGGGCTACCAAGTTACAGACAATCTGGCACGTTATTTTGCCTATGGCAATGCCGAATGTGATTACCGGGCTGATTTTAGCTATGGGACGTGTGTCTGGCGAAACGGCACCAATCTTGTTTACCTGTGCCGCTTACTTCTTGCCGAAGTTACCGAACAGTGTATTTGACCAGTGTATGGCCCTGCCTTATCACCTTTATGTTATTTCAACAAGCGGCACTAATATGGATGCCCAATTGCCTTTGGCTTACGGTACGGCATTAGTGTTGATTGTTATCATTCTTTTTGTAAATTTACTGGCAAACGCACTGCGTAAATATTTTGAGAAAAAAGTTAAGACTAACTGATAGAATTCATGAATAAAATTGAAACTAATAATGTAAACTTCTGGTATGGTGATTTTCATGCATTGAAAGATATCAGCCTGGATATTGAGGAAAAATCGGTTGTAGCCTTTATTGGTCCATCAGGTTGTGGGAAATCGACCTTTCTGCGTTTATTAAACCGGATGAATGATCTTATTCCCAACACTCGTCTGACCGGAGATATTTTGATTGATGGACAAGATATCTATGATAAGGATATTATGGTGGATGAACTGCGCAAGAATGTGGGAATGGTATTTCAGCGTCCTAACCCTTTTCCAAAAAGTATTTTTGAAAACGTAGCTTACGGCCTTCGGGTTAATGGGGTGAAAGATAGCGATTACATACGACACCGTGTGGAAGAGTCACTGAAAGGAGCTGCTTTATGGGATGAAGTGAAGGATAAGTTGAAAGTTTCGGCGTATGCCCTTTCGGGGGGACAACAGCAACGTCTTTGCATCGCCCGTGCCATGGCTGTGTCTCCATCTGTTCTGCTGATGGACGAACCGGCATCGGCACTCGATCCTATCTCCACGGCTAAAGTAGAGGAACTTATTCATGAATTGAAGAAAAATTATACGATTGTGATCGTGACCCATAATATGCAGCAGGCAGCTCGTATTAGTGATAAAACGGCTTTCTTTTATTTGGGTACAATGGTTGAATTCGGAGAGACAAAGAGAATATTCACCAATCCGGATAAGATAGAAACGCAAAATTATATCACCGGACGTTTCGGTTGATTGTCTCTTGAAATAAATAATTAAGAAATTATATAGAGTCTATGGTAAAGTTTATAGAATCAGAACTCGTCTTACTCAAGAAGGAAATAGACGAAATGTGGAATTTGGTTTACAATCAGCTTGACCGCGCCGGTGAGGCTGTTTTGACATTAGATTCGGAATTGGCCAGGCAGGTGCTTGTACGTGAGCGGCGTGTGAATGCTTTTGAGTTGAAGATAGACAGTGATGTGGAAGATATTATTGCTTTGTACAATCCTGTAGCTATCGACTTGCGTTTTGTGCTTGCCATGCTCAAGATCAACACCAACCTTGAACGCCTAGGTGACTTTGCCGAAGGAATTGCGCGGTTTGTACTCAATTGTAAGGAACCGGCTCTTGACGGCGAATTACTTAAGCAACTTCGTCTGGATGAGATGTTGGAAGAAGTACTCTCCATGCTCGAATTGGCTAAGAAAGCCTTGCAAGAAGAAAGTCTTGAACTGGCAACTTCTGTCTTTGCCAAAGACAACTTACTTGATGAGATCAACGCTTCTGCACCTGTAGTACTGAGCGATTATATCACCAAGTATCCCGAAAGTGTACAGATGTGTCTTAATCTCGTAGGGATCTTCCGTAAGTTGGAACGATCGGGTGATCATATTACAAATATTGTAGAAGAAATTGTATTTTACATTGATGCTAAAGTGTTAAAACATAGAGGGAAAACTGAAGAGGAATATTCCGGTGAGAAGTAAAAAAACGACCGGAATAGCCTTTTTATAATCTTTTTAGTGATTATTACAAAAAAGATTATATATTTGTCAGTGAAAACGGATGCGAAAGCAGAAGCGCCTTTAAATCATAATAAAACCAAATTATTTTCAAAAAGATGTTATAAGACATATCTTTTTATTTGGCTAATTATTTTAAAAGCTTCTATATTTGCACCGTTATCCTGAAAACAATCTTTTTACCTTAAAAAAAACTAATACCTATTGAAAACTGAAAATGGGGCTTTGTGAAAAGCCCCATTTTTATTGTTATAACCCATCTCATTCCCATATATCCAAAAAGGGGATTATACCGAAATTCCGGGATCATACCGAAAAGCTGAGGGATGACGATTTTAAGCATAAATTTTAGATAATCTGAATAAGAAGGATACATCTAGACAGGAAGAACTCTCTTTACTACTCCTCTGAAACATGCTCTGAAGGTGTTTATCTTAGTATTAAAAGCTTCAACCGTGAAGTATTTGAATTTTGAGAATGCATCATTCAATGAATGTCTTCAGAAAATATTCTTTGTGTCGTAGCTTAAATCTAAAGTCGTATTATAGCTTCCGTGCTTCTCTTTATGTATAGAGGAACCGCAGCCCTTTGGTTTTCAAACCGTAGGGCTTTGCTATGCGAACCGTAGCGCTTCGGTATGGGAACCAAAGGGCTACGGTTCGGCAATGGAAGCTCTTAAAAAGGAGTTCTCAATCCTTCAGAATCTCGGAGTGATCCTTTATCTGATAGCGAACATTTCTCTTTAATGAAGCCCTCCAAGATTTATAACTGAGCCAAAGAATCATATTGAGATTTACATCATTAATAAGTGGTTTCACAGGAATATTGATCTGTATTTGTGGTAACTACAAATGCGAATCAGGTACTCGTGTACAGCTTTTCTTATGGGCTATCTTTTTGCTTAATCTTTAATAAGCGCTTGTGAATCTCGAAATATTCATGTAGGTTTGCATTAGCTATCTCCACTTGCAAAATGCACAGACCGGAGATAAAATAGAATCTTAACTTAATATTGTTTATTATGTTTTCCGGAATAATAGAAGAGTGTGCCACACTTGTGGCGTTGGTTAAAGAGCAGGAAAATGTTCATTTCACTTTTAGATGCTCCTTCGTTAACGAATTAAAGATTGATCAGAGTGTATCTCATAATGGTGTTTGCCTCACGGTGGTAAGTAAGACGGCTGATACCTATACTGTTACCGCCATGAAAGAAACGTTGGATCGTTCCAATCTCGGAGTTTTAAAGATAGGGGATGAGGTCAATGTGGAGCGTAGCATGATTATGAACGGTCGCCTCGACGGGCACATCGTCCAAGGGCATGTAGACCAGACTGCAACTTGTGTGGATGTACAGGATGCCGACGGAAGTTATTACTTCACTTTCCGTTATGCTTTTGATAAAGAAATGGCTAAACGTGGATATATAACTGTGGATAAAGGCTCGGTGACAGTCAATGGAGTTAGCCTTACGGTTTGCAATCCGACTGAAGATACTTTTCAGGTTGCCATTATACCTTATACTTTTGAGCATACCAACTTCCATCACATCAAGCCGGGAAGCATCATAAATCTTGAATTCGATATTATAGGCAAATATATCAGCCGTATGATTCAATATCACGACTGATATTTGTGCGGTTCAAAAACTAAAGATGAATATGGATTTTTTGCAATTGGTGACTGCCCGCCAAAGCGACCGGGCTTTTGATAAGACGCGTGCCGTGGAAACGGAAAAACTTGACCGTATTCTTGAAGCGGCTCGTCTGGCTCCTTCGGCATGTAATGCCCAGCCTTGGAAGTTCGTTGTGGTAAACGACGAAGAACTGGTGCAGAAGGTAGGTAAGGCGGCTAGTGGCATGGGTATGAACAAATTTGCCAAAGATGCTCCTGTACATATCTTAGTGGTTGAAGAATCGGCGAATATTACTTCTTCTTTGGGATCGAAGTTAAAGAACAAGCATTTTCCGTTGATAGATATCGGTATAGTTGCCGCTCATATTGTCCTTGCAGTAGAGAATGAGGGATTGGGTTCCTGCATTGTGGGGTGGTTTGATGAGAAGGCAATGAAGAAAGTGGTGGGGATACCCGAATCGAAGCGTCTGCTCCTTGACATTATTGTCGGTTACCCTACAAAGGAAAAGAGGAGGAAGCTTAGAAAAGATAAAGAGAAAGTTGTTTCTTACAATAAGTACTAAAGTCTCACTTTATGTGTTACTGAATATAAAAAAATCAGGCCGTCTTTAAAAGTTATATTAAGACGGCCTGATTTATGTTTTGAGATTACTACAAGATATTATTTCTTTTTAGGATATCCCACCGGATTATTCATCAACAGTAATTCCGTATCTTTCAGTTTCAACACCTTTTTAAGAGTGGTTTTATCCATGGTAGCGCGCGGAACCGTAGCCAGCCCTAATCCGGAGCAAGCCAGATTGATGTTTTGGCATACAATACCTACATCAACAGAAGCCATCAGTTTGGCATTCTCATCAATGTCTTTTCCGAATGGAGTTAAGTCGGCTGCAAGAACAATGCAGAGCGGAGCGCTTTTTACAAAATCCTGTCCACCTGCTACCGCATCGCGATAATCACCTTCGGTAAGCAGCGATAAAGCGTGTGCTTTTGCATCATACAAATAAGCCCCTTCCGGCGTAATGACATAGACATTCACTTCGCGGAAGTTACGGCATGAGGGAGCAGTACGTTTTCCATCGGGACGGTTAAGTCCGTTGGCTGCCCATAATAGGTTCGAAATATCTTGGGGGAGAAGCTTGTTTGCAGCATATCCACGTTCCGAATGCCGATCGTTGAGTGCTTTCATAATGGCAGTTCCGGTTGTTTTGTTGGGTGCCGGTAACTTAATCTGCTTCATATCCTGAGCATTGATGGTGGATAACAAAAAGAATGCAGCGATAATAAATGATATTCTCTTCATACGATTACTTTTTTTTATTGTTAATATTCTCTGTTTACAGGTAATGCAGCCTATTGCTTATTACCCGCTTTATCTTTTTACTTCATTATATCTAATTTCTATACCTATCTCCGTTGTTTCAATATAATTATGTGATCAGCCTTTTTATGATGCAAGCGCATTTATCTGATAAGCTCGTCTCGCTTTATGATGCATGCATATTCTTCTATAACTATATTGCTGGCTTCTCTTTCTGGCAAATACATACTGTTCAGATATGTGCGTCTTTTAACAGCGAATATATACTATTCAGGCATGTACGTCCTTTTTTATAGCGAGTATATACTGTTCAGCTATACACGTTCTGTTTTAAGATGCAAACATACTTATTTTTTCAAGTATATTTCTTTCCCCGTTTTATTACTTTTGATGGCAGCTTCCAATATCTCCACTACAATCATATTATTTTCAAGCGAAGACAGATCGGTTGGCTTTACTTTCAACTCACCTCTTACGGCTGCCTTCAAGTAACGGAATGAGTCGTTGTATGGTGTGGGAAGTGCTTCAGCGCTAAATTTGGTTTCTTTCTTATTCGCGTAAACGCGCATGTCCGTCGCATTATCCTGATAGATATAACCTTTGTCTCCATAGATGTGCATGTCTTTACGGCTTATCGGCCAGTTCCACGAAGCCATGATGATGGTGGTCGTATTCGGGTATTTCAGTACGATGGTTGCGTCATCATCCACTTTAGGATAGACCTGTGGCTTTTGTTGTTTCAGTGTGGCATATACGCTGATAGGCTTTTCACCATTCATCAACCATGTGCTCAGGTTTACCCCATAACATCCAAAGTCAACGACTGCTCCACCGCCGTTGAGCACCGGGTCAGTCAGCCATCTAAGGAATTCAGGGCTGCAACCTATTTCTGCCGGTCCCTGATGTCCGTCGTAGACATTTATTCTTGATATTCTTCCTATTGCATTTTCATTCTTAACCAACTCATACGCTTTATGATTTGAAGGATACCATGTTGTTTCGTAGTTAGTCAGCACCATGATATGATATTTCCGGACCAGTTCCTCAATACGTTTAGCCTGTGCAGTGGTTGTAGCCAAAGGTTTCTCCACCATTACGTGTATTCCACGCTGTGCACAAGCCTCTATAACCCTTAAATGGTCGTAGATATCTTCGTAGACAATTACAGCTTCGGGCTTTTTCTTGTCCAACATTTCATCAAGATTCTGAAAGAAAGATTCCTTGTCGACCTTTGCCCTGAGCATTTTGTTATTCCACAGAGTGGTGTCCTTTTCAGCTACACCAACTACTTCGAAATCTCCGCGATTGAGGCGCGAAAGTACTTCCCAAAGATGTCCATGCGAAAGTCCCGCCACTCCTAAGCGAAGCGGTTTATCATTTTGGGCAGATGCAATTACTGCCACTGACATGAAGATTGAAAGAAATAAAATCTTAATCGGATTCATAAATTTAATATTGTTTTTCTACCTATTTATCTATAGCATGTGAAAATAGTCTTTTGTTTATTTAGATGTTATATACAGCTAATCAAAGCGAAAAATGAATATTTCAAAACGAAATAGACAGTATTAGAGTTCCTTTCTTGGGGAAATTGTTATGAGAAGTAACTTGCTCTAAGCCTCGAACCAGCTATGATACTTTTATATTGTATAATAAGACGCTTCTACAAATAGAAAATTATCCTAGAGCTTATTTCTGCTTAGGTCGTCCGTTTATAAGTCTTTGAGCAATATTTCACTCGAATTTTTGTAATAATCTTCTTTTGCCTTCATCAAAACTTTCCATTCCCCGTTGAATACATTTTCCCGATCTATCTTGAAATCTTCCGAACCATGCGAATCCAATCTGTTTAGCAGGGTGGCGACATCTAATTTATTGATGTCCATGGATGGCTGATAAGCAATGTCTTCACTCTTTTCGTCCACTACTGTTTCATGTATCAAGTTGATTTCTTGCAGTTCATAGAGTATTTGGTAAGTCAGGCGGATCGGTATCTGGCAATGTTCCGATATCATTTCAGCATTATAAGGCTCTTCGTTTTTTTCGAAACGTTTTGCAATGAGCGATAAAACCAAAATAGAAATAAAGTCGCGGTACCGGCGACTTATATTCTGGGTATCTTTATCGAAACTGAAATTGTTGATGTTTTGTCCGGCATAAGTCAGTTCCACTCCAAAGAGGCAGATAGTCCATGAAGTCTGCAGCCAGAGTAAAAACAAAGGTAGAGCAGCAAAGCTACCGTAGATAGCATTATAATTTGATACCCATAACTGCCCGCTGATGTATAGATACTGAAAAGCCTGATGTGCCGTGCCCGCAATGATTCCCGAAATAAAAGCATGTCGGAATTTAACTTTAGTATTAGGCATGAAAATATACAATCCGGTAAACATTAGCCAAGTCAGGGCAAAAGGAATCATGCGGATGAGGAACTTTAAAATAGGTGCTAGAAGAATAAAGTCTTCTAGATTTTTGAGTACGGTACTCATAAAGATAGAAAGACCGGCCGACACCACAATGAGTATAGGCATCAAAAGAAACATCGAGAAGTAGTCGGTGATTTTCCGGTACATGCTCCGGGCTTTCTTCACTTGCCAGATTCTGTTGAATGTGATTTCTATACTGCCGATCAGGTTAAGTACCGTCCACAATAACATGATTAAACCCACTCCGATAAATACACCGTTTTTTGTCTGCGAAAGGTAGGACTCCACTAACTTAAGTATAACTTCGGTCGTTTCGCTGGGACCGCCGAATCCTGTACGTATCTGGGTTTCCATTAGATGATCGAACCCGAATCCTCTTGCTATGGCAAATATAATGGCTAAAATTGGAACGATGGCCAGCAATGTGCTGTAAGTTAATGCGGAAGCTTTGTTCATCAGTCGCTCGCTGATGAAGCGATTGACTGCTAAATAAAAGGTTTTGATAATGGTATAGATGGAGAAAGTCCTGCTAGTGACTTCACTTTCCGTGATACGCCAAATGTCGTATGTCAGGAATTTCCAAAGAGCGGCGATACGTTGACTCATAATTAAAGAATAATTATATATGAGTAATGAAGAGTAGGGGATGCTCTTCATCTCTTGGTTTTATATAAAAAAGCAGTCGGTCTGTAAGCCGGGTTCTGTTCCTTACCGATAAAGATAAGGTGTCTGTCATTTATCTGAACCGCATGTTACCATGAACGGCTTTAGCGGTCTACCCTCCGGCATCGGGCGGGCAGCCCTCAAACGCCGGTATACATGACCTTACAACTCCTAAGACGCACAGCCCTTATGTCACCATAAGACTGGTGGGCTCTTACCCCACCTTCTCACCCTTACCTTTTCCGAAGATCAGGCGGTTATTTTCTTCTACGTTACTCTACCCTCGCGGACAGCTTTCTGTTAGGAAGTAGGATGCCCTGTGTTGCCCGGACTTTCCTCATACGTCATTGACGCAAGCGACAGACCGACCAACTGCTAATGGGTGCAAAGATACAATATTTTAGCTACATATTTAGTGACAACGGCATTGTATGCTATTTATTTCTTTTTTGCCTTTTCATTTTGACATTATTTCTTTAGTTAAAAAATAACAGAGACTTATTGACCGTTCAATTCTTTTGTTATTCGGATTCGGCATTAAACTCTCTAATTAAACGCTTCATAACTAATGTTTGTTTTATTTCGGAATAAAGCCCACTGTTTCAGAGACACTATTCTCGCTTTAATTTATAGTTTACGATTTGATGAGGCTTTCAACCTCGTGGTGTGTTCTTCGGGAAATTAGAATCTATAATTATCAAAATGCTTAAAATTGCTGAAAAAGTGTATCGCAAATAGAATAAATTTATAACTTTGCTAACACTAATAATCCCTAAATTCTTAAAGGCGATGAAAAAAATGTTCCTTTTATTATCCCTGCTCATATTTTTAAGTTCAAGTGCGATGGCTTTGGAAAATGGTGACAAAATTCTTCCAGCAAATATAACACAGTTGTCCGATAGCATTAAGCAAATTTACGCTCCTGATAAGCGCGTGGCACTGTTTGATGTGGACTATACCGTAGGTGGACAGAATGTGATGGTGCGTGGAGTAACAACTGTGCCGGAAGCTAAAAAAGCTTTGATAGCCGGACTTACAAAAGCAAATTATAAAATAGTGGACTGCTTACAGGTTTTACCGGACAGCGAAGGGCTGAAAGGAAAAACTTATGGTATTGTCAATTTGTCAGTCTGCAATATTCGTGTGGATGCCGACTTTTCTGCGGAAATGACAACTCAGGCTTTGCTCGGTATGCCGGTGAGGATTCTACAACGTAAAGGTTGGTACCGCATTCAGACTCCGGATAATTATATTGCCTGGGTCTATTCAACTGCAGTGTATCCTGTTACTGAACAAGAGTTGCATGCATGGAACGTTGCCGAAAAGATTGTGGTGACTTCACATTACGGTTTTGTTTATTCCCGTCCTGATCAGAACTCGCAGCCGGTATCCGATGTCGTATCGGGAAACCGATTGAAAATAAACGGAGAACAGGGGAACTTCTATAAAGTATCTTATCCAGACGGTCGTACAGGATATATTGCGAAATCCATTTCGATGCCCGAGAAAGAATGGCGAGCTGGTTTGAAACAAGATGCAGCGAGTATTATCAGCACTGCCCACACGCTGTTTGGTGTACCCTATCTTTGGGCGGGTACTTCTTCGAAAGGTGTCGATTGCAGCGGATTTATGCGTACGGTGTTATTTCTGCACGACATCATTATTCCGAGAGATGCTTCGCAGCAGGCTTATGTGGGTTCGCATATTGATATCGCCCCCGATTTCTCTAATCTCAAACCGGGCGATTTGATCTTCTTTGGCCGTAAAGCTACTGCCAGTCAGAAAGAACGGGTCGTTCACGTAGGAATGTATATAGGTAACAAGCGTTTTATTCATTCACAGGGAAGCGTACACGTCAGCAGTTTTAATCCTTCCGACGAGCTTTATGATGAATATAATTTGGGGCGTTTACTCTTTGCCGTTCGCTTCCTCCCATATATCAATAAGCAGCCGTTGATTAACACGACGTTGACCAATTCTTATTATAGAAAATAAAAGCGACGAATAAACGAAGAGTGTAGTATTCTTGGTATGAAAAACTATTTAATTATGTGCTTCGACTTACGTTACAATACAAAAATCTGAATATATGCAGAACAGAAGAGATTTTCTGAAGACAGCAGCCTTGGCCGCTATCGGATCCGGTGTGGCAATCAATAATATGTTTGCCGGGAATGGCGGTTCACCTGCGCCTTTTTCAATTAATAAACAAGGAGCAACTCCAAAGATGAAACTTAATTTCTTTGCTTATGAATTGAAGTTGCGTCACGTATTTACCGTGGCGACTTTTTCGCGTAGCACTACTCCCGATGTTCAGGTTGAGATAGAATATGATGGTATTACAGGATATGGTGAAGCTTCCATGCCTCCATATTTGCAACATGAGTTGGGTACAGTGGATAGCGTATTGGCTTTCCTGAAGAGAGTTCAAGATACTATCGGGCAATTCTCAGATCCTTTTCAGTTGGAAGATATCCTGGCTTATGTGGATAAACTTTCGCCGGGCAATGCTGCGGCCAAAGCAGCTGTAGATATTGCTTTGCACGATCTGGTTGGTAAAATGTTGGGTGCACCTTGGTATAAAATTTGGGGACTGGATAAAGATAAAGCTCCGTCGACTACTTTTACTATCGGTATAGATACTCCGGATGTGGTTCGTGCTAAAACTAAGGAATGTGCCGATCAATTCAACATACTGAAAGTGAAGTTGGGGCGTGATAACGATAAAGAAATGATTGAAACAATCCGTTCCGTTACCAATTTGCCGATTGCCGTAGATGCAAATCAAGGTTGGACAGATAAGCATTATGCACTTGATATGATACATTGGTTGCACGATAAAGGCATTGTAATGGTGGAACAGCCTATGCCTAAAACGCAGCTGGACGATATTGCTTGGGTTACACAGCAAAGTCCTTTGCCTATCTTTGCAGACGAATCTTTGCAACGTCTGTCTGATGTGGTTGGCCTTAAGGGAGCTTTTACCGGAATAAATATCAAATTGATGAAATGCACCGGTATGCGTGAAGCTTGGAAGATGCTCACGTTGGCCCGCTCGTTAGGGATGCGCGTAATGGTGGGGTGTATGACGGAAACTTCATGCGCCGTTTCTGCTGCCGCACAGCTTTCTCCGGCAGTCGACTTTGCCGATCTTGACGGTAATCTGCTGATTGCCAATGACCGTTTCCGTGGTATGGAAGTGGTGAAAGGTAAAATAACCCTGCCTAATCTGCCGGGTGTGGGCATCATTAAACTGTAAGACTCTTCTTACAGCGACATTGCGGAATAAGTAATCGACTAAAGCTAACTCATTATGAAAAGACTGGTTTATTTATTTGTGTTCTTTCTGGGCCTTTCGGCTTGTTCCACCAAACCGGTGACGAAACCTTATAAATGGGAAGATGATTTGCATCAACGTTTGCTTAATGATTTTTGCCTCACAGAGTCGCAAGTGAAAGATTATATTCGTAAGTATATCCCCGACGTGACTGATGAGCAAATGCAAAAATGGGAAGCTTCGGGAGCATTGGAGTGTATGACGCTGGATGGCGAGAAACGTTTTTTTCGTAATTCCGGTCCTAATTTATTTCGCGTTGACACCACTTGCAATAATATAAAAGTAGCAAAAGAGGGTAATGTGTCTAGTGGAAGTGAGAAGGTGAATATGGATAACCTTCCCGAAATAATTACGGCGGTGAAGAGTAGCCAAAATTCGATTGCCGCTCCTAAACGTATGCGGATAACCTATACGCTGACAGTTGATAGCAATGCCGTACCCGCCGGAAAAATTATTCGTTGCTGGTTACCTTATCCGCGCACCGATGTTGCCCGTCAAAAAGATGTGAAGTTTATCTCTGCAAGCGAACCGCAATATACCTTTTCTCCAAGAGATTGCATGCATAGTACACTCTACATGGAGAAGCAGGCTCGATATAATGAGCCTACTGTCTTTTCGGAAACATTTGAATATACATCTTGTGGTGAATGGCATCCTGTTAAGCCTGAAGATATACAACCTTATGATACCACTTCTGTGTTATATAAACAATATACTTCACCACGCGAGAAACATATCGTCTTCTCCCCGAGGCTACGTCAGTTGGCTGCACGTCTTACGGTCGGTGAGAAGAATCCCTATTTGAAAGCTCAGCGTATTTTCCGTTGGGTGAACGATCACTTTCCATGGGCATCGGCTCGTGAATATTCTACGATTGAAAATATTCCCGAATATGTGCTGGATAATCATCATGGCGATTGTGGACAAGTAAGCCTGCTCTTTATCACACTTTGCCGTATTAGTGGCATTCCTGCCCATTTTCAAAGTGGTTTTATGATGCATCCCCGTGCATGGAATCTCCACGATTGGGCTGAAGTCTATTTTGAAGGTGTGGGTTGGATACCGGTCGATCAATCATTCGGCGTACCAACGTTTGCCCGCAATGCTGATGAAGAGTATTTCTTCTTTGGTGGCATTGATTCGTGGCGTATGGTGGTGAATAATGATTACGGCATGCCGTTGGTTCCTGCAAAAAAGTATCCGCGTAGCGAAACGGTTGATTTCCAACGTGGAGAAGTGGAGTGGGATGGGGGTAATATTTACTTCCCCAAATGGAATTATCACATGGATATAGAGTACTTAAATTACTGACAGTTCGTACAAAAATGTAAAATTGTCACACTCTGCCGTTAATCGCTGTTAAGCCCCGGATATTCACTGTTAAAAGAGAACAAAAAAACATGACATGCAGAATAACAGAACAGTTTTTGTCGTTATTTTAACTCCACAATGTTAAATCAATCTTGAATATTAACAGTTTAAAAAGACTAAAATAGTATGAAACAGACAACGAAAAACATTCTTGGAGTCGCTGCTATTGTGCTCCTTAGTTCGGGAGTAGGAGGATTCACAGCTTATAGAGTATTGCAGAAAGCAAGACCGGCTGCATTCAGTGAATTGTTTCAGCAAAATCCCGACAACATGCGTTTGGCTGCCTATGGCACACCGGCACAACCGGTCGATTTAACTCAGGCTGCCGAGGCTTCCATTCATGCGGTAGTACACATTAAAGCAACTCAGTTGAGTAAGACACAAACCGTGCAAGATATGCCGGATATCTTCGACTTCTTTTTCGGTGATGGTCGTGGAGGTCAGCAACGTCAGATACAAAGCCAACCTCGCGTAGGATTCGGTTCGGGAGTTATTATATCTAAAGACGGTTACATCGTTACCAACAATCACGTTGTTGATGGTGCGGATGAATTGAGTGTGAAACTAAATGATGGTCGTGAGTTGCAAGCTCGCGTTATAGGAACCGATCAGAGCACGGACTTGGCATTAATAAAAGTGCAGGGAGATGATTTTCCTACTATTCCCGTGGCTAACTCTGATGATTTGAAAGTTGGAGAATGGGTTTTGGCTGTAGGTAATCCATTTAATTTAAGTTCTACTGTGACTGCCGGCATTGTCAGTGCAAAGGCACGTTCAATAGGTCCTGCCACCGCCGATGGTAAAGCGGCAGATATACAGTCGTTCATTCAGACTGATGCTGCAATCAATCAGGGAAATAGTGGTGGAGCTTTGGTAAATGCCCGTGGAGAATTAGTGGGTATAAATGCCATGTTATATTCACCTACAGGTGCGTATAGTGGGTATGGTTTTGCTATTCCATCCAATATCATGACTAAAGTTATTTCGGACTTGAGGCAATACGGTACAGTGCAACGTGCATTGCTTGGTATAAAGGGCGGAACATTGGGCACAGACCTTCAATTGGATGATAAGGTCAATCAGGAGATGAAAGACAAGATTGATAAGTTGGGAGTAAAAGAAGGCGTTCTTGTTGCTGAGGTTGTTGAAAATGGCGCTTCTGCCGGAAAACTGAAAGTAGATGATGTTATCGTAGGTGTCAATGGTAAAAAAGTTCATCAATTCTCCGATCTGCAGGAAGCTCTTTCACAATATCGGCCCGGTGATACTGTAAAGGTTAAAGTTATTCGCAATAAGAAAGAAGAAGAGGTTAGCATCACACTGAAAAATGAACAGGGAAACACTAAAGTCGTGAAAGAAGCTGGTATGGATATACTTGGAGCAGCTTTCCGTCCTGTACCCGAAGACTTGAAAAAACAGCTCAACTTAGGTTATGGTTTACAAGTGAGTGGTGTGAACGGTGGTAAAATGTCGGAAGCCGGCATACGTAAAGGTTTTATTATTCTGAAAGCGAATAATACCGTAATGAATACGGTCGACGATTTAAATAATGTGATGAAGGCGGCAGTGAAGTCTCCTGATCAGGTTCTCTTCCTCACAGGGGTTTTCCCATCCGGTAAACGTGCTAATTATGCGGTTGATTTATCGCAGGAATAGGATATATTTTTTAAGGTAAATAGGCTGTTTTTGCAAACAAAACAGAAAAAAGAATGCCGGTATCTAACATATCGGCATTCTCTTTGTTATTACTTTGTAAAGAGTATTATGATGATAAAAAGTTCCTTGAATATTGCTTATAAGCCAATATTTTATAGTAACTTTGCAACCCAAATTTGTTTTAAAGAAGAATGAGACAATTAAAAATTACCAAAAGTATCACAAACAGAGAGAGTGCTTCTCTTGACAAGTATTTGCAGGAAATAGGTCGCGAAGATCTCATTACTGTTGAAGAGGAAGTTGAACTCGCTCAGCGCATCCGTAAGGGTGACCGTGTTGCATTGGAGAAATTGACACGTGCCAATCTACGTTTCGTTGTATCTGTAGCCAAACAGTATCAAAATCAGGGTTTGAGTTTGCCGGACTTAATTAATGAAGGCAATTTAGGACTGATCAAGGCTGCCGAAAAGTTCGATGAAACACGTGGTTTCAAATTCATCAGTTATGCAGTGTGGTGGATACGCCAGTCCATTCTCCAGGCTTTGGCAGAACAGTCACGAATTGTACGTCTTCCGTTGAACCAGGTAGGCTCACTGAATAAAATCAGTAAGGCTTTCTCTAAATTTGAACAGGAAAACGAACGTCGTCCTTCTCCCGAAGAGTTGGCAGATGAATTGGAAATCCCTGTTGATAAAATCTCCGATACATTGAAGGTGTCAGGTCGCCATATTTCGGTAGACGCTCCTTTTGTTGAGGGGGAAGACAACAGCCTGTTGGATGTGTTGGTGAATGATGATTCTCCTATGGCGGATCGCTCTCTTGTGAACGAGTCTCTTGCGAGGGAAATTGATAGAGCTCTTTCTACGCTAACCGATAGGGAAAAAGACATTATTCAGATGTTTTTTGGTATCGGACAACAAGAAATGACATTGGAAGAAATCGGCGACAAATTCGGACTTACACGTGAACGTGTGCGCCAGATTAAAGAAAAAGCAATAAGAAGATTAAGGCAAAGTAATCGTAGCAAATTGCTCAAGACTTATTTGGGATAAATAAGGCGTATCAATTTCCGACAAATTCAAAGAAATTAAAAACCAGTGGTCAAAACTTTGACCGCCGGTTTTTTTTGTTACCTTTGCGCGAACTACAAATGAATAAGAAAAATGAAATACGTTCGGATTTTTTTTGCTGTTACTCTAGTCTTTTCACTTTGTTCAGCCTTCTCATTGAAAGCAAAAGAAAAGAATAAGGACAAAGCTGTTTACGCTTTTGGCGTAGCAGCGTCTTTTAATGACACAGTGGTATATTATACTGCTATTCAAAAACTAGATAGTGTAGAACTTAAAAAAGGACTCTTGCCTAAACGTGAGCAGTATACTTATCAATTGAAAGAATATTTGAACTATGAGTTGAAGAGTCCGGATTATACTTGTATGATTTATTTTTCTGAAAGTAAGAGCCAGTTGGAGAAGGAAGAATCTAAGCTGAAGAGTAAATATAAACAGCGCAAGTCTTTTTCATTGGTTCCAATAGCTCCTGAAGCTTTTGCTTTTAAATATCCAAAGAGTAACGAGTAGGCGGGATTGCATAACTACTCTATAATGAATGACATAATAAACAATTTTATTGTATTTTCTGTTTAGAAACTAACTAGCTATACTTTTATGTATATCAGACTCAAACACTTTCTGTTTTCATCCGTACTTTTACTGTTAATTGCGGCATGTAACGGTCATGATGATCCTGTACCTACTCCTTCTGGGGCTAGTCGTACTGTTTTGGTGTATGTGGTGGCGGACAACAGTTTGTCTAGTTTTGCATCTGATGATATCAATGAAATGATGGCGGGAATGAAGCAGGTTGATGAATCTTTATGCAATCTGCTGGTATATGTTGATGATAAATCTACTCCTGTATTATATCGCCTGACTAAAGATAATAAAGGCGTAGTGACTAAGCAAGTTGTAAAGTCCTATAGCGAACAGGATTCCACAGATCCTATGGTGATGAAAGAGGTAGTCAATCAATCTTTTGGAAAATACCCGGCCGATAGTTACGGATTGGTTTATTGGTCGCATGGTGAAGGCTGGCTACCTATTTCGCAAACAAGAAGTGCTGTTTCTACAAGATGGGTCGGGCAGGATACAGATGATGGACATGGGGGAACTCATTATATGAATATCTCTGAACTTGCTTCAGTTTTGAGAGTTACTCCTCATCTTGATTTTCTACTTTTTGATGCATGTTTTATGTTTTCTGTTGAAGTGGCCTACGAACTACGAGATTATGCTAACTATTTGATTGCCTCTCCTACTGAAATTCCAGGTCCCGGAGCATCTTATGATTATCTTGTACCAGCGATGTTGTCTACTGAAAAGGCTGGTGATGATGGAGCAAAATCTATTGCTTCCGCTTATTATGACCCTTATGCATCTACCTACAATTCTTCTGTGAATAATACTAATAATAATTGGACTTCCGGAGTATCTGTCGGTGTCGTCAAAACTTCCGAACTGGAAAATTTGGCGAACGCTACCAAAAATATATTACCGTCTTCTGTAGATAATGCAGCTTTAGCTGCATCAATTTTTAACTACGATAAGCGTTCATCTTCATCTTACTCATTTGTCGGATACTATGATTTGTTGGGTTTAGCGAAGCAAATTACAAGCAGTGGGGCTTTTACTACATGGAAATTTGCTTTTGATAAGGCGGTTATTTATTGGAAAACTACGCCAACAAACTATTCTCAGTTTATTGGTGGTAATTTTTCGATGGAAGAGACTTCTGGTTTGTCACATTATATTCCTTTGATAGCCAATTCAAAAGCAGCCGTTGCTTATCGAACTTGTGCATGGTATACTGCTGCAGGTTGGGACAAAATAGGCTGGTAGTTTATTATTGTGACATGCTACAATGAATAGCTTTGAAGTTGCTATATTTTTGATAATAATATTAGTATAAAAATACAATTTTTGTTTTAAAAATACCGTCTTTATTGTATATTTGCCTAACTAATGCAATAATAATGGGATGAAGCCATATAGAAGAACATTCTGGACTTTTCTGCTCACTTTCATATCTCATACGCTTGTTGTTTTGCCGGTGTATGCTATTGAAGGGGCCCACCCCATTGTCATTATAAGTTCTTATAACCCTGATTCTCGTCAAACATCTGTCAATATTTCAGATTTTATGGAAGAATTTCGCTCTTTAGGGGGCGATATTCCTATTTCTATGGAAAATATGAATTGCCAAAGCTTTTCAGAGTCTCCTTTATGGAAAGGCAGAATGAAACAACTCCTTTTAAAATATCAAGGCGAAAATTCTCCTTCATTGCTTGTACTCATTGGTCAGGAAGCTTGGGCTTCATATCTTTCACAAGAAAAATCAATGACTGGAGATACTCCGGTACTGATCGCATTGGCTAGTCGTAACGCAATTATATTGCCCAAGGATTCGAATAACCTAAAGAAACTAATGCCTAAGTCTATAGATCTATTTGAAGACTTTCCTCATTCCCATGTACATGCAGGATTTGTATATGAGTATAATGTAGAGGCTAACATTAATTTAATTAAGAGACTATATCCTTTTACACGCAATATTGCTTTTATTTCGGACAATACGTATGGCGGTGTTTCACTCCAAGCTCATGTCGTGAAAGAAATGAAGAAATTTCCGGAACTTCGCCTTATTTTGTTAGATGGAAGAACAAATACTATTTATTCCATAAGTGATAAACTCCATTCTTTACCTCCAAATACTGCAATTCTTTTGGGTACATGGCGGGTCGATATGCGAGAAGGGTATTTTATGCGAAATGCCACCTATACAATGATGGATGCCGCTCCGCATATACCGGCTTTTTCGATTAGTTCGATAGGTATAGGCTATTGGGCTATTGGAGGGTATGTACCAGCTTATCGCCCGTTGGGAGCCGATATGGCTAGACAAGCTATACACATTTTAGCAAACAAGAATAAGATAAATCACAATGTGGAAATCATTTCCAACAAACTTCTAATTGATGCGGAGAAAGTAAAAAAGCTAAATTTAAACCTTTCTTCCATTCACGAATCTATTGAGTGGGTCAATGAATCTCCTTCATTTTATAGTCAATACAAATATTGGATATGGGGGGTAGGAGCTTTCTTATGCTTCTTGTCCGGAGGTTTTTTTATTAGTCTTTACTTTTATGTTCGTACAAAAAGACTAAAAGATGAATTGATCGTTTCAGGTAGGGAGTTACGTGATGCAAAAGACAATGCGGAAGAGTCCAGTCGGTTAAAAAGTGCATTCCTTGCTAATATGAGTCATGAAATCCGCACTCCCCTCAATGCAATTGTTGGCTTTTCCGATGTTTTGGTATCAGGTGATTATACCGAGAAAGAAGGATTGTCTTATGCCAGTATAATTCGTACAAATTCTAATTTACTACTTCGGTTAATAGACGATATACTCGATTTATCTCGTTTGGAAGCTAATCGTATTGCGTTTACTCCGGAAAGGTGCAATATAGTTCCGATATGTGAAGGATTGATTTATTCAGCCAACCAGATTTATACTTCATCCGAGAATCACTTTATTTTTCAATGTAAAGAGAAAAATGTTGAGATGATTGTTGATGTCCAACGATTTCAACAGGTGCTAAGTAATCTTGTATCCAATGCGGATAAATTTACTCAGGAAGGGGTAATTATATTGAAACTTGATTTGGATTTAGTACAAAAAATGGTGATCTTTTCGTTGACGGATACAGGTTGTGGAATACCCATGGATAAGCGTAAAAAAGTATTTGAACGTTTCTCAAAATTAAATGAATATATTCAAGGTACGGGATTAGGATTGGCCATTTGTAAAGTAATTGTTGAAAAATGGGGCGGAAAGATTTGGATTGATCCCGATTATTGCGAGGGTTCACGTTTTATCTTTACTCATCCGCTTGAGTTATAATAAAACGTATTCTATATGGACAGAAAAAATGTTATTAGATTATCGCTATTTGCTTTAATGTGCGTCACTCATTTATTTGCTCAGGAGAAAGTGGTTAAGTTGAAAATTGTGCAGACAAGTGATATACATGGTCATTACTACCCCTGTGATTTTGTTACCGGACGCGATATGGGAGGAGGTTTATCTCGAATATCTTCTTTTACAAGCAAGTTACGTCAAGAATATGGCGACAAATTTTTATTTCTTGAAAACGGTGATATATTGCAAGGGCAGCCAACTTCTTATTATTACAATTACATTGATACTCTCTCTACCCATGTAGCAGCTTTGATGATGAATTATATGGGGTATGATGTCGGTAATGTTGGAAATCATGATATTGAGACCGGACATGCCGTATTTGATCGCTGGGCCGGCGAATGCCATGCACCGATATTGGGAGCGAATGTGATCAATACCGTCACAGGAAAAACGTATTTTAAGCCATATCAAGTATTTATTCGGGATGGTGTTAAAATAGTTGTTCTTGGTATGATAACTCCCGCAATTCCCGCGTGGTTGTCTGAGAACTTATGGAGTGGGATGCGGTTTGATGATATGGAGGAGACGGCTCGCCGATGGATGAAAGTGATTCGGGAAGACGAAAATCCCGACGTGATAATCGGGTTGTTTCATGCTGGGCAGGATGGTTCTATTTTAGGTGGAAAGTACCGTGAGAATCCATCGTTAGAAGTAGCACGCAATGTTCCCGGTTTCGATGTGGTACTAATAGGGCATGACCATATTGCCGATTGCAAAAAAGTTATGAATGTTATGGGTGATTCCGTTTTAATAGCCGATCCGGCTAACGATGGAATGGTGGTATCTGACGTGGATATTACAATTCATATTGTAAATGGAAAAGTCGTTCGGAAACAAATTGATGGCAAATTATCGGATATGTGCAAATATCCTATTGATGAAAAATTTATGGCAACATTTACTCCTCAGTATAATGCGATTAAATACTTTGTCTCTAAGAAAATGGGTACTTTTACTCAGGATATCTCTACAAGATCCGCATACTTTGGAAGCTCAGGCTTTATGGGACTGATACATACGGTTCAACTTCAAGTTGCTAATGCTGAGATTTCTTTGGCTGCTCCTTTGTCTTTTGATGCAAAAATATCCAAAGGAGATATTTCTGTCAGTGATATGTTTAATCTGTATAAATACGAGAATACCCTTTATGCAATGGAACTTACCGGTAAAGAAGTGAAAGGTATACTTGAACAATCTTATGCAATATGGACTAATAGGATGAAATCGCCGAAAGACCGTTTTTTACTGATGCGTGATACTCCTTGGGAAGGTGCCGAGACTAGAGCGTTGTTTGTGAATAGCTATTTTAACTTTGACTCTGCTGCGGGAATTGTATATACTGTTGATGTCTCAAAACCACAAGGAGAAAAAATTCATATTATCAGTATGGCAGATGGAAGCCCTTTTCTTATGGATAAAAAATATCGAGTTGCGGTCTGCTCTTATCGAGGTAACGGTGGTGGGGGCTTAATTACCGAAGGTGCAGATATCCCACAGGATAGTTTAAAGTCACGTATCGTTTTTGCCACAGATAAAGATATGCGGTATTACTTAATGCGTTATATTGAGTCTAAGAAAGAGATAACTCCTTATACAATAGAACGCTGGAAGTTTATACCGGAAGATTGGGTCAAGCATGCCGCTAAACGTGACTATGATTACCTCTTTGGTAAAACAGAGAAATAAGCGAAAGGGGGTAACACGCCCATAACCCCCTTAAACTTTTAAACACAACCTCACGGTTGCGGTTATACTTTCATTTAATAACAATAATAATATATAATCAGCCTTTTCTTCTAAGCAAGTTACTCCAGAACCCACTTTTTCCAGGCTGCTGACGTGAAGAGTTAAAAGTATCTGAATATACGTCTTCAAACGACATTTTTTCATGAATCATGCGATAAATCATTCCCCAATCTGGAAGACCTCCCAAATTACGGTCGTCAATAAATATATCTGCTTTTATTTTGCGAGATAAGCCCTTATGATCATCTTTCTCCTCTGGATAGTCGCGATTTACTGCATAAAACTCTATGCCACGTTCTCTGCACCACTTTAGCGCTTCATCCAATAGTTTCCCTTCACGCACAGTCCAAAGAATTAATCTGTGCTGCTCTTTAATTAACATCTTCAATGTTTGTACGGCAAATGGAACTTCCTCTCCAATCTTTGGATACCGATGTTCCACAATCGTTCCGTCAAAATCTACAGCTATAATCATATCATAGTAAAATTAGGGTGTTGTCACTTGTTCCATCACTTTTGAATAGATATCCACCAATTCTGTGGTCATTCTTGCCATACTATACTTTTCCTTAACTAACTTTCTACCACGACATCCCATTTTGATTCTTTCACTTTCCGGGAGATCCAATTCTTTTTTTATGATCTCTGCCATATTCTTGGTATTCGTATTAATCCTCCATCTGCAACCATAATCATCCACCTCTTTCCACTGTGAATTCTGAGATATGATAACAAGAGTGCCGCATGCTAGAGCCCTTGTTATATTCATATCTCTATCTCCTGTTTGCTGTAAAGAATAAATAACTCAGCCTGCATCATCCATCTATCAATTTGCTCTGTAGTTGCTGTCTCATAAAAATCGAATAGCCCGTCTATACCCATTTTTTTGCCTTTTCCTTCAATAAAGCGATAAAGCACGGATTCCCTTCATCTATAACCCTGATTCTATATTCGATTAATTCATGCTTTAACAAAGTTACCGCTTCCAGTATACTCATCATGTTACTTTCAGTATCCTTACGGTTAAAAAAATCGGATCCTTTTTTCTCCTCTCCCCGTTCATTTTTTTCCCAGTTTCCACTCCACTCACAATTTGTACAATCTTATCTTTGCTACAACACTTTGAAATCAAAGCTTTTTCTGCTTCTGTCATTACCATTACAATATTAGCTTTTCCCATGGCTTTTTTATGGTAAAACAAACGAAAACCAGCTTTTTTATCAAAAAATCTTTAAGGCGAGAGTACAGTCCGGTACCCCGCTTCTTTTGCCCATTTCAGAGGTATTGTGGACTGATACATTACACAATCACTCACATGTATTATGTCCGGCTTTACTTCTTTTAGTATATTCAACCATACCTTTTAATTTTTTGTTGATGAAGAAGCAAAGGGTATATAATGTATTATACCGTGTAATAATATATATGAAATAAAGTGTGGTAGATATACCACATGAATTTCTACTAGTTTACCTATTTCGTTAATGAATGATAACTTGCTTTGAGTATTCCCTTCAAATAATAGGTCTGCGTAGGGTATGAAGAAGAGAACTTTCATTTTATTATTTAAGATGCACTTTGAAAAATGCACCAATAGACGGATATTTACACCGATTCAACTCTGCTATGAGATTAATGTGGTCTTTCCAAACAGAATAAGCAGCACCTATATTAACAGATTTGGAGTCATATTCAGCCATTATATTTAAAGGATTATAAAATACTGGTCGATAATTTACACCTAAACAAGGACCATTGAGTGGATAGTCTTCTCTCTTATTGTATACGTATGCGAAATGAATTCCCAATTCACCTCCATAGAGGTTTAGATGTTTTGTTGCAGCGATATAATAACGTGAATAAAAGCCATTACTTTTATTTGTTGCTGCACTTATAGAGCCACCATTCCATGAATCACCTACTACATCATTCCCTCCTATAACGATTTGTGGAGTCCAAGCTTTCGACCATCCCTCTTTCCATACTCTTAGGCGAATCGAAAAATTACGGTCTTGATTTACAAATTTACCATAAGTTGAGGGAGCCCAATAACCATCAGTTAAATAAGGATCATTCTCTAATGCTTTGTGGAGAGTGCAAGTATATGCAATTTCTACCCATGGGAAAAAAGAAATATTGATATAATAATTAAATGTATTATAGAACCAGCGTGATGGTGTAGTATGTTTTTCTAAAAAGCCACCACCAAATATGGCTGTTTTATCCCGTTGCATATCAGCTGTAGGCATATTCAATAAACCAGTGGTACCATAAGTAAACTGTGCATTAATCTTGCTTATAGACAGCAGCATAAATATCAAAAATAACCATGTAGCTTTAGTTTCCATAGGAAATTTATTATAACGCTTACTGTATTTAGCTATAAGATAGAATGTGGTAAGAAAAATGAATATAACTCTATATTTTGGCAAAATAGAATTTTTGCATTCTTATTGCTTCATATTTAGAGTCAAATCCACTTTTCTTTACTTCTTCGGCATAACTTTTTCGTTTAGGCAAATAGTTCTCAATCGCCTTAACTATTTTATTTGCCCATGTTTCTGCGCTTTCTTCTAAACCTATATAATGAGCAAGTTCTGATGCAGTTGTTTCTTCTGTAATATTCTTAGAGAAGAAGATTGGAAGCCCTGCACATTGTGCTTCTATTCCTACAACAGGCATTCCCTCATACAAACTAGGTAATAAAAAGGCATCGAAAGCATTATAAAACTGTTTGATATCATCTCTACGCCCTAAATCAACCACTTTGTCACTAATTCCATGTTTTTGAATTCTACAGTGCATTTCGTGTTCTAATTCTCCAAATCCAATTAATACCAAAATTGCATTTTCTTGCTTCTTTGCAATCTCATTAAAAATATCAATTAGAAAAAATAGATTTTTCTGTGGAACATATCTGCCAATAAAACCATATACTACTTTATCTGTCCATCCAAATTTGTTACGAGTGGTTTGTCGAAGTTTATCATCAAAAGAATTTTCATCCGTATTTATGACCGTTTTAAATATGCTGATCTTTCCTCTACCATAAGCTTTCTTCCCAAATTGCCAAATACCACAATCTATTGAGTTAGCCATGTAACAATTTGTAAAACAGTGAGAAAAAGGGCGCAAAGCATATTTTATAAGTGTTTTCTTTTCATTTTTATCACCTTTTGATATGCTTTCGGAAATTCTCACTTTTACTCCGGCAATCCAGCCTAATAGCATAGGAAATATGTTGAGTGTATTATCAAAAGCATGTATTACTTCATAATGGTTTTCTCTAAGAATTTTGTATGTTTCCTTCAGGTGAGGAATAATGTTTTTATAAGGAGCAACCCTATAGACTCTTCCTCCTAGTATTTTGATTTCTTCTTCTGGAATACCATTTGAATCAGAGTCACAAATAAAATCAAATTGTATTTGAGTGTGATCTAAATGACGATAGTACTCCATTATCAGATTACGTTTACCGCCAGAGTGTAATACCCCAGCTATTATGGCTATTCTTAACATAATATTATTCTCTTATTGATTCATTATAAAACGACAAAATTCCATCCAGCATAGGTGTCAAATTTACATCTACTAAATGTCTCATGCTATCTATATTTAAAACTACATTGGAGACGTCTACAGGACGTGCATTTTTATATTCAATCTTAAAATCCACTTTTGAAATAATTTTCAAAAAAGCAAGTACATCATTTACAGAATATCCTCTACCGCTGCCTATGTTGATCGTTACATTACAAATATCTTTATTTATAAGTTGATAAAAGGCGTCAGAAAGGTCTTCTATATAGATATAATCACGAATTGCAGAACCGTCTCCCCATACTTCTATCGTCTTTTTTTCTATAATTTTACCGATAGCCACAGCTACTAGTCCTTGTTTTCCAAACAAATTTTGTCCATGACCGTAAGGATTGGAGGAGGGCCTGACGATGAGATATTTAAGCTTTTCTGTTCTATTTTTAAACAAAATACTGTTTTCCATCATTTGCTTCGACCATCCATAATAGGATATGGGTTCCATACTGTCAGTTTCCATATATGGTTGAACAGTTGTTCTATTGCCATAAATTGTCCCTCCCGAAGAGAAATAAACAAATTTAATGTCTTCGTTAGCACAAAATTCCATTAATTCAATCGAAGGGAATATCACATTCTTAAATTCATTGACATAATCATCGTAGGTACTACCGGGAATCAATGTTGATACCAAATGTACTACTACTTCTATTTTATTAGTCAAAAGAATGTTCTTTACTTCATTTATGTCGCTCAGAGGATTTCTGAAAATAGTTAGATTATAATCTCTTAGTCTTGATATATTGGCAAATTCAGGTTCCAAAATAAAAATCGAATGATTCTCATTAGAGATAAAACGTTTCACCAAATTGGAGCCTATAAAACCTGCTCCACCGATAAATAATATATTCATATGATTAATTTGCCTTTATGTTTAATGTATACAAAAATGATTCTTCTATTTAATTTTAATATCTTTCACGAAAGAATTTATCTGTACATTCATTTCTTTCAAAGATTTAATTTTCTTTCCATTAATTGTGATATTCTTGAATCGAACCTTCTTTAATATACGGTTTTCGTCATAGCCACCTAATTGAGATGGATTTCGATTTTTTCCGTTATATGTAATATTCCGAAAAGTTACATTCTCAATTCCATATCCGGGTTTTTTGTTATAAACTTTACTTAATGTGACTCTGAGGTTAAATAGTTGCCCAAGAGTGAAATCATCTACCCGAATCTTTTCAAATAGTACGTTCCGAATAAGGTTATTATCTCCACATGTGATTGCCATACATCCTTGAGCTGCTACTAAAGATTCTTTCTGTTCCAAAATATCGATATTGTGAAAAGTAAGGTTTTCAATAATGTTTTTTTCTTTATCATCTTCGCCGTGTACCCCTATATTGATAGGATGTGCTTTGTCAGCCCATAGTATTGAGTTTTTTACTGCGATATTATGAACATCACCATAAAATGCTCCTCTATGGCCATAAACTGCAATACAGTCATCAGAATTTCTTAAAAATACATCCTTAATTGTCATGTCACTACATGACATGACATCAATTCCATCGCTCCACTTTTCGCAACTGAAAGATTTTATATTATTAATATCAATTTTACTGGATTGTCCTCCATAAACTGTGTAGTGAATGGGATTTATAAAAGTAATACCTGATATGGATATACTTGTAGAGAATGTTATTGAAATTCCCTGTGCAGGACTCATAACAATTCCTCTACCTAATATTTTCACATTAGTAACTTTATTACATAATAATCTTCCTTTTAAAACAGCTCCAGGAGCTATGTATACTATTTTGTTAGAAGGAATAATAAAATCTGTTCCTTTTTCTGGTTTATGTAATCCGGCACCAAAGTAAATTACATTGGGATCATTTTCTGTGTACGCTTCTTCTTCACACGCATTTGCAAAAACATGAAGATTATGGAGACGATCTCCATTACATTCTATAGATAATTTTGTAGGACTATCTATTTGAAAGTATATAGTATTGTCATGTATTGCGGGTTTAATATTTCTATTTAGGGGTCGAATTGTTACAGTATTTAGAGTTTCGCTGTTCTTTTTTATCATGATTTCGATCTTACCTGAGAAATCGAATTGTACCATTGAAGCATTGGATTTGCTATTTTGGATAAATCGGAGTATTCCCACCCATAAAACCGATTTTAAATATCCCTAAAAACGGATTAAAACGGGCCTAAAAAA
>VOIU01000001.1 GCA_007896885.1 Bacteroidaceae bacterium HV4-6-C5C
CGGGATAGTCTGAGTAATACATCCGATACGGTTCTCACATCGGTGCCTTTAATCATGGCAATGATACTCCCTTTTCTGCCCTTAGCATCCTTATTGATAAGAATGGTATATAACTCGCCTCGGGAAAGACTCGTCTCATCAAGTCCCACATGGGCACCGATATTCTTTTCAAACAATATCCAATCCTCTGCATGGGGAAGTTGGTCCCAGGATCTGTAATTACTCAAATGATTCTTATATTGTGATTCAAGCTGTTTGGCATCCAGCCTGTAATGATCTGCCAGTGAGCTGATGCTAATGGCGCGAGAGTCGATCCATAGCTTTTAAAAAAGACGCAAATTCAGAGCTGATTTGAGTGCCTTGAGCCACTAATGACCAATTGCGAGAGACATAGTTGCCTTGGGTGTGGTTATACCACCTGCGCTTCTTTATATAGAGAATACAACTACGTCCACGCATGGGATAATCATACATACGAACTTCTTCATAGAACCCTTTGCTCTCAAGCTTATCATGATCATATTCTTCAGAAAGAGTATTTTTCTCCTCAAAATAGATTTCAACCTTATCCGAAAGCTCATTGAAGCCAACCATCAGGAAAGATAAAACGAAGGAAGCTATCGTAATTCATATCTTGTTTTTAATGCAAAGGTAGGATTTTAACATCAGTACCCCTCAGGATTTCAGTATGATCCAACTTCTTCATTATACACCCATATTGAAATATAAATATATCTATTATTTTTACGCTTTCACTGCTTCACACTAAAAGCACAATAAGCCAAATAGAGTACACATGCCAAAGTAACATATACACCTCCAATAATTCCTAGAACACCTATAGAAAAGCCAATAATCGGGGTGATTAGCCCACCACCGGAAACGGCTGTAATCATCAACCCTGATATTTGGTTAGCTTTCTCAGGTTTGGTTTGTAAAGCTATTGAATAGATAATAGAAAACACAGAAGATGCAAAAAAGCCGACGGCACCTATGCAAACGAGATCTACCATATCATGTCGAACAAATGCCAACATAAGTAGCGATAGAATGCAAGCTATAATATTCACTTTAAAGTATTTTACACTTGAGATACGGGTTAATAATATAACACCTATCAATGCACCTACTGTACGACTCAAGAAATAAACTTGAGGTGCATATTTTGCTTGCTCAATTACCCAACCAAAACGCTCTACCATTAACTTTGAACTTATAAAATTAGTTGAGACATCGACACCTACTATAAAGAAAATGCCAAAAAATAAAAGTAGCATCGTTTTATCTTTCAAAAGTTCAAAAGTGGAACTGACAGTGAGCTCCTGATTTAGCACAGAAGAATCTTCACGCTCAATAGACACAGACAATAGCCAAATTGCTGAAAGTAAAGTGATAAGTCCCAAGATTGGAAAACAATAATACCACCTAGTCTCTCCAAAATGACCAACAGCTAATAGAACTATTTCTGGTCCTAGCAAAGAAGATGTAGCTTTAATCACCTGCCCTGCAGTTAAACTACTTGTCAATAGACGTGGGTCAGTCACAACATTACTTAATAATGGGTTCAACGATATTTGTAAAATAGCATTACCTATTCCCAATAATGCGTAAGCTATCATGCAGGTAGTACTATTGTAAAGGGGTAAAGGTAATAACATGCCCAATATGGTAATACCCATACTCAATAGGACAGTGTTTTTACGTCCCCATTTATTCATCTTATTACCTATCGGTATTCCCAAGAAGAGAAACCAAATAAAGACAAGCGAAGGGACAAAGCCTGTCATTACAGGTGACCAGTTAAAGGTTCGTTGAACATAATCGGAAGATATACCAACAATGTCACAGAAACCCATCACAAAGAATCCGAAAAGTACAGGAAGGGCCTTAAAGAGGGAATTTTGTGCTTTCATATAATCAAATTATAATCGATTTGTATTCATTGTGGACAATGCAATGGATTTTCCATACCCCATTTTTCGTTAGGACAGGTTCCCATTAGCATTTTCAAAGTACCTCCCTTATATAATTCATCCCTATATAGCCAACATTGATTCAGAGGCTTACCATTTAAAGTTGCGGATTGAACATAATAAGCATTTCTCGCATTACCTGTTGTCTCAATAATGAATGATTTGCCTTTAGCATTTATTTTATTCAATTTTATTTCTATTCTATCAAAGAGAGGACTACCTAGTTGATAAGTCGGGTGTTCACAAGTTCCCCCCTGTACATCAAACAGTCCCATAGCTGTCAATACAAACCAAGCTCCCAACTGCCCCTGATCTTCATCCTGTCCATAGCCATAACCATGCTCACCTGTAGTTCCATAAAATTCATCGCAGATTAAACGAGTCCACTTCTGAGTGAGATAAGGTTTACCGGAAAAATTGAATAGCCAAGGAATATGAAGACTTGGCTGATTTCCGTGATTGTAAGGGCTCTCTAAGCCGGAAAAAGCATTTATAACCTTTCCTCCTCCAAATATTGATTTACGAGCTTCGGTAAAAATTGAATCCAAACGATGGTTAAAAATATCTTTACCTACTTTTTCTATCAAACGGTTTGGGTCTTGAGGTACAAAGAATGTATACTGTAAGGAATTTCCTTCTTGAAATCCTCTCCATGATTCCAATGGATTGAAGTGATCAATAAATTCACCGGTCGTGATACGGGGACGAACCAACTTTAATGAATCGTCAAATAGCTTTTCCCAACCTTTAGATAATCCTATCAATTTTTTATAATCGGCTACATGCCCCAACGACTTTGCCCATTGTGCTACTGCATAAGCACTGAAACTATATTCTAAGGTGTGCGATGCAGAAAAACTCGATCCTCCGGAATGCGTACCATAATATATACTATTCTCATAGGGTACATACCCTTTTTCCACAAATTGCTTCACATCCATCTTACCGGCACCCGCCACGCGATCCTTCCAACCAAGTTCATTTTTCAATGCCGCCTGATAAGCAGTTTCTACATCAAAATTACGAATTCCGCTTTGGTAAGCACCCGCCAATGCTATGCTGACCATATTAGTTCCAACTCCTGAAACATATTTACTTGTTGCTATTCCATCTCCCAACCAGCCTGAATCCTTATAAACAAGTATTTGACTGTTTACAAAATCATTATAATAGTCAGGATAAGCCAACGCCCAAAGTGGTGTTAAATTCCAATATCCACCCCAAATGGCATCTGTATTATAATGATTATATATATTTTCCTTGTTTATTTAATGGAATTTGTCCGATTGTTCCATCATTTTTGGGATAAGCACCATTTACATCGCTAGCGAGGCCTCTGCCCAAAAGTACGTGGTACAAACCAGTATAGAACTTAACTTTATCATCTTTTGACCCTCCAGAGACTTGAATTCGGGATAAAGATTCATTCCACTTATTGGTGGTTGCACTTAGCGCCTCATCAAAGTTTATTTTTTTTGCTTCTGCCTCAAGGTTCAGTTTAGCATTTTCAATGGAAGTATAAGACAAGCCTATTTTTACATTTATTTTATCGCCTTGGTTTGTTCTATAATTCAAACACATAATAGCACCTGGTCCTTTTATTTGACTAGCAGAATATAGAGTACTATCTTGATAAAATACATCAACCGACTCAGGTACACGATCTAATATTGCGTAAAAGTACATTGCTACAGAAGCACCCGCTTGGTATTTCTTCACATATTCAGGTTGAGTAATCACATATCCTTCTACTACATTGCCTTTCACTTGCTTAATATACGCATCTCTTACAGCTCCACTTTCACCTTGTCGGTTACCTATATTGAAAAGAATGTGTGATTTATCGGATTTGGGAAATGTGTACCGTTGGAAGCCAACGCGTGATGTAGCTGTAAGTTCAACCTTTACTTGATAATCTTTCAATAATACTGAGTAATACCCAGGATGAGCAAATTCATCTTTTTTATCAAAGCGAGAACGAAATCCTTTATCCGGTTGCTCTAATTTTCCAGGAGTAGTAATAAATGATCCTGTTATCGGCATCAATGAAATACCGCCTACCTGAAACTCATGAAGACAAGGAAACCCATCAATCGATGTATGATTGTCTTCGTATCCAATAGCTTCCCATCCCTGTTTGTTTCCATAAGTTCCATTTGTAGAGGCCCCTAATTTTGCCAGACCAAAAGGTGCTGCTGCAGGAGTGTAAAAGAACCAACGACTGTGTACAGTCCCGATATTGGGATTGACATAGTTTATTGGACCTGCCCCCACCCCCGTTGAAGCCTTACATCCCACAATTCCTGCTACAGCAAGCAGAAGGCTAAACCATTTTATCTTTATCATAATATTTATTTTTTAACATTAACTTCACCTTTAATTATAGCTACCCGTGCATAAAATTCCGGGACACATGATGCATCCAATAACCATTTAGGACGGCGCTTTTCGTCAGTACGACCTGTCCAGTCATGATACATCAGCCCAGCTTGGTCACGGGCATTTTCCCAAGCATAATCCAATCCTTTAATAATAGCATCTACATACTTTGAATCGCCAGTTATACCATATAAACCTTGGTACCCTCTAAACAACACGACACAGAACCATGGAAGATCTGCAATATATGGAATCCCATTATCGGCATACTTAAAGAATACTTTATAGCTTCCTTCCGCTAAAAATTTCGCACTTTCCAAATATGTTTTTTTACCTGTAAATTGAAATAATAAAACAGCTCCTTGTAGCAAAGTACCGGTATTATAGGTGTATAGAGCTGATTCGACAGAAGCTGTCTTTATTTTCCATGAATTCCAAACCACTCCTTTCTGTGGGTCTTTCAGATATTTATCAATCCAATTATAAAACTTCTTACCCACCTCCAAGTAATATTCATCCTGGGTCGCTCCATAGAGTTTCAAAGCCAACACCATTGCCATACCATTGGAGCAGGCGGGTTTCTGATCTTTCACTCCTTCAAGCCAAGGTACTGCTCCTTCAAAATTATTATCCCAACCACTCAATATAAAAGCCAATATTTGTTTAGCCTTTTCTAAGTAATGGTACTTTTTTGTCACCATATATGAATCAATGTAGTCAATACCTACCAAACCATTATCATCATAATAACGATCTACTTTCCCAAATTGGACCGGATAAGCTTGATACCCAAATGGCACGCGGGAAGTATCATAGTATTTCTCCACAGCCATTGACATCGAGTCAACAAAAATAGCATACTTTTTAGGTTCTATCGCAGCTAATTGAACTACAGAAGAAAAAACTCCACTCATAGGCCATAAATATGAAACTTCTTGTGCCCGATGGATAGAATCATTAAAATAAGTCAGGTCCGGACGATGGCTTCCGGGGTAGTATTCCGAAAACAATCCGTATTTAGGAACTCGATAAAGTTCCCAAATACGTTTAAACATTGCTTCAGCTTTATCTTTATTAGGAGTTTCCTTTGCAGCAGCAATAGTTGAAAAAAAACAGACTGTAGTAAACATTAAAAAAAGCAGTTTACTTATTCTACTATTCATTCTTCGGATTTGTTTATTATTTTTTCAAAGTTTCTCCTTTATACAATGCTATTATTCCCAAAGACTCAAGAGCTGCATCCTGCATGAGAAGTTGCTCCGTACGCTTTGGAGTAGAACCTGTCCAATCTTCATAAAATAAGCCATTGGATAAACGCGCTTTCTCATAGGCATTATCTAAGAAACCTATAAAGGTCTTAATATAACTTTCTGCATTCTTATAATATGGCTCAACATCTATAAAAGCTCTGATCAATTTAGTGGTAAACCACGGATCATGGTCAGGGTAGGCCAAAGGTAGGCCTTTATTGGGACGCACAAAATAACTATATGCCCCCTCCGAAGAAGTTATCGCATTATCCAAATAGGACTGTTCGCCTGTAATTTTATAAAGGCGGACGCCATTAGAAATCATAGCTCCTGTATTATAAGCCCACTTGGTTTGGTTAACAGATCCATCCACTTGTTTGTCGTTCCAATAACAACCATCGTTCGGGTCACGTAAGTTGACCAAAACCCAACGATATAGACGTCTTGCAAAAGCCAAGACATCAGCTTTTTCTACTTGCGGACATACAGCATAATAATTGAGTAGAAATAAAGCAGCAAACCCATTGGCACAAGTAGGTTTATTCGAATCACTTACTCCTGCAATGTTTTTTTGTGATTCATTCCACCAAAGTCCTCCAGAAAATGTATTATCTTCACCTGTTTTCAAAAACTCAACAACTTGTTTAGCCAATGCTAGATATTTTTGATCTTTGGTTAGGTTGTATGCTTCTACCAAATCAATGCCAACAATTGAATTATCATCATAAAAGCGAGTCCCATTTCCAGAGGTCCCATTCGTTGAAGAACCATATCCTCCCACCGCAACTTGACCGGAAGCACGATAATAAGCAGAAAAACCATCAACCAAACTTTTATAGTTCACATCGTAGCCCAAAGCGTATAAGGTAGCAGCACCTGAAACCAAGCCATCATATGCCCATAGATAAGAAGCTGAATTATCTCCAGTGCCTTTTGGGTAGTTTTCATTATAAAATCCTTTTGTTGATCCATCTTTAACTTGATAATACTGATTGATTAAATCAAATATTTCTTTGGCACGTTTATGATAAACCACTTCTTCCACAGGATCTATCGGCGTTATTGGTGTTGGAGGAATATACTTTTCAACATCATCTCCGGCACATGATAATAGTAGTATCGGAAGAGTAACTAAAATGCTTTTTATCTTTTTCATAAAATGTTCTTTATTAATTTATGGAAGTAACATTTGTAAATGTATGTAACATTAACCCTTCATCATTTGTGTCAATAGTAATAGTTGCATGCTTATAATCCAAGCTGCCTTTCATTTTCCACAGATGGTCCCACTGACTCCATGGAAATTCGCACAAAGCATAAAAAGATGCTGGTTCAGAGCCTACAGGTCGTTCAGGACTTACACCATCGGTCCTACCCCAGCATATATCGGTACCATTTACTTTTGCTATAAAGTAATATCTTTCTTCAGTCCAACTCAACCAGCTAGGTGGGTTTGTCGACGGCCGACTAGGATCCACAAAAATAATATTACCTTCACCTACAAATTTGCCATTGCCGACATAATTCAGTACTGCAATATCATTGAAAGTCGCTCCCCAGATACAACGTACAGAAGAGCCTATCTCATCAATTGTCATTGACATTGTATTGAAATCTACCGTCAGGCGGGATATTTGAGTAGACATATTCACAGTAAGCTTTCCGTCACCCTCTTTTAATTTTGAATTACTATCTATATAATAGCTGAAAGCATTGCCGGTTGCAGCCGACTTAAACAAGATATCACCAGTCGACAATTTTGTATAGATTTGAAACACTCCTTCTTCTACACGGCGGAACATTAAACCGCCTTGACCACCATTTTCAGTACCCGAACCATACAAATACAATTCCGCGGGGATATTGTCAATTCCATCTCCACGAGTTACCGAAATGGTAGCAACTTTATCAGATCTTTTAACGACTCCTGCTCTAGAAGTGTTTACCGTCCACTTTAATTCTCCTGTTTCATCGGGATGAATGCCTGCATTTCTTGCAATTGTATTAATTGTAGCTTGTGTTATTGACAACGTTGGCTCAGCTCCTTGGTCACTCTTCACCGTCAATAGCGGCTTAGAAAAATCTCCATCGCCTTTATCAAACATAACTTCATACTGTACAATACCACCGTCTACAGCACCCCCACCAGACCATGACAATACAACGGGGACTGAAGATTTCACATCCAGCTGAATAGAAGAAGGAGACGACAACTCCGTAGGAGCTATAAAATCGGTATTCAATTCATACTGTTCTTGACAACTTGCAATTGCGAAGACCAAAGTACATATTAATAATATCTTTTTCATAATTATTTATTTTGGGGTAACATTTATTTCATTACCAATTTGGATTCTGAACCAAATTTTTATTCAAATCTCTTTCAGCCTGAGGTATAGGCCACAAATAATGTTTGTTCGCATTGAACTTTCTATTTTCAACACGTAAATATCCATTATCAGTACCCACCACGTCATTTGTCTTTAGCCCATGGCACCATCCATTCATAACTTTATCAGCAATCTTCCAACGTATGATATCTTTATACCGATGACCTTCCATCGCCAATTCCGAACGGCGTTCATTACGTACTATTTCAATCAACGCATCTTTTGAAAGAGTAGCTGGAAAGTCCAAAGCAGAAGCCAACTTAAATCCTGCCCGCTGACGGATCAATTTTATTGTTGCATTCCAATTCGTTTGATCTAGCTCTCCTAATTCTGCGTTGGCTTCGGCATTCATCAACAGAATGTCTGCGTATCTGATCAATATTGGATTTAATCCGGAATAGAGCGATGCCCTGTAAGTATTATCCCAATATTTTTTTAAATAATAGCCAGTAGCCGTACAATCCGAAGTAACACCATATCCATCTTTGCCTTCTCCTTTTTCACAGTTAATTACCACTTCCGAACCATTTGACAGTATATAGGAATTCCCCGTATACATTACCGTAGCTTTCAAACGTGGATCTCGATTGTCATAAGGGTGATTTTCATCAAATGAAGTCCCCGCCTCTTTAATACTCTTGCCATCCAACATAATATAGTTATCTACCAAAGATTGCAAAGGCGAAAGCTGAGAGTATCCACCTAATGTAGGTGGTAGAAAAGCATACATCATGTGGTGTTCGCGAGTAGTAGGGCGATATTGCACATCTAAGATAACCTCAGGATTATATTCATTTGTTATTTCAAATAAACCGGCATAACTCTGAAACAAAGAAAAACCTCCCTCCGACATGATAGATGATGTGATGGCCTTTACTTGTTGCCAATCTCCTTCAAACAAATAAACCTTAGCTTTAAGAGCCATTCCTGCCCAACGGGTTATGCGTCCTTTATTGTCGGCATCATAAGAAGTTGGCAGATAATTACCGTTAATCACTTCATCCAAATCCGATAATATATTAGAAACGACCGTTGCTCTATCTGTTCTACCAATGGATTGACTTTCACTTATTGATAAAACTTTTGTTGAATAAGGCACTGCCCCAAACTTTGTGTATAACTCATAATAATGATAGGCACGAATAACCTTTGCTTCACCAATATAACGTTTCTTTAAATCAGGATCTAATTTTGGAACACGATCTATGTTTTCTAACAATTGATTACATAAGCGAATGCCTGCATAACGGCTATTCCAAACAGATTTCACATAACTATCAGCAGTGGAAAAAGAGCCATTTCCTATGCTCTGGGTATAATCGTTCGGCTGCTTTGTATAAGCATTGTCCGACATGGCTTCACTGTATAACTGTTCATCCATGCTACCCAAATAAGTATAGCAAGTATTAAGAGCCTTTACTGCTGCATTAGGATCTTCCGTCCAATAAGTCAAGTCAGTTTCTCTATCATACGGTGTCGTATCAAGTCCGACACATGAAGCATCTGTTATTGCTATTAAAGCAAATAGAATCAAATTTTTTATAGTTGTTTTCATCACAATATGATTAAAATTTAACATTAAGTCCGACTGAATAGACTCTCGCAACAGGATAAGCGCGTCCACTACCATCTCCATTATATTCAGGATCCCATCCGCCCTTCATTTTCGATAGAGTCAAAGCATTTTGCACACTCGCAAAAACCCTCAAAGTCCTTATATTGAATTTCTGTATCCATTTTTGTGGAAGTGTATAACCCAGTTGGGCATTTTTCAGACGTAAATACTTCGAATCTTGAATCCAGAAATCTGATTTAGCTGCATTATTAGCCGACTCAGCTCCCATTGTCAGACGGGGGTAAGAAGCGTCAGGGTTATTAGGTGTCCAACGATCGACATGAAAGTCCATTACCGGCCCCTCATTATTGTTATGAAAAGCCTCAACAGATTCTCCACGCATCCATTTATCACGTTTGCCTACTCCTTGCCACATCATTGAGAAATCGAATCCTTTGTATTCAAGCCCATAAGTAAATCCAAATGTATATCTCGGAAAATCATTACCTACGACAAAACGGTCATCATCCGGTTTTATCACACCATCACCATTTTTATCTAAATAACGAATATCACCAGGTTTTGGAGTAATACCATCCAAATGTGGCCCCTTTGCACATTCTTGTTCATTTTGAAAAAAGCCATCTGCACGATACGCGTAATAAGAATAAAGAGGGTAACCTTCTTTTATAATGGTTTGTACATCAGAGCCACCGATAATTTCGGTACCATGAGTGTCTTTTACTTCATTAAAACTATCGGAAATATTACCAGAGAAGTGATGAGCGACTTGACCCGTTTTGAAATGGTAGTTTAATGAAAACTCCCAGCCTCTTGTTTCCACTTCACCGGCATTTTGCACAGGAGCACCATTACCAAATAATCCGGGGACAGGTAAGTTCACCAAAATATCTTTTGTACGGTTATTATAGCAATCGAATACAAGATTCAGATCATTATTTAATAAGCCTAATTCAAAACCTATATTTGCCATCCGGGTTGTTTCCCATTTCAGATTGGGATTTGCAGAAGCAAATGTTGCTGTCTCAGCCAACTTATCTCCAAAACTAATACCATTTGTAACAGAAACCGTTTGCATATATTGGTATGCACCAATACGATTATTACCGACTAATCCCCAAGAACCTCTTATTTTCAAAGAGGGAATGTATGGCTTTATAGCATTCCAGAAATTCTCTTCTGAAACACGCCAACCCGCAGAAAAAGAGGGGAAAATCCCGGAACGATTGCCTTTAGCAAAATAGGAAGAATAGTCATTTCGAACATTAAATTCTAATAAATATTTCTCATCATAGTTATAATTAGCGCGGGCAAACCCTGAATAAATAGACCAATCACCCGCAGAACCATTATTACTTACGTCATTTCCACTAAGGGTACCAACAAAAATATCGTATTTACCATCCGCAGTAATACGGCTGGTGGAAAAAAGCTTATCAGAAAAACCCTCGTAAGCGTATCCCAATAGCCCACCAATAGAATGTTTGCCTATTTTTGTATTATACGTAACCATTAAATTACTCGTGATGTTTTTTGAACGATAAAATTGTTCTGTCAATTTATTTTCAGCATCTCCGGTACCTTCGAGAGCCTTGCGATTTTCATGCAAATTATTATTCCAAATACGCCCACCTGCGGAACCTATAAGTTTCAGCCCTTTATATACTTCCCATTCCGCTTGTAAAGTTCCCAATAATTCGTCATTAACGTTTTGGCGATATCCGCCTTTTTCCAATCGCTGCAATCCGTTCGAGTTACTTCCCGAAGGATAATTGTAACTGCCATCTTCATTTTTAATCGGATAAATAGGAGGCATACGATTAGCCTGCTCAATAATCCAATCTGTCCAATATGCATGTTCCTTAATATCATTACGTGCAAATTGAGACGTCATATTCAATATGAAATTTTTTGTCACTTTATGGCTCACATTTAAACGCCCATTATAACGGTTATAGCCATAACCAGGCCCCTTAAACATGCTATTCTGATCGAGATAACCTAAAGAGGCCATATAAGAAAGTTGATCGTTTCCCCCGGTCATAGAAATGCTATGGGAACTTTGAGGAGAATTACTTTTATATAATTCCTTCACCCAGTTCACATTCGGCCCACCATTTTTATAATAGGCTATTTGCTCAGGAGTAAATTTGGTTGCTCTTCCTGAATTTACTGCTGCTTCATTATACAGTTCGGCATACACCCATGAATCGGCTATTTTAGGCAGTGAAGTCGGTTGTTGAACTCCATACATAAAATCATAAGATATTTCGACCTTACCAGATTTTCCTTTTTTGGTAGTAACCAACACTACGCCGTTTGAAGCACGGGAGCCATAAATTGCAGTAGAAGAAGCATCTTTCAATATAGAAATTTGTTCTATATCCGCAGGATTTAAGTTTGCAAGAGAACCCTCAATTCCATCAATTATGACTAAAGGATCATTGTTATTCATGGTGTTTAAACCACGAATATTAATAGCAGGTGAGCTACCTGGCGTGGAAGTTCCTTGTTGAATTATCAGACCGGAAGTTGTTCCTTGCATAGCTTCCAATACATTTGATATAGGCTTTCCAGCCAGCTCATCAGTTGAGATTGAAGAAACTGCTCCTGTTAAATTGATCTTCTTTTGAATGCCATAACCAACAACTACTACATCCTGTAGAGCTACAACATCGGGATGTAGTGCAATATTAATAGAGGCCCGTCCATTCACCGGAACCTCTTGTGTTTCATAGCCTATAAAAGATACTATCAGAGTGGATTTGGGAGCAACGTCCAATGCAAAATCACCTTCGAGATCGCTAGTGGTTCCCACTGTAAGGCCCTTTATCAAAATGGTTGCCCCTATTACTGGTTCTCCTTCTGCGGTAATTTTTCCTTTTACAGTGATCTTGTTTGACTGTGCATACAACTGGGTACTAACAGTGACATTAAAACATACAATCAAAAAGATCATTAATAATCGCCAAAATGTGAGTGTTTTTCCAACAACTAGATGGACTAGCTGTTCATTTAATGGATTAGATTGTTTCATAACATTTTAAATTGATTTTAGATTATCTGATTTATCTCTATTCATCCAAGTGTGATAGAGCAAAAGCATAAGCTCCTAAGGCAATAGCGTTACTCGCTCCTAAGGAAGAGACTGTAATGCCAACTTTCTTTTGGCAAGAATATCTGACTAACTCTTTAGAAAACGGAATCTCAACCGTATTATTCTTTTCCTGCAAGAACTTCTCCAATTCGTTAACATCAGTCAAGTTATACACCTCCATTTGCAAAGAAGGGAAAGAATCTCCTGTAAATGTTCCAATATGGCGATTCATCTCATTCAGAATGCCAGGAAGTATATATTTAGCTGCTCCTGAAAGTCCTCCCCCTATTACAATAATGCCGTCCACTATATTCAAAGCGCGAATAATTGCATCTCCAGCCATTTCGCCCAATTCACGAAAGCTCTCGACTGCCGCTTGCCGATTGCCCATTCTAAGACCTTCTGCTATATCAAAAATATCTTTTGGGGTCAAGGACAGTTTTTTTTCATGACTCAGTTCTCCATATACTCTTCTAATAGCACGAATACTCACACTTTCTTCGGTTATCATATCAGGATATTTCTTATTTCTCATAATCCAGACATCACCACCACATCCATTATCACCGCTAAGCAAATAGTTATTTATCACCACGCCTGCACCAAAACCTGTACCGAAAGTTACTCCAAGCAGATTTCTGTATATCTTGTTACTACCGTGTTTTTTAAGTAAACGGTTAATTTCAGGTAGCGTACCAGCAAGTGCCTCACCATAAGCAAATAAATTACCATCATTATTAATAAATACAGGAATTTGAAAATGTTTTTTTAGATATGGTCCCAATGCCACCCCCCCCTTAAAAGCGGGAAAGTTAGGTAAGTCTCCAATAACTCCGTGCTCATAATCTGCCGGTCCAGGAAAAGCAAAACTAATAGCAACAGGTAACTTCGGCAAATGTTTCTTTACTTCTTCAAATCCCTCAACCAAAACAGATAGGCAATGATTCAAATCGTCAACTACCGCCGGCCGATTTATTGGTTTTATTATTTCACAATAACCCTGGATAGCCGAAAAAACGAAGTTAGTTCCTCCGGCATCAAGGGTCATCACTATCCTCTCATCATGTTCATACATACTCTTTGTGCATTAGATTACGAATTTTAATTCTGACTAAAAGCGAACGAATGCTTTAATTGTTACGCATTCCTTTCCAGCTGATTTTCCATAAGGAGTAATAGAATATTCTTTTATATGCGCAGGAACAATAAACGTTTCGGCATAGTGCACCACAAAAGGTTCAAAAGCTTCTGTCCTACTTTCAACAATAACTTCCTCACCTTCCAATAGATTAAAAACGTTCACGCTATTATTGGCGTTATGGAGTACTGACGAAGAAAAACGATGCCGCCGGGTCTCTATAAACTCATTAGGATGTAATCCTGTACGTTCTTCAACCCATCCCTCTCCTGAAGCTAAACATTCAAAATGATTACGAAGATTTTCATTTACATATTTTGTATCACGGCTCCAGTCAATTACATCTTTTCCACGCTCCACATTTATAGGACGAGGTTTTCCGTCCAAACCTAAACGCTGCCAGTCCCATAGTTTAAAAGTGAATAGATTTGGCGTAGAGCTGATTTCAAGAACCATACTATTCGATCCCGAGCAATGAATCGTTCCACCGGGGATAAGATAATGATCGTGCTTTTTGGCTGCAATCTTATTGACATACCTTTCTACGTCAAAAATTAATTCACCCTTTTGCGCCTTACGCAAATCATCTATCATCACCTCTTTATCTACTCCTTCCTTAAGCCCTATATAAACAACCGCATCTTCGGCTGCATCAAGCAAATAATAGCTTTCATCTTGGGTATAATACATTCCGAAATTTTCTCGAATAAACTGAGTCGTCGGGTGGACTTGCAAGCTAAGATTGCCTCCTCCCATTGTATCTAAAAAATCAAACCGTATCGGAAAGTCTTTACCAAAGCGGGCCTCAACAGGTTCACCCAGCAACTCTTTACTTTTTAGCAAGACTAGATTGACTGATGGTAGTTCAAAACGAACACCATTCACTTCGAAATAAAGGCTGTTTTCTTCAGGTACACAATCAAAGCACCAGCCATAGTTTGAGCAACTACGATCCAAGTCACATACCTCTTTCATCCATTGACCACCCCATGGAGCCGGATCAAAAAAAGGAACCACCCTAAATGGTTTCTTGACAGTCTCCTCTACCCCTTTAAAAAAAGTATCCTTATCAATCATCTTAGGTGATCCGGCAACATGGGTGTCAATCCAAAATGTTATCCTATCAAACAAGCTCTCCTTGTATTTATCACATATTCTCCAATCATTAAAATAGCCTCTTTTGTATTGTAAAGAGACAGCTTCGTCCCTATTATCAACCCCCAAAGCTTTCACTTCATGACGACGAAAGCGTTGTTGAATTTCCCAACGAGCCATATCCAAATAAACAATAATCGCATCATTAGGAACAACCATTGAAGAACCTGTACCTACCACTACTATATGCTCATCTGTTTCACAAACTTCTTTTCGTGCCTGCATTAGCTTCTCCGTATCGAAATAATCTTCCAACTCCAAGTTTGTAATAAAACCAAATAGCGCATCGCTGGTCATGAAACGATATGTCATATTCAAAATTTCCTGCTCGGACTTCATTAAATCACGTGTGTTAATAACTCTTCCTATTGATGCATTTGACAAAATATCCAACACCTCTTCCTCATACACACCTGTATACAAATCCAATGCAATAACTCTTTTAGAATCAATTTCCTCTTTCAATCTAGAAATGATAGTGTCCCAACTTTGTATAAGCATTCCATTTAGCTTTGTCGAAGGAAACTTATCATAATTTGCCTTTCTCATATATGTTTATTAAAAATTTTATATATGTTCATACATATGAATATTTGTGCAAATATATAATATAATATTTTTAGATCAACAAAACTTGATTATTTTTTTTAAAAAACTTATATTTGCGGAAAATGAACTAAACAGTACATAATGGAAATCGATCATAATAGCGGTAAACCACTTCACGCACAAGCAGAAGAGATTCTACGAGGATTAATTGAATCTAAAGAATATAAAGATGGGAAGCTCCTTCCAAATGAGGTTAATTTGTCTGCACAATTAAATATATCAAGGAACACATTAAGGCAAGCGATTAACCGATTAGTTTTTGAAGGACTTTTAGTTCGCAAAAAAGGCTTCGGAACAAAAGTTGTAAAAAAAGGTATTGTAGGTGGAGTCAAGAATTGGCTAAGTTTCTCTCAGGAAATGAAGATGCTAGGTATTGAAGTCCGTAATTTCGAATTACATATAAGCCTTAAAAGGCCCTCTGAAGAGATTGGCAGATTCTTTGAAGTGACCTCTATAGAGAGTATAAGGTGCGTTGTACTAGAAAGAGTCAGAGGCAATAAAGATTTTCCATTTGTGTATTTCATATCATATTTTAACCCTATTATACCTTTAACAGGAGAGGAAGATTTTACTCGCCCACTATATGAACTTCTTGATAACCAATATAATATTATAGTAAAAACGAGTAAGGAAGAAATCTCTGCAAGACTTGCCGGAGAGTATATAGCTGAAAAGCTGGAAATAAAATCAAGTGATCCTATATTAATAAGAAAGAGATTTGTATACGACATCAATGGCATGCCTATAGAGTATAATATAGGATATTACCGTGCAGATAGTTTTACTTATACCATTGAGGCCGAAAGATAGAATGTATGAACATAAACACAGTATAAAAGTACATTTATTAGTCTAGCCTTAATCGTATTGGGATGACAGATTAGAAGGAAAGGTGCATGAAATTTATGTCAAACTTAACAATTCTTTCAACTAATATTCCAAATTAATGCAATCATTATCTAATCAAATTCATAATCAGCGGAAAGACACAAATCTCTTTTTATTTTTTGAGTATTCTTTGCAAGTAGGCTAGATCTAATAAATTGACTGTTTGAAAACAACCTTTATAAAATACTCCCCAATTATTGAAAACACAAGGTAACTCCTTTGCTTTTTCCAATGTATCCACTTGAATTAGAGAAAGTGGGACATCGTTTAGTTCGCAATATTGCTTAATTATCTCAATATTTTGCGAAATATAAGGGCATTGCATATCATAATAAATTGTTAGCTCCTTGCTTTCAATCTCTTCTTTTTTCACGTTTTCTGCAAACTTTGGGATTGTTTCATCAAAAGAGAGTGTCAGTAGGTCGTAGCCATTATTGGTAGTATCGACAATTTCAAAACCAAACTTCTTCGCAAATGATTGACTGGACAACCAAGACTTTTGCTTATTTGCTCCGAGCATACAAATACCGGATTTTCCTTTTTCCTTGGCATCAGTCAAACAGTATTCCATCAACGACTTTGCATATCCTTTTCCTTTGTAACTACCCGAAACCCATAAGCAGTATATATAATAATAGTTATTACCAATTATAGGAACCCAAGCTGTTTCAAGAGGGGCATACTCTATAAATACCGGAGCCTGCACATTCAACTTTCTAAAGACATGCCCTTCATTTAATCTACAGGAAAGCCATTTCCGCTTTGCTTCAACACCTTGATGAAGCTTTTTGCTGCGGATAATGCAGCATAAATGTTCATTACCTAGATTCTCTGTCGTCAAGTTTATAAAATCAATATTCATACGTAACCTTTCTTCCGATTAAAGATATTTATCATTGTAATAGATCATGATATACAAATATATTGATTTTAGTTGAGTTATCTATACACGAAAACCGATATATTGGCACTTGAATTTATTTTAGCTTAATCCAAATAAAAGGAATATTCGACAGAGTAGCGATGTAAATGGCTTCTTCTTTCTTAGAATTCAAACGTGACACCGATTGTAGGAATCATCGAAGAACTCGAACGCTTTAAAGTCTTCATCTCATATTTCTGTTCATCAATCGGATCACCCGGATTTAAAATGTTACCGGTACTTACAATGACATCCTGACTCTTGAATGAACTGCCTGTTATATTCTGCAAATCAAGATAGAGCCCAAGCATGTATTTTTTCATATAAAAGACTTTATCTACTCTCAGATCAAGTTGAGTATATGAAGGGTTTCGTAACGTATTATATCGGGAGTAGTCTAAGTATGGCTTTCCAGAAGCATTCCAAGCCGATACAAGAGATGACTTGTCTTGATCATAAGGGGTGTAAGGGGCACCACCAATCGACTTAATCTTTGTTCCAACACTCCAATTACGAGATAGGTAATAGGTTCCTACCAAATTAAAGATATAACCATTATCCCATGCCGAAGCAAGGTAACCACCGCTTTCTTTTTGCGATAAACTTTTGAACAACGTAAACGAAGACAGCACGTTTATCTTGCGCATCATCAACCACCGGGCTAATAACTCTATGCCATAACTTTTACTTTTACTTGTAGAGACTAGCTGCTCATCACCTATCACCCCGTAATCATCACCCTTGCTCATCAGCGGAATACCGTCTTCCACTGATAAAGGCATTTTATCATAACGTTTATAAAAGCCTTCTAAAGAAATTTCCAGTTCGTTATTCCACATGTAATTGAATCCAGCAGAAAGCTGGGCCACTTGCATATATTTCATTTCTTTATTTACGTAAATTCCTTCATTATTTTTAAAGCCCATCGCTGTAAGTGGCGGTAATTGGAAATAACGCCCTGCATTAGCACTAAAGTTTAAATTACCGATAAGCCTGTATGACAATGAAAGACGAGGAGAAAAATGTTGCAAAATCCGTTTTGTACTTGATGAATAGGAGGCGGCATCCGACCTAATACCCAACGAAGTTTTGAAGCGATCATTGGCGGAACTGTAATCTGCATGAGCAAATACTCCCCACTTAAAGAACTCCAGTTGAGTATCATAATTAAGGTCTATTTCCTTATTGTCTCTATAAAGCCGTTGATAACTTTTATTTGAATATTGAACATAATCCAAGTTTAGTCCGGCATTTATCTTCCAATTCCCCATCCGGGCAAGATTCTCAATTCTAAGTTTAGACTCCTGTTCCGATGAACGGTATTTGAGCCTTAACTTATCAGGATTATCATTTAAATTATCTTGATATTTAGTGTTACGATTGTTCAGATAGCTATGGCTAAGAGTTATGGTCTGGGTATATTTTTTGCTATAATGCTTATAGACACCTCCTAAAGTAAATGTTTCTTGTTTTATCGTTGGTAAGTATCCAAGTATATACTCTGCATCTTCTGTTGTTGCCTTATCGTTCAGCTTCATATCATCCAATCCAGCAAGCCCTATAATTGTAAATTCATGAACCGATGATCTTTTTGTTTTAACCTTAAATAATAAATCATTATAGGTCGGCAAAAAGGGAAGGCCAAATAAATCAAATAGAAACTGAAGATAAGATCGTCTCACCGACAATGTATAAGTGGTATTATTACCCAAAGGGCCGTCCGAAGCTACAGAAGCCTCGGATGCGCCCAAAGTTGCCTTAAAAGAATGTTTGTCCGGATTGCCATCTGCCAATTTAAAACTCAATACAGAACTAAGTGCATTACTACTATAAGAAGGGAATGCTGCGGTATAAAAACTGACCTCACGAATAAGATCAGCATTAATGAGTCCCACAGGTCCACCGGAAGCACCTTGTGTACTAAAATGATTGATGTTTGGTATTTCTATTCCATCTAAGAAAAAACGGTTTTCAGACGGACCACCTCCTCTTACAATCAAATCATTTCTATAACCTCCCGGAGAAAAAGAAACGCCAGGATAAGATTGCACGATACGGGATATATCACGGTTCGCTCCCGGGCTTTTTTCTATCTCCTGCGTATTTATAACATGTAAACCTACAGGACTTTCTATTGAACGTCGAAAGGGCTGAGGATATATATTTACACCAGATAGTTCTTTGACATTTTCTTCTATTTCAATTAAAATATCCAAATCTTTAACTGTCAGCAGGAATTCTGGTGTTAGCTCAGTACTATACCCTACGCAAGAGACCTGAAGTATATAAGGACCAGGATCGAGATTCTCAATCGAGAAGTGTCCCGCAGCATCGGTTTGTGTCCCATTCGCTGTTCCTTTTATCAATACAGTGGCATAAGCAACAGGATTACGATCTCCTTTATCTATAACAGTTCCTTTTATTGAATGCTTTTGATATGCAAAAACATTCATTCCTAACAACAAAATAATTATACTAAGACTTGTTCTCATAAAATTCTGGTTGGCACAAATTATTCCTTATACATTTCTTTCTTATTTAAAATAACAACATGTTTATGATCTCATTGGTTCATTATAATATATTGAGACTGATTAAATAGTCGGAATCGTTCCGCCATCAATGACATATTCAGTTCCGGTCAGATAGGTAGCTCTGGGAGAAACCAAAAAGCCAACAAGTTCTGCAATTTCTTGAGGTTGTGCCGGTCGACCGAAAGGTATACCTCCCAATGCGCTCATTACGCTTTGAGTTGCTTCTTCAATTGTAATTTTAGCACTTTCAGAAATACGTTCCATCATGTGTGCGGCAGAATCAGTCATAATCCAACCAGGTGAAACTGTTAACACCCGAATACCTTTAGGCGAGACTTCATTAGATAAGCTTTTGCTATAATTTATCAATCCAGCCTTGGCTGCGGCATAAGGCAATGTGGAATCGTATAAAGGCAGCTTACCTTGAATAGATGCAATATGGATAATCACGCCACTTCCACGTGTTATCATTTGTGGTAAGAATGCTCTATCCAGACGGACAGGAGCAAGCAGGTTTGTTCTTATTGTGGCTTCCCAATCTTCGTCGGTCAACACTGCAAAGCCACCTCCGGGAGTTTCCGAACCACCAAGGTTATTTACCAGAATATCCAATTTACCATACTCTAAAAGTATTTCATCCACCACTTTTTGAGTTCCCTCTGCTCTACTTAAATCCGCCGGAATAAAATGAAGGTTTGGATTCTCACTTTCCGGTTTATGCCTTGCTGTTATGACTACCGTTGCTCCTGCTCTTAGCAAGCGTTCGGAAATTGCTTTTCCGGCACCTTTGGTACCACCTGTTACTAATGCAACTTTACCTGATAATTCATTGTTATAATTAAAATTCTGTTCCATAGTGTTTTTGATGCAAAAATACAGTGTAAATAGAATCTATACAAGTACGGAAAAACGAATCGGATAGGGATAAATTATTCCCTTATTGCGAAATTTTGAACAGTTGAATATATTTGCCCTATGTATGAACGAAAGATACCAATAAGTTTAAATTGCGGACTCGACCTAATCGGTGAAGTTCTGTATGGAAAATGGAAGATCCGTCTATTGTGGTTTATCCATGAAGGATATAAACGTCCAAGTGAGTTACAACGCAAGATCCCGGATGCATCCCGCCGGGTTTTGAATATCCAATTAAAAGAATTGGAAGATCATGAATTGGTAAAAAAGACGATATACCCGGTAGTTCCACCTAAAGTTGAATATAATCTGACGGAAATTGGTGAGACTTTAATCCCTGTACTTTCAATGTTGGGACAGTGGGGTGACGAGCATCAAGAACGTCTACGATATTTGATATTCAAGCGTTTAAGGCAAAACTCTGCAGAATAAATTAAGCCGTTTCAATTAAAATTTGATCTGAAATCCAATGGAGATAGATTCATCTTTCTCTTAAACAATTTATTGAAAGATTGCGGTTGCTCAAAGCCTAATTGATAAGCTATTTCGGCGACTGTCAACTGAGTGGTACTTAGGTATATTTTAGCTTTCTCAAGAAGTTTCTCATGAATGTGATATTGGGCACTTTCTCCAGTTAGTGAACGAAGCATATCACTAAGATAGCGTGGAGATAGATTCACTTGATCCGCTAAATACTCTACAGTAGGAAGGCCTTTTTCCAGAGAGAAACCATTATCAAAATATTCATCAAGCAATTCTTCCATTCGGACAAGCAAATCATGATTGACCGCCTTGCGTGTCATAAACTGCCTCTTATAAAAACGCTGACTATAATTAAGCAAAACTTCTATGTAAGAGATCAAAACATCCTGACTAGTCTCGTCAATCGGTATATTCAGTTCTTGATCTATACTCTTAAACAGATTTAGGATGACAATCTGTTCAGCCTCCGATAAATGAAGAGCCTCATTAGTTGCATAACTGAAAAAACCATATTTTCTCATATTCTTCCCCAACGGGTAATTTCTGAAAAAATCGGGATGTACAAATATACTAAACCCACTGTACTCGGCATTCTGCTCGGTAGCAATGATTTGATTAGGGGCGGTAAACATCATACCGCCCTCATCAAAATCGTAATAACCTTGTCCGTATCCCATCTTTCCATTAGTCGATTTTTTATAAGAAATAACGTAGAATCCCATAACGAATGATAATTTACGATTACTCTCGTCGACTTTCATCTGACAAGTATCAACAACACTCAAAAGGGGATGTCTGGGTTTTGTCAAATGAAGCAGATTATGCAACTCCGAAATAGACTCTATTCTTAAAGGAGAAAGGTTATTATTCATAAGACTTTTTTCTAAACGAATTATTACAAGAAAGATTCTTTCATATAACGCATAAATGCTTCATCGCCTTCTTCCAGTCTTTTTCTGTAAAGTTCTTTAGCATCAGCACCCGCCACATAGCGTAATTGATTTTTTCCATCTGTCGCTGCTTCATATACAACTTCAGCCATCTGTTCGGCTGTAGAAGCCATTTCCATCATTTTTGAGGTATTCTCCATCATAGTCCCTATTAAAGAGTCGTAATCCGGAGTGGAAGAAAAATCAAGCGAACGACTTATAAAATCGGTTTGTATCCCTCCAGGAGAAACGGTTTTTATACCAATACCCAATTGCCCCAGTTCAAACCACATTGATTCACTCCACCCCTCAAGTGCCCATTTCGTTGCATGGTAAGTAGATCCGAACGGAAAAGAAATTAGTCCTCCAATAGAGGTGGTGGAAATAAATAGTCCGCTTTTCTTCTCCCTAAAATATGGAATGAACGCTTTTGTCACACGAATAGTTCCTAACAAGTTTGTGTCCAACTCTCTGGTTATTTGCTCATCTGTCAGAGCTTCTAGCGGACCTATCAGACCATAACCGGCATTATTGAAAACGACATCCACTCCACCCAAATCTATAGCAGTCCGAACAGTTTTGTCGATTAGCTCGACATTTGTCACATCCAATGGAAGTAGAACCACACTTTCCAAGTGGTTTAATTCTTCCTCTTTCTCTGGATTACGCATGGTGGCAATCACATTCCATCCTCTATTTTGAAATAATTTAGCTGCTGCCTTCCCGAGTCCGGAAGATGCACCTGTAATAAAAATAGTCTTCATAATTTTCTTTCTTTTAAAAATTTACGGTGCAAAGTTCACGCTTTATTTGCCGTTACGTGTTGCCATATTGAGTTTGGTTGTATCCAAAACAACTCATTCGATAAGAACCTATAAATTAGCTCGAAAAATGTATATTTATATTTCTTTCAACTCTGCATTTATAAAATCAATCTCTTCCTTCGATAATTTAAGATTCGCCGCGTTGGCGTTTTGAATAGACTGCCGGGCATTGCGTGCACCTGCCAAAGCAATGGTAATGCCAGGTTGTTCTACGGTCCATCTTAATACCAATTGAGAAAGAGAAGCATTTTTACTTTCAGCTAATGGCTTCAATTTTTCAAGAAAATTATTTACTTTGGTGATATTCTCCGGTGAGAAAGATGGGTGTGCAGCACGGTGATCGCCCTCTGCAAATTTAGAATGCGCTGTGAGCTTTCCGGTCAACAAACCTCTTTCCATCGGACTATAGGCTATAATGGATTTATTTTTTTTAATGCAGTAGGGTACTATTTCTTCTTCAATCTTCCGATTCACCATACTATATGGCACCTGATTACTGATAAGCGTAAGTGTTTTATCAGCCTCATCAAACCATTCCGCGGTATAATTACAAACACCGGCATATCGCACCTTACCTTCTTCTATTAATCTTGCTACCGCTTCGTACGTCTCATCAAACGGAGTCGTCATATCATGCCAATGTATCTGGTATAGATCAATATAATCAGTTTTCAACCGTCTCAAGCTATCCTCACATTCCTTTATGACACTCTCCTTACCGGCATACTTATAAATATCAATATCTTCTCCACGATTATTTTTACTCTTAAGAGCCAATGTACCCTTTGCCAAATCCCAACGCATACCAAACTTAGTCAGAATCTGAACTTTATCACGGGGAATTCCTTGAATAGCTTCACTGACAATTTCTTCACTCTCACCTTGTCCGTAAATAGGAGCTGTATCAATACTTGTCACACCTAAATCATAACTAGCCCGGATAGCATCAATAGCATCTTTTCGGTCTGTTTTACCCCACATCCATCCTCCGGCAGCCCACGCGCCGAAAGTAATTACCGATAATTCTAAATCGGTATTTGAAATACTTCTGTACTCCATCGTCTTTATATTATTAATTAGCTATAATCAAACTCATTGAAACCAATATGATTGTCAAAGTTAATATAGAATAAACAAATAAACTGATAATCGGGTTGAAAAGATCAATACCTATTTGAGGTGATTTCCCTCCCAAGCAATAGCTATATTTACCTATATCTTGCGATTGTATTTATATAATAGAAGAGATAATTTTGCGCTTTCTAAAATCTTAGATAAAATGAATCAAAAAATGCTAAAGTATCTCTTATTACAAGGAATATTGTTTATAAGCCTCATCTGCTATTCTCAAAACAGAATGGGGAGTATAAGTGGCCGTGTAACTGACAGCAAATCCCAACCGATAGAGACGGCATTAGTCCTGCTTAAGGGAACTAACATAAGTGAATATACAAATGAAAGCGGTGAATACCGTTTAATGAACGTCCCTATAGGAAACCGGACTGTAATCATTCGTGGTGTAGGATTGAAAGAAAAATCAATCAACATAACCGTACTGGCCGGAAGAACAACTCATATACCCGATGTTGAGATAGATAATACTCTTGAACTTTCGGCAATCACCGTTACTGGCAAAACCGAGGCACGTAAACAACAAGAGCAAGCTTATGCCATCACTGTTTTAGATGGCAAAAAGTTGTATAATAGCTCGGCATCGGTAAGTAAACTATTGAACAATATATCGAGCGTAAGAGTACGCGAAGACGGCGGCGTAGGTTCAGGGTACAGCTTCAACCTTAATGGATTCACAGGTAAACAAGTAAAGTTTTTCCTTGATGGAGTGCCAATGGATAACTTCGGTTCATCATTCAACCTAAGCAATATTTCCATCAGCATGGCAGATAGGATTGACATCTATAAGGGCGTACTACCGGTTAATCTTGGAGCCGATGCTCTCGGAGGAGCCGTTAATATCATTCCACGCAAAGTGGCAAATTATTTAGATGCTTCTTATTCTATTGGCTCATTCAATACACACAAAGCTTCATTGAATACAGCTTATACTGATTCGAAGACTGGTTTCACTATGCGTCTAAACGGATTCTTCAACTATTCGGATAATGATTATAAAGTATTTGTACCTATTATTGATCTAGCCACAAATAAAAAAATAGACGAAAGAAATGTGAACCGTTTCAATGATAATTATCGTTCAGGTGGAGTACGTTTTGAGACGGGGCTTACGGGAAAATCATACGCCGATTACCTGTTACTCGGACTTATTTGGTCGAAAAACGATGCTAATGTACAAACAGGTGCCACAATGGATGCTGTATACGGAGGTGTGAAAGCAAAAAGTCAATCGATGATTCCATCCATAAGATGGAAAAAAGAGAATTTGTTTGTCGAAGGATTATCCGCATCACTATATGGAGCATATAGCATGGTAGACTCTTATTCCATTGATACCTTATCACGTAAATACAACTGGTTGGGTGAATCGGTACCGACATCCACACATGGTGAAGGTATTAATACCGACTCTAAGATTAAAAACAAGGAATGGATTGCAAATGCCAATATCAGCTACATGCTCGATATGCATCAATCGCTGACCTTGAACCACGTATTTACAGCAAACAACAGAAAAATACACGATAAAGTAGATCCGGATAATGAATCAAATAAAATACCCCAAAAGCTCAGTAAGAATATCACGGGATTAGGATGGTTGCTCAAATACGATCAGTGGAATGCCAACATCTTTGCAAAAATGTACAATTTACATAGCACATCCACCAAAATACTAGACAGATTCACCGATAATGAGCGACTGGAAAATCTTAAAGAAAATAAAATGGAGATTGGGTATGGAGCTGCTTTCACTTATTTTATCCTACCTAAACTGCAAGCCAAGTTATCTTACGAACACGCTTATCGTCTTCCCGAAAGTAATGAAATGTTTGGTGACGGATTAATTCAACAAGCTAACCCCGACTTGGAACCTGAGCAAAGTGATAATGTCAACTTAGGGTTCATCTTTGAGCAAAACATACAAGATCACACCTTTAATATTGAAATCAACGGAATATATCGCAATACCAAAGATTTTATCCGCAAAGGAGTCAGTCTGACTTCAAACCCGACAACCGGCTATGAGAATATAGGAAAAGTACGTACCACCGGTATTGAAGGAGGTGTCAATTATAAATGGAAAAAAATGATTGCAGCAGGAGCTAACATCACTTATCAGAATATAAAAGACAAGCAGAAATATGAAACCAACGGCAGCTATGTGGGTTCCGATCAGATAGAACATCTTACTTATGGAGAACGCGTTCCAAACATACCGTATTTGTTCGGAAATGCCAACTTAGGACTACGTTTCCAAGATTTAGCAACCCAGCAATCCGAACTATCCATTGATTATTCTTTCGATTGGCTGAAAGGGTATTATTTGTCTTTCCCAGGATTGGGAGCACGCTCCTCGAAAAAGATCATACCTAGCCAGGCATCTCATGATGTATCTGTAGGCTATTCACTCGAAAATGGAAAATACAATATCGCATTGGAATGTACGAATATAACCGATAAAAGACTTTACGACAATTACAGATTGCAAAAACCAGGCAGGGCATTCAACCTCAAGTTCCGCTATTTTATCAACTGGTAATCTACAAAAAAGAGAAGAAAAATGAAGAAAGTATATAGTAGCATACATTGTTTTTTATTATTGAGCCTGTTAGTAGGAATCTCATCTTGCGACAATTTGGCTGAAACAGAAGAAGTCCCATTTGCGCCTTACGTCATGAGTTTGGGTATCACTGCAAGCGGAGTCACCACCTATTATGTTGTAACTGCTGATGATTTGATGTCCGGTGAAGTCAATGCTTATGGGAAAGGCCTTGAACAAAATGGATATCGTGATTATGATCAGGCCAATCAGACTGTATTCAGCATTGGAGGTATGGGAGTCAATTCTGTTACGGGAATTACCCGTAACGCCTCCGGATATTTACAGGAAGCAGGTGACTTTGTCTTCAACTCAAAACTTAGCGCATTTACCCAAGTAGACAATTCCACAATGGTGGGATTGGAAATTCCTGATAAATCCGCTAATGGCAATAAAATAAAATTCTATGTAGTGGATATAAACAGCTTATCTATTACTAAGACAATAGAACAACCCATAGCACCTATAGCGGAGGTGGAGTGGCCCAGCATCACCGGAATGGAATGCAGTGGAAACAAAGTCTACTTATCCTACATACAAATGAATCCTACCACTTATGCCACCGACTATGTGGACACTACCTATATAGCTGTATATTCATATCCCAGTATGAATTTGGAAAAAGTAATGAAAGATACCCGTACCGGTCCTGCAGGCTCATGGGCTGCATATAACGGAATTGTTAAGACCGAGAGCGGTGACTTATACACGATGTCCAATACCTCTATGGCAAACGGTTTCTCCAAAGGAGGGAAAAATGCGGCCTTTATGCATATAGCAGCAGGTGGCACGACTTTCGATCAGAACTACTTCTTTGATTTCGAAGCAAAAACAGGAGGACTAAAACCAGCCCATATCAAATATATAGGCAATGGTTTGGTATTTGCAGAAGTCAGTACACTGAATCCTCAAACTGCATCCGACAGGTGGTCTGATAAGAATCTGAAGTGTTGTATTATCGACCTGTACAATCAAACTATAACCGACATCAGTGGAATTCCGGTTCATAACGGAAACGGAGGACGGCGTTTTACCGTTTTGGTTGATGGAGGATATGTTTACTATCCGGTATCGACTGAAAACGGTATATATATATATCGGGTCAATCCACAAACAGCGATCGCAGAGAAAGGCGCCAAAGTTTCCGCCAGTTTTGTCGGAGGATTCTTTAAGTTGAACTAAAAATGTAGTAGAATTGTAGCATAATTAGCTTATTTAGATAGAACTATCCGGAGAACTGTTTGCCACATCAAGATTAAGGCTCCAAAAGTGAATTAGCATTCAAAATTTATGTGTACCTTACAAGCATGTTAAAGCAATATAGTATCCGGGATATGCCTGTAAAATTCCCCAAACAGGTTTTATATTACGTTTGCTCACTTGAAGAAGTGGATGAATCTCGCTTAGTCTGGCCTCATAAACGGAGCTTTTACTCCATTACCTGGTTTATAGAAGGACATGGAATTAACGTGATTGATTTTACAGAATATCCAATTCTTCCAAACAGAATATTTCTAACGTCACCGGAGCAAGTTCACAATCGAACATTTCATAGTGATGCCAAAGGTTATATACTAATGCTTGATAAGGCATTGGTAACCCAGTTAGGCATTAATTTCACATCTCCTTATATAGATATGGGCAATGACAATATTCCTTTACTGAAACTGGTTATTGAAAACATTATTAATAAGAAAAAAGATTCAGCCATTGAAATAGATCTATTATATTTTTATTCACTGATTATAGATCAGATAGATAACAAAAATGCCAAGTCAAAAGAAACAAATATTCTTTTCGGAGAGTTTAAGAAATTAATACTGTCTAATAACTATAAAATTGAATCGATGAATCAATATGCAGATACTTTACACATATCTGTTACATCCTTAAATGATATTTGCCAGATTTTCACCGGAATATCCGCAAAGCAATTTTTGCTTGACGTTAAAATAACGGAAGCAAAACGCTTACTTATATACAGTCAATTGAATATCAGCAACATTGCATACAAACTTGGCTTTGAAGATGCATCTTATTTCGCCCGTATCTTTAAAAAGAAAACGATCTCATCTCCTTCTGCTTTTCTAAAAAAATACCGCAGACAAACGCAAAATCTTATCAATAAAGCAGACTTAACAACTGGCAAAAAAAATATATAGTCTCTTTTATAGGTCTATCGGTAATTCTCCATCCATCGGCATTTATTATAAAGTACCTGAAATAAAGACAAAAGTCCTACCCGAAATAATCTTCAAACTCTACCTTTGATTCTCATATATTGAAAGATATGATAAAGACAGTAAGAAATATAGGATTAGTGGCCCATGACGGAATGAAAAAAGATCTCATAGAGTGGGTAAAATGGAATGCAGAATTATTAATAGGACATAAATTCTATTGTACAGGTACAACAGGATCTTTGGTTAGTAAGGCTTTAAAGAAAGAGTATGCAGATATCAATTGGGACATAACTATCTTAAAGTCAGGTCCACTTGGTGGCGACCAGCAAATGGGATCTTTAATTGTAGAAAATAAAATAGACTATTTATTTTTTTTCATAGATCCAATGACTATGCAACCTCATGACACTGATATTAAAGCTTTAACCAGACTAGCTAGTGTCCAGAATATTGTATTATGCTGCAATCGTTCTACAGCAGACCATGCTATCTCCAGCCCGCTATTCTCTGATCCTGATTATCATCAGACACAGACGGATTACAGCATGTATAACAATCGGTTAAAAAGTAAATTATTACTAGAGAAAACTGCAGAAAAATCTTCCAAGAATAATTTTCATAAAGAATATCATCCAATATAATATTAATCCTAAATAAAAAATTATGAAAGGGAAAGAAAGTAAAAAAGAAAAGAAAAAAGATAAGGCTACAGATGGAAAAATAAAAGTCTTAAGCGATTATCAACGAAGTAAACAGAGTAAGCAAGATAATAGTTTGAATGTAAAATGATAAGTACAAAATCTTTTCTACATTCAAACTAAGAATACGGTAATCAAGGGCTTAAAGGCATTCGTATAAAAAGCACGATGGGCTACTTGACGGGACAGCTCTTAATGTAATCAAGTTTAAACTTAGATGTCAAAAACGATTTTTATATCCAACACATACAATTGCTATTAAACGTTGAATTTCTTATTGGGGATATAAAAGTCTTTTTCCGTAAGGTTACACTTCTCAGCAATTCTTCTGCAATAAGCCAGCTTCCCGGCAATATCACTACGTGAGTCCGACCCGAATGTGAATTTAAGCCCTTGTTCTTTTGCTTTTAGTATAAACTCCTCGTGTGGCGTATGAGCCATATCATTTATTTCAATAGCCACGTGCCTTGCTTTTGCTGCCGTAATAATCTGCTGCATCCTGCTTTCAGTCCACAATTTATAATAATCACGAGCTATGCAAACCGGCAAGAATAACGGCCAGGCAAAAATATCAATAGATTCATTGTAAAGCACATTCATGGCATAGTCCATATAACGGTTCATAAAATCCTCCGTATCCTCAATATAAGTATCAAATTGCCAAATTTGCCAGGTCTCTCCATTTCCCTTAGGCACCATCTGAGGATCCATCAAGATATAATCAAGTTGGGATACCAGTTCCGCCGAATAGTTCTTGCGCCAGCCTAGATAGGTAGGCTGCAAACCGACGTATACAGGATACTGACGTAGCTTCTCTATAAAACGATGTAAATCATTGTCATCTTTCAATGCCCATGGTGCAGGATGATCAACGACTCCGAATTTTACATTATACTTTTCACCCAGTTCCAATAATTTTTCTATTGTAAAGGTATCGGTGAGATGAGCGTGTAGATCAATTAACGGAAACTTTTGACTTTCCGCATTATAAAGACTTTCAGCAAAAGACGGGAGATTTAAGAGCAGACCGGGAGCAACTACTGCGGTTTTGATGAAATTTCGTCTATCCATGTTTTTCTTAGTTAGTATTTTTATCAGAGGTTTTTATTTCATATCCGCCTGTAAAGAAAAACATTTTTCTGCAAAAAAATAACATAATCCGATTTATTCTCAAAGTTTTTAGCTCTAATATTCTGTACACTATACACTACATTCCAGAAAAGTACAAAGAGGCATTTTCCTTATTTCCGCATCACATACTTTATCAATAAATAGCCACCGAAAAGTTGTAAAAGAACTCCCGGAATGCCTATGCGGATATCTTGCAAAGCAGCATCGAGATTTCCACTTATAACCCACTCTCCCAATGTTCCCAAGCACTGGTAAAAAAGAATAACTCCACTTAATATTAGAAGCGAAACTCTCTGATAACGGTGTGAAAGGAATCCGGCAGCAACCGCCAATAAAAGTGACTTTAACAAGATTGAAGGAAGCACCACCGGAGAAGGCATTCCAAACAGTATGGAATTCAGTAACGGAGAAGCTATGGCAGTCAGTAATCCGACTTTCCAGCCGTATTTATAAGCTCCTATCAAAGTGAAGAAATAGATAGGCAACCAAATCATTCCTCCACGAGGCACAAGATGAAAAAGCTGGGGTAACACCAGATTACCCAAAACGAACAACAAAGCCAGCAAGTATGTCCGCACATCGCGATATGACAGAACATAGAATTTTACGGTATTTTCCATAATTAATCTTTATTATTTAGAAGTTAATATTCACGCCTCCCATAAAAGTAGCTCTCGGCATAGGATAACCGGCAATAATCTCATATCGCTGTGCCAGAATATTCTCACCACGCAGATAAAAAGATAACTGTCCGGTAACTTTATAATTGACCTGAGCATCCCAAAGCATAAAATTTTCGGCATGCTGAGTCTTTAAATCAGTATACAATCCTCTCACATATTGAATACCTGAAGAGAGGTTCCATCTACTTTTCTGAAAAGTCACTCCGGTGTAGAACTTATGCCGGGGAGATGCTAAAACAGGATTATCCATGTGCAACCAGCTATAATTTGCAGCAAGACTCCAGACGGGGCTCAGTACATAACTAATATTCGCCTCTGCACCCCAATTTTCGATCTTCCCCGAATTTTGGTTCTGCATTCCGCTTCCTCCCTGCCGCGGAGCTACGATGATAAGATTCTTACCTTTCATATAAAACACATTCATGCCATATAGCAGACGACCATCCGCCACCCGCTGTGAAAAAGACAACTCGTAGTTCCAAAGACTTTCCGGCTTTAAATCGGCATTTTGCGGAGGAAACATGTACATTTCACGAATGGTAGGATTCCGAAAACCCCGGCTTGCCATCGCTTTCAATTCCGCATTATCGGGAAGATGAAAAGCCAGACCAGCCTGCGGTATAAATTGGGTGCCTGTCTGCGAATGATGATCAACTCTCAAACCGGCATCAAAGGTCAGCCAGTTCACAATATCTTGGTGGAAATCGGTATAACCGGCCACCTCATTCAACGCTTTATCAACGGATGTCACACGATGTCCGTCCGTGTATTTATTCCAGGCCTCTCCGCCAAAACGAAAGTAATCGGCCCCGACAGTCAAACGATTGCCATTAAAGAGTTCCACACTCTGGTACCAGGAGGCCCCGAACATCTTATCTCGTGAATTGAAACGATAATCGAGAGGAGTTTTTCCCGGCGCATATCCATCGTTTATCCAATGTCTTCCCCAATTATAAAAGAGACTCAACGCACCGGACGTTTTGTCATAATGATTTTCCATAGCAAAGGTACTCATCCCTCGTGTGATGCGTTGGTCATTGTCAATATAAGGACTGCTAACGGTACCCGGATTGGAAGCATTAAAATGAGTGATATTAGCATCTCCCCACACTTTCCAGAAATTACTGATCTCATATCCAAGTTTGGCATATCCGCCATATTGTTCAAAATTCATATCTGCACGATGACCGTCCGTCCTATTATAGGAGGCTGATACTATACTGTTGAAGCGCCCATGTTTTATCCTGTTGGTAGCTTCGGTTTGTATGGTTCCATAAGAACCGCCCCCAATGTTCAAGTTCGTCCTTACTCCATCTTCACCCATCCTGCGGGTCACAATATTAATGACTCCTCCCATTGCATTCGATCCATACAAAACGGATGCAGGGCCACGCAAAACCTCCACTCGTTCGGTCATCATCGTTTGATAAGCATCGGCAATAGGGTGCCCCATTAAACCCATATATTGAGGGTGTCCATCAATTAAGACCAATAACCCGGTGGTAGGGAGTCCTGCTTGTGCCGGGCCACCAATGCCTCGCAATGACATCTGTCCGGATGCCCCGGTGGCAACTCCATACCCCATCAATCCTCTTGATGTGGAAAAGAAACCGGGGACTAATTCATTCAGCACGGGAAGTACGGAAGTCTGCCCGCTCATCTCCAGTTGATCACGTCCGACAACCGATATTGTCATCGGCAAATGCCGGATATCAGTCGCACTACGTGCCCCCGTCACCACAACCTCATTCAGGTTATAAATTCGTGGTATACGAGTACTATCCGATGTTACACTTGCTTTCAGTGCGGTCGTTCCAAAAAGACAGGCCAACACCATCGCTGTAATATTTTTCCGTTTCCGCATCAGCGTAATAAAACCTCTGATTGCCGGAAAAATCTCTGCGACCGATTTAAACTTTAAACATATACTCTCAAGGGGACAAGTCCCTGTTTTATCTCTATTCTCGATGTAAAGGACTTCCTGCCTGAAATTGACCGGAATCCCCGCATCATGAAGTAAGGCAAGTGCAGGCGTACTGATTACATCGGAATATACCGATTTAACTTTCCCCAGTATCATCAAGGTGGCGGCAGCTTTTCCCACCACCTTATCAGCAATCATCGAATCCTGTAAAAACTCCGGTCTCCCGGTATATAAATCATATAAATCAGCCACTCCCCTGCGGCTGAAAGTCTCTATCCCCGATTTGCTTTCAATCACACAAGAATAATCTCCTGCATATAGTAAATCAATGATATTTTCCATCATAAAGTTCCTTGTTTCAATTGTTCCACAAAGCTGTCAATTCGGTGTAACTCTTTGGGAATTTCTATACTTTGCGGGCAATGTGGTGTGCACTGATTACAACCGATGCAATGATTTGCCTGGCGCAATTTCGGTACGCTACGATCATAGCCGACAAGAAATGCCTGTCTCTCCTTGACATAATTTTCGTCCATCTTGCTCTTTGGTAAATTGCCCTCATTGACACACTTATTATAATGCACCAATATCCCCGGAATATCTATTCCATAAGGGCAAGGCATACAATATTTGCAGTCATTACAAGGTATCGTAGGATACTGCAACATCAACTCGGCCGTCTCATTTAGAAAGACCTTCTCCTCGGGAGTTAGCGGAACGAGCGGAGAATACGTACGGATATTATCCTGTAAGTGCTCCATATACGTCATGCCACTTAACACCGTAAGCACTTTATCAAAAGAGCCGACAAAGCGGAATGCCCACGAAGCAACACTGCCTTCAGGGTTCCGTTCTTTCAAACGGGTAAAGATATGTTCCGGTATGTTTGACAGACGACCACCCAACAAAGGCTCCATAACGACCGCCGGTATATTTCTCTTTTCCAATTCACCGTAAAGATAGTCGGCATTCACATTCATGCCCGACGCGTGTTTCCAATCGGAATAATTTAACTGTATCTGTACAAAGTCCCAATGCACTTCATCATGCATGGCCAATGCCCGATCGAATTCTTCCTTTATCCCGTGAAATGACCAACCAAGATGACGTATACGCCCGGCCTCACGCTCTTTCAGTAAAAAGTTCAATAATCCATTATCCAGGAAACGTCCCTGAAGCCCCCGTTCACCAGTGTCACCCAGCACATGAAGTAGGTAATAATCAAAATAATCTACCTGCAAGTCTTTCATTGAGTTATGATACATATTCACTCCAAAGTTATAATCATTACTCATGAAATTGGACATCTTTGTGGCAATGAGAAATTTCTCACGCGGATGACGCTTAAGCGCAATACCTGTGGATTTCTCAGACCACCCCTGCACATACACCGGGGATGTATCGAAATAATTAACCCCATGTTCTATTGCATAATCCACAAGGCGATTGACTTCATTCTGATCAATCACATTTCCGTTACCATCGGGAGCCTGAAGAGTAGGCCAACGCATACAACCATAACCCAACAAGGAAACTTTATCTTTTGAAGGTGGAAAATTGCGATAACTCATTTTATCTTTTGGGACGGGAGCTTCAACACCCGTATCCGATTCTTTCTTTGGAGAACAGCCATATAATGCCGCTGTAGTGGTCGCCGTACTAATACCGACTATTTTAAGGAAATCCCGGCGATTCATATTATTCTTTTTATCCATCATCTTTAATTTTAAAGTATAACGATCAAACAATTCTGTGCCGTTGGTGCCCTTCCACATAAATGGCACTATAAGGACGGGAAGGACAGAGATTTTCGCAAGCTCCACATCCAATACAACGTTCTACATTCACAGCAGGAATCTTAAGGGAATCTGCATTTCCGGGTTCGGATGGAATCATTGATATTGCACTGACCGGACAATGACGGGTACAGTTACCGCAAGCTTGTTTATCTGTCAGTGGGATGCAATTCTCTTTCACCCATACGGCATGCCCTATCTGAATAGAAGACTTGTCGGCTTTCCCTATTTTAAGAATGGCGCCTGTAGGGCAAACTTCCGAGCACTTGGTACATTCGGGACGGCAATAACCACGCTCATACGACATTACAGGCTGCATAAAAGACTCCAGCGATGTAGAAGGGCGCAGCACCTCGTTGGGGCAGACGGATATGCACAACTGACAAGCTGTACAATGGCTTTGCAAATTATGCCAACTTTGTGAACCGGCAGGGGTTAAAGGAGTATGTCGGGTTGGAACTTTCTTATCGATGATATTCGCCAAGCCCCCATCCATTTTTATTTTTTTCGTCTTATCGGCAACCTGGGCTTTCAAAGAAGCGCCCAGCAAAAGCATGAAACCGGCAAAGAATTCCCTACGCCCCCCAGTCCTGTTTTCTTCTTCCGAAACATTGGTCACTTTCTTTCCTGCATAAGCAAACCGATAACCTATGGCATCCTTTTTGCATTTGCCGATGCAGTTCATACATACCACACATCGGCTGTTATCAACTTCTCCTTTTGTAGCATCAATGCACGAAGCCTTACAGTTGCGTGCGCAAACCATGCAACCGGTACATTTATCTTTATCAACAGCTATACGGAAAAGTGCTTTATTTGACAAAAGGCCTAAGAATGTACCGACAGGACAAATGGTATTGCAATATGTCCGCCCGTTTCTCCAAGCCAGCACGATGATAACTATCGTTACTGCACCCGCAATAATAAATACAGGCAAGCTTTTCAACCAAACATCAGTCTGGTAAAAAGCATAACTGTCGACTCTCTCGGCAATAGAAGCCAGCAAATTATTTCCCAATATCCATAAGGGCTGAAAAAGATTATTAGCAATACGTCCGTATATTCCATAAGGATCGATAAACGCAACGATTGCATTTATACCTGCCATAAGAGCAATTATAAAAAGAACAAGCACTCCGTAGCGTAGCCACCTTTTAGGCTTTGCATAGCTATACGGCAGTTTTTTCTTTCCGCGTCCAATCCTGGCAACAAGATCTTGAAAAACACCTAGCGGGCAGATGACCGAGCAATAAATACGCCCACCGACAAGAGTCAGCAACATCAGAAAGACGATGGCACCCACATTGAGTGCCAAGACCGCCGGCAGAAATTGAATTTTGGCAAGCCATCCGAACCAGAGATGTAAAGCACCTGTAAAGTCCACGAAGAGCAAGGTAAGTAGCAGACAACAAGCAATGGCTAATGTCAACCTAATTTTTCTTAGCATAGTTTCAATCTTTAAAGTCTAACACAAAAGTATAAGCAGAAATCCATATTTAAAATAAAACCCATCCGTAAAAAGAAAAGAAAGGCATAAACACGAAAATGCTTATGTTTCTCAATACCCGCACATCATCCAAGCCTTAAAATCGGCAGCTTTATTCTTACTGACATAGATACGTTCGGGAGCAGCAACGTCCAGAGTTAGTAGCAGACGACTGTCAAACCAAATCGTAATATCATTTACACTTTCGCGTTTAATAAGAAACTGCTTATTGGCCCGAAAAAAGTCTTTAGGGTTGAGCAAAGCCATTACCTGCTCCAATGTCTTGGCATAAGGATAACTTTGCCCGTTTTTTAAATAGATAGTCGTATTTTTTTCCGTCGTATAAAAGAACGAGATGTCATTGAGACTTACCGGAATCAGTTTGTCTTTATAAGGTACCAGTAATTTATCCCTATATTCCTTAAGAGGAGCCAGATGAACCAGACGTGCCAAATACTGCGTAAGTTCCACCCGGGTCAGCTTATTATATTTCTCAATCGCCCGTTTTATGTCGGTTGCCTTTATCGGTTTCAGCAGATAATCAATGCTATTGACTTTAAAAGCGTCTATAGCATACTGATCGTAAGCCGTCGTAAAGATGATGGGGGTCTCTACCTCCATCCGGTCGAAAATACGAAAAGCCGAGTCGTCCGAAAGATGGATATCCATAAATATCAAATCGGGCAACGAGTGGGTTTGCAACCAGTTTACCGTATTCGTCACGCTCTCCGTGTAACCGACTATTTTAATGTCGGCACCCAACCCCATAAGTATTTCTTTCAGATTATCATAGGCTGAAGTTTCGTCTTCAACGATCAATACTTTCATTCTTCGTTTTATTTTAATGGAAGATATACCGTAAATATTTCATTTTTGTGTTCTACACGAATCTTACAATTGGTCAACAGCAGAAATCTGTTTTCCACATTCCTCAGTCCCGTACCATTGGTTATCGGTGGGGTGAGTTTAGGATAAACAGGGTTGGACACCACCAATTCCTGCTGTTCGTTAAGATATATCGAAATCACCATTTTATGGTCAATATCTATCTGATTGTGGACGACGACATTATCAATCAACGGCAACAAAGACAAGACCGGAAGTTTAAACGAAGTCTGTTCCTTTTCACCGATATTGATATTGAAAGAAAGTTTATTCTCGAAACGCACCTCCATCACATAACGAAAAGCCTCAACAAATTGCAGTTCCTCATGCAAGCTGACCAGCCCTTTATGATCACTCTGCAAAATATAGCGGAAAGTATCCGACAGTTCATCCACATAGCGCAAGGTGCGATCATCATCTTTCTTTCGAATTAATGCGGATATACCTCCCAATGAATTGAAAAAGAAATGAGGATTGATCTGGTTGGTGAGTGCATCATAACGGCTCTGCAAATTTTCGGTTTTCAACCGTTGTATCTCTATTTCTTTCTCATGCTGGGTAATGTATAGCATCACAATATGCCCGATGAGGGTGCAGATCGAACAAATAATCAGAAACTGAAAGATAAGAATACTTCCCAGAAAATCATGTATGCCATAAGATTTAAAGATAAAGCACAAGATGAGATAGATGCAGTATATCCCCGCTGAGATGAAGAGATTATGGAAAAAGCGCTTTTTAAGTGTGTAGGATGCCGCCTTATCAAGATTATAACTAATGAGTAAGACTGACATTCCCCAGAAAAAAGAGAACCTCATCACAAAAAACATCCAAAAGCCAAACTTCTGACTCTCATCACATAATCTGGGCAATTCCCACGGCAGGCAAATTATATTGGGGTATATAATGAATATAGTGCTTATAAAAGCGACCAACGGCAATTTGCGCGTCATGTATGTCACAAATAAATCCATAGCCTTTTTCTTACAAAAATAGAAAAAAGATCAGGAGTAAAAGCTTATCCGGCATTTAAAACGATATTTAGTGCATAAAAACGAATAAAGCCACTAAAGTCAAAAATAGATTAAAATAAGACCCAACCTTTCCGAATTATGACGATTCTTGCCATCTTTGCATAGAAAAGTGGCAACGCGCCAACCAACAACATACTAAAATTGAGAATTATGAAGTGTAAGTTATTAGTCCTCGATGTGGACGGAACGCTGCTGAATAATGCCAAAGAAATAAGTAAACGTACACTTGTCACCTTGTTAAAGGTTCAGCAGACAGGAATACGTATTGTCCTTGCTTCAGGAAGACCGACTCACGGATTGATACCTTTGGCGAAACAATTGGAGTTGGATCATTATGACGGATTTATCATTGCATACAACGGAAGTCAGATTATCAGTGCGAAAGATGGTAAAGTGATATTCGAACGCCATATTGATAATGAACTGCTACCCTATCTGGAGAAGAAAGCTAAAAAGAACAACTTCGGAATATTCACCTACAAAGATAACAGAATAATAACCACTGCTCCTGAGGATGAACACATTCGTCATGAAGCTTTCATCAATCAGATGGAAGTAATTCATGAAAAAGAGTTTTGTGCAGCAATAGATTTTTCTCCCACTCAATGTGTTTTGGTGAGTGATGACAAAGAAGCACTCACCGATTTGGAACAGCACTGGAAAAGAAGACTGAATGGTACGCTCGATGTCTTTCGTTCGGAAGATTATTTTCTGGAAGTAGTGCCTTGTGGCATTGATAAAGCAAACTCTTTGGCAACGTTGCTTGATATACTAAAAATTGCAAGAAACGAGATCATAGCGATAGGCGACGGAGTTTGCGATGTGACCATGATTCAGCAAGCCGGAACGGGTATTGCAATGGGAAATGCACAAGACTCGGTAAAGGCATGCGCCGATATGATCACCGGTTCAAACGAGGAAGACGGTGTAGCCGATGCGGTAGAGAAAATGATCTTAACCGATATACGCCCTTCGACCGTTTCACTGGATATTCTGAATGCGCGCAGTCAACACACCCTGATGGGAAATTTAGGCATTCAATATACTTACGTATCCGATGGCAGAGTTGAAGCAACGATGCCTGTGGATCACCGCACCCGACAACCTTTCGGTGTCCTTCACGGTGGAGCATCTTTGGCATTAGCTGAGACAGTAGCCGGCATGGGTTCTATGCTGATGTGCCAGCCGGATGATATTGTTGTAGGCATGCAGGTTAGCGGGAATCATATTTCATCAGCTCACGAAGGGGATACTGTTCGAGCCGTAGCCACCATTATACACCAAGGACGTTCCTCGCACGTGTGGAACGTAGATATTTTCACATCAACCAACAAACTGGTTTCTTCAGTGCGGGTTATAAACAGTTTGATGAAAAAGAGATGACAGAAAGCAAGAAAGACCTAAGTATTATCAACAACCTCATAAGCAGAAAGCAACCGTTTGCCTTCTATCGGCTCCCGGAGCAAGAAAAGCTCTGCTTCCTTACTCAAACAACAGGGGAAGCGGAAGCTATTTTCAATGTGGAGTCTATCCACAACAAACCCGGATTTATACTTGCACCATTCCGTATAAAGAAAGGATCTCCGGCATGGAGAATACGACCGGATTATATTGATACGAATTTCCCGCTGGAGACAGGTAAAAAGTCGAACAGCACGACTTCCACTGCCCCCAACGGAACCGAAGAAAGAAAGATTGATGACAATAGCCGGACTGGAGGTAATGAAATCTCTCCCTCTGCTAACGTAGGTGATTTTGAGCAATACGCCTCCTGTTTCCGCTCTTTCATAGAGCCTCTACGAAAAGGCATTTATGATAAGCTGGTATTGTCCCGTCGCGTAGTATACCCGGGGTACTCCGGATTTTCTCCGGAGCACGCGCTTTATGAGGCCTGTCGGCGATATGTACATTCGTATGTATATCTTTGCTATACGCCGCAAACCGGAGTATGGCTGGGCAGTACACCTGAAATGCTACTATCGGGTGAAGCCGACCGTTGGAACACGGTAGCCTTGGCCGGAACCATGTCTTTGGAGAATGGGCAACTTCCCGAAGAATGGAGCAACAAAAATAAGGAAGAGCAGCAGTACGTAGCAGATTATATTCGCAAACAACTGCGGTCGGTAGGAATAACTCCTGAAGAACATGGTCCTTATCCGAGTTATGCCGGTGCATTGTCACACTTAAAAACGGATTTTCATTTTCACGCCGATACAGCAAGATTAGGCGAGTTGTTGAAAGTATTACATCCTACCCCGGCAGTATGTGGACTTCCTAAAGAAAAAGCATACCGGTTTATCAAGGAGAATGAGGGGTACGACCGTAATTATTATTCGGGATTTGTAGGAATGCTCAATCCATTGGGAAAAACAGATTTATATGTCAACTTACGCTGTCTGAATTACAAGGTGAACGAGCTCAGCCTTTATGCAGGAAGCGGTCTGTTGTCAGCATCCGAATTGGAAGATGAATGGCAAGAAACGGAAAAGAAATTGCAGACCATGAAACGGTTGCTTTTTAGCGAATGAAAAAGAGTATCTTTTTCTTTAATATTTAAGATATTGACGATGCATACGCCGTTCTGCCATAAACGTGGACAAATGCCATGATAAACCGTCGAGTGTAGCGTAATCATCATACGACTTAGGATAGCATCAATGCCATTGATTCCTATCATCAATGCCGATGATTCTACCCATCAATGGCATTGATGCTATATTCAGTCCCGGGGTGATCTATTTTGAGTTCGGGATAGAGGCACAATGAGTCAGAATATGAAGTATATGACATTAACCTTTGAAATACTGTGATAGAATTGCTTAACATAATGTGATAAGACAGATGTATTCAGATAAAAAGAACATAATCCAGTTAGCCGCTTTATTGGAGGCTCATCACGTCACCAAAGTAGTATTGTGTCCGGGTAGTCGGAATGCTCCCATTGTACATACACTGTCCACAAACCCGGCATTCACCTGTTACTCTGTGACCGATGAACGCAGTGCCGGCTATTTTGCTATTGGTGTGGCATTACGGGAGAAAGTTCCTGTTGCGGTTTGTTGTACCTCAGGTACGGCCTTGCTCAATCTGCATCCGGCAGTAGCCGAAGCTTATTATCAGCAAGTACCACTCATCGTGATCTCCGGTGATCGTCCGGCTGCATGGGTTGGTCAGATGGACGGACAGACCATTCCCCAACCGAATGTTTTTCATAATCTGGTCAGGAAGTCGGTTAACCTTCCCGAAATTCAGAATGAAACGGATGAATGGTACTGTAACCGACTGATCAATGAAGCCCTGCTTGAGGCATGCCACCGGGTAAAAGGACCGGTTCATATCAACGTCACACTTTCGGAACCCCTATTCAACTTTACCATAAAGCAGTTGCCAACAGTACGGGTGATCAACCGTTACCGGAAAGCAGATTTTTCCACCCCAACGGGAGCGACACTTCCCGACATACTCAAGAGCTTCCCGAAACGGATGATTATTATGGGACAGGGAAATCCGGAAAAACAGGACGATATCGAAAAACAAGTTCTTTTGCATAAACAATATGTATGCTTGAGCGAGCACATTGGAAACCGACCTGCACACGAAGCATCACTAAGAAATTTTGATGTCGCCCTCTACACCATGTCCGAAGATTGTGCAACGCAAATGGCGCCCGATCTTTTAATTACCTGCGGTGGACATATTGTATCGAAACGTTTAAAGCAATTCATACGTCAGCATCCTCCCAAAGAACACTGGCACGTATCTCCCGACGGAGAAGTGGTGGACTTGTTCGGTGCATTGACTACTGTGATTGAGATGGAACCGGCCGACTTTATGAATGAACTCGCATTGCTTAATAATGATCCGCCGTCGGAGTATTGCCACCTTTGGGAAGATTATTGCCAAACTATCCCCGATCCTTCATTTGGCTATTCGGCAATGTCTGCTGTGGGAATGTTGATCAAAAAGCTCCCTCAAGTATCGGTGCTGCATCTGGCAAACAGCTCGTCCATTCGATACGCTCAACTTTATCCTTTGTCGCCTTCCGTGGAAGTATTCTGCAATAGAGGAGTTAACGGCATTGATGGCTCTCTGTCGACAGCTGTGGGATATGCCGCAGGTTCGGACAAACTGAATTTTATGATAATTGGCGACCTGAGCTTCTTTTACGATATGAATGCGTTATGGAATGCCCACGTCAGTCGCAACTTGAGAATATTGTTGATCAACAACGAGGGAGGTGAAATATTCCATACTTTGCCCGGGCTTAAGTCGACGGATATCTCCCACAATTACATCACAGCTGTCCACCGAACTTCTGCTAAAGGATGGGCGGAAGAAAGAGGCTTTATTTACCTGCAAGCGAAAGATGATACGCAATTGGAAGAAGCTATGGAAGTACTTTCAAAGCCTGAGCTTGGAAAGCAGCCTTTGTTACTGGAAGTCTTTACCTCTAAACATACGGACACCAGTCTTCTGAAAGAATACTACCATCAATTGCGAAAATAAGTTGATAAGACTCTCTGAATTACAATCCTTATTAGTTCCTTTGCTTGAAAAGACAGAAAGGACTAAAGCCACCGAAAGGGAATGCTTACGTTTGCGTTTATCATTTGAAACGCTTAATATTGTGTGCTGCTGCCCCCCCCCGTTCAAACTATTGGATGGTATATAAATTGGCATCAACATTAAATTAGAGAATAGAAACAAACTAAATATAAAAGACATGAGTGAAGTAAAAAGAGAATGGACCCGTATACGGGAATATGAGGACATCTTGTTCGATTATTATAATGGAATTGCGCGAATCACGATCAATCGCGAACGTTATCGTAATGCCTTTACTCCTACTACTACAGGAGAAATGAGTGATGCACTACGTATTTGTCGCGAAGAAGCCGATATCAATGTCGTTGTACTGACCGGTGCGGGAGGTAAAGCCTTTTGTTCCGGTGGTGACCAGAATGTAAAAGGACGTGGAGGTTATATCGGTAAAGACGGTGTACCCCGCCTAAGTGTATTGGATGTACAAAAGCAGATACGTAGTATTCCTAAACCGGTGATTGCCGCTGTCAACGGATTTGCCATTGGAGGGGGGCATGTCCTACATGTAGTATGCGACCTGTCCATCGCTTCGGAAAATGCCATCTTCGGTCAGACAGGACCACGGGTAGGTAGTTTTGATGCCGGATTCGGAGCGTCTTATTTGGCCCGGGTAGTCGGACAAAAGAAAGCACGTGAGATTTGGTTCCTTTGCCGGAAATACAATGCCCAGGAAGCATTGGACATGGGTTTGGTGAACAAAGTCGTTCCATTGGATCAATTGGAAGACGAATACGTACAATGGGCGGAAGAAATGATGCTACTCAGCCCGCTGGCATTGCGCATGATAAAAGCCGGACTGAATGCGGAACTTGACGGACAATCGGGTATTCAAGAGCTTGCAGGAGATGCCACTCTATTATACTATCTTACCGATGAAGCGCAGGAGGGTAAGAATGCATTCTTGGAAAAACGGAAACCTAACTTCAAGCAATACCCGAAATTTCCCTAATTAATGAATTGCAAAATAGATATTACGCCCCGGTTACTCCATTTCCGGCAACCGGCAGGAACATCACGCGGAATATATACGAACCGCAAAATTTGGATTCTACGGATGACTTCTCCCGATTTCCCGGGTAAGGAAGCCATTGGGGAATGTGCACCACTTCCCGACTTAAGTTGCGATGCTATCCCGGATTATGAGGATATACTGGCAAAAGCCTGCCACAAAGTCGAGGAAAAAGGAGGCGTTCTGGAAAAAGACCTTTTAAGAAAATACCCTTCTATTCTTTTCGGTCTCGAAATGCTTCTTCAACAATGGAAAACCGGGAGTACTGCATTATGGAACACCCCTTTTTCAAGAGGTGAAGCCGGAATTCCTATCAACGGTCTGATTTGGATGGGTGACTACCGGCAGATGTTGGAGCGGATTGAAGAGAAGATGCAGAAAGGATTCCGCTGCATCAAGCTGAAAATTGGTGCCATCCGCTTTGAAGAGGAATTGGAGCTTTTACGATTCATCCGGCAACATTATTCAGCAAAAGAGGTGGAGCTAAGAGTAGATGCTAACGGAGCATTTTCACCTATTGATGCAATGGAAAAGCTGAAAAAGCTTGCCGAACTGGACTTACATTCCATTGAACAGCCCATACGTGCCGGACAATGGGAGGAAATGTCCCGCCTGTGCGCGGAGTCCCCTTTACCTATAGCCCTAGACGAAGAGTTAATTGGCATTAATGATCTGAGAAAAAAGCAAGCACTCCTTGACACCATTTGTCCACAATATCTCGTACTGAAGCCTTCTCTCCATGGAGGATTCTCGGGAGGTGAAGAATGGATAAATGCCGCTGAAAAGAGAGATATTGACTGGTGGATCACTTCGGCATTGGAATCGAATATAGGATTGAATGCCATTGCACAATGGTGTGCAACATTCAACAACATCCTGCCGCAAGGATTAGGTACCGGGATGTTATTCACCGATAATATAGATATGCCACTGGAAATTCGAAAAGACTGTCTATGGTTTATTAAAAAGTAACATGATTATTGACCGTAAACAACAGCTGTTAATCTTGAACGGAAAAGTCTATTCCGCGAAAGATATTGATGAGATTGCCTACAAAATAAAAGCGGGTGTAATCTGCCTTCCGGCAGATTACGCACCGTTCGAAAAGGGTGATGACAATGCAGCAAATTCAAACTCCGACGGAACAGTAAAAGAATCAGGGAGTCGGCTCTATACTGACATACCCTTATTCAAAGACCTCGAGAAAGAAGAGGTTGAAGCATATAGAGAATTATTTCTTTTTCTTGAACAATGGTTTGATGATTCCCCCTATATCAAGGTACATACTTCAGGATCCACAGGAAAGCCTAAAGAACAGTTTGTAGAGAAAGACCGGATGACACAAAGCGCCTGCATGACAGGTGAGTATCTGCAATTACAAAGTGGCGATACTGCTCTTCTATGCATGAACCTTCGTTATATAGGAGCCATGATGATGGTGGTACGCTCTCTTGTTTTCGGTCTGAACCTGGCGGTGTGCAGTGCTTCGGGACATCCTTTAAAAAATCAACCCGCTGTCCGTTTTACGGCAATGGTACCGCTACAAGTCTACAACACCTTTCTGGAGCCGGAGGAGTGTACGCGCTTCAAAGATACCGGCATCGTTTTAATAGGTGGAGGACCGGTCAGTTCCGAATTGGAAGAGCAACTAAAGTCTTTTCCCAATGCTATTTATTCAACCTACGGAATGACCGAGACACTCTCCCACATCGCACTGCGGAGATTGAGCGGTCCTTCTGCATCTCAGCGATACTACCCGTTTCAGTCCGTACAACTATCGCTTTCGCCCGACAACACTCTACAGATTGATGCTCCCCGTGTAGTAAACGGAACTTTGCAAACGAATGATATTGCACGGATTTATCCGGACGGTTCATTCACCATACTCGGACGGAAAGACAATACAATCAATACCGGAGGAGTAAAAGTGCAAATAGAACAACTGGAGAAGAAACTCTTCGGTTCTATCCCGATACCATTTGCTATCACCTCCGCCAAAGACCCTAAGTTAGGGGAAAAGATTGTGTTATTACTGGAAGCAGACGTTTATCCTGCGGAAATAGAAGTCTCCGTAAACGAGCTGCTATCTCCTTATGAACGCCCCAAGCAAATAATGTGCATCAACAAGATACCACTTACCGAAAATGGTAAAACAGACCGGGCGGAATGCAAAAGGATAGCGGCAGAAAAACAGTAATACACTCCAAACCCGGTCTTTATACTGTATAAGATAGCAACAATAAACTTTACTTTGCTTTTACAAGACGCATATTATCAATCAAGGCCCGGTTTATCTCCTCCTTATTCATATTAATGCTTGTTTTGTCAAAGGACAGCGTGATCACATTCATTCCTTTATTCAAATTGATCATGACGGAATTTGAGAATCCCCACTTATGCCACACATCCTTTCCGCGTTGAGGAAAGACCATGACTCCCGCTTTTTCTCCATTGACTGATAGTGTTCTAATAGCACAGGCATTTCCCGAAGTCACTGTCTCGCTGCCATTGGCATAGTCAAAGTCAACAATATAGCGACCACTCTCCGACACCTCTATTGGCATTTTTATCTGAAGATTTACAGAAGAAGAGATTTCAACAGCTTTACCACTCAGGTTCCCGTAACATTCAACAGCGTTACCTGTAAACTGGGACAAGTCAAATCGCTGTTCCAATTTAGGGTCATAGACAGCAAGCGGTTCACTGGCAAAGCCTTGAACGCCATTTGCATCTTCAGCAATGACCTGATATTCGGCATACGAATCGGGACGTTCAATATTTAAGCGATTGCCATTGATCCCTCCTCTATTTCTCCGTGCCATCTCTTTTCCGTCTTTCAGAATAATGTATTTTGCCGCATTCGGTACCTGTGTCCATCCCAGTTGGGCATACTCGTCAAGATATACTTTCGGAGTCTCTACTGAAAAATAGTTCTTTGTCTTGGAGATTTGAGTCTCGGCAGGCTGATTATTCTTCAGTTCAATCACAACCTTATGCTTACCTTTTAACTTAGGTTCAATAACAGCCTCTTTCTTTTTCTTTCCATCCAAAGTGAAAGAAGCGATTTGATTACCATATCCTTTCACTTCTATATCTAAAATGGCATTTCTATATTTGAATCCGGTCAGCTGCTTATTACCTGCCAACTGTTTCGGTACAAAAGGCTTAAAGACCAAACCCTCTTCCGTGAAGTTTATTCCCATCAACAAATGGTGAACAATGCTAAGATCACCGGAAATGCTCCAAAGCATATTACTGGAATTGGTATCCGTAGCATAATCTCCATTCTCTGCCACAAAATTCTCTTTATTTGTAGCAAACATGGAAGCTGCGCGATAAATGGCTGCTATACTTTCCATTACTGCGGACTCATTCTCCGTGTTCGCGGAAGCCCACATCCAGAAAGACTGTACAAAAGGCCAAACCGCATTATTATGATAAGGATCAATATTCGGAATCTGAGGGAATATGCAAGAGTTACCATAACCGGTTTGCGGCACCGAGCGAATAATGAGCTTTGCCCGTTCACCGTCTGCAATACCGAATAAGACACATAAAGCTTCCCCTAAAGTTTCAGAACGTGGCGAAACGATTTTAGTCAGTCTACCATATCTATATTGTGCGTAATACCCTTTATCACTCAACCATAAGTAGTTGTTAATGCCGTTTTTTATGCGTTGTGCATTTGTCTGGAAGCGTTGGATGTTTTCCTTATCCTTCAACAAAGTCGCCATTTTAGCTGCAATAACGTTGGCTTGATAATGAATAGCATTCGTACCTAAGCATTCGGATTCGTAGATATCGGCAGGTTGCATCCAGCGAGGGTATGTTTCCTCCCTCCAATCCAGAAAAGACGATTCACCTTTCACCAAGCCCGTCTCCCGATCATACGCAATCTGCTCATCTTGTGTAATCGAGTTTTTTATTATCTCATAAGAATTCTTGAGCCAATCCTGATCTCCCGTCACCAGATAAAGTTGCCATGCAGCTATTGACCAGACAATACGATCGGTAGAGATCGGATAAGAGCCTCCGGTGCCCGTATCCTGGATAATCCGACCGTCTCTCACTTTACGCATCAGACTGTTTTTTGAAATATCAGGACGCATATATGCCATCGAAAGCGTCATACTATAACTGATGTCACGTGTCCAGACACCGCCCCAAAGTTCGCCCGTTCTCCAAGTGCCGTCAGCTTCTATAAGATTGGTCATCTCTTCCACCGACAAATTATATAAGGCATCGGAAATTAAATAATCGGATTGAAATTGTGGATATTGGCTTAGGTCTTTATGCTTTTTCCAATGTAGATTACCGCCGCGGTAGTTACTCCTAATTTCGCCCGCAGACAGTATATCCGATCTAAAATCATGCTGTATAACTTTATCCTTATAAATACTGTATTCCGGTGAGTGATAAATAAGATTATCTTGATTCCCTTGAGCATAGGCATTACCCACTACAGCTAAAGCCAACATAAACAAAATTGAATTCTTTTTCATCGTATTCCGTGCTTTTATACAACTGGAGACTCAAAGCAGCACACATTATGATCTTCGCAAATCTGCAAATGATTAAATTCTCAAAGCATCTCTTAGCCACCAGTTGACTTTGTGTATATTTTGCGATAAAAATAGCAATAATTTTCCGTTTAATATTTCCCATCCGATCCAAAGATCCAATATTCACATTTATTTTTGGTCGGATAGATATTAATATCCTCTGCTTCAACTCTCTTTTTTACAGATGATTTGCCAAAACCTTTGCGAAGGTTGTCCCTCTACTTTATTTAAAGGTTCATCCACTTCTTGGGCCTCAACCAGCCCGTAACGTCCAAAATCCTCCTGTATTGAACCATGATCATAGAAAAACAGGGAGATACCATGGCTTGTCAGGAATGAACAAAAATAAGGCTTCAAATTGATTCTGCAAATTTGCAGAATCAATTTGAAGCCTTCACCATCACAATCTCTTATCAACTAAACAGATTTCCCCATGAGATAAGCATCCTATATGGCAGGTTTTTAGCTCAGAATGATAATGACATTCATTTTAATCTATTATTTTTAAAACATCCTCCACTATTTGTGGCACGGTAAGATGACTCTCTTTTAAAAGTTCATCAACAGAGAAACGATCCACAAACTTTTTCTCCATGCCAAAGTTAAGCACTTTCATGTCGGAAGGGCCATAATAGCGGGCTATTTTTTCACCAAAGCCACCATCAAGTACTCCGTCTTCAAGAGTAATGACGCAAGTATGATCTTTTTTCAATTCATCAAGCACTTCAGCATCCGTACCTGTTATATAACGTGGATTTATCAGAGTAGCATCAATACCGGCTTCAGCTTTCAGAGCCTCAACGACCTTCTCACCCAACTGATAGAAAGTACCCAATCCCAAAACTGCAACCTGGGAACCTTTCTTGGCAACCTTATATCTATTAAGCAATCCGAAATCCTCCTCAACTTTTTCACCTGTTGAAACAACGCCATTGAAAGGAACACGTATAGCCACAGGATGAGATGTCTGCTTTATTCCCCACTCCAACATGGCAAAATATTCTTCTTTGGTAGTCGGAGCAAGGTAGACGAGATTGGGAATATTACACATGAAAGGAATATCAAAGACGCCCAAGTGTGTCACGTCATTCATTGAAGAAATGGAAGACCAGAACACCAACAAAAGAGCGGGATTATTATTGATACATAAATCCTGTGAGAGTTGATCGTATGCGCGCTGTATGAATGTACCGAGCACTCCGAATACAGGCTTTCCGCCGTTGTTAGCTATGGCAGAAGCCATGGCTACAGCATGCTCCTCGGCAATGCCGACATCAACAAATTGTTTACCTGCTAACATTCTTTTATCAGCGGTAAAACCAAACACTGTAGGCGTACCCGCAGTAATGGCTACGACTGTTTTGTCTTGTTTCATTTTAGCTAGAAGATATTCAGCTGTCAGATCACCATAATTTTCTACGCGACTTGCATCGAACTTACTCTTTCCCGTAACTAAGTCGAATGGACCACCTGCATGAAACTTTTCTTTATTTTCCTCAGCCGGACGGAACCCCTTTCCTTTCACCGTATTAATATGTACCACAACAGGATGGTCGATGTCTTTCACTTTACTAAAGGCTTCGATCAAAGCTTTCACATCATTACCCTGTGCTACATACATGTAATCAAGTCCCATGGCCTTGAAGAAATTACATTCTGCTTTACCTTCCGTCTCGCGCAATTCCTGTAAGTTCTTATAAAGCCCTCCATGATTCTCGGCTATCGACATCTGGTTGTCATTCACAATAATAATGATGTTGCTATCAAGAACTGCGGCATTATTTAGACCTTCATAAGCCTCACCCCCACTCAGAGAGCCGTCACCTATTATTGCGATAATATTTTCATGATCTCCCTTCAAATCACGCGCTTTAGCCAGTCCCGTAGCCAAACTTACCGATGTTGAAGTATGCCCGATTACGAAGAAATCATGCTCACTTTCACTCGGTTCGGAGTATCCCGACACCTCATCATACTTTTCGGGGTAAATGAAAGCTTCCTTACGCCCCGTCAACATTTTATGCACATAGCTCTGATGGGAAATGTCAAACACCATTTTATCAACAGGAGAGTTGAATACATAATGCAAAGCAATTGTAGCTTCCACCATACCAAGATTAGGTCCGATATGTCCGCCGTGTTCACTCAACTTCTTTAATAACGTTTGGCGCAGTTCCACACTTAAGCCTTCAAATTCATCTACCGGCATATTCTTCAAGTCAGCCGGACTGTTTACTTTTTCAATATACATACCTATTACTTTTCTCTAAAAACACATTTACTCTATTAATAATCTCTTTTATAAGGAAGTACAAACATTGTGCGTCTGTTTTTCGTTTTTATGCTATACAACTTTATGTCCCGGCACCGGGCGATGCCTTTTATTTCCGATGCAAAAGTACGACGGTGTAAGCTCACGCCAGTTAAACGATTTACGGATGATTGTATACAAATTACTGATTTTCGAAATACTATCCGAAACCATTATACAGATTACGGTTTCTTGTATACAAATTACCGATGTCACATAGTATAAGTTGTATATTACTTAAAATGAAGTACTTTTGCACCGGGTAAAATAAGGAACTTGATTATGAAAGAGATTAAGACATTCAATACGATTGATGAATATAACAAGCTGATGGGGGTTGAAACTTCACATCCTTTAGTCAGCGTGATCGATTTATCCAAGACATGCCGCAAGGGAAAATACCCTGAAGGGCATATTTTTGGATATTACACTGTTTTTCTGAAAGATGTAAAGTGTGGAGATCTGAAATACGGACGCAATTATTATGACTATCAAGAAGGCACCTTAGTCTTTTTAGCTCCCAATCAAGTCGTTACCATCGAAAACAAGCAGCCTCATCAGCCTAAGGGATGGGTACTCATCTTTCATCCCGATTTATTGAGAGGGACATCGTTGGCGCATTCCATGAAGGAATATACCTTCTTCTCTTATGAAGTATTCGAAGCTTTGCACCTGTCGGAGCAAGAAAGAGCAGTAATACTGGAGTGTTTCCATAATATCCAATCGGAACTGATGCATAGTATAGACAACCATACCCAGCGTCTGATTGTGTCGAACATAGAACTTTTCCTTAACTATTGCAGTCGTTTCTATGAGCGTCAATTTATAACCCGTAAGCATGCCAACAGCGATATTCTGAGTAGATTCGAGAACTTGCTTGATACTTATTACGAATCGGACATTCCCCAGAAGCAAGGGCTTCCAAGCGTCAGATACTGCGCCGAAAAGCTGAATCTGTCTGCAAACTATCTCGGTGATTTGATCAAAAACGAGACGGGTAAGAGTGCACTAGAGCATATCCAACTCCACCTTATTGAAATAGCAAAGAATAAAATGTTCGAGAAGAACAAATCCGTAAGTCAGATAGCCTATGAATTGGGTTTTGAGTATCCTCAGTACTTCAGTCGATTATTCAAGAAGTGCGTGGGCATAAGTCCCAACGAATATAGGGCGGTTAACTAAACCCATCCTACAAGGGTCTCATCATTTCAAACTGCCTCCCGGTTACCTGTATATTTCTGGACTCCAGAAAAGAGGTGATAGACTCACAATGAATATCCGTATTTAGGATTTTGATAAAAGAGAAAGCATTCATCCCGACGGCCTTAAGCAGTAATGAAGAACCTATCCCCTTTCTTCTGCAATCTTTACGAACTGCTATTTGCGTGACATCTCCGGAAACCGGTTCAAAGACACAATAACCTAAAAGATTAGAATCACCGTCCAATGCCCCAAAAACATGGAAGTCATCAGGTTTACGCAAAATAGCTTCAAATGAGTTTTGCCATGAAGGAGTAAAGTCCCAGAAAGCAGACACTGCATCATAATCGATCAATGCTATTTCCTTTATAACGAAATCAAGCAGATGAACGTCATTAGAAACCTTTACCGATTCATTAGACTGAACAAAATAATTGAATTCGCGAAGAACTTCAAAACCTTGTTTCTTATAAACGGAAATAGCATTCGTATTGTGCTGCAAGACTTCCAGCAAATATTGTTTGATGCCATATTCTTTAAGAAAAGGGACTGAATGCTCAAAAATCTGACGTGCCAATCCCTGACCTTGATAAGCTTTTCTCGTGCCCGTGCCTGTATCATAAGCAGTCAAATGCCCATTGAAGTCACCTATTCCATTTAAGGTGAAAGATGCAAGAAGTCCGCCATCGAATGCAGCAAAAGACAGTTCCGGTACAAATCCCCGCCTTACCAACATCCTTTCAAGCTGTGGCTTACTTATCTTGACATCATAATTTTCAAAAGCATCACTGAATGCTTCGTAAAGCTTTTCTAAAGAAATATCTTGAAGTGATTTTATCTCCATACACGTATAAATAATAGTATGAAAAGCAAAGATAAATTATTTGCTCATCACAAGAATCATCGTCACCGTATTATTTATACTTTTGCACATACCAAAGTAAACTTCACAGTAAGATTATCAACAGTTATGGAAAATGACTTATTAATTGAAAAGATACAACCTAACGAATTTGATCAGGTTACTACCATCTTAACTGACGCATTCATCTCAAATCCGGCATATTCCATCATTTTTAAAAATAAAGATCAACTAAAGGAAGGTTTGCTGTGGCTGTTCAAAAGCAATCTTTTCATTCTTAACCGGCACGAAACTCTCACCTCAGTAATTAAAGAGAAACATTCCGGTAAGATTATAGGAACATTCACTATTATACCTCCCCAGGGTATAAAAAAAGAGCTATCCGATTATTTGAAAGTGGGCATTCCTGGTTTTATCATGAGATTTGGCATCGATCCGCTATTTAGAATGCTCAAATTGGACGAATACTGTAAGGAGCTACTAACTAAGTCGATAGAGTCTAACAAATATTATTACCTTCACATGGTAGTCGTGCAAAAAGAATGGAGAGGAAAAGGTATCGGTTCGTATGCTATAAAGAGTGCACTCGAAAAACTGGCTTCAACCAATCCTAGCTGCAAACTTCTCGGACTAACTACCCAATTACCGGAAAACGTAATCTTCTATTCCAAATTGGGCTTTGATAAACTTGACGAAGGGTATGTCTACTTTAAAAAGGATAAATATTATAATTACAATATGAAAATCAGACTGTAAATCACTGGTTGAAAAGGATTCCATGTATTTACCACTTTAAACACAACCTTATCTATTTTTCTTTAGAACAGGTAGTAACTTATAAAGCATTCTCCTCGTCATTATTCTATGGTTCAAAAAGTTTATAATATAACCTGTTATACAAGCAGCAATGAGTGAACCTTCACGTACGCCTTCAATGCGTCGAGTGAAAATCAATGAAATCATCACCGCCAGCATAACCAAAGTAACATCAAAACAAACCTTGAATTTACCAAAATCCTTATTACAATGACACGACGCATGTTTAACAAATGCCTCAGCACTCATCATTGTTACTTTAGGCTTAATCTCAAATACCACTCCAATAGATTGTACAATACACCCTACAAGTAGTAAAACCACAGACATACCGTATCCGGAAGGGTGCAAATTACCCATTATCGCCATATTAAAATCTATGAATGCTGAAAAGACCAAAGAGAATGGCAGCTGAAGAAGGATATCCACTATATCCTTACGGTTCTTCTTTTTTCTAACTAAAAAGAATTGTCCCGCAATCAATAATAGATTAATTATAAAAGTCCAAGTACCCAGTGATAAAGGGCTGTGGAGACTCAACACATAATTTATGCTGGATATAGGTGTAGTCCCCAGACTTGAACGCACAATCAACACTATACCCATAGCCAACAAGTACAATCCGGCTATAAAAACTAAATACCTTTTAATAATACTCTTCACTATCATACAAGCAATACATTTATAATTAAAATCTCATTCCATAACATTAGGAAAAGAGATGTAAAGGTCCGTCTTTTTTGTTAGATATATATTAGATAATCAAGCACACTTTTTGCCATTTACGAAACAATTCATATTTTTATAGCAAAATACAAAAGAATAAATGGTAAAATTACGTACTTTTGATAATGCACAACTACTCATAGAGCATTCTGAGAAACCTCACTATAAAGACGATGTAGTCTGTTTCAAGAGTGAATATAAAGACAAAATACACCAAGAGAATGAACAATATTTCAATAAAGAATTATATATGATATTGGTTCTTGAAGGCTATTCAAAAATTAGGCTAAACGGAGAACTTATTACCATAGGAGCCAACACTTTACTTATTCATGGAGCTAACTATCTAACTGAGCATCTGGATTCAAGCAAGAACATCAAGTTTATCACATTATTCATCTCAGAATCTATGCGAACAGATGATTCTTATCTGACACAAATAACATCAATATTATTGGCAACGATGAGACAAAACGGACAATATACAATTGAATTAACAGAAGAAGAATCTATGACTATAAGGAGAGAGTTGGAATCATTGATGTATTTACTAAAATCAGAACATCATTTCCTTTTCCGAAGAATACAAGCTTCATGCAATGGCTTATTCTTGGATATAGCAGATTTTCTTTCCCGAAAGACGATCATAAAAAAGCATATAGGCCATAAAGATCATGTGCTACAAAAATTCCATGCGCTTGTCACCCGTCATTTCAGAGAAGAGCATTTTATAAACTTTTATGCGAACAAATTAGCTATAAGTAACCAATATTTATCGCGTATAGTACGCGCCGGAACTGGAAAAAGTGTGAATGACATCATCAGTAATTTATTGATTATAGAGGCCCGGACATTACTGAGCTCAAGAAGCCTTACAGTTAATGGAATTTCGGCCCGCTTATGTTTCAATGACACCGCCGGCTTTTGCAAATTCTTTAAAAGAAAAACGAAACAGACTCCATTAAATTATCGAAAAGGATTACTGATACCATCAGATTAAAAGCAATTAAGGGAAATAGAATTATATAAGTCCGAAATTCTAATTTTAAACTGTATATTTTTAGGGAGAGACTAGGATAATAAAAAAATAAAGCAACCAGCCATATATAGCTAGTTGCTCACATATCATTCAGAACCAAATTTTTAATATAGATTATCCGGTTCAGTAACTCGAATTAGTTTTGCATTGACAAACTCATATATTGCAGCTGGAGATTGCTCACGTCCATAGCCAGATCTCTTTGTACCACCAAAAGGCAATTCGGGAGCAATACCTGTCACATGATTAATATAAACCATACCCGTATTAATCTTTCGTGCCACCGCCTTTGCTTTCTCAATATCTTTGCCTAAGACTGTCCCTCCCAGTCCAAAATCTGTAGCATTAGCCAGCTTTATTGCATCTTCAACTGTCTTATATGAATACAGTACAAATACCGGACCAAAAATCTCCTCATAAAAAGCATCCATATCTGGAGTAACTCCTGTTATAAGAGTAGGCTCTAAAAAAGCACCGGGTCGATCTAGCCTCTTACCGCCTAATTCTATTTTCGCACCTTGTTGAGCGGCTTTCTGAATCTGCTTTTCAACATCTTGAGCAGCTTTTTCACTACTAAGAGGAGCTACATCCGTATCTGCATCAAGCGGATTACCGACTTTGAGTTTTCCGAATATGACTTTTACTTTATTCAAGAATTCTGTTTTTTTAGATTCAGGAACTATAATTCGCTTAGGAGATACACATACTTGTCCGGCATTCCACATACGTCCATACACCGCTGTCTCAGCAGCTTTATCTAAATCAGCATCTTCAAGTACGATAAAAGGATCACTTCCCCCTAACTCAAGAGTTGATTTCTTCACATTAGCTCCTGCAGCAGCGGCGATACTTGCCCCTGCAGCCTCACTACCAGTAAGTGATACAGCCTTTATTCTTGGATCTGAAACCAGCTTTCCGACAGCATTTCCCGGAACAAATAGATTATTGTAAACACCATCAGGCAAACCCGCTTCTTTAAAGATATCTTCCATTATTTGCGCACACTGAGGCACATTAGATGCATGTTTTAGAACCATTGTGTTACCTGCCATCAAGTTAGAAGCTGCTGATCTCGTAATCTGATAATATGGAAAATTCCAAGGCTGAATGCTTAAGAGCACACCAATAGGCTCATAGCATATAAAAGCTTCACCTTTTTCCGTTTCCAAAGAATGATCTGCAAGAAACTTTTCTGCATTTTTTGCAAAATAATCAAAAATATTGGCGCTTAGTTCCACTTCATAGATACTTTCCCGTAATAGCTTTCCCATTTCTATCGTGGCTAATTTCCCCAAAGCTTCTTTACGCTCGCGCATTATAGAAGCCACCTTATGGATAATTTTAGCACGCTCAGGAAAACTTACATTTTTCCATGTATTAAAAGCTTTTGCAGCTTTGTCAATTACAATATCGACTTCTTCATCAGTCATTACTTCAAATTCTTTCTCCACTTTATTAGTAAAGGGGTTGACCGTCTTTATTGACGATTTTTTATTATTAGTCTCCATCTTTTTTTATTTTTTAGAACTATATATTAATCAATGCTTTAATCTAAATATTTTAGTGCACTAAAATCTATCAACCCATTCTTTAAAGGATATAAGGAAATTCCTTATATATTCTTCAAGCTTAGGGTCATGTATTTCACTGTCTTCTCCGACACTGTTTGCAATGTGAGCTAAATATGCCTCAGGCTGCTGCAAAGTCAATACGTTTAAAAAGACCAATGATTGACGCAAATGATGATTGGCTCCAAAAGCACCAATATTTCCAGGAGATGCACTAATGATGGCACCAGGCTTACCCGACCAGACATTATGCCCATACGGACGCGAACCCACATCCAAGGCATTTTTTAACACGGCAGGCACTGATCGGTTATATTCGGGAGTAATAAAAAGTACTCCATCCAATCGATCCACCGACTTTCTAAATCTCTCATAGCTATCAGGTGCTGGGCCGATATCGTCAAAATCCTGATTGTATAGAGGCAATTCACCTATATCAATAATCTCATAGCAAAAAACATCGGATGATTGTCCTACAATGTATCTAGCAATACTTTTCGTATAAGAAGCCTTTCGAAGACTCCCTACAAATATTCCAATAGTTTTCATTTTCATCTATTCTTTATTTTCATTCATAATGTTTAAATGACTCTTTATGTTTATCTTTTTTAGATTGTTTATCCTTTCAATATTTCACCCAAATGACTTAACTTTGCAGGCTCAAAATTAGTGTTATGGGAATAGAAAGAGGTATTTTTAAGCGTACGGAACTTTTGCTAGGTAGAAACGTGATGGATGTGATTGCCGAACAACGCGTCATTATATTCGGTGTGGGAGGCGTAGGCAGTTGGTGTGCTGAGAGTTTAGTCCGTTCGGGCATTAAATATCTGACCTTAGTGGACTCGGACCGAATCTGTGTGACAAACATTAACCGTCAACTTATGGCTACCTTTAAAACAGTAGGACAGGTTAAAGTGGATGCCCTAAAAAACAGATTGCTCGAAATTAATCCAAAGGCGGAAATCACTACCTGCCAACAGATTTATAGTGCCGAGACTGCCGACTCATTCCAAATTGAGACTTATGATTATATCATTGATGCAATAGACAGTCTGGAGAATAAAGCCCATTTAATCCGTAAGGCTTGCGAAACCGACGCTACATTCTTTTCTTCAATGGGTGCCGCATTAAAGATGGATCCATTAAAAGTGGATGTTGCGGAGTTCTGGAAAGTCAAAGGTTGTCCGCTTGCTGCTGCTCTGCGCCGAAAATTTAAAAAGGCACACGAATTCCCTGCTAAAAAATTCAAGTGTGTGTATAGCGAAGAGCTACTAAAGAATAACGGCTTTAATTCTTCTTGTGGAACGGAATCTTGTCTATGTCCCAAAGCCGATAAAGGTCCCGGAGACCCCAATCTTATTAACCATGAATGGTGCAGTTCCAAAGCACAAATCAATGGCACATTGGCCCATACTACCGCCATCTTCGGATTCACTATTGCCGGACTTGTTATGCAAGATGTTTGTAAAAAAGCCCAACAAACAGGAACAGAAGCTATTTAAAAGACAAAACATCGCCTCAATTTCATCAAAAGTATAATCAAAAAGAATATACTTTTTGCATGAGAACAAACGAGCATCTGATACATACATTCAAAACAGATAAGAATAAAGAGGGTGCGTCAAAACGTCTAAAAGCTGAACTACCCTGTCTGAAACCATTTATAGTCGGGATAAAAACTCTAAATGAAGTTTTAACTCATCCTCTTATATTACTTATTGCTTATTCGAATAATAACTATTCCAATGCTTTTTTCACGACTTCAGCTAAGGGTGTTGTTGAATGCCCTATAAGCTTAGATAGCTGCTTCCCTTCACCAAACAAATCGTTCTTAGAAGCACTGACATCCCAACCGGCTATAGCTTGCGCCAATCCCTCAGGGAGACCAAAGCTCTTCAATGCATTTGCATATTCCACTTCCGACAAATTCTTGTAAGGGATATTCTTTCCTGTTTGACGTGAAATCTCGGCAGCTAAGTCTGACAATGTATAAGCCTCATCGCCCGCTAACTCGTATATCTTACCTTCCTGTCCTGTACTTGTCAACACCACAGCAGCAGCTTCTGCAAAATCAACACGTGCAGCGGAAGCAATCTTCCCATCACCAGCTGAGCCAATAAAAGCGCCTCCCGCTACGGCACCGGCAACTGATCCAGTATAATTCTCTGTATACCATCCATTACGCAAAATAGTATAGGCTATCCCCGATGCTTTCAATGCTTTTTCTGTAATCAGATGCTCTTCTGCCAAGCTCAACGATGAAGTGTCGGCATGCAACAGACTGGTATAAACAATCCACTTTACCCCTGCCTCTTTAGCCGCATTAATGACATTAGCATGTTGCGTAGCACGTTGTCCTATTTCATTTCCTGAAATCAGCAACAGATGATCTACACCTTTTAATGCTTGTGACAAACTCTCCGGTTTAGCATAATCAAATTGGCGTGCTTCTATTTGCAAATCAGCCGCTTTAGACGGAGTCCGAACCAAAGCTATGAGATTCTCAGAAAGAACACCTTTCTCTTTTAATTTCTCTACCACTAGACGACCTAACTGTCCGGTCGCACCTGTAATTCCTGTTTTCATAATTTTCCGTTTTTAATTAATTATTATATTAACTTTTATCCTATTTCCCCAGTTTTATTAATAATCTTATTCTTATCCAAATCCTATATGTAATAAAGTACATTACATTTATATTCAAAAAAATAATTAAAACTGTACCACAAAGCTATCTAAGGTTCTATTCTTAAGAAAGCCGTTCACCAATGTATCAGTTTCAATGAAGAGCTCTTCCAACTTTTCATTGATTAATCGTCCGACGGGACATTTAGGATTAGTATTCATATTTTTCTTTCCTAAAATCTCCGACTTTCTCACAGCAGTATAGATATCAGCTAGAGTAATTTCATTCGCCGGTTTATTCAATTTGGAACCGCCATCTTTACCTTTACGGCTACAAACAAGTCCATGTTCGTGCAAAACGCCCAACTCTTTCCTTACAATAACAGGGTTTACAGAGATGCTCCCTGCAATCCATTCGGAACTAATCCATTCTTCAGAATTTTTCGCTAACAGAGTTAAGATATGTATCGCTGTAGCAAACCTCGCATTATTCATAATCGATAATAAAATATATATGCTTTATAAATGTAACAAACACTATTACATTTTGTTCATTGCAATCTAAGTTTTATGATACACCATGCGGATAGCATAAAACTTAGATTAGAAAGTGAAAGCCTTTTAAGCAAGAACAGAAAAAGGATCCCATAAAATATAGCAAAGAGAACCAATTGGTTGTATACTACTTATGCGATTTCTTCCGGAATACAAGATGCTCCATAACGAGCACAGTGATAACTCCCATCACAAAACCATTTGCCAATAACGGGCGAAGTACAGGCGGTATGGAAGTCACTACAGTTGAAGGCATGAATGATATAACAATAGCCACCATAAGGGGAAAGGAAACAATCATGCAACTGTCAAAATCGGGTAATGCTTCACGCTGTACAATAAGTTGAAAAGCAGAGGATATCTGGGTACTCATGAGATAAAGTAAGATAATTCCCATCACTGGTCGCGGGATAGCAGCAAACATCGACACAACACCGGGAAAGAATGCACACAAGACAAGCAAACCGGCAGCAGGTAAAAGAGTGTATCGCGATGCACATCCCGTGCTCATTATCACACCCGGACTCATTGAGTAGTCAACAGGTCCAACTACTCCCATACCGCCAGAGAGTATATTCATCAATCCCGTAATGCGAAGTCCCATTTTAGTACGCCGATCTAGATGATCGACATTTATGGCGGTTCCTACCGACTGGACGGAGCCTAGCTCATTAATGAATAAAGCGATATAGCAGAATAGAAAAGATAAAAGAATTCCAGGATTAAAAGATAGTCCAGACAATAAAAAGCCACTGTCAGTAACTCCATCACTGTTTGCCATTGCTATTCCCTGCACCCCGAAAATCAACACATAGCAGACTGTTCCAATAATCAATCCCCAAAGCACAATACTCGATTTCCATACACCTCTTAGGAACTTATTCCCAAGCAACATAATAAATACAATGCCCAAAGAAAGACAAAGTACTAGAAATGGTTGTGGCTGTCCAGTAAACAACAAACCAAGTATTGTCGGAGTGAGCGTAAATGCAATCAATGCCAGAATCACGACAACAATGCGCGAAGTAAACACTTCTTTTAAAAAGTTCATCCAAGGGCTATATGAGATAAGAAACAGTAAGGCACCCCCACAAATCACTGCAGTATATATATCCGATAGTTGCGACGTTTGTGAGGTGATGATGCCAATAAGCAAAACTGATGCAGGGCCTATCACGACAGGCATCTTATGTCCGAATAATACCTGAACGAAAAGCCCCACTCCCATTATTCCAAAGAGCTTTTGAGTATAAGACGTTCGTTCAGCCAAGTCATGAAACTGAAGACTGCCAATAACCGAACTAATGACAATAATGATTGGCACAGTAACCAAAAACCATTGCAGGCCATACATTAACATGGGCCATGTGCCCGGTCTATCATCATTCTTATATCTTAATGTTGTAGGTTGGAATTTCATAAAACCGATATTATATTATTGATTAAAGAGACGATTCACTACACTCATACTCGCTTAGACTATAATGAGGGCAATCGTTGATTGACTCCATTTTCTTTATTCTCCTTTAGCGAAAGGTATATAGTATTTTTATCAAAACATTTATTTAGGGTAAATGTAGCAATTATTTATAGAACTGCAATGAAAAGAGAATATCATATCACAACACAATACTAGCTAAAGCAGCTCATTATTAAATATTAAATTCAATAAGATAAAACATTTCAAGATTGTATTTTGTGAAAAAGTAATTACCTTTACTTATATTTAAGCAATAAACAATAATATATCAAATAGTTAAATCAACAATCATGTATAAATGTATTTCTTTTTTTAGAGTAATATTAGTATGCGTGGTATTTCTTAATATTTTTACTCTCAATGCTCAAAAAGCAGGAATTGTCATTGACAGAAATACTAATCGACCTTTAGCTGATGTAAATATACGATTGCAAAAAGATAATGCGCCACTATGCAACACCGATAAAAAAGGAACCTTTAATATTGAGAACCTAAGCAAGGCACTCCCGAATGATACTATTGTTTTTTCCTATTTAGGTTATCAATCCACGAAATGTACTTTGGAAATGCTCAAGAAAGATAATTTTGTGATCATCATGCAAGAAGAGCCTCAACACCTGCAAGAGGTTGCGGTTACAGCCGAAAAGCAAAGTTATTTCCTGACCTATACAGCTTTAGCTTCCCTCCCTACGGAGCTTTATTCTTTCGGCAGTTTCTTATCAAACGGGAAGATTTATGTTATTTCAGGCGATAAGACACGAATAAAAATGGCTGCTTCTGCAAGTATGGGTGGTACCGAAGCTTGGGAGTTTCGTTCAAAAGATATGTACGTGTATGATATCGCCCAAGATAAGTGGACGAAAAAGAAACAACAACTTATTCCCCGTTCTCACCACGCAGCTCATATTTATAAAAACAAAATTTTTATATTGGGAGGCATTCGCTTTTCCACCAATCGGATATTCGACTATACGGACGAACACATGGAAATCTACGACTTGAAAAAAGATACGTTATATACCGATCCTGTCAATCCTCATCAAGCGGTGAATTTCACTTCATTCATTTATCGCGATTACCTTTATGTAATAGGCGGTGCAGTCAAAGAAAAAGTATTTTCGAACAAGATACATGCACTCGATCTGAAAAGAGGAATCTGGTATGATATGGGTAATATTCCCGAAGAGAATCAGGGACAGATGAATGGCGTTTTAGTTGGACACACCGTTTATTTCTTTGGCGGATATCGCGTTGCACCTTTATGGACAATAAAGTGCTATGATTTGGAAACAGGTAGATGGCAGTATCTTCGGGATTTAAAAGAAGGAGTGTCTTATCCGGGACTAGCAGTCAACGGACATTTGATTTATATCTACGAGAACAACACACTGCAAGTCTACGATATAAACGATAATTCATTAAGATCATTTCCTATCAATCTAGATTTGGATAGTGCCGGGCTCTATTATTACAACAATAAACTTTATATTGTAGGGGGATGCTATCGTGATGGTATTTATATATCCCCAAACAATGGGGTATATTGTATCGATATAAGGCAGATTAGTCTTTAAAAGTATCAAGTGTAATCCATCTCCATGTATAGTCAAGTACACTACAGGATATAGTCAACTAAAGTTATTTCCTTGATAAGGAACGAGTCTTTCAATATAAAGGAACTGCCGTCCCCATCATAAGCGACGACAGTTCACATCTATCTATAAGTCATCAACCAGTGCCGTACTTTTGGCATAAGCTGTACTTTTAGCTTCAAAGAAGTCGGTCTTCACCATGTTAGCATTGGAATATTGCATCACCCAATGCATATTTTCGGGTTCTTTACGATTCTCTTCATAAAGAGGCGGAAAGCCCAAACTAGTCCAACGTAAATTACCTAAATAATGAATATAGTCACCAATCATCTTTGTAGTGAGTCCCTGAATGTTATCACCCAACACATATTGTCCCCAAGCCACCTCCTGACGGACACCTTCGCGCATCATCTCTTCGTAAACGGCAATCTTATCCGGAGTGAAAAGCTCGGGTTCTTCTTTTTTGAGCTCGACAATAATATTACGGAAAAGCCAAAGATGAGTATTCTCATCGCGGTTGATATAGCGAATCTCCTGTGCCGAGCCAGGCATTTTGCCGTTACGACTCAGGTTGTAGAAAAACATAAACCCACTATAAAAATAAATTCCTTCAAGAATATAATTGGCTATCAGTGTCTTCATTAAGGTAAATCCGTTCTGACTTTCCTGAAATTCATTGTAGCAGTTACCTACAAATGTGTTACGTTTCAACAGATGTTCATCGGTCTTCCATTGGTAAAGAATATCATTGCGTTCTTCGGGGCTGCAAATTGTATCAAGCATATAGCTATAACTCTGACTATGCACACATTCCTGAAAAGCTTGAATGTGCAGACAAAGATTGACTTCATTAGCTGTAATGTATTCGCTGATTGAAGGCAGGTTGTTGCTTTGCAACGAGTCAAGGAAGACCAGAAAACTGAGTATCTTATCATAAGCCACCCGTTCGACTTTATCCAACAGGGGATAATCTTTAGTATCCTGGGTAAGGTTTATCTCTTCCGGTATCCAGAAGTTATTCATGGCTTGTCGATACCAGTCGCTTACCCATCGGTAGCGCATATTATTGAAATCATTCAGGTTGGTTGTATTTCCACCTATCATCTTTCGGAGAAGAAGATCGGTATCACCCGAAGGATTGAATAAGGCATTCCTTTTTAGTTCTTTTGCTTTCATTATTTCTATAATTCTAATGTCTGACTTCTAATTAATTTCTCCACCTACACTTTATCTGTAGCATACATCCTATTCCACGATGACACTACGATGGACGGCATATCTCACTTTATGATGCGCAGCTTTCACATTCTTCTACTTCCAGCGATCTGCTACGAACATAATAGACGGTTTTTACTCCAGACTCCCATGCCAAAAGGTACAGATTGAGGACTTGCCGCATCGTGAAATCATTGGTGACATAGAGGTTGAGGCTCTGAGCCTGATCGAGATGACGCTGACGTACACCTGCCGCCTTTACGCTCCACTGCTGGTTTAGCTGATAAGCTCCTTTATAAAACCAGCGGGTCTTGTCGGTAAGTGCCGGAGCGACACGTGGAAGCATCGAGCCTTTCTTTTCTTCGAGAAAGAAACGTTTCATCACCGGATCGGTACCGGCGGTAGTTCCTGCTATAATGCTAGTACTGCTTGTAGGAGCTATAGCTAACAAATAAGCATTGCGCATTCCATTTACCGCAATCTTCGAAGCAAGCGCTTTCCACTCCGGCGAGTTATATTTACGCTTCTCAAAGTAAGCACCGGTCTGCCAATCACTCCCCTCGAAATAAGCATAACTACCCTTCTCTTTCGCCAGATCGGCGCTCGCCTCCACCGCCGCATAATTAATAAGCTCAAATATCTTATCGGCGAATTCTAAATGAGCTTCACTCTCCCATCGTATGCCGCGTACTGCCAATGCATGATGATAGCCACTAACTCCAAGCCCGATACTCCGATAGCGATGATTGGTGACTTGCGCAAACGGAACAGGATAAAAGTTAAGATCAATCACGTTATCAAGTGCACGCACCACTGTTGCTACTTTCTCTTTCATCAGCGTTTCGTCTTCCAAAGGTAGGTGTCCCAAAGAAAGACTGGCTAGATTGCAAACGACGAAATCACCGGGACGAACAGTCTTGACGACCACCGTATCACCCTCGGTCGTTTTTACTTCGGTAGACACCGACTCAATAGCAGACATATTTTGCGCAATTTCGGTACACAGATTAGAACAATATATCATACCCTGATGCCCGTTCGGATTAGCCCGGTTCACCGTATCACGATTGAATGTAAAAGGTGTACCCGTTTCGACAGCCGACTTCAAGACCAGCCGCACAATATCTTTAATCGTCATACTCCGCTTGGAAAGGCGTGGATCCTTTACACAATTCAGATAGCGCTTCTCCCACTCTTCCCCATAATAATCTTCCAAACAATAGCCTTTTATTGTGAGAACTTCATTCGGGCAAAACATATACCACTGCTGATTGAGGTCTTCCTTTGCCATGCGCCAAAACAAATCGGGATAACATACCGCCGGAAAAACATCATGTGCTTTCATGCGATCGTCTCCGTTATTGGTGCGGAGCTGCAAAAACTCCGGCAGATCCTTATGCCAAACATCCAGATAGACGGCAACCGCCCCTTGACGCATTCCAAGTTGATCGACCGCGACTGCAGTATCATTTACGAGTTTAATCCAACGAATGACTCCCCCTGCCACGCCTTTAAATCCACGTATATTTCCACCGGAAGCACGCACCTTGCCAAAATATAATCCCATTCCGCCACCGAATTTGCTGACCATGGCAAAACTGTCTATACTGCGGTAGATACCTTCGAGGCTATCGGGAACGGTATCGATAAAACAACTGGAAAGTTGATGGTAGGGTTTGCGGGCATTGGACAAAGTCGGTGTAGCCATAGTTACTTCCAAACGACTCAGCATGTCATAAAAGCGTTGCACCCAAAGTAGACGATCCTTCTTTTCAGGCATTGCCAAATGGAGTGCGATACCAAGATACATTTCTTGTACAGACTCCATAACGCCATTCAGACGTGTACGGATGAGGTATCTTTTAAATAAAAGATCAAGTCCTGAGTAATTGAACAGTTTATCCCGGTCGGCTCGGATAAATGTGGCGGCTTCTTCAATATCTTCACGCGAGTAGTTCTCAAGAATATAGCTTCCATAAAGATCTTCTTCAGTCAGATAACGAAGCTTTTCGTAGAATGAATGAATACCAACTATTTCTTCCTCAGCTTTAATAAGTATTCCCAACTGATAATTCAAGAGTCGGGCTGCGATAAATTCCCAATCAGGTGCATCTTGTGTGGTCAACTCAACGGCTGCTTTAATCAATGTCGAAAGCCTATCAGATAACTTCATTTCAGGTTTGCAAAAACCGGAGAACTTTTCGGATAGGCGGATCACACTATATTCTTCCGCTTTAAAGTCGTCTTGAATATCCTTCAGCACGGAAACAATATCATCATTTCCCAGACGTTGAACGATAACATTGACAGCTTTACGTCGCTCGGTGCGCTGCCAACGATAAAGAATATAGTTTTTAGCTTCGGCATAAAAGCCTTGTTCCATAAGCACACGCTCCACCTCATCCTGTATTTTCTCCACTTTGCAGTTAGCCTCATCCCTACCTACAAATTCTTCCACCTCGCTAACCATACGGCGAATCACTTCATCCGTGACTGCTTGCCCCGTACTGATAAAGCTTTTTGTTATGGCAACGGCAATTTTCTCCCTATTGTAGGATTCCGTCATTCCATTTCTTTTTGTTATTTCCATAAAAAGACTGAATTGTACAAACGAATAGAGTGTCGGGATATCCGGACATCTTTCTATTCAATGCTGTATTGATTAATGATTTTTTCGCACTGTTTTGCTAACCCACGAGCAAAACAGCCTTTAATGAATGGCAGGTCTTCTGACTTAACTCACTTTCCGGCACCTTCCCGAACGAAACAAACATTCAGTGGCAAAAGTTTTGCACGAAAAGCAATACGGAGTATCACAGCAGCGGGACTGTCCGGGCTTTTCACCCTGTTCCCTTTTAATCCGCACGGGCAGGATAGCCTCTACGGAACCAATTCATTGCAAAGATAGCAGATTCATGGAATAAAAGAAGAAAATACAAAATTATAATTATTACAAATTACCAATAAGACTAATCAGATGATCAGTTCACTCTATAATAAATAAAATGATCGGATTTTGAAGCATGAATCAATATTGATACTTATTGAAACATTTCTTATTCAATGAAGAAATCAGAAGAATCAACTTTGTCCCTGCTTAGGCGGATTTTATTAACTTTAAATTATTACTTATGGATCATAAAACATTATCTTTCAAAAGGTGCCATGCACTATTTCTCTTCTTTTTTATGAGCCAGCTTCTATGGGCTCAACAAACAAAAGTATCGGGAAATCTTATTTCAGAGAATGATGGACAGCCGATTATAGGCGCTTCTATCTTGGAATCAGGTACCGGTAACGGAGTAATTTCGGACATCAATGGCAATTTCTTTATAACTGTAAAGAGAAATGCCAAATTACAAATTTCATGCGTCGGCTATACTACAAAAGTTGTAACAGCTTCACCGCAAATGAGAATTCTTCTCGGAGAAGATCTGCAAAAATTAAATGAAGTGGTAGTGGTAGGCTATTCCACTCAGAAAAAGGCTGATTTAACGGGTGCCGTATCCGTCGTATCCACCGAGTCTCTTAAAACAATGACCAATGCCGATCCTATGCGCGCTTTACAAGGACGTATCGCCGGTATGACAATCACTCAAGATGGAAATCCTACCGGAACAGGAACTGTCCGGATAAGAGGTATTGGTTCCATTAATTCGAGCCAAGATCCGCTATATGTCATCGATGGAGTACCTACAACTCAAAGTTTGATATCTTTCAATGCCAACGATATTGAAAGCATTCAAGTGCTGAAAGACGCCGCATCAGCTTCCATCTATGGTTCACGTGCCGCCAACGGAGTAATTATCATTACGACTAAAAAAGGAAGCACGAGTGCGGACAATTCGGGTACGACAAACATTGACTTCTCAGCCAACTTAACAGCATCTTATTATGCGTCGCAGTCGAAGATGAAATTGCTGAACTCACAACAATATGTACAAGCAATGGCTCAAGCTGCCCTGAATGACGGATTGAATCCGACGACTTATGCCTCGAATTATGGAGTAAAAATTACAGCAAACCCCGACGGTACATATAGCGGATCGGGATTATATGACGGTTATATCAATTCCAAAAAGACCATGTTATATTCAAATACCGACTGGCTCGATGCAATCTCCCGAACAGGCACTTTCCAAGATTATAATATTGCTTTCAGGAGGGGGACATCTAAAGGCTCGGCCATGTTCTCATTAGGATACAAAGATAACGAAGGTATATTGAAGTATACAAATTTCAAATCAATATCCGGTCGTGTCAACACCTCCTATAATCTAAGCAAGTACGTGGTGGTGGGAGAAAATGTGACGGTTGCCAAGACTAATCAGATTGACCCTCCGGACGTAATGAACTATGCGTTAAAAATGCCGTCTATAGTGCCTGTATATGAAATAAATGGAACAACATTCGGAGGACCTGTGGGAGGAATGAGTGATCGTCAAAACCCTCTACGGATGCTATATCAGAACAGGGAAAACAATAAAGATGTATGGCGTATTTTAGGTAATGCGTATATCGATATAAAGCCCCTCAAAGGACTATTAATCCGCAGCAATTTTGGGGTGGACTTTGAGGAGTATTTTAAGCGTAACATAACACATACTTATTATTCTGATGTAGTGAACAATGCTACAGCATCCGTGACTTGTGCGCATGCAAACGATTCTAAATGGAACTGGTCGAATACAGCTCAATATGATTTTACATATAAAGCCCATAAAGTTTCAGTGCTGGGTGGTATAGAGTTATACAAGCAAAATAGAGTAGATTTTTCAAACTACTCCGAAGGGTATGAGATAGAAACTTATGATTATATGTGGCCTGACGCATCTACCGGAACCCAGTTTGCGTATGGAAATGGAAGTGGTTACGCGCTGGTATCTTTCTTTGGTAAGTTGAACTATAATTTTAGCGATAAATATCTGGCTTCATTTACATTACGCCGCGATGGCTCCAGTCGTTTCGGTTCAAACAATCGCTATGCAATGTTCCCTGCCGCAACATTGGGTTGGCGTATTTCAAATGAATCTTTCATGAGTAAGACGAACCCCTGGTTAAGTGACCTGAAGCTCCGTGCATCTTGGGGTAAGACTGGAAATCAGGCAATTTCAAATACCGCCCGGTATGGACTCTACACCTCCGATTACGGACAAGACAGAGGAACGGGTACGGCGTACGATATCTATTTGCAAAACTCGGGAACATTCCCATCGGGCTACAGGCAAATACAGGCTACTAATAATAACCTGAAGTGGGAAACGGCTATCCAATATGACTTGGGACTCGATTTTGGACTCTTTAACGGAACCATATACGGTACTTATGATGCTTACATAAAAGATATAAAAGATATGTTGATATCTCCTTCATACCTGGGAAGTAAAGGTGAAGGTGGTGCTAGTTGGGCGAACGGACCAAGTATGAGAAACTGGGGAATGGAACTTTCTCTTGGGTATAGAAAGACTCTATTGGACGGATTGGGAGTTGATGTATTAGGAAGCGTCGATTTCTTCCGCAATAAAGTAACTTACTTACCCGCCACTACAACGGGATCATACGCTCACACAACAAAACAGAACCTTGTTCAAAGCAAACAGCCTTATGGTTCGAGTGTCGGTTATGTGGTTGAAGGATTATTTCAGACTATGGATGAAGTATATGCATCCGGACAGAGTAATGCCCGTTTAGGTGGATTAAAGTATGCCGATTTGGATGGAGACGGTGTAATTGACGCAGATGATCAGACATGGATTTATAATCCTGTTCCCGATTTTTCTTACGGGCTCAATATTGCGCTTAATTACAAAGGCTTTGATCTATCGATGTTCTGGCAGGGTGTTTACGGAGTGGATGTATGGAATAACCAGAAGTATCAGACTGATTTCTGGTCGATTGATGATCCCGGTTCTAATAAAGGCACCCGACTCTTGAATGCATGGACTGCTACAAATCCCAATTCCACAATCCCCGCTTTGACAACCAACAACATCGCCAATGAAAACAGATCTTCAACTTATTACGTTGAAAATGGCAGCTATTTAAAACTCCGCACCTTACAAATCGGTTATAACTTGCCAAAGTCCGTCGTTAAAAAAGCATCCATGCAGAATGCGCGCATCTACCTCTCTGGTAGCAATCTATTAACAATCAAGAGCAAGTCCTTAACATGCTCAGATCCGGAAAATCCATCATGGAACTATCCTTTGTCGTCTTCAATTTCTTGTGGCGTACAAATTGGCTTTTAATTTAAAGACATCAATAATTTAATAAAACAGGATTGTTATGAAAAACATGAAATATATATTATTCAACATTATGTGCTGCCTCGCACTGATGAGTTGTGACAGTTTCATTGATGTTCCACCAACTGCAGTCATCGATGAAGATACCGCCTTCTCCAATCCAGAATCTATGGTGAATGCCGTATATTCCGCTTTAGGGAACGATTGGTTTACTTATCCTTTCAACTTATGGCCATACGGTGATCTGGCTTCGGATGATTGTATGAAAGGAGGATCTGGAACTACTGATACCGATTATCATGCTCTTGATATCTGGAGTGCAGTGACTCCTATGACACCGGGGCATACAGACGAATTATGGTACCGTCTTTATGTCGCAATCTCACGTTGCAACAGAGCTATAATATCATTGGATAAGTATGGTGAAAATACTCTAGGAGCAGAGACTGCTGCAAAACGTAAAGCAGAAGTTCGATTCCTGCGCGGACATTTCTATTATAAATTGCTGACTGTATTCCGTCAAGTCCCATGGATTGATGAGAAAGTATTTGCAGCCGATTCTTATGAACAAACACGCAATGACGAGTTTACATACGCAGAATTATGGCAAAAAGTGATTGATGATTTCACTGCTGCATATACAACACTTGACATGTATCCCCCTTCAGGAGAAGGCGGGCGTGTCAGTAAAACAGCCGCTGCCGGATATTTGGCTAAATGTTATTTACAAATGGCTTGGGGTGACGGATATGAAAACTCCGACGGTACTGGTTATCAAAATAAAGATTATTTTAATAAGGTAATAGAGTATACGGATTATATCAAAACAGCAACGAAATATAGTTATGAATCAGATTATGGTGATATATTCATGAGTGATCACAAGAATGGGGTCGAATCTCTTTTTGCAGTTCAGCACTCGGAATATACCGATGACGGAACAAAATTCGGAAGGGCGAATTGGAGCAATACGTTGAACGGAGCATGGAAAATGTGGTCTTGTGGATGGGATTTCCATTGTGCAACCCAGAATTTGGTAAACGCCTTTAAAACATACAACGGACTGCCGATGTTTGACGAATACGACAATGTACACAATTCATATCCTGTAATGGGAAAAAGTTCTTCACAGAAATGGGATCCACGATTGTTCCACACCATTGCTCTTCCTACATTCCCTTACAAGTATGAAAGTACAGTCACTGCCGACGGAGTCAACACAATATTCTCAACCGAGAATTCTAGAAATCCGAGTACTTACGGTTACTACCGCTCTTTAAAGGAAATACCTCAACGATCCAAAGGTGAGACTTATAACTATCCTTGGCAGGCTTTCGATAATAATGATTATGTCATCCGCTACACAGATGTTATGCTGATGCGTGCCGAAGCATTAATTGAGACAGATAAGCTGGATGAAGCACGTATTATTATTAACGACATTCGCCAGCGTGCTGCTAACTCAATTAATAAGCACATAGCCTACGCAGCTGATTACTGTCAAATCAGTCTTTATCCCGCAAGTTATTTTGCCGACAAGGAAACAGCACGCAAATGCCTTCAATGGGAACGAAGAATTGAGATGGGAATGGAAAGTTCCCGCTTCTTCGACTTAAGACGCTGGGGCATAGCATCGAAGACACTTAATAAGTTTTACTCATCGGAGAAAAACGACAATTATGAAGGCCAAAGTTATGGAACCTATTACTCTGCCGGATATTTCACTCCTAATAAGAATGAATTCTTACCCATTCCTTATAATCAGATGTACTATGTATCGGGATTATACACTCAAAATAAGGGCTATTGATACAATTATAAAAGATAGAACACTATAAAAAAATCAAAAATGAAAAAATATATCGTACCCATCTTATTCCTTGTTATTGTCATATCTTCATCTTGCCAAAACAAGGATGACTTTGAAGCCGCAAATCCATTATTGGAGTCACTTACCCAAAATGCGATGAAAGGAACTCTAAGTGGCAGCGATTATGTATGGGAGTGGGCTTACCCTTCCGAGCATTTATCCATGCATATCGATGTTTATTGCAATGGAAGTAAACTAGCTTCGCAAGATACAAGGGATAACTCTTTTACCTTGTCCGATATTACGGCTAATTCTGAATATGTTTTTGTATTCAAATTATACGACGGGACAAATTTTTCAAAAGGTTTAGTTATTCACTATAAGCCTAAAAATTAGCAATGAAAAGGGATTTTGTAGGAGTAGCCGTATGGAAAAGGAAATATTTATCAGTGTTTTTTGCATTTATTTTTTCATTATTTCCAGAATGTTGCTTCTACATTCTTCATTTATAATTACCTTAGAGCATCCTATGACGTTTTAAACAACTAATATCAATACATAAAATGAAGTACATATTCTGTTTTTTAGTAACCGTTTTAACTTTTCTATCAGCTTCCGCACAGAGTGGGAAGCCTGTAAATAGCAGAACGATTAAAGTAGAAGAACAATATCTGAATTTACCTGTCCGGACAGGCGCAAAAGGAGAGCATTTGGATATTTATCACAAAGGGAAAAAAGTAAGGGAAATATTAATTGAATTAGACGGTGAAAAACCTGATTTCTGGGTTAACCTGGATATGAGTGAGTGGAAAGGTGAGAATATAGATATTAAAGTCGAAGATGCAACGGCTGCAAAATACCTTGGAGACTTATATCAGTCTAAATCACCTGCCGGTAAAGAGACTTTTTACAAAGAATACTTACGTCCAAAATATCACTTTACAGCAACAAGAGGTTGGTTCAATGATCCTAATGGCATGGTATATAGTGATGGTAAATGGCACCTCTTCTTTCAGCACAATCCATACGGATGGAATTGGAACAATATGACATGGGGACATGCCGTTAGCTCCGATTTGATGCACTGGACTGAAACGGGTGATGCGATACATCCCGATGAGAAAGGTACCATCTTTTCAGGATCGGCCATTGTTGATCGGGAGAACATTTTAGGATTGCAGAAAGGAAATATAAAAACCCTGGTAGCCTACTATACATACGCTGGTAATAGCGGGCATAATTGGTCGAAAGATGCTAAAACCGTACAAGCTATGGCTTACTCCACCGATAATGGAAAGACATGGGTTAAGTATGCAAAGAATCCTGTCATACCCAATCTTTATGGAGACAATAGAGATCCTAAAGCGATATGGGATGAATCGGGAAAGCAGTGGATTATGGCGTTGTATCTGGGAGATGCCAACCCAGAACATGCTTTTGCTTTATTTAGTTCAAAGAATCTTATTGGCTGGAAAGAGATACAACGGTTTACTGTAGAAGGTGAGCGGGAGTGCCCGGATTTCTTCCCCATAAAAGTTGAAGGAACCAATGAAACCAAATGGTTATTTACAGGAGCCAATAAAGTCTATGTGATTGGCGATTTTGTAAACAACAAATTTACACCAATAACCAAGCCCAAGCATTTGGACAGAGGTAATAATTATTACGCTGCACAGACTTTCTTCAATGCTCCGGAAAAGAATGTCATACAGATAGGATGGATGGCAGGATGTAATTTTCCAAAGATGCCATTCAATCAACAAATGAGTTTTCCCCGTGAAATTAAGCTGTTCAAGGACGGAAATGATTATACAGCTAAGTGTATGCCGGTAAAAGAAATCGCTTCATTATTCACTTCAAGTCATTTTTCTGTAAGTAAGAAATCTTTATCAACGGGCGATAACCCCACAGCCAATTATACAGGAGATAGCTATGTGTTGGATGCCGCTTTTGATGTAAATGATTCAAAAGGTGACGGGTTTGGCTTCTTATTAGATGGATTCGAAGTATATTATTCCATCAGAAACAAAAAACTAACTTTTAATGCTACAAGTATGGATAAAAAAGAAGTCGATCTCACTCCAGATAACGGAAAAGTAAGTTTCCGAATTCTTGCTGACGTCGGATCTCTCGAAGTCTTTGCCAATAACGGAGAAGTTGCGGCGGCTTTCGCTTATCTACCTGTAATCAAAACAAGTAAAGTGACAACAATTATCAAAGGAGAAAAAGTTGTAATGGATAATTTGAGCATCAATGAGATTGGGTCGATATGGAATAAGTAAAAGCATAGATTGACACAATATTTTTAAATATCAACCCTGATCATGAGTCTTCAAAATCAGCTATAATGGAATTTAATGCTGTTTTGCAATCACCGGGATAATATCCACCATGATAGCACAGCAAATGCTCAATATCCAATTTGCCGATTTTTATCACAGATTGAATAGCGGTAGGCGGATCAAGTGTATACTCCGCTACCGCTATTTCCAATTTTCCATAGCGGTATACTAAAGCGTCACCTGTTATTAATGTTTTATGCGAAGGGATGTACAAAGAAATATGACCCGGCATGTGACCCGGCGTACTGATCACAAATACTCCATCAACAATCGCTTCACCATCACTTACAGTACGATCAACATTCACCGGTTCAACAGACTCCAGCAAATGGTGGAAACGTAAAGCTTGAGGACGTTCTTCGAGAGGTAAAGTAGGGTATATACTTTCAGCCTGTTGCAGACGTAAAGATTTCTCTTTTTTTTCAATATAAGGTGCATCTTTATCAGATGCTACAACCTTAACTTGCGGATATTGTTTTTTTAATGCGGCTAACGAACCGATATGATCAAAATCATGATGAGTTATCACTACATGCGTCAGTTCGGAGAGCGACAGATCATGCAAAGAAGCCGCTTTTTCTATACGGTGGAGCAAACCGGGGTAGCAAGCATCTACAAGGATGTTAAACCCATCCCCTTTAATCAAAGCCGGATGAATAGCTTTTCGCGCAGCACATATTTCCAAATCAATTATTTCCATAAATCATGTCTAGAAGTCCGATGCCCGAAGTTACACAAAGTTTTAAAATAATTCCGTTTTTATATCGAATTAATGTATGGAAACAGAAATTTCGCAAGCTTGCTATAAACCTGATAGTCGAAAATAGTAAGGGGGAAAACCCAAGAAAGTGCATTTTTAACGAACATTTTTTTTTCAACACTCATAATTCGCTATCTTTGTACAACCTTTAAATAAACTATGAGATTATATGCACTATAATTTTGTCGGCGATATGGCGGCATTATTGAAAAATATTTCTTTTAAAAAGAGATTTTAATATATGAATACTTCATTCACAGGAGATCCTTCGAGTACTGCGCAATATTTTCCCCAGTTTTCTGTAAATATTCACTGTTGCAGATATTGGTGGTTGAAAAAATGGGAACATAGCACTCTTTCATTCCCTTTTTGGAGAATTTACTATAATTTTGAAGAGGGTGGCATAATAGAATACCAGGATAATGAGTATAAAATGGAAGTGGATAAGATCTATCTCATCGCTCCAAATACTGATTACCGCTCAAAGATACAGGGAAATAAGATACCCAGCGAAGGTTATCGGCTGGAAGGAGGCAGCATAAGCTCTTTATCTCCCCAAGAGAAAACTAAGATTTTATCAGAAGGAGCTTTGGAGCACCTATTCATTCATTTCTCACTCGGTTTTCCTTACGACAACGCATCCTTGGGAATATATCCGCTGGCCTTAAATGAAAATTTGAAAAGCAAAATAAGCTATTTGCAGAAGTACCTTTCCGAGAATAACGATACCGCCTTGTTTAATGTGCAGGCATTTTTAATGATCCAATCACTTATCTGCGAAATACTCCTGAGTATCGATGAATCGAAATGGAAACAGAGCGCAAGCGATATACGCGTTGCTAAAATTATCAATTATATAGAGAATCATTACGATCAGGATTTATCCAACGAATTACTCGCCAATAAGGCATGCATGTCCACTAATTCTTTTTCCCGCTTGTTTAAGAATGAAATTGGAGTTTCATTACAAAAATACATCAAGAAAAAAAGGATTGACTACGCTTGCATGCTAATCACGCACACGAGCATGAGTATCGATGAAATCGCTTTTAAAACGGGATTTTCCAATCGTTTCCATTTTACACGTGTCTTCCACGAAATAATAAAAACCACTCCCGCCAAGTACAAAATATTGCTATCTTTTTAAGTCTTTCCGACTAAAATATCATAAACGGAATTACAAGACTTCACAAGCATTGTAATTCCAATTATCTTCCATATCTTTATGGAGAGAAACATTATTACCCATTTTCTTGAGGGGTTAGTGTGAATCAGATATAAAATGAATGGAAGTAGGCATTTTATAACATCTCTTTTTACGGTTAGTTTGCATAGGATAGTTTATACTTCTGTTGACTATTGCAACTGTATCTTTAATCATTCTTTTACTACATTTTAAATTATGAAGCAAAGCATGACGTATTTGTTGAAAAGTCTCTCTCTCCTTTTAGGTGTATTATTCTGTACATTGAATGCGGAAGCACAACGTAAACATTCTTTCGAGATAAAGAATGGTGAGTTTATGTATGATCAAAAGCCTGTCCGTATTATTTCAGGTGAAATGCACTACGCCAGAATACCACATGAATACTGGAAACACCGTATGCAGATGTTAAAAGCAATGGGACTGAATACGGTAGCCACTTATGTTTTTTGGAATCTTCATGAACCGGAACCGGATAAATGGGATTTCAGTGGCGACAAGAATTTAAGAGAGTTCATTAAAACCGCTCAGGAAGAAGGTCTCCACGTCATTCTGCGTGTCGGACCTTATGCTTGTGCGGAATGGGAGTTCGGAGGTTATCCTTGGTGGCTTCAAAACGTAAAGGGGCTCGAATTGAGACGTGACAACGAGCAATTCTTGCACTATACAAATTTGTATATCAAAAGACTATATCAGGAAGTCAAAGATTTACTCATCACCAACGGAGGTCCTATCATCATGGTGCAAGTGGAAAATGAGTTCGGATCGTATGTATCACAACGAAAAGATATCCCGCTGGAAGAGCATCGCAGATATAATGCCAAAATAAAAGATCAGTTGGTAAACGCCGGTTTTAACACAACGTTCTTCACATCCGACGGTACTTGGTTATTTCAAGGAGGAGCTATCAATGGTATATTACCCACCGCTAATGGTGAAGGAAATGTGAATAATCTAAAGAAAGCGGTGAATGAATATAATAATGGAAAAGGCCCCTATATGGTCGCCGAGTTTTATCCGGGATGGCTATCTCATTGGGCTGAACCTTTCCCTTCCATTGATGCATCATCCATAGCACGTAAGGCGGAGGAATACCTCAAGAACGGAGTATCATTCAATTTATACATGGCGCATGGTGGAACAAACTTCGGTTTTAGCAGCGGCGCAAACTATGACAAGAAACATGATATACAGCCGGATTTAACCAGCTATGATTATGATGCTCCAATATCCGAAGCCGGATGGACAACCCCCAAGTATGACTCCTTACGCGCTGTAATCGGCAAGCAGGTAAAGTATAAATTACCGGCGGTTCCGGCAGCAAAACCGGTCATCTCTATTCCTTCAATAAAACTGACTCAGGTAGCGGATGTGCTAAGCTTTTTAGAAAAAGGGAAGAAAGTGGAAAGCAGCACCCCACTGACTTTTGAACAACTGAATCAAGGTTATGGATATGTGCTCTATACACGGCATTTCAATCAACCCATTAACGGAACGCTGGATATATCGGGACTTCGTGACTTTGCAGTAGTGTATGTCAACGGTGAAAAAGTCGGTGAGTTGAACCGCTGCAATAATCAATATACCATGGATATTGATATTCCTTTCAACTCCACCCTCGAGATTCTAGTGGAGAATATGGGAAGAATTAACTATGGAACAGAGATTGTCAACAATAAAAAAGGAATTATTGCTCCGGTTAAAATCAATGATACGGAGATGGAAGGTGATTGGACTATGTACCAACTACCGATGAATGAAGCGATTGATCTGACCAAGCTGGCTAAGACTGACGTATACGAAAACAATGCAACAAACGGTAAGCAGCTTGCAGGACGCCCTTTACTATACGATGGTACCTTCAATCTGGACGAAACGGGAGACACCTTCATCGATATGAGCCACTGGGGAAAAGGAATAATCTTCATCAACGGTCATCACATCGGCCGCTATTGGAATGTAGGTCCGCAACAAACCCTGTTCATACCGGGAGTATGGCTGAAGAAAGGGATGAATAGAATATTAATTTTCGAGCAACTCAATAACAGCCCGGAAACACAAGTTTCAACACTCAAAGCCCCGATCCTTAAAGAATTAAAGATTAAGAAATAAACACCGTTATACATTCTACCATGAACAAAAAAGTATTCAGCTTAATCTTGTTTGCAGGTTTATTCACTTCTTTGTTTTCCATAAAAGCGAATCAACCCGAACAGAAAATAGCACTTATCCCCTACCCACAGAAAATAGAACGGGGTGAAGGAACCTTTACCCTAAATACAACGACACAACTTATCGTTAACGATAAAGGGAAGTTTACGAATGAGATCTCTTATTTCCAAGCAATGGTAACCCCATTATTGGGAAGAGGACTCGACTACCTGCAAGGACAAAACCGTATTGAATTTAATTATACCGAGGGATTAGCAAACAGTGAAGGTTATAACCTGACGATCACTCCGACCAAAATAACCATTGAAGCATCCGGAGCGGCAGGCGCCTTCAACGCCATACAGACAATCCGTCAACTGCTACCCATTCAGGCAGAATACGGTCTGAAAGCTGGTACTTCATTATTAAGTAGTAACAGTAATTCCCTCAGCCCCACAGGAACAAATCTGCCCGTTTCTTTACCAGTACTAAAAATATCCGACCAGCCCGCATTCAGTTGGAGAGGCTCCATGATCGATGTCTCACGTCATTTCTTCTCTATTGAATATCTAAAACGTCATATCGATAGAATGGCACTTTACAAAATGAATGTATTGCATCTCCACTTGACCGATGACCAAGGTTGGCGTTTAGAAATAAAGAAGTATCCACTTCTGACCCAAAACGGTGCATGGCGTACATTCAACAATCAGGACTCTCTTTGCATGACTATGGCTAAAGAGAATCCAGATATGAATATTGATAGCCGTTTTATCGTAAACCGTGATGGAAAGCAATTGTATGGCGGATATTATACACAAGATCAAATCAGGGAGTTAGTGGACTATGCCGCAAAGCGCCATGTAGAGATTGTACCCGAAATAGATATGCCGGGACATGTGCTAGCTGCAATTCATGCTTACCCATACCTGACAGACGCCCAGAAAGCAGGATGGGGAAAGCTATTCTCCACTCCTCTTAATCCTTGCAAAGACGAAGTTTATACTTTTGTCGAAGATGTACTTTCAGAAGTTATGAACCTGTTCCCTTCGAACTATATTCATATCGGAGCGGATGAAGTGGATAAATCGGCGTGGTCACATTCCGAACTTTGTCAGTCGTTCATGAAGGAGAAAGGTATTAAGACCTATGAAGAACTCCAGACCTATTTTGTGCACAAAGTTGCCGATTTTATCAAGTCGAAAGGCAAACAAGTCATTACTTGGGACGATGCTATTGATGGTGATCTCGACCCCTCGGTAAATATCATGTATTGGAGGGGATGGGTACGTACCTCGCTTCCCAAAGCTGCACGAAATGGCAATCCGATCATTATGTCGCCTACGAACCCGCTGTATTTCGATTATATGCCCGACCGCAGCTCGCTACAAGCCGTATATGACATGAACGTAACGGGGAATGACTTTACTCATGATAAGGCAAGTCAGGTAAAAGGTGCTCAAGCCAATATGTGGACGGAGAAAATTCCTTCGGAGCAACGTGCCGATTTCATGATATTTCCACGCCTGATCGCTTTGGCAGAACGTTTATGGACTAATAAGGACTTGTACGGTAGCTTTCATGAAAGACTTCAGAATAACTTCGAACGTTTGGATGCTCTGAATGTACACTATCGTTTACCTGATCTTTCAGGATTTACTTTGCAAAGTGTTTTTGTAAAAGAGACACTTTTCAATGTGGAAAACCCTTTACCTACCATGGATATCCATTATACGAACGATGGTTCCATTCCGACAATCCAGTCACCGAAATTGGAAAAAGCGATTAAAATAACTAAACCCGTACAACTGAAATTTGCGTTATTCAGCCCCAGCGGTGCACGTGGAGATATCTATACGGTAAACTACGAGCAAGTACCGATGGCAAAAGCAGTAAAGCCCAAAACAAAAATCAACGGCGGACTGGTTTGCTCCCTATACGACGGTATGTTCAAAAACACGGCTGACATCAAAGCCGAAAAAGACAAGGAGCAAGTAGTAAGTAACATCAATGTTCCTAAAGAATTTAGAACACCCGCTTTCGGATTAAAATATCGCGGTTATATCAATGTACCTGCAACAGGTATTTATTCCTTTTTCTTCACTTGTGACGATGGTGGTAAACTATATATCGCAAATAGAACGGTTGTAGACAATGACGGTTTGCATTCGGCGATAGAGAAAAGCGGACAAGCTGCTCTCTCAAAAGGTCTTCATCCATTTGCACTCGACTTTGTCGAAGGTGGAGGAGGGTTCACTTTGAAGCTACAATATAGCTTTAACGGCAGTACTCCTCAGGATGTTCCCGACGATTGGTTTGTACATTAAAGACTTATTTGCTAACTCTATACGTTTAAAATATTTATGAAAAGAAGTTTTCTATTTACAGGTTTACTCTCTCTGACTTTAAGTATGGCAGGGGCTAAAGCAACAGTTATTCCCCCAAAGGCTGTTGCTCCTCTTCCACTTCCGAAGCAAGTCAGATGGCAGCAAATGGAAACATTAGCTTTCGTACACTTTGGACTTAACACATTTGATGATAAAGAATGGGGTTACGGAGATGTCTCCCCTAAAATATTCAACCCCGCCAAACTGGACTGCGAACAGTGGGTTCGTACTTTTGTCAATGCCGGTATTAAAGAAGTGATAATAACCGCAAAACACCATGACGGATTCTGCCTCTGGCCTACACAACTTACCGACTATTGTATCCGGAACTCTCCCTACAAGAACGGTAAAGGAGATATTGTCGGAGAACTGGCGGCAGCATGCAAAAAATATGGCATCAAGTTTGGCGTTTATCTCTCACCGTGGGATCGACATCAAGCCAATTACGGTACGCCGGAGTATGTGGAATACTTTTATAAAGCATTAAAAGAGCTGCTGACAAATTATGGGACTATATCCGAAGTTTGGTTTGATGGCGCCAATGGAGGCGACGGATGGTATGGAGGAAGCAAAGAGATCAGAAAGATCGACCGCAAGACTTACTACCAGTTCGAGAGGGCTCACGAAATAGTTGATGAACTTCAACCGGAAGCTGTGATTTTCTCCGATGGAGGGCCCGGATGCAGATGGATTGGTAACGAAAGCGGATTTGCCGGAGCTACAAACTGGTCGTTCTTACGCTCCAAAGATGTATATCCCGGATATGACAAATACGAAGAACTTCAGTACGGACATGCCGACGGCGATAAGTGGGTACCGGGAGAATGTGACGTCTCCATCAGGCCGGGATGGTTCTACCACCCTTCGGAAGATAAGAAAGTAAAAACCGTTCCTGAACTGGTCGATCTTTATTATCGTAGTGTGGGTCGCAATGCCAATTTTCTGCTTAATTTTCCGGTAAATCGTGATGGCTTGATATCTCCTCTCGATTCCGCCAATGCAGTAAATTATCATCAACAAATACGGCACGAGTTATCTCATAATCTGCTTACCGGCATCCGCCCCATAGCATCCAATGAACGCGGAAAAGGCTTTGAGGCAAGTAATGTAAGTGACAACAAATATGATACCTACTGGGCTACGGCTGATAATGTAAAAAGTGCGGTGCTAACTTTCACCTTATCCAAAGCGACTAAGATAAACCGTCTGCTACTTCAGGAATATATTCCGCTGGGACAACGGGTAAAATCGTTCGTTGTGGAATATCAGTTCAAAGGTAAATGGAACGCCATTGACCCGAAAGAAGAGACCACAACAATAGGTTACAAGCGTATATTACGCTTCCCCACCATCACGACCGATAAACTTCGGATTCGTTTTATTGATGCGAGGGGATGTCTGTGCATCAATAACATCGCAGCTTACTACTCAGGTAGCGATGATCAAAAAATAACAGACCGGAGCGAACTGAAAGTCGAAGGTTATTCATTCGTACTATCGGGAGTAGATCCGGTGGAGATGAATAAAGCCGTCGACAGGAATAAGCTTACCACCTGTTTTATCAAAGACAATAAAGTAGTGATTGATCTTGGGCAAAAGCGTTGGGTACATGCCTTGCATTACCTGCCCGATCAAAATAGCCCCCGAAAAGGATTGGTTTCCAACTACGAACTCTCCGAGGGGGATCAAACCGGCGATGCAAAAGTGATTGCGACGGGAGAATTCTCAAACATACGCAATAATCCCGTATGGCAAACCGTCTACTTCTCACCGGTATATACAAGATATATTACTTTCAAAGCAACAAGAATGGTTCAAGACGGTGAATCTTTCGGGCTGGCAGAGATAAGAATCGAATAAAAAATTGATCTTGAATATCACTATTTTATTAACTTTACACACGAAATCTCTTTTCATCCTCACATCACTTCCCTCTATTGTGAGGAATGAAAAGAGTTTTTTTCATTATTATTATCACATTTTGAACAACTATGAATCACCGGAAATACACCTTAATTTTTCTTACTGCATGGTTTAGTTTATCATCTTCCTTTGCCTCAAGCAAAAAGGAAGTAATCCCTTATCGCAACCCCAAACTTTCCGTAGAAGAACGCACCAAAGATTTACTTTCACGTATGACACTGGAAGAAAAAGTCGGTCAGTTGCTATGCCCTCTAGGATGGAACATGTATGCACTGGACGGTAAAAAGGTAGGCGTATCGGATAAGTTCAAAGACATGCTTAAAGAGAGGAATATGGGTATGCTTTGGGGAACCTTCCGTGCAGACCCATGGACTAGGAAGACACTCGAAAACGGTCTTAACCCGGAATCGGCGGCAAAAGCCGGTAATGCTCTCCAAAAATATGTCATTGAGAATACCCGCTTAGGAATACCTCTCTTTCTTGCTGAAGAAGCACCTCACGGTCACATGGCTATAGGAGCAACCGTATTCCCGACAGGCATTGGCATGGCTTCGACATGGAATCCCGGAATACTGGAAAAAGAAGGTCGCGCCATTGGCGAAGAAATCCGTGCGCAAGGTGGTCACATCAGCTATGGTCCGGTACTCGATCTCGTACGTGATCCACGTTGGTCGAGAGTAGAAGAAACATTTGGCGAAGACCCGGTCTTATCGGGTGATTTGGGAGCTGCGATGGTGAGAGGACTCGGTGCGGGAAATCTGAATCTCCCCTACGCTACCGTAGCCACCTTAAAGCATTTCATCGCATACGGCATTCCGCAGGGTGGACAAAACGGCAGCCCTTCTTACGTGGGTAACCGCGAACTGCTCAGCGACTTCCTTCCTCCTTTTCATAAAGTAATCAATGCAGGAGCGCTGTCGGTGATGACTTCATACAATTCCATCGATGGCATACCCAGTACGATGAATTCCTATCTATTGAAGGACGTACTGCACAAAGATTGGAATTTCCGGGGCTTCTCGGTTTCTGATTTATACAGTATAGAAGGTATGCAGACCAGTCATTTCGTATCCGCCTCATCTACCGAAGGAGCTATGTTATCCCTTAAAGCGGGATTGGATGCCGATTTGGGTGGAGATGCTTATTTTACACTGATCAATTCAGTGAAGCAACATAAAGTGGACGAAGCACTCATTGACACAGCTGTCTGCCGCATTCTGCGGCTAAAATTCGAAATGGGGTTGTTCGAGAATCCTTACGTTGATGTGAACAAAGCTAAAGCTACTGTTCGTTCAGCATCACACATCAATCTGGCACGTGAATGCGCTCAGAACCTGATCACCCTGCTAAAGAATAAAAATAACACCCTGCCTCTATCAAAGAACATCGGCAAAGTCGCTGTCATCGGACCGAATGCCGACAACATCTACAATATGCTGGGCGATTATACCGCACCGCAACCCGAAAGCAATATTATCACTGTGTTAAAGGGAACCATAAATAAGATTGGCTCCGACCGTGTGGAATATGCTAAGGGATGTGCAGTCAGAGACACCACCTACGACGGCATAGCAGAAGCCGTGAAAGTCGCGCGCAATTCGGATGCAGTTATTGCAGTAGTAGGCGGTTCGAGCGCACGTGATTTCAAGACCAGCTACAAAGAAACGGGAGCTGCCATTGCCGATGCTTCCACAATAAGCGATATGGAATGCGGAGAAGGTTTCGATCGCGCCAAACTTACCCTTTTAGGAAGACAGATGGAACTTCTGAAAGCATTAAAAGCAACCGGTAAACCACTTATTGTGGTTTATATTGAAGGACGTCCGCTCGATAAGAACTGGGCGGATCAGAATGCCGATGCACTTTTAACCGCATGGTATCCGGGGCAGGAAGGTGGAAACGCCATCGCCGACGTGCTTTTTGGCGACTATAATCCCGCAGGTCGTCTGGCTGTAACCGTACCGAGAAACATCGGGCAACTACCGGTGTATTATAATAAAAAGAATCCACCCGTACACGATTATGTCGAAAGTACGGCAAAACCGTTATATGCTTTCGGATACGGCTTAAGTTATACCAATTTCGAATACTCCGATCTAAAAATCACAGCTCAGGGTAATGCTGAATACACCATCCGCTTCACCGTAAAAAACAGTGGAAACCATGATGGAGAAGAGGTGGCGCAACTTTATGTTCGCGACATGCTGGCTTCGGTAGTACAACCCGTAAAACAATTAAAACATTACGAACGTATCTTTATAAAAAAGGGAGAGCAGAAAGAAGTCTCATTCCGACTCACTAAAGATGATTTCTCACTCATCAACGCTTCCATGCAAAGAGTGGTGGAACCGGGAACTTTCCTCATACAAGTAGGGAGTTCGTCGGATAACATACGTCTAACAGATAAAATAGATATAGAATGAATAAACTTAAACTTTTACGACTCACAAGTTTAGCCCTGTGCGGTGGAGTGTTCCTCTTGAACAGCTCCATGGAAAGGGTAAGTGAAAAAACTCCGGTGGATCATGTAAATCCCATGATCGGTTCGGGCGGACACGGACATGTATTTGTCGGTGCAAGTGTTCCATTTGGTCTGGTGCAATTAGGGCCGACTCAACCTGTCCGGGGTTGGGATTGGTGTTCCGGTTACCATTATAGCGACTCGGTTATCGTCGGTTTCAGTCACACCCATTTAAGCGGTACAGGTATTGGTGATTTGGGCGACATTCTCTTCTTTCCGACACAAAAGAACGAGCGGAAAGCTTTGTTCAGTCATGCTGACGAGAAGGTAGCTCCGGGACTTTACTCTGTCACCCTGAAATCTTCGGCTATACATGTCGATCTCACCGCTACCACGCGTACGGGATATCACCGTTATACGTTCCCCTCGGGAGGTGACGCATCCATTGTAGTCAACCTACGCGAAGGCATAGGTTGGGATGCATGGAGCGACAGCCGTCTGATACAGGAAAACGACTCCGTTGTCTCCGGTTACCGTATTTCAAAAGGTTGGGCTAAGCACCAACAAATATATTTCACCGCAGTATTCTCGAAGAGAATTCAAAAGCTCGAACAAAAAGGTGACTCTATCGGTACTGTGACTTTCAAGACAAACGGTTCATCCGACCCCGTCTATGTAAAAGTAGGACTTTCACCGGTCAGTGTAGAAAATGCCAAGTTGAACCTCGCTTCCGAAGTGGCTAACAAGTCATTCGACCAGATAGCAGCCAATGCCCGCAAACAGTGGAGCAATGAGTTGAGCAGAATACAGGTAAAGACGATGAATGATACCGATGCCGAAATATTCTATACGGCGCTCTACCATACCATGATCGCTCCATCCGTCTTCTCCGATGTGAATGGTGATTACCGCGGCAGCGATGGAAAAGTCTACAAGAATGGAGGCTTCACCAACTATACCACTTTCTCTTTATGGGATACTTACAGAGCGGCGCATCCGCTAGCAACCCTGATTCATCCGGATCGCATGAGAGATTTCGCCGAGACATTTATCCATATCTTCAAGCAACAAGGTAAATTACCGGTGTGGCATCTCATGGGCAATGAGACCGATTGTATGGTAGGTAACCCCGCAATCTCCGTACTTGCCGACCTGCTTTTAAAAGGATATCTCCCCAATAAAGCCGACCAGGAAGCAGCTTACGAAGCGATGAAGACTTCCGCAATGCTCGACGAGCGCTCCATCGACTTACTCAAAGAATACGGATACATACCTTTCGATAAAGAAAAGGCAGCTGAGTCCGTTGCTAAATGTTTGGAATATGGCATTGCAGATGCAAGTCTGGCAGAAGTTGCAAACCACCTCGGCAAGAAAGCCGATTATGAATACTTCCACAAACGGAGCATGGCATACCAGCATTACTGGGATCCTAAAACCAAGTTCTTACGTGGTCTATCATCCACCGGTAAGTTCCGTGAACCGTTCAACCCATTCCTTTCCGTACATGAAAAAGGAGACTATACCGAAGGTAATGCTTGGCAATACGTATGGTTGGTACCTCATGATGTACACGGATTGATCAAACTGTTCGGAGGAGACAAACCATTTGTCACCAAGCTTGATTCACTCTTTATTGTAAAAGGTGACATGGGTGAGAAAGCATCACCGGACATTTCCGGATTGATCGGTCAGTACGCGCATGGCAACGAACCCAGTCATCATATCATCTATATGTATAACTACGCAGGGCAACCCTATAAAGCTGCTCCGCTCTTGAGAAAAGTTATGACGACTTTATACAAAGCCGATCCTGACGGATTATGCGGTAATGAAGATGTCGGTCAGATGTCTGCATGGTATGTATTGTCCTCTATCGGTCTGTACCAAGTGGAACCGGCAGGTGGCAAATATATCTTCGGCAGTCCGATAGTACGTGAAGCGACTGTAAATCTTGGTAAAGGCAAGACCTTCAAGATCGTTGCACACAACAATAGCAAAGAAAATATCTACATCCAGTCGGTGAAGCTCAACAACAAAGCTTATACCAAGTCGTATATCACCTATAACGATTTGAAGGCAGGAGGTACACTGGAGTTTGTGATGGGTAATAAACCTTCAAAGTTCGGTACCGCAGTCACCAGCAGACCATAATCCAGCTTTTCGTTACAAAGCCAAAGCTTGAGATACTATAAAAGAAGAGAGGGCGTTTCAAAACAAATTTGAAACGCCCTCTCTTCTTTATTGCTCATATTCTAAACTCCATAGTATTGAAATTAGAACTAAATCCTATAGCAAAGGATCATTTATCATCATAATGCCCATAGGTAGAAAGTACCAGCACGGTTATCGTATCTTTGTTTATTTCATACACAAGCCGATGTTTATCAGTAATCCGCCTAGACCACTGCCCGATTCTATCAGCACTTAAAGGTTTAGGATGTCCGGTTCCTGTTTCCGGGTGATCTTGTAACTCCCCAATTAGTTTTACCGCTTTCTTATACGCCTGTGGCTCGTTTCGTTTCAACAATTTAAGATCTTTCTCAGCGGTAGGAAGAATTACTATACTATAAATCATAAATTATCCAGATAAGCATTCAATGCTTCTTTTGAATTAATTGTTACACCCTTACCCTCTATTGCCTCTTTCTTAGCATTATCAATTTTGGAAAAAAAGTCCTCTTTACTCATTAATGCATCATCCTGAGAAAGCGGCACCAGCTTAAAGCTGCCATTTTCCCTTGATTTGAGAATTATATCTTGTCCATCTTTAGCCATACCAAGATACTTTCCCAATTCTTCTCTGAATTTTCTAGTACTAATTACTATCATTGTTCTTATTATTAAATGATAACCATATTGGTACACAAAAGTATATATAGTATTTGAATTAAGCAAATTAGAAGCAAAAAATATGAGATTGATTTTAAACTACATAGAATAGAAAGCCCCCTCATCACAGTATTGTAATGAGGAGGCCTATATTAAATGAAGGATCAAGCAGTCTTATGCTGAGATTAACAGACCTTTGAGCAAAAGTTCTGTTTTTTATTTACTGCATATCACTCTTATTTTACACGAAGAGCATTACAGAATATTTGTACGCTTGGTAAACTCTATAATCTCAGGAATGTAACCGAAAGCCAGTCCGGTAACCGTATCTGCACACCCATAATAAATGGCAACGCGACCGGTTTCGGGGTCATGAAGCGTAGCACATGGGAAGCAAACATTCGGCACATCACCCATGCACTCATACTCGGTACGTGGAGAAATGAGATAAGCACCCGAACGGTATAACACTTTCCAAGGTTGTTCCAAGTCGAGCAATGCCGATCCGAAAGCATAAACAAAACCGTTGCAAGAAGCCAATACACCATGATAAATCAGCAACCAACCTTCGGATGTTTCGATAGGAATAGGACCCGCACCAATCTTGGTACACTGCCATGCGCTCACCTCAAACTGTGCAGGAGACATCACATGACGATGTTTACCCCAAAAGTTCAAGTCGGGCGATTCACTATAAAAGATATCACCGAAAGGAGTATGCCCGTTATCACTCGGACGGCTCAACATGGCGAAGTTACCGTTAAACTTCTTGGGGAACAACACACCGTTACGGTTGAAAGGCAGGAAGGCATTCTCCAACTGGTGGAAAGTCTTGAAGTCAAAAGTATAAGCCACCCCGATAGTCGGTCCGTGGTAACCGTTACACCAAGTCACATAATACCGGTCTTCGATGAAGCAGACACGCGGATCATATCCATATACCCACTCTCCTATCTCCTTATCTTCGCACTCAAAGCGAAGAGGTTCCGGATTGATGTTCCAATGCATGGCATCATCGCTAAAGCCTACATGAAGCACCATTCTTCTGTTGGTGTCATCGCAACGGAATACTCCCGCATAACCTCCCTTAAAAGGAACTACCGCACTATTGAATATACTGTTGGAAGTGGGGAGTAGATCGCGTGGGATAATAGGATTCTGACTATAGCGCCAAACTGTTTCTTTACAACCTTCCGGACGATCTTCCCAAGGCATACCAGGCAGGGGACTTCCTGCAATTTTTAAATCTTTCATAACTATTCGTTGATCTTTCGTTTTATATATAACACTTGTTCTTTCACAAATACTTAGTCTTACTTCTGCTGATCTTTATAAGTAAACGGTACATACCACGTGGCGATAAACGCAGGAATTGCCGCAATCAACACCCAAATAAAGAAATGCTGATACCCCACAAAGTCGCTCAACCACCCGCTCAACATACCCGGAAGCATCACTCCCAAGTTCATGATACCCGTTGCAAAAGCATAATGCGACATCTGATGACTACCCGGAGCTATTTGTTGCATCATGAACAACATCAGTCCGACAAAACCAAAACCATAACCGAAATATTCAAATACAATGGCGGAACCTATGATAAGAATATTATCAGGTTGATAAGCCGACAATAAGAAATATACCACGAACGGTATATTAAAGGTGCAGCATAAAATAAAGAGTGTACGGCTTAAACCGCGTTTCGCAATGAAATACCCTCCAAGCACCGAACCAAGGATGAAAGCCGCTGCACCAAACGTTCCATACACCAGCCCGATCTTTTGCACAGACAATCCCAGACCACCTTCGGCAACCGGAGCTTTCAGAAACAAAGGCACGATTTTCATCGCAAAACCCTCGGCAAAACGATATAGAATAATAAAAATGATATAGCGGGCGATGTACTTCTTTTGAAAGAAGGAACGTATCACTTCCCAAAGCTCCGTCATGCTCTCTTTGAAAGTCACTTGACGCGTGCTTTTGGCACGAGACGGAATAATATGCATGTGATAGAAAGAAGCCAGTATCATCAATGCGGCACAAATCAGCATGATAATCATCCAAGCCTTCACCGGACCGAAATGATCTTTAAGATCACCCGCCAGAAAGACCAGTCCACCATTGGTGAGCACTTTCGCCAGATTATAGAACGCCCCCTGCCAACCGATGAACTTAGCTTGTTGCTGATTGTCCAATTCGGTCATGTAAACCCCGTCGGCCGCAATGTCATGAGTTGCACCACTAAGCGCAATCACCCCCATCAACGCAATGGAATAGGTGAAAAATCCCGGTAAGGGCAAAGACAACGCCACTAAAGCAAAAGCCAGTCCCGTAACCATCTGAGTGGTGATTACGAAAAACTTTTTCGTCTTAAAGATTTCAAGAATAGGACTCCACAAAGGTTTTAGCGTCCATGGCAACATGATGAGCGACGTCCAAAAAGCAATTTGGGTATTAGAGATGTTAAGGTCGGAGAACATAAGCACCGACACCATGGATAAAGCCACAAAGGGTAAACCCATCGCAAAATAAAGCGTAGGCACCCAGGCTACCGGAGATGTTTTATTTTCATTTGTTTTCATTTAGCAAATATACTCAACGTTAAAAGACTACGAAATATCTATGGGTCTGATTTTTATATCCAAATTAAACTTTAGCCGATAATTCAACAGCTAAAACAAACAATATAACCTTTTCAGATACAGAATTAGCTATTACAGATATTTTTAATCGGATTTAAAATCCTATTTTTGCTAACAGGAGAACTTACAATTATGCACTATGAAAAAGAATAAAATCAGCATTTACGGACTTACATTATTTTTACTTTGCTGCAAATCGGTTACAGCAAAGTCGCAAACCTCTGTAACACCCGAATCGAAAGAGGCATACCGCCAACGAATGGAATGGTTTGATGAAGCGAAGTTAGGCATATTTATTCATTGGGGAATCTACTCGGTGGACGGCGTATCCGAAAGCTGGTCATTTTACAATAACCGCATTCCATACGATCAATATATGGAACAACGGAAGCACTTTAAAGCCGAAAATTACGATCCGAAGCAATGGGTGGAACTAATTAAAGAGAGCGGAGCAAAATATACGGTGCTCACCACCAAACATCATGACGGCTTTGCATTGTGGGATACCAAAGCAGGCTCGCTAAGCGCAAAAAAGAGCTCTCCGGCTAAACGCGACCTCATTGCACCTTTTGCTGAAGAAGTCCGCAAGCAGGGATTAAAGTTGGGACTCTATTATTCGCTGCTCGACTGGAGTAACGAGAACTACCCCAATCACACCCGCACCACATCAAGATATGACATCAAGAAAGATCCCAAACGCTGGGAGAAGTTCTGTAAGTTCAATTTCAGTCAGATGGGCGAACTGAACGAGACCTTTAAACCCGACTTATATTGGTTTGACGGCGATTGGGAACAAAAAGCGGAAGACTGGAATTCAAGTGGCATTATCAAATTGCTTCGCTCCACCAACCCGAACGTTATTGTCAACTCACGCATTCAGGGCTATGGCGATTACGCCACTCCCGAGATCGGTGTACCCGTGGTACGCCCCAAAAACAGATATTGGGAGCTTTGCTACACCATCAACGACTCATGGGGATACCAACCCGGTGACACCAACTTCAAAACACCGCAAATGCTACTCTCCACTTTCGTAGATTGTCTGAGCATGGGCGGTAACCTGTTGCTCGACATCGGACCGGAAGCCGACGGCACTATTCCGCAAGAAGAAGTCGAAGTATTGAAGACCTTCGGACGCTGGACATCCAAACATAAGGAAGCCATCTATAAAACCCGCGCCGGTATTCCGGGTAACTATTTCAACGGATATACCACACTGAACAAAGCAGGTGACGTGCTCTATCTGTATATGCCTTATAAACCAATAGGCAGCGTTCCTTTGAAAGGCATCATCAACGAAGTGAAAAAAGTATGGGTAGTGGGCAGCGGCGAAGCACTCCACTATAAGCTATATAATAAACTCTCTTGGAGTGAAGTACCGGGTATCATCTATATCGACGTACCCGAAAACGTACAAGATCCTAACATCACAGTCGTAGCGGTTCAACTGGACGGCCCCATTAAACTCTATGGAGGCGAGGGGCAAGTCATTACATCCAACTGATATCGTAAACATCCCAATCCCGCAACAATATATTAAAAGAGTACGTTTAAAAGATATATCAGCGGGAAGCCGTTTAAAAGCTTATTCACAATAACAACAATATATATCGCAGCATGAAAAAGATTTTTCTCTCTCTTTTTGTTTTCATTACCGCCCTATATGGCGAGGTTAATGCTCAGGCACTTTCCGATAAATATGCGCCGATGCTTACCATTCCCAAAGGCTATGTCTGCTACCGGACAGCCGACGCCATCCATGTAGACGGTCTGGCAAACGAAGCATCGTGGAAGAACGCCCAACCGACCGAAGCGTTTGTGGATATCAGTGGCTACCACTTCCCTACTCCACGCTATCAGACCACAGCCAAAATGCTCTGGGACGACAAATACCTCTATATCTTCGCCGAATTGGAAGAACCCCATATATGGGCTAATCTGCAAAAAAGAGATACCATTGTCTTCTATGACAATGACTTTGAAGTATTCATCGACCCCATAGGCGAAGGACACAATTACTTCGAGATCGAGACAAATGCCATCGGCACCGTATTCGATTTGTCGTTGGAGAAACCTTACCGTGCTCCGCGACGCACGTTTGTACAGTTTCAATGGAACTGTCCCGGCTTGAAGCTGGCTACCCATTGCATCGGGAAAATAAACAATCCCAAAGGCACGGACAAAGGCTGGACGGTTGAGATGGCTATTCCGCGTGAAGCCATTGCGAGTGAATTCGACAACTACCTGAAAGCAGGACAATGGCTTCGAATCAACTTCTCACGCGTAGAGTGGCAATATGATATCGATGCAAACGGAAGATATGACAGGAAGAAAGGCAAGGACGGCAAATACCTGCCCGAAGACAACTGGGTGTGGAGTCCGACCGGTCAGGTCGCCATGCACATGCCCGAACGCTGGGGCTATATGTACTTTTCCGATAAGACCGTCGGACAAGGAACCGATACCTTCCGATACCCCACCGACGAACCTGTCCGCCGATTCCTGAACATGCTGTTCTACGCACAGGAAGAGCAATATGCCAAGACCAAATCTTACTATAAAGAACTGAAAGATTTCGGTCTGCAACCCAAAGACATGCAAATGCTACCCGCCGGATATCAGGTGAATGTGGAAACCACCTCGCATACCTATGAGATCACCGCACTCTCACCCGAAGGCAAAGCCTACGTGATGAATGAATCCGGCAGTTGCTTCATCAGGAAATAAGCAGTCCCCCCAATCGACATTAATTTAATAACAATTAGCATAACAATCAAATGAAGAAGACGACTATTAGCGTACTTATCGCCTCATTATTCATGCTGTGCTCCGTCCATTTAACAGCTAAAACACCCGTATACATCTGGCAAGGATGGGATAATAAAACCACTACGGAAGAAAACTTGAAGGACGACTTTACCAAATGGAAATCACAAGGTGTCACAGGAGTCTGTTTCAACACAGGCTTCGATGTGGAAAAAGCCAAAATCGCGTCAAGAATCGCCAAGTCACTCGGACTCGAATACCATGCCTGGATGCCTTGTATGCTGCATGCAGGATTAAATCCATCATGGTATGCCGTCAACAGACTGGGTCAATCGGCACACGACGTGCAAGTCTACGTTCCGTATTACACCTGTCTCGACCCCCACAATAAAGAAGTTCAGGCATGGCTCATTGAGCAATACTGCAAAATGGCCGAACTGCCCGATGTCGACTATGTACAGTTGGATTATATCCGTTATCCCGATGTCATTCTGGCTCGCGGGTTATGGGAGAAATACGGTCTGGTGATGAACGAAGAATACCCCAAAGCCGACTATTGCTATTGCGACGATTGCGTAGCAGCATTTAAGGAAAAGACAGGCATAGACATTTGCAAAGTGGACGATCCGTCGAAGTGCAAAAAATGGGCACAGTTCCGTTGCGACATCATCACCGACCTTGTCAACAAGCTGGCTAGCGCCGTTCATGCCAAAGGTAAAAAGATCAGCGCCGATGTCTTTCCGGGACCACACTCACACGCTGTATGGATGGTTCGTCAGGAATGGAATAAATGGAATATCGATGCTTTCTTCCCGATGAACTACAACGACTTCTATTTGGAGAAAGCCTCATGGGTAGGCAAGATCACCCGCAAAGAAGTAAAAGCGGTGAAAGGAAAGATTCCGGTGTATAGCGGCTTGTTCATCTGCAAAGATTGGAAGAACAAAGCAAGTGTGGTAGACCCCGAACACTCCGGTCTCGTACCGTCCGAAATTGAAGAAGCCGTCGCCGGATCGATGAAAGCCGGAGCAGCAGGTATCTCACTGTTTACCCCTAAAAGCATGACGGACGAACATTGGGACGCACTAAAACAAGTGTTAGATAAGCTCGATAAGAAGAAGAAATAATCCCCCTCCCAGAGTTTTTTTGCGTATTTTAATTGCACCAATTGCACTAATCGACTTAAGCAATTGACATACAGCAAAATACAAGGGTGCAATTAAGCGAAACAGCAGGGTGCAATTAAATTTAATTGCACCCTGCTGTTTTTCCACTACCACACCCCTTTTTTAGTTGCTCACCTCCCCTTCCCTTTTCGCAATAAAACCGTCTCTCACATATCTACAGACCGTTTTTCTTAGCATAACACATACTCTCTCTCAGTTACCCACAATTGTGGGTAATGTGCTCCACAACTGTGACGCACGTGAACCACAGCTGTGGGTAAGTTGCGCCACGTATGTGGGTAAGCAATATGATCGGTATGAAAAGAAGATAAAAATACCGCAAAATACTTACATCAAACGGCTTTTTAAGAGATAAGAAAGGTGGAAAATAAGGGTAAAAACACCCTATAATTCGAGTAAAACTCTTGCAAAACCGACAAAAAACTCTGCAAAAGATGGTTTTTTTGAGTGATTTTTGAGAATTAGTGGGTGGTTTTGGAGAAAATGAGGTCCAATAACTCTATTGAGTGCAATCAAAAGTAGATTCTGCATTAGCTAAAGCTATGTATATTATATAGAAAAAGCATATCAATGTGAATCTAGGAAAAATATATAGCTTTATCTAAAACAAAAGGCCTTAAAAAAACAACATATAATTATATAATAAATTAAGATACAAACACTTTAATCTTAATTAGGCTAATAAATAAAACGAGCAATAAAACATACATATATTTCAAAATATCCTCAATTATATCAAATAATAAGACAACTATTACATATATTTGCAAAATAAAACATACAAATCAAATAACATGAAAATAAGTAGTCACGAATTATTATTAATAGCCTTATCAGGGTTTACCACTATGTCATGTAGTAATTCAGATAAAGGTGAAGATTTGACCCCACATACATACAATGTCAGTGGAAAGGTTGAAAAAGGGCCATTTGTAAGTGGTTCTACGATAACCATTCAACCAATGGATAGTAAATTACAAGTCTTAGGTAGTATGTTTAACACCACCATAACAGACAATACAGGGAGCTTTACCTTTGGCTCAAAAGTTTTTCAGGCGCCATACGCTGAAATTATGGCAACTGGTTATTTCTTTAATGAAGTAAAAGGAAATTTATCAAACGGCGTATTGGTTTTAAGAGCATTAGTGGATTTATCAGACAACAGTACAGTAAATGTAAATATTCTAACTCATTTAAAATATTCACGAATCAAAAAACTTATAGAATCTGGTAAGTCATTTAAAGAAGCAAATAATCAAGCCCAATCTGAGCTCTTAAAACAATTCGGATTACAGAGATACGCATCTAAAGATGTCTCGCAATTCTCTATCGTTGCGGGAACAGATGAATCAGCAGCTCTCATAGCTGTTTCATCCCTACTTTTAATAAATCGTGGCGAAGGAACTTTGACAGAATATTTATCCACATTAAGTCAAGAATTTGGAGAGAATGGAAGTTTTTCTGATATGACAAAAGCTCAAATTAAAAAGGACAAGTTAGAATTAGCGAGCTATCTTAATATAATCCATGATAATGTCATTAAAAGATATGCAGACTTAGGAATGAATATTGAAGTTAAGAATCTTGCAAGTTACTTCGATTGGGATGATGATGGTACAGCTGGTAATGAAACGCTTAAAGATGGAGAACACGTAACTCTTGATAAAACAGAAATTTCTGTTCCTAAAGACGGAGGTTTATACCAAGTTACAATAAATTCTCCAATTCCGGTATATACAGAGGAATCCATTTCAGGGTCTCCAAGTACTGCTATAGGAGATAATAATTTTTTGAACTCAATTTATGATAGTGATGTAAGTGCTACACCTACAGTAGAAAAGAAGATTGAGAATAAAATCTTAACGATAAAAGTTGGAAAGTCTCAATCTAAAAAAGAGCAAATGCTAGCTATTAATTTATTCGATTGTATAGGTAATACAGTAGCTACTGTCAATTTGAAAATAGAAGCAAATAGTACTGCAACACTCCCATTGTTAGGAAATGGTGGGAAAGCCGCGATGAACAGTATCGTTTTATCATTAAGTGATGCTTTTTCTCAATATAATATTATAGAACAATATTACTACTACAATAAGGACATGCACGTACTGCCACTTTCAAGCAGCGATAATTACATATCTAATTGCTGGACAAAGTTTTATAGCAGCAACAATTATCTTTTATTTTTCAAAGAATACGAATCCCAACAACTAGGCATTTATCAAGATTATTTCAATGTATTCTATGCGATGTACTATTATACAATGGTTGTAGCATGGGGTGATGTACCATATAATTATGGGAATCGATGGACGGATATATCGGATCGTATATCACGTATTCCAAAAGAAGACATTTTATCTGATTTAAAATCTAGACTAAAAACAGCCATCGAAAACTTGGATGAGAAAAAAAATCATTCTCTAACTGATATTAATGGTATGTTTTTCGTTTCAAAAGACGTAGCTCGCATTCTCTTGGCAAACATTTATATGTACGAAGAAAATTGGAGCTCAGCAAAAACGCTACTAGCCAAAGTAATAAGTAATGGTTATTACGGACTAGATGGAACTAGCGATTATGAGAAAACAGGTAATGGGATTATTTTTGGTTTCAGCACAGAAGAAAACACTAAATCGACAAAAAGCTCTTCTGCTACAATAAAAACTCCATCTATAATGCCTATACAGTCTATCTCTGACGCATATCTTTTAAATGCTGAATGTGAGTATCATCTGGGAAACACCAATGATGCAAAGGCCTTATTGTCTAAAGTTACGTCAGCAAAAGGAATCACTGTTTCTTCTGACATTCTAACAGGAATCAAAGAAGCGAGAGCTAAAGAGTTACTATATAATGCCGGCTATTTTGCTTTCTTAAAAAGAAATGGATTGGCTACTAGTGAATCAGCTATTCAAAGCTATGAGCTATTATTTCCAATACCAAGAAGAGAACTAGATCTAAATCCTTCAATGACTCAAAATCCTGGATATTAAAATAGAACTATTTATATTGTTAACTATTTATTATCAGACAAATACAAAAAGGATATTTGATAAGAGTAACATATAAAACTTAGAATAAAAGAAAATACTATTTTTTCCCAACAACATTCTTTAATCATTTCGCAATCAGCAAAATTCATAGGTATTGTTTTGAAGACAAAACAATATCAGCTATCCCCTATTCAATAAGTTTTTTATATGTTTGCATGTAATAAAAGTAAACTTAAATAAAAAAGCACTATGAATTTTGAGGAAAACGGAAATAAGTATCTATTTGGAGCATTTCTTAATACTGCTTACGATAATTACAACGAAGTGATAAGTCATATCTACGATGTCATTCGGAGAATCACAAGTAATAACCCGACAGAACAAATAAGCTCTAGCCAAGCTTTGGTATCCGCAGAAGAGCAAACATCTTCCGACGAGAAGGATAAAAACAAAGAAAGAATGTCTTTTGTCTGCACGTTTTTGATAACAGGCAATGCCACTTCACGGAAAATAGAGTCTATGCTGAAACGGGCCTTCCCTTTTTGGGACGATTTGATTGAAATTCAGACTTCCATGTCTATGCAACTGGATAAAACCGAAAGCATCTTTCAAGTTCAAAAGAATTGTGTGGAAGAATTATTCACAGCACTCGAAAGTTGGAGAAACTACACGACTCACTACATTCACCCCGAAGCAATCGCCTCTCCAACAATAAATCTATTGCTAAAATCGTGTTTTAATCAGGGAATAAAGGAGATAAAAAAACGTTTTAATGCTCAGGATGAACAACTCAAGCATCTTTATGAAGCGGAGTTTTCTTATAATAGAGAAACAAATAAAGACGAAGTGAAATGTTACCACCCCGCCAACTACTATAAGTTTACAGACGAAAGCGATCTATTGACTGATAAAGGATTGGCTTTCTTCACCTGTCTGTTTCTATACAAACGAGAATCTTACCTTTTGCTTAACCAATTAAAAGGCTTTAAAAGAGCTGATGAAGAGCGATACAGGATGACACTCGAAGCCTTTACCGTAATGCGGTTTCATGCTCCCAAACAACTCATGAAGCTTCAGCAACAACAAATAGACAAAGTATCGCTGGGAATCAGTATGATCAATGAATTGGTAAAATGTCCCAAAGAACTGTACGACTGCATTGAGGACGAGCAAAAGAAACAATTTGAAGTCTATCCCAATGCCGAAACCGTACCGGATGAACAGGAGGCTATAGGAGAACTTATCCGTTATAAAGACCGTTACGAAATTCTTATGCTCAAAGCATTGGAACACTCCTCCGAGTGTAAAAACATGGGGTTCTACCTTAGCTTAGGTAAATGCTACATGAAGTGCTATGAAAAGCATTACATTGACGGAACCACCGACAACCGCTATATCGTGCATCCGTTGTATGGATTTGGCCGACTACAAAATGCTTCGACGGATCATAAAAACCATCTTTCCTCATTTGGTGAAGAACTTCAGACGCATAGCCAATTGCCTGTATGCCACTTTGCAACCGAGGACGATGCAGCTGACAGCCCTACAAGTGTACCCTATATTAGCGAATCCTACCCATCTTATGTACTCAATAATAATAATATCGGCATTAAATGGCTTAATTCTTCTGAAAAGACAGAATATCCCAATTTTAATCTCAATGAAGGAAAAGTATCGTGCCCTACGCCTGATTATTGGCTAAGCAAATACGAACTGCCCGCGATGGCATTTTACGCTTACTTAAAAGAAAAACATAAAAATAAGCTTCAAGAATATCCATCGATTAAAGAATTGATTGATCAAAGCCAACCGGAAAACACAAAAACATCCTCCAAAACGATTAAGAGTAGACTTGAAGAACGACTCAAGACATACAAGGTTGATGCAGCAAAAAAACTAAAACGATTAGCAGAGAAACCGGACGGAGTACAAAGCGGAAGATTAGCAGATGAATTGGCGCGTGACATCTTATGGTTACAACCATCTTCGCCTAAAGAAGGAGGAAAAGATAAACTTACGGGAGCTAACTTTCAAGCACTACAATACGCTTTGGCCCGCTATGGCTTTATGCGTACAACTCTTTCCCGCATTTTTACAACAGCCGGATTGATAGGAAGCGGTAATGCACACCCATTTCTTGACAAAATCAATCCTCAAGATTATTCCAAACTGACGGCCTACTATGTAGGGTATCTCAAACAAAAGATAGTCTACATCGATAAACAATTAGAAAAATTAGCAAGAGGTAAAGTCAACATTCAGTTTCATCCCACGAGAAAACTGATTAAGCAAAGCCAAATCAACACAATTGAACCAGAAAAAGAGACCGTTTTTCTTCCCCGTAATATTTTTACAGAAAAAATAGAACAAGCCTTATGCCAAATTCAAGGTAACTTTAAGTCGAATATCGAAAGAGCTAAGACATCAGGTAAAGGAGTAAATGCCAGCAAATTGATTCACTTCTACCTGGAATTATATTTGAAAGATGCAGTTACCGAATTTTATAATATTAAACGAAAATATTCCTGCTTATGTTACCCACTCATACCATCAGAAAAGTATAACTTGAAAGAATATCAAAATACGGAAGAACGAAGTGAGCGCATTGACCGGATAAAAGATTTTTATAATTTTAAAGAGGTGACAAAGAAAGCTTGTAAGGGCCAAGAATTATCTGAAGATGAGAAGAAACTTTATAAAAAATATATTGAACTGCAAAAAGTCATCGACAATGAAAAGATGATACGCTTGCGCAAAGTCCAAGATATAACTCTCTACCTCTGGATGAGGCTATTTATTGAAGAAAATCCAGAACGAATAGTCTTCAATAAGAATGATAGGCCGGAAAATAGTTTGCTTAAGCTAAAAGAGATGGATAACACTATCTTAGATCATACCACTGCAAGAAAAATCAATATAGACACACCAAACGGTAATGTGACTATTGAAGATGAATTTAAAATAAAAGACTATGGAAGAATAACTACCCTGACCACAGAAAAGCTACCTCAAAGCTTGATTAAATTCATTGGAATTCTCAATAAGCCTTTAGACAAAAAAGACCGCCCATCGCTTTCATATAGCTACATCTATCATGAGACCAATGCCTTTTATAGATACAGGCCCGAGATAATTAAAATGGCTCAAGATATAGAGAATAAAATAATAAATGAGTTAAAGATAGATATTCAGCCCGAAGCAGAAGGTTACTATAACTTCAGACAAATATTAGAAGAAATAAAAGAGAAGAGTAGTGATATCAATTTAGAATTATTAATTAAAATACGCAACGCTTTTTGCCACAATGAATATAAGGAATTGGACAATGATCAGCATAAATATTTAAGTTCATTGTTTAAGCCGATCGCGGATATCAAGCAAACAGCTACTTTGGCATACTTATTGCACATGCTTTTTGAAACAGAATACCAAAAAGTAATGATTTTAAAGTAAAAAGAGCTCTGAAAAACCTTTTTTATTTTATCATTTTAGGTATAAAACATTGATACATTGAACTATACAAACACCATGTTGTAGCAACCTATATTTTGTTAGGAAAAGACAACGCAATGAGCCTTGCAGAACTGTGACATTCAGTTGTAGCAACCTATATTTTGTTAGGAAAAGACAACATTCCTTATGAAGTCGACGAAGACGACTTGGTTGTAGCAACCTATATTTTGTTAGGAAAAGACAACACCAGATTGTGTCGTAACAGCAAACAATCCGTTGTAGCAACCTATATTTTGTTAGGAAAAGACAACTCATCCTAGGACATTACTACCAGAAAGGAGGTTGTAGCAACCTATATTTTGTTAGGAAAAGACAACGTTGCGTTAGCCATAACAGCTTTTGATCTTGTTGTAGCAACCTATATTTTGTTAGGAAAAGACAACATACCTGGAAGTGAATGATGAGGAAACAACGTTGTAGCAACCTATATTTTGTTAGGAAAAGACAACTATATAGGCATTACCATAGTTAACCATCTGGGTTGTAGCAACCTATATTTTGTTAGGAAAAGACAACTGTTTCTCCGTGTATTTAGAGAATGCATCCGGTTGTAGCAACCTATATTTTGTTAGGAAAAGACAACTCTTCCTGCAATGCTTCATGTTCAGCTTTCGTTGTAGCAACCTATATTTTGTTAGGAAAAGACAACATTCAGGTACATGTTGCTGATCTGTACTATGTTGTAGCAACCTATATTTTGTTAGGAAAAGACAACAAGTTACCTAAAATTCCACATGCAGAATATGTTGTAGCAACCTATATTTTGTTAGGAAAAGACAACCCATTGTTATCCGGGAAATACATCCCGCTCGTTGTAGCAACCTATATTTTGTTAGGAAGAGACAACAGAATATCTTCAATATCTCCGCAAATATCAGTTGTAGCAACCTATATTTTGTTAGGAAAAGACAACAATTGATAGTGAGCGCGACAAGAACGGTAAGTTGTAGCAACCTATATTTTGTTAGGAAAGAACAACGTTCAGTTGTTCGGTAATTCCGAACAACTAATCATATAGGTCATATTTTAAAGCAAAACAAGGTGTGATGCTTACAGATAGAATAGTTATGCAGATAGGAACAAGTCTGTTCAAAATGGAAACAAAAACATTCCGGAAAATAAGACTTATTCTATTCAATAAAGAGAACAAGGCAAATAGCATCTTAAGCTCACCCTCGGCTAATCTTTGGCATAAACACGATAATTTTATATCTTTGGACATTCAATGTCAAAAGATACGTGATGAAGAAATGGATAAATTTTAAGTTTTTGGCTATTCTTGCATTGACAATAATAGCATCTTCGTGTGTGAAAGAGGGGCATGTGTGCTACCGTTTTGGAGTGTTTAATGTGACCGATATGCCGATGACAGTTCACTTATCTTCATGGGGAAAGTATAGCATGTATATTAACGGCATGTATGATTCTACGTATAAGTTTCATGAAGTGGAGACTATTAAACCTCACTCTTCTATAATATTCAGCACCGAAGTGGGTGATAATCCCGACCCTTATGAAATACCATCGTCAATAATTCCGGCATGGCAATACATCACCTCAATAGAGTGCAACGGGGTGGCAATTCCTAAAGAGTATTTTACGAATAAGGAAAAATGGGAAATCGGAGTGGCAAATCAAATTAACGGCATATTCACTTCAATAAGCTTATCCGTGCTTCCCGAGCTTGTCGGACTCCCGCAAGTTAAGTGAGAAATGTATCTTTCACAGAAGCAGGAAAACAGAACGATCCAGAATGAATTTCATGGATAATCCTTGTTTTGTTTCTATTATGCTACAAATATCATGCATAACAGAAACAAAACAAGAAAAACATCCAGCATAAATGTAATAGATTCCATTTACAGTTATCTCATCATTAACGAAAAGTCGGTAATGACAATAGAAGAGATTATACCCAATACTCCGTAATAGTCAAGTTTTTTTTCTTTGATGTATAAAGCGATTATTTTGAACAGAAAGAGGCAAATAAAAATGCTACACGAAGCCACATACAAGTAGACGTACCAATCGCTTTTCTTATCTACGAACGAATAAATTGCGCAACTAAACATTGCTAATACAGGAAAAAGTGATCTAGTTTTCATTTCGTTTTCAGGTTAGTATTGCTGTTTGTTTCCCCCACAGCTATCAATAATTATATAAAAAAGAGGCGTGGAAACTATTGAATATTACTGTTATGAGGCTCTGGACAGCCCATCTTCAAGAAATAAACAATAGCCCACGCCAAAGGGTATATATACTATTAACGAGTAATAGATATAAAGCATTGACGTGAGCGTTCTTGTCTATTATCCCTGAAGATAGAAATTGTCCAGATTTCATAACAGGATAATATTTTAAACGCTCTTCGTTATTTTAAGTACTTATCAGTTAATCAAAGGCTGACAAATATACACCTTTTTTCTTAGTTAAATATACAATAAGACATAATTTGTGAAATAAGAAAACAGAACGATCCGGACACTAACATATAGAAGTTAGCTGTCCGGATCGTAGATTAAAAACACTATTCGTTCGTAAGGAAGGGCTTACTTCAACAGTTTGATTTCATTCATCAACTGTTCGCCCAACCCAATGGTATAGCCTTGCGACTTGAACACAATCTCGTTATTGGTATTGGCAATCACTACAATAGGAAGCAGAGTAGCGTTCGGCAAGTTCAAAGCTTTTGCCAACTGCTTTTGAATGACGCCGTTCTCGTCTATGCCATAGCTGATGGTAGAGGGCAGACCGGGGAAATCGGAAGCACGGTATTTCTTACTTTGTTCCTTATCGGGGAAAAGCAATACGATACGTTGTCCCCATTGCTCAAAGTCACCACTCAGAGCGGCAATATCACGCAAAGCATGGTTGGTAGGTTCTTGCCCGGGGCCAAGAATAGCCAACACGTAATAGCCTCCACGACTACATCCGCAATGATCCATAATGGTTTCGGTCTTGCCGGTAGCAAGGGATAGGAAGGAGAACTCGGAACTGAGTTGACCGATGACTTCCACCTGACTCTTGTTCTTCTCGCGTATCACGAGGTCTACATCCGTGGTCTTTCCTTCTTCCACATCAAAGAAAGCAACTTGGGTAAGCACGCTGCCGTCGTTCTGGCGTATTCCCGAAACGAGCATGTAATAGCCTGTATCGAGTAGCACTCCATTCTTAAACTGACGTTCCCAGCTTGTGCCGCCACCCATATCAACATCACCTTCCTCGTAGTTCAGAAGACGGAAGGTACCGTTATCGAACTTGGATATGGAGAAGTGGGTGTAGTACTTAGGATCGGTAACACCGGAAGATGGGGTGTATTTCAGCACAAGGGTTCCTTTAGGAGAGGTCACCGCTTTGGAACTGTCAAAGTCCACATCCAGAATCTGTCCGTTCACTTGCTTGCCCTCCACTTTATTGTATTGTATCTTACCGGTGACTTCATCTATCCATGCGGGGATGCCAAGGCTTCTTGCCACAGCCACGAAGAAGATGTTACGTGATTTGTTATCGGCTATGCGTGCTTTCCACACTCCCACGGGAGAGATCACGATATTCTGGTAATTCAACTCATTATTAATGGTGATATTCTTTTTACACCATTCCACAAGCTTCTGCGGGTCTTGCCGGTAGGCTTTCTGATCGGCTACCGGAATGACGGTCTTAAAGAATTTCTTATAAGGAAGAATCATCTCATTGCCTACACGGGGATTCATGATGCAGGTGTTGAAAAGCAAGACATCATTAATATCCTGTGGGGTGTTGTAAAGGTGATCGTTCAACACAGTCAACGAGACATCCCTCAGATCTTTATCGGAAATAGCTGCCAGTAGATTGGCCGCTTTCGTAATTTCATTTTTCTTCTTTGCTTCAAGCAGATAAGCGGTGAGTGTCTTCCAATTTCCTCTGGATTTAACCAGAAAGTCGGCAACACGTTCGGGCAGTGCGTTTTGCTTGGCAAAGTCGGCCGCTTTGGTCTTATCCATAAAGGTAGCCACGTAAGCATTGCGTACGGAGTCTTCATGAGCCAGCTTCCTGTTGTTTTCGGCACGTTGCTGCGGAGTGACTTCGGGGATATTGGGGCTTTCGGGAGGTGGAACAATATCCAAAGGTATGGAATAGGCTTCGCCGGCTTTCTTATCGAGACGGATATTAACCTGATTGTCTTTACCGAAAGATACCTTTGCATAGCCAAACAGACCGTCTTTGGAAGCCCACACCAGCATGTCTCCCCTACCCGCACTAAGCCAGGTTGCTCCGGCTTTATCGGTATAACGGGTAGCTACGGTGTAGAACTCGGCGTAGTTATAGATTTTAAATTCTATCTTGGCATTCTCCACTGGTTTTCCATTCTTATCGGTGACTGCGATAAAGGCTTTTCCTGTAGGGGCATAGTTCTGAATGAGATTAATTTCGGTATAAGTGGGGGTCTGCAACATGATGTCTTCTTGCCCCACATAACGTCCGGTGACTTTGGAATGCATCAACATTCCGCGACTTGCAGCGGTATTAAACCATCCGAGATTGAGCACCGGCTCGGGTTCGCAAGCTCCCAGGAAGTACCATTTTCCATCTACCCAGGCTTCTACCCAGGCATGATTATCGTCGGTGTGTGCCCAACGGGGGGTATAGACCTGACGGGCGGGAATACCCACCGACCGCAATGCTGCAACCGTAAAGGTGGATTCTTCACCGCAACGTCCGTAAGCGGTACGAACGGATGAGAGCGGAGAACTGGTACGGGCATCACTCGGAGTGTAGACTACCTTTTCGTGACACCAGTGGTTGACCTCCAACACTGCATCGTGAAGGCTCAGGTGTTTTACACGATTCTTCAACTCGGCATAAAAGACACGGCGGGAATCATCGAGATTCTCATTATTCACCCTTATGGGCAACACAAAATGACGGAATACATCATCGGGTATTTTACTTCCCCAAGGCATTTCGGCTTTAGCCTGTTGCGAGAGACGGATGTTCTCCAGATAATATTCACCCGAATAGTCCGTAATATCGCCTATAGGCATATAGGCATACAGAAACATCAATGCTTCCTGTTCGAACGGCGATATCTTCTGCTTAAAAACTTTAAATAAGTTTCCATTCGGCAATTGCTTTTCCTTCAGGTCAAAGTCCTGCTTCACCTGATTGCGATAAGCCTCATCACGAAGAAAGTGATCAGCTCCGTAAGAGAACTGGCTTATCAAAAGGAACAGTAGGCAAAACGGATAAATTAGTCTTTTCATAATCTTATCGTTATTAATCAATTGTTCACGGTTATTGTAGTGGAAGTCTGTACATCATCAATATAATAAATGGCTTTTTCGACGGGTACATCAGCTCCGGCAAGCGGAGGCGCGGGATCTTGATTCGGGGTTTTCCGGTCGGGGTAATTCCTATAGTCACCTGTTCTGAAAGATAATCGTTCCACCGACTTAAGGGCATGAATTAATGGTTCGGCACCGACTTTCTCTTCGCCGTTAATCCACGCATGATAGTTTCCAAGTCCTTCGGTGGTAATCTTTAAAGCGACATCAAGCCAATTCCCGGCTTCATAACTCCCTATCTTTTTCTTTGTTTCTCCGTTCACCGCGAATATACTACTTTTTTCGAAGATAAGACATACAGCAGTGCTGCCATGCCTGTCGGTGACTTCAAATTGGAATGTACCGTTGTCCGGCTGTCCGGTATATACTTTAAAACGGATATCGGCTTTATCGCCTGCTTTAAATACGCGGATGGCACGGGCATAGTCGTACGGATCCTGATCTTCGAACTTCAGACTTTTGTTGGTCTGGGAAGGAAAAGCGGCTACACTGACTTTAGCCCAAAGCGGGGAATAGATATTCCAGTCGGGCACAGCACCACCCACCTGCAATGCATTGAAGTTATCATCCACTTGACGGTCTGTCTCCACTTTTATGGGTAACGGAATACGGCTAATCCAGATATCTTCTTTGTTGACACTATAAGTCAGCCACATATCGTTTCCGGGAGGTGTCGCCTCTCCTTCAGTAATGCCCCGCATATAGTTAGGCCCGAAGTCTTTGCAATCGCCATAAAACCGGCGTGGAGGAACTTCTCCATGCACCACACCCATATTGTCGAACAGGATACCATCGTCACCACTGATAACAATAAGCGGATAGCGGTATTGCTGGGTTTCGATGGGATTATAACACATGGCATAGCGGCCATCCATTGTCCGTTGTCCCCAGTTTTTTCCACCGGCCATAATAAGGGTAGGCATCTTTCGTGGAGCCGACCAGCTCAGTCCGTTATCGGGTGATAAAGCGGCAAAGGACTTTTTCCATAATCCTACCACCTGACCGTCTTTACGATGATAATAAGACAGAGCCTGCACCACATTGATGGAATCTTTCAACTGGTAAAAGCCATCGATACCCCTGTCTTCGTCCACCCATTGCAAGGTTTTCAGCTTATCGGCAAGCAAAGCATCGCAAGCTTTCACAAATCCACGGTCTTTGGATTTTTTATAGAACGGATAAGAGGTGTTGGTCTCATTCCATTGTGCCTGACTCTCGTAGCGCACAAAATAGATTGGGCCGTAAGTCCCGTCTTTATAGGCTTCCCTCACCACACGACCTATGCCGCCTTTCTGAAAAGGATCGTAAGAATGCCCGTAGAAAGCAACGATCAATAAGCGTCCGTCGGGAGCGGTATAGAACCCCATACGTTGGTGCATGATGTAGCCCTTATATCCTTCGGGAATCTTCACTCCTTCGGGAGCTTTGTAAGGAGGAAACAGTTCAAAAGGCTTCCCCCAGTTGCGTCCGTCTTTTGAAGTGACGAGCAAGGTATGCCCGGGAGCTTCATGCTCATTTACGGGGTTACTCAAATATTCCAGATAGAAGGTGTTGTTCCAGTAAGTCAGATTGGGAGCGTGATTGTAAGTCCACCCAAAACCGTCTGCATCTTCGGGATGGGTACGGTTAGCGCGCATCACCTGAATATTTTCCACCCCGACAGCATAGCGCAAAGCACCGTCGTGATAATTGGGATTGGCTACTTCATCGCCGACATATCTCACCGGTTCAACCGCTGTGCCGGTCTGCCCCCACATGGTGGTAGCAGCCATCAATGCTAGGCCCCAAAAAATAAGTCCTTTATTCATTCGTCTATTCCTGTTACTTTTTATTTCTCCATAGAAGTTAGTACTTCATTTCACCGAAGCAAAGGGCTTTTCTTAACGTACAATATCGAATTGCAGCGCAAGAGATTCAGCGCCACCGGCAATCTGCTTGGGTAAATAAACCTTCACTTTATTTCCTTCTACCGCCCATTTAATGGATTGTCCCGATGCCAATAGTTTCATTTTGGAATGTTTGGCGGGGATATTACCTTCCCATTCAATTATGGCAGGTACTTTTCCGCCTTCGGGCAGGGCATAAAGCGCATAGAGCGTTTTTTTATTCTTGTCGGCGGTAAACCATACATTACCGGAATGATAGTCAGGGGTGATACGGGTATTGTAGATTGCCTTGCCATTCTTCTGCAACCAATTACCAATCTTTTGCAGGCGCTCCACACTCGATTGTTCAATAAGACCTTCGGGAGTGGGACCAACACCAAGGAGTAAGTTACCACCTTTGGCTACAACCTCCATAAGCATGGTGATAATCTGGTTAGGGCTTTTGTAGGTTGGATTCTTTATCCAGCCCCAATCGGTGGTCAACGTCACACAACTCTCCCATGGATAAGGTAACTGTTTCTCGGGAATCTTCTGTTCCGGAGTCTGATAATTTTCGTACTTGCCATGTATGGTTCTGTCCACAACGAGTAAGCCCGGTTGTTTCACTCTTGCCATCTCGGCTATTTTAGGCATATCGATATCCTGCTTATTTTCAGCGGCAACCCATCCGCCATCCAACCACAGGATATCGACAGAGCCATAATTGCTCATCAACTCACCAATCTGATTGTGAGTGAATGATTTGAAAGCTTCCCAACGCTCGGGATGCTGTTTGATGTTATAGTTCACGTTACGGTTTGGAGTAGCATAATAATCCCACCAATAATCCTGACTGTGCCAGTCCGGTTTGGAGAAATATGTCCCGATCATAAAGTTATCTTTACGGAAAGCATCGAACACATATTTGGCTACATCCGCTTTCGGGTTATTTTTGAAAGGCCCTTTAGCAATAGAGAAGTCGGTATATTTACTGTCGAACATACAGAAACCGTCGTGATGCTTCGTAGTAAATATCACATATTTCATACCTGCCTGTTTCATCACGCCCGCCCATTGGTTGGGGTCGAACTTGGTAGGATTGAACTTCTTGCTCAGTCCGTTCCAGTACCAGTCTTTAAACTCCTGATAGTTTTCGTGACCGTAGCGGGTGATCCAATCTTCGGAACATAAAGCCCATGATTCCACAATACCCGGAACGGAATACAGCCCCCAATGGAAGAGCACACCAAACTTTAAATCCTGCCAGTGATCCAGCTTCTTCAAAACCAACGAATCAGTCGGCCATTCATAAGAAGAAGAAATGCCATGTACAAAAGTATTCTGAGCTTTTGCGCCCGACATAAAAAAGAGTGAAGCAATAAATAGAACAAGTACTTTTTTCATCCGTATTTTTCTTTTTAATTGATTAGTCTTTAAACAGACAAGGCCTACCCTTTTGTTTACGGATAGGCCTCTTCTATAAAATTACATAATATTATTTAGCCCAAAAAAGTTTGATATAATAGCTGTCATCACCACCCATAGATTCTACTTGCGTATTATAGTTTGCTCCATTATTACTACGTTCGCTTCCAGGATACTTCACTCGATTCGGCACATTTTTTAACACTTGTGCTCCATTATCTACTGGAAAGTAGAGACTTGGATAACCTGTACGGCGAATTTCATTCCATGCTTGTGAAGGCTGAATAAAACCAAAGTTCACCCACTTTTGGGTAATAATGACTGCTTGTTTATCGGTTGCAGCCTCCCAGGCCTTCGTTGCATATGTATTAATAGCAGCATCACCAGGATATTTCAGTGTCGTTCCTAGTTTACTAGGACTAATAGCATTCTCTGCAAAATAAAATTGTGCAGAGTGCAACACACCGTCAATGAATGACTGTTTTGCCTTGGTATCACCACCAGTGGCCCAACCCTGTTGATAAGCCTCAGCCCGAAGGAAGTCCACTTCGGAAGCTGTTAGAATTGGGCTAATGAATTCTGTGTTATAACTCACTGTAGTTGAGTCAATACGTGAATAGGCACGCTCTGCCGATGGTTTATCAACATTCACTTGTTGTTCAGCAATTGTTTCGTGAGTGGACAGTCCTTTATACTGACCATCTGCATTCTTAGAATAAAGGATCGGTAGACGTGGGTCATTTTCACCTATAACAGCAGTTGTCAGTGCGTCAATCATTGCTTGTGAGGCATTTACATAATTACCGTCAGCATAGCTAGTACGAAGGTCATCAGGATTAAAAAAGTTAGCAGTATCATCGTTATTGGAGGGTAATTGTATTGTTTGTGTGTTATTCTCCACTAACTTCTTCCCCCCATTCAAGATTTCAGCTACTACCTGCTTACCTTCAGCAGCTAAGGTACCCTGTGATGCCACGCGTACAGCAAGACGCAAGCGAAGCGAGTTAGCATAGCGTTCCCATTTATCAAGGTCGCCATTATTGATAAAATCTTGTCCCGGTAAATAAGCAGCGGCTTGTGCGTCCAAATTACCGTTGAGTGTGCCGATATCTGATGCCAATTCACCCAGCCGTGTGAGCATCATTCCATACAGCTCTGTGGCCTTATCATAAGCAGGATAGCTCCCAGCTACATCCCCTGTAATGTATAGATAACCCGCTTTTTTAAACGGTACATCACCCCAAATATCTATTACCTGCGATAAATGGTCGTAGACAAATACTTCTGCCAAGTCTTTAAAGATTCGATAAGTATTCTTTCCGTTCTCATTCAGCCCATTATAAACATTTTCAAGCACCCGAAACTGCGTCAGCATATTATAGAAATTTACCCAGCGATCATTGGCATAGCTATCACCTACCGCATAAATGCTACCATCTGCATTAGTAAAACCAACTGTTTGGGCATAAACACCGAGAGAGTAGTTATCCCACGTCCATGCACGCCAATAAGAGTTAAACGTATACGTACGTCCTGTATAAAACACCCCAGTCATAAGCTTGTCACACGAAGCCTTGGATGTTTCGGAAGGTTTGGGATAAATGTCCGAGTATTCACTGTCAGCGCAAGAGTTAAAAAAAAGTGCCGCAGCCAATAAAATAAGAGATAAATATATCTTTTTCATGTTATTCTTTATTTTAATATAATAAACATTAGAAACTCGCACGCAGTGACACACCTATAGAACGGGTTGTGGCTGTAGAACCACCCATTTTAGCTTGTGTGATCCAAGTTGTACCATCGGTAGCCTCAGCATCAAATCCTGGCAAGTTCTTATAAATATAGAACAAGTTACGACCAAACACAGACAATTGTAAGTTTTTACATTTAAACTTAGAGAGGACTGACTTAGGTACATTATAGCTGATAGCCAGTTCACGACACTTCACATAGGTGTTATCGAATACTCCATGTCCAGCACCATAATAAGTAATAGCATCGTTAGGACCACTCCCCCAATTATAAGTCCAATTCGCCCATTGGTCAGCAGATATCATTGTTGTATTTGGTGTACCATCAGCCTTCACTCCAGGCAAGATGATGCCATTATCATGCAAGGTCTTACCTGCGGGAGCAGTGGAGGCCGGAACAATTGTACTGCCATTAAAGTAGTAAGTAGCTCCATAACCTTCACCATCATGATACTTTAAAGATTCCTTAATAGCACCCTGCCCCATCATATACATCCAGCCGGTATTAAGAACTGCTCCACCTATGCGATAGTCAAAAGACATATCTAGTGAGAAATCTTTATATGTGAGCGTGGTAGCAAAACCGCCTACTAATTTTGGCATCGCATTACCCACCTTAACCGTTTCGTCTGTTAGTTTGTAAAAGCCGTTGTCCATGACGATATATTCACCATTTGCATTCTTCTCAGGAACGTAAGCGTAGATATCACCCATTGGTTGTCCCACGTTAGAGTACAAATAAGCTGAACCATTGTCATAATTACTATGCTCCAAACGATCGATACCATCTGCAAGTTTAGTAACCTTATTTTTGTTCCATGCTAGATTACCTCGCAACGACCAAGTCCAATCACGGGTAGCAATTGGAGTACCGTATAAAGAAAGTTCAAAACCTTTGTTCTTCAACTCACCTACATTCATCAAGATACTTGTTGCACCAGATGATGCAGGCATGGTTGTTTGCAGAATCTGATCTTTCACAGTATTCGTATAGTAAGAAAGTTCGAAACCTAATCGGTTATCGAAGAACTTGCTTTCCAAGCCAAATTCCCATTCATATTTCTTCTCAGGACGGATATTGTCATTGCCTACATCTGATTTTACTGTATTATAAATCCATTGTCCAGCGGCAGTAGCTTGAGTATAAGCTTTAGTTGCAGCATAGATTTCAGGAGCATTACCTACAACTCCGTATGACAAACGAACCTTACCATAGTTGTACCAATCAGGTAGCTTATCTTTAAATAAAGAAGTGTAAATAATACTACCGTTAACAGATGGATAAAAGAAAGAGTTGTTACCTGGTGCAAGCGTGGATATTTTTTCTTGGCGTGCGGTACCTTCCAAATAAGCCCAATCATCATATGAAAGGCTCAACATGCCAAAAGCCGCTGTCTTCAAAAAACTCTTATCATCCATCCAAGCTTGTTTCGTACCTTTGCTAGCATTTAGATTGAACCAGTTTTCTACGGAAAGTCCACCTGATGTACTAACTCCTGTTTGAGAATATTTTTCTTTTCTTCCTTGCCAGCCGATAGTGGCGTCTAAACCTAACTTATCAGTCAGATTGAGATTGTAGTTCAACATCACGTCGCCGTAGAATATTTCATAACGGTCGTTTTGTAGACCATAGTACCCGTAATTACCAAACACAATAGATTGTTCTACTTGTTCTTTATTTTCAAGTTTCGTTGCAGTAAAATCTGTAGCTACGCGTCCTCGCAAAGTAAGACCTTTAGCTATTTCCCAACTCGGCGTGATATTTGCCATTAATCGATTCTCGGTTTCAAACTGTTCCTTACCGAAAATATTCCAGTAGTATTCGTCCACTAAAGCGGCACAAGGTACACTATAGGCAAAACCTTCGTCAGGAGTCAGTTGAGAGGAGGAAGTATAAACCTGATTTTTATACCCTAAACTCGTTTTAGTATGCTCACGGAGGTATTTAATGTCATCGAATGGTCCGAAGAAGCCGCCAAAATTATCTGTCAAACGAGAGATTCGATATGGGCGATTTTTTATATCCTGCAAGAGATAAGTCACTCCATAACCCAGCTTGATATCACTAGTCACGTTATAATTTCCTGTCAAATTAAAATTATGCTTCTTATAAGTGGAATTGTATTGAGTGGGTAAGTTGTCCACATACGTATAAGAGAAGCGCATATTACCTTTATCATTGCCTTTGGTTATGGCTAGATTGTACTGCTGATTAAAACCTGTACGGAAAACATCAGACCAAGGATCATCCGTAATGGGAGAATACTTGCGTACTGTACCGTCGTAGTAAATGACATCACGCCCGTCGTACTTTGGCCCCCAATAACTATACGTATTAGCTACCCCTTGGTAAGTTTTGCCGCGAACATTCCATGTACGAAATCCCTCACTGTCATATAAGGCATTGGTTGCACGAGAACCGACACGTGGGCCAGGCCCATATTTAGTCTGATATTCAGGCATATAAGCCACCATATCTGCAGTCAAACTAGCATTAAAATCCACTCCGTAACCACTCGCACCTTTTCCTGACTTGGTCGTGATCATGACCACACCATTAGCTGCTTCCGAACCATAAAGAGCTGACGCCGACGCACCTTTTAATATAGAAAGATTTTCAATATCCTCTGGATTGATATCAGCAAGTCCATTAGATTGAATACGCTGATTTCCCCAGTAACCATCTTTATTGGTGTCGCCATTATGGATAGGCACGCCGTCTACAACTACCAGCGGTTGATTAGTTCCTGTAATAGAACTTAAACCACGAACATTGATCGAAATAGACCCCATAGCACCACCCGGAGCTGTCTGGATACGCACACCTGATGCTTTGCCATAAAGTGCAGAACCGAGGTTTGGTGCAGCAGCTTTATTCAAATCTACGGCATTCACTGTACTTACTGCATAACCCAGCTTCTTAGCATCTTTTTTAATACCTAAAGCAGTTACTACCACTTCATTCAATAATTGAGAATCATCTGCAAGAATAATACTTAAGGGCTGACCCACAAATTTTACTTCTTGAGTCTGATAACCGACAAATGTTACTTGAATAACATCCCCTCTTTTTGCATTTTGTATTGAAAATTTACCATCAACATCGGTTATAGAACCGTTTGACGTTCCTTTCACGCGCACAGATGCGCCAATTATGGGCTCACCTGATGCATCTTTTACAACACCTGAACATACACCAACTTGTTGGGCAATGTTCGTACCGGCTATTTCATTACCGGCAATCGCATAAGTTGTTCCGACTGAAAAACATGTCAAGAGCAACAGGCTGACCTTTTTTAGAAATTTTACCATCTTTAATCCTTTTAAGGTTACTAATAATCATTCTTTTCTTTTAGATTTAACAGCTCTTTAAGAAATGTTACAAACCTATAACAATTCTAACAACAACGAAATATCTAGTTTTGATTATAGTATATCTAAAATAAACAAAATAAAATATACGAGAGATTCAAGTCAAAAATTACACATAGAACATATAAAAGAAGAACAGATCATTAATAAAAAAGACGTTTTGCTATCGTATCATCACTATAAATACTAAACAAAAACACTAAATTATTCTTTTTAGCAAAAAATCAAACTTTTTAGTTTATAATTAATCGCTTTTCTTCTTAATAGAACGGTTGATCTAGAAATATAGATAAGACTTAGAATTATAATTTAAGACCGTAATCGACAAAGATGGTCGTAAGGAGTGTAGATATGGATGTTTCCGAAAACGAGAAAACCTGCTTCTAATTGAGCGCTCTGACCAGTATAAAATCCGAGGAATGAAAGATATTTTGATCACCTGTATTGACAATCTAACAGAGTTTGCAGAGGCATTTGTGCTATTTTCCTCAGATGATTATACAGGATTGTATCGTTCACCGAATCTAGAACTCATTGAAATATGTCTCCTCAAAAGATAAGAAAAGATTTATGTCCAATGATCTAGTAGAATTGAACATTAATAAGTACAAGATAAGTGAGGTAAGAAATATCTTATCTCAATGGATTAAAGGAATATTAATAACTGTTAGCGGAAGTGAGCAAGGGCACATAAGCGACTCGTCCTTCACCCCCTTGCACACTACCATTAACAGTTTTAAAAAAGCATTTGCATATCTAAAAATTATATTTGTATAGAATTACCTAGTATAGAATTGGGCTCCCACTCCCGTTATATGCACCCCAAAAAGGACTCTCACTAGATGGATCATCTAAGAAGGTAGTCCAAGTTGATTTAACCACAACATCCCTTTCTGCATCAAAAATCTTATTATATGAAAGTGTGAAATTCTTTGTTTTATGAACAAGATCAAAGCTTATGATAACTTTAAAGTTTAAGCTAGCCATTTTATTACCTATATACCCTGCAGGATTAGAACTATCTTTCATTATAATAGGATCTTGAAAAGATCTCAAAGTATAGAATTTACCAAATAGAGCTTCACCATTTTGATCATTTACTCCTTTATTTATAAAAGCACAAGGTATGTCAAATGGAGCTTGAGAATCTGTTTCAGCTATTATTTGAACTTTATAGTTTTTTAAATCAAACTCTTTTTCCAAATCAGGATTAATCAATATAGAATTAATATCTGATACATTTATTGCATATGTAAGATAGTATTTCATTCCAGCAAAAGAAGCTGATGGATACATACGCTTAACTCCATAGTATAAGCATCTGTAAACCCCAACCTCTACCTTGGGAGTATATTTCAAATTCCAAACTCCTAACGGTTTATTATACAGCAAAGATTGATCAGGTGCCCCTGGTATACTCAACCTTTTGTCAGTCCATCCCGCTAATGTCTGCTCTGATTCTATCTTTATGTCTGATTTCATTTCCATTTTCAAATCAACTTTACTTATCATATCTTTTTCTCCCCCACCAATCAATCCATTAAATAACCCCTTAAGTGCATTTGCGGCGATTGATCCACCAGATGAAATAATAGCTTCTACGCCTTTCTTTGCACCATTCTCAAGCCCTGTAGAAATCCACTTTGATGCATTGCTTTTTATATTATTCCAAAGTCCTTTAAAGAAAGAATCCTTTTTTTCAATACCATCATCTATTTTAGCCCCAACATCGCTAGCTTGACTATTAGATATATTCACAGATTGATTCGTTGAAGAATTAAACATGTTACTAAAACTTAAATTAATAGAAGAAGAAGGTGCTGTCGTTGTTATGGTACCGGTTATCCCCCCGGTTGTAGAAGAAGTCCCAGTGCTGGTTATTTTGTTTATAGCTCTTCCCATAATAGTAAAATAAGAACTATTATCTTGAATAATACTGGGATCGTATGCACATTCGATTTCAAATGCATACCAAGTTCCATTTGCGATTCCAGAGCTTTTAAAAGTTTTGTCTGTAAATGAACCCTCTGGAGTAGCAATAAATGCAGGAGAAGAAATTGGATGGTCCATAGCTATGGGACGAGAAGTATTAAAATTAAATAAAGAAGTTTGCTTATTTATACTTATACCCCATATAGACTCAGAAGAACCTTGGTTTCCTGGGTCCGCCAATATATTGAAGAAAAATCGTAATTGACCTGTAAATCTATTATATAATCCAATATACTTATACGCATCTCTTTCTAAAATATTACTATATACTAGCTCCCATCCATTGTCTTTTGTATACATTCTATTTGCATTTGGCATATAAAAATTTTCATCAATCCATTCGTTAGCGACTCCTGCATTTGGGGCTTCTCTAACCCATGGAACAAGAACACCTTCTATGACTATCCCATTAGAATTTACCATATTTATCCTCTCCGCCTCAATATCAAAATAGTTATCTTTTGAAGCCCTAGTAACAGATGGTGACTTTTGGTCATTAGAACTCATTAAATCAGCTTCACTTGAGCAAGCAATTGCAGTTATACTTATTGATAAGACTGCAAACATTTTCAATAATTTTTTTCTCATAATAATATACTTTAATAATAACAATTTTTTAAAAGTACTTATACAAAAGAAATAAAGCAAAAAAGAATTGTTAAAACCGCATTTTAATCCATTAATTATACAAAACACTAGAAATACATGTAAGGATTAGAAGACCTCATACATCTCGCTCTTATATATTGTTATCATAATTTATTAATATAAAGTTTCTCTCTACAAGGTAAACTAAGCAAATTAGAAACAAGCATATAGTTTTGAGATTAAATACATTTCAATACATTTGTATAATAATTAAATAAAGCATAGCCCAATATCAATTTAATAAAGATTGTTATGAAACTTATTCATTTCTTTTTTTTATCAATATTCTCTCTTTCCGCGTTTTCTTCCAATGACGTCTTGAAATATGTGAATTCCTTTATTGGAACGACTAACTTCGGAACCACCAATCCGGGAGCTGTATGTCCAAACGGGTTAATGTCCGTCTCCCCTTTTAATGTGATGGGATCGGCGGATAACCATTATGATAAAGACGCAAGATGGTGGTCGACACCTTATGACAATACAAACAGCTATTTTACAGGATTCTCACATGTGAACCTAAGCGGCGTGGGATGTCCCGACCTTAGTTCATTACTACTGATGCCAACTTGTGGCGATTTGGATGTGGATTTTCATCATTATGGCAGTAAATATAAAGATGAGGCGGCTTCTCCGGGTTATTATACCACCTATTTGACTAAATATAATATCTTATGTGAAGCTACAGCCACACTCAGAAGTTCCATCACGCGCTTTACTTTCCCTAAAGGTAAAAGCCATATTTTACTGAATTTGGGCGAAGGACTAACCAACGAATCAGGCAGTTATGTACGGAAGGTTGGTAATAATGAAATAGAAGGTATGAAGCTATTGGGTACTTTCTGCTATAGCCCGCAAGCTGTATTTCCTTTATATTTCGTAATGCGAGTCAACAAGATTCAAGGTAGCATTGAATCCGGTTATTGGAAAAAACAGCGCAAGATGGAGGGTGTGAAAGCTGAATGGGATAAAGACCATGGAAAAAATAAGCTTTATACAAACTACAGCAAAGACATTGCCGGAGATGATATTGGCGTCTACTTTAACTTTGAGACCACTCAAGGCGAAGAGGTCAATGTGCAAATCGGAGTTTCTTTTGTCAGCATAGCTAATGCTAGAGAGAATTTGGAAGCGGAACAACCAAAATGCGATTTCAATGCAACGCGTTCCAAAGCAGAAGAACTCTGGCGGAATGATTTAAGTAAAATAGAAGTAAAAGGCGGAACAGAAGCACAAAAAACTGTATTCTACACAGCACTTTATCATGCGCTTATTCACCCCAACATATTAGAAGATGTAAACGGACAGTATCCGAAGATGGAATCAAATGAGATCGGGACTGTGAAAGGTAATCGCTACACGGTCTTCTCTTTATGGGATACTTATCGCAATCTCCACCAGTTACTCACACTGGTCTATCCAGAACGTCAAATGCAAATGTTGAAATCAATGATTGGTATGAGTGAAGAACATGGATGGTTACCGAAATGGGAGCTTTACGGACGGGAAACCCTGACTATGGAAGGTGATCCAAGCATTCCTGTTATTGTCGACTCATGGCTAAAAGGTTTACGTGATTTCGATGTGGACAAAGTATATAAGACAATGTGGCACTCGGCTACTGCTGCGGGAAGTGAAAACCTGATGCGCCCTGATAATGATGATTATTTAAAGTTGGGTTATGTCCCCTTGCGTGAGCATTTTGATAATTCGGTATCACATGCACTCGAGTATTATATCGCCGACTATTCATTATCCGTATTGGCAGACTCTTTGGGATATCATAAGCAAGCCGAGCAACTGAGACGGCAATCGTTGCAATATAAAAAGTATTACGATAAAGAATATGGCATGTTACGCCCCCTACTCCCCGATGGTAAGTTTCTGACTCCCTTCGATCCGAACCAGGGAGCTAATTTCGAGCCATGCCCGGGATTCCATGAAGGATCGGCATGGAACTACACTTTCTATGTGCCGCATGACATAGCGGGATTGACTAAATTAATGGGGGGAAAGAAAAATTTCGTTAACAAGCTGCAACATGTTTTCGATGCCAAGCTATATGATCCTTCCAATGAGCCTGACATTGCTTACCCGTATCTATTCAGCTACTTCCCCGATGAAGCATGGCGTACACAGATACTTATTCCCCAATTATTGGAGCGCTACTACACAACGAAGCCCGATGGTATCCCGGGTAATGATGATGCCGGAACAATGTCTGCTTGGGCCATATTCAGTATGATGGGCTTTTACCCCGATTGCCCGGGAACACCGATGTATACAATGACTGTTCCTACATTCGATGAAGTATGTATCCATCTGGATCCCCGCTGGTACAAGCACAAAGAACTCAGGATTGAGACAAACCGGCCTAAAGGGGATATACCTGCTATCATTAAGAAATGCCAAATAGGTAATAAGACGCTGCGTGGCTATCGCATCAGCCATAAAGACTTGATCAATTCCGGTACTATTAAAATAGACTGTACATCTAAACGTCCATAATCAAAAAGAAAAGAACTGAAAAATGAAGCAATGAGTAATCTTGTAAAGTCTTCGATGTTCAGAGGAAAAAACGGGGAAAATTATTTTTTCCCTTTCGTTCTACTATGCAGCCTTTTCTTAATGTGGGGGTTTGCTCATGCTTTACTCGATGTGCTGAATTCTCATTTCCAAGAGATCCTCCATATATCTAAAGCTAAGTCGGCCTTCATACAAATGTCTCTTTACGGTGGGTATTTTGTGATGGGAATTCCTGCCGGAATCATCCTCAAACGTTACGGATATAAGAAAGGAATCATAAGCGGATTATTGATTTTCGCCGTTGGTTCTTTCCTCTTTTATCCCGCCACCTTAATCAGATCGTTTTTCCCTTTTCTATTTGCTCTATTTGTTATTGCCTGTGGATTAACAATCCTGGAATCGGCCGCCAATCCTTATACGACAGTATTAGGAAATCCGAGTATGGGCGCCAGAAGAATAAATCTGGCACAGTCACTCAATGGCTTGGGCTGGATACTGGGGCCGCTTATCGGTGGCATATTTGTTTTTTCGGAAGGAGCCGACCCGTTTGATTCGCTTGCAAAACCTTATATACTCATCGGTATTCTTGTTCTGATCATTTCTGTACTTTTTATTTGTACACCGTTACCACAGATAGAAGCTGAATCAGATGAAATAGGCGTAAACAGAAAAAGCCGGTATAAAGACTTATTCAAACACAAGCTCTTCATTTTTGCTGTAATAGCGCAGTTCCTCTATGTAGCTGCGCAGACAGGAATCGGTAGTTTCTTTATCAATTATGTCACGGAAGTTGTACCGCATATCAGCCATAAGGCAGCATCGGAAATGTTGGCCTTCGGCGGAATGGGCATGTTTATGGTGGGAAGAATATCTGGGAGCTATATCATGAAATACTTCTCCGCTCAAAAGCTATTGGGAGTTTATGCCATTATCAATACGATTCTTATGTTCTTTGTCGTAATGGGTTTTGGAATGGCATCTGTAGTCTGCATCTTCGGTTCATACTTCTTCATGTCGATTATGTACCCCACCATCTTTGCCACAGGCATACAAAACATGGGGCATAATACTGAAAAAGCGTCTTCCGTCATTGTAATGAGCGTGGCCGGTGGAGCTGTATTTCCTATGATAATGGGATATATTGCAGATGTATTATCCATGTCAGTAGGATTTCTTATTCCTTTAATCTGCTTTGCAATTATTGCATTATTCGGATTCTCAAAGCTGAAAAACTAATAAAATCGGCGAGTCACATTTTATAGATCTGATATATCAGTGGGCATTGCTATATGACCAATGCCCACTCCGATATACCAAATTAATTTGTGAAAACAGGCTCAGTAATAATGCACAATATCAATTACCGCCGCTTGTAACATAGCTCCCAATACTGAATAAGAATGCCATACGGATCTATTTAAGTCTGTAAACAACTCCTGCTGACAACCAAAAGCCAGGTTGTGGAATACTTCCGAGATCAAAGTAATGGGTATCATAAAGATTGTTCAAATCGAGATTAAACACCATATCTTTGAAAGTATAATTCAGCTTTAGATCAAGAGTTGAGAATGCCGGATAAGCCTCATCACCCACTTTTTCTTTATTCACATACTTTTCATACGTTCCCATACGTTTCTGATAACGGAAATACCATCCGGCTGTAAGATTCTTACAGATCTGATGATCGAAACGTACAGTGAACTTGTCGCGCAGGTAGTTCAACGCATATTTGGAGATCAAGTCACCTGCTTCATGAGTCTGATGCATACGCGTATAATCTACTGCCAATAGACTTTGCTCGCCTAATAGCGGCAATAGGCTTCCTGTACGAAGTTTTACTCCCATTTCCACACCTTGGGTATTCAGTTTCGAAAGATTCCATGATGAATATTTTTGATCTGTAGGTTTCTCTTTCACCCAGTCTATCATATCGCGCCCCCATTGTAAGAACCCAGTCAGATAAGAACTGAACAAATAGCTATTATACTTTAAACCCAAGTCCAACGATTGGGACCTTTCCGGTTTCAAACGGGTATTCCCGTTGTAAATCTCGGTGGTATAAAATAGATCGGTGAAAGTAGGAATACGGGTAGACATACTCCACGATGAAGATAGAGAGAGGCGATTTGTCGCCTTATAAGTAGCGTTTAATGAAGGATAGAGCTTATATTGACCATCCAACAGACTGGTGTGATACATTAAAACGCCGGCGGATAGCACAACGTTATTAAAAGAAGCCGAGTGTTCTAACGTCACACTTGTATTTGTACGATCATCGTACATCGTATATTTTCCATGAGGAGCCACCATCGGGTATCCAAGTTTGGTACTCATGATCTCCTCCCGTCGCAACTCACCACCAAAGTTGGTCACACCCAATAAAGATCGGTATGAGAAGATCAGATTTGCTCCGTACATATCATTTCGATGATAGTTACGACCGGTATCGGTATCTTTTATTAAGTCATATTGGTCGTTGTGCCTATTCCAGAATAGGATGGGGATAATTTTTAAATTCTTGCCAAACTCTCCTTTCAATGAACCTGTATACAAACTTGTCCGCTCATATTGATTAGGATATTTGGGTGAATAAAAAGTATTTGCACCGTACTGCTTATCATTATAGCCCAGCTGCAAATCCATCTTTGAAAACTCAGAAAAATTAAAACGGGTCTGCCACAGTGCATTGTAAATGCTGTAGTCGCTATTATCAATATATCCGCCGGAGGAATTATTGCTAACGGATAAGCTACTCGTTGTAATACCCGCAGTTGTTGCTCCACGGACTTCTATACCTCTCAACTTATGCATACCGACCTCCACCTGGGCATAAAGTCGATCTGTCACTTCTTTTTTAGTAATAATGTTGATTCCTCCTGAAAAAGCACCCGATCCGTAAATTAGTGCAGAAGGACCATGAATAATTTCGATGCGTTCAATATCCGAAAGGTTAATGGGGAGGTCAAAGCTGTAGTGTCCTGTTTGAGAATTGGAGAAGTTAATACCATCAATAAGAATTGCATTTTCGTCGAACGAGCCACCCCGAATAGAAATATCTGCTTGTACACCGTGTCCACCGCGCTGGATCACGTCAACATTGGCTACATAAACCAATAAATCCTGAATACTCTTGGCAGGCGCCTTCGCAATCTCGTCTTTAGTAATTACAGTCACCAGCTTGGATGCCTGATTAATAGGCGTTCCTGTTTTCGAAGCTGTCACTGTTACCTCATCTAATTCTCCTCCCAGCACACTTTCTCTCGCTGTCGGATTTTCTGTTGTGTTCTGAGCTTTCGCCGTACTACAATAAGCAGCCATGAGAGCAAATCCCGCAACCACCCCAATATTCACCACCCGGTGCATACTGTTGAAAGCACTGTAGCTCTTACGAGCAAAACGCTTAAAGCGAATTGCCGCTTTTTTGTTTAAAATCTTTTGTTTCATTTGAATTTTATTAAAAAATTAACGGGACAAAAGTACGTGAAAATTTGATTTTTCATGCAAAAACACTGGTAATTAGGTCACTTTTCCCTCCGCAACTTATCGCAAAGCCTTGTAGTAATCTGCCGTTCGTATCAGCCACAGTCCGGCAAAGGTCACGGCACCGTTAAATAATAGTATTTCGTAACCTACTTGATAATTCAAAGCCGTTTTGAGCCCCCACTCCAAGATGTAACTCAGCAATGGAGCAAGAATACAAATGTAGGGTACCAAACGATCTTTCACCGAACGATTGCAAAATAGACCAAAAGAGAAAAGTCCCAGCAACGGGCCATAGGTATAGGAAACTGCAACGTAAATGGTGTTAAGAACATTGGTTTGTTGCATGCCATTTATGAACAGAATCACCAAAATAAAAACCGCACAGATTGCGGAATGTACAAAAGTACGGGTATGTTTCGCCTTTTCCACATTATGCCCCATGCCAAGTATGTCGACACAGAAAGAGGTGGTGAGAGATGTCAAGGCAGAATCAGCATTTGAAAATGCCGCCGCCACAACACCTACCGTAAAGCAAAGCAGCACGGGTGTGCCCAAATATTTCGAAGCTAACATTGGCAAGATATTATCCGATGCGGCAGGTAGTGTAATGCCGGAACGGGAAGCGAATGTCAGTAATAAAATGCCAAGAGTCAGAAAGAGGAAATTCATTGGTATAAAGCCAAAACCATAGGTAAGCATATTCTTACGAGCCTCTTTCAGATTGCGGCAAGTCAGATTCTTTTGCATCATATTCTGATCAAGACCAGTCATTACTATCACAATAAAAACCCCACTAAGAAACTGCTTGAAGAAGTTTTGCCGGGAATGCCAATCATCAAATACAAAGATGCGCGAATGACCACTCTGCCGGACTGTTTCCATTACATCAGCCCATCCAATATTGATATGAGATGCTACTTGCCAGATAATCAATCCGAGTGCAACAAGCAAACTGACTGTCTGCAATACATCTGTCCAAATAATAGTCCCCATGCCGTTGCGGAATGTGTACACCCATATCACAAATACCACAGCAACAGCCGTAACGGTAAAAGGTATTCCCATCTGGTCGAAAACAAGCGACTGAAGAATCAAAATAACCAGGTACAACTTTGCCGCAGCCCCTACTATTTTCGAAAGGATAAAAAATGAGGCTCCGGTTTTATAAGAACAATAGCCAAAACGCTGTTCCAGATAAGTATAGATGGAAACCAGGTTCAAGCGGTAATAAAGTGGAAGCAACACATAAGCCACAACGATATAACCGACAAAGAAGCCAAAAACCAACTGCATATAAGTCATATCAAAATCACGCACCATACCGGGGACAGACACAAAAGTAACTCCTGAAATAGAATCGCCAAGCATCCCGATGGCTACGATATACCAAGGAGTTGACCGATTGGCGAGAAAGAAAGCCTCGTTAGTGGAATTCTTTCTCCCTGATAAATATGAAATAAATAAAATAACGCCCAGATAAACCGCGACGATTGCTAATATATAGTTACCCATAACATCCGATGTCGTTTCTTGAATAGCCAGCATTGGCAATACAAAAGCCAACAATTGCGCAAAACTATAAAAATAGATTGATTTAGTCTATCCTTTCCCTATCGATTTGTCTTTTATTATCCTGTTTTATATGGCACACCCATAGATATTGAATAATTATTTTTTATATATTTGTATTCATAATACACTAATACCTTGAATATATAAACGAAAGATGCCATGGAAAAGAAATTATTCGATTCGACGTTCCGGATTGCAGCTAAGGTCGTAACAATCTGTTTGATTAGTACCAATGCTTTTGCACAGCAGGCATTATGGAACAATACAGATATCATTTCTCCCAAAATTAACGCAGATAAAAGCGTAACATTCCGTATCAAAGCACCTAAAGCCATTAAGATAGAAGTCGAAGGAGATTTCTTGCCCCCGCAAAAAATAGAAACTCCATTCGGTGTGATGGAAGGAACAGGAAAATCAGAATTAAAAGAAGCAAAAGATGGGGTGTGGGAATATACCTCCTCACCGCTTGCTTCGGAGTTATATAATTACTCGTTCATTGTAGACGGGCAAAAGATGAATGATCCGAATAATGTATATCTGGTACGGGATGTATCCACGGTAACCAACTACTTTCTCATTCCAGAGGGACGGGCAGATGGTTACAGTGTACAAAACGTGCCTCACGGAAATCTGTCGAAAGTATGGTATGCAAGCCCCACTCTGGGAATGAAGCAGCGGCGGATGACCATATACACTCCTGCGGAATATTACAATACCAATAAAAAATATCCCGTACTTTATCTACTTCACGGAGCAGGTGGAGATGAAAACTCATGGAGTGAACTGGGACGTGCTGCGCAAATTCTGGATAACCTTATTGCACAAGGCAAAGCCAAACCTATGATTGTAGTAATGCCCAATGGAAACGGTTCTGAAGAAGCAGCTCCGGGTGAGGCCCCCAACAGCATGGTAAAACCGACAATGATGGTTCCCAAGATGATGGATGGTTCGATAGAAAAGGCTTTCCCCGATGTGATGAAATACGTGGAGAAACACTACCGGACTTTATCCGATAAAAAAGGTCGGGCTATATGTGGATTATCAATGGGTGGATTCCATTCACTTTATATTTCAGCACTTTATCCCGATAAATTTGACTACGTAGGACTCTTCTCAGCGGCTATCCATGCACAAAGTAAAGGGGAAAATACCGATGTCTATGATAACATGGATCGGAAGCTAGCCACACAATTCGGAAAAGCTCCGAAGCTTTATTGGATCGGAATAGGGAAAACAGACTTTCTATACAAAGACAATACCGACTTTCGGAAAAAGCTCGATGAGAAACATTATCCATATACCTATATGGAAACTGATGGAGGACATATCTGGAGAAACTGGAGAATTTACCTGACTGAATTTGCTCAAAAGCTATTCTAAATAAGAGAAATAGCACATCCGATATTTAGACAAAAGTTATTGATACACAGCAAATAGAGAAAGAATCTTAAACGAAATATTATATGATATAGAAGGATTTATGCAAATCTTTCCTATCTTTGCCGCTGGTTTTGTTGGAAAGCGCTTTTCAGTGCTATTCCATGAAAAGGGAATCGGGTGCAAGTCCCGAACAGTCCCGCTGCTGTAAGCTCATCTATAAAGTAAACCAAAACACTTATGCCACTACCGTCAAAACGGTGGGAAGGCGGTTTACTTGAGTAAGTCAGAAGACCTGCAAAACCTTTAAGTTTCCAAATCCTCGAGGACGGACATGGAAAAAGACTAATGACATTATCAACCTTTTATGATAAAGAGCAAATGCTTCCGGCATCTCCGGTTACAGCTCTGTATGTGCTGTTTTGCGATGTGTGCACCTCATAGTTTGCAAGCACAACAAGCAAATGATTCCATAACGGGAAAAGTCCACGCTATTCCGGATATTGTGGTTAAAGGAAGACGTACACCACAACGCATTACTGTGGCAATGCCAACACAAACTTTTAGCAAAAAAGACATAGAACAACTAGCCATCAAAGACTTTGCCGATGCCGTGCAACGTTTTGCCGGAGCTAATGTAAAAGATTATGGTGGTATTGGCGGATTGAAAACAGTCTCAATACGAAATATGGGGGCAGCTCATACTGCAATCAGCTATGATGGAATGCCTGTCAGTAATACACAAGCAGGACAAATAGATATTGGTCGTTTTTCACTCGACAATGTGGAAGAACTGTCATTAGCCATAGGGCAAGAAGATAACCTACTACAGCCAGCCCGTTTATATGCATCAGCAGGAGTCTTAAGTATTGAGACAGAAAAACCCTATTTTTCAGAGGGTAGAACATCTTCGTATCAGATTCAGTTGAAAGGAGGCTCATTCGGCTATATCAATCCAATCGCTAAATGGTGGCAAAAGATAAATAAAAGGACCAAACTTGCATTGAACGGTTCATACTTATATGCTGATGGAACATACCCCTTTAAGTTAGTTAATGGAAAATATATCACTCAAGAGAAACGCGATAATTCCGTAATTAGCCACTACCAAGGAGAGGCTAATTTATATCATACTTTTAAAGACAATAGTGAGCTAGACACAAAAGCCTATTACTATTACTCACAAAGAGGTCTGCCTGGAGTAGTTGTACTATACAATCCAATAGCAACAGAAAAGCTCTGGGATGAAAACTTCTTCACACAAATACGTTATAAGAAAGAATTCACACCCAAATGGAGTATGCAACTTCAAGGAAAGTACAATCATAGCTGGAACAAGTATGAAGATAAAGGCGTCCAGTACGTTGGCGGTGTTTATTATGCAATACATAGACAGAATGAATATGGCATATCAACCAGCATGCTTTACAAGCCTGTCAATGGATTGTCACTCTCACTTGCTCAAGACGGATATATCAATGATCTTAGAAGTAATTTACCCAATTGTCCTTTCCCCACCCGATATTCTTCATTGACTGCATTCAATCTACGCTATCAATGGAAGAATGTAACGACAACGGGAACATTGGTCAATACATTCATAACTGAAAAGGTGAAAGAAGGCGACAAACCCGATAATATTCAAAAGCTATCGCCCAGTCTGTCTACAAGCATCCGTCCATGGAATGAGGAAGATTTCTACATCCGCCTAATGTATAAAGGTACAATGCGCACACCGACATTTAATGATCTATACTATTACAGATTAGGCAACAGAACACTGCGCCCCGAAAAGGCAAATGAATATAACATTGGTATCACATGGAGCAAATCCTTATTTACCTTCATGGACTATTTTTCCGTAACTGTAGATGGATACTATAATAGCGTTAAAGATAAGATCGTGGCTTTTCCAACAACTTATGCTTGGACAATGACCAACTATGGCAAAGTACATATACATGGATTGGATGCAACGATTAATACCACCTTCAAACTTTATAAAAATGCTAAACTGACCCTTTCGGGAGCATACACTTGGCAGAAAGCCGTGGACTTAACAGATCCCAGCTCTAAAAGCTACAAAGACCAATTACCCTATACTCCAGAACATAGTGGTAACATTTCAGCAATCATAGAGAATCCTTATGTCAATATAGGATATTCCATTGTTGGAGTAGGAAAAAGATATTGTCTTTCACAAAATATTCCAGAAAACAAAATAGATGGCTACATGGAACATTCCATAAGTGCATCAAAACAATTTAAATTGAAAGACCATAAAGTCAGATTACAAGCCGAAATCATTAATCTGACAAATAAGCAATATGATGTTATCAAGTATTATCCCATGCCTGGACGGTCATGGCGCCTGACTGGAACATTTAATTTTTAATCTATAATTTTAAAATGAACATTATGAAAGTAAGAGGATTAATGAATAACAAACTCTGTTTGCTAGCTTTAAGTATATTAATGGCCATGTCTTTCGCCGCATGTAGCGATGATGACAACTCGCAGCTAAATGATAATGGGTCGAAAGTTGACCTACCGGAATCTCGCGTTTATATCCTAAATGAAGGAACAAAAGGGCAAAACAATGCTGGCATCGCATTCTATGATCCCAATAAAAAGGTAGCTACGCTCAATGATATTTTCTACAAACAGAATTCATCTAAACTAGGCGATACGGGTCAGGATATCATCACATACAAAAATAATATCTATGTAAGTGTAAATGGTTCTAACTATATTACAATGTTAAACTCAGCCGGTGTACTTCAAAAGAGCCTTTATTTAAGTGCAAGCGGTGATAACGAACTTACCGGTGGAGTCCGCTACCTTGCAGCTGAGGATGGCTATATTTACGCTTCACTCTATGGCGGAGTGGTATTAAAGATTAATGCTAACACACTAACAATAGACAGCAAAATCAAGGGTTTAGGAAATAATTTAGAAGGCGTAACTATCTGTAATCATGAATTGTACGTTGCCAATTCATATAAGGTGGAGAATGGAAAATACATTTACTTGACAGATGTCTTTGTGATTGACTTGTCAAGCTTCAAATTAAAAAAGACTCTGACCGTAACTCAAAATCCAAACCAACTAGTAACAGAAAACGGGAAGGTCTTTCTGATTTCTTGGGATTATTCGTCTGAAAGTTATGTTTTGCAAATGATTGATCCAAGCAATGATTACAATGTTTCTAAACTAGGATATGCCACCAATATGGCAGCCGGAGCAGCAGACAACACATTGTATCTGATCGATTCTAGAACCGATTATTCCAATTGGCCTGTAACATCTACAGTAAACTCTTTCAGCACTTATAACATTAATAATAAAGAGATTATTAAAACCTCTTTTCTTAAAAATGCACCTTCGGAACTTACTAACACAAGTATATCTACGATAAAGATTAATCCGGAGAATGGTGATATATATATTGCTACTACTTATTATAGTACTGCCAACGGAAATATATACCGCTTCAAAAAGGATGGAACATTCATTGAAAAGTTTGATTGTGGGGGACAAAATCCAAATGGAGTTGCTTTCTTCAATTAATACGTTGAACATAATATAATGAAACAGATTTCTCTCTTTACATATTTAATCACGGTGCTGTTTCTTTCCGCATGTAGCGGAAAGGGCAGCACCGCTGCCCTTTCTACGGGAGACACCATTAAGCTAAAATATGCCGATAATCTGACGCTGATAGATTATAAGGAATATAAAGTCGCCCAACTGCGAAATCCATGGGATACCACCAAGGTACTTCATACTTACATTCTTGTTGATAAGACGAAACCGGAACCTCATAATTTACCCGAAGGTACAATTATACGCACCCCACTGAGTAAGGCTGTCGTTTATTCGGCAGTTCATTGCAGCCTAATAAAACAACTTGGAGCATTGAAGGGAATCGGAGGAGTATGCGACTTGAAATATATTAAACTACAGGAAATCCATGATGGGTGTCGTAAAGGGACTATTGTAGACACAGGCGACGGCATGAATCCTGACATTGAAAAGATTATAGATTTGCATCCCGATGCCATCATGCTTTCGCCTTTCGAAAATAGCGGAGGATATGGACGGGTAGAAAAGTTGAATATACCTATTATAGAATGTGCAGACTATATGGAAACGTCTGCCTTAGGTCGGGCCGAATGGATGCGTTTTTATGGAATGCTTTTCGGCAAACAAGCACAAGGAGACAGTATCTTTGCCAACGTGGAAAAAGAATATCTTAGCCTAAAGAAACAAGCGATAAAGGCTTTACCTAAACCGTCTGTTATTTGCGACTTGAAAAGTGGTTCGGCATGGTATATGCCCGGAGGCAAAAGTACCACAGCCGGCTTATATGCAGATGCAGGCGGTGACTACGTCTTTAAAAGCGAGAATCATAGCGGTTCTGTCCCATTGGCCTTTGAAACGGTTTTTGATAAAGGACAAAATGCTGACTTTTGGCTAATAAAATATAATCAGCCTACAAACATGACTTATCGTCAATTGGCAAAAGAGTATATGCCTTATAGTGGCTTCCGCGCTTTCAAACAGCATCAAGTATACGGTTGCAATACCAACACCGTCCCATTTTATGAAGAATCGCCGTTCCATCCCGACTATTTATTGAAAGATTTAATAAAAATCTTCCATCCGACTTTGTTCGATGGATACCAATTAAGATATTTCACTAAATTAGCAGATTAAAAAGAGGTCCTGTGAATTATAAAGGAGTTAAATACGGCATTATACTGATTGCCACAATATTGTTATTGATAATAGCCAATCTGCTATTTGGCTCAGTGCATATTCCGGCATCTGCCGTATGGAATATTATCACAAATAATGCCACGGAAAAAGCCAGTTGGAGCTTTATAATAATGGAATCGCGCGTTCCTCAAGCCATCACCGCCCTACTCTGCGGTGCGGCGCTTGCCGGATCAGGATTAATGCTGCAAACAGCTTTCAACAACCCATTGGCAGGACCATCAATTCTTGGTATCACTTCTGGTGCTAATTTGGGTGTAGCTTTGGTGATGTTAGCCGGAGGTGGGACTCTTGCAGCAGGCATATTCAATTTATCCAACTTTTTTTCCGTGATATTAGGTGCATTTGTTGGGTCAATGCTAGTCATGGGGTTGATTTTATTTTTCTCTACTCTGATTAAGAGCAATATCATGCTATTGATTACCGGTATAATGATCGGCTATATTACTTCTTCAGCTATTTCTCTACTAAACTTCTTTGCCACAGCCGAGGGCGTACATTCGTATATCATTTGGGGTATGGGAAACTTTGGAGGAGTATCACTGCAACAGCTACCCTACTTCTCTATATTCTGCATGGCAGGCTTATTAATGGCGATTCTACTTATCAAGCCACTGAATGCTCTTTTGTTGGGGACACGTTATGCCGAAAATCTAGGAATCAATATCCGCCGTACACGTAATTTGTTACTCGTTGCAACCGGATTATTAACTGCAGTCACCACGGCATTTTGTGGTCCTATAGCATTTATTGGATTGGCGGTTCCTCACATGGCAAGATTAATGTTGGGAACTTCCAATCATAACTCTTTGCTTCCGATAACTCTGCTAACCGGAGGAGTAATCGCTTTACTTTGTAATCTCATTTGTATTCTTCCGGGTGAATCCGGTATTATCCCTCTCAATGCCGTCACGCCGATATTGGGGGCACCAGTGATTATCTATGTAATAATCAATCAACGTAAAATACAATACTTCAATTGAGAAAGCGCCAAAGACCAGAATTTTAAAAGTATAAGAGAGAGAAAATGGAAAAGAGAAATGTGATCAGTGCAACAGACTTAAGTATCGGTTATCATACAAATAGAGGTGAAAAACTGGTACATCAGCATCTCTCCTTTGAGCTTCATTCGGGCGAATTAACTTGCTTGCTGGGTGCAAACGGAACGGGAAAATCAACACTATTACGTACACTTTCCTCCTCGCAACCTGCGCTTTCGGGAAAACTGTTAATAGAAGGCAAGCCATTAGAAGAGTACAGCGAAAGAGATCGCTCCCGCATAATAGGCATTGTATTGACGGATAAGACACAGGCTGGAGGATTAACGGTTTATGAGTTAGTGGCTCTAGGCAGGCAACCTCACACAGGCTTCTTTGGGCGTCTACATCGCGAAGACCACCGTATTATCCGTCAAACCCTCAATGCAGTGGGTATAGCACATAAGGCTAATAATTACATTGCTGAACTATCCGATGGGGAACGTCAGAAAACAATGATTGCCAAAGCTTTGGTACAGGAATGTCCACTGATTTTGCTGGATGAACCAACAGCTTTTTTAGATGTAGTCAGCCGCATCGAAATCATGAGTTTGCTTCATCGCCTTGCTATTGAACAAAATAAAGCGATCTTGCTTTCTACGCATGATATAGAACAAGCTTTGGTCTTGGCAGACAAATTATGGTTGCTATCGAAAGAAAAAGGCTTACTACATGGAGTCACCGAAGACTTAATTTTGCAGCAACGCATGGATGGTTTATTCTCACGCAAAGATATAAAGTTCGACTACGCACACGGGGTGTACTATCCAGAAGTGGACTGCCAACATTCCATTATAGTTGAAGCTAGTGACGACGTACTACTACACTGGACGATCAATGCGCTCAATCGACATGGTTTTGCATGCTTATTGAAATCTCAGACAGAAGAAGTTATGGACTTGTTCACATCACAGTCCGGATTGATAAAAGCAAATTCCACCGATATAAAATCACCGAGTACTTTACCTCAATTGAAAGCTATTTCTGCCGAAAACCTTATCTTAATAAAAGATGGGGTGCAAGAGGTCTGTACTTCTTTTGAAGAATTATTGAATGTCATAGAGAAGTACTTCCAACCTCTCGGGTAAATATCCACTGCGTATCCGCCATTCCTGAGGATAGAGGTTGTTGGCTCGGTTACCTATATTCTTCACAAATCCTAAAGGAACAGAGTGATACATCAATAAGGTATAACCAAGAGGTATATCCGGAGACAATACTATGCTTTCCTTGCGCAAGTAAGCTATTGCCTGCTCGTATGAAATTTCAGCACGTGCAAATCTTTCCGGAGAAAGATCTACGTTCATGCTAAGTGCATGATGAGGAATAAGATCCTTACCTTTAAACTCTCCGATAGGAAGACCGGCATGAACCACCCGAAGAGCAGATTTCAATTCAGGCAAAGCTGTAGCAAAATACTGAGGGAATGCACTTAATTTATTCTCGGCTACATTCCATTCGTATGCTCCGGAGTCAGTGACCCAGGAATATATCATATTCCATTGATCATAACTTATATTTAAAGGAGTATTCTTTGACTTCTCCGATTTCTTTCTGGTATCCCGTCTCATTTCTTTTTGGCTCACAAATAGTTGTGATGAAGTTTCTATTTCTTTCTTACGAATCACAGCCAGAAAAAAGCCTTCTCCATCAGTCCGATGAGGCAAGAAACGATAGACTGGAAAATCTGATCCCTGCAACAGGTTGCCGGTTATGTTCCAATCTTGAGGAACATCAACCTTAAGAACTTCCGCCCCCAACTCTTCGCATATCCATGCTACGTTTTCTTCATTCTCTTTAGTATTATAGGTGCACGTGCTATATATTAAAAGACCACCGGGCTTTAAACTACCCCACATATCACTTATTATTCTTCGCTGCCGTTGCCAACAAAGATCAACGTTTTCTGCAGTCCATTCATCAATAGCCGTAGCGTCTTTTCTAAACATCCCTTCACCCGAACATGGAACATCAGCCAGTACAACATCGAAGAAGTGAGGAAGTGCAGAAAAGTCAGACGGATCATTATTTGTCACAACAACGCCCGAATTCCCCCATTTAATAAGATTTTCAGCCAATATTTGTGCACGATTGCGAATAACTTCATTGGTAACCAACAAGCTACCGGAAGGAAGAACGCTGCGCACATGAGTCGATTTACCACCGGGAGCGGCACAAAGATCAAGCATTGTGACTGATTCTTCTTTATCCAAATACCGACTCAATACATAGCCTACAAACATTGAAGAAGCTTCCTGAACATAATAATACCCCGCATGAAAAAGAGGATCAAAAGTGAAAGTTAATCGACGATTAAGATAGAATGCATCTTCACACCAAGGTACTTGCTTATACATGCTCCGGAGCTTACTGTATGCTTCATCATCACATTTAGCCCTGTTGAGCCTAATTGTAACAAGCGGTTCAGCTTGCAATGAAGTATATAATTTGTCGTACTCCTCGTCGCCAATCAGCGAACGAGTATAATCAATAAAGGGTATAGGCAAGTCCATAATAATATATTCAATAACAAACGCAAAAATACTCAAAAAAGTCAGAGTAACCGTCAAAGCCTCTCTCTATTGAGGAGAGCAGAAAAAATTATAGGATTCGAAATAAGTATTTTCCAGCCTTTTTATCACAAAAAAACACTTATTATCAAACAAGTATAAAAAAAATAATATCATCTTTGCAACTTTACGGATAAGACTTCACGTCTAACTATTGAACTGGAAACAAAAAAATAAAAGATATGCTTATGAAACGTATAATTTTAGCATTAATCGCTGCGTTGACCCTCTGTTCATTGGCAGGAGCAAAAAACAGATCAATAACCGAGACCGATAGCCTCGGCAATAAAAAACGGGTTATTGAAATACGTGATACCGTTATCAACGGCAAAAGCGTTATTGACACACTAAGTGTGATGACCTATGAGAGCTCTGCGAGTAAAGATGCAGAAGATGAAAAAGATTGGAAGCACTATAATAACGATTCCATGTTCGGCATAAACCTGGGTAACTCCCAAAGTGCCGAAACTGTTATCGCAATTATAGCCATCATCTTCGCTTTTGGCTTCCCTCTAATCATTGTCTTTACAGTCTTTTTCTTTAATTACAAAAACAGAAAAGCCAAGTATCGACTGGCAGAACAAGCACTGAGCACTGGGCAACAATTACCGGAAGACTTCTTCAAAAAAGCTGAGCGGAGTGAAGATACTCGAAGCAAAGGCATTAAAAATATCTTCTTAGGCATAGGGTTGTTTATTTTCCTATGGGCCATGACCAACTTCAGCATAGGATGCATCGGCTTATTGATTATGTTTATGGGGTTCGGTCAAGTTGTAATCTATTATACTCAGGAATCTAAAAGAGAACAGCCTTTTGACTCTACAAAGAATAATACCAAACGCCAAAATAATCAGATTCACAATAATAACATTGAAGCAAATAATCAGGAACGTACCGAAAAAGAGGGCGATACGGAACAATGAAGCAACTCAATGATTTAACTTTAATCGCACAGGTCGTGGTGTTTCACAACACCAGGGCCTTTGATCAGTTGGTGAAAAAATATCAGTCGCCTATGCGTCGTTTTTTTCTCCACCTGACTTGCGGTGACAGTGAATTGAGTGATGATCTTGCACAAGAAACTTTCATTAAGGCTTATACTAATTTGGCCGCTTTTAAGAATTTATCAAGCTTCTCGACTTGGCTTTATCGTATTGCTTATAATGAATTTTATGATTATCTTCGCAGCCATAAAGAGACGAGTGGTATTGAAGAGAAGGAAGTTGATAATCAATGGAGTATAACCCAGAAGAACATCGGTGAGCAAATGGATATTTACAATGCATTGGCTGTTCTAAAGGAAATGGAACGCACTTGCATTACTCTTTTTTATATGGAAGATCAAAGTATAGAGAAAATAGCCGGAATTACAGGTTGCCCTGCAGGAACAGTGAAAAGTCACCTTTCGAGGGCAAAAGAAAAAATGGCCACATACTTAAAACAGAATGGATATGACGGATATAAATGATGATTTCTTAGTTCAACGTTTTTTTACTGAGAACCGGAGAGAAATAGCAGATAATGGTTTCAGCAAAAAAGTAATGCGGCACATACCCAATCATTATCGTCGCATATCAACACTTTGGAGCATAGGTTGCCTTGTATTGGCTGCAATTTTGTTCTATATGCTGGGGGGTGCGCATTTAATGCTGGAAAGTTTCCGTGAAAGCTTCAATAGTGCAATTCACAACGAAGTGACAGGTCTTGACCCTAAATCATTGATTATGGTAGTTATTGTCCTACTTTATTTAGGGTACCGAAAGCTGTGCACATTAGCCTAATAGACTTTTGACATTCAAGTTCTAGAAATAAAAATAAGCCTTTGTATAAACATGCAAAGGCTTATTTTTAAACATCAAGCCCGTATTATATTTAATAAACATTTATCTTTGCAACTTTAAAATCAAACTAAACGAAGTACACGTTGAGCAAGACCACAATCTCCATATTGCTATTCCTACTACTTTTTGTTTGCAACAGTCACGCTCAGACTGTAAGCGATTCGATTGTCATGCATCGCCTGCAACAACAAGGAGTTCCCATAACATATAATAATAAAGTAAAGCTTCTCATGAGTGGTCGTGAAAAATTCAACGACCTCTTCGACGCAATACGTCATGCGCGTCATCACATTCATCTGGAATATTTCAATTTCCGCAATGATTCCATAGCAAATGCTTTATTTAGTCTTTTAAAAGAAAAAGCAAAAGAGGGTGTCAAGATTCGCGCCATGTTTGATGCTTTTGGTAATTGGTCGAATAACCGCCCTCTCAAGAAAAGCCACCTAAAAGAACTAAGTTTAGCAGGGATAGAAATTGTTAAATTCGATCCGATCAACTTCCCGTACATCAATCATGCGGCTCATCGCGATCATCGCAAAATAGCAGTGATAGATGGAGTAATTGGCTATACCGGAGGTATGAATATTGCGGATTATTATATTAATGGTCTACCCAAAATAGGAAAATGGCACGACATACATGTACGCATTGAAGGAGACGCAGTGCGTTACCTGCAAGGCATTTTTTTAAATATGTGGAACAACGAAACGGGACAACACATCGGTGGCCCGGAATTCTTTCCCGAGCCTACACAATTTCCCGATTCAATAGCTGAAGAAATTGCCATTGTAGATCGGACTCCTTTAGAAACGCCCAGATCCATTAGTCGCGCTTATGCTACTTCTATTGAGGCGGCGCAAGAAAGTATACAAATAGTAAATCCTTATTTTGTACCGACAAAATCAATACGCGCTGCTATAAAGTCTGCATTGAAAAAAGGAACTAAGGTTGAGATTATGATCCCCGCCGTATCCGATATTCCTTTCACTCCGGAAGCTTCTTTTTACATTGCACATAAGCTTATGAAAGATGGAGCTAAAGTCTATCTTTTTAATGATGGCTTCCACCATTCGAAAGTCATGATGGTTGATAACTCTTTCTGCACGGTCGGCACAGCTAATCTTAACAGTCGGAGTTTGCGATATGATTATGAGACAAATGCCTTTATTTTCGATCCGGAGACAACACATAAACTCAACAAAATGTTTGAGCACGACAAGAAAAACAGTACCCTCATGACTCCTGAGGTTTGGAAGCAACGTTCCACCTGGAAGAAGTTTGTCGGATGGGTAGCCAACCTTTTCACTCCATTTTTATAATAGGATATTTTGGCTCGAAGGCACTTAGTTTACAACGAAGTTTGCTAACTTTGACGAAATATTATTTTTTTCAAGACCCATGAAGCAATATTTGGATTTACTCAATAGAGTGCTGGCTGAAGGCACAAGAAAGGATGATCGCACAGGGACAGGAACGATCAGCGTATTCGGGCATCAGATGCGTTTTAACATGGATGACGGATTCCCCTGCTTAACAACAAAAAAGGTGCATTTAAAATCTATCATCTATGAATTGCTATGGTTCTTGAAAGGAGATACAAACGTAAACTATCTGCAAGATCATAATGTCCGTATATGGAATGAATGGGCAAAAGAAGACGGTGATTTGGGCCATATTTATGGATACCAATGGCGTTCATGGCCCGACTATCAGGGAGGATTTATCGATCAAATCAGCGAAGCCGTGGAAACGATAAAGAATAACCCCGACTCACGCCGTATAATAGTCAGTGCATGGAATGTAGGGGATCTAAAAAATATGCAACTTCCACCTTGCCATGCTTTCTTCCAATTTTATGTTGCAAACGGCAGACTCAGTCTTCAACTTTATCAGCGTAGCGCCGACATCTTTTTAGGTGTGCCTTTCAACATTGCTTCATATGCTTTATTGTTGCAGATGATGGCACAAGTCACCGGACTTAAAGCAGGAGATTTTGTACATACTCTGGGAGATGCTCATATCTATCTTAACCACTTGGAGCAAGTCAAATTACAGCTGTCCCGTAAGCCTCGCCCGTTGCCGCAAATGAATATAAATCCTGAGATAAAAAATATCTTCGATTTCCATTATGAAGATTTTGAGTTGGTAAATTACGACCCGCATCCTCATATTGCAGGTAAAGTAGCAGTATAAACCCGTCAAATAAATATAACGAATGATAAGCATTATTGCCGCAGTAGATCAAAATATGGGTATTGGTTTTCAAAACCAGTTGCTCTATTGGCTACCCAATGACTTAAAACATTTCAAAAGTCTGACCACAGGGCATACTATTGTCATGGGACGAAAAACATTCGAGTCTTTACCTAAAGGAGCTTTGCCTAATCGCCGAAATATAGTACTTACCTCCGATAAAACAGCTCAATATCCCGGAGCGGATACCTTTTCTTCTCTGGAAGAGGTAATAGACAATTGCCAGAAAGACGAACATTTATTTATAATAGGAGGTGAAAGTGTATATAGGCAAGCTATAAATCTGGCGAATACACTTTACTTGACAGAGATTGATGGCAAGGCGGGAGATGTAGATGCTTATTTTCCATCGATTGACAAGAAAATGTGGAAAGAAAAAAGCAGGGAAATTCATCCTATCGATGAAAAACATCCCTGCTCCTATGCTTTTGTTGAGTATGTTCGTAAATGACGTTATTCTTCTACAGTTTCATCATCTTCCGGCACTTCGACAGATATAGGCATTTGCCGTTTTATTGCCTCATGAAAAGAGATCAACGTTTCAGTACGCGATAAACCTAATGGCTGCAACTTATCGTGAATTACACTTAGCAGGTGGTGATTATTTCGCGCATACAACTTAACAAACATATCATATTTGCCTGTAGTAAAGTGACATTCCACTATTTCTGGAATAGCCTCAAGTGCTTTTGTTACAGCATCAAATGTGGAAGGATCTTTTAAATAGATGCCAATATAAGCACAAGTTTCATACCCAATTTTCTCTGGGTCAATGACATACTCAGAGCCTTTCAAAATACCGAAATTAGTTAACTTCTGTATACGCTGGTGAATAGCTGCGCCAGACACGTTACATGCTCTTGCCACTTCCAAAAAAGGAATGCGGGCATTATCTGCTATAAGTTTCAATATTTGCTCATCCAAAGCATCCAATTGATGGTGTGCCATTTCTTTATTTTTGAAGATTAATAATACAATAACATGCAAAGTTAACGAATTATTTCTCAATAAAAATACAAATTATAACTTTTATTGCATCAAGGGGAATAAACCAATATTTATTAAAAGCAATCCAGTAAAAATTAACACCTTGATTACCATGCTAAAAAAGGCAAAGAAATTGCGAGTGAACGGGAAAGTAGTATCTTTGCTTCTGATTTAACATAAAGCACAACAATAATGAAAAAGCATATCTTATTCACTCTCTTTCTATTTGCTACAATCAGCCTTTGGGCACAAGAATTTAATGATTATTTCATCAACAAAACTTTACGCATAGATTATATATTCACAGGCAATAGCATTCATCAGGATATATGCCTTGATGAACTGTCTGCATTGCCCACATGGGCGGGCAGAAAACATCACTTGGGAGAACTTCCTTTGGAAGGTAACGGACAGATCATTGTGCGTGATCGTTACAGCAAGAAAGTCATATATGCCACCTCATTTTCTTCTTTGTTTCAGGAATGGCTTGAAACCGATGAGGCAAAAACCACAAATAGAGGATTTGAAAATAGCTTCTTAGTTCCTTACCCAATACACCCCATAGAAGTAGAGGTCACACTATTTAGTTCGAAGAGGGAAAAGCGTGCCACACTTACGCATGTAATTGACCCAAGTGACATTTTGATCCACCAAAAAGGAATTACTCATGTTACTCCATATAAATACTTATTACAAAGTGGTTCGAGTGAGCAGTGCATTGACGTAGCTATTCTAGCTGAAGGATATACCAAAGAAGAAATGTCGACATTCTATGAGGATGCAAAGATTGCATGCGAAAGTTTGTTCTCGCATGAGCCTTTCAAGTCAACAAAAGATCGCTTCAATATTGTAGCGGTAGCTTCTCCCTCCGAAGATAGTGGTGTTAGCATACCAAGATTGAAAGAATGGAAACACACTGCTTTCAGTTCACATTTCAGTACATTTTATTCCGACCGTTATCTTACTACTCAACGGGTAAAAGATATACATGATGCACTTGCAGGCATACCTTACGAACACATTATTATTCTGGCAAACACGGCTGAATATGGTGGTGGTGGAATCTATAACTCATATACATTAACCACTGCCCATCATCCTCTATTCCGTCCTGTTGTTGTACATGAATTTGGGCATAGTTTCGGAGGATTGGCTGACGAATATTATTATGATAATGACGTGATGACTGATACATATCCGCTGAATATTGAGCCTTGGGAGCCTAACATCACCACTCGGATTAACTTCGGTCAGAAATGGGAAGACATGATGAAAAAAAACACTCCAATACCAACCCCTCCGGCCAAAAAAGCTGTTTATCCGGTTGGCTTATATGAAGGAGGCGGATATTCGGCAAAAGGCATCTATCGCCCATCTGAAGATTGCAGAATGCGTACCAATAGCTGCCCGTCATTCTGCCCTGTATGTGAACGGGCTATACGTAAAATGATTAATTTTTATACCGAATAATACAACTTGGGAAATATGATCCAACTGCAACGAATAACACAAACTCAAGGGAGCTCTTACGAATATATCGAGAGGTTGATTATTGAATCATTTCCCGCGGAAGAATATCGGGAGTTGGATGAACTAAGAGATTATACCCGAACAAAAAGTATATTTTACAATAATCTTATAATCGACAGACAAAACCCCGTAGGCATGGTAAGCTACTGGACTTTTGACCGGTTTTATTATATAGAGCATTTTGCCATCGACCCCAAGCAACGCAACGAAGGCTATGGTAAACAAGCTATCTCGCACTTAAAAGATATATTCGATCGGCCCATAGTATTGGAAGTAGAACCTCCCACTCTTGAAATTTCCAAACGACGGATTGGCTTTTATAAACGTCAAGGCTTTACTTTGTGGGATACTCCATACCAACAACCACCATACAGACTCGATGGAGATTTTTTGCCCATGCAGCTTATGGTATCCGGAATGTTGAGTTGTGAAAAAGACTATCCTGGAGTAAAAACATGCCTATATAATAATGTATATGGAATTTAAACATTGATTTAGTAAAATTAAAACAAAATACTACACCTTTCCTTATGATTTATAACTATTATTCCTACATTTGCCTATAAATGGAATTTATTAATATTTATTACTATGACAAAAATAACCAAAGAAGCTGCCTTACTTTATCATTCGCAAGGCAAGCCGGGAAAAATTGAAGTTGTTCCCACAAAACCTCACAGTACACAAACCGACCTTTCTCTTGCTTACTCACCCGGTGTCGCCGAGCCTTGTCTTGAAATAGAAAAAAATCCACAAGATGCTTACAAGTACACAGCCAAAGGGAATTTAGTCGCAGTAATATCCAACGGAACCGCCGTGCTTGGTTTAGGGGACATCGGTGCATTGAGCGGAAAACCCGTAATGGAAGGAAAAGGATTGTTATTTAAAATATATGCGGGTATTGACGTTTTCGACATTGAAGTCAATGAAAAAGATCCGAAAAAGTTTATCGAAACAGTAAAGGCCATTGCCCCTACTTTTGGAGGTATCAACCTTGAAGATATCAAGGCGCCCGAATGCTTTGAAATAGAAACCCGCCTTAAAGAAGAGTTGGATATCCCTGTAATGCACGATGACCAACATGGGACTGCAATTATATCATCTGCAGGACTATTAAACGCTTTGGAAGTTGCAGGAAAAAAGATCGAAGATGTAAAGATCGTAGTCAACGGTGCTGGAGCATCTGCAATATCATGTACCAAATTATATGTATCACTCGGCGCGCGCTTGGAAAACATCGTCATGCTTGACAGTAAAGGAGTGATCAGCCAAAACCGTACTGATTTGAACGAACAAAAGCGCTACTTTGCAACGAACCGCACAGACATCCATACTTTGGCTGAAGCAATAAAAGGAGCCGATGTATTCTTGGGTTTATCAAAAGGAAACGTATTATCACAAGATATGGTACGTAGCATGGCCGACATGCCTATTGTATTTGCCTTGGCAAATCCTACTCCGGAGATTTCATACGAAGATGCAACTTCTGCACGCCCAGACCTGTTGATGGCTACGGGACGCTCGGATTATCCTAACCAGATCAACAATGTTATCGGCTTCCCTTATATCTTCCGCGGAGCTCTCGATACTCAGTCTAAGGCCATAAACGAAGAAATGAAAATAGCTGCTGTACGGGCTATCGCTAGTCTAGCCAAGCAACCCGTGCCTGATGTAGTGAATGAAGCCTATCATGTGAATAACTTCACTTTTGGTCCGGAATATTTTATTCCCAAACCTGTAGATCCACGTCTGATCACAGAAGTATCTGCTGCCGTAGCACGTGCAGCAATGGAGAGTGGCGTTGCTCGCAAACAAATAGAAGATTGGGATGCTTATAAACTCCAACTTCGCGAATTAATGGGTTATGAGAGCAAGCTGACCCGCCAACTTTTTGATACGGCACGGAGAAATCCTCAAAGAGTTGTTTTTGCAGAAGGCACTCACCCCAATATGCTAAAGGCAGCTGCCGAAGCAAAAGCCGAAGGTATTTGTTACCCTGTATTATTGGGCAACAAAGAAGATATTAGAAAAGTGGCCAAAGAGCTCGATATCAATCTCGATGGAATTGAGATCGTGAATCTTCGCCATCCCGACGAAGCCGGCAAACGCGAGCGTTATGCCCGTCTTCTCACCGAGAAGAGATCTCGCGAAGGAGTCACTTATGAGGAAGCCAGCGACAAGATGTTTGAGCACAACTATTTTGGTATGATGATGGTGGAAACAGGTGATGCGGATGCTTTCATTACAGGACTTTATACAAAGTACAGCAATACAATCAAGGTAGCAAAAGAAGTTATCGGTATACAGCCTGAGTACAAACATTTCGGTACGATGCATATATTAAACTCGAAAAAGGGAACTTTCTTCCTTGCTGATACATTGATCAATCGTCACCCTAATACAGATACATTGATAGATGTAGCCCGGATGACTGCAAATACCGTGAGATTCTTCAACCACACTCCGGTCATGGCTATGGTAAGCTATTCCAATTTCGGTTCTGATACGGATGGCAGTCCCGCTAAAGTACACGAAGCAGTAAGATATATGCAGGAGAGTTACCCGGAATTGGCTATCGACGGAGAAATGCAGGTGAATTTTGCAATGAATAAAGATATACGTGATGCTAAATATCCATTTACCAGATTAAAGGATATGGATGTGAACACACTTATTTTCCCTAACTTGAGTTCTGCCAACTCGGCATACAAGTTGTTGCAGGCAATGAATACTGATGCAGAATTGATAGGTCCTATCCAAATGGGACTTAACAAGCCAATTCATTTTACAGACTTCGAAAGTCCGGTACGTGACATCGTTAATATTACAGCTGTTGCTGTAATTGATGCCATTGTCGACAAGAAGAAAGCCGGTAAGGAGTAATTACAAGACTCCCTAAACATTTATAAAAAGCATAGTACTGATTTTCAGTATTATGCTTTTTTATTACCACCAATGCAGATTATTTCTATAATAACAGATTTTGCTTATTCTATCAAGCAGCCACTCCTTGGTTTAATAATTGAAGAAAAACAGCATAAATAATATCTTTTTATTCGTTTTAAAGTCACAAATCAAATATATTGCAATTTACAGGCCTGTTTATTTTATAATCCGCTTGTTTTTACAGATTTTATACTTACTTTTGCAATGCAACAAAAGAAACAATAGAAAACAAACCAACACAGACTTGTACAAGTTTTTTTATTTAACATTTACAACAACCAATAAAAGAGATAGATTTATGAATGCAGTTAAAGTTTTGGAAGACCTGAAACGAAGGTTTCCCAACGAGTTTGAGTACCATCAAGCCGTAGAAGAGGTGCTTTCCACTATTGAAGAAGAGTATAACAAACATCCTGAATTCGACAAAGCAAACCTAATTGAGCGTCTTTGTATTCCCGATCGGGTTTTTCAATTTAGAGTCACATGGATGGATGATAGGGGAAATATCCGTACCAATATGGGTTATCGCGTTCAACACAATAATGCCATTGGCCCGTATAAAGGTGGTATTCGCTTTCACTCTTCCGTTAATCTTTCCATTTTAAAATTTCTTGCATTCGAACAGACTTTCAAGAATTCACTCACAACCCTACCGATGGGTGGAGGTAAGGGTGGATCTGATTTCTCTCCCCGCGGTAAGTCGAATGCAGAAGTCATGCGTTTCGTTCAGGCATTTATGCTCGAACTATGGAGACACATAGGCCCGGAGACGGACGTACCAGCCGGTGACATTGGCGTAGGTGGTCGTGAAGTCGGTTATATGTTTGGCATGTACAAGAAGCTCACTCGTGAATTCACAGGCACTCTGACCGGTAAAGGACAGGAGTTCGGAGGCTCATTGATTCGCCCTGAAGCAACAGGATATGGCAACATTTACTTCCTGATGGAGATGCTGAAGAATAAAGGGACCGACTTAAAAGATAAAGTCTGCCTGGTTTCAGGTTCAGGAAATGTGGCACAATACACAGCTGAAAAGGTTTTGGAGCTTGGTGGAAAAGTAGTAACGATGTCCGATTCAGACGGTTATATTTACGATCCTGCCGGCATAGACCGTGAGAAGCTGAACTACATCATGGAACTGAAAAATCTCTATCGCGGACGTATTCGTGAATATGCAGAAAAATACGGTTGCAAATATGTTGAAGGAGCTCGTCCATGGAGTGAAAAAGGTGACATTGCATTGCCATCAGCCACTCAAAACGAAATAAACGGAGAAGATGCCGAAAAGTTAATTGCAAATGGAGTTATTGCCGTTTCCGAAGGTGCTAACATGCCATCCACTCCCGAAGCAATCCGTGTATTCCAAGACGCAAAAATCCTTTATGCTCCGGGTAAAGCGGCCAACGCAGGAGGTGTATCGGTATCCGGTCTGGAAATGACACAGAATTCCATCAAACTGAGCTGGAGCTCGGAAGAAGTCGATGAGAAACTGAAGAGTATCATGAAGAATATTCATGAATCATGCGTGAAATATGGTACCGAGGATGATGGGTATGTAAATTATGTGAAAGGAGCAAACGTAGCCGGATTTATGAAAGTAGCAAAAGCCATGATGGCTCAAGGTATTTTATAAATCGGCCGGATTAAAAAAAATAAGATTCATAATAATACTGATGTCTGCTCATGACATTGGAAAACACAGAAGAGGAGGGCATTATCACAAAGGCTCTCCTATTTCTATGATTATCATTGGCTTTTACTTGTTTATAAAGTATACACAGCTCATCTCTACAGCCAACTTATAACGTTCGTTTCTTTATCAATACGGTAAAAGAGTCTTTTTGTGAGAATCAATTGAACAGATGGCAAGATACAAGTATATATTGACAAAAAATCACCGCTTGAAAATCACTTTCCGAAACGATTTAATATCGGTTTTTATCTCAACTCAGATCAGTCGTATACTCATCCCGGATGAGTCGTATACTTAAGCCTATTCAGTCGTAGACTTATCATAAGAGCCTTTAGGGAACATGCTAGACAGAGATAAAAGAGAGAAAGAAAGACTTGCGCATAGCCGTCCTCACCACATGAATAAAACACACAAACAATAAGTTCAAAAGATATTTTACAAGACAACAAGCAACAAGTCAGCGTGGAACTTGGCAGCAAATCTTCACAAAAAAGATATAGAGAGTACAGAGAACATTGGGTTATTCTTACAGCAGATTATCTAAGAGATACTTATACACAGCGGGATGCAGAAAGTAACGAATATCTATCTTCTCTTGCAAAGCCCGACGAATGAAGCTCGAACTAATTTCAAAAACAGGAGAAGATAGCAGCCTCACATTAGAAGGGATGCCATCCACCGGTACAGGATAACCCGGACGTGGATAAACTAATATTTTATTCTCACTTAAAATTCTCTCCGCGTCTTTCCAACGCTTAAAATTAATCCAATTGTCTGCTCCGATAATCAGAAAAAATTCATGCATCGGATAGAAATCCTTGAGTCTATCCAATGTATTTACAGTGTATGACGGTCGGGGTAATTGGAATTCAAAGTCAGAAGCTACAAAACGGGAGTATCCATCAATAGCCAGACGAACCAATTTTAATCTCAATTCATCATCCATCAACCCATCCTCATTCTTCAAAGGATTATGAGGAGTAACCATAAACCAAACCTGGTCTATCTCCTCATATTCACAGATATAGTTGGCCAAAGCTAAATGACCGATATGTATAGGGTTGAATGAGCCACAGAATACACCTATCTTCATATCTTTCCTTTCAGTCTTCTCCAGCAGCCAAAACTATTAAAAGCGGTAATAACCATAACTCCAAGCATCGCTAAAGCCGGGATATATTCACGATGAGAAACATCCAATATTCCCACAATTAGCGCAGCAATGAATGCGACAATATTTATGATTAACAATGACTTATCAGTTCTACGAGAATGTGCAGGCGTTTTCATTTGAGTTATTATTAATTATGATAACTTAAAGACATTATAACAAACAAACAGTACGAGCAGACAAAGCATCAACAGCCCAGAAAATCTTTTATCGCTTTCAGCGCCTTGCTCTTAGCCTGTTCCAAGTCGTCGTTCACTATGACAACATCAAATTTGGGTGCAAAACCCAACTCATATTCTGCTTTTTGAACTCGGGCTTCAATTACATCAGGAGTATCAGTGCCGCGATTGACCAAACGTCGCCGTAGCTCTTCAATTGAAGGAGGTTGTATAAACAGAGACAACGCAGCATCTCCATAATTCTTTTTAATATTACAACCGCCGACAACATCCACGTCAAATACAACGTTTTGTCCCGCAGAAAGTTGATTATCCACCTGTGATTTTAGTGTGCCGTAATACCGGCCGGCATAAACTTCTTCGTACTCTAAAAATTCACCTCCCGCTATCTTGTTACGAAACTCTTCGGGAGTCAGAAAGAAATATTCCACACCATTTTTTTCTTCTCCCCGGGGAGGGCGACTTGTGGCCGAAATAGAAAAAGAGAGATTTAACCCCTGCTGCAAAAGGTAATTGATTATTGTGGATTTACCAGAGCCTGAAGGAGCTGAAAATATTATAAGTTTACCTCTATTGGGCATATATCATCATTTTATTTAGTCAATAAAAGCCTGAAAAACAGACATGGAGAGTCAGATAAGAAAGGAACCATAATGCTAATACAAGCATTGGAGAATCTCATCACATTACATTAAGCACTTGTTCCTTTATCTGTTCCAATTCATCTTTCATCTGGACCACAATTTTCTGCATTTCAGCATGATTGGATTTGCTACCCAGAGTATTGATTTCACGCCCCATCTCTTGAGCAATAAAGCCTAGTTTCTTGCCTTGTCCGTTACCAGCTTCCAAAGTTGATATGAAATATTTCAGATGATTACTCAAACGTTGCTTTTCTTCATTGATATCAAGCTTTTCAATATAGTAAATGAGTTCCTGTTCCAAACGAGTCTTATCATAATCTACGCTCAAGGTTTTTTCCAAAGCATCGGTAATACGTGCCTTTATCTTCTCCACACGTTCTTTTTCATACTTATCAACGGTAGCTAAGAGTTGGGTTATATTAGCAATCTTCTCACGGAATTTGTTTTCTAGCGCTTCTCCCTCTTGTTTACGGAAATCAACCAAATGACTTATTGCATCAAAGATGGCAGTACGAACAGCTTCCCACTCCTGATCATCCAATTCTATAGTTTCGGTCTTTGACATTACATCGGGAAGGCGCAGCAAAGTAGCAAACCAATCCTCCGGTTCAGGAATGCCTAAAGTATCAGAAATATCTTTGATTCGTTTATAATAAGCAGAAACAACATCCGTGTTTATAGGGCTAGCTAGTTGATCGGTGTCTTTCTTCTCTATCCACAAATTAAAATCAACTTTTCCACGCTCCAGGATTTTAGCGATCTCGCTACGTATTTCAATCTCTTTTTCACGATAAGCAGGTGCTATTCTTGTCGACAAGTCCAACGCTTTACTATTAAGAGATTTAATCTCTACATTTATCTTCTTATCGGGTAGTTCGGCAGTAACCTTACCATAGCCCGTCATAGATTGTATCATAAGATTGTTAGTTTTGTGCAAAATTACATGAATATTTTAATTAGTGAAAATAATCCCGTAAATTTGCCTCAACAAATGGAATGAGATTATGTCATGTATCTTAAATATTGAAACTTCTACATCAGCATGTTCTGTTGCCCTAAGCCAAGACGGGCAAAATATTTTCACAAAAGAAGATTTAAAAGGTCCTTCACATGCCACTGCATTGGGTGTATTCGTCGACGAAGCATTATCATTTGCCGATAATCACGCCATCCCATTGGATGCTGTTGCTGTTAGTTGTGGTCCAGGTTCATATACAGGTCTGAGAATTGGCGTATCCATGGCTAAAGGGGTATGTTATGGACGTAATTTACCCTTAATAGGTATCCCTACTTTGAAAGCATTGTGTGTGCCTGTATTGCTATATCATGATGAATTACCGGAAAACGCCTTGCTTTGCCCTATGATTGATGCCCGCCGTATGGAAGTATATGCCGCCGTTTACGACCGTTCACTGAAGCCGATATGCGATATAGCAGCCAATATCATAGATGAAAATTCTTATAAAGAGATACTTGATGTGCATCCGATTTATTTTTTTGGAGACGGAGCAGATAAGTGTAAAGATAAGATAAAGCATACAAATGCACATTTCATTGATGATGTGCAACCGTTGGCTAAAATGATGTTTCCACTTGCGGAAAAGGCTATGGCCGAAGAGAACTTTGAAGATGTTGCTTATTTTGAGCCTTTTTATTTGAAAGAATTTGTAGCATCCAAACCTAAAAAATTGCTCTAATCTGGTTTTTATTATCATTAATCCGAAAGAGCTACCCATTAATTTCTTTATAAAATCAATTGCAAATGAGAATGCAGTATAATACCCAACAAAAGAGAATGCCATTGCCTGAATACGGACGTAGTATACAGAATATGGTGGACCATGCTTTAACCATAGAAGACCGTGCCGCCCGCCAACGATGTGCAAGTACGATCATCAACATCATGGGAAACATGTTCCCTCACTTGCGCGATGTACCCGACTTTAAACATAAGCTTTGGGATCATCTGGCCATTATGTCCGATTTTGAATTGGATATCGACTATCCTTATGAAGTTATCCGCAAAGATAATCTCAATACCAGACCTGAACCTATCGCATACCCCAATACGAATATACGCTACCGTCATTACGGACGCACGTTGGAAATCCTCATACAGAAAGCCAGTGAGTATCCTGAGGGTAACGAAAAGAATAATCTTATCGCTCTTATCTGTAACCACATGAAGAAAGACTTCATGACATGGAATAAAGATACGGTGGATGATCGGAAGATTGCCGAAGATTTGGCGGATTATTCCAATGGCAAGCTACAAATGACAGATACGATTGTACGCCTGATGGCCGAACGTATTGATCTTAATTACCGCCCGAAGGCGAATAACCAAAACAACCGGAACAACCGGAATAACTCGAACAAGCGAAAATACTAATTTATGGCATCGTTTGTTATTGAAGGAGGGCATAAGCTTTCAGGAGATATTCACCCGCAAGGTGCCAAGAATGAGGTACTTCAAATTATATGTGCCACCTTGCTTACATCTGAAGAGGTTATTGTGCATAACATACCCGACATATTGGATGTAAACAACCTCATACAATTGATGAGGGATATGGGAGTCACTGTTTCGTCAAATAAAAAAGGAAGTTTCAGCTTTAAAGCGGAAAATATCAATAAAGATTATCTTGAGAGTGATACTTTCTTAAGAAAATGCTCAAATCTTCGAGGGTCAGTAATGCTTATCGGGCCTCTTCTTGCGAGATTTGGGAAAGCTGTTATTTCAAAACCCGGAGGGGATAAGATTGGGCGTAGAAGACTGGATACCCATTTTATTGGAATCAGGAATTTAGGAGCTAAATTCAACTATAATGCCAAACTTGAGGCTTATGAAGTCTCTGCCGAACAGCTGAGGGGCACATATATGCTACTTGACGAAGCTTCCGTCACAGGTACGGCAAATATCATCATGACCGCTGTGCTGGCCAAGGGAGTGACCACAATATACAATGCCGCGTGCGAGCCTTATCTTCAGCAGTTATGCAGAATGCTGAACCGGATGGGAGCCAAAATACAAGGTATAGCATCGAATTTACTAACCATCGAAGGAGTTGATTCACTACAAGGGACTGAACATACCATTCTACCGGATATGATTGAAGTTGGAAGTTTCATTGGTATGGCAGCTATGACCCGGAGTGATCTGACTATAAAAAATGTATCCTACAATAATTTGGGGATAATCCCCGAAAGCTTCCGTCGCTTAGGTATACATTTGGAGCAATTGGGAGATGATATTCATATCCCGTCACAAGATACTTTTCAGATTGAATCGTTTATAGATGGATCTATTATGACCATTGCCGATGCACCATGGCCGGGCCTTACACCGGACCTACTAAGTATTTTGCTTGTTGTGGCAACTCAGGCAAAAGGTAGCGTACTCATCCATCAAAAAATGTTCGAAAGTAGATTGTTCTTTGTGGATAAGCTTATAGATATGGGAGCTCAAATCATACTATGCGATCCTCACCGCGCTGTGGTAATCGGGCATAATCATTCTATACAGCTAAGAGCAGGAAATATGACATCCCCTGACATCAGAGCGGGGATAGCACTTCTCATCGCAGCAATGAGTGCGGAAGGAACCAGCCAAATTCATAACATAGAGCAGATAGACCGTGGATACCAAAATATAGAAGGACGGTTAAATGCTATTGGAGCAAGAATCACACGCTTATGATCAGAAAAGAAGAAGTATACAAAATAGGATTATTCAATAAACCGCATGGCATTCATGGTGAGTTACAATTCAGTTTCACAGATGATGTGTTCGATCGTGTAGATGGGGATTATCTTATTTGTCTACTCGATGGAATATTTGTTCCGTTCTTTATCGAAGAATATCGTTTTCGTTCAGATTCAACAGCTCTTGTCAAACTTGAAGGAGTTGATACATCCGAACGTGCCCGATCATTTACCAATATAGAAGTATATTTTCCTGCAAAACATGCCGATGAGAATCCGGCTGATGAGGAGTTAACTTGGGAGTCTTTTATCGGATTTCAGATAGAAGATATTCATCATGGTTATTTAGGCGAAGTTGTTGATGTGGATGACAGTACACTCAATACTCTTTTCATTGTAAATTACAAAGACAATGAATTACTAATTCCGGCCCAAGAAGAACTTATAACCGATATTAATCCCGACAAAAAAGTCATCACAGTCAATCTCCCCGAAGGTTTATTGACTATTGACCAAACAGAAGAAGTATAAGGAAGAGAATGCTAAAAAAAAGACGGCACAAAGCTTTTTGGAGCAACTTTAAATTTAAATACAAGTTGACTATCATCAACGAGAATACTCTCGAAGAAGTGATCGGTCTTCGTGTATCCAAATTGAATGGAGTTTCGGTATTGCTCACTACGCTTGGTACCCTTTTTCTGATAGCTGCTCTTATCATTAGCTTTACTCCCTTACGCAATTATCTCCCCGGATACATGAACAGTGAAGTCCGTGCACAAATCGTAAAAAATGCGCTAAAGGTTGACTCACTGCAACAGTTGGTAGAGCAGCAAAATCTATATATCATGAATATTCAGGATATCTTCAATGGGAAAGTTAAAGCCGACACTGTAAAATCAATCAGCTCACTTACCACGTTAAGAAAAGATTCACTGATAGGTTATACCGAACGGGAAGCTAAATTCCGCAAGGAATACGAAGAATCGGAGAAATATAATCTCACCAATAGCAATGTTGCGTCAAAACTAGAAGGAATGATATTCTACCGCCCTGTAAAGGGAATGATCACGCAACGCTTTGGCAAAAATAATTTGGGAATAACCTTAGCCTCCTCCCCTAAAGATAATATCCTTTCTGTACTGGATGGTACTGTATTGCTAAGCACATACACTGCCGAATCCGGATATATCATAGAGGTTCAGCATAATCAAGATTTTGTATCTGTATACAAGAACTGTGGCTCATTATTAAAACGGGAAGGTGAAAATGTAAAAGGAGGAGAGGTCATCGCATTAACTGCACAGCCAAATCGTAATAACGACAAATTGCCATCACGTTTTGAGCTCTGGCATAAAGGAAAAGCTGTTGATCCCGAGCATTATATTATATTTAAATGATAAGCAAAGTCTATTTTGGAAAACAGAAACTTTGCAAAAGATAAAATAAAGATGAAGAAGCAAATTGCCATACTTGGTTCCACCGGTTCAATCGGTACACAAGCTCTACAAGTCATTGAAGAACATTCAGACTTGTATGAAGTATATGTACTGACTGCGAACGACCGAGTACAAGAGCTTATTGCTCAGGCGCGCAAATTCGTACCTGAAATCGTAATAATAGCAAACGAAGCACACTATGCCTGCCTCAAGGAAGCATTATCGGACCTACCTATTAAAATATATGCAGGAGCAGACGCCATATCACAAGTTGTAAGTGAAGCATCTATTGATATTGTATTGACCGCCATGGTGGGATATGCCGGACTAAAACCGACCATCAATGCAATAAGAGCTCGCAAGGCCATTGCTCTAGCCAATAAAGAGACACTTGTTGTAGCTGGAGAATTGATAAATGAACTGGCAAGAGTATGCGGTACTCCTATATTACCGGTAGATTCCGAACATTCTGCGGTATTTCAATGTTTAACCGGCGAGATTGGTAACCCGATAGAAAAAGTTATTTTAACTGCATCCGGCGGTCCTTTCCGTACTTATAATATGAAACAGCTGTCGACTGTAACAAAGGAACAAGCGTTAAAGCATCCAAATTGGAATATGGGAGCTAAAATAACAATCGATTCTGCTTCCATGATGAATAAAGGATTTGAAGTTATTGAGGCAAAATGGCTGTTTGGAGTACGTCCTGATCAAATAGAAGTAATCGTACACCCTCAGTCTGTTATCCATTCAATGGTACAATTTGAGGACGGTGCGGTAAAGGCACAATTGGGAATGCCCGACATGCGATTACCGATCCAGTATGCCTTTTCTTATCCTGACCGGCTCCATGCTTCATTCCCCCGGTTAGATTTTAGCCAATGTACCAACCTGACTTTTGAACAACCGGATACAACACGTTTCCGTAATTTGGCTTTGGCTTACGAAGCACTTCACCGTGCCGGAAATATGCCTTGTATAGTGAACGCTGCAAATGAAGTGGTTGTCTCGGCCTTTTTACACGACAAAGTATCATTCCTCGGTATGAGTGACATCATAGAAAAAACGATGAATCGTGTGGCATTCTTGCAAAAACCCGACTATGATGATTATGTAATGACCGACAGTGAAGCTCGTCGGGTGGCTTTGGAGCTAGTGGAACAACAATATTTATAAATCGCATACATCAGAGAGATATAAATTATTCGTATAGTAAATAACAACATAGAAAATAAATAAATTTAAATGGAAACATTCTTGATTCGTGCCTTACAACTCATTATGAGTCTTTCTTTGCTGGTTATCATACACGAAGGAGGTCATTTCCTTTTCGCTCGTTTATTCAAAACACGAGTTGAAAAATTCTGTCTATTCTTCGATCCTTGGTTTACCTTATTCAAGTTTAAACCTAAAAAGAGTGATACGGAATATGCAGTAGGATGGTTACCATTGGGTGGATATGTCAAAATATCCGGAATGATAGACGAATCCATGGATACGGAACAAATGAAGCAACCCGTACAACCTTGGGAATTCCGTGCAAAGCCAGCTTGGCAACGTTTATTCATCATGATAGGTGGTGTGTTATTCAATTTCATATTGGCAATGTTTATCTATTCGATGATTCTCTATGCATGGGGAGATGAATACGTACCTGTACAGAAAGCTCCTTTGGGTATGGAATTTAACAGTACCGCCAAAGCAATAGGTTTCAAAGATGGCGATATTCTTTTGGCTGCCGACGACAAACCTTTTGAACGCTACGACGGGGAAATGCTCAGTCGCATAGCAGATGCTCGCGAAGTCACCGTATTGCGTGAGGGGAAAAGAGTCTCTGTTTATATTCCAGATAATATGATGCAACGTCTTATGAAAGATAGCGTACGTTTTGCCTCTTTCCGTTATCCTTATGTCATTGATAGTATCATGCCGAATCGTCCTGCAGCATTGGCAGGTCTACAAGCTGGGGACAGCATCATTCAGCTTGATGGAAAAAGTATTGCCTTTTTCGATTTTAAGAAGGAAATGCTTACCCGTCAAAAAGCAGATTCCGCATCGCACGAGATATCTCTGACGTATGTACGTCATGGCATAACAGATACAATTACCTTTGCCACAGATTCAGCTTTCGAGATGGGAGCAATGGCTCGCAATCAGACAGACAAACTTCTGCCCATCGTAAAGAAACAATATGGTTTCTTTAATGCTTTTCCGGCAGGTATCTCTCTAGGAGTGAAAACGTTGAAAGGCTACATTGGTAATATGAAATATCTCTTCTCTAAAGAAGGTGCTAAGCAGCTAGGAGGATTCGGAACAATAGGCAGTATATTTCCTGCAACTTGGGACTGGCATCAGTTCTGGTATATGACGGCATTCCTCTCTATTATTCTTGCGTTCATGAACATACTTCCGATACCGGCTCTTGACGGTGGACATGTTTTGTTTCTCATCTATGAGATGGTCACCCGCCGAAAACCAAGCGACAAATTCATGGAACATGCCCAGATGGTTGGAATGTTCTTGTTGTTTGCACTGCTTATCTGGGCGAACTTTAACGACATTATGCGATTCCTTTTCTAGGAAAGTTAATATAAGATCATAAAAATAAAGGTCCGGAGATAACTTCCGGACCTTTATTTTTATGATCTTGTAAGCGGCATTTTCTTCTTAAAAAAACTGCTTATATTTATTGATAGACATCAAGACATGCTATTCTTAAACCAAATGAGCGATCCATTCTTCACGATCACCGGGAAGAAGGTCAATCACCGGTATTTCAACCATAGTGTAGCACCCTGATTTCTGACGCATGGAAGCACGAGCAACACAGACTAATACTTGCGCGGTAAGTGCCGGATTATTTATGTGCATATTAAATTCAAACAATTGGTTCTGGGTCTTCCCCGAGACGCCTTTACGGGTTAGATTCACTCCATGTCCCATATCAAGCAACGCGTCAACACTGGGTACGAGCTTCACATGTGTTTCGTCATTTACAAAGTAAGGATCCGATTTAATTGCATTAACTACATTTTCAAACACGTATCCATCTCCCAATTCTATGTAAACCATACGCCGATGAATCCCCGTACCTGTAGGAATAGTCATAGACAATGCTGCTTTAACACCGGGGACAGCCTTCACAGCGACAGTATGCCCCATGCTCATACCCGGACCAAAATTTGTATAGGTAATGCCTTTAGGTGCTATAGCCTCTAATAGTGTGCGAACAATAGAGTCACTTCCCGGATCCCATCCGGCCGAAATGACAGCAACAGCTTGATGTGCTTGCGCCACCTCACTCAAATTCTTACGCAATTGCGTAATACCGGTATGAATATCAAAGCTATCAACAGTATTTATACCCAATGAAAGAATATCTTTAGCGTAACTTTCAACACTGCGGGTTGGAGTGCAAAGAATTGCAACGTCCACATCCTTCAACTGACGGATATTTGTCACAACCGGATATTCTTTTAATTCATCGGGGCAATCTGTAGCACCCGCACGACGCACAATACCAGCTATTTCAAAATCACCGGCCATTTGCAATGCTTCCAGAACATAATGTCCGATGTTTCCATAGCCAATAATGGCTGCTCTAATCTTTTTCATTCTTTTGTTGGTTCTTAAGTTATAAAATCATGATCTTTCCAACACAAAAATAAAGATTATCTTTGAACTGCCACTCCATTTCGTTGAACCTTTATGTTTTTTCCATATCTTTGCCTCAACCATCGTCACTCGACAATAAGCAAGTAGAAATGGTTGACAAGGTTCAAGAATAATTTTTATTATGATAGAATACATTAGAGGCGGACTTGCCGAATTAAGCCCTGCGACAGCAATTATCGATTGCAACGGCTTAGGTTATGCTGTAAATATTTCATTGAATACATACGCTGCTATTCAAGGAAAGAAAGAGTGTAAACTATATATTTATGAAGCGATTCGTGAAGATGCCTATACCTTATACGGATTTGTCGATAAGCAGGAAAGAGAACTGTTCCTCATGCTGCTCTCTGTATCCGGCATTGGTGGAAATACAGCTCGAATGATCCTTTCAGCCCTTTCGCCGGCAGAATTAATAAATATTATCAGCACGGAAAATGCTACACTTCTAAAAACAGTAAAAGGTATAGGATTGAAGACCGCACAACGCGTTATTGTCGACTTGAAAGACAAGATCAAGACTAACGCGTTTGCAACAGGGAGCTCGGAGAATGTCAGTCAGATTTTCTCTACCATCAGCAATCAGATTCAAGAAGAAGCAGTAGCCGCTCTTACTATGCTGGGGTTCGCCCCAGCTCCTTCGCAAAAGGTGGTTTTTGCCATTATTCAGGAATTACCGGATGCACCAGTAGAGCAAGTCATTAAACTGGCATTAAAACGGCTATAAGAGACTCAGGATATTAGATTAACTCACCCGTAATTATTATTAAAATGAAAAAATTAGGACTATTATTAATCATGGCCTGTTTAACATTGGGAATTCAGGCTCAAGAAATCAAAGTTGGTGATAAACTACCAAATATTAAACTAAGTTCAGCTGTATATGGAAATGTCTCAGCTGCTGATTTACAAGGAAAAGTGACATTAATCAGCCTTTTTGCTACATGGTGCCCTCCTTGCCAATTGGAGTTAGCTGATGTACAAAGTTTGTTATGGCCTAAATACAAAGACAATAAAAATTTCAAATTGCTCGTCATTGGACGTGAACATACCGACGAACAATTGAAGGTATACAATGAGAAGAAAAAATTCACATTTCCCCTATATCCTGACCCAAAACGAGAAGTATTTTCATTATTTGCCGACAAATCCATACCACGCTCTTATCTCATAGATAAAGAAGGAAAAGTTATTTATGCTACGTTGGGATATACAAAAGAAGAATTCCAATTATTATTAAGCAAAATAGAAGAAGCACTTAAATAGTTCTTTCAAAGCTTTCACACCCTAGGTTTGATGGAAAAAGGATATTACATGCAGAACTGGTTGGATGTCAATCAACGTAAGAAAAAGACAATCACCGATGAGTGGTATCTAGGATTCGCCAACCGCTTGCAAACATTAATTAGCAACTCTGTAGATGGGAGAAGTGGGCGTACTGATCTGCTTATTAACAATCTGCCGATTAAATGCGCAATGTATCTACAAGATGTAATATCCCAAAGTGGAGGATGGAAAGCCTTCTCCGAACTATATTATTCAAATTACAGTGCTTATCTTCCTTTTTATCCCATAAAAGCTGAATATATTCAGGATGAGATTAACAAGGAAGATATCGCTTTTATTATCTGGCTGCTATTCACTGTAAACAAAGAAAAAGAAGAAATTGCACCTATTGTTGATCCTTTCTCGCCTGATTTAATAGAACTGAGTGGAAAAGTATATACACTAATGGATGAGGTATTCGAAGAAGCTCCCATTAGTGATATACCATCTCCAAAGAACTGGGTATTACCCGATATCTTTGATGTTCATTCGACATTATTGCCTGATATTAAAGCAGAACAGGCCACGAATAAAGATGTAAAGCAAAGCCTGCTTTATAATAATGATTACCCATTGCTTTATTTTGCAACGTACAAAGAGCTTGAAAAATTTCTCACTGAAACCCTTTACTGGGAAAATCAAAATGGAGGATTATTTAAAGAGTTGAAAGAGCATGCCCATTTTGTGATTTATGCCAATGCCAAAGGAATATTGCTCGCTCCAAATGTTTCACAATACTTTAACGATTCTCATAATCCGACATTCAATAAAGAAGATGCTCGAAGAAGTGGATATCAAATGTTTTGCGTACAAGGTGAATGTCCGTTTGATTTAATAAAGTATGGAATGGAAAAAGGTCTATTACCGGACATCGAACTCCCGATACCAAACGGAAAGGAGTTACTTCATAAGAATTGGGACTTTATTACCCGATATTATTTAAGAGAATACTACGAAGGAACTTGATCTATTTCATCTCCGCTCCTTCGCAATATTATACTGCATTTCTATAATTCAATAATGTCTTCTCTACAATGGGTCAGTTTTTCTACACCCTCAAGAGTGACAGCCCATGAATTTTCAATACCTAACGGCCCCACGCCCGGTAATACGATCTTAGGTTCCAAAGCAAATACCATTCCCGGTTCGAGCTCTTGTTTCATACGAGGTGCTAACACAGGCGCCTCATTGATTTCCAACCCAATACCATGCCCTATAAATTTCGCTTTTTGATCTATTCCCATGAAACAATCTTCGAATCCAGTTTTAGCAACCAGATCGATTGCCGTCTGATATAAATCTTCACAAGCTACACCAGGCTTTGCCATAGCTGACACCGCATCTTGTACTTCAAGGCATACCTGATGAGCAGCATAAGCTTTATCAGGTAGCTTACCAATAGAAAATACCCGGCTCATATCACACATGTAACCATAAAAGTTACCTCCCATATCCACCATGACACTCTGTCCTGCTTGCAATAATGAACCATTCACACCACCAGGTATTGAAGGATCAAGTCCTTCCCCACCAAGTGCAAAATCATAAGGAGAAGGAGTAGCAGCGTTATCTCCGGCAAGTACACTACCCATAAAAATTTCCATGCTCTGACCGAATACTCTGAAAATGCCCAAACATCCTTCAAGTCGCATAAGACGTTCTATTTCAATAGAAAATTGGCGATCGGTCATCCCCGGTTGATAAACAGAAGGTATTTGTTGGTATGCCTTGTCATGAGCTGCGCCGGAACGACGAAGCATGCATACCTCCATATTGGTTTTCGTGGAGCGCGCCTGACGAATCAGCGGAGTACCGTTTACAATGGTCGAATCCGGAAAGCATGCAGCTAAGCGAGTGTACTCAGTAAAAGGTAACTCATCTCCCTCCAACATTAATTTGGAAGGTAATGGCAAGCCACATTCCTGTATTAAAGCTGGGATTTGCTCAGGTTTGCGAATAGAATAAACATGTTCACCTTCTATTCCGTTTGGCCGTTTCACAAACAAACGGGCAGGAGCATTCAACGGCAAATAAAGATAACCGCTGACAACACGTCCATAAGTATAAATTAAGTTTACATTACAAGTAATAAGGGCAGCATCAATATCTTGCTGAGCCATAAAAACACGTATTTTGTCGCGTCTCTCTTTCAATTCAGGTAGTAACATCTCTTTGTTATTAAAATTTTGACGATACAAACCTATGCATTTTTTTTGAGTTTATAACCCTTTCAAGCAAAAAAGTACTGCCCGACGGCCTTCACAGGCACAGGCAGTACAAACCACAAATACAAATACAACTAAACAAAATTACACTTTAAATAATGCCTTGTCCCATCATCGCGTGAGCCACTTTCATGAAACCGGCAATATTGGCACCTTTTACATAATTAATGTATCCATCTGGTTCGGAGCCATATTTTACACATTGCGAATGAATGCCATGCATTATTGCATGAAGCCTTTCATCTACTTCGGCAGCACCCCAACTGAGATGCATTGCATTCTGTGACATTTCCAATCCCGACGTAGCTACTCCACCGGCATTAACCGCCTTACCCGGAGCGTACATTATTTTATGTTCTATAAAAAGATCAATAGCTTCGGGAGTACATCCCATATTGGAGATTTCGCCGACACACAAAACCTTATTCTCTATAAGCTTACGTGCATCGTCACCATCAAGTTCATTTTGCGTTGCACAAGGCAAAGCAATATCCGATTTTACTTCCCATGGATGCTTTCCCGGCACAAAGGTTGCTCCACTGAATTGTTCTACATAGGGCTCTACAATATCATTGCCAGACGCCCTAAGCTCAAGCATATAATCTATTTTATCTCCACTAATTCCTGCCGGATCATATATATATCCATCAGGACCTGATATAGTTATTACTTTAGCTCCCAATTGAGTTGCCTTAGTGGCAGCTCCCCATGCTACATTTCCAAAGCCGGAAATAGCTACTGTCTTACCTTTAATATTAAGGCCTTTGGCTTGCAGCATTTGATTTACAAAATATAAACCTCCAAAACCTGTAGCTTCAGGTCGAATCAATGAACCTCCGAATTCAAGGCCTTTACCGGTAAATGTTCCGGTAAATTGGCGGGTGAGTTTCTTATACATACCAAACATATAACCGACTTCACGACCACCCACACCAATATCTCCTGCTGGTACATCCATGTCAGGACCAAGATGACGCCATAATTCAAGTATAAAAGCTTGGCAGAAACGCATTATCTCAGCATCGCTTTTACCTCGTGGTGAAAAGTCCGATCCACCCTTACCTCCCCCCATAGGAAGAGTTGTCAGCGCATTCTTGAAAGTCTGCTCAAAACCTAAAAATTTCAGGATAGAAAGATTAACCGAAGCGTGAAAACGAATACCACCTTTATACGGACCGATAGCATTATTAAATTGCACGCGATACCCTAAGTTTGTTTGTACTTCGCCCTTATCATCAACCCAAGTCACACGGAACGTAAAAATACGATCCGGCTCGACCAGCCGTTCAATGATTTTGGCTTTTTCAAACTCCGGATGCTGATTATAGATATCTTCGATAGAAATAAGTACTTCCTTCACGGCTTGAAGATATTCAGACTCGCCGGGGTGTTTTGCCTCTAGAGAGGACATGATTCGTTCAATATTCATAATATTACACTTTAAAGGTTTATCCTTATTGTGAATGAGTTATATTTAATCACTTTGTAAACAAATAACGCCACAAATATAGGTAAAGTTTTCTTTTCACCTAATATTAATGGCGTTATTTTGGTTTAATAGCAATAAAATGTAAGATAGCCTCATTAACAGCTAAATGAAATGGCTGAACAAATAGGTCATAAAATCAATAATCCAGTCTTACCTTACAGTATCAATTGGAATCATTGATCTTTAAATTTCATACCTAGATTATACATGATAAAGCCATAGATGTCAGCCTGTTCTTCAAGCACTTTACTCATAGGCTTTCCTGCTCCATGGCCGGCTTTACTGTCGATACGGATTAAAGTCGGATTAACTCCATTATTGCAAGCCTGCAAGGTTGCTGCAAATTTAAAAGAATGTGCTGGTACCACCCTGTCATCATGATCGGCTGTAGTAACTAAAGTAGCCGGATACTTAGTCCCCAGCTTAAGATTATGCAAAGGAGAGTACCCTTTCAAGTATTGAAACATTTCCTTACTATCTTCACTCGTTCCATAATCACTTGCCCAATTCCATCCGATAGTAAACTTATGGTAGCGCAACATATCCATCACTCCGACTTGTGGTATTGCCACACGGAATAAATCGGGTCGTTGAGTCATACATGCCCCAACCAATAGCCCACCATTAGATCCTCCGACAATTGCTATTTTTTTATTATTGGTATATTTGTTGTGAATAAGATATTCGGCCGCCGCAATGAAATCATTAAATACATTCTGCTTTTGCATCTTTGTCCCCGCAATATGCCAATCTTCTCCGTATTCACCACCACCTCTCAAGTTTGCCTGTGCATATATTCCACCATTTTCAAGGAAAGGCACACGCACTGAAGAGAAAGCCGGATTAAGACTGATATTGAAACCACCGTAACCATAAAGGAATACAGGATTTTTTCCATCTTTTTTCAAGCCTTTTTTATAAGTCAGAAACATTGGTATTTTAGTGCCATCTTTACTCGGATAGAACACTTGTTCTGTAACAAACTCATCAGGATTAAAGTCGACTTTCGGAGCACGGAATATTTTATAACTGTTGGTATCCATGTCATAACGATAAGTAGCTCCGGGAATAGTGAAGGAGGTGAAACTGAAGAAGCATTCCTTATCATTTTTATCTCCACTAAAACCAACCGAGCCAAGAGAGGGTAAATTTATTTCTTGTATCTCTTTCCCATCAAGCCCATAGACGTAAGCGTGATTGGATGCATCTTTATCATAGGTCAGGAAAAGCTTTCCACCAATAACTTGTGCACCCGAAAGTACGCTTTCAGATTGTGGAATCAATACTTCCCAATCATTTAAAGCCGGTTTATCTATATATGCAACCATTATACAGCCTTTAGGAGACTTATAATTAGTGGATAAATAGATTTTATTGCCTACTACTTCCATAGGACCATACTGATAATCCATATCCGAAGCCATTGCCACAAACGAAGCATTAGATTTGCGCAGATCTTTCATATAAAGAGCATTACCACGTCCATCACCACTCTCATACAGAAACATAACCGTTTCATCTTCATTTACGCTCACACTATAAAAACGTTTCGGATGATCAAGATTTTGATAAATCAACTTATCTTGTGCTTGTGGGGTACCTAATTGATGATAATATATCTTATGGTTCTCATTGATATTAGAAAATTCCTTTCCTTTAACTGGAGCATCATAAGCACTATAATAAAAACCACTTCCCTGCCATGACGCATCAGTAAACTTGGCCCACAAAATATGGTCGTCCAATAATTTACCGTCCGCAACATTCATCACAAAAATCTCTCTCCAATCAGACCCACTCCGTGATACTGTATAAGCCATGTATTTACCATCATTAGAGAAGGAAATCCCGGTCAGCGCGACCGTTCCATCATCCGATAGTTTATTAGGATCTAAAAAAACCCGCGGAGTAGATTCCAAATTATCCTGTACGTATAACACACTCTGATTTTGCAATCCATCATTCTTATAAAAGTAGTATTTACCAAACTTTTTGAACGGAGTACCTATTTTTTCATAATTCGCAATATCAGTCAGTCTCTTTAATAAAGACTGGCGAAAAGGAATCTTCGACAAAAAGGAGTTGGTGACTTCATTCTCCGCATGTACCCATGCATTTGTTGCAGCAGATGTATCATTTTCGAGCCAACGATAAGGATCAGCTACTTTTTCACCGAAATAAAGATCGGAAACATCTGTCTTTACAGCCTTGGGATACAACAATTTTTGCTGTTGTGCACAAGATACTACCATAATACTTGTTGCCAATAAAATTAATTTTCTCATTTGTCATTTATTTTTGCGGGTTTAAAGATATCAAATAAAATCAGATCCAAACAAGCTATGAGCTCTTTTTATGTGAAACACCATATTCTCTCCAAAAGGATGACGTTCAATGATTCTTCAATAAAAAGCACAGAACTCCATCCAAATGGTAAATAGAGGCGGACATCACAAATCATCCAAAAGGCTAATCTTATATTTTGATAGCTTTTAAAGATTTTATGCTAATAATCGAACCTTCGAGTTACAAATAATGACTAATCTCGCATTAACAAAACAAATGTAAGTAAAGTATGCAGAAAACAATATTCATTCTGGGTCTCTTATTAGCTGCTATAAGCTCGGCATATAGTCAGAATGTTTTTACGCAAGACCGTAAATTAGAAGAACAGCTCTATGCGACAGGGCTAATCCATGCGCCACTACATTTAAATACAACAAATTCACTTGAGGAAAAAGGTAAAAAGAAAATTATCATTGCAACCTTACCACTTTATCAATTAAATGGAGAAAGAGCATGGGAGCATAGCGGAGAAGGATATATGTCTTTTTCAAAAGAGAAATCAGCTTCAAAGGGTCTTTTTCTTCGTCTATCCATACCTAATAATACAGGTAGAAGGGCAAAAGGATCCCCTTCCGATCCGGATTATGCTACGTATGGCAATAGCACCGTTACTTATCACATTAAGGGGAAGAATCTAATGGGTTATAATAGGCTTGCTTTTTCAATATACCCCGATTGCGAAGGAGCTCGCGTCGTTAATATGAATATAAATTTTAATAACGATAATTCTATAACACAAAAAGGATACAATAGCCCTACCGGCGCTCATCTCGTTAATTTAATTAATAAACAATGGAATCAGTGCTACCTTGAGATCACTGAATATCAGCGTAATAAAGTAATGGACATCAGTTTCAATGTGTCTATAAAGGGAAAAGACCGGACAACCGGTGATTCTGCAATCTACTATATAAACGATATACAATTTCAACAAATAAAGGATCCGGAGAAAGTTAGTGGATGGATTCCCGATGAAAATAGAATCATTTACTCCACAACAGGATATGTTACAAATGCACCTAAAGAAGCTATAATAAACGCATCATTGTACAAAAGACACACAATATTCCAACTCATCAATACTGTTGATCAAACAGTTGCACTCGAAGGAAAAATTGAAGATAAGAAAACTACAATTGGAGAATTTGGTGTTATTGATTTTACATCTTTCAATCATGCAGGAGATTACTCATTAAAAGTTGGCGAAGTCGTAACCCCTTCATTCCAAATTGGACAGAAGATATGGGATAATTCACTGTGGAAAGCATTAAACTTTATATTCTGTCAACGCTGTGGATATCCTGTCCCCAACATACATTCATCATGCCACTTAGACTTATTTTCAAAACATGAGGGTAAGACCATTTCATACGCAGGCGGTTGGCACGATGCAGGAGATTTGTCACAACAAACGCTGCAGACAGGTGACGTAACCTATGCCTTATTAGAAGCATACAACCGCCTCAAAAGCAGAAATACTCCATTAGCTGCACGAATATTGGAAGAAGCAGAATGGGGAATTGACTTCATTCTCAAAAATCGTTACGGGGATGGATATCGTGCCAGCAGCATGGGATTACTTATTTGGCAAGATGGAATTATAAATACTTTGGATGATATTTATTCCGTACGGGTTCAAAATATTGCATATGACAATTTCTTATATTCGGTCTATGAAGCCTATGCGTCGATGAGCATGGACCGGGACCCTATGTTACGTGAGCACCTGCTTAAAGTTGCCGAAGAGGATTTCGCATTTGCTATGGATAAATTCAAGAAAGATGGTTTTGACCAGTTTCAACAAATGTACGAACACAATTATAGTACTTCGAAAAGTCAATACATGGCTACAATATCTTGGGCTGCAAGTATGTTATATAAGTTGACCAAGAAAGCCTACTATGCCAACCTCGCAGTAGAAAATATTCATTACACACTTGATTGTCAACAAATAGAGCCCTTAGAAAACCAAAGCAATATCAGAGGATTCTTTTATCGAGATAAATCCCAAAAATCAATTGTACATTCCATTCATCAATCCAGAGAACAGATATACATGCAAGCTATGACCCTGCTGTGTGAAACGCAAAAAGGCCATCCTGATTATTTACGTTGGGAATCATCAATTAAAATGTATGGAGAATATCTCAAAGGAATCATGCAATATACTCAGCCTTATGGAATGATACCCAGTGGCATTTATCGTATAGACGAAAATGAAGATTCCATAGAATTTCATAAGTTACATTTATTGGCTCCGGATAATGCAGGAGAATTATACAAGACCCAACTGGAAAAAGGTATAAAGTTGAATGACAAATATTATATCAAGCGCTTTCCCGTTTGGTTTAGCATATTTAATGGAAATATGGCAGTTCATCTGTCAACAGGGAAATCGGCAGCCTTATGTGGAAAGTTTCTTAACGATAAAGAATTACTCGATATTGGGATGGAACAATTATACTGGGTAGTAGGTAAAAATCCGTTTGGACAATCGTTAATCTACGGAGAAGGGTACGATTACCCGCAAATGAACAGTTTTTCTTCGGGAGAGATGGTGGGAGAAATGCCTGTCGGAATACGAACTATAGGTAATGAAGATGTACCATATTGGCCACAGACAAATAACGCCTGCTACAAAGAAGTTTGGGTGACATCTGCAGGAAAATGGTTGTCACTGGTTTCTGAATTTGAATGAAATATTAACACCATAGAAATGCATTATGAAAAGATTAAAAAATTATTTCTTCCTTTTGATTGTGCTTTGCACAACCCTTTCGAGCGCACAAAGTAAGTACTCTGCCAATTATGCCAAAGCCCCACGATTCAAAGCATTGGTTTACTATACTCCAAATGCGGAAGAGGCGCATGTACAATTCGCACAACAGGCTATAAGCTTCTTTAAGAAATTAAATTATGGCAATGGATTTATCTTGGATGTCACAACCGATCTGTCTCAATATCCATACGAAAAATTAAAGGACTATTCCGTTATTGTAATGCTCAACACAACGCCCACTAGTAAAGCAGAGCGTGAAGCATTTGAAAAGTATATGGAAAATGGAGGCGGATGGGTCGGCTTTCATGCTGCAGCTTATAACGATAAAAATACAAATTGGCCTTGGTTAGTACAATTCTTGGGCGGTGGTGTGTTCTATTGCAACAATTGGCCCCCCCAACCTGCATTGGTTGATGTTGACAATTCGAACCATCCCGTCACCAAGAATTTACCTGCTTCATTTGTAGCTCCGGCTAGCGAATGGTATCAATGGAATCCAAGCCCAAGGCTAAATAAAAATGTAAAAGTACTCTGTTCCATCTCACCAAAGAATTATCCGTTCGGCATTAAAGATGTAGTTAACTTCGGAGATTTCCCTGTTGTATGGACTAACACTAAATATCGCATGATCTATCTAAATTTGGGACATGGAGATGAAGAATTTATTGATGGGACACAGAATCTATTGTTAGTCAATGCTTTCAGATGGGTCGTAAGCACAGATAAGCAAGGTGATCCCTTCTTGAAATAAACAATTAACTGCAAGATTAAAAATCTAACAATTGCATTTATATTCCGTATTGTAACTTTTTGATTAAAACTCAGTAATCTCTCTTCTGAAGAATTGGGAACTGAGTTTTAATTTTATTATACCGGATATTCTTATCAAAGTGATATTCTCTTAATCTCTTCAATATTTGGCAAAGCTTTCTCTTTTCAATTTTATTATTAGCCCCCAAAAATCTATCCTCAATATATAAAAGCGGAAAAACGAAAGTTAATACAAACACAATTTATGAGATTGTTGACAAAAAAGGAACCTATTTTGACAGATATTGAACCTCATTTGCTATACATTCCCTTACTTTTGAGATAAAAGAATTATTACCACAACTTAAAAATTGTATGCCTATGAAAATATAAATTTTTCAAGAATAAGAAAATAATATTTTTCCACTCACAATATGTGATTACTAACCGTCTCTATTTATAAACTAATATTTTGTAATTTTATGCAAAAGAAAATCCTATTGCTGCTTTGTACTATTTGGTGCTCAATGCAGCTATTTGCACAGCAAGTTAATGTGCAAGGAGTTGTTCTCGACCCAGCAGGAGAAGCTGTCCCGGGCGCCAATATTTACGTGAAAAACAACGCCTCAATCGGTACTATCACAGACATTAATGGTAATTTCAACTTAAATGCCAAAGTTAATGACTTTCTGGTTATTTCATTTCTAGGCTATGACCCCATTGAGGTGAAAGTAACGAATGCTAATTCAAAACTAACCGTCAATCTTAAAGAAAATGTCAAATATCTCGATGAAATTGTCGTCATCGGTTATGGCGTGCAAAAGAAGAAACTGGTTACCGGTGCCACAATACAAATAAAGGGAGAGGAAATTGCCAAGATGAATACCGTATCACCTATCGGAGCACTTTCCAGTCAGACACCGGGTGTATCCATTGTATCCAATTCCGGGAAGCCAGGAGCTGGTTATAAAGTATCTATCCGCGGTCTAGGCACTATGGGAGATGCCTCACCTATATGTGTTATCGATGGTTTGGTAGGAGGTATTGATAATTTAAATGCCCTAAATCCGAATGATATTGAAAGTATTGATGTATTGAAAGATGCTGCATCTACAGCTATCTACGGCGCGCGAGCTGCCAACGGAGTAATCCTTGTTACGACTAAAAAAGGCAAAGATGGCAAGGCAGTCATTACGTTCGATGCTTACCTAGGTTGGCAAAATATTGCACGCAAGCCTCAAGTGCTTGATGCAAAAGAATATGCTACTATAATGAACGAAGCACAAATCAATGACGGTCTTGCTCCATTTGATTTTGCGTCATTAGTCCCCAATTGGAATAAAATAGAAAGTGGTGAATGGAAGGGAACTAACTGGGTAGACGAAATCATCGGTCATGACGCACCCCAGCAGAACTACTCATTTGGAGTAAGTGGAGGTAACACTCAAGGTAACTACTCCATAGGCTTGAGCTACACTTCTCAAGAAGGCCTCATCGGGCGCAACTATTTCACATCCAAGTATGACCGATATTCTGCCCGTATCAACTCAGAGTGGTCGTTGATAAAAGGAAAAGATTTTGATTACTTCAAGTTTGGTGAGAACCTACAATTAAACATGACAACCAACGACGGTCTTGGTGTACAGACGGATGGTCCTTATAATAACAATATCCGATGGGCAATGGAAGCTTTTCCATTTATGACCGTTTATGATGAAAATGGAGATTTTTCTAAATGCATCGGTTATTGGAGTTCACTGCGTGCAAATCCTGTAGCACGTTTGTGGTACGACGGCAGAGACAGGAATAGCAAAAACTATTCAGCACGTGGTAACTTTTACTTCACTGTACAGCCCGTTAAGGATTTGATGTGGCGTTCTACTTTCGGATACGGATACTCAGGCTATACAAACCGCAGCTATGATGAAACATATGATTTGGGCGGATCATTCCAACGTACCAATAATAATACCAGTCAAGCATCAGGCAATGACTATGCATGGTCATGGGAAAATACACTAAACTATCATTTCAATATTCAGGAAAAGCATAACTTTGATATCCTTGCCGGAATGTCTGCAGAGAAATGGGGATTAGGCGAAAGTGTAGGTGCAAACCGTCAAAAATCTACCTTCGGCGATTGGCAACACGCTTATATCTCGAACACCGAACAACAAGGAGCTACTTCTACTTGGGGAATGTGGGGCAATCCTTCCGGAGAAGGCGGTCTACTCTCCTACTTTGGTCGTGTAAACTATGACTTTTCCGGGAAGTACATGGCTACTGTCATCCTTCGCGCAGATGGTTCTTCCAACTTCGCCAAAGGTAACCGTTGGGGGTACTTTCCTTCAGTATCTGCCGGTTGGAACATCGCAAATGAAAACTTTATGGAATCGACCAAGAACTGGCTCGATTATTTGAAACTCCGCGCAAGCTGGGGGCAGAACGGTAATTGCTCCATCAGTAATTTCCAATATCTATCAACAATTAATATTGGTGGTGCAGACTACTACTTTGGCAACGACAAAGCAAACAAAACTCTCGGTTCTTACCCGGATATTTTAGCAAATGAAAACATCACATGGGAAACCTCTGAACAACTTGACCTCGGCATCGACGCACGTTTTCTTAAAAACCGTTTAGGCTTTACGTTCGATTGGTACCAGAAGAAAACTAAAGATTGGCTGGTACAGGCTCCTATTTTGGCATCTTACGGAACAGGGGCACCTTACATCAATGGTGGAGATATCAAAAATACCGGCGTCGAACTTGGATTTACATGGAACGATCAAATAAAGAAAGATTTTACTTACGGCGCTTCTCTAAATATTGCCTACAACAAAAATGAAGTAACTCGTCTTGCTAATGGCGAAGGTGTCATCAATGGCAGCGTTGATGCCCTTTCCACTCAAACAGACTATATCACTCGAGTAGAAGTGGGGCGTCCTATCGGATTCTTTTATGGTTACAAGACTTTAGGTATTTTCCAAAATGCAGAACAAGTTAACAACTATAAAAATGCCAAGGGTAGCCGAATCATGCCGAATGCTGTACCAGGGGATGTTATCTTTGCAGATCTAAATGGTGACGGAACAATCTCTGCAGATGATCGCACCATGATTGGTGACCCGCATCCTGATCTAAACGTGGGGCTAAATTTCAATTTGGGTTATAAAGGTTTTGATCTCTCCATCAGTGGTGTAGGTGCATTCGGTCAGCAAGTAGCTCATTCTTACCGTGATTTTGGCGATAACCCGAAAGATAACTTCACGATGGACATAGCCGCCAATCGCTGGCATGGCGAAGGTACATCGAACCGCTATCCACGCATTACTGCATCACCACACCAAAACTGGAAATACATCTCAGACATCTATGTAGATAATGCCGACTATTTTCGCATTAGTAACCTGACCATCGGCTATGATTTCAAAAAGTTATTCTCGCAGATACCACTCTCACAGCTTCGCTTCTATGTTTCCATGACAAACCTTTATACCTTCACCGGCTACAAAGGAATGGATCCCGAAGTAGGTTATGGAGCATATTCAAGTTGGTCACAAGGTGTGGATATAGGTAACTATCCATCTGCACGTACCTTCCTAGTCGGCGTTAATGTTAAATTCTAAATCCAGAAAGCGTATGAAAAAGATATTATTGTGTATTACGTCTGTATGTTTGATGACAAGCTGTTCTGAAAGCTTCCTTGATACGGACAATCTTACAAAAAAAGACAGCAGCATCTTTCCAAAAAGTACGGCGGATGCTAATCAAGTGCTTACTGCTATGTACCGCCCTATTATGGGGGATGCCAACTCTCCTCAAAGTTCCAGTTTTTTTATTGCTGAACTTATGAGTGACGACCGTTTCGGTGCAGGTGGTACGGATGACCATGATGTACAAGCTATCGCTTCCTTCAAGAAAACCAGCGAAAACATGTATGCACGCTTTTGGTCTCTACGTTGGGAAGGTATTTACCGCACCAACTTTATGCTGAAATGCGAAGGAAATATTAATTGGGATTCAGAGGCTGACCATTCTAGAATTATTGGTGAGACTTATTTTCTACGTGCTTACTATTATTTTGAGCTTGCAAGAGCATTTGGTCGTGTGCCTTTAGTTCTTACTCCCGACCCGGTCAACAACCCGCAAGCCGAACCAACAGCAATGTATGGGCAAATAGCTTCCGATCTTTTGGCAGCAATCAGTAAGCTTCCTTCCACTAAATGGACTACAGGTGTCGGAACCGATGGTCACGCCACTAAGTGGGCTGCTGAAGCAATGCTTGCTCGCGTATTCCTCTTCTACACAGGCTACTATAATACAGAATCCATCACCCTGCCAGGGGAAGGTGGCACGCTTACCAAGGCTCAAGTGATCTCTTTTGTGGAAGATTGCGTTAGCAACTCGGGTCACGACTTAGTTCCTGAATTCCGTAATCTTTGGCCTTATTCTGCCGCAGTCGATTACAAGTATAATGTTGATAACAAATTATCCTATATTGGTGAAGATGGCAATAACCCGGAGGCTGTATTTGTTGTAAAACACTCAGGAAACGACTGGAGTGCACGAAACAACGAAGCCCTCTTCTTCAGTCTCCGTTACCAAGATGAAGGAGGCAACAAATGGATGGATTGCTATCCTTACGGTTCAGGTTGGGGAACAGGTTCTGTGACTCGTAATCTTTATGAAACTTGGCCTACGGCTGACCCTCGCCGTACAGGTTCTATCCTTAACGTAGAAGATGCCAACGAAGGCATCAAAGCTTATGTAGATGGTGCACAAAATCAAATACAAGATACCCATTTATGGAACAAAAAGTACACTGCTATTAGCACTAAGGCGAATGACCCCGGAACAAGCAATTACTTAGGTACAGGCATAGAGCCTCTTTACTGGCATCTCTATCCCTCACTTAATACTCTTGATTATCAGTCGAACAATCTGCAAGATTTCTATGTCATTCGTTTTTCTGATGTTTTGCTTATGGGTGCTGAACTTGGTAGCTCTCATGCTCAGGAATATATGGACCGCGTACGTGCACGTGCCGGCAAGCTCCCTTCCGTCCCGGTAACTTTGGAAAATATTCAGAATGAACGCCATTGGGAATTTGCATTTGAAGGTATCCGCTACTACGATCTATTACGTTGGCATAAAGAGTCTCTGATTACAGAGCATCGCTCTAATGTAAAGGTTCTCAACCAGAAAGTTGAGACAACGATCTCTATACCGTTCCGCACAGAGACCAAAGGCTTACTACCTATACCTGATCAAGAAATTCAAAAATCACAAGGCATTCTTGTTCAGAATGAAGGATGGGCATCTAATGAAGGTAACTTCTAATAATTAACCTCAAAAGTAAAATGAAAATTATGAAGAATAAATACTTATCATTTTTAGGCGGTTGCCTTTTGGCAATATCAATGGCCTCTTGCTTGGATGCCTCTGTTGATAATGATTCCCTCGGCACCGTCGCATCAGCTGAAGAAATTGCAGCTCACCTCGATGTACATGGAATTACTCCAGGAAGCAACAAAGTGATTATCAAGAATAACAATAAGGAAATAGGAGGCATGTGGGACTATTTAGTAGGTGTAACTACTGCCCAATGCGATACAGTACTAATCCCCTTCCTTGGTGAACAGACTCTAAAATTCTATGCCACTTGTGGTGGCGGACAAGTGATAGTAGAAAAGAAAGTGCAGATCAATATTATTGATTATCCCCTCGATCCGTCATGGGCAATACTTGCAGGAGAAGGAACAGAAGGAAAAACCTGGGTATGGGATCCTAACCCGGGACGTGGAAGTTGGGGTTGCTACGGTGCAGGTGGTTACGGATGGAGTGCTGACGTTCCTAATTGGTCGTGCACTGCCATTGGTGACACATCACCACAAGGCGTAACGGTTTCCGCGAACGAATACATCACGTTCGACCTCAACGGAGGAGCTAATGCTACACTACACAAAGCTGACGGTACGGAGATAAAAGGTTCGTTCGCATTCTCAATGGGTACTTCTGCAGACAAAGCTGCATTGAAGCCCTCTTATCGTGACGGTAGACTCACCGGCAAAGGCTGGGTGGGTACACTTACATTAAAAGGTGTCTCTCTTCCTTCCGGTTTTAATTATTATACGGGTGCCCCAAGCAGAGGTACGTTCGACATCGCAGTATTCAACAATAAGGAAATGGTTCTTATTGAACCGGATGCCGGAGCTGTACTTTGTGATCCGAACTGGTCATCTGTCTCCACACACTGGTGCTTTGTTGCTAAAGAGTAAAAGGAACTAAATACTTCTATATGAATAGAGGCTATCTCAAAATATACTTGAGATGGCCTCTTGTTTTTACTCACCTCATACACCGTGCAGTTTAAATACCGCCAACAAAAGTTTGCGTTTTATCATATTTCTTCCTTCCGATATTTTTTAGAGCTTTTATAACAGTTATTAAACCCCCTATTAGCAAGTTATGGATATCCTTGCACTTAGACAAAAAGTGATGAGTAGATAAAGGTATACATGAAAATACAAATCAAATAATCATTAAACCTATAAATGACATGAAAACAAAGATCTTCAGCATTATTGCACTATTATTTCTAGCACTAGTTAGTTGTAGCAATAAGCAAATAAAAGCAGAAGTAAAACACCCTAAAATATTAGTGGTCTACTTCTCGCAAGGAGGAAATACAAGAATGTTGGCAAGCACTATCAAAGAATCCATCGGCGGTGATCTTTTCTCTATCGAACCAACACCCTCCTATCCATCGGGGGATATACATGACCTTGTACAAAAACAAATAGATAAAGGCACACTACCCGTCCTGAAAACCAAGGTAAAGAACCTCAATTCGTATGATGCTATTTTTGTCGGAACCCCAAACTGGTTCAATAATATATCACTTCCTGTAAAAGCCTTTTTAAAAGAAAATAAACTGACTGGAAAAAATGTAATTCCTTTTGCCACCTTCGGAGGTAGCGCAGGCAATACATTAACAGATATCGCAGGGCTTTGTCCACACTCTATTATCCTCGAAGGTTTTTCAGTCAGTGGTGACGATATAAAGAATAATCCACAAGTGGTGAAGAAGAATGTAAGAATCTGGTTGGATAAAATAAAGACCAAATTCTGAGACTTCAATGTATTGTAATAAGAATAATTCCACCCTAGAGTAAGTCTATTAAAAAGAATATACCTATTTATTAATCCTTAAATAATTATCTATTTATGAATAGAAAACTAAATGTTTCAAAGTCAAATTCATGGCCAATAGCTTCTCGCATAATTGCCTGTATGGTCATTGTAGTATTCAATTGCTTATCAATTACAGCCCAAAATAACATAAAAATTCATGGGACTGTAACATCTGCAACCGACGGTTCACCGTTGGTTGGCGTAAACATTGTTCAGAAAGGAACATCTTACGGCAGCATTACAGATATGGATGGGAATTATTCTTTGACAGTTCCAGATGGTTCCGAACTGGATGTTACTTATATAGGATTCATTACTCAACATGTCAAGATAAACAGAGGAAAAAATGTTTATGACTTAAATTTGGTGGAAGACACCAAGACATTGGAAGAAGTTGTTGTTGTCGGTTATGGAGTGCAGAAGAAGAGTGTGATAACAGCAGCTATAAGCCGGGTTAACTCAAATGATCTGGATTTAGAGAAACCCACTACAGTGCAGAACGCCATGAAGGGTAAGGTTTCCGGTGTGCAAATCACATCCAATTCGGGAGCACCCGGAGGAGATGCAAAAATCCGTATCCGGGGTATCGGTACTGTCAACGACTCCGACCCATTATACGTAATTGATGGAATGCCTTCTTCCAATGGTATCAATTATCTGAATCCATCAGATATTGAATCTATTGAAATATTAAAAGATGCAGCTTCAGCAGCCATCTATGGTGCCAGAGGTGCCAATGGAGTTGTACTGGTAAATACTAAAGCTGGTAAATCAGGTAAAGCCACTTTTAATTACGAGTTTTCTTATGGTATTCAGAATCCCAGTAAAAAGGTTGATTTAATGGATAGTAAGGAATACCAAGCAATGATGAACGAGATGGGAAGTAACGCCGGAAGAGGAAATAACTTCTATTTTGCGACTCCTTCATCGGTGGACACGGACTGGCAAGACGCAATAACCTATCATAATGCTCCATTGGTAAATCATCGTTTTTCTGTGAATGGTGGAAATGACCACAGCAGCTATTATGCGTCATTTGGCATAGTTAGCCAAAGCGGTATTTTTGCCAAAGGTTATGCCGATTATCAACGGTACAACGCTCGTCTCAATTATTCCAATACCTTATTGGACACTAAGAGCCGTAATTGGTTAAACAAGATTGTGTTTGGAGCAAAGGTAAGTTACTCGCGTTCTAAATATACCGGCAGTAACATTGGAAACAGTGAAAGTGGAGGGCTTCTATCTTCCATTAATATGTTGCCTCCCACTGAAGCTATTTATCAAACCGATCCTGATAAATTGGCAGAGTACGACTTGGTTTACCCGAACCATGTAACAGATGACTCCGGTAGAGTCTATAACATCATCAACATGAGAGAAGTCGTTAATCCGCTAGCTATGCTGAAAGCGCGTAATAACCAAGAACGCATCCCACAAATATTCAACGGGAATTTCGATCTTAATTTCACTTTATTACCTGGCTTAACGTTCAAAACAACAGCTGATTTCGAATGGGGCTTTAACTCCGATCGCAGTATAACACCTGCGTATGAACTGAACTCTGATCAGAAAAATGCCTCATCCAGTGTGTATAATTCTTTAAGTGAGTCATATACATGGCAATGGGAGAATATGTTGCAGTACAATCGGGCTTTTGGTAAACACAATATAGGTGCATTGCTTGGAACAACTTTGTCATCCAACTTCTATCATGATATTAACGGCACACGCTATGATTTGATTGACTTTACTATGGACAAAGGTTTTCTGGATGTTTCAGGTGCTCCCGAAGGCGATGAACGCGCACGGGTACATGGTGGCGCTTCCGACCACAAATTAGCCTCTGTATTCGGACGACTAAGTTACAATTATGATGAAAAATACATGGTAGAAGGAACTGTCAGACGTGATGGCTCTTCTAATTTCGGTAAGAATAATCAGTACGCAGTATTCCCTTCCATATCTGCTGGATGGGTAGTAACACGAGAATCATTTATGACAAACCGCCCCTCTTGGTTTGACTTTGCAAAAGTGCGTGCCAGCTGGGGACAAAACGGAAATGAAAATATCGGTGCCTTTGGCTATACCAGTTTAATTCAAACGGGTGACTATCGGGCAGTAATAGACAATAAAGTAATGCAAGGAGCAAAGCCAAGTGGTTATTCAAACCCGAATCTTAAATGGGAAACGTCTGAACAGACCGACTTGGGCATCGATTTCCGTCTATTTCAATCTTTCAGCTTATCGATAGATTATTTCGACAAGAAGACCAAAGACATGTTATGTTGGGTAGGCCTTCCTGATTATGCCGGTTACGCAAGTATACTTACCAATAAAGGTACGGTAAGCAATAAAGGATGGGAATTTGATGCTTCTTATAAATTCAAAGTAGGAGAAGTAAATCTGGGTATAGGTGCAAATGCTTCGTATGTGAAAAATACCGTGACAGATCAAGGAGATTCCGATATACCCGTTTCAATAGACGGTATAGGTGGTGGCCTAGGCGGTGCTGTTACGTGGAGAGCCAATGGTGAACCATACGGATTCTTTTATGGATATGTTCACGATGGCATTTTCCAAAATCAAGCAGAAGTAGATGCATCAAAGCAGGAAAATGCACAAGTCGGCGGAATTCGCTGGAAAGATCTTGATGGGAAACCAGGTATCACAGGTGATGATAGAACTAATATCGGTAATCCGAACCCAGACTGGACGTATGGCTTTACGATTAACGCAGATTGGAAGAACTTTGATTTTAATGCATTTTTCCAAGGAGTACAAGGCAATGAAATTTACAGACTGTATCGCCGTGGTAATGTTACTTTCGGTAATTGGGATAAAACTTGGCTGAACCGTTGGCATGGCGAAGGGACATCCAACTGGATGCCGCAAATAGTTGAAGGGGGACAAAATGGTACAAATGATGTTTCCAATCTTTATGTGGAAGACGGATCGTACTTACGTTTGAAAGTACTTCAATTAGGCTATACCTTACCTAAATCACTTACTCAGAAAGTTTTTATCAACCGCTTACGTTTCTTTTTACAAGCTGAAAATCTGTTTACACTTACAAAATATAAGGGATATGACCCCGAAGTAGGGACTCGTAACGGCTTTGATGGAGGTACTTATCCTCAAGCACGTACATGGACTATGGGTGTAAATGTTACTTTTTAAAACACAAAAAATAGGTAATTGAAATATGAAAAAATATATATTCTTATTATGCAGCCTGTTGATAAGCACTACCGCTTGTACAGACTTTTTAGAGACCAACCCGAGAACGCAAGTTTCCACCGAAGAATTCTATAAGACAGAAAATGGAGTAAAAGCGGGCTTATATGCCGTGATGAAAGAAGTACAGAATCGTTTGATGGAAGTACATAGCTATTCTACTTTATTGAGCGACGAAGCTGAGACCGGAGGTGGAATAGGAGAAGGTGTATGGAAAAAGAAATGGAACAATTTCACCTATACTCCTACAGATTGCTTCAGTAACCCATGGTATACGGGTACAGGATGGTGGAATGAATGGGATATGGGACTCTATGTAGGTGTAGTAGCCGCCAATATCTTGATAGATGAGGTTAATAAAAGTGGACTGAACGGGGATTTTGTGCATAGCATTGATGCAGAAACCAGATTTTACCGGGCCTTGTTCTATGACTACTTGTTTATGGGTTACAAAGAAATCCCTTTACTGACCGGACAATTCACCTCTTCAGATGATTTATACAAAGTCGGTAATGCCTCACGTCAGGAAGTATATGAATTTCTATTGTCCGATTTGTCAGACGGGGTCATTCAATATCTTCCCGAAAGAGCTGCTACTCAAAAAGGACGTATATGCAGAGATGCTGCAAAAGTGTTGCGTGCAAAGATTATTTTATTCCAACACGATGAAAGCAGATATGCACAGGCGCTTGCCGATATGAGAGAGATAGCTAATAATCCTTTCTATCAATTAGATCCCGACTACAAGCACTTGTGGCACAAAGATGGTGAGTGGGGAAAAGAAAGTATATACGAAATAGGCATGGCAGGTAATAACTCCGGAATGAATAACAAAGTGGCTACGGTAGGTGGACGTGACATCGTCGATCCTCGTACTGCCGAACAAGGTGGATTAATGTCGGGCTATGGACAGTTAACCATGACATGGGCTATTTATGATATGTTCGCACCGGGTGACAAACGTCGCGAAGGAACTGTAATAGTATATGCCGATGAAGATGCCGATGCAATGGCAAAAACCGGAAGTCATTTCTCGGTAAGCGACCAGCAAGAAGGAGTCGACCCGTCAAGAGGATTATTGGGTAATTATAAGTATCACCCTCGTAAGGAGTCATATACCTCAGGTAGCGATCAAGTAAATAGCCAGAACATGTCTTTCCGCTTCTACCGTTTTTCAGATGTACTTTTACTTGGTGCCGAACTCAAAGTCCGTATTAGCGGCGATGCCGACTCCGAAGCACAAGGATGGTTCGATAAAGTACGTGATCGTGCTTTTGGCGATACTAATCATAGAATTGCATTAAACAAAGGGAAGGACGCCAACCTGGATATACTTTTCAAAGAGAGATTTTATGAATTTGCTTTTGAAATGCAACGTTGGTTCGATATCCTCCGCTTCGATAAAGGGGCCGAAATTCTTGGAGCGAAAGGATGGACGGAGAAACACCGCTACTTCCCTATCGATCAAAATGAAATAGATCAATCAAAAGGGGCGTTGACTCAGGATGAAGCTTGGAAATAAAAATATTGATTGATTGATTTCCGACCGATATCAAACTTAACACAATGGATAAAGACAGGAGAAAGCAGAAATGAGTTCTCCTGTCTTTCGTGAATTGACAGTTTTTTAATAACATAAAAAGTCATGAAGAAATTAAATCTTATTTTACTTGTATTTTGGAGTATATTCCATTGTCAACTGTATGCAGTACAGTTAAAATCTATCTATCCTCAAAAGCCTATTGATTCGGAAGCCTATTACTTCACTCCCGAAAATTATCCTATAAAGGCAGATGGAAAGACAGATGTATCGGATGCTTTGCAAACGGCAATCAATCAAGTCAAGAAGGAGAAAAACTTCGGCATATTGTTCATCCCCGAAGGGAAATATAAGATCAGCAAAACCATCTATATACCGGGAGCTATCCGACTTATCGGATATGGTAAAAATCGTCCGGAATTTATTCTTGCTAAAAGCTCTCCCGGCTATCAGAAAGAGAATCCTGATGATAAAGGAAAAGCAAACTATATGTTTTGGTTCACCGGGGGAATGGTGGAAAAAGGAGAATCACCTTATGATGCCGGTGCAAGTACCTTCTATAGTGCCATGTCCAATATCAATCTCCGCATTGAAGACGGCAATCCATATGCCGTTGCATTGCGTACCCATTATGCGCAGCACAGTTTTATCAGCTATATGGCTGTATACATAGGCAAGGGTAAGGCAGGTTTGTTCGACGTTGGCAACGAGATGGAAAATGTAGCTTTTTACGGAGGAGACTATGGCATTTATACCACAAAGTCTTCGCCGGGATGGCCTGTTATGATGGTCGATTCCTATTTTGAAGGACAACGGGTTGCCGCACTCCGATGCCAGGAGTCAGGTTTGGCTATGGTTAATTTGCATGCCAAAAATGTTCCTACAGTCTTTAAAATAGATTCTAATTATTGCGATAAGTTATTTCTGGAGAACAGCTATCTCGAGAATGTAGATGGTCCGGTCGTCATTATTACCAATGAGAACAATAGCAATAACCAGATTACTTTTCGCAATGTTTATTGCAAAAACGTACCGACATTGGCTAAATACACCCGTAGTAATACGGAAACAAATGTCGCTTACCCCATTTATAAAGTAAAATCGTATGATCACGGGCTCCAGATGGACAATCTGGTTGATATGCCCCAGTACAGAACACTACTCAATACCGAACCATTACAAAAGCTACCAACCGCACAAGTGATGGATATACCGACGTTACCGGCTATGGAAACATGGGCCAATCTGCGCGATCTCGGTGCAAAGGGTGATGGCACGACAGATGATACACATGCCATCCAAGCTGCAATAGACAAATATGATAATATCTATGTTCCCCAAGGTTGGTATCGCATCACCGAAACCTTGAAGATGAAACCGAATACTAAACTCATCGGTTTACACCCTTTTGGTACTCAATTCTTTTTAGACGAAAGCAGCCCGGCATTCAGCGGGTTCGGAAGCCCGAAAGCTTTAGTTGAATCTTCTGTAGGAGGAACAAATATACTGACCGGGATAGGAATCAACACCGGAGGCATCAACTATCGTGCAGTTGGAGTTAAATGGATGGCAAATGCCAATTCATACATCAACGATGTAAAATTTGTAGGTGGACATGGTGGAATGTGGAAACCCAAACCGGGTGTTGCCGCCCCGAAAGGATGGTGGGATAGACCTCCGAGAGTAAGCACACCGGATAACCCTGTTACCGAAGCCGGAATGGACCTAGCTTGGGACAACCAATATTGGAGTCTATGGGTTACCAACAATGGTGGTGGAACGTTTAAAGACATTTGGACAGCAAGCACTTATGCTACCAATGGCTTTTATGCAAGCAATACCACAACTCCCGGTCGCATCTATGCCATGTCGCTTGAACATCATGTCAGGAATGAAGTACGCTTTAATAAAGTACACAACTGGAAGATTTATTGCATGCAGACGGAGGAAGAAAGCCGAGAAAGTTCGGACTGCCAACCCATTGAAATGGATTCTTGCAAAGATATGACTTTCGCTAACTTGTATATGTTCCGGGTTATCAGGATAAACAAGCCATATCACAGTTCGGTACGTATCCGTAATTGCGAAAATATCGCTTTCCTGAACTTGCACAACTATTCCCAGATTAAGTATACAAACAATTATGCCGCATTCGATGTAAACAAGAATATCAATATCCGCCCATGGGAACTTTCCCGCTTGATCGTTACCGGCAAAGAGCCTCATCAACAGCCGCTAAATAAAGAAATAAATAACGTAAATGAGCTGGCTTCCGATTTTGAATTTGCCGAAGGTATTACGCATGACAGCAAAGGCAATATCTTTTTCTGCGACCAGCGGATGCGTCGTATTTATAAATGGTCGACAGATACAAACAGTCTATCTCTGATTGCCGACTTTCCATGGAAACCGTCCAATCTGGCATTTGATTCAGAGGATAACTTATTGGTATTATTCCGCTACGATGCGCAACCGGGCTACCTCATCAATGGAAAACCGGAAGAAATGCCGTCGATGCCCGATTCAAAAGGTACTTCATTCAGTGGATACGGCAATTCAAGATATACAATGAGAGTTTACTCCATTAACCCTAATAACCCTGAAGAAAGCATTAAACTATTACCGCGTATAGCTATGGGACAGGTTAAAGACGTATATAAAGCGTTGTATCCTTCCAACCGGTGGAGAGATTTTCACGATTTCAATGAAGTATCGGTATACGTTCCTGAAATGTGTTTCCTCGCTCCGGATGGCAAAACAATCATTCCCCATTACTTTGATCTATCCCGCAGTTCCTCATTATTGGAAGCTTATCCCGGTAAGCCCTTTTACACCTCGGATGAATATGACCGCAGAATGGTGAAAATGGATGTGGCAAAGGACGGAACACTCTCAAATCTACGGTACTTTGTAGAGCAGGGAGAATTCGGCTCTGCAGTTGATAAAGAAGGTAATTTATACGTGACCGATGGTGACATTTATATTTTTGACAAAGACGCTAAAGCAAAAGGAGTAATACACGTGCCGGAACGCCCTTCCACTATGCAATTCGGAGGAAAAGACAACAATGCATTGTTCATTACCGGGCGTTCCAAACTATTTGGAGTACGTATTAAATAATCTCGATATATTATAGAAAACGCTCATCAGCTAGAGCTCCGAAAGCTCTTACACTGATGAGCACTTGGAGTAAAGAAGAGGGCTATTTCAGACTCTAGCTATCACAAATCTGTCAATAGTAGATTTACAGAACATTAACAGAGGAAAAGGACTTTTGAACTAGCAGTTGATTTACTTACCGGAAGATACCGGCTTCCTTGAAGACAGACGGTATATACAATGGAAACAGACGGTTGGTTAAAGCTCAACAGATGGTTCGTCCGATTTGATTAAATGGTTGATTTCGATTGAAAACACGGTATGTTTTGAGATAAAACGTACCGTGTTCCTTTGTTATGGCAATATCATAAAAAAAGAGAGAAGAAACTTTCGCTTCTTCTCTTCACTGTTCATTATCCGAATTTAAAACAAGATTACAAGAACAAAGATAGTACAATACTATGCCAATGTCAAGCTTTTACCATTATTTTGAAATACCTAATCTTCTACATTAATCTCATCCTCAAGAGCAATTATTTATCAAACATCCATTGGATAGCATTTTCAAACATTACTTTAAAACTTTCCGTTTCAAGGAGTCGCTTACTGTGACCTATTTGAAAGTATATATTCCGGGCTTTCTTACTTTCATTAGTCCAGATCACCGGATGGTCACCCATCTTAATATCCGAAGATGGAGTATAGCTGTATTCATCTACATGTGCCAGCACATGGATACCCGGTTGTAAACGAGGGCTTTTATCATAAGTATACCACTCATCATCGGGAATCATAAATGTCCCTTTCAACCCTTTCATAACAGGATGTAGCGGATCTTCGGAAATAACCATTCCGTCGGCTCTTTTAGCCACATAGTTGTTAAAGCGGACTCCTCCCATGAAATTGGAAAACCATGGCCACATCGGATAGCCGTCAAATTCACCCAATAAAGTGGCATGATGAAAACCAATCCATCTTCCCCAACCTTCGTCTATATATTTAATAAAGACCTTCTGTGCTTCATCAGTCCAAGTATAAGGAGGAAAATCAAGCTGAATAATCAAATGGAATTGAGAAAGATAGGCTTCCGTTATCGGTTTTGTATTGTTTATCTCGGTTATCTTGAAATTCATAGTTTTGGCTTTTTCCGATAACCATAGCAAAGCTGCATCAGTGAATCCACCATGTTGCCCGCCCCGTTCTGTCAGTACCAACACTTGTCTTGGCGCCTCCTCCCCTTTCCTATTCACCATCAGACTTTCGTATACAGTACGTCTCAAGTCGCTTTGCATGTTATCACCGGCATAGTCCCAATACATTCCACCACGTAAATCATTGTCCAATATATACTGGCATTTTATCGCCAGAGAGGCAGGGTTTTCATATCCGAAGACAAGCTCTCCATCTTTATCGGCATAATAAGGGACTTTTGCCACATCATCCCATTGCAAAGTGAAATCGTTGGCATTAGCTTCATGATAGTTTTTAAAATTGGGATATTTATCTCCCCCACGTCCATAAAATGGCATGCCCAATACAAGCTTCGACAAAGGCACTCCTGCAACCAAATGGGCATTTACCGATTCGTGGCTGGTTATTCTTCCACTATTATCCGAACGATATAAAGCGGAGTGATGCTTAGGTGCCGAAGCCATATCATAAGCCATCACATTCACCAAATCAATAGAAGAATTAATCTTCTTAAAATCAATATAATTGGCGTTTGCTACCGTAGCAAGAGTAAGCAATTTCTTCTTACCAATGGCTTTACGGATAGCTTTCATCATCAGAGTGAAATTTTTCGTATCATCCGGAGAAGAAGAGATTTTTGCCGCTGAGCTTGTAGGATATTCCCAATCAATATCTATACCATCCAGTTGGAACTCATCCACAACACGCCGACAATCTTTTGCAAAAGCTTCCCGGTTATTATCATCTGCTGCCATTTCACTAAAACGTCCGCTACCCCATCCTCCGATAGATAACAAAACTTTAAGTTCAGGCTTTACTTGTTTCAAGCTCACAATATCGCGAAGGCGGTTTTCATTGTCTATCCGCACCCCGTTAAACGTTTCATTTACATGGCCGAAGGCATAGTTTATATGAGTCATATACTCAGGATTCGGCATTATTTTACTCCATGAGGTGACATAAGCTATCACCACTTTAGAGTCTTTCCCACCTGCTTTCATAATGCTACAACCCATAAGCATTAGTGAAGCCAGCATCAATAATCTCAATGTTTTCATAATTATAGTATTTAATCTGCGATTTGACGTATACGCGAACCGAATACTGCATAATACAGCATAAACAGTTCACCTAGAATAACAATGAACCATGAATATCTCCAGCCCCCCAGTGTATCGGCAAATACACCTTGTAATAGAGGTAATATAGCTCCACCAACAACTCCAATCATAAACATTCCCGAAGCTTTTGAAGTATATTTTCCCAACTTAGAAACAGCCAACGTAAATATGGCCCCCCACATAATGGAATGGAAGAGACCGACCATTGTAAGTAACCATGGATCATTAAAAACAATCGAAACAATGACCAGTACGGCAGCCACCATCGTAGTTACTACAAGTTGTGTACGGGGTGGTACTTTGTTCAACGAGCTACCAACTATTCGCCCTATCAACATGCCTCCCCAATAAAGTGTAGCAAGTAGTGCCGGAGAAGCAACTTTCATCTCAATAGCATACATATTGATATTAGCACCTATACAAACTTCAACCCCTACATAGAAAAAGATAGCAATAACACCTAATGTAAAATGCGAGAAGCTCCAAACGCTTTTGTCCAATACCTGACCCGCTTCCGCACGAGTACCTTTGATATCGGGTAATGACAGTTTGGTTAATAAAAGCATAACCAAAAAGATAGATACCATTAACATCAGAAATGGGATAACCAATTGGCTCACATTTATCTGATCCATAGCGGCTCCACCAAAAACAATGCCGGTCACGAAATAAGGTGCAATAGTGGTGCCGATTGAATTGGCAGTTCCCCCAATAGCGAGTCGTTGGACAGGTTGAGTCCGCTTAACGAAACAAGCTGTAAGGTATGGATTAATCACCACTTGTAGAATGGTAGCGGATGCTCCCACCACAAACGAACCGGCTAAGAAAATAAAGAATCCGAAAGGAATGATCCGGTTTCCAAAGACCAAGTCTGCTCCCAAATCACGCATCGTGACGAATGATGAAAGAGCGAAAAGGCCCAGTCCTGCTATCATGATAAGCAATCCGCGGATTAATGTCCCTTTATATCCATATTTACTGATCCAGTCAGAACCTATTCCTCCGCAAACCGGATAAGCCAGAAACCACGAGAAAGTGATCAAGGTAGCAAATGTATTCTTCATATCCCCCACCCGTGAAAGAAAAACCTCTTTCAATGGTCCTTGAAACTGGGTATTTGCTGTCGTCAGAAATCCTACAATAAGGAAAAGGAACACCATTGTCAAAAATGGTCCGATATAATTTATTTGCTTTTCTTGCTCTGTCATTATTGTATATGTTCTTTAAGTGAATGCTTTTAAACTAAAACTTGTTATCCCCGTATCTTTGCTGCGGATTGTATATCCAGAAGGAATTCGCAATTCCGATGAAGCTGTAAGAGTGAAGCCGGGACAGCCTCGGTCACAGCGCCTTCCATCATCTCTTTCACAATATTCGCTTTATGTGCTCCTTTTGCAACCAACAATATATTACGTGCTTGCATAATATTCTTCAAGCCCAATGTAGCCCCACCCAATTCCCTATCAGAAGGTGTATTGGTTTCTTTACGGATTCGTTCTTCAAGTCGTGCATCCATTTTAGTGACCCAAGTTTCTCCACCAAAAGGAGAGAATGGCTGATTAAAGCCAAGATGTCCGTTTTCTCCCAATCCCAAAACCAGTAAATCCACACCGCCTCGTTTCTCTATTTCCTCCTGAAACATCCTACATGCCAACTCAAAATCATCTGAAATGGTAGGCAGCATGATAAAGTTGTCTTCTCTCACTCCTAATCCATCAATAATTTCATTTCGAAGCATTGTGTAACAAGCACCAGCATATTCACGAGGTACATTAGTCACCTCATCAAGACCGAAGAATGTGACATTGGAAACATCAAACGGATACTGTGCATGTATTTCAGTGATTATCCGATGTATGTTTGTTGTGGTACGCCCTGTCGAAAGTCCGATCACACACTTTGGTTTGATCAATATCTGCCGGATGACCCTCCACGCTGCAATACGGTCGAATGCCGTTTCGTTTTCTGCAATAGTTATATTCATAGTTTTGGATAGATTCGTTTTACATATTCATTGCTACGGCACCTGCACCCAATAAGCCAATAAATCCGGGATTCAATTTGGTTATAACCACCCCATTTGTAACAAAACGCATTGTCGTAGGGTGTAGCTTTTCCAAGATTTTATCATGAATATAACCATCGGAAACGATACCTCCGCCTAACACCACCGTATCAGGATCGCTCATACGAACCAGATTCATTATTAAATTCGCCAATGCTTCGGAAGCATTTTCTACCAATGCCACACATAAAGGATCGCCCTTCTGACTCAAAGAAAACACCTCGCTAATCAACACTCTCTCACCTTTATCCGTAGGAATGTGCAAATTGGTCTCATAGTTCGGACTTAACAGTCTTGCGCAACGATCCATACCAATGCCCGAAGCAATAGCCTCCACGCAATCCATTCTACCACAGACACACTTGACACCCACATTCACACCTACACGTACATGTCCAACTTCTCCGGCATTAAAATGGCTTCCGCGTACCTGTCGCCCATTCACAACACACCCCATAGCAATACCCGTACCTACATTTAAGTAAATGAAATTACGATAAATCTGACCGAAACCCCACACACGTTCAGCCCGCGTGGCACTTTTCACATCATTATCGATATGACAAGGCATACCGTATATATCACTGAGTTCCTTCGCCAAGGCAATAGGCTCTGTGCGCCCGGGATCAATTTGTAACCATATACCTTTATTGGGGTCCACCCGTCCTATCAGTCCGACTCCCATTCCAAGAGGCTGTTTATCGACCCAGCCCACTGTACGGATATAATCGTCCAAAGATGATTTAATGATTTCCAAGGCAGCTTGTTGGTTGAAATAACCCGAATCATATTTCTTATACTTCAGAATATTACCGTGAGAGTCTATCTCGCCAATCAACAACTTAGTACCCCCTAAATCAATACCTACATAAGTCTCCATTTCTTTTTTGTTTTATATTGTAAATCTTTTATTTTCCGATCACAATATTACGCACGATTCGATCATTCGGAGTTGAATCTTTAACAAAAAAGGTTTGTTGTTTGTCAAGAAAGGTGTAATATCTGTTGTTAATACTTTAAATTTTACTCGGACTAGTACCAAACTGCTTTTTAAAGCTGGTACTGAAGTATTTCGGATCGGAAAAACCGACCATGGAAGAGACTTCAGCTATTGAATATTTACGGGATAGCAGAAGCTCTTTCGACTTATTCAGACGAATGATACGGATAAAGTCATTAGGACCCTGACCGGTCAATGTCTTTATTTTATTATAAACGGAAGTACGGCTCATACCTAGCATCCGACAAAAATCATTTATCGAGAATTCCGGATTAGCCAGTTCTGCATCTATCATCGCCATAGCCTTATCCACAAACTCTTTATCCAACTGGCTACTATAATCCATTTCATCAAGTCCCATTCCTTCTGAAAGAACAGCATCTCTCAAATGTTGTCTGCTCTGCAAAATATTCCGTAAGCGAACCTTAAGAACCGATAAGTCGAAAGGCTTGATAATATAATCGTTGGCTCCCGACTCAAGACCTAATATAATGTTTTCTCTTTCGGAGAGTGCAGTCAGTAATATCACCGGAATATGACTGGTTTCTACCGAAGATTTAAGTATTCGGCATAATTCATCACCTTGTAATACAGGCATAATAACATCTGAAATAATGATATCCGGATTTAATTCTTTTGCCGATTCCAAAGCTTTTCCACCATCAGCAACGCTCACCACCTGATATTCACCGGATAAACTATCGGACAAATACTCCCTCATATCTTTATCATCCTCTGCCAACAGCAAAAGGTTCTTATGAGTCGAAATATCGTTTTTTGAAGTAACAATATCCACACCGGCACTTTCATTGTGAGAGTCAACCAATACACATGATTTCAATTTTACAGGAAAGCTGATAACAAAGACAGTCCCCCGGTTCTCCGCACTTTTGAACGAAATACTACCTTGATGCTGTTTAATCATCCTGCGGGTAATCATTAAACCGATACCTAAACCGCTTTCTTCAGAATCCGACACATTCTTAGCCCGATAATATTCGTGGAATATGTTAGATTGTTCTGCATCGGGAATCCCCACGCCGGTATCTTCAACTTCAATAAACCATCTTTTCCTACTCCTTCTTATTGAAACAGAAATAGAACCATTTTCAGTATACTTTAACGCATTGGATAATAAGTTATTCATAATGTGATCCATCTTATCTTTGTCAAAGCATAATTCCAAAATATCCGATGCAACTTCCAACTTAATATCAATACCTTTTTGTATAGCCGCCATACGGAAGTCCGCTACAATCTCCTCCATGTAATTCTTCACATTATAATACGATACCCTAAGCACATCCGAACAAACATCGTTCCGTTGCAAATTCAGCAACTGAGTCACCATTCCATACAGCTTCTCCACATTTTTCACAGCCACAGCTACAGTCTTCTTATTCTCCTCCGATAAGGAATCTTGCATTTGAAGTTCGGTCAAAGGAGCTTTAATCAAAGTCACGGGAGTGCGGATATCATGGGCAAAACTAATAAACGAACGTATTTTTTCGTTGGCTCTATTCTCTCTTTGCTGGTGCTTCCTATATTCTACAAACAAGTAAGTAAATCCTCCCAAGAGCAAGCAATAGAAGAATATAGCCCAACCCGAAAGCCACAATGGCTGATGTATCGTGATCTGAATACTTTTCTCTCCTATCTTACGTTGCGTGTATTTATCGAAAGCATACAACTTAAATATATACTTACCCGGAGACAGGTTTGTGTAACTCACACTCCCGATAGAGCTCGCTTGTTCCCACTGATCTTTGAAATTCTCCAGTTGATACTCATACCTAATTCTGTGAGGAGAAGTAAAATTGATGGCGGAATAAGAGATAGAAAAAGAATTCTGTGCATATTGCAATTCTATTTTATCCGTATCATCAATACTACTTTTAAGCAAAGATCCTTTCTCACCGGCTTTAACCGAGTTATACAACAATTTGAAATCGGTAAATATCAAGGTCACTCTACCTTCACGACCAAAATTGGATAGAGGATTGATGATTACCGCTCCTTCAGCCGTTCCAAACGCCAAATTCCCATCCTTTAGCTTCTGCACTGCTCCGGGATTGTAATACCCCCACTTTATATCAAACAGGTCATTCATCCGCATTATAAAACCGGTAGCAGAATTCAAAGAATAAAGTTCCTTTTCGGTGGCAAACCATATATGCCCCAATTTATCCTGCACTACACTACTAATAGAGTTGGAAGCCAATCCATCCTTCGTTGAATATACACGCGATTGTTTTGTGTGAGGGTTAAACTGAATCAATCCATCACCATCCGTAGCCATCCAAATATCTCCATTCCGTGCCTGAATTAAACATCTCACCGGATAGGATAAATTAAAACTCCCGAATTGATGAACCCAACGCACCTTACCTGTAATACGGTTTAGGAAACCTAACCCATTACAGCCGGCTATTAATAGTTCACCATTATTCCCAGGCGTTAAATCACCAATACATTCAACCGGATAGTAAGCATAAGACCTTGTAGAAATATTATAGCGCGTCAGGCTACCTTCAATTCCGCCCAACCAAACATTGTCACCCTCTGCATAGATAGAATACACATAATCGGTGGACACTCCTGACTTAATAGACTTACTTCTCTTAGCAATCTTCTCTATATTACCGCTTCTCTTATTAATGCAATAAACTCCGATGCCATATCCACCAACCCAAATGCCACCTTTGCTGTCTTCGCAAAGAGCCAGAACGACAGATGAACCCGCTCCTGCAGTTTTTCCTTTGTTATTCAGAAAGTGAGTCCACTTATTTAATTTTCTGCGAAACAAGCTCACGCCATCATTTGTTCCATACCAATAATCACCCTCAGAGTCTTCCAGAATAACATTTACATGATTTGAAAGCAAAGAATTATTGTCATTGGGTTTATGCGCCACCCATTTAATATCCGAGCGTTTAGGATCAAGAAAGCTGACACCGTTGGAAGAAGTACTAACCCAAACCCAGTCATGTTGATCCACACAAACATCCGAAACGGTATTTCCCCCCAAGCTTCCTTCATCATCTTCATCTGCGACATAGTGATTCATGAACTTGGCGTTATCTGCATTTATTCTAAAAACGCCTGCTCCATCCACCCCTATCAAAACTGTATTGCTCTTAGTTGATGCAAAACCTCTCACCGGCAAATTAGGTAGAAAGTGATTAAGGTTACCAACCGATCCGGTCAGGATATCTTGTATAAAAACCCCGTTGGAAAAACTCCCGATGTATAGCTTATGCCTAAAGATAAAAAGAGATTCAACACGTACATCTATCGGTAAAGTCACAGCATTCTTAAAAAACAAAGAGCTGCGTCGATCCCTTTTAATGAGATAGACATGAGCATCAGTACCTGCATAGAAAACGTTATCAGTGCTTTGCACAATGCAATTCACATATTTATTTTGCAATCCGGCAAGAGCAACCTTATTACTTGCAATGTCCCAATAATACAGTCCGGTAGACATGCACAACCACAAACGATTGTCTTGATCGAAAAGAAAAGAATTCAAAACGGGCGATGGAAACTGTTTCCCCAAATCAATCTTCAGTTGAAAAGAGTCTGTTTGCTTATTATAAGCATATATTTTACCATTCTTCAAACCGATCCAAATAATCCCATGACGATCACACGCCATCGTTGTTGAAGACAATATGTGATCTTTGGAATCAACAGCTTGATCGAGCTTATAATGCTTTATCTCATTACCATCATAACGGTCAACCCCAACATGCGTATATGCCCAAATAAATCCGGAAGAATCTTGGTGTATTTGATATACTTGCCTGCTACTAAGCCCCTCTCTTATGCTTAAATGGCGAAACGTATCGGCAGACAATCCCATAAACTGCATCATCAACAAAAGAAGTAATAATAAGTGTTTTGTCATACCGCTGTTTCTCTTTTCGTATTATTGTAGATTTTAATGCAATGTTATATAAAAAAACAGAAAGAACAGTTGAAAAACTGTCGAAATAGGTTTGTTTTCTATTAAAAACAACGTTTTGCAATTACCTCAATAATACTTCACGAAAGATTGCGCTTTATACAATAACGGATTTATAGATCGCATATTTTTCGCTATCACACATAATATATTAAATTTATCATATATATTTGTAAAACTGTAAAAAGAAAAAGCAAAATGAAAAGTAAATTCATATTACCATTCCTTATAATATCTCTATTGAACATTTCATGCAAAGACAATCAAGATGAAATTGAAAATAATAGCGGTACAGCAAGTAATGCTACAGAAACACAAAAATGGATAGAAAAGACAATGCGTGAACATTACTACTGGTATCAATCCATTCCTGAATCTTCTAAACTAGATTACTCAAATAAAACAGAAGATTTTTTCACTTCACTTCTTTCTAATAAAGACGGAAAAGATTATAAAAACTCTTCCAATAAAGCAGATCATTATTATTATTCATATATTCAAAACATATCGGAAAGCACACGAAGTAGTATTGACAATAAGAATTCGTATGGTTTTGAATATACCGGAATATATGTGGATCAAAGTTACACTCAACTTTATGCATTGGTACTTTATGTCGTCAAAGGCTCTCCAGCGGATAATGCAGGACTAAAAAGGGGGGATTGGATTACTAAAATAAATAGCAATAACATAAGCTATACAGATTTTATATCTCTAGCATCCGGAAGTGGCATATCACTTAGCATAGCCCATTGGAGTGAAGAAAGTCATTCATTAGTTCCGTCTAGTGAAAAATGTATATTATCCGCTTCCACAGCAGTAGAAGATAATCCGGTATTGGCATGGAACATAATAGAAAGTCCGATAAAAAAGAAAAAAATCGGATATCTTGCATATACACAATTTGAACGTGGAAAGACAGATGATGATTCTTCATATGATGATAAACTAAAAGAGTTGTCTGGAAGCTACTTTACCGGGGTAGATGAATTTGTTTTAGACCTTCGTTATAATAATGGCGGACTACTATCATCTGCAGTTTTGTTATGCACAATGTTTGAACCTGCAAGTGTTGTTGGTAAACTATTAGGGTATCTGAAATACAATGACAAAACAAGCCCCATAAAAGAATATATATACACCGGAAAAGACATCTTAGGAAGTACCGGGAAAAACTTGGATTTAAAGACTATTTACATACTAGTCAGTAATAATACTGCATCTGCTTCCGAAATGGTAATCAACTGTCTCCGCCCATATATGAATGTCGTTGTGATAGGAGAACAAACTGAAGGAAAGAATGTTGGTTCAGTCACATATACCAGCGATGACAAGAAATGGGAAATGCATCCTATAGTATGCCAAATATATAATTCGCAAGATTATACAGACTACGCTAGTGGCTTTTCTCCTGATTTAGAACTCAATGAGGCGTTTGAATACGTAAATGAAAACACCGTAAATCCTGTAGTTATGTACGATTTAGGAGATATCAACGAACGTATGTTAAAAGCTGCTATCAACATAATTGATGGAAATGGATATAGCATCTCAAGAAGCAGAGGACTTAGTACAACTAATAATTACTCTTTCAAAAAATCATTTTATAGTTCTATTAACCGTAAAGCAACAAATGGAGTTATTATTGATAGATAAAGAAGACTATCCAATTTATGGGTCCAAAAACAACAGCTAAAAAAAACTGTATTACAAAAGATTTTCTGTTTCTTCTATCATCATTCGAAAATATAGCTGAATCATAAAAGTACATTATAGGAAGACTGTAAGCATGTTCCTAGTGATGTAAACAGTCGATATATCAATACATAGATATATCGACTGTTTCATTATATCATTTAGTAACCGTCATAACAGGAATATATATCAATTGATATAAGAAGATTGATAATATTCAAACTAAACTATTCTATAAATAAACTATTTTTCATTACTGAATTAAACTATTTAATTTTACAATAAAATATACTTAAATTTCTTTTTTCCATATAAAATATTATATATTTGCATGATTATTATAAATATAAGTATTTATATATAACATCTATTTTACTTATTTATTGTAAATAATCAAGTAATTATATGTTTTTTTTATAATAAATTCATTATCTATGCTAATAAATGAGTATTAATTCAGGATTTCGACAATATTAATAATTAAATATAAATGATATATTAAAAAAAATATTTTTCTTACGTATTATCATCTAAATAACTTTAATCTATTTATTTAAAAATTATTTCAAATGAAAAAATTACTTATTTTGGATTTTATTTGTCAGTATTCCGTTATTAGCATCTTCGTGTCAAAGTAGCTATGAAAATGATTCTGGAGATTGTAGTTCCCAGTCTATAGTATTTGAAGCACGTTCATATTTTGAAAATTATATTTCCAAAATGAATCAAGTGAAAGATGAAATTGTTGGGTTACATCCGGGTAATATTGTACCAGAATGGGATAAGGTAAAAGTTACAACCCAATCCGGCACCATCTGTGTAAATGTTCCTTTTATTGCACAAATTACGTATGAAGGTTCGTTTTTTGTGCAAGATGGCAATACTGATTCTCCATCTCCCAAAGAGACTTATTATACAGCTCTCTATCAAAGGTTAATTGTAGTAAAAGATATTACTCAAAATAAAATTAGTTGCTATATTGCAACTATGATTCCAGATAAGAAGAATGCGACAATGGATGCCTTTAAAATAGATAAAATGTTTTATAGCGGTGACTTGTATACCCATTTTAGCGGTACGGTTATTTATTCCACTGTAGGCACAAATTACACAATTGTTGTTGAGAAATACAATAATGGAGAAAAATATGAAAACGTTTCTTTGTTTAAATCTACAAAAGCAAGCTATCAAACCGATCTAAAAGATATGTCCGCAATTATTAGCGCATCAAATATTAAAAGAAAAATCGGCACCCAAACAAAGGCAATGGATAAAAAGGAACAAGTAGCTGCTGAGATTGAATTACCAGAAGTCGTAGTTATTTACGACGGAGGTGGTGGAGGTGGACCCGACTTCCAATGGCCTACAGATGAACCTGACAATTACTGGCCTGAATCACCGACATCAGTTCCTCCTCCAACTTCCGGTGGCGGAGGAGGAGGATACAATGGAAATAATGGAAATAATAATAATTCGGAAGGAGATGATAACGACCCCTGTGTTTCCGCACAATTGCTTACAGGAAACAAAGACTTTAAGCAAAGAGCGAACTCTATATTTACAAATCTCAAAAACACAAAACTAGAAGATGGGTGGATGAGAAACACCGCGGGAGAACTAATAAAACCTAAGTCAGCAACCCAAAATAACTTAACTTACAATAGCGATGATTTAAAAAAAACTCAGATTACAGAAGACTTTCATTCCCATCCGTCAAAGAAGGGTGCACCAACGCTATCCTATGACGACGTAATGAGTTTGATGAGAATGTATAATAAGGGACAACTAGATGTAGATAACTTTACTTGTGGCGTTATTACCTCAACCGGTTGTTTTGTCGTGGTAATCAGTGATGAAGAAAAGTTTAAAAACTTCGCTCAGATTGCAAATGATAATAAGAAGCAAGTTGACCTCTCTACCGATATGTTTTTGTATTCAGAGCTCGACCCCGAAAAAGCAAATACTGCCGAGAAATGGGCAAACAGATTTATGGATATAATGAACCGCTGGAATTCCGGATTGAGTTTTATTGTAGCTCCTTCAAATAGTTCGTCCACATCTTTGGGAGATTTCAAGGTTCATAGCAAATCAAGCAGTAACTGTAATAAATAAAAAACATGAAACGATTATTACTAATTATAATGTTGATCATGCCATGTTGCATGATTTACGCACAATACAGTAGCGACAGCTATCTGGGTACATGGGTTTATCAATCCAAAGATACTATATTTACTATTAAAATTCAAAAAACAATTTTAAACGAAAAGGAACTCATAGTTGGTGGATATTCCTTAAAAGTAAAAGGTGTGCTTACTGATAATTATATCGGAAATCCACCAGCAAACTGGGAACCTACTACCATGGCACAAAACAATGATATTTATCTATTCGGTAAATATGGAGTAGATGAAGGAAAGTCATTAGTCGCAATATCATTTTACGACCAGAGAAAAAAGCATTTCGAGGGAAAGGTACCCATGGGCGGAGGAAAGATGGAATTAATCTCCCCTACCCAATTACACTGGGTATTGAATGAAGAACAAGGCATTGCCAATCGGGAAGGGTCACCTTATGGAGACTTCAAGCCTATCGGTTTCTCAGTACCTACGAATGTGATTATGACAAAAGAAGAACTAAAACCACACATACCTAAAGAACCAGGAATTCCAATCACTTCACCTATAATAATAAAAAAATAGAAAAGACAATCTGTGGCGTACCTTTTTGTAGATATTTTCCATACTAAATAGTACGCTACAGATGGATCATAAAAGATAAAAAAGAGATCAAATAGAGCAGTTTACGTCTACTAATCCAAGCACTCTTCTATTCATCCCCTCCTGGAGTTTTTTTGCGTATTTTAATTGCACTGCTTGCACCAATGGTGCTAAAGTTTTAATATACAACATGATACACAGGTGCAATTAAGGGAAACAGCAGGGTGCAATTAAATTTAATTGCACCCAACATAAAAGAGAGAAAACAGAACGTATTATACTGATATATAACATAATACACCTCACAAAGCTGAGTGTAAGTAAGATTTTAGGTGCTAAATTTATACATGAAAAACAAGCTTTTTATATGTATAAATTCAGATTTTTAATATCATTTCTTCATTTTTCAGTAGACCAATTAATGCTATGTAGCGAATTCACCCCACAACACAGAGCCGTATTATTTATACTATTAACCTATTCTGCTCCTCTATATGGGCAAGTTATGGTTGTTCCCAATATCAGGAAATGATGGTTTCTAACGTAGGAAATCACAGTTCCTCTATATAGAAATGATTGTAACTAATAATGAGAACCAGCATGCCTCCTTATGGGAATTAGTTTGCTTCCGGAATGAGTGACTCAAACTCATATCAGAAGAAGAAAAAAGAAGAAAAGGAAAAGGCTATCAGATAAAAAGATGTAACTTTGTAAGTAGTCGATTATAAAAGTTAGTCTTTAGAACTGCAAAAAGAAATAGTCCATGCTCAGTAAACTTAAATTAAATCAACTCTATTTCCGGGATACCCAATTCGCCAATCTGATGACACGGCGTATTTTCAACATTCTGTTGATTGCCAATCCGTATGATGCTTTCATGCTTGAAGATGACGGACGTATCGACGAGAAAATATTCAATGAATATACTTCACTTTCCTTACGTTATCCACCGCGCTTTAATCAGGTATCTACTTATGAAGAGGCTATCACTCAACTTTCCACCATCCCTTATGATCTCATCATTTATATGCCCGGCACAGGAGAGAACGAGAGTTTCGATGTAGCCAGATATATTAAAAGGCTTTATAAGAGTATCCCGATGGTTATTCTGACTCCTTTCAGTCACGGCATTACCAAACGAATCGCAAACGAGGATTTAAGTCTGTTTGAGTATATTTTCTGTTGGCTGGGCAACACCGACTTATTAGTCTCTATCATTAAATTGATAGAAGACAAGATGAATCTGGAGCATGATGTGAATGAAGTCGGCGTCCAACTAATCTTGTTAGTGGAAGACGGCATACGCTTTTACTCTTCTATCTTACCCAATCTCTATAAATTTGTTTTAAAGCAAAGCCAGGAATTTTCGACTGAAGCATTGAACGCCCACCAGCGAACACTAAGAATGCGCGGGCGCCCTAAGATTGTTTTGGCACGAACCTATGAAGAGGCCATAACAATCTATCAACAATATAACAATAATGTACTGGGAGTGATAACCGATGTACGCTTCCCTAAAGACGGATCAAAAGACTCGCTTGCGGGTATCAAGCTATGTGCCGAGATACGCAATCAGGATCCTTTCGTCCCTCTTATTATTCAATCGTCGGAAATAGAGAATACGGCATACGCGGCAAAATACGGAGCAGCCTTTATAGACAAGAACTCGAAGAAAATGGATGTGGATTTGCGAAGAGCTGTATCCGAGAATTTCGGTTTCGGAGATTTTGTATTCCGTAACCCGGATACGCTGGAAGAGATTGCCCGCGTAAAGAACCTTATAGAATTGCAGAACATCATCTTTGCAGTACCGGCTGAGTCTTTTCTTTATCACATCAGTCGCAACCATATTAGCCGTTGGTTATATTCACGGGCTATGTTTCCGGTAGCGGAATTTTTAAAACCGATTACATGGAACAGTCTGCAGGACGTCGATGCGCACAGAAAGATTATCTTTGAGGCGATCGTCAAGTATCGCAAGATGAAAAACCAGGGAGTGGTAGCAGTGTTCAAACGTGACCGCTTCGACCGTTATTCAAATTTTGCACGGATAGGCGACGGCTCTTTAGGTGGTAAGGGACGTGGTTTGGCCTTTATTGATAATATGGTAAAACATCATCCGGATTTTGAAGAGTTTGAAAATGCACATATCGCCATTCCCAAGACAGTTGTACTCTGTACGGATGTCTTCGATGAGTTTATGGATACAAACAACTTGTACCAGATAGCACTTTCGGATGCAGACGACGACACCATTTTACGCTATTTTCTTAAGGCAAAATTACCGGACAGACTAGTGGAAGATTTCTTCACGCTATTTGATGTGGTAAAGTCACCGATTGCCATCAGGTCATCCTCGCTATTGGAAGACTCGCATTATCAGCCTTTCGCCGGAATATATAACACCTACATGATTCCTTATCTTGACGATAAATACGAAATGCTTCGTATGCTCTCCGACGCCATTAAAGGAGTATATGCCTCAGTGTACTTCAAAGATAGCAAGGCATACATGCAGGCTACCAGCAACGTCATCGATCAAGAAAAGATGGCGGTTATTCTTCAAGAAGTTGTAGGAAACTCATACAATGATCGCTACTATCCGTCCATGTCGGGTGTAGCACGTTCGCTAAATTACTATCCTTTGGGAAACGAACTGGCGGAAGAAGGCATTGTCAACTTGGCTCTCGGATTGGGAAAATACATTGTCGATGGAGGTGTCACGCTGCGATTTTCACCGTATCACCCGCATCAGATATTACAGACCAGCGAAATGGAGATCGCATTAAAAGAGACCCAGACCCGTTTTTATGCGTTAGACCTAAAAAATATAGGACAGGATTTTTCCATTGATGATGGCTTCAATCTCTTAAAATTACATGTAAAAGAGGCCGAAAAAGATGGCTCGCTAATGTATCTTGCTTCCACATACGACCCTTATGACCAGATTATCCGGGATGGATTATATCCGGGAGGACGGAAAGTAATCACATTCGCTAACATCCTCCAGCATGATGTATTCCCTTTGGCACGTATTCTTCAGATGGTTTTAAAATATAGCCAGCAAGAGATGAAGCGGCCGGTGGAAATAGAGTTCGCTGTCAATATGAATCGGGAAGTTGATAAAAGCGGAACATTCTACCTCTTGCAAATCCGCCCGATAGTGGACAGTAAGGAAATTCTGGATGAAGACTTATCAGTTGTCCCCGACAACAAGCTTCTGCTTCGTTCGAAGAATTCGTTGGGACATGGCATCATGAACGATATTTATGATATTGTATATGTAAAAACCGATAATTATAGTGCCGCACACAATCAGGAAATTGCGTGGGAGATAGAGAAGCTGAACACGAAGTTTCTCAATAATAAAAAGAATTATGTACTTGTAGGGCCAGGTCGTTGGGGTAGTAATGATACATGGTTGGGTATACCTGTAAAGTGGCCTCATATTTCGGCCGCCCGTGTGATTGTTGAAGCGGGCTTAACCAATTATCGTGTCGACCCAAGTCAAGGCACTCACTTTTTCCAAAACTTAACCTCATTCGGAGTGGGCTATTTCACCATTAATGCTTTTATGAATGATGGAATATACAATCAGGAGTTTCTCAATGCACAACCGGCAGTTCATGAAACGGAATATTTAAGGCATGTACATTTTGATCGACCGATTATAGTTAAAATGGATGGAAGAAAGAAAGAGGGAGTCGTATTCATACCCGAATAAGCAGTTTTGTTGTGATGTAGCAAAAGCGTTTTGCAAAGTTTGTTTCGTACAAGAAACCCTGCCTTAATGAAGAATCAGGTCTTACAAAACGCCTTTGTCAAGAAATAAAATATCAAAAGCTCTACCTTAATGAAGAATCAAGGTAGTCTTGAATTGTGCAATTCGATAATAACGACTTCACTGGGGGCAAACAACCGCATGTTCTTCCGGGAAGTACCGATACCGTTAGTTATGATCACAGGTATGTGACTCGAGTTAGTCTTTAGTCCCGTACGGAACCGTTGCCCGTAATGGGACGGTAGTACCGGTGCATAACCGAATAAAGTAATTTGACCGCCATGTGTATGCCCTGCCAATACCAAGTCGGTATACGTAATGGGAACATCTTCGGCATAATCAGGAGTATGCGTCAATAAAATGACAAAGTCAGTCGGTGAGAGCCCCAAGGTTGGAGACTTACCATTCTCTTTTAAGTCGAAGGGGTTACGAACACCTGCTATTATTATCTGCTGCCCGTTACGTCTCAACGTATCGACTTTATGCTCCAGCACGCGGATACCGTTGCGTTGCATTTCATCGATAATCAGTTCATGACATCGCTCATAGTCATTGTTTCCCATCACCGCATATATCCCCTTTGTTGTGTTCACTTTAGCAAGCGCGGAGATCAACGGGCGGACATACTCACAACCCTCCTGATAATCGCCACCCATCAGTAAGGCATCTACGTGCTCATCATTTAGTAGACGCACCAGGCTATTCAGTCCTTTCTCCTTAAACAAACTTTTGTAATGCAGATCGGAGATGAAAGCGATACGGAATCCATCAAATTCTTTTGGGACATCCCGATGATAAAAGTGGTAATTGCGGATACGGCTGATGCCTTTATAACGTGATGAGACTCCTTTTTTAAAAGAAGTCACCAACAAAGTATCCGGCAAGTACAGCTTCACCCGACCGTCCGATTTCTTCAACTGCAATACGCTTCCCGTCCGGTTTTGCAGATCGGAAGCCACTAATGCCCGCTTCGACTGACAGGAAGCGAACAGCATTAAAAGCAATAAAAGTAAGTAGAACTGTTTTTTCATCACCGACAAAAGTATGAAGATAATCTTGTAATCACGCATTTTCATGTACATTTGTCCCACAATTAAAACAGGTAATAATGGAGAATATCAAGCAAAACTCTATCCATGCATGGTTTTTGGCAGCACGCCCCAAGACATTAACCGGAGCAGTAATCCCCGTATTGGTGGGCAGCGCACTGGCTTTTGCCGATTATAGCTTTCACCTGATTCCAGCTCTCCTATGTGCCTGCTTTGCATGTGGTATGCAAATTGCTGCAAATTTTATTAATGATTTATACGACTATTTAAAGGGAACCGACCGCGAAGATCGTCTCGGGCCGGAACGTGCATGTGCGCAGGGATGGATAAGCGCCAAAGCAATGAAAACAGGAATAGCTTTTACCGTAGCTTTATCGTGCATCTTCGGATGTGGCCTGCTTTTTTGGGGAGGCTGGGAACTTGTTATTCTAGGAGCATTTTGTGTCGTCTTCGCCTTTCTCTATACTTTTTTCCTTTCTTATCAAGGATTGGGAGATATTCTGGTCTTAATCTTTTTTGGGTTTGTTCCTGTGAGTGGCACTTATTATGTACAGACGCATGCCATAACCATCGACGTGCTCATTGCATCATTAGTCTGCGGGCTGATTATCAATACTCTTCTAGTTGTCAATAACTATAGAGATCGCGAACAAGATGCTATCAGCGGTAAGCTGACTCTGATTGTCCGCTTTGGAGGTAAGTTTGGAGAATACTTTTATCTCTGTCTTGGCATTATAGCTTCAATCTCATGCTTATACTTTATAATTGAAAATAGGCTTGCTGCGGCAATTCTACCACAAATATATCTGCTCCCGCACATCATTACGTGGCAGCGGATGGTAAAGATAAAGAATGGCAAAAAATTAAACAGCATATTAGGTGAAACTTCACGTAATATGCTGCTTATGGGATTTCTATTAAGTATAGGGTTAATATTGAGTACTTTATAAAAGTAACTTACTCTTTTGTTTTATTGATCCCTCATTAATATATTCTATAAGAAAGGCTTATCCTCTCTTGCCATACATCTTTTCGTAATAATGTTGGTAATCTCCACTGGTCACTTCTTCTACCCATTCCTGGTTATTGAGGTACCATATAATTGTCTTCACGATTCCATCTTCAAACTTAGTTTCAGGATACCAGCCAAGAGCTTTGGTTATTTTCTCCGGATCAATAGCGTAACGTTGGTCATGACCTAAACGATCTTTCACAAAGGTGATTAAGTCTTCGTTTATCCAGTCAATGGCTATTTCGCCATTAGCATCTTTCGTTTTCTTCTTGAGCACTTCACGGTAATGCGGTTCCGAAGTCATCAATTGATGGATTGTTGCAATCGTCAGCTTAACAATTTCAATATTAGTCTTTTCATTGTGTCCGCCTACATTGTAAACTTCGCCTTCATTACCTTTGCGTACAACAAGGTCGATTGCTTTGCAATGATCTTCCACATACAACCAGTCACGCACATTAGTACCATCACCATAGACCGGCAGTTTCTTACCCTCAAGGATATTCTTAATAATGAGTGGAATCAGTTTTTCCGGAAAATGATAAGGGCCATAGTTATTTGAGCAACGGGTTATTGTCACCGGCATCTTATATGTATCGTGATAAGCCATTACCACAAAATCGGCACTGGCTTTCGATGCACTATACGGACTGTGAGGAGCAAGCGGAGTCTCTTCCTTGAAAAAGCCTTCCGAGCCCAATGAGCCATATACCTCATCCGTTGAAACCTGATGATAACGCACACCTTTACGCCAAGTGGGATAACCAAATTCATCCTTTCCCGTCACCCATGCACGGCGAGCAGCATCAAGCAAATTCTGCGTACCGAGGATATTGGTCTGTAAGAAGAGTTGAGGATTTTCAATGCTACGGTCAACGTGGCTTTCTGCTGCAAAATTTACTACATAATCAAACTTAAATTTAGCGAAAAGTTCATCGGCAAGTATGCGGTCACAAATATCACCTTTTACAAAGAAACAACGATCATCATCTATGTTCTTTGCAATGGTACCTAAATTTCCGGCATAAGTCAACGCATCCAATACCACTACTTTAATGTCATCATGTTTTGCCAAAATATATTTTATATAGTTGGCTCCAATAAATCCGGCAGCACCGGTCACAAGATATGTCTTCATTCTATAATAATTAATTCAACATCGAGGGGTGGCAAGTTCCATAAGATACTTACCATATTCTGTCTTTCCTAACTTTTCACCAAGCAAATGGAGCTGATTGCTATCGATCCATCCGTTACGCCAAGCTATTTCTTCAATACAAGAAACATAGAAGCCTTGACGGTTCTGTATCGTTGCCACAAAGTTCGAAGCTTCAAGCAAACTGTCACAATTACCGGTATCAAGCCATGCAAAGCCACGTCCAAAGAGTTCCACCTGCAAAGTATTCTCTTCGAGATATAACCGATTTAAATCTGTTATTTCATATTCTCCACGACTGGAAGGTTTTAAACTTTGCGCTTTTGCCGTCACCGTTTCATCATAAAAATACAATCCCGGAACCGCATAATTGCTTTTCGGCTGTGCCGGCTTTTCTTCAAGAGAAATAACTTTTCCCGAGTCGTCAAACTCCACAACCCCATAAGCACGGGGATCTTTTACATAATAGCCGAAAATACAAGCACCTTTTTTTATGGAAGCGGCACGACGAAGCATCGCCGAGAATCCTTGACCATAAAACATATTATCACCCAGTATTAAGCATGCCGGCTCTCCATTCAGGAAATCAGCTCCCAACACAAAAGCCTGAGCCAAACCATTAGGGACCTCCTGTATTTTATAAGAAAAAGACATCCCCAAGTCCGTACCATCACCCAATAATTCACGAAACATCGGCAAATCACGTGGAGTAGAAATGATCAAGACTTCACGTATGCCTGCCAACATAAGCGTGGAAAGCGGATAATAAATCATCGGCTTGTCATATACAGGCATTATTTGTTTGGAAATGGCTTTGGATAAGGGATAAAGCCGCGTTGCACTACCTCCCGCAAGAATAATTCCTTTCATAATTTATGCTATATGATTAACCAAAAGAGTGGTTTAATAACTCGTTTAATCTGGTTAAAAGTGAGTTTTCCTTTTGCAAAATATAAGGTCTCCTAAATTTCTCCGGACGCAAATTTCGAAAAGAATTATGACATTACAAAATTATAAAGTGAAAATCAATCAGCTAATTCAATAACTTCAAGATCTTTAAAAGTTCCATTGTCAATAACAAAGCGCACCAATGTCCGTGTTTTGTGAAAACCCGAAATTCCGGCAGCCCCGGGATTAATATGGAGCATACCAAGCGTTTTGTCATATTTCACTTTCAAAATATGAGAATGTCCGCTAATAAACAATTTAGGAGGATTAACCATTATGCTCCCACGAATGGAAGAGTCATAATTACCGGGATATCCTCCGATATGTTTAATTAACACCTCGGCACCATCAACCGTAAACCTGTTGACTTGGGGATAAAGTTGACGGATATTTTGTCCGTCAATATTCCCATACACAGCTCTAAAAGTACGGAATTCCGCCAGTTTAGCAGCCACCTCCAAAGAACCGATGTCTCCGGCATGCCATATTTCATCGCAAGATTCGAAATAATGAAGATATTTCTCATCCCAATAACCATGAGTATCGGACAACAAACCTATTTTCGTCATTTTCTTTTGTTTATCTACGCAAAGGTAAGTATATTTGGGAAAATCTTAATACGGCATGGAAAACCAATATCGATATTTTAAGCGAGACATAAGTTGGTTATCGTTCAACTACCGGGTATTGATGGAATCGGAAGATGATACGTTGCCACTATGTGAGCGTATTAATTTTATGTCTATTTACTCATCAAATCTTGAAGAGTTCTATAAAATACGTGTGGCCGATCATAAAGCCATTGTAAACGGAGCAGCACGCAATGATGACGAAACACTGATCTCCGCCACTGAATTACTCGACGAAATAAACCGGGAAGTAAACAGGCAACTTGGAGAACGTATCAGAATATATGAACAAAGTATTATACCTGCACTCCGACAACAACACATTATTTTCTATCAGGATGAGAAAGTCATTCCGGAACATTTCGATTTTGTAAGACGTTTTTTTAGAGAAGAAATTTTTCCATTCTTGCAACCCGTTCCTGTTGCAAAAGACCGGATAGTATCATTTCTTAGGGATAACCGTTTATATCTGGCAGTACGCCTTTCTTTAAAAGAAGTCACAGCACCATCTTCACCCGATAGTATACAACATTTTGTAATAAAGCTACCTTATAGTAAAGTTCCGCGCTTTATTGAGCTTCCTCAAATAGGTGACAACCGATATATCATGTATATCGAAGATATTATCAAGGCAAACATCGACAACATCTTTCCAGGATACGATATTGATTGCAGCTATTGCATTAAAATTTCCAGAGATGCCGATATCTTAATTGATGATTCGGCCAATACATCTGAAATTATAGAACAGGTAAAAACTAAAATTAAAAAAAGAAAGATAGGAGCTGTCTGTCGCTTTGTATACGACCGGTTTATGCCGATTGACTTTTTAAAATATTTAATGGATGCTTTTCATATTGAAGAAAATGAATTAGTCCCTGGTGACAGGCATCTCAACCTCGAAGATCTTCGTAAATTACCCGAATTGATGAAAGAGGCACTTCCGGTAAAAGAGATGGAACCGATGAGACTGTCTTTTCTTAATGAGCAAGAATCTATTTTCCGATACGTAGAAAAGAAGGATTTACTCTTACATTACCCTTATCATTCCTTTGAGCATTTTATCCATTTCTTATATGAAGCCGTACATGATCCCGACGTATCGGAAATTATGATTACACAATATCGGGTGGCAGAAAATTCGGCTGTAATTAATACGCTTATTGCAGCAGCTCAAAATGGGAAAAAGGTCACGGTATTCGTTGAATTAAAAGCACGTTTCGACGAGGAGAATAACCTTTCCACAGCCACTATGATGGAGTCTTCGGGCATTAACATCATATATAGTATTCCAAAGCTAAAAGTACATGCGAAAGTTGCTCTCATCTTACGTAATGACATATATAACGAAGAAGAAAAAGGATACGCATACATCAGTACGGGTAATTTCAACGAAGAGACAGCCACACTGTATGCGGACTGTGGATTGTTCACTTGCAATACAGAAATCGTCAGCGACCTACATAATTTATTTTTAACTTTACAAGGAAAAAAAGATACCAATTTCAAACGTCTTTTAGTTGCCAGATTTAATCTAATCCCCGAATTGAACAGACTTATTGACCATGAAATAGAACTGGTAAAAAAAAGGAAAAAGGGTCGGATTATTCTTAAGATGAATGCCCTTCAAGATACCGAAATGATCGCTCGTCTATACGAAGCATCACAGGCAGGTGTGGAAATCGACTTGATAGTACGGGGTATTTGCTGTCTCATCCCGGGACAAAATTATAGTCGGAACATACGCATTACACGCATAGTAGATTCTTATTTGGAACATGCCAGAATCTGGTATTTTGGGAATAATGAAAATCCGCTACTGTTTTTAGGCTCACCCGACTGGATGCGTCGCAATCTTTATCGGCGTATAGAAGCCATAACACCGGTACTCGACCACGACTTAAAGCAAGAGCTTATTGACATGCTCCACATCCAACTCTCCGATAAACGAAAAGCGTGTTTTGTAGATGATCAACTACGGAATTGCTGGAAATCTCCTACCCCTCAAAAAGAGAAAATACGCGCTCAATATGCCTTTTATGATTACCTCAAAAGAAAGAACGAGCCATAAGCCTACGCACTGCTAAATCACCAGAGAGTGAATTAGGCTTTTTTCGAAAGTCCCATTTTTTTTGCACGCTCAATCATAAAGGCATACGCAGCCTCATATTCATTGGGAATAATACCATCAAGTATCGCATCCTTTATAGCGCTCTTCAATGCCCCAACCTTCTGACAAGGCTGAAGATTAAACGTCTTCATTATTTCTTCCCCACTAACGGGAGGTTGAAAGTTACGAATACGGTCGCGCTCTTCTAAATCTTTCAGTTTCTGGCGTACTAATTGAAAGTTTTGCAGGAACCGTTGTTTGCGCTCTAAGTTTTTGGAAGTAATATCAGCCTCACAAAGTATCATAAGATCGTCAATAGAATCACCGGCTTCAAAGAGAAGGCGCCGTACAGCAGAATCTGTAACCACATCATCCGCTATGACAATGGGGCGCATGTGTAAGCTCACCAGCTTTTGCACATATTTCATCTTCTCATTCATTGGTAACTTCATTTTGCGAAACATATCGCCCACCATCTTCTCTCCCACAAAATTATGATTGTGGAATGTCCAACCAATACGTGGCTCCCAACGCTTGGTGACCGGCTTAGCTATATCGTGTAAAAGTGCAGCCCATCTCAGCCATAAATTATCAGTAACCTTACTTATGTTATCCAATACCTGAAGGGTGTGATAGAAATTATCTTTATGGGCTTTGCCGTTTTTAGTTTCAACTCCTTGCAATGCCACTAGTTCGGGAAAGATCAAAGCCAGAAGCCCGGAGCGATCTAAATCGATAAAACCTTTCGAAGGAATGGGAGACAATAATATCTTATTCAATTCATCGGCAATGCGTTCTTTCGAAATGATAGATATACGTTCCTTATTCCTGCACAAAGATTCAAAAGTATCATCATCTATATAGAAATTCAATTGTGCAGCAAAGCGAATGCAACGCATCATTCTTAAAGGATCATCGCTAAACGTTACATCCGGATCAAGAGGAGTGCGAATTATTTTATCTTTTAAATCCTGTATCCCGTTAAACGGATCGACTAATTCTCCAAAACGTTTCTTATTGAGGCATATCGCAAGTGCATTTATTGTGAAGTCGCGTCTGTTCTGATCATCCTCCAAAGTTCCATCTTCAACAGCCGGTTTACGTGAGTCATGTTGATACGACTCTTTACGCGCACCAACAAATTCGACTTCAAGATCATGATATTTAAGTTGGGCTGTACCAAAATTCTTAAAAATAGAAATATGTGTTCCTTTTCCCAACCGATTGGCTAATGCCTGAGCCATCTGAATTCCACTGCCGACAACTACAACGTCAATATCGTTAGAAGGCCGTTGAAGAAATATATCCCGCACATACCCTCCTACAATATAACATTCCACTCCAAGCATATCTGCTGTTTCAGAAATTTGCTTAAAGATATCAGCTTTTAAATGCTGCTTTAATTCCGCAGTTGTCAATTCTACCATATACAAAAATACAAAGAAATAAGTAATAAAAGGAAGTCCGGATGCAAAGATTTCAAACTACGCAAAGTCAACGGAATCAGTACTTTTTTCATTTACTTAAAAAAATGAGGGTGCAAAGATATAGATATTATTTATAATTTTGCGTGGTTATATAAAAGAGATGTTATGAGAAAAATACTTTTTATGGTTTGTTTTTGCAGCTTATTCATGAGTTGCGATGATGTAGAAAAGAAAGGGAATGAAAGACTTGGGATGGCTCAATACGCCTTTAAAAAAGGAGACTACAACGAAGCAAAGTTGCAGATAGATAGCATCAAAATACTCTATCCCAAGGCATTTAAAGCCCGCAAGGAAGGTATAAAACTATTGCAGCAAGTTGAATTGAAAGAACAGGAAAAGAGCTTAGTTTACCTAGACAGTATATTACAGCAGAAAAAGAAAGAATTCGAGCAAATATCCAAATCATTTGCATTCGAAAAAAATGCAGAATACCAAAGTCTCGGAAATTACTTCTATCCCACTCAAACTGTCGAGAGAAATTTGCATCGTTCTTTTCTCAGATTCCAAGTCAGCGAGAAAGGCATTATGAGTATGACTTCTATTTACTGCGGTGGTCGTAACATTCATCATGTAGCTATAAAAGTGACTACTACAGACGGGAGCTTTGCTCAAACACCTTCATCAAAGGACATTTACGAGACTAGCAACCTTGGTGAGAAAGTAGAAAAAGCCGACTATAAAAAAGGAGAAGATGGTGGAGTTATAGATTTTATCTATTTAAACAAAGAAAAAAGCATCCTTATTGACTTTATAGGTGACAGAAAATACTCCATAAAAATGCAGTCAGAAGATATTCATGCATTAATTAATATCTATGAATTGGCTCAAAATCTATCTGCTATTTTAAAAATAGAAAAAGAGACAGATGAAGCTCATTTAAAGATCAAATTTATTAATAAAAAAATAGAATTTGATAAATCTAAAAGCAAGCAATAAAATATCATAAAGTAAGACGAATAAACATTAAAAACATTTTAATAACAATATAAAACTCAAATAATCTATAAAAGCAGAAGTACATTTTTAAAACTGCAAAGAGACTTTAAACATCCTAATCTATTATTTGATTAATTAAGATTCTAAATAGAGGAAAACCTTGGATAATCAATAAATATAAGCATTTTTTATATCTTTGCCACAAAAAATGCTATGCGTGGTTATTCTGCTTATCTCTTCGACTTTGATTATACTTTAGCCGATTCTTCAAAAGGTATATTGACGTGTTTTAGGAATGTACTTACTCGCAATGGATTTATAGATGTCAGCGACGAAGACATTAAGCGCACTATAGGCAAAACTTTACAAGACTCATTTAGCATCCTTACAGGGGTATCTGACAAAGATCAATTGGAAATATTCCGAAAAGAGTACGTTAAAGAAGCTGATACATACATGACCGCAAATACCATTTTGTTTCTCGAAACAAAATCTGTATTGCGGGCTTTGAAAGATGCAGGTGCTTATATAGGCATTATTTCGACTAAATATAGATATAGAATAAAGGAGCTTCTCGACCAGCATCTACCGAGTGATTATTTCAACATCATTATTGGAGGAGAAGATGTATTGGAAGCCAAACCTTCACCCGAAGGACTATTATTAGCTATAAAACAGTTAGATATCCCGAAAGAAGAAGTTTTGTACATTGGAGACAGCACAATAGATGCGGAAACTGCTGAAGCTGCAGGAGTTGATTTTGCAGGAGTCTTACATGGTGTTACAACAGCAGAGCAACTTCGAGAGTATCCCCATGTGAAAATAATGAATACCTTGGAGGATCTATTTGATTATCAAAACCCTGCCACGCTCGAAGATAAGCATAAAGATAAAAAGACAAAAGACTCTCCAACTCCCCAAAAAGCAAGGAAGCGATTATTAAAAACAATAGCATTGGCCTTGACCGGACTACTTGGCGTATCAGAACTCATCGTATCAGGAACATGTGCTTTTCTTATAATCTTCTTGCTCATACTATTATTTAATGTACGACCATCTGACGTTTCAATATTCCTAAAAAGATTCACTCCCGGATCAATCAACACAATCGAAAGTTATATACGACTTTTTCACTTCAAACAGATAAGGGGACATTCCACACACTCGATAGGACAAGAAGTGATTACCTGTTTAAATTGTAATAACACCTATACAGGAAATTATTGCAATAAGTGCGGACAAGGCAAAGAGGTCACCAGACTTTCATTCCGCCATGGACTTAAAAACATCGCCGGAGGATTAAGCCACATGGAGCATGGCTTTTGGGGTACATTAATGGAGTTGCTATATCGCCCCGGATACATGATAAATGACTTCATTAAAGGGAAAAGAGTACACCATCTCGGTCCCTTCCACGCTTTATTCCTTCTTGCTGCAATCTATATTTTATTAGTTAAATTCGTTGATCCGAATGCACTGGCTCACGAAGATGCAAATGAAAATCAGACAGAACAAATAACAACTGTACGCAATCAACTACAACAACGACTGGACACCACCAAGAATGTACAACAAAAAGCCGCAATTATGCAGCTCCAAAAATACTTGAATACAACTGAGTCCAGCTCAAAGAGTATTGATAAAAAAGACACGGTAGAAGTTAAAAGTGGAAATACAATAGAAGATCTTGCCGAAAACCAAGGCAAAGTTTACGAGCGCATTAGCCAGAAATTGAGTCATATTCCATTCTTTCAAAAAGTATGGGATCTATTACACCACTGGGCACATGGAAATAAAGCTGCAAGCATCATTGTAACATTGCCTCTATTTGCATTAGCTACACGAATGGCATTTCGTAAACGGGTATATCTGCCCAATTTGAATACCACAGAGCACCTGTTCATACAAGCCTATATTGCTTCGCAAATATTATTAATAAGCTGCATTTATTTCCCCTTTAACGGAAAAGCCCAACTAAATGAGCTGTACGATATACCTTATTGGTTGATATTCATTATTTTTTGGTGGGATTATAAGCAGCTTTTCCGAAGCACATGGACAAAAAGTTTTATCCGTACAATCTTGATGTTTTGGTATAGTTTACTCATCATTATCTTACTTGCCACCGTCTTAATTGCAATTATCATTGGCGGACTGTTTTTATTAAAAGCATTTGGATTCTAGTAAAAAAACGAAAAGACATTTGCTCATTCGGAACAAAAAAGATATCTTTGTGCCCAATTATTCCGAAACGGGTTTAACAAAGAGATTTCTAAGTGATTAGGAGCCACCCGACGGAGCTAACTTATACATTATTATAAGAGATGTACGCAATCGTAGAAATCAATGGTCAGCAATTTAAAGCTGAAGCTGGTAAAAAACTGTATGTACACCACATTCAGAATGCTGAAAACGGTACAACAGTTGAGTTTGACAAAGTTCTTTTAGTAGACAAAGACGGTACAGTAACCGTAGGTGCTCCTGTTATAGATGGTGCTAAAGTTGTTTGCCAAGTTGTATCAAGTTTAGTAAAAGGTGACAAAGTATTGATCTTCCACAAGAAGAAAAGAAAAGGTCATCGTAAGTTGAACGGTCACCGTCAACAATTCACTGAGTTAACAATTACAGAAGTAGTAGCTTAATCAATTTTAAAACAGTTAGAAGAAATGGCACATAAAAAAGGTGTCGGTAGTTCAAAGAACGGCCGCGAATCAGCAAGTAAAAGATTAGGCGTAAAGATATTCGGTGGTGAAGCTTGCAAAGCAGGTAATATCATCATTCGTCAGAGAGGTACAGAATTCCATCCGGGTAAAAACATCGGTATGGGAAAAGACCACACTCTTTTCGCTTTGGTTGATGGAACAGTAGAATTTAAAGTAGGTAGAGAAGACAGAAGATATGTATCTGTTGTTCCTGCTGAAAGTGCAGAAGCATAAATATTCCAAATGAATAAAACGAAGAGGATGTAACCTTTATGGTTACATCCTCTTTTTTATAATATCTCTCACAACCCGGAGACATAGAGAGAATAAGTCATTCTGCTCAAAAGCCATCAATCTATATTTTCCCTGATCTTTATGACCATTCAGGAATTATCATGTATATTTGTGGTTTAAATGAAAAATATATCAAAATAAGTATAAAGACATGCTTACAATAAAACAAATCACAGAAAACACGGAAGCGGTTATCCGTGGGCTGGAAAAGAAGCACTTTAAACAGGCAAAAGAAGCCATAGAGACTGTAATAGAGGCGAATAACAAACGCAAAACATCTCAAAATTCATTAGACAACAATCTTGCTGAAATCAATTCCCTATCCAAATCCATTGGCTCACTAATGAAAGAGGGCAAAAAGGATGAAGCGGAAAAAGCTAAAGCTCGCGTAGCTGAACTAAAAGAGGCTAGCAAAGAGGTACAATTAGCTATGGATCAAGCTACGGAAGAGATGCAAGCGGTACTCTACACAATACCCAACTTACCATACGATAGTGTTCCCGAAGGTATAAGTGCTGAAGATAATAAAGTGGAAAAAATGGGTGGAATGGAGACAGAACTCCCTAAAGATGCACTACCACATTGGGAATTAGCAAAAAAATACGATCTTATTGATTTCGACTTGGGTGTAAAAATCACAGGAGCAGGATTCCCTGTATATAAAGGTAAAGGTGCTCAACTACAACGTGCGCTTATTAATTTCTTCCTCGATGAAGCCCGCAAGTCAGGATACACGGAAATAATGCCTCCAACTGTAGTAAATGCAGCATCAGGATATGGTACAGGGCAGTTACCCGATAAAGAAGGGCAAATGTATCATTGCGAAGTGGATGATCTCTATCTCATCCCCACAGCAGAAGTTCCAGTGACCAACATTTATCGTGACGTCATCTTGGACGAGAAAGACCTACCTATCAAAAATTGTGCTTATACCCAATGTTTCCGTCGTGAAGCCGGATCATATGGTAAAGATGTGCGCGGATTAAATCGTTTGCACGAATTCTCTAAAGTGGAACTGGTACGCATCGATAAACCGGAACACTCTAAAGAGTCACATCAAGAAATGCTCAACCACGTAGAAGGCCTACTACAAAAATTAGAATTACCTTACCGTATATTGAGACTGTGTGGAGGGGATATGAGCTTTACAGCAGCTCTATGCTTTGATTTTGAAGTCTATTCGGAAGCACAAAAGCGTTGGCTGGAAGTTAGCTCTGTATCCAATTTCGACACTTATCAAGCCAACCGGCTAAAATGTAGATATCGTACGGGAGAAAAGAAAACGGAACTTTGCCACACTCTCAATGGTTCTGCATTAGCATTGCCACGTATCGTTGCTGCATTATTGGAAAACAATCAGACCCCGGAAGGTATTCATATTCCTAAGGCATTGGTCCCATACACAGGCTTTGAGATCATTGATTGATTGTTAAGATTATAACACGCTAAAGTCGCAGACAATAATTATATACTACAAAATGACTGCACTCCAATAGATCATATTTATTGGGGTGCAGTTTGTTTATGCAAAATCTATTTCAAGGAAGACGAAAGATAATCAACAGCGTAAAGTCTGGAAAATTATTTTCCCATTAGCATTACCAAACAACTATACACTGCCAATACTAAATTGAGCAAGCTATTTTGATTATAGATAGGGCGCCAGCCTCCATCAACAATACAGCAAAGCCTCATGTTTGTTTTTTTTAAGACTCATTACCCACAGATAGCCAACTTTTTAGCTTAATAGCTTTAGCCATGAAGAAAACATCATGTATATTTGCATAACATTATCACTCCGGAAGATATTACGTAATTATACCTACAAAATCATACTATAATGAATAAGATTGTTAGCAAAGAACATTTTTCTGAAAAAGTCTTCAAGTTTATTATCGAAGCACCATTAATAGCCAAGTCACGCAAGGCTGGTCATTTCGTAATAGTGCGCGTGGGTGAAAAGGGTGAACGGATGCCATTGACTATAGCAGGATCAGATCCTGTACGTGGGACTATTACTCTAGTCATACAAGAAGTTGGTCTTTCTTCTACCCGCCTATGTGAATTAAATGAAGGGGATTATATTACTGATGTCGTAGGTCCTTTGGGGCAAGCTACCCATATCGAAAACTTCGGAACGGTAATTTGTGCCGGAGGTGGAGTTGGTATCGCACCGTTACTACCTATAGTACAAGCTCTAAAAGCTGCGGGGAATCGGGTGATCAGCATACTAGCAGGACGTACCAAAGAGTTAATCATTCTTGAAGAAGAGATAAGGAACAGCTCCGATGAAGTTATTGTTATGACCGATGACGGATCTTATGGTTCCAAAGGACTTGTAACCAATGGCATTGAAGGCATTATAAAACGCGAAAAAGTCGATAAATGCTTCGCTATAGGACCAGCAGTGATGATGAAATTTGTATGCTTGCTAACAAAAAAATATGATGTACCTACTGAAGTATCGTTAAATACAATCATGGTAGATGGTACAGGTATGTGTGGAGCCTGCCGTGTGACCATCGGTGGAAAAACGAAATTTGTTTGCGTAGACGGTCCCGAATTTGATGGACATCAGGTTGACTTTGATGAAATGCTCAAAAGAATGGGAGCGTTTAAAAGCATTGAGCGCGAAGAAATGCACAAATTGGAAGATGCAGATTCCTGCAAAATAGCACTTGAAAATATTACTCCTACAGAAGATAAAACAAGAAATGCATCTTGGCGGCAGGAATTACGCAAAGAAATGAAGCCCAAAGAACGTACGGCAATACCACGCGTTCACATGAAAGAACTTGATGCAGAATATCGTTCACACAGCCGCAAAGAAGAGGTCAATTTGGGATTGACGGGAGAACAGGCCATTACAGAAGCTAAACGCTGCTTAGATTGCGCCAATCCAGGATGTACCGAGGGTTGTCCTGTTGGCATTGATATTCCACGCTTTATCAAATTTATGGAGAAAGGGGAATTTCTTGAAGCAGCTAAGACTTTAAAAGAGACCAGTGCTTTACCTGCTGTATGCGGACGCGTATGCCCACAAGAAAAGCAATGTGAATCGCGATGTATTCACCTAAAAATGAATGGGGAACCTGTTGCAGTAGGTTATCTGGAAAGATTTGCCGCAGACTATGAGCGCGAAAGTGGACAGATATCAGTGCCCGAAATCAAAGAGAAAAATGGGATGAAAATAGCCGTGATTGGTTCAGGACCAGCCGGTCTTGCTTTTGCCGGTGATATGGCTAAATATGGATATGATGTAACAGTCTTCGAGGCCCTGCATGAAATCGGAGGCGTATTAAAATATGGTATCCCAGAGTTCCGACTGCCGAATAAGATTGTAGACGTTGAGATTGATAACTTGGCACAAATGGGAGTCAGCTTTGTAAAAGACTGCATTGTAGGAAAAACAATCGGTATTGAAGAATTAAAAGAAGAAGGCTTCAAAGGATTCTTCATTGGATCAGGAGCAGGATTACCCAACTTCATGAATATTCCAGGCGAAAATTCGATTAACATTCTATCTTCAAATGAATATCTCACCCGCGTAAATCTAATGGATGCGGCAAGTGAAGATTCCGACACCCCAGTACCTTTTGGAAAACGTGTCGCTGTAATCGGAGGAGGAAATACCGCAATGGACTCGGTACGTACAGCCCGCAGATTGGGCGCAGATAGAGCAATGATTATTTATCGCCGTTCGGAAGAAGAGATGCCGGCGCGTATTGAAGAAGTAAAGCACGCCAAAGAAGAGGGTGTAGAATTTCTTACATTGCACAATCCGATAGAATATATCCCCGACGAACAAGGACGAGTAAAACAAATCGTGCTTCAGAAGATGAAATTGGGAGAGCCTGATGCTTCAGGGCGAAGAAGTCCGGTTCCTATTGAGGGTGCAATTGAAACCATAGATATAGACTTGGCAATTGTCAGCATTGGCGTATCACCCAATCCAATAGTCCCCCACTCCATTAAGGGACTTGATCTAGGTCGCAAAGGAACAATTAACGTAGATGATCAGATGCAATCATCAATCCCAATGATTTATGCGGGTGGAGACATTGTACGAGGAGGCGCTACCGTAATATTAGCTATGGGAGATGGGCGTAAAGCAGCTTTTTCAATGCACGAAGCATTAAAAAAAGAGATCTGCTAACTCCCCAGAAAGAACATACATATCCAAAAATAAGCCCCGTCAAAATATATATTGACGGGGCTTATTTTATTATGGTTAAAAAACAAAAGTTATTTAACGATCTTATTCGTTGCTGGATCAGGAAAAACCAACTGAGGTTTAAAAGTCTTAGCTTCTTCAAAATCCATTAAAGCATACGACATAATTATGATAATATCACCCGGTTGAACCTTACGTGCAGCAGCACCATTCAGACAAATCTTTCCTGAACCGCGTTCACCCTTAATGATGTAAGTTTCAAAACGCTCACCGTTGTTATTATCAGCAATATAAACTTTTTCACCGGCAATCATATTTGCAGCATCCATCAAGTCTTCGTCAATTGTGATGCTCCCCATATAATTAAGGTTTGCCTCAGTGACACAGGCGCAATGAATTTTCGATTTCAGCACTTCAATCATCATAAAGCCATCCTCTTTCTTTAGTTTATCAATATTTAATGTTATCAATTAAGCGGACTTCACCGCAAAATACCGTGATACATCCCACTGCATACTCCGTATCACTCCACTGTGAAATAGGTTGCAAGGTATCTCCATCTACAAGTTCAAAATACTCCAAACGTAACCCAGGGGCATTATGAATAGAATCTTGTACAAACAAAACAGTTTCCATAACAGTGTGCGTTTTTGCAAACGCACGACTTTCGAACAATGTTTTCGATATCATAAGGGCATTGTCACGTTCCCGTACAGATAGCCGAGCATTACGGCTACTCAGAGCAAGACCATCTTCCTCCCGTACAATAGGGCATCCAACAATCTCAAGAGACAAATTCATCCGTCGCACCATTTCACGTATTATAGCCAACTGTTGAAAGTCTTTCTCACCAAAGTAAGCCCTAGTGGGTTTAACAGCATCAAACAATTTACTCACAATCTGGCACACCCCGTTAAAGTGTCCCGGGCGAAATTGCCCTTCCATAACAGTATCCAAAGGAGCAAAGTCAAAATGTCTGGTGTCCGGCTCAGGGTACATCTCCAGAACAGCAGGCACAAATGCGTAAGTGGCCCCACAAGCTTCCAACAAACGACTATCAGAATCAAACGTACGTGGGTACTTTTCTAAATCCGACTTATCATTAAACTGAGTAGGATTTACAAAAATACTCACAACAGTTATATCATTATCGGAAACACTACGATTTACCAAGGACGCATGACCATGGTGCAAAGCACCCATTGTAGGAACTAGCCCTATCTTCTTCCCTCCCGACCGAAAAGGCAAAAGTTCCATTTGTAAATCCTTGATAGTATGTATTATTTTCATTTCTCTAATTACTGATTTATTAAAAAACGATGCAAAATAAACTATTATTTGCCACATAAAGAAGAGAAAATCTAAATTAATCCCGCTAAAGTAATCTAAAGAAGAAACAAACCTCTTATTTACAAGTTGATATACAATGAGTTAACAAAACATAAGGAATTATAGAGTAAGGTAATTTGCCTAAGTCGCCATTTTTTTTTATATCTTTGCAGAATAATTGAGAATATCGTTATTATGACAAAGGCAAACAAGGTTTTATTCATAACACAAGAAATCACTCCTTACGTTTCAGATTCCGAGATGGCCCTCACTGGCAGACACCTGCCTCAAGCTATTCAGGAAAAGGGTAGAGAAATAAGAACATTTATGCCTAAATGGGGAAATATTAACGAACGCAGAAACCAACTGCATGAAGTAATACGCCTTTCAGGCATGAATCTAATCATTGACGATACCGACCACCCGCTAATTATTAAAGTTGCTTCCATTCAATCTGCACGAATGCAGGTTTATTTCATTGATAATGACGACTATTTTCAGAATCGCTTGCAAGCAGCGGACGAAAACGGAACCGAATATGAAGACAATGACAGCAGAGCTATTTTTTATGCCCGTGGAGTATTGGAAACTGTAAAGAAGCTACGCTGGTGTCCCGAAATTATCCACTGTCATGGATGGATAACAGCATTAGCTCCCTTATACATAAAGAAGGCATACAAAGACGAACCGTCATTCCGTAGCTCAAAAGTCGTATTTTCTGTTTATGAAGATGACTTTAAGCAAACCTTTGATGAAGAATTTGCAAACAGATTAATGCTGAAAGGCATTGAAAACAAAGATATTGCAAATTTGAAGACTCCGGTAAGCTATGTTGATCTATGTAAGATAGCCATTGATTATTCAGACGGAGTGATACAACAAAGTGAACACGTCAATGAAGAAGTTATGGAATACGCCCGTTTATCCGGAAAACCAGTGTTAAATTATCAATCACCGGAGACTTTTGCGGATGCTTGTGATGAATTTTATGATATTGTTTGGGACACAACGCAACAAGAATAAAATTAGAACTAACAAAAATAACCATGAAAGTGAAGCATATAGGGTTACTGCTTTTCGCTACCGTCCTCACCTTTATAGGATGTGATGACAATACAGGAACATTAGGTATGGACATGCTACCAGGTTCCGACAACATTGAAGCGCATACCATGACATTTGATGTCAGTACCCATTCGATATTAGCGGATTCTGTGTTTGCACGAACCAGTAAGGGGTATTTAGGTCGCTTTAGTGATCCGGATTTCGGTTATTATGAGTGTAGCTTCCTTACCGAACTCAATTGTACCGATGACTTTCAGTTCCCTGCCGTTTACAATGCACAGAAAAAGACAGGTACTATGGCAGGAGACTCTGTTGTAGCAACACGCTTAGTGGTGTTTTATTCTTCATGGTTCGGTGATTCATTGAATGCATGTAGAATGAGTGCTTATGAATTAAATAAGAAACTGGAAAGGAACCGCTATACCAATGTAAAACCAGAGCTATACTACAGCCCTAACGATTTACTCGGACGCAAAGCATATAGTGCACACGATGAAGCTATTTCCGATTCTATTCGTAACGGAACAGACAGTAACGGTAATCCTCTGTACTCACCTCACGTCGCCTTTACTTTAAGCAAAAAATTCGGTAATGACTTACTACAGACTTATCGTAAAAATCCTCAGTATTTTAAGAACTCTGATGCATTCATTAATAATGTGTTCAAAGGTGTATACATCAAAAGTGATTACGGAGATGGAACAATATTATATGTGGACCAAGTGGCACTGCAAATGGAATTTTGCTTCCATGTTGTAGATAGCTTGGGAGTAGCCTTAAAAAAGAAAGCTCCTCATCAGGATCAAGATTCATTAGCATACCGTTGGGCAACTGCTTTTGCTTCAACAAAAGAAGTTATTCAATCCAACCATTTCGCAAGCTCGGATAAGTTAAAGGAAAAAGTAGCGGAAACTGACCATACTTATATAAAATCTCCGTCGGGAATATTCACAGAAGCGGCTTTACCTTATGATGAAATTTATCAAAAGCTAAATAACGATACGCTCAATGCTGTAAAACTGTCATTTACCAATTATAATCAAGATAAAAAATATAACTATAGTATGGATGTTCCATCCAATGTGCTCTTGTTGCGTAAGAAAGATATGAAGTCATTCTTCGAAGAAAATCAACTACCCAACAATATCACATCGTTTACTGTTACACACAATAATATAAGTAATAATCAGTATACGTTTAGCAACATTGCCCGTTTGGTTACTACATGCATTAATGAAAAGAAAACTGCACGCAATAAAGCTAAGGCACAAGCGGGTAGTTCATGGAACGCTGCAGCATGGGAGATTCAGTGGAATAAGGATAATCCTGACTGGAATAAAGTATTGTTATTACCGGTTGTTATTACCTATGATACAAGCTCAGGAAGCAACACTATGACAGGTATCCAACACGATTTAAGACCAGGATATGCAAAACTTGTAGGAGGTGATACTGGTAGCAAACTGAAGTTGGAAGTTACTTACAGCACATTTGGCAAATAAAAAGGCATAATAGCAATAATGATAAAATGAAAAGAGCTATCCCGAAAAGGATAGCTCTTTTTATTAGCTTATAAAGATCAACAACTACCGACAGAAGCTGCTTTTTTCTTCGGGGTCTTCTCTTTTTCTAACTTTGTGCGAAGTTTATTAATTTCTTTGTGCAGTTCATCAATCTCATCACCTTGATTTTTTATTGTAGTAAGTAGAGCATTCAATTCTTCATTATCAATATCAACAGGATAAAGAGAGTCGACACGCTTAATAAAGTCGCCCAAAATATTCATATAATTGGTAAACGCATCATAGGGAGATTCATAAATGCCCCTATTGAGCCCCAGTCCATTATTCTTCGTAGTCATAAAACGGAAGTTATTACTCGCCTGGAGATAATCCCAATCCTGCTTGATACGACGATCATTACAAAGCATTACACGTTCAGCCAAGCTATATAATTTATTATAGGCTTCGCGCTGCATTACATTACCGAGCCAACAACTTGTATCCCTCTCCTCATCTGTCCATGATAATGGATAACTTACATCAAGACTTGATATTGATTTTAGCTTGGAGATAATTTCAGTCGGAGTAGAAAATGTGATGCCCTTATTTTTAGCACAAGCAGGAAGAGCTTTCAAGAACTCCAAGATATTGGACGAAAGCGGTTGAGCTATACCCAGAGCTGATAACTCCATAAAAATATTTATCACTTGTTCTTCTGCCGGTAAAGCATCAATCCATCCGATATACTTATCGGCAAACAAGGGATATTCATTCCATTCCGAATTAGAGAAGCGCAAGCCTATATCATCAGATAATTTGAAATCGCGTAACAACAATTTAAGATTGGGATTCAAATTGCAATGGTAGACATAATGCGGACTCTTCCATCCTAAAATGTGTTTAGCTCCCTCGGTAAGCATTCCTTTAAAGCCCATATTAGCAACAGTCTCGCCTATTTCATCTGAATAAATCAAACTTGAATTTCGAAAGACCTTGGGAGATTTACCAAACAGTTGCTTGATCTTAGCACTTTGCCGCATGACTTCTTCCTTAAAAGACTCTTCGTTAGCCAATGAAGATAAACCATGTGAATATGGCTCTGCCAGAAACTCGCAAGCTCCGGTATCATTCAATTGCTGTAACAAGTCCAATACCGCAGGAGCATGAATTTCCAACTGCTCTAATGCAACCCCGGATATGGAAAGCGCAACTTTAAATGTCCCGGAAGAATCATTCACCATTCCGATCAATGTCTTTAAAGCCGGAATATATGAGCGTTCAGCAACATCATTGATGCTGTTTTCATTGGCATAATCATCATAATAATAGTGATCAGTGCCAATGTCAAAGAAACGATAACGTTTCAGGTGAATGATTTGATGTATTTCAAAATAAAGACAAATCGTTCTCATATCTTTGTATTATAATTATTATCTATAGCGTTTCATTACCTCTTCGTATATGCGACGAACTTTCAAACCGACATCTTCCCATTTTATCGCATCGACTTCTTTCTTCCCTTCATCCCTTAAGTAATCATATAAACCGGGATAGGTGCAGATAGCATATATAGCATCAGCCATGGCATTAATATCCCAATAGTCTGTCTTAATGCATTTCTCGAGAATCTCGGCACAACCCGACTGCCTCGATATGATAGTCGGCACACTACATTGCATCGCTTCCAGTGGGGATATACCAAAAGGTTCGGATACGGAAGGCATTATGTACACATCGCTTGCTTTAAGCATTTCATAAACTTGCTCTCCTTTCATGAAACCCGGGAAATGAAAACGGTCGGCAATACCACGCTCTGCTGCCAAACGAATCATCTGGTTGAGCATATCACCATTTCCCGCCATTACAAAACGTATGTTACGGGTACGGTGCAGTACCTTTGCGGCAGCTTCTACAAAATACTCGGGACCCTTTTGCATCGTTATTCTTCCCAAGAATGTCACCACCTTTTCATTAGCCTTCTTTTGAGGTACAATATCTTGTATTTCCTGAGGTAGTGGAGATACGGCGTTATGCACAGTGGAAACTTTACGCGGATCTTGGAAATACTTATGGATAACCGTTTGGCGTGTCAGTTCACTTACACACATAATATGGTCGGCATAATCCATTCCATTTTTCTCAATAGCATAAACCGTAGGGTTCACATTTCCACGGCTACGATCGAAATCGGTAGCATGAACATGAACCACTAATGGCTTTCCAGACACTTGCTTAGCATGAATACCTGCGGGATAAGTCAGCCAATCGTGTGAATGAATAATGTCAAACTGTTGTTGTCGAGCCACTACCCCTGCCACAATAGAATAATTATTGATCTCCTCGTGTAAATTATCGGGATAACGACCTGAAAACTCTATACAGCCCAGATCATTAGTATTTAAATAATTAAAGTCGGCATAAATATGATCGCGCAAATCATAAAACAACTGGGGATCCATATACTTACCCACACGTTTATCAACGTAATCCCAATTTACATCGCGCCATGCGACAGGGGTGCTGTTCATACCTATTATACGTAAAAAGCTCTGATCTTCATCGCCCCAAGGTTTAGGGATACAAAACGTGATATCCATATCCTTTTGCAGCGACATGCCCTTTGTCAGCCCATAACTAGCAGTTCCCAATCCGCCTAAAATATGTGGGGGAAATTCCCATCCAAACATCAATACTTTCATCTCTTCCCTCCTCTTATAAATTATACTTGGACAGCAAATTCAGTATACGTAAAATTTCCGCCACATTCATGGCAAAAGAGATAGCTCCCCGTCCTGTAAAAGGAGGATTACCATCAAACAACTCAGGTAATGAGCCTATACAATGATTGGACATCTCGTCTTCAAGCCCTATCAGATAGCGTTCAATAAATGATAAGCCGCTCATCTTATAAATTTTGAGATATGCTTCCATATAAAAGCCCATAAGCCATGGCCAAGCTGTACCCTGATGGTAAGCGCGATCACGATCTCCGGGGCTACCTACATAATTAGGCGTATAACCACCACTCTTTGGACTAAGAGTGCGCAGTCCTTTAGAAGTGAGAAGCTCTTTAGTAACGATATCAAGTACCTGTTTTTTCTGAACACGATCTAATGGAGAGTAATCAAAAGCTATCGTAAATATCATATTGGGACGAACACTCCAGTCCATCATATATCCATCTACATAATCGAACAAATATCCATATTCGTTGCGGAAAACCTCAACGAAAGATTTTCCCGTCAACTCAGCCTGATCGCTCAATTCATCGGCAAGAAGCATCTTTCCACTTTCATGGAGCAGATCGGACATGAATCGTAAAGCATTATACCATAAAGCATTGATTTCCACAATGTATCCCGTACGTGGAATAGCAGGTCTTCCATCTATAGTAGAATTCATCCAAGTAACCGGTTTATCAGTGCCATTGGTATATAGCAAACCGTTATCATGAAGGAAAAGATTATCGTGCTTACGGCTTCGAATAAAATCCATAATATCTTCTAATAACCCACCATATTGCTGCCTGCAACGTTCACGCGATGTTTCTTTTGAATATTGTTGCAAAGCCCAGATTGCCCACAGCAGAACATCGGGATCATTCATTTCATATATTTTCCCGGTTAACGGCTCCTTATTGATAAATTGGCGAATGGCTTTCTCTGCCGTCCGCATAATATCCTCAAATTCATCCTGCTCATCGACAGCCAATGTCAACCCCGGCAGTGAAATAAATAAATCACGAGCTCTGCACTTAAACCATGGATAGCCGGCAAAAACATAATGATCTTCACCCTGTTTATTATGAAACTGATGAGCAGAGTTTTTTAAGCAATGATAAAAGCTATCCCGGGGAGTACGATCCTCAACTTCTGTTTCAAAAATCGACTTCAATTTCCGGGTAGATATTTCTGAAACACCGGCGGAGAAAACAATACTCTCACCTTTCTTTATATCCGCTTCAAAATACCCTGGAACATATAAATCTTCATTAAAATCATATCCCCTCTCCTGTTCTTTGGGGTATTCAATCCCACGATACCAAGCCGGATCAAAATGGAACTCATTTTTTTTATTCAGTTGCATGAAAAGCTCCGGATAGCCGGGGTACATGCAAGTCTTTATCCCGTTTTCAACTGATTCATAATCACGATTGACCTGAGTGTTTTCATGCGTATATTCACGTACACTACGAAAAGCCAAAAAAGGTCGAAAACGCAATATTGTAGCCGAATGTGCATCAACCAAAGTATAGCGAATCAAAATACGGTTCTCATAATGAACAAAAATCTTTTCTTTTCGGAGAATAACTCCTCCCACCCGATATGTTGTTGCAGGTATGCGCTCACAATCAAACTCACGAATGTATTTATGTCCCTTAGGGCTAAAAACATTGCCGCCGTATTTATGCAGTCCCAAGTTGAATTCGGCACCGTGTTGTATAACCGTTTCATCCAAAGAAGAGAGTAAGACATGGTTTTCATCATCAAGATTGGGAACCGGAATAACCAGCAATCCATGATATTTTCGTGTGTTACAATCCACTATTGTCGTGCAATGATAAGCTCCTGATTTATTCGTCCTGAGTATCTCCCGCGGTAAAGATTCTTCCAAATTAATCATCAGGGTTTTATCAAATCGTAAATAACTCATAATTTATGCCTTAATTAAAGATTAAACAGTCTAGACACAATATCCACCACATACCGATGTATAAAGGCTCTGACGGTATATTAGTGATTTCCAAAAATACAAATTAAAGACAATACACAAAATAAAATATCTGTTTATTTTAGCTTCCAGACAAACATTACCATGAGCGAACCTATTCCATAGAGAAGCTTATAAGGCTTGTAAAAGGAGATATGGAAGTGGTATATTAGTCACAATAGCGACCGCATCAGGTACAATCAGTATACGACTGATCTATGATAAGTATACGAGTGAACCATGATGAGCATAGGAGTCATCTATAATCTTCACACAGCTAAACTTATCATAGTGGTAAGAATAATCAGATAGCCCACTATCTATTGTAACCATTTATTGTAATTGTTTTTTTAATCTACCAACTTTTTATAAATGTTTTAAACCGTACAATAGAGAAAGGAGGGGGCGTCCCAAGAATTATGCATCAGGCAATATTAACGGGAAACAGTCGGTAATATTCTCCTCTGAATCAACTTTCAGAAAAATATAAAGGCTACTCAAAATGAATTGAGTAGCCTTTAAATGAATTATAGTAATCGAATCTTTATAAACCAGAGTCTTGCACTTCTAAAAGAAGTGTGACGATCGATTATTCTTCGTCTAACAAGATTTCCAGAATCTGACAAGCAGCTTTAGCTACGGGAGTACCGGGGCCAAAGACAGCTGCAACGCCTGCTTTATACAAGAAATCATAATCTTGAGCTGGTATTACACCACCTGCAATAACTACGATATCTTCGCGTCCAAGCTTCTTCAACTCATCAATAATTTGAGGAATCAATGTCTTATGACCGGCAGCCAGTGAAGAAACACCAACTACATGTACATCATTTTCTACTGCTTCGCGAGCTGCTTCGGCAGGAGTCTGGAATAAAGGTCCCATATCCACATCAAAGCCACAGTCAGCATAACCGGTTGCAACAACTTTTGCACCACGGTCATGACCATCCTGACCCATTTTTGCGATCATGATACGAGGTTGACGTCCCTCTTTCTTCGCAAATTTTTCAGTCAACTCACAAGCACGCTTGAAGTCACTGTCATTTTTACTTTCTGATGAATACACGCCTGATATTGTTCTAATTACTGCTTTATAACGTCCTACGATTTGTTCACAAGCAAAAGAAATCTCACCAAGAGTTGCACGTACGTGAGCAGCTTCAACAGCCAATTCCAACAAGTTACCCTTACCGGTCTTCACACATTCGGTAATTGCTGCAAGAGCTTTATCCACCTCAGCCTGATTACGACCTTCTTTCAATCGCACCAAGTTCTCAATTTGCTCTTTACGAACTGCGGTATTGTCAATTTCAAGAATATCAATCGGAGCTTCTTTCTCCAAACGATATTTGTTCACACCGACAATTGTCTGTGAACCGCTATCAATACGAGCCTGAGTACGGGCGGCAGCTTCTTCGATACGCATTTTAGGAATACCAGTTTCAATAGCTTTAGCCATACCGCCCAGCTTCTCAACTTCCTCAATACGCTCCCATGCCTTATGAGCGATCTCATTAGTCAGAGACTCTACATAGTAAGAACCACCCCATGGGTCAACATTCTTACAGATGTAAGTTTCTTCCTGAATATAAATCTGTGTGTTACGTGCAATACGGGCAGAGAAATCGGTAGGTAAAGCAATAGCCTCATCCAAAGCGTTGGTATGCAAAGATTGTGTATGTCCCAAAGCAGCAGCCATAGCTTCAATACAAGTACGTCCAACATTGTTAAACGGATCTTGTTCAGTCAATGACCAACCAGAAGTCTGTGAGTGGGTACGCAATGCCAAAGACTTAGGATTCTTCGGATTAAATTGCTTTACGATTTTAGCCCACAACATACGTGCAGCACGCATTTTGGCAATTTCCATGAAGTGATTTGTACCGATTGCCCAGAAGAAAGAAAGACGGGGGGCAAAAGCATCGATGTCGATACCTGCAGCCACACCGGCACGAAGATACTCCAAACCATCAGCAAGAGTGTAAGCCAACTCGATATCTGCTGTAGCACCTGCTTCCTGCATGTGATAGCCAGAGATTGAGATAGAGTTGAACTTAGGCATTTTCTGCGATGTATATTCAAAGATATCAGAGATGATCTTCATTGAGAATGCAGGTGGATAAATATAAGTATTACGCACCATGAATTCTTTCAAGATATCATTCTGAATTGTACCAGCCATTTCTTCCAATTTGGCACCTTGCTCAAGCCCAGCGTTAATGTAGAAAGCCATAACCGGAAGTACAGCACCGTTCATTGTCATGGAGACAGACATCTTGTTCAAAGGAATACCATCAAACAACACTTTCATATTCTCCAATGAGCAGATAGATACACCAGCCTTACCAACGTCTCCTACTACACGTTCATGATCTGGGTCATAACCACGGTGAGTCGCCAAGTCGAATGCCACAGAAAGACCTTTCTGACCGGAAGCCAGATTACGACGGTAAAACGCATTAGATTCTTCGGCAGTAGAGAAACCTGCATACTGACGAATTGTCCAAGGACGCAAAGTATACATCACCGAGTAAGGGCCACGTAAATAAGGAGGAATACCGGCTGCATAGTTCAAATGCTCCATGCCTTCAAGGTCTTCCTTTGTGTAAACCGGTTTAACTTCAATATGTTCCGGTGTCTTCCAATCAGCTGAAATATCATTAGCCTTTTGCCACTCTGCACCGTTTACCGGTTCAAAAGCAGCATATATATCTAAGTTTTTAAAATCTTTTCTCATCTTACTTCAAAAGTTTAGCATTGTATTCCTTTAATGTATCCAACACATTGACACGAACATGAATAAAGTTCTCTATGCCGGCAGCTTTCAGTTCGTCCATGCATGCCGGAGCACCAGCTACAATAAACAAAGCACGATTATTCAATGCTTTTAATGCAGGAACTGCATATTCAACATATTCATCATCACTAGAGCAAAGCACGACAATGTCAGCTTTAGCTTCCATTGCAGCATCAACTCCAGCTTCAACTGATTCGAAGCCCAAGTTATCAACCACCTCATATCCGGCGCATGCCAAGAAGTTACATGAGAATTGAGCACGAGCCTGACGCATAGCCAAGTTACCGATAGTCAACATAAATGCTTTTGGACGTTTACCCGAAGCTTCTGTCTCAAGGCGCAAAGCCTCAAAATCACTGGAAGCACGCTCAAAGCTAAGTGTAGATATATCCTTCTGGCAATGGTCTGCCTGACCACCACAGCAACATGCTTCACCAGCAGGTTTATTTTCACCGACTTTCTCTGAGAAGTTAGGGAACTGGTTTGTACCCAACAGTACTTCTTTACGCTTAGCTACAGCATCGTGACGCACTTTATTAGTTTTATTTATGGCTTCTTGTACAGCTCCAGACTTCACAGCAGCATAGAAACCACCACACTCTTCTGTTGACAAGAATAATTCCCAAGCTTGTTTAGCAATAGCCACTGTCAGGTTTTCAATATAATACGAACCACCGGCAGGATCGACTACTTTATCGAAATGAGATTCTTCTTTCAGTAATAACTGCTGGTTACGAGCCATACGCTCAGAAAACTCATTAGAAGAGTTATACACTTTATCGAAAGGAGTCACAGTCATTGAATCCACCCCGGCAAGAGCAGCACTCATTGCTTCAGTTTGTGTACGAAGTAAGTTTACGTATGGATCGAATAAAGTAAGATTGAAAGAAGATGTTTCAGCATGGATGTTCATTTTTGCTGCACAACGGCATTCGTTGTTCTCACCTTTGCTCTTGCAATCACGCAAACATTCAGGATTGTATGAAGCAACTATGTTAGCCCATAGCAACCGAGCTGCACGGAACTTAGCTATTTCCAAGAAATAGTTAGAACTAATACCGAAGTTAAACGTAATTCTTTTAGCTACCAAAGCAGCAGGTAATCCTGCATCCGTCAACTGGTTCAGATATTCATTACCCCAAGACAATGCATATCCTAATTCCTGATAAATATATGCTCCGGCATTATTCAGAGTCAGTCCCGAAACATTCAACACGCGGTATCTTGGAAGATCGGAAGTAGCTTCAATCAAAGCCTTTCCTGTTTGAACCAAATCACCGTCCTCTTTGCCCTTAGCAAGCATCTTCTTGAAGAAATCATAACCGATAGAGCCAAATAACTTCGTCAGATCATAATCTTTCTTACGGAAGTAAGCCACCAAGATTTCAGCCAAACGAACAACATGCTTTTGGCAAGTTGAGAAGTTCAGCTCTACACAATCAGCACAAATGTCATTGAGCAATATCTCAATAAATTCCTCTGTCAAATCTGCTGCTTTGATAGAGAAAGAAAGTGAGTCTACACCTTTATTTAAGATATCCAAAGCTTTGGCATTGGCATCTTTAGGATTCTCAACTAAAATTTCTTGTCTGACTTTCCAAACATTAGTGTCTTTCTTAGTACCTCTTAAATAAGGAAACTCTCCTGGGAGTGCATCCGTCGTTTTAAGGCCTTCCAAATCTTCCATACGATAGAAAGGCTTAACTTTAAACCCTTCATTCGTCTTCCAAACGAGTTTCTTTTCAAAATCCGCGCCTTTCAAGTCTGCGGTTACTTTTGCCATCCACGCTTCCGTGGTAACTGATGGAAAATCTGAAAAGAACTTTTCTTTACTCTCTGCCATAGTTTATTTAAAATTAAAAAGATAATAGTTGTCTAATACGTTTACCCATTTATTTGAATAAGACCTGCAAATATACTCAATTAGCATTAATAACAAGTTCTTCAAATGAAAAAACAAACGCAATCAGTCTCAGAAAGAGTATCATTATGGTACTTATAAATATAGAAAGTGGATAATTAGCAGATTTATTGAAAAAATAAAGTAATATTTAGTGTGATAAGAAGCGACAGAATAACATCAAAGCCCTAATTCCTTTCTAACTAATTTTATAGTATATTATAAAAGAAAAAGTTCTATAAACCTTTTGCCAGCACTCAATGAATAGCTAACTTTGCATGACTTTTTAACAATAAATCAAGATAAATATACAGATAAACTATGGATTGGCTTGAGACCTTACTGTGGGATCCTTCTTCCGTTGCCCACATCGTATGTTTGTACGCATTCGTTATTTCGGTAGGCGTACTACTTGGAAAAATTAAGATTTTTGGAATTTCACTAGGAGTTACTTTTGTCCTTTTTACCGGGATATTAATGGGACATTTCGGCTTCACGGGTGAAAGCCAGATTTTACATTTTATAAGAGAGTTTGGTTTAATCCTTTTTGTATTTTGCATCGGCCTACAAGTCGGACCTTCTTTCTTCTCTTCTTTTAAAAAGGGAGGAATGAGGTTGAACTTATTGGCTGTTGGCATTGTCTTATTGAATATTGCTGTAGCTCTGACGATTTATTACATTTTAGGAGGACGGATTCAGCTCCCCATGATGATAGGTATTTTATACGGAGCGGTAACCAATACTCCCGGCTTGGGAGCTGCACAAGAAGCTTTAAACCAACTACATTATACAGGCGATCCCATTGCACTGGGTTATGCTTGTGCATATCCTTTGGGTGTAGTAGGAATCATTGGTTCGATAATAGCTATCCGTTACATCTTCAGAATTAACTTTTCTAAAGAAGAGAGCGAGTTGCAAAATCAGGAAAATGATTTGAAACATAAACCTCATTTGTTACAGCTGGAGGTACGCAACGAATCAATATCTGGAAAAACACAAGCTCAAATTAAAGAATTTCTAGGTCGCCCGTTTGTTTGCTCTCGCACCCGGCATGAAGGTCATGTCATTATCCCGGATGAAAACACTATATTCCACATAGGCGACCAGTTATTTATTGTGTGCACCGAAGAAGACGCCGAAGCAATATCCGCTTTTATAGGAAAAAAAATAGAAGTAGACTGGGAACAGCAAGATATCCCTATGGTATCAAGACGTATTCTCGTCACCAAATCGGAAATTAATGGAAAGAAACTGGGCAGCATGCATTTCCGAAATCTGTATGGCGTCAATATCACTCGTGTGAACCGCTCCGGTATGGATTTATTTGCCGATCCCAATCTTATTCTTCAAGTCGGAGACCGCGTAATGGTAGTAGGGCAGCAAGATGCTGTTGAGCGCGTAGCAAATGTATTGGGCAATTCACTTAAACGTCTGGATGCACCAAATATCGTAACAATATTTGTCGGAGTATTCTTAGGTATCGTATTGGGAAGCTTGCCGATTGCATTCCCAGGTATCCCAACTCCGGTAAAATTAGGATTGGCGGGAGGTCCACTTGTTGTAGCCATTTTAATAGGACGTTTCGGACATAAATTAAGACTTGTTACTTATACAACAATGAGTGCCAATTTAATGCTCCGTGAAATCGGAATTGTATTATTCTTAGCCAGTGTGGGCATTGAAGCCGGTGAACACTTCTTGCAAACAGTAATCGATGGTGACGGCTTGATGTATGTAGGTTATGGATTCTTAATAACCGCGCTTCCGCTTCTCATTATCGGAATCATAGCACGGCTCTATTTCAAAGTGAACTATTTCACGCTGATGGGATTAATAGCCGGTAGCTGCACCGATCCACCCGCACTGGCGTATGCCAATCAAGCAGCAGGAAATGATGCTCCATCAGTCGGCTATTCCACCGTTTATCCTCTAACTATGTTCCTACGCATACTTGCCGGTCAAATGATTCTACTATTGATGATGTAAGTTAGCAAAAAAGATAGCACTTCCTACAGTCCTATTTATACTTTATATAAGATCCTCTTTACCGTTGAAGTAAGGGTAAAGAGGATTTTTACGATCAAGAGAAACAATTTCTATAAATCCGCATAATGATAGCCATTTATTTGCTTATTGCAAAATAGCCGCTTTCACATACATCTCAATAAAATCAATCGTTTTTTCAATGCCAAGCTTAGAGGAGTCGACACAAAGATGATAGGTAGAAGCAGCCCCCCAAGTCTTAAAACTATAATAATTATAATATGAAGAGCGCTTCTTATCCATTTTATCAATACGATTCGCAGCTTCTTCCCGACTAATGTTATACTGCTTGCTTATTCTATTAATACGGTCTTCGCGCGAAGCAGAAATAAAGATGTTCACACAAAGAGGATGTTCTCGCAAAATATAATCGGCACAGCGCCCAACAAATAAGCACGACTTCTCTCCTGCCAACTGTCTGATTACATCACTTTGCACCTTAAAAAGCGCATCATTACTTAAATAATTGGCGGCAGGAATCGCTCCTTCCGTAACAAAAGAAAAACGCCCCCCAAATATACTCGTGAAAACAGAACTTGAAGTTTGCTCATCCGCTTTCTCAAAAAACTCACGACACAAGCCACTTCTCTCCGACGCCAAAGTTATCAATTCCTTATCATAAAAATCAATACCCAGCCGCGCCGCTAGCTTTTCACCGATCTCCCTTCCACCGCTTCCAAGCTGGCGTCCAATATTAACAACATACTTCTTATTCATAGTTCCTATGACTTTTGGTAACAGAGAACAAAAATAAAAAATATATAGCATAAGCAATAAAAAGGGAGTTAATTCCTTCCTAAACTTTTCCAAATCTAGCGTATAACGTGCCATAATATGGAAAATGTTTCGTATTTTTGCCCCAAATTGTGTTAATGTACAACAAAATGAATGTATTAGAACTTAGTGAACAAGAGATCATTCGACGCAATAGCATGAATGAACTTCGCGCAATGGGGATAGAACCCTATCCAGCCGCAGAGTATGTAACCAATGCCTTCTCCATCGATATAAAAAACGAATTTAAAGATGATGCAGAACCGCGTCAGGTATCTATTGCCGGTCGTATAATGAGCCGTCGTGTAATGGGTAAAGCCTCATTTATTGAATTGCAAGACTCTAAAGGACGTATTCAAGTATACATCACACGTGATGATATTTGTCCGGGAGAAGATAAAGAACTTTATAACACAGTTTTTAAACGTTTGCTCGACCTTGGCGATTTTATAGGAATAGAAGGATTTGTATTTCGTACCCAAATGGGAGAAATCAGCATTCATGCCAAAAAGATATGCGTTCTTTCAAAATCAATCAAACCATTACCAACTGTAAAATATAAGGACGGGGCAGTATATGATTCCTTTGAAGATCCCGAAATGCGTTATCGTCAAAGATATGTCGACCTCGCCGTAAATGATGGGGTTAAAGACATATTCGTCAAACGTACGAAAGTATATAGTTCCATGCGAGAATATTTTAATATTCGCGGCTATCTGGAAGTAGAGACTCCTATATTACAATCCATTCCGGGCGGAGCTTCCGCACGTCCCTTTATCACACATCATAACGCATTGGATATTCCCCTGTATTTACGTATTGCAGATGAATTGTATCTAAAACGTCTGATTGTAGGCGGATTTGAAGGAGTGTATGAATTCTCCAAAAACTTCCGTAACGAAGGCATGGACCGTACACATAACCCGGAATTCACATGCATGGAGATCTATGTCTCTTATAAAGATTACAAATGGATGATGACTTTCACCGAAAACATGATTGAAAAGATTTGCTTGGACGTGAATGGCACCACTGAATTGAAGGTTGGTGACAACGTAATCAATTTCAAAACGCCATACAAACGTATTACTATGTTGGATTCAATCAAAGAGTTTACCGGCTACGATCTCAATGACATGGATGAAAGTGGAATTCGGGAAGTCTGCAAAAAACTCAAGATGGAAGTTGACGAAACGATGGGTAAAGGTAAGCTGATTGATGAAATCTTTGGAGAATTTTGTGAAGGAAACTACATACAACCGACATTTATTACGGACTATCCCATTGAAATGTCCCCACTGTGCAAACGCCACCGCAACAATCCCAATCTCACAGAGCGGTTTGAACTTATGGTTAATGGAAAGGAGCTGGCGAATGCATATTCCGAATTAAATGACCCGATTGACCAGCTAGGACGTTTTCAAGATCAACTCCGCTTAAGTGAAAAGGGAGACGACGAAGCAATGTTCATTGACATGGACTTTGTACGTGCCTTGGAATATGGAATGCCTCCGACATCCGGTATGGGCATCGGCATGGACAGACTTGTAATGTTAATGACCGGGCAAACAACAATTCAAGAAGTATTATTCTTCCCGCAAATGCGTCCGGAAAAAACAATAAAGAAAGATCCTGTTGCAAAATACGCTGAATTGGGTATTGAAGAAGCATGGGTTCCTGTTATTCAAAAAGCAGGCTATAATACTGTGGAAGACATGAAAAGTGTAAATCCACAAAAGTTCCATATGGATATTTGTGGAATTAATAAAAAATATAAATTGGAACTTAACAACCCTACAGTAAATGATGTAGCTGGTTGGATAGAGAAAATTAACTGATGAAATTACCCGGAAAGATAGCCATAATGGGGGGAGGAAGCTGGGCGACTGCCATTGCAAAAATGGTATTAGCTCAGGCGGATTCGATAAATTGGTATATGCGTCGTGAAGACCGTATAGCCGATTTTAAGAGACTGGGTCATAATCCGGCATACTTGACGAGTGTGAAGTTTGATCTGAAACGTATCAACTTCAGCTCCAATATCAATGATGTTGTTAAAGAGTCAGACACGCTTATCTTTGTTACTCCATCTCCTTATTTAAAGTCACATCTGAAGAAACTTAAAACAAAGATAAAGGATAAATTCATCATTACGGCAATTAAAGGTATTGTCCCCGATGATAACCTGATAGTATCGGATTACTTTACCAAGGAGTATAATGTACCTCCTGAGAACATTGCCGTTTTAGCAGGTCCGTGCCACGCCGAAGAAGTTGCACTGGAGCGGCTCTCTTATCTAACAATAGCATGTCCCGATACGGATAAAGCTTGCGCAGTGGCACGAAGTTTGGCGAGTTCGTTCATTAAAACATCTGTCAGCAATGATGTAGCGGGCATTGAATATTGCTCCGTATTAAAGAATGTATATGCTATTGGGGCTGGTATATGTAGCGGACTAAAATACGGCGATAATTTTCAAGCTGTATTGATTTCGAATGCTGTACAAGAGATGAACCGCTTTCTCCAAACAGTTCACCCGTTAGACCGAAACGTTAATGATTCGGTATATTTAGGCGACCTTCTGGTCACCGGATACTCAAACTTCAGCCGCAACCGTACATTCGGAACCATGATTGGCAAAGGCTATTCTGTGAAAAGCGCGCAGATAGAAATGGAAATGATTGCCGAAGGATATTATGGTACGAAATGTATTAAGGAAATAAACAAACACCATCACGTCAATATGCCTATATTAGATGCCGTGTACAATATTTTATATGAGCGCATCTCTCCTATGATTGAGATCAAGCTATTGACTGATTCACTCAGATAACCTCTAGACTCTTTAACCTTTAAATAAATAACGGATATGATTAGTTTAAACATTGAAAAAACCTTTGGATTTATATCCAAAGCGTCTGTTGCCGCTTACGAGGTCCAAGTAAAGGCCGCGCAGGAAGCATTGGAAAAAGGTACAGGGAAAGGTAGCGACTTTTTAGGCTGGCTTCATCTTCCCTCTTCTATTAGCAAAGAGCATCTTGCCGATTTGAAAGCTACGGCGCAGACTCTTCGCGAAAATTGCGAAGTTGTTATCGTTGCTGGTATCGGTGGTAGTTACCTTGGTGCCCGCGCAGTAATCGAAGCACTATCCAACAGCTTTACTTGGTTACAAGACAAAAAGACTGCCCCGATCATCATATATGCCGGACACAACATAAGTGAAGATTATCTGCATGAACTTACCGAGTTCCTTAAGGACAAAAAATTTGGCGTTATCAATATATCCAAGTCGGGTACAACTACTGAGACTGCTTTAGCCTTCCGTTTGTTAAAGAAGCAATGCGAAGATCAACGTGGCAAAAACATGGCAAAGAAAGTTATTGTTGCCATCACTGATGCTCAAAAAGGTGCAGCCCGTATAACCGCCGACAAAGAAGGATATAAATCTTTCATCATCCCTGATAATGTTGGAGGTCGTTTTTCTGTCCTCACTCCAGTTGGATTATTGCCGATTGCCATAGCCGGATTTGACATTGAAAAACTTGTTACCGGTGCTATTGATATGGAGAATGCTTGCGGAGTAGATGTTCCATTTGCACAAAATCCTGCGGCACAATATGCTGCTACTCGTAATGAGCTGTACAAGAGAGGAAAGAAAATAGAAATTATGGTTAATTTCTGTCCTAAACTACACTATGTAAGCGAATGGTGGAAACAACTCTATGGAGAATCGGAAGGTAAGGAACATAAAGGTATTTTCCCGGCAGCTGTTGATTTTTCAACAGATTTGCACTCAATGGGTCAGTGGATTCAAGAAGGTGAACGCAGCATCTTTGAAACAGTGATTTCTGTGGATAAAGTAAACCACAAACTCGAAGTACCTTCAGACGAAGCAAACCTTGACGGATTGAACTTCCTCGCAGGAAAACGCGTGGATGAAGTAAATAAGATGGCTGAATTGGGAACACAATTGGCACATGTCGATGGTGGAGTACCAAACATCCGAATCGTAATACCTTCTCTTGATGAATATAATATTGGTCAATTGCTATATTTCTTTGAAATAGGTTGCGGCATCAGTGGTTATTTGTTAGGTGTAAATCCTTTCAACCAGCCGGGTGTTGAGGCATATAAGAAAAATATGTTTGCACTATTAAATAAACCTGGATACGAGGCTGAATCAAAAGCTATCCAAGCCAGACTATAATATTGGAAAAATAAATATATAACAGGCTACTTCCGAGAACGGAAGTAGCCTGTTTTTATAATAACCGAATGTTTCGCATAGAATATTGCTTTATATCGAATATAAAAATTGATTTTAGAGACCTTAAATTCAACAATACAGTTAATGCAATTATCTCCTTGCATCAGGTTTCAAGCTGATATTGTATAATATTATGTTGTATCTTTGCTCCAATAAAATAAAAAGTATATGTTTCAAGAAGCCATAACGCGTTATTTAAAGGAACACGGGCATGCAGGGATTCGTCTGAAATCTGTCCTGTTTGATATGGATGGAGTATTATTTAATTCAATGCCATATCATGCAGAAGCTTGGCATGTAGCAATGCAAAAAAATGGATTACATCTCAGTCGGGAAGAAGCATATTTACACGAAGGTCGTACAGGCGCATCAACTATAAATATCGTTTATCAACGCCAGTTCAATAAAGAAGCAACTCCTGAATTGATTCGAAAAATTTATGTAGAAAAAAGTCTGGAGTTTAATAAACACCCCAAACCAGAGCGTATGCCGGGAGCATGGGAAGTGCTACAGAAAATAAAGCAAGATGGTTTGCAGCCTATGGTTGTAACAGGCTCCGGACAACGCACTTTAATAGACAGACTAAGCCAAAATTTTCCGGGAATGTTTCAGCGTGAGTTGATGATCACAGCCTTCGATGTAAAGTATGGCAAACCTAATCCGGAACCATATCTTATGGCTTTGCAAAAAGGGGGATTAAAGCCCAATGAAGCTATAGTTATAGAGAATGCTCCTATGGGCGTAGAAGCCGGTGCAGCAGCTGGAATATTTACTGTTGCAGTGAATACGGGACCAATAAATGGAGAGATTCTACTCGAAGCTGGAGGCAATGTTTTATTTCCTTCAATGCCTGACTTTTCAAATCACTGGGAAACACTCTATAAAGAATTTAAAGAAGTGAAATACCCATACTTATAAGTTCAAGCTATAAATAATTACAAAATATAAACACAGTATTCACCATAAAGAAAAGAATACAAAACAAGTCCCTACTACCTTTCGGCAATTAAGGACTTGTTAATGTGACCCCGGTGCGATTCAAACGCACGACCTTCAGAACCGGAATCTGACGCTCTATTCACTAAGCTACGGAGCCAAAACGTGCCGCAAAAGTATAAAAAATCCGTGCACATTCCTAGATAATTTATTTATTTTTTGCTTAACGAGGAAATACACCCCATCCGATCTATACAAAGATTCATACTCAAGGCTGTACTCCGTGAAGGATTCAAAATATAAAGAGAAAGAGTCCACGTTTCAACAAGTACAAATTAAGGAGTAAAATATAATAATTTGAAATAGAAAAAAGGCATTATGCCATCATTTTGTTTTTATTTCACGATTAAAAGTAACGTCATTATAAATATTATCTCTATATTTGTCGGATAAAATATAAAACAACTATATGAGCTATTTACTAAAACCAGAGGGTTATAAACCTTTGTTGGACTTAAAACAAACAGAACTGGGAATAAAACAGATCAAGGAGTTTTTTCAACTGAATCTTTCTTCCGAACTACGTTTACGTCGTGTAACAGCTCCCCTATTTGTACTCAAAGGAATGGGTATCAATGATGACTTAAATGGAGTGGAACGCCCTGTAACTTTTCCTATCAAAGATTTAGGAGACGTAAAGGCGGAAGTCGTGCACTCATTGGCTAAATGGAAAAGATTAACTTTAGCCGAATATCAAATAGAACCTGGATATGGCATATACACCGACATGAACGCTATCCGTTCGGATGAAGAATTGGGAAATTTCCACTCATTATATGTCGACCAATGGGATTGGGAACGTGTGGTTACAGTGGGTGATAGGACTGTCGATTTTCTTAAAGATATAGTTACGCGTATATATGCAGCCATGATTCGGACAGAATACATGGTATATGAAATGTATCCCCAAATAAAGCCTTGCCTTCCTGAAAAATTACATTTTATTCATGCCGAAGAATTAAGGCAATTATATCCGGAAATGGATTCTAAATGCCGCGAGAATGCTATTACAAAAAAATATGGTGCCGTATTCGTTATTGGCATAGGTTGTAAGTTAGGAGACGGAAAGAAGCATGATGGACGTGCACCGGATTACGATGATTACACTTCAGAAGGATTAAATGGATTACCGGGACTAAATGGCGACCTTTTGTTGTGGAATGATGTATTACAAAGAAGCCTTGAGCTATCATCAATGGGTATCAGAGTAGACAAAGAAGCCTTACAGCGTCAATTAAAGCTTGAAGGTGAAGAAAAGAGGCTTAATCTCTACTTCCATAAACGTTTAATGGAAGGTACACTTCCTCTATCAATTGGCGGTGGAATAGGTCAATCACGGCTCTGCATGTATTACTTGCGCAAAGCACATATCGGTGAAATACAAGCAAGTATATGGCCGGAGGACATGCGACGGGAATGTAAAGAGAATAATATCTACTTGATTTAGTAATATATCCTGTTTTAACACAAACACAAATCTACTTATAATGTGATGCCGGTGTGACGAGACTTAAAATAGTCTCACATCCGGCATCTTTTCTTTCTACAAATTGCGTACCTTAGCATCCGAATAATAGCTAATATAATTAACCATGGATGTTCAGATAGAGGAAAGCTGGAAAACCCGGCTTCAAACAGAATTCGATAAAGATTATTTCAAAAATTTGACCCATTTCGTACGTGACGAATATAAACGTACTCCCGTGTATCCCCCTGGTAAACTCATATTTAATGCTTTTAATCTCTGTCCCTTTAATGAGGTTAAAGTCGTTATTATCGGACAGGACCCTTACCACGGACCGGGACAGGCTCATGGACTCTGCTTTTCGGTGAATGATGGAGTTTCCTTCCCTCCTTCCCTCATAAACATATTTAAAGAAATAAAGAACGATATTGGTACCGATGCTCCAACGTCCGGCAACCTCACAAGATGGGCTAACCAAGGAGTCTTACTTTTAAACGCCACACTTACGGTAAGAGCACACCAAGCAGGTTCACACCAAAATAAGGGTTGGGAAACGTTCACAGATACAGCAATCCGCACTCTTGCAGAGCAACGAGAGCATTTGGTATTTATTCTTTGGGGAGCTTATGCACAGAAAAAGGGTGCATTCATTAACCGTGAAAAACATTTAGTCTTAAGTTCGGCTCACCCATCACCATTATCTGCATATAATGGCTTCTTTGGCAATAAGCACTTTAGCCAAACAAATGCCTATTTGAAGACACACGGCGAAAAAGAAATAATTTGGTAACTCCTAAAAATTAATACCATTGAATATTGCTTTGTGTCTGGCTTCTCTGTTCCCATTTTAAGTCTTGCAACACACTTGCATTAGCGCGTATAGTGAAGTTATAGTATTTATACACTCCAAATGGAGAAAGACTTGCCGACATATTGAAACAGTGTAGATCACGGCTTATATTAACAACCGTCTGGACAATTTTTTTAGCATTAAAATCGTAACCTGAATTAAAGCTTACCGACCATTTATTAGAGAGCTTTACGTTGCCTGAAGCACTCAGATTCTGAGTATATTTATAAGGGTAGCGCATGCTATGCCGATCAATCGGTTTAGAGCGGTCTTCAGATATCGAGAATCCATAATTTAAGTTTAAAGACCAAGGCATTTTAAACACCTGATAACCGTCACCATCAGATTTAGCCTTTTCCGTCTTCTTTTTGGCAACACCTTGGTTAGCATCAGCTGTATTTTGAGTATTTTCTTCAGCATCTGGCTGTTTGCCATCTTTTTTGTTCTTATCCTTCTCCTTGTCCTCCTCACTACCAAACCACTTCTTCCAAGTATCATTATTGAACGTATAACTGAAAGAAGAACTGTAACCCTGGAATCGTCCGAATCGTCCATACGACCATTCCGTCCGATCACCAACCACTACATTTCCCTTGCTATCAAAAGCATAGGCATAAGTCGCAAAGCTGGAACTCATACTAAAAGTATAGCTCTTTGATAATTTTAAGCGTAAGCGCAACGATAAGTCACCCCATGGACGTACGGTGGCAGCAGTATTATAAGACATGCTTCCACCCAGCTCGTCTATAATACTCACTTTACGGATAGAGTCATTTTTATCCTTATACTTGGCTTCAATATTATTAGAAACATCGAAGTTAATGCTTCCCGAGCGTCCCCGTCCCGGAACGCCAAACATTTGATTTGCATAAGGTGAGTAGACTACAGTATCACGAGTCCCATCAGTATTTTTCTTGATGTAAGAATCATAATAACCATACTTAGATGCTCCAAAGTCAGGCGTTGCACTCAAACTTACTGTAGGAGTAATGACATGACGGATCTGAATTTCTTTCTTTTTGGCAAACAAGGGTTTGTACATACCATAAATTTTGGTACTAAGCCCTAAGCTGGCGCTGTAGTTATATACCCTATGAAAACCAAATACAGTATCCGTATTGATTTCTCTATTCTTTTCGTCATCCCAACTCTTCATAACCTTACGTGTATACCAACGTTCGGTATAGTTTACAGAAGGAGTCAGATTGAAATATTTGAAGAGAGTGAAAGTTGCACTAATAGGAACTTCATGCTTCATTCCATTTTGCCAGTCTTTAACCAGATTGGATTTAAATAAGAGATTATCTTTTGTCGTGATACTGTTGGTGAAACGCCCATTATAACGCAACGAAATCTTTTCATACCAGTGTTCATCACCTACCGGATGTTTCCGCTTAAAAGGAAATATAGTACTTAGCGTTATGTTTAGATCAGGCAAAGTAACCGCAATAGAAGAGTCCCTCATTGTCTGCGCTATATTTGTCGTTCCCGAAATCGTCAACTTTTGGTCAGGAAAGTTACGGGAATAACTAACACTGGATGTCTTTGTATTCTGGCTCATGGCCTGAGCATTGTACAAGTTACCAATATTTTTCTTCTCATAACTACTGGATGAGAAGTTTACGCTTGCCGAAAATGTGGTATTAGGATTAGCCTTGGCATCTTGACGATGAGACCATACAATCTTGAAGTCTTTAGCTATAGTCTGGTCAACTCCTTTATCACCGGTTTTAGTCACCTGATAACTACCTTGAAATAAACCGGAATATTTATAGCGCTTATTGTAATTCGTTTCAGCATTCAAAGCCCATGATCCTTGCGTAAAAACATCCCCATATAATTTAAGGTCCATTTTATCACTAACGGCAAAATAATACCCACCACCTGTGAGACCGAATCCACGACTGGAGTCATCCATATAAGTTGGCATGATAAAACCGGATGAATAACTGCTTGAAAAAGGGAAGAAGAAAAAAGGCACGGCAATAGGCAAAGGTACATCTTCTACAACCAGATAGGCAGGTCCAGTGACTACATTCTTTTTCGGACGTACTTTAGCATAAGTCATCTGCATGTAAAAGTGAGGGTGATCATGGTGGTCGCATGTTGTATAGCGCCCACCTTTCATATACAATTCGTCTTCTGCTCCTTTCTTGGCATTATTGCCCACTACGTATCCTTCCCCTTGTTGGGTCACAACATTACTGATAATGCCCTTTTTACTCTTAAAGTTATAACGAATAGTATTGGTTTCATAAGGCGTTTCACTATCTTTAAATACAGGAGTCCCTTTCAAAGTTCCTACAGAATCGGGCACACCATGCGCATAAACAGTGCTACTATCCATATTCATAGTGATTACATCGGCCGCAAGTTCTATTTTCTGATAGTTAACCTTACCGGCACCATATAAATGAGCATACCCCCCTTGTTCAAAAGAGATGGAATCATTTGCCTCATACTTGACGGGAGCTTCAAGAGGTTGCTTTTTTTTCTGCTTCAAAGAGTCGGAGTGCAGAGTGTCATTCCTGCTTCCTAACGAATCTCTACCGGATAAGGATTTTCCGGATAAACGAGTGCCTCTATTTATAGTATCACCTTGTCCACTGGTTGGTAATGACATTTTTCCACGTCGACGCTGCGAGACAGCTTCACCGCAAAGTACCAACAAGACGAACAGTAATATGAATGATATGAATTTACTTGCTTTCAATGGCGTTATCAACTAAAAGTTACCGCTTGAAAGCGCAAAAGTACATAATTTATACGTATAAATCCCCATTTTAAAGAAATTTAGAATGCTACATAAACAGTTCACACCAACGATTAAATCGCTTGACTCCGGCTTCGCCAAAGCGAGTTAATGTTTTTTCTATTTTGGGTAAACTTTTTTCTTCTTCAAGATGGGTCTTGGAATAGAACTTGTCTGCAAAACAAATCACTTGTTCTTCCAAGCTAACTGGAAGCATTTCACGATGGGGTATAGGCAATTGATGGCTAATGATATCTTCCAATGAGAGCCCCGCCCCAGTATGTCGTTCACAAACCAAAGCATGCCGGGGAAATCCTTCTTGGCGTATTAAATCAGCACCTAAATAACCGTGACAGACATAAGGATGCTCTCCAAAGCAATAGATACCGGGAGCTTTTGTCATAAAGATGCCGATATCATGAAGCATACCCGCTTCAAGCAAGAAATTTTTATCCAAATTCAATTCAGGATGATGATCGGCTACCCATAAAGCCTTTTCTGTAACTAACCGGCTATGCACTAGCAATATATGCTTCAGCTCATTATCTTCGGGATAATATTGATTGATAATTTTATCAGGTGACATTGCTCCTTACATTAGTTTTCACCGCCAAAAGTACAATATTTTTTTTATTTAGAAGGACAAATACATTCTTCCCTCTTCCTTTTCTTCCACAATTGCCAACTATTAATAAGATTTTGCCATAGTACATAAGAACCCGGCCCCACCGATGAAAGAGGATTTAAATATGTATACGCCATCCAAATGGCAAGGACTGTATTTTTCTGGCCTAAAGCTTGCCCTCCGCTGATACGTTCTTTATAATGTTCCCCAATATTCTTACCTAAGAAAAACTGAAGAACGCAAGCCAACAAACCGGCAACCGCAATAAGTGCCTGAACAAATCCCGGAGCATCGCTATTCACTAAAGATCTTACGGTCTGACCGGATACAATAGCCAAAGCGATTCCCCAAAGATAAAATGCGAGATCATGAAAACCCAGCAAGAACCGATGAATTTTAGGAAGGTACAGCTTAAAAAACCAAGCCAAAAAGAAAGGAAAAAGCAGTAGCGGGAATACTTTACTCAATATTTTTAAGAAAGCCGAAAAGAAGGTAATCCCGACATGTGGTTCGACAAGAGGAAAGATAACAGGCACAACAATTGCCGCCAGCAAATTAGATAATAAAGTATAAGTAGTCAAAGTTGAAGCACTGCCTCCCAGCTTAGCTGTTATAACCGCTGCAGCTGTAGCTGTAGGGCATATAAAGCATACCATCGCTCCCTCAAATACTTCGCGGTAGACCTGATCCATCGGACAATAAAGCAAAAGAGTAGCAACAATGAGACAAGTAATAATCTGGAACAGCAGTAACCAAACATGCCATATCTTTGGTTTCAATTCCGTCAGACGCTCAATCTTGCAAAATGTCAACAGTAGTTGAGCAAATATCAGAAAAGGAGTAAGATAGCCTATTAAACCATTCACAAACGGTTTGGCAGGTGACAGAAAGGCGATGTCTGCAAACATGAAATAGCCGACTGTTCCCGACAGCATGGCTAATGGAAGTGTCCAGTTCTTAAAAAAACGAATTAACATCCTTAACTATGAATTGTTTATCTCCGCACAAAGTTAGCTTGTATTTAAACAAATCAATCATAATCACAGCGGAAAAGTAACAAAACCCCATGCAAAACACTAGTTTTCTATAAAAATAAGCTACATTTGCATTGTTTTTTGCATGATGAAGTCTTATAAACATTACATACTGAATATCCAATTCTACCTTGGACTGCTTCTTCTGCTTGTTATCAATAACAGCATAGAAGCAAAAGATTTTATTGTTGTAATCGACGCAGGACATGGGGGGCATGACCCCGGTGCAATAGGCCAATTTTCTAAAGAGAAGAACATTAATCTCAACGTTGCCCTCAAATTAGGTAAAGAGATCAAAGCAAACTGCCCCGACGTCAAAGTAATTTATACCCGCGACAAAGATATATTTATCCCACTCGACCGTAGAGCGGAAATTGCCAATGACGCGAAAGCCGATTTATTCATCTCAGTCCATACAAACTCCGTAGCCGGCAGTAAGATTGCGACCGGAGCATCCACGTGGACTTTAGGCTTGGCTAAGTCGGAAGCTAACCTTGCCGTTGCAAAAAGGGAAAACTCGGTTATTTTATATGAGAGTGACTATAAGACTAGATATGCCGGATTTAACCCCAACTCATCGGAATCCTATATTATCTTTGAATTCATGCAAGATAAATACATGTCTCAAAGCGTGAATTTTGCATCGCAAATACAAAAAGAGTTCAGGCAAACCTGTCGGAGAGCTGACCGTGGAGTGCATCAAGCAGGTTTTCTTGTGTTAAAAGCAAGCGCTATGCCTAGTGTTCTCGTCGAGCTAGGATTCATTTCCACCCCGCAGGAAGAGGAGTTTCTCAATTCAGAGTCAGGAAGCAGTTCTTTAGCCAATGGAATACTCCGGGCTTTCCTTGCCTACAAACGTAACCACGAGATTCGCTTGACCGGGAGTAGCCGCACCATATTACCTGAAGATGCTAAAACAGAAACAATTCCTTATACAGCAGATAATTCTATTGCTACATCCGATTCCTCCTCCGAAAAAGAGCCACTACAAGCCCCTGTACTATTAAAGAAAGAGGATGTTGTAGAAAAAAAGGAAGAAACTCAAAATAAAGAGGCTTTAGAACAAACTAATAAGGATAAACCCGTGTTTAAAATACAGATACTAACCTCTTCTTCATCCATCCCTACTGGAGACAAAAGATTTAAAGGGTTGGAGAATATAGGATGCTATCAAGAAGGCGGTTTATTCAAATATACATATAGTGCATCTACCGATTACAATCTTGTGTTGAAAACTAAACGGGATATTTCATCTCTTTTTAAAGATGCTTTTATCATAGCTTTTAAAAATGAACAGAAGATGAATATAAACGAAGCCATCTCAGAATTTAAAAAAGGAAAATAACAAAGCAAAGACTAAGAACCAATGAAGTATCTTACTAAAGAAGTCAAAATAGGAATAGCAGGTATCATAGCCCTTTTCGTATTAATATACGGCATTAATTACTTAAAAGGGATATATCTATTCAAACCGAGCAATTATTACTACGTTAAATTTGAAAACATAAACGGACTGACAAAATCAAGTCCCGTATTTGCCGATGGATATCGCGTAGGCATAGTGCGCAACCTCTATTATGATTACTCACAAACACGTAAAGTCATTGCAGAAATAGATGTTGATCCGGAACTTCGAATACCGTTCGGCAGTACTGCGGAGCTTGCATCCGAATTAATGGGAACAGTAAAAATGAATCTTTTATTGGCTAATAATCCGCGACAGAAGTATGAACCGGGTGACACTTTGCAAGGCAATCTTAATAACGGAATGATGGACAAAGTGAATGCCATGATGCCGCAAGTAGAGAAAATGTTGCCAAAATTAGATTCAATTTTAGCTTCTCTCAATACGATTCTATCCGATCCCGCTATCCCCACAACATTACATAGCATGCAGCGTTCTATGGCTGACATGGAAGTAACGAGTCGACAATTAAGATCGTTAATGAGTACTGATGTCCCCCAATTCACTAAAAAGATGAATGTGATAGGCGACAACTTTGTCACAGTAAGCAATAATTTAAAAGAAGTTGATTATAAAGCGACATTTGCTAAAATCGATTCGACTTTGGCTAACGTAAAAATGATTACAGACAATTTAAATAGGAAAGACAACACTATTGGTCTTTTATTAAATGACCCGTCTTTATATCAAAACTTGAATGCAACTACCATTAACGCAGCCAGTCTTTTAGAAGACTTAAAAACTAACCCAAAACGCTATGTCCACTTTTCATTATTTGGCAAAAAAAATAAATAAAAACCATTTACTATATAGATTTTGTCTAAATAGCATGCGCAATAAAAAATAAGCGCAATGTATGCATATATAAACTAAAATCAGCACTTTTACCTCAACTTACCTAATAATAGTATTAGGTAAGCCAGAGGCATATATCATTCTGTCTATCAAACCATTACAATAAAGCAAGAGCACGTATGTAACACTTATTCACTTATTACAGGATAAGTGTTTGAAACTAAATCATTTATTGTTTTTTTGAGATACACAAACAAAAAAACACATTTGTTTTTTTGAAATAAGATTGCCAAATTTGCAATTGTAGAAGTTTTGCTTAATTAATAAATGTGTTAAAACCGTTATGAGTGAATTAAATCATGTCGGGCTGTGGAACCGCTGTCTGGAAATTATCAGAGACAATGTTCCCGAGCAGACATACAAAACTTGGTTTCTCCCCATTACGCCTTTAAAATATGAGGACAAAACGTTGGTGGTGCAAGTCCCCAGCCAGTTCTTTTATGAATTTCTCGAAGACAAGTTTGTAGACTTGCTTCGGAAGACACTCTATAAGGTTATCGGTGAAGGAACTAAGCTTATGTATAACGTCATGGTAGACAAAAGTTCACGCACCACGGTCAATTTAGAGTCTACCCCTCGTACAATTATACCTCAGAAGAAGGTAATCGGCAAGGAAATACCTCAGACGCCCGCAATTGATTTAGATCCACACCTAAATCCCGAATATAATTTTGAGACGTTTATTGAAGGCTACAGCAATAAACTATCACGTAGCGTAGCAGAAGCGGTAGCTCTAAATCCAGCCAAAACGATCTTTAATCCGTTATTTTTTTACGGTGCATCAGGCGTTGGCAAAACTCACCTGTCAAATGCTATCGGCACCAAAATTAAGGAGATTTACCCGGATAAACGAGTACTGTATGTGTCCGCACACCTCTTCCAAGTGCAGTACACCGATTCCGTTCGAAATAATACCACCAATGATTTCATCAACTTCTACCAATCAATAGACATACTGATCATCGATGATATACAAGAATTTGCCGGAGTAACCAAAACGCAAAACACTTTCTTTCATATATTCAATCACTTGCATCAGAACGGGAAACAATTGATACTTACCTCCGACCGTTCCCCCGCGCTTCTACAAGGCATGGAAGAACGTTTAATCACCCGCTTCAAATGGGGTATGGTAGCCGAATTGGAAAGGCCTACGGTAGAATTGCGACGGAACATTCTTCGCAATAAAATACACCGTGACGGCTTGCAATTTCCTGAAGAAGTTATAAACTATATTGCTGAGAACGTTAGTGAAAGCGTACGAGACTTGGAGGGTATAGTTATATCAATCATGGCTCACTCTACTATCTATAATAAAGAAATAGATTTGGACCTTGCACAACGCATCGTTAAGAAGGTATCAAACAGTGAACGTAAAGCCATATCTGTGGATGATATAATTGCTGTTGTATGCAAGCATTTCTCATTGGAGACTTCTGCAATCCATACCAAATCAAGAAAACGTGAAGTTGTTCAGGCACGTCAAATCGCAATGTATTTGGCTAAGACCCACACCGATTATTCTACTGCGAAGATCGGCTTATTAATCGGAAATAAAGACCACGCGACTGTACTGCACGCTTGTAAGACAATTAAAGAGCTTAAGGAAGTAGATAAAGCTTTCCGGGCAGAGATAGACGATATACAAACCACATTAAAAAAGCAGGGTAATTAAAAACCCTGCTTTTTTAATGTCTCCCAAAGATGCTTTGACATCTGCTCATTATCTTCTTTTCGATAACGGATATCTGTAAACACCTGAGCTAAAGTTTCTTTATTGTTTTCTAAAACAAACTTCAAATTTTCGGGTAGAGATTCTTTATAAGAATAAATATGATTAATATCTTCTTCGGTATAATCATGATAAAACTCTTCATGAACTACACCTTCGAGAGGCAGGCGATCAACTTGCTCAGGCAATTCAGCAGGCCACCCCACAGTTACAGTGGTGAGAGGAAATACCAATTCAGGCAATTTCAATGCATCAATAATCATCTGTGGGTTATAAGTCGTAGTACCCAAATAGCAAATACCCAAGCCAGCTCTCTCGGCAGCCACACAAAAAGTCTGTGCAGCCAATAACGTATCCACTGCACCGGTAACAAACCACTCGAAATTATCATATCCTGGAAGTGCATTACGTTGCTCACACCATTTAGTAAAGCGGCGCAAGTCTACGCAAAAGGTTAAAACAACCGGTGCATCTTTCACCATAGGTTGATTATAATGCGCCGGCGATAACTGAGCTTTTTTTTCATCGTTCCGGGTAACAATAACACTATAAACCTGCATATTGCCAACTGTAGATGCCCTAAACGACATCTGCAGCAAATCATTTAACAAATCAGCGGGTATATCTCTCTGCTGATACTTACGAATAGTTCTTCGATCTTTTAAGAAATCCATCTCATTTTTTTTCTGCAAATATAGAAAAGAAGAAGGAAAAAGACTACTTTATATAAAAATTAAAAGCATATAATTAAAATAGAATAAAATAAAAGTAAATGATAGAAATAATTAAGATTTTTATTTTTGGTAACTTATTTCATACTTCAAGAAATTAAACCATTGATTATTAATAATATAAATTTTAAAAAGAAAAACCATATATTTTTTGATAAAAATATAATATCCATTTTTTGAAATAATAAAAAACATTTGTTAGATTTGCAAATACATAAAATAATGGTTGCAGAACTTCTACAAAGTAAAAACCATTATCAATTCAAATTAGACATTTAACGTCGTGGAAAAACAAATCTACTCCTACAACGAAGCTTATGAAGAATCTTTACGGTACTTTAAAGGCGATGAGTTGGCTGCGCGTGTTTGGGTAAACAAATACGCCGTCAAAGATTCTTTTGGAAATATCTATGAAAAGTCACCGAAAGACATGCATTGGAGAATAGCAAACGAAGTGGCAAGAGTCGAAAGTAAATATCCCAATCCTCTGAGTAAGGAAGAACTCTTCGACTTGTTTGATCACTTCAAGTATATTGTTCCTCAGGGAAGCCCCATGACGGGAATTGGGAACAATTATCAGATAGCCTCACTATCAAACTGCTTCGTTATTGGAGTTGAAGGTGAAGCCGATTCATACGGTGCTATATTCAAAGTTGACGAGGAGCAGGTTCAGTTAATGAAACGCAGAGGAGGAGTAGGACATGATTTGTCACACATCCGTCCCAAAGGTTCCCCTGTTAAAAACTCGGCACTGACTTCCACAGGATTGGTTCCATTTATGGAGCGTTATTCCAACTCAACCCGTGAGGTGGCTCAGGATGGGCGACGCGGTGCTTTAATGCTGAGTGTATCGATAAAACACCCCGACTCCGAGGCGTTTATTGATGCTAAAATGATTGAAGGCAAAATTACGGGTGCCAATGTTTCGGTAAAATTGGATGATGCATTTATGCAAGCGGCTATTGATGGACAGACTTATACCCAGCAGTACCCCATCAATGCTAAAAAGCCTACGACAAAAAAAGAAATCAGTGCTACAAGTCTATGGAAGAAAATCGTTCATAATGCATGGAAATCAGCAGAACCGGGCGTATTATTCTGGGATACCATTATAAGAGAATCCGTACCCGACTGTTATGCAGACTTAGGATACAAGACCGTTTCAACGAATCCTTGCGGGGAGATTCCTCTTTGCCCTTACGATTCTTGCAGACTTTTGGCGATCAACTTATACTCCTATGTAGTCAATCCGTTTAAGCCGAATGCATATTTTGACCATGAGCTGTTCAACAAGCATGTAGCTGTGGCTCAGCGAATAATGGATGACATTATCGACCTTGAGTTGGAAAAGATAGAACGTATTATTGCCAAAATAGATGCCGATCCGGAAAACGAAGAAATCAAGGCTACCGAACGCAGACTATGGGATAAGATCTACGAAAAAAGCGGGCAAGGCCGCCGTACCGGAGTCGGTATTACTGCCGAAGGGGATATGCTTGCAGCATTGGGCCTACGTTACGGTTCCGAAGAAGCCACCGACTTTTCGGAAAATATTCACAAAGTGATTGCTATAAACGCTTACCGTTCTTCGGTGGCTATGGCAAAAGAGCGTGGTTCATTTGCTATTTACGACAGCGAACGGGAAAAAGACAATCCATTCATCAACCGCTTGCGCGAGGCTGATCCGGAACTGTATGATGATATGAAGAAATACGGTCGCCGTAACATTGCATGTCTCACCATCGCTCCGACCGGGACTACAAGTTTGATGACTCAAACCACTTCGGGTATTGAACCTGTATTCTTGCCCGTTTACAAACGTAGACGTAAAGTCAACCCGAACGACACCAATGTACATGTGGACTTTATTGATGAGACCGGTGATGCTTTTGAAGAATATATCGTTTTCCATCCCAAGTTCGTCACATGGATGGAGGCACAAGGATTAAATCCTGCCAGACGTTATACGCAAGAAGAAATAGATGTACTCGTTGAAAAGTCACCTTACTATAAAGCTACATCAAATGACGTAGACTGGCTGATGAAAGTCAGAATGCAAGGACGCATTCAGAAATGGGTGGATCACTCTATCAGTGTAACGATCAATCTACCTAACGATGTTGACGAGGAGCTCGTAAACCGTTTGTATGTAGAAGCTTGGAAATCTGGTTGTAAAGGATGTACCGTTTATCGTGACGGCTCACGTTCGGGTGTTCTTGTCTCTACTAAGAGCGACAAGAATGAAGGTTTGCCACCATGCAAGCCACCTACAGTAGTAGAAACACGGCCGACCATCCTGGACGCTGACGTGGTACGCTTCCAGAACAACAAAGAAAAATGGGTGGCATTTGTCGGTTTGCTCGACGGTCATCCCTACGAAATATTCACGGGACTTCAAGATGACGACGAAGGTATCATATTACCCAAGAACGTGATCACAGGACATATCATCAAGAACATCGACAAAGATGGCAACAAGCGATATGATTTCCAATTCCAGAATAAACGGGGTTACAAGGTTACCATCGAAGGACTTTCAGAGAAGTTCAACAAAGAGTATTGGAATTATGCTAAACTGATTTCCGGCGTACTAAGATATCGCATGCCTATTGAACAGGTAATCAAGTTGGTGGGTTCGTTACAACTTGACAGTGAGAGCATCAATACCTGGAAGAATGGAGTAGAACGTGCTTTGAAAAAATATATCACCGATGGTACGGAAGCAAAGGGTAAGAAATGTCCAAACTGTGGAAACGAAACATTGGTTTATCAGGAAGGATGTCTTATCTGTACCACTTGCGGTTCTTCACGTTGTGGATAAAGCTTGCAAAACCCCGGAATGATATCGGAAAAGAACATTTGAAAAACAAATAGCGAAACGCATGTCAGAGAAGCCTCTGGTTAACACACAAACGTTTGCATAGGATTTTCAAATACTTGAATAAAACTAGCTGCATGATTATGTCGAATAATATCTATACTTGCATAATCATTGCAGCTATTTTTAAATCTAATATATATGATATTATCTTTTCATATTGAATATCGGACAAATTGGGGTGAAGATCTCAGAATTTCCGGAAATACTCCGGAATTAGGTCAGGATCAAGCCGATAAGTCCATTCTATTGCATACAGTAGATGGTATTCATTGGAGTGCGGACATAGAAGTGCAAGCTCCTGAAAACGAAACAATAGAATATTGTTATCAGGTCTTTCACGCAGACAAAATCATACGAACGGAATGGAACGACATTCCACGAAGACTCTACACCGGATCAAAGGCTAAGAAGAAAGTCTATCGACTACTCGATTGTTGGAGAAATCTTCCCGAACAGTTATTCTTTTATTCCTCGGCATTCACCGACTCTTTACTTGCACACTCTCATAAAACGGAGAAAGCAGAAACATTTAAGAAAGGGTTTCTCATCAAAGCTTTTGCGCCCAACATCGATGACAATCATTGCTTGGCGATCTCGGGCAACCAGGAAGTGCTGGGTGACTGGGACATCACAAAGGCCGTTGTCATGAGTGACGCCAATTTTCCCGAATGGCAAGTTGAAATAGATGCTTCCACCCTACATTATCCCATGGAGTACAAGTTTGTGCTCTATAACAAAAAGGAGCAACGTGTGGTAGCATGGGAGAATAACCCGAACCGCTATTTAGCTGATATGGGCATTGGGGCTAATGAGACACTTGCTCTTAGCGACCGTTATGTGTACTTTGACTTACCAGCTTGGAAAGGTGCCGGAGTAGCGATCCCCGTCTTTTCACTCCGATCGGAAGAGAGTTATGGCGTAGGCGACTTTAGTGATTTGAAGCGTATAATCGACTGGGCTGTTCTGACTCATCAGAAGACAGTACAAATTCTACCCATTAACGATACGACAATGACGCATACCTGGACCGACTCGTATCCTTATAACAGTATTTCAATTTATGCTCTCCACCCGATGTATGCTGATATAAGGGAAATGGGAAAATTGGGAGACCGCAAACAGATGGGCGAATTCGAAAAACGCCAGAAAGAGTTGAATACTCTCCCGACAGTCGACTACGAAGCTGTTAATCAGGTTAAATGGGAATACTTCCGGTTGATATTCAAACAGGAAGGTGAAACAATTCTGAATTCCGAAGGCTTTAAGCACTTCTTCAATGAGAATAAAGAATGGCTTCAACCTTATGCTGTCTTCAGCTACCTGAGGGATGCCTATAAAACACCCGACTTCCGTCAATGGCCTAAATATAAAGAATATAATCCGAAGGATATTGAGAAGTTGTGCAAGCCAAAATCCGCCGACTATCCACATATTGCAATCTATTATTTTATTCAATATCACCTTCACCTCCAACTGCTGGCAGTGAGAGAGCATGCACATACGCACGGCGTGGTATTAAAAGGAGATATACCGATTGGAATCAGCAGGAATAGTGTGGAAGCTTGGAAAGAACCTCATTATTTCAATCTGAATGGTCAGGCAGGTGCACCTCCCGATGACTTCTCGGTAAATGGTCAGAATTGGGGATTCCCGACTTACAATTGGGATATAATGGAGAAAGACGGATATGCATGGTGGATGAAACGCTTTAGAAAGATGGCGGAATACTTCGATGCCTATCGCATAGACCACATTTTAGGTTTCTTCCGCATCTGGGAAATACCGACTCATGCCGTACACGGGCTATTGGGACAATTTGTTCCGGCACTCCCCATGACTCGTGAAGAAATAGAAGGCTATGGTCTACCGTTCCGCAAAGAGTTCTTCTTAGAACCGTATATACACGAATATTTCCTCAACCAGGTGTTCGGGCCGCATACCGACTACGTCAAGCAGCATTTCTTGGAAAATACCGATACTTGGGAGATTTACCGAATGCGTGAAGAATTCGATACACAACGTAAGGTCGAGCTATACTTCGCCGGAAAAACGGATGAAGCGAGCATTTGGATACGAAACGGACTGTATTCGTTGATCAGTGATGTCTTATTCGTTCCCGACCGTACCGATCCGAACAAATATCATCCGCGCATCGGAGTGCAGCACGATTTTATCTACCGCGCTTTGAGCGATTCGGAAAAAGCAGCATTCAACCGTTTGTACGATCAGTATTACTATCACCGCCATAATGAGTTCTGGCGGGAACAAGCCATGAGAAAGTTGCCACAGCTCACACAGTCTACGCGAATGTTGGTTTGTGGAGAAGACCTTGGCATGATACCGGAATGTGTGGCATGGGTAATGAATGACCTCCGTATTCTCAGTCTCGAAATACAACGAATGCCCAAAGATCCGTCGCAGGAATTCGGACATCCCGATTGGTATCCTTACCGTTCGGTCTGCACCATTTCCACTCACGACATGGCAACTCTACGTGGATGGTGGGAAGAAGATACCCAACAGACGCAACGATACTATAATGGAATACTCGGACATTACGGGACAGCCCCATCGGTTGCCACACCGGATATCTGCGAAGAAGTTGTCCGTAATCACCTGCACAGTAACTCCATGCTCTGTATCTTGTCGTTTCAAGATTGGTCGTCGATAGACGGTGAATGGCGTAACCCCAACGTTCAGGATGAACGCATCAACATACCGGCTAATCCACGACACTATTGGCGCTATCGCATGCACCTGAGTCTGGAGCAGTTGATGAAAGCGGACTCTCTGAATACTAAAATAAGAAGCTTAATCGGGCAAACAGGCCGGTAAAAATAGAGAGACGATTGGTTGTTGCCAAACAGATGGTCACTTGAGGCTTAACAGACCATCTGTTCGACCTCAACAGATGGTCTGTTGAAAGCCAATAGATGGTCTGTTCGGACGGCACTGAACTACAATAAAAATAACCTTCATGCAGAAAACATCAATTACAAATGAGTTTTGCATCAAGGTTATTCTTATTTTTGCAACATACTAACATTTCAACCAGCCGTCATGAAAAGTTATATATTCCTCGATAATGTTCGTTTCTTCGCTTACCACGGCGTGGGCGAACAAGAGCGCCAGGTAGGCAATGAGTTCATTATCAATTTACGACTGAAAGTAGATATCTGCCAGGCTTCCAAGACCGATGATCTAACGGATACCGTGAGTTATGCTGACATTTACGAAGCTATAAAAAAAGAGATGGAAACCCCTTCTCAATTGCTGGAACATGTCTGTAGACGGATATGCCAGAACCTATTCCGCACCTTCCCTACTATTGAGGCTATCGAATTGAAACTGGCAAAACGCAACCCGCCAATGGGCGCGGATTTGGATTATGCCGGAGTGGAAGTCTATTACGAACGACATGAGCTTTAACGTTGCATTAAGGAACTAAGCAACTAACACCAAGGAGGTATAGAAACCAGATATTTCCTGTTTATTGGCACAACATTGCCAAGCTAAAGGCACAACTTTGCCTACATATTGGCAAACTTTTGCCAAGCTAAAGGCACAACAATGACAAACCAGGGGGAAAACGGAATACTTTACCGGAAGCGTGAATAAGCTCTTATCTTCTTGTAATAAAGAAGGTTTTCGTCAATACCAAAGTTCTTGGGATGGGTAAATATAATCTTGGCTGCAAAAATGCGATAGGTATAGCGATTGGTTTCTTCAACCAGACGAAGTTCTAGCGGATCATCCACTCTTTGGCGAGCCATCTCCGTCGCTACACGTTCAGGGCCTATATTATACGATTGCGCCACAGCCACCCAGTTACCAAAACGCCTATACGCATTCTTCAAGTACTGGCAGGCAGCTTGAGTTGCCTTCTCTATATGGAACCGTTCGTCAATACCATCTGTTACATTCAGTCCGTAATCACCGGCGGTCCCTTTCATAAACTGCCATAATCCCGCGGCACCTTTACCCGAACAGGCATAAGGGTCCAAGCCACTTTCTATCACCATCAGATACTTAAAATCATCGGGAATGCCGTTTTCGGAAAGAATAGGTTCAATCCTGGGAAAGTAAAAATTGGCGCGTTGCACCAGTTTGGATGAATAGCGCGAAAGTACAGCTAACTCACGCCCCAACTTCCGTCTTCTCTCATGAATATTCAAATCGATAAGCTGCCCACAAAAATCCAGAATATTTTCGTCATTCAGTGAGTAGCCCGATGGTACGGAATCTACTTCGGGAATGCGATAAACCTTGGCCTTTTCCGGCGATGCGGGAGAAGGTAAAGGATCGGGATCTTGAGCAAAGAGCATGTTAAGCTTCAAAACACCTAAAAGGAGAAGAAAAGAGACAATGAAACAGCGTTTCATGATTACCGTATTTTAACCGGAGCAAAGTTAGCGATAAGTATGTGAAATAGAACAGAGATAGGATTAAAAAAGCATACAGAGTGCTGAAAAAAGCTATACGACATCCGCTCTAAATAAATGCCTGACCTGATGACGGACATTGGGACGCAGAGACATATAAAGAAAAGAGTCCACATTAAACAACTTGTCCCGATCACAATAAAATAGTGGTCGGGACAAGCTTATATTTTTCAGACTTATCAGAAAGCCTTTATATCTTTTAGATGAGAATATCCGAATTACTTCTTAACCAGCTTTTTCTTTGCAGACTCCACAGCTTCAGCCACAACGGGTTTATTTTCAAAACGTTTGGTGTATGAAGTATAATCAGGTTGGGTACGCACGTATTCCGGATCGTTAAAGAGAGGGCTGGATATTATATGATCGGCTGTACTGCGATTACAGCAGAATACGATATTTTCAACTCCGGCCAAGCGGGTCAACGCTTTTACATCGGTATCATGAGGCTGTAGAGTCATAGGATCGGTGAAAAAGAAAAGATAATCAATCTCCCCCTCCACAATGCGTGAGCCCATTTGCTGGTCACCACCTAACGGACCCGACTTCAGGTTTGTAAAATCCCACTCTACATCAGGATGCTTTTCTTTAAGCGCAGCAAGAATTAAAGTACCTGTAGTACCGGTACAATAGAACTTATGCCCGATTAAACGTTCCGAGTTCCAAAGAGCCCACTCAATCAGATCTTTTTTCATAGCGTCATGCGCTACCAGACCAATCTTTCTAATCAATTTTTCCATAAGACAATTCAACTATATAAAAACCACGTAAAAAGGATTCTTTTTATAACTGCGAAAAGTATTTCTTTCCACAAAGATAGTACTGTGCTAAGATACTGTTTTTTGTCCGTTCGGGTATTGTTCCCGCGGAAGTTTTTCTGAGATTTTCTTCACGCACCGATGTATAAGATTGTTTAAGTAAATGGAATTCTTTACGGGCGTGCCAAACAGCCAATGCATTAGGGAACTGAAGCTTCAACAGGAAGCTTAATGCCGCCACATAGTCAAGAATACCGCGTACACGCATCACATAATTCAACTCGTCCGACGGCAGGTTCTTATAAAGCATGATCAGGTTGTTACGAAAGTTAAGAAAGGTCTTACGAGGATTCTCTCTCTTCAGTGTCGCACCTCCCACATGATAAACAGTGCTTCCGGGGATACATACGATTTGTTTTCCTCTGGCACGGAGCCTCCAGCAAAGGTCAATCTCTTCCATGTGGGCAAAGAAACGCTCATCCAATCCTCCGACTTCCACATAATCGGCAAGGCGGATAAACAAAGCTGCTCCCGTAGCCCAAAAGATAGGAGCTACCGAATTGTATTGTCCCCGGTCTCCTTCCACGGTATTCATAATTCTTCCCCTGCAATATGGGTAACCGTAACGATCGATGAAACCACCGGCGGCACCTGCATATTCAAACTGTCCTTTACTTCTCCAACTGTGGAGCTTCGGCTGACAAGCCGCGACTTCAGGATGACTGTCCATATAAGACATGAGAGGATTCAGCCACCCTTCGGTGACTTCCACGTCAGAATTTAGCAGAACCGCATACTCGGCTTGTATTTGCCCGAAAGCCTGATTGTAGCCTTCAGCAAAACCATAGTTGCGATGCAGTTCTATTATAGATACAGAAGGAAATTCTTTGGTAAGTACTTCTACAGAAGTATCGGTGGAGCCGTTATCGGCTACGTATATAGTAGCCCTTTCGGAGAAACGAATGACCGACGGTAGGAAATTGCGAAGCATGTCGCAACCATTCCAGTTTAAAATAACCACAGCAATTTTATCCATGTTGCTTCAAATCTTCACGTTTGAATTTCCAGCGCTTGTGCGACCAGAACCAATAGGCAGGCTCTTTCCGTATAGTTTGTTCAAGGCGGCGGACAAATGTTTCAGTGATTTCGCCATCGGCGGTATCTTTTGGAAACTCGGTAATCAAATCGAATGATACCCTGCAGTGTCCGCGTCTTTCTTTTATTAGCTCACAGTAATATACGGGAAACTTCATCATTTTGGCTATACGCTCAGCACCATCCATAAAGACGGTCTCCTGGTTCAGGAAAGTCGTCCAGTAATGAGCTTCACTACGATTAGGCGACTGATCGGTTATCAGACCTATAACGATGTGTTTACCTTCTTTGCGTAACTTTATAATTTCACGTGCAGTGGAATGTTTCGGCACATTATAACCTCCAAAGCGCGAACGTATTACTTTAAACAGTTCATCCAGATACTTATCTCGAAGCGGTTTGTAAACCTGCACAGGCAAGTCCCCTTCATTCATGATTGCTCCCATACCAATAATCCACTCAAAGTTGGCATAGTGGGGAATAAGCAAAATCAATCCACCGTATTTTTCTAATAAAGCAAGATATTGCTCGGTGTTCTCATACTTCATACGTCTGCAAAGCTCATCAAAAGAAATACTGATCAACTTGATCTCCTCGAGCATATAGTCACAAAGATAACGGTAGAATTTTCGTTCTATCTCACGAAGCTCAGCCTTGCTCTTCTCCGGAAAAGAATTTCTGAGATTTCTTCTTACCGTTCCTAAACGATACCGTACGATGTCATGCAAGGTAAAACACATGATATCAGAAATAATATAAAGCACCTTGAATGGTAGTAAAGCCAACAACCACATCCCGGCGTATGTCAACCAATAGACTAGCTTCGATCTCATGGGTATATCTTTCTTATCATACTAATATTCCTTGTAAAGCAGTGGCATCTTCGTTCAAGTCGCCCAACTTGACATTCACCACTTTGTTATCAAGAGCTTCGTCATGTTCCACTTCAACCCTTATATAATTAGGTGTAAACCCATGCATCGGAGCATCTGACTTAGATCGTTCGAGGAGCACCGGCATAATCTGTCCGACATGCGCACCATAGAACACCTGCAACTTTTCATCGGATAACTTCAATAATCGTTGGCTACGTTCATGCTTCACTTCGGGAGTCACCGCATGTTCTATTTTTAAAGCCTGCGTACCGGGGCGTTCCGAATAACTGAACACATGCAACTGGGTCACATCAAGTCCCTTGATAAAATTATAGGCTTTATCAAAATATTCATCGGTCTCCCCGCGAGTACCGACAATAACATCCACGCCAATAAAGGCATCAGGAAGCGTTTCCTTTATCTTATGTACTTTCGAAGCAAATAACGCCGTATCATACTTTCGTCGCATCAAAGCCAGAACTTCATCGGAACCGGCTTGCAAAGGGATATGAAAATGAGGCATGAATCTTTTGGAACGAGCCACAAACTCTATGATTTCATCGGTCAGTAGATTAGGTTCAATAGAAGATATCCGGTAACGTTCTATTCCCTCTACTTCATCCAACGCTTTCACCAAATCAAAGAATGTTTCGCCTGTCGACCTGCCGAAATCGCCGATATTCACTCCGGTGAGCACGATTTCCTTACCACCTTCTGCAGCAGCTTGCCGTGCTTGTTCCACTAACGACGCAATCGTCCCGTTGCGGCTACGTCCGCGGGCAAACGGAATGGTACAATAAGTGCAATAGTAATCACATCCATCCTGTACCTTGAGAAAATAACGAGTACGGTCACCTCTAGAACAAGACGGAACAAAAGAACGAATATCTTTCAGTGCTGAAGTATGAGCTTCGCCGGCTTCATTCTTTTTCAAATCACCCAGATAGCGCAATAGATCTTGCTTCTGTTCCGCTCCCAACACCACATCAACGCCATCGATCTTTGCGACAGCTTCGGGTTTTAATTGGGCATAGCATCCGGTCACTACGACAAAAGCACCGGGATGTTGCTTAACCAGTCGGTGAATAGCTTGCCGGCACTTCTTGTCGGCGACTTCTGTCACCGAACAGGTATTCACAACACAAATATCAGCCTTCTCACCTTTACGAATCGTACGAACGCCCGCTTCACGCAATATTTTACCGATAGTAGAAGTCTCTGAAAAGTTTAACTTACACCCTAAAGTGTAATAAACAGCTTTCTTATCTTGAAATATAGTGGTATCAATCATGAACTTATAAAAACGCAATTGTGCGGCAAAGTTACATATAATTATGAGATTTTTCCTACTTTTGCACAAATCATCAAAAGTCGTGCAATGATTCAAGAGAATTTTATTAAACTGTATGAACACAGCTTCCGTGATAATTGGGATCTTCCCTGCTATACGGATTATGGTGAAGATCAAAGCTATACTTATGGTGAAGTTGCACAAGAGATAGCAAAACTACACCTCATATTCAAGTACTGCAACCTACGCCGGGGAGACAAAATAGCCATTATAGGCAAAAACAATGCACATTGGTGCATCACTTTTATGGCAGCCATTACTTATGGTTGTATTGTTGTACCTATCTTACAAGATTTTAATCCGAATGACGTTCATCATATCGTAAACCATTCCGAATCGGTTTTTCTTTTCACAAGTGACCACATTTGGGAAAGCTTAGAGGAAGAACATCTATCCGAAATCAGAGCAGTCTTTTCGCTTACAGATTTCCGCTGCTTACACCAACGGGATGGTGAAACGATTATTCGCTTCATCAAACATCTGGATGTTGAAATGCAAAAAACTTATCCTGAAGGTTTTCAAAAAGAGAATGTAAACTATACAACTCTCTCAAATGACAAAATAATGATGTTGAACTATACATCAGGAACAACAGGTTATAGCAAGGGAGTGATGTTAACTGGAAATAATCTTGCAGGGAATGTCACATTCGGCATTCGTACAGGATTACTTAAAAAAGGAGAGAATGTGCTTTCATTCCTCCCTCTTGCACATGCGTATGGATGTGCCTTCGACTTCTTAACCGCAACAGCGGTGGGAACGCACATCACACTCCTAGGGAAAGTTCCTTCTCCTAAAATATTAATGAAAGCTTTCGAAGAGGTCAAACCCAATCTTATTATCACCGTTCCTCTTGTTATTGAGAAAATCTATAAGAATGTGATTCTTCCCACTATTAATAAACGAACAATGAAGTGGGCCCTAAACATTCCCCTACTCGATGGACAAATCTATTCGCAAATACGCAAAAAACTGATTGACGCTTTAGGAGGACGATTTAAAGAGGTTATTATAGGTGGAGCTGCCATGAATCCCGAAGTAGAGGAATTCTTTCATAAAATAAAATTCCCATTCACTATTGGATATGGCATGACGGAATGTGCTCCTCTAATCAGTTATTCACCTTGGAACGAATTTGTACCAAACTCCTCCGGTAAGGTTCTGGATATAATGGAAGCACGTATATATAGGGAGAATCCGAAAGTTGAAGTCGGAGAGATTCAGGTGCGCGGCGAAAACGTAATGACAGGCTACTTCAAAAATCCGGATGCGACAAAAGAAGTCTTTACTGAAGACGGATGGCTCCGTACTGGTGACTTGGGCACGTTAGATGAAGACGGCAATCTATACATCCGTGGACGTAGTAAGACTATGATACTCAGTTCTAATGGACAAAATATTTTCCCTGAAGAAATTGAAGCAAAATTAAACAACTTACCATTCGTTTTAGAAAGCCTTATTATCGAACGCAGCAAAAAACTAGTCGCCTTAGTCTATGCAGATTATGAGGCTTTAGACTCCCTAGGTCTAAATAATTCAGAAAATCTCAAGGCAATAATGGATGAAAATCTCAAAACTCTCAATAATAATGTAGCCGCATACGAGAGAGTTTACCAGATCCAGCTCTACCCTACAGAGTTCGAAAAGACCCCGAAAAGAAGCATAAAAAGATATTTATACAATAGCATTGCCGAAAGCTAAATTGTTAAATCTTACTCTATTATCCAGCAAAATAAGAGTATCATAAAAAAAAACATAAAAAAAGTTGGAGTTTAGAGAACAACATATTGAAAAAGTGCATACCTTTGCAATGTTTTAATAAAGCAATTGATTGTATTACGTTTTAAAAAGTAAAGAAAATGAAAAAATTAGTTTTGATGGCCGTAGCTATCGTAGCAGTATCTTTCGCATCTTGTGGTAACAAAGCAGCTGACAAAGAAAAAGCAACTGCAGATTCTATCCGTATCGCTGACTCTATCGCAGCAGTTGAAGCAGCAGCAGCAGAAGCAGCAGCAGCAGCTGATTCTAACAAAGTTGATAGCCCAGCAACCGCAGCACCTGCTGTAGCTGAATAATTTCGGTCATAGAAAGAATTAAAGTCTGCCGTGCGAAAGCACTACAGACTTTTTTTATGCCCTTTCGGAGAGTGTCACCGATCGTTTGGTCTCTGAGTCTACACAAAAGATGAATAGTCTCCCCTTTCAGTTCCAGATATATTATAAGTAAGCTCCTATTTCACCCCTTGTCTGAAGAGCTATCTATAATTTTAGAAAGTATCTCTACTCAATCCCACCACCAGCCTTTCGGCCACAAATAGTAAGCAAATGGTATGAATCTTCTAACAACAAGAACATAATCTTTAATTTTCATATATCAAGTAAACCTAAAAATTACATGTAATATACACATTGGACTACTATGGCTTCCCGGGCTAGACTCATTCAGCAAGCTATATGTCATCATTGAGTGCTACACGCTCTAACCTCCCAAAAACTCTATCACTCTACCTTTTCAACTTCTGAACACTCTACTGCTTTATCAGCTTATCGCTTTATTGCTTCAATATTCCACTTCGTTATTACATCAACGGTTTCAACTATCCCTTCCTCTGTACTTCAAAATTTCAATACTTTACCACTCTACCACTTTACCACTCTACCACTCTACCATTTCAACACTTTATCGGCTCGTTACTTTCCTTTTTTAAAAGAAGTAACCAATGAAGTAATAAGCCTTTTTTGATTACATTTCGATATTGCGCCGCACCATCAAGCCACTCCTAGACACATTATCAATACTATTTAAAGAATATTGTTAATAAGCGATTAAAATGGGCAATTTAAAGTCTGCCATTTTAAATATTTATTGCTATAATTGCAGAGCAATAATAATAATAAAACAATGAAAAAGACTTTACTATTTATTTTCTTCTCAATTTACTCGTATTGCTTTTATGCCCAAGACGCGTATGCTACACTGAAAGATATTTCTTATGTAAGCCCAACAGAAAAAGATCAGTATAAAGAAAGTAGATGCAAACTAGATTTTTATTATCCTGAAAAAGCCAAGAACTTCCCGACACTTATATGGTTTCATGGAGGAGGACTTGAAAGTGGAGAAAAGTATATTCCCAAAGAACTTATGAATAGAGGGATTGCAATTATAGCAGTGAACTACCGATTAAGCCCCAAAGTCAAAAATCCGGCTTATACTGAAGATGCTGCTGCTGCTGTAGCATGGGTTTTTCAAAACATAGAGAAATATGGTGGTTCTAAAGAACATATATTTGTGTCAGGCCATTCGGCGGGGGGATACCTTAGTTTAATGCTCGCTCTAGATAAAAGGTATTTGAATAAATATGGTATAGATGCTAATCAAATTGCTGCATACCTACCTGTCAGTGGACAAACCTTAACACACTTCACAATCCGCAAAGAGCGAGGATTATCTCAGCAGATTCCAGTAATAGACGAATATGCCCCAGTAAGCAGGATACGCAAAGATACAGCACCACTGATACTCATTACCGGAGATCGAAAATTAGAAATGGCTGATCGGTGGGAAGAGAATGCATTATTGGCGTCCATGCTTAAAAATATCGGAAATAACAAAGTTTCACTATACGAGTTAGAGGGATTTGATCATGGACAAGTGGCAAACCCGGCATGTATCTTCATTGGCAACTATATCAAGAATTTCACAAAATAAAGAAAAAGACAATCTTCTCAATTCTACTTGGTAAGGCTCAACAACACTTAAGATATAGACTATCTCTCCATTTATTAGACTTGAACTGCACCTAAAGTTTTCTGTCCAACTTTTAGGCTACAGTGCAAATAAATGGGGGATCTTCTTTAGTTACGATTTAAGTATCTTCGAACAGAATCAATCCATAGATTTATAGAAATAAAATATTCGTAATATTCGTAATATTCGTATAACAAAAAGAAGAGACTGCTTAAAAAACAGTCTCTTCTTTATATATAAAAATTGAATTACGCTTCTTCGCCTACAACTTCAAAAGGAATCTCTACAGAAACCTCTTTGTGAAGTTTAACTACAGCTTTATAACGACCAACTTCTTTAACGGCGTCTTTAACAACGATAATCTTTCTATCAACTTCATGTCCTAATTTGCCCAATTCTTCAGCAATCTGAATATTACTAACAGAACCGAAAATAGTACCAGTAGAACTTACTTTTGTAGCGATAGTAAGAGATATGCCTTCAAGTTTTGCAGCCAAAGCTTCAGCATCCTGTTTAATTTTCTCCAATTTATGTGCACGTTGTTTCAGCTCTTCAGCTAACATCTTTTTTGCACCAGGTGAAGCAATAATAGCTTTACCTGTTGGGATAAGATAGTTACGTCCGTAACCAGACTTCACTGTTACGATGTCATTCTTATATCCCAGATTTACTACATCTTCTTTCAATATAATTTCCATACTATCTCCTCCTTATTATTTCATCATGTCAGTTACATAAGGCAGTAATGCCAAGTGGCGAGCTCTCTTCACTGCTTGAGCAACACGGCGTTGGAACTTTAAAGAAGTACCAGTAATACGACGTGGAAGAATCTTACCCTGCTCATTCAAGAATTTCTTCAAGAATTCAGGATCTTTATAATCGATATATTTAATACCGCTCTTTTTGAAACGACAGTATTTTTTCTTCTTAACATCCACTGAAGGCGGAGTTAAATATCTGATTTCTGATTGAACTTGTTGTGCCATGATTAATCCTCCTTTTTAGTTGATTTAATACCTCTTCTTTTCGCAGCGTATTCAGCAGCATATTTGTCCTGCTTAAATGTCAAAAAGCGAATAACGCGCTCGTCACGACGGAAGTTAATTTCTAACTTTTCAATAACAGTTGGTTCTGCTTTGAATTCAATCAATTGATAAAAACCTGTAGACTTCTTTTGAATTGGATATGCCAATTTCTTAAGTCCCCAGTTTTCCTCATTTACAATCTCAGCTCCTTCAGTTTGAAGAAGACCTTTGAATTTTTCTACCGCTTCCTTCATCTGTACATCAGACAAAACGGGAGTCAAAATGAAAACGGTTTCGTATTGATTCATACTTGTTCAATTAATAAATAAAAGTTTCATTAAATTTTTTGCGGTGCAAAGTTAGCTATTTTATTGTGAACCACAAATATTTATATTTTTTTTCATAACGAATATTGGATTTATGTATGAAGTAACTTACTTTTGCAAAGTTGTTTAAACAATAATTTCATGATAGAGCATTTTAATTTTGATATCCGCCTAATCTTTGCGATCCTTAATGGCAAAGTATCCGCTGCAATTAACCGGAAGCTATCCAGAAACTTCCGGCAAAACGGTTTGGAGATTACTCCGGAACAATGGACAGTGCTCATATTCTTATGGGAAAAAGATGGAGTCACCCAACAAGAGTTGTGCAATGCAACCTTTAAAGATAAGCCTAGCATGACCCGCTTGATAGATAATATGGAACGACAGCATTTGGTAGTGCGCATTTCCGATAAAAATGACAGAAGGACAAATCTCATTCATCTCACTAGAGATGGAAAAGGATTGGAAGAACAAGCACGTGTCATCGTCAATCAAACTCTCAAAGAAGCACTACAAGGTATTAATTCTGAGGAGCTAAAAATAGGGCAAGAAGTTCTGAAAAAAGTATTCTTCAATACAAAAGATTAAATCTTAAATTGGACTTATCTATAGATATATATTGACAGAAGAAATACTATAATCTCCTTAGAAATAAACTGGCGTTCTGGATAGTCGAAGAGAAGACAGGCGATATAAAAAAGTTCATAAAGTTCAGATAATCAGTCTTTATCTATATATTTTAGCAATAAACAAAAAAAAGCGGATATAATTAAAGCCGTCTTAAAGAAATAAGACGGCTTTAATTATGCATCAAAACCTTTAGAATTGCCTCCTCAATTTTATAAACTGCTCAATAACCAAAAGTAGCAAAACCAAGAAAATCGATCTATAGCAGTTATCTATTTTAGAGATTCGGTTAAAACACTTTATATAAAGAGAGCTTTTAAAATCTTGTAGCGGATCAAGCTTCCGGTTCAGGAGTAATCAATTTATACCCTTTCCCGTGAATATTAATAATTTCAATAGAAGGATCTTCTTTTAAATGCTTACGCAACTTAGTAATATAAACATCCATACTACGTGCATTGAAATAGTTGTCATCAATCCAGATTGTCTTTAGAGCAAAATCACGCTGAAGAATCTCGTTAGCGTGAGCGCAAAGTAGGCCTAGAAGCTCAGACTCTTTTGTAGTCAATTTAGTCTGGTGCTCAGAAGTTGATAGAATCTGCTTTTGAGTATCAAATGTAAATTTACCGATCTTATACACATTGCTTTCTTTATTCTTCTTTCCACGAACACGTCTCAAAATAGCTTCAATTCTGAATGTCAATTCTTCCATGCTGAAAGGTTTTGTTATATAATCATCAGCACCAATCTTAAAGCCTTCCAAGATGTCTTCTTTCAATGTTTTAGCTGTCAAGAAGATAATAGGTATTTCAGCATTTGCCGCACGAACCTCCTGTGCCAGAGTAAAACCGTCTTTCTTTGGCATCATCACATCAAACACACACAGGTCATATTTATTTTTCAGGAAAGCTTTATAACCAGCTTCACCATCAGGAAACAACTCTGCAGCATATCCTTTGGCCTGCAAATATTCTCTCAAAAGCATGCCAAGATTCTCATCATCTTCGCACAATAAAATACGCAATTTCTCGTCCATATCGTTAATTTTTAAGTAAAGGTAATGCAATAATAAATCTCGTACCCACATTTAATTCACTTTCTGCACGTATTGTTCCTTTGTGATCTAAAATTATTTTTTTCACATAAGAAAGCCCAAGCCCAAAACCTTTCACATCATGTAGGTTACCGGTATGTACCCGGTAGAATTTATCAAATATCTTTTTTATATTTTCTTTTTTTATACCAATTCCATTATCTTCAATAGTAATCATCAGCTTACCCGGTTCATTCCAAGTGCTAACATTCAACTTCAGATCTTCATCCGGTTTCTTATATTTTACCGCATTATCCATCAAATTGAAGATCACATTCGTAATATGCATTTCATCTGCAAAAATAATAGGATCCGTCGCATTCAACGCTGATTGAATATTTCCATTATAACGCTCCACTTTCAAAGCAAATGTATTAATCACCCCATTTATTAGCTCGTTAGCATCTAATTCTTTCATCTTCAATGTGGCTCTCTGCTTATCGAACATTGACATTTGAAGAACTTTCTCCACTTGAAACCTCAATCGTTTTGTCTCATCATTTATCACAGTCGAAATATGCTGAAACATTGCAGGCGACTTGCCTACAGCTGGATCTTTCAGCATTTGAGCTGCAAGTGATATAGTCGATATCGGAGTCTTAAACTCATGGGTCATATTATTGATGAAATCATTCTTCATCTCCGTCAGCTTCTTTTGCCTAAAGACAATATAAATTGTAAAAATAAATGTAATCAATAAGACCAAAGTGAATATCATTGAGGGTATCATGAAACTGACCGAGTCAAAAATATAGTCATTCCTCCCTGGAAAATGTATTTTCACAACGTTCATCTTTGCCGGAGGATCATTTAGAAAGAGGGGTTGTGAATAAGCATTTTCACTGCCATCATCACTATAATCGGGGCAACGATAAACTTCCCTTCCATCACGATCAATCACCTTAAAATGATAACTCAACTCAATACCATTATCTATAAGCCCTGACTTTAAATATTGATCCAAGTTTTTAAAATTAATTCGCTCCTCTAAAGGTCTTTCGCTAGCCTTACGAACCATCTCCCAAATAACTTCTTCCAACAGCCCACGCTGATACAAATATCTATTTTTAACGGCCTCAGCAAGTGAACGAGATGTTTGAGGTATAGTCTTCACTCCATGCTTTCTGGAAATCATAGCCTTCGGAAAATCCGGAGAATTAGTAATGGTTTTCATCTCTATTGCTGAATACATTGATCCATCAGGAGATTGTACAGTCAGTTTTTGAGTCTGAACAACGTCATTACCAGGAGCACTCTGTTCCCATGCTTTCTTTTCTGCGTCAGATATATCTTCACGTAACCAACGATCTGCTTCTGCCGACTCCACGTCTTTAGAGGCTGCCATTAAAGCACGTTTCACAGCTTCGTCAAACTGTTCGTTGCGCATCTTCACCATTTCCTCTATATAGCTGATCTGCAAATATAGTAAGCTGAGAAAAGAAAGTCCCATCACAGCGCCTAATATCCAAATAGTTGACTTTTTCATAGTCACAAAATTAACACTCCCTAATTAACACTCCTAACACATTAACCTGATTTAACCGCAAGTTCTCGTAAATTAACGGAAAAAGTTTTTTTAGGTTGCATTACACACATAATAACAATTAGAAGCTAGATCGGTTTACAAATTTAATAAAAAATTAAATGTTTTCATTAACTTAATCTATTCTAATTAATAATGATTAAGAAAAAAAATACCGCTATTCTCAAGTATAAAAGAATAACGGCATTAACATCTTATAAAAAGATTAAGATATGCTACTCTTCAGGTTGTTTTGACTCAAAATCTTTAATGAGCTTATCTTGCACATCTGAAGGTACCAACTCATAACTGGCAAACTTCATAATGAACGAAGCGCGTCCTCCTGTCAAAGAACTTAGAGCCGTAGAATATGAAGACATCTCCTTCAATGGAATCTTTGCCACTAGTTTTTCATAACCGGATTCACTACTCATGCCCATAATCATAGCACGTCTACCCTGCAAATCACTCATTACGTCACCCATCTTATCAGACGGTACAAATACTTCTACGTCGTATATTGGCTCCAAAATTTTAGGTCCTGCATTTTTGAAAGCCTCGCTGAAAGCATTACGCCCTGCAAGCATAAACGATATTTCATTAGAATCCACCGGATGCATTTTCCCATCATACACGATAACACGCACATCCCTGGCATATGAACCTGTTAATGGACCTTGCTCCATACGAGCCATGACTCCCTTTAATATTGCAGGCATAAAGCGAGTATCAATAGCCCCACCCACAATACTATTAACAAACACAAGTTTGCCGCCCCATTCCAAAGGAATCTCTTCGGTTCCTTTCACATTCATCTTATATTCTTGCCCATTAAATCGATAAGTATCCGGTGCAGGCATTCCATCATAATAAGGCTCAACAATTAAATGCACTTCACCAAACTGCCCGGCTCCACCCGATTGCTTCTTATGCCTATAATCAGCTCGAGCTGATTTGGTTATTGTCTCGCGATATGGAATCCTCGGCTCTTCATATTTTATTTGTAACTTCTCGTTATTTTCCAAACGCCATTTCAATGTTCTTAAATGAAACTCCCCTTGCCCATGTACGATAGTCTGCCTCAATTCTTTAGATTGTTCTATAATCCAAGTCGGATCTTCTTCGTGCATCCGATTTAGAATTACCATCATCTTTTCAGTATCAGCTTCATTCACCGGTTTTATGGCACGAGAATATTTGGAATTAGGATAGCTGATGAAGCTGAACCTGTTTTCACAGCCTTTTCCATTCAAGGTATTGCCTGTATGAACATCTTTCAACTTAACCGTGCAACCGATGTCTCCGGCAACCATCTCTTCTACCTTGATACGATTTGCCCCAGCACATGCGTAAATTTGCGCTATTCGCTCTTTCGACCCACGATCGGTATTTGAGAGGTCATCCCCTTCATGTATCTTACCACTCATTACTTTAAAATATTGAACGTCACCAATGTGAGGTTCAACAGCTGTCTTAAAGAAATATAAGGAAGCCGGCATTTTGGGATCCAATTTAACCACCTCACCGCGAGTATTGTGTACAGGAGGCATTTCATCAACAAAAGGAACAACATTCCCCAAAAATTCCATGAGTCGGGTAACCCCCATATTCTTACCAGCACAAACACAAAAAACAGGAAACATTCCGCGCGAAGCCAACCCTTTACGAATTCCTTCCCGCATCTCGTCTTCAGTAAGCGATTCTTGCTCAAAGAATTTCTCCATAAGTCCTTCATCATGCTCTGCAGCAGCCTCAACCAATACCTTGTGCATTTCAGTAGCCTTATCCAGTTCTTCAGTAGGTATATCTTCAATCGTAGGAGCCCCACCTTCCGGTCCCCACGAATATTTTTTCATTAAAAGTACATCAATTAAGGAATTAAAATTAGGACCGGTATTCAAAGGATATTGAATAGGAATAACCTTAGAACCGTAAATTGACTTTAATTGTTCCAAAACCATATCATAATCACACTTTTCATGATCAAGCTGATTCAATAGAAATATAACCGGCTTACCCAATTTCTCTGTATAGCGAAAATGATTTTGCGTCCCCACTTCGGCCCCATACTGTCCATTAAGCAATAAAACGGCAGTATCTGTCACATTAAGTGCCGTAATTGCCGCACCTACAAAGTCATCACTACCCGGACAGTCTATAATGTTCAATTTCTTACCATTCCATTCAACGTGGAAAACTGTGGAAAACACAGAATAGCCATACTCTTGTTCCACCGGGAAATAATCGCTGACCGTATTCTTGGCAGTTATTCTGCCACGACGTTTTATAATGCCACTCTCAAAGAGCAGCGCTTCAGTGAGAGTGGTTTTACCCGAGCCATCATTACCAAGTAAGGCAATGTTCTTAATTTCATTAGTCTGATATACTTTCATGATATATTAAGATTTAAATTGAACATTTAGTATGTCAAGCATACCACTTTGTTTTAGTGAGCGCAAATTATAAATTTAGACATATAAAAGCAATATTTCAACGCTGTTACTAAACAATGTTATGTAACACATTCCTTTGTATAAAAAATAAATTTCTATCTTTACAACATCTATATCTTTTGACGGTAAAAAATGAAAAAACAGCTTGCCATATTTCTATTTGTTTGCGCTTCATTCTGCAAGGCACAAAATGCTCCAGTCCACTTTTCTAACTATCCGATTATAGGAATTTCTTGTTCGCATCCCGGTTATAATTCTTCTGTAAGAATGACTTATTCCGAATCAGTAATAAAAGCAGGAGGCATTCCCATTATAATTCCTATCACAACAGATAGCACTACTTTAACCCTAATTATCAATAATCTAGACGGTATTATTCTAACTGGAGGCGAAGATATTCATCCTTCATATTATCACGAAACGCCCATACAGCAATTAGGTAACGTTGATTCTTTACGTGATATCTATGATATGAAACTTATCCGTTTTGCAGCATGCCGTAATATCCCGATGCTAGGAATATGCCGAGGAGAACAACTTATTAATGTCGCTTTTGGAGGAACACTTTATCAAGATATCCCCACTCAACATCCGGATTCAAGCATACATCATCAACAAAAGCTGCCCAGTAGTATGCCGACCCACCTCATAAATTTATTGCCAAACTCCATAATCTCAAATATTACCGGGAAATTGCAGCTATTTACAAATAGCCACCATCACCAAGCAGTCAAGCAAGTAGCGCCAGGATTCCGCATCACAGCATGGGCGACAGATAGTATTGCCGAAGCTATCGAAAATGCTGATGGACACCCGATATGGGGGGTACAATTTCATCCTGAAGCATTGACTGTTGCAGGAGATAGCACCTTTCTCTCATTTTTTCATTTTATCGTAAATAAAGCATCCATATACAAAAAAGCAAAAGAAATTCACGAACAAATTCTCTCTATAGACACACATACTGACACCCCTCTTAACTTTAATAATTTATATAACATCTGTCAACGCGAAGACACCAAAGTTTCCATACCGAAAATGAAGGAAGGTAAACTCGATGCACAATACTTGGCCTGTTGGGTTGCACAAGGGCCATGCGACAAAGAGCATACCCAAAAAGCTATAGACAGAATAAATGAGCTATTGCAAAGAATCTATTATCAAGTAGAACAACATAAAGACGCATGCGAAATTGCACGCTCCTCCGACGACCTCAAGCGGATTAAGAAAGCAGGGAAAAAAGCTTTCTATATCGGTATTGAAAATGGATATGGAATTGGTCGGGATTTAAGCAATATTGCTCGTTATCAAAAGATGGGAGTGACTTACATCACACTTTGCCATACTCGCAATAACGACATATGCGATAGTTCATCCGATTCTACCAGCCACTGGAAAGGATTAAGCCCTTATGGACGAAAAGTAGTGAAAGAAATGAATAAGCAAGGAATACTAATCGATTTATCACATGCATCCGAAAGTACTTTTTGGGATGTTTTAAAACGATCAAAATTTCCTGTTATAGCTTCACATTCTTCAGCAAATGCTATCTATGCGCACGATCGTAACCTGACCGACAAGCAATTACGTGCTTTAGCCATAAATGGTGGAGTAGCTCAAGCATGCCTTGTCGATGAATTTCTCCGTCCCGACTATCGAAATGCAAACTTAGAAGATTTCATGACCCATCTTTACCATATGATAGAAGTAGCTGGGATTGATCATGTAGGCATCGGTTCTGATTTTGACGGAGGAGGAGGAGTAAAAGGATGTAATGGCGATAATGATCTGATTAATATTACCACCCATTTACTAGAGCATGGATACAATGAAGCTGATATTGCAAAAATATGGGGAGGCAATTACCTCAGAGTACTAAAAGCAGTACAAAGCCGAATGTGATAGCAACTCATACAAAAAGTCTAGCAGGCACAAATCTGTCTAACCCGAGACATTAAAATGAAGACAAATCTAGATTATTAGTCGAAGAGAATAAGGACAGAAAGATAAAAAGTGTCATTAATTCTAATTGAATTGTGAAGAGTTCGACGCTGCACTCAATAACGTAACCAGAAAAGGTAAATAGTCTTTTAAACTCACCCTAAGCATTTTGAGAGCTTGTTGAATACGGTAATCAACCGTCTTAGGAGATACATTAAGAATCTCTGCAGCTTCTTTATAACTCAAATTACGGAAGCGATGCATAATAAAAGCTTCTCTATATGAAGCCGGAAGTTCATCTATAGCTTGCCGAATGCGTTTGCTCAAATCATTTATTTGACAGACATCCACATCCTGAAACATAGCAAGCATTCTTTCATGATAGATCGAATCAGTTCGTTGCTTAACTTCATTTTGTGCTATTCGGGTCATCGAACGATGATAGGTCGCTTTAAAAAGATATTGCTTAAGAGAATATTCAATAATAGAATTCTCACGATTTTCCCATAACCACAACATCACATCTTCCACAACCTCTTCCGCATCTTCCAAACGAATAAAGTGGTAAGAATATGCACAAAGTATAGGATAATATTTTCGGAATAGCTTATCAAAAGCACTTCTATCGCCTTCCTGCATAGCAGATAATAAAAGTGTATCTTCTGATGTGGTGTCTTTCATAGTAAACTTTATTATTAAGCAAAAATAGTCATTTTTCCAAACTAACGTTTTTTTGAGAAAATATTTTTGTTTTTGTTTAGGAGTTTTCTCCGGCGGCTTGTCATAATACATAGTAAGGCTATAGATATTTTGTGATTAATGGTAAAAAGAAAAAGATGGAAGAATTACTCATTATTAGATATTATAAAGGAGAAACGTCAAAAGAAGAGGATATACAAGTAGAAGAATGGATAAAAGGATCAGAAGAGAATAGTAAAATTGCCAAGCAACTCCGAGATATCAGCTTAGCTACAGATGTGGCAGAAATTTCTTTAAAACTAGATGTGAAGAAAGCTTTGGAGAGCATTCATTTAAAAATGAAGCGCAAAAGAACTCATAAGATTCAAATATTATTCAGGAATATACAGCGGGCAACTGCTATTTTATTCATTCCTTTATTAGTATCATGGGCTGTTCTATATCACATTAGAGATACCCAAATAATAAGTATTATAGAGGTAAAGACTAACCCAGGAATGACAACTTCTTTTGTATTACCTGATAGCACAATGGTTGTATTGAACTCTTCGTCTTCTCTACGATACCCATCGAAGTTTTTAGGCAATAAACGAGAAGTAGAATTAACGGGAGAAGCATTCTTCTCTGTCAAAAAAGATGCAAAAAGGAAATTTGCAGTAAAGGCTTTTAATAAATTAGAAATCGTGGCATACGGAACAGAATTCAACGTAGAAGCTTATAGTCAAGATAAGCTGATACAAACGACCTTGGTGTCGGGTAAAGTAGGTCTTATCATAATGAATAATAAAGATCGGAATAATTTAATGATGTACCCCGGACAAAAAGCCATATATGATATAAAAAGAAAAAAAATAGCAGTAGAAGAAACAAATATTGAAGTAGAAACATCATGGAAAGATGGACGTTTGATTTTCAGAGATACTCCATTCGAAGACATTTTAAAAAGTTTAAGTAAACGATATAATGTCAGATTCGTTGTTAAAAACGAAACACTTAAGCGTAATTCTTTCACAGGTACATTTGTCCACCAACGTTTAGAAAGAATATTAGAAAGATTCCGTATTTCTTCAAATATTAAGTTTCGTTTTATTGAAAACGGGAATTTAGATGAAGAGAAACAAATCATAGAAGTTTATTAACCTTTTAACGAAATATATTATGAGAAAAAAGAAAATTTAAAAAACATGCAAGAAAATATTGGCGTATTTTCCTGCATGAAACAGTCACCTTAAAAATATCTGTTTGGCGACAGATAAAGTAACTTAATTTTTTAACTGAAAATCGATGCTAAATTATGAAAAACCACATTTGTATCCAATCATATAGGATAAAAAACGTCCTAATGAAGAAGACAAAAAAAATTCCTCTTTTTATGAAAACTACTCTTTTTATGTTATTTTGTTTTGTTGGCTTCATTTCTGCCAATGATGGGTATGCTCAAAAAGTTCTCTTAAACATTGCTTCTCAAGACAAAACCGTCAACGAAGTATTAAATGAAATCGAACAAAAAACAGAGTTTACATTTTTTTACAATAATAGACAGATTGACGTAAACCGTCGCGTCTCTATCCATGCCTGTACAGAAAATGTATTCCAGGTATTAGATAAAATCTTTAAAGGCACAGATATCACCTATAAAGTATTGGATAAAAGCATTATACTATCAAATGCTGCAATAAACACTACATCTTCAAAAGCCGTTCAGCAAAAAGAAAGCTTAAAAGGTAAAGTGGTTGATAATCACGGAGATCCTATCATAGGAGCAAATATTATAGTTGTAGGCACTACAAAAGGAGCAATTTCTGATATCTACGGAAATTTTTCTATAGAAGCATCTAAAGGTGACGTGATCAAGGTATCCTATATCGGCTATTTGGATGAAAGCGTCACACTTTCAAACCAGACTTCCATTAAAATTACTCTAAAAGAGGATACTAAAACTCTTGATGAAGTAGTAGTCATAGGTTATGGTACAGCACGCAAGAGTGACTTGACAGGTTCTCTTTCTTCGGTTTCTAAGGAATCTTATAAAAATCAGAATGTAACTCGTGTTGACGAAGCATTGCAAGGACGTGCTGCTGGTATTCAGATATCAAATACAGTAGGTGCCCCCGGCGGTGATGTTCGTATTCGTATTCGTGGAGCAAATTCCGTTTTAGGAGATAACAGCCCTTTATTTGTCATTGATGGTTTTGTTGGTGCAGATTTCAACCTGCTAAACCCGGCAGATATCCAATCCATTGAAGTATTAAAAGACGCCTCATCTACAGCGATTTACGGTTCAAGAGGAGCCAATGGTGTGGTTCTAGTTACCACAAAAAGCGGTGACAAAGAAGGTAAAGTGCAAGTAACTTACCAAGGGAGCGTTTCTTTCTCCAATCAGATTAAAAAATATGATATGCTGAATGCCGGCGACTTTGCCGCAACAGTTAATGAACATGATAAAGCTCTCGGAGTAACTAACCTGAAATTCACTCAATCGGATATTGATAATTACTATAAAAATGGTGGCTTCGATTATAATGATGCCGTCTATCAGACTGGAGTTTCAGACCAACACCAATTGAGTATTTCGGGTGGAACAGTTAAGACTCAATATCGTGTATCCGGTAGTTTCTTGGATATGGATGGTATTGTCCGTGAAACCGGTTATAAACGTTATACTATTCGCACGAATGTAAATACAAATATAAATAAACGTCTTTCTTTCCGCTTCAGTGCAAACGGTACTAATTCTTCGGGCAATAATAATCAAGCTCGCACAGGCGCAGGGAATCCCGTTGTGCAAGCGTTGTCTTGGGCTCCTACAACTAATCCTTACACCGAAAACGGTGGTTTTCTAGCATCAGACCCAACCGGATCTATCAAGACCAATCCTCTATCTCTCATTCATGACACCGAGAATATCCGTTCACGTACAGCTATCAATGTAATGGGAGGAGCTCGATATGAAATTATCCCCGGGTTATCTGCTGATTTTCAGGCAGCTGCAGATCTAGGCTTCTTTAATAACAAAAGTTGGAGTGGAAATTATGCATCAAATAATCAACCCAGTGCATCAAAAACGAGCAACCAAGCTGTCACGCTCCAAACTACGACCCAATTATCGTATGATAAAACATTCGGTATTCATCATATCAATGCAGTAGCTGCCGTTGAAACTCAAAAATATACTTGGGAAAATTTAACTGGCTCCGCTTCAAACTTAAAGTTTTCCGATTTAAAGTATGACAACCTAGCTCAATCAGCAACCAATAATGCAAGCTCGGATTTCTCTGCATGGCAATTATTATCTTATTTAGGGCGTATCAATTATACGTTAATGGATAAATATTTATTTTCCGTATCAATCCGCCGCGATGGTTCTTCAAAGTTTTCTAAAGACAATCGTTTCAGCACATTCCCCGCAGGAGCTATAGCATGGAATGCTGGCAATGAAGAGTTTATAAAGAAGCTTAATCTTTTCGATAAACTCAAAATACGCTTCAGTTGGGGACTAACAGGTAGCCAAGCTATTAACCCATACGCTACCCTATCAGCATACAATACTGATGCTTACTACTCTTTCTCAACCGGTATCCGTACAAATGGAATACAAAAAGGAGCTCCGGGAAATTCAGGTTTGAAATGGGAAACAACCGAGCAAAAAGATTTGGGTATTGAAATGGGCTTTTTAAATAATCGTTTGTCTCTTGAATTCGATTATTTCAATAAACATACCCGCGATCTATTACTTAATAAATCTGTGCCATATTATGCAGGTGGTGGAAGTATTGTTTCTAACGTAGGAGATATCGAGAATAAAGGTATCGAAATAAATGTATCAGCCCGTATTTTCTCAACAAAAGACTGGGGATGGGAAAGTACATTCAATTATTCCTCTGTGAAGAATAAAGTAACAAACTTAGGCAATGAAACCCGTATATTCGATACAACAGATGTGATAGGCTTAAATGGACAACCGGCATTTATCTATCAAGTTGGTAAATCACTGGGATCTCTGTGGGGCTTGAAATACCTGGGACCATGGCAAAAAGATGAAGCCACAGAAGCAGCTAAATTCGGATGCGTACCAGGTGATGCACATTATCAAGATTTGGATGGTAACCATTCAATTGACGGGTCAGATTATCAGATTATAGGTTGTGGTATGCCGAAATATTCCCTAGGTTGGAATAATACTCTGACATATAAGAATTTCACCTTAAACGCATTTTTCCAAGGTTCATTCGGAGCAGATAAGCTGAACTTTACAAGGGGATTACATTTAATGGCTGCCCGCGACGCACGTCAAGCTACACTAGCTGAAATCAAAGAACGCTATATCCCCGGAGTAAATGAAAATGCATGGCTACCTGCTTGGAGTACATCCAGCAAGTGGGAACCACAGTCAACATTGTTCCTAGAAAATGCAGATTATTTACGTCTTAAGAATATTAGCATTAGCTATGACTTCAAAGTGAAAAAACTAGCTGACTTCAGAGTATCTTTAAGCGCAACGAATTTGTTCACGATCACCAGTTATAAGGGTATAGACCCTGAATCGAGTAACGTCGGTGGTGGCGGCTCGGATATTGAGCAAGGTATTGATTATGGTTCTTATCCCAATTCGAAGACTTACACTATTGGTTTAAACATTACTTTCTAAAATCTATATTATGAAAAATACATTAATATATGCTATAGCGGTTTGCGCTTTACTATCGCAGACTAGTTGCTCAGACTTTCTAGATGAAGAAACACGTGGCAAAGTGTTTGATAATGTACTTACATCAGAAAACGGATTGGAATCGGCTTTAGTAGGCGCATATAAAGGTTGGAGTACTTGCTGGAGCTATGGCTTCTGCAATGGTTGGGCTACAGAAATGACCTTGGGAGGTGATGATCTGACTTGCCCTCCGGGAACGGGAAATACACAAGAATACGACCGTTATGATGTAAAGAACACCAATTCAAGTTCTCCAACAGTATATCAAGGATGTTATAAAGCTATTCAAGGTGCAAACAATGTCATTGCAAATGCGGATGCATGTACAGCTTCGAAAGACGTGGTGAATGGAATTAAGGGTGAAGCTTATTTCATCCGCGCTGCAAGTTACTTTTGGCTTGTTCGTTGTCATGGAGCTGTTCCTCTAATCACTAATGCAGAATTCACAACAGAAGTTCTATCCGTAAAGCCTTCTGCAGTGAAAGATGTGTATACACTGATTGAAAGCGATTTAAATAATGCAATCAGCTTATTGGGTGACAGCCGTAGAAATGGTCAACTTGGTCGTCCTAATAAAGGCGTTGCCCTTGGAATGTTGGCTGAAGTATATCTGGCAGAAGCTGGATGGCCATTGAAAGATACCTCCAAATATGCCTTAGCTGCATCTACTGCAAAGCAAGTATTGGACAATCGCTCCAAATATGGCTTCGATTTCGAAAATTCGTATAATGTTCTATATTGGAATAATGATGCCGACACAGGTAATAAAGAAGACATGTTTACAATACCTTGCAACTTGAATGCCGGTGCCAATATTAACGCAATGTATGGATACTGGGCTTATCCAGGTGAGCTTGGTGGCTGGGATGTCGTGTTTGCGGAGTACAGTTTCTATAAGAATTTCCCTGAAGGGGTACGCAAAGAAGCTACATTTGCAACAGATTTTGTTACTCAAAACGGCACCAAGTTGCACTATACGGAATTAAAGAACCCACATCCATATTATAAGAAGTTAATGAAGGATAAAAATGGTACTAATTACTATAACTATGCTTCTTCAGTGCCAATGCGAATGCTCCGTTTTACACAGACCGCTTTGACCTATGCCGAAGCCAAAGCACGTTCCGGAGGACCTGACGATTTAGCATACGAATGTCTGAACTTCATTCGCACCCGCGCAGGCTTAAGCACCTATTCCAACTTAAGTCCGACAGACTTTGCTAACAAGTGTGTGGACGAACGTGCTTGGGAGCTTTGTGGTGAACGGGTTCGTTGGTTCGATATGGTCCGCTTGGAAATGGTAAATGAGATTGTATCAAAGAAGGACTCTCACGATAATCAACCATTACATGCCATTACTGAAAAAGATTATACGTTCCCGATTCCACAACATGACGAATTGCTGAATGACAATTTAAACTCTGATCGATAAGATTCAGCTAATTAGTTTTCTTATATATACCCCACTTATATCTATACCTCAACATTTGGTATAAGTGGGGTTTCCTATTAAAAAATTCAGTAAAGAATTGGAATATAACTCCGGACATATATGTAACCGGATATATCTGAAGACTTTAAAATAAAGGTAATATGAAAAGATTGTTGATAGGTAGCTTTATATTTTTCATAGTAGCGGTCGTACAGGCCGCTACTATGAAAAATATATCAGTTTATACGCAACGTCCTAATGATCGGGAAGCGATTTATTTCACACCCGAGAAATACGGTATAAAAGGGGATGGCAGCGTAGATGTCAGTGATGCTCTACAATGCGCACTGAATGAAGTGAAAGAACGATATAATTTCGGTATAGTCTTTTTACCGGAAGGAGAATATAAAATTACAAAGACTATATATATACCCAACGCCGTGCGTCTGATAGGTTATGGCAAAAAGCGCCCCGTAGTATATCTGGAAAAGAATGCTCCGGGATACCAAAAAGAAAACATTGAGGACAAAGGAAAAGCCAACTATATGTTTTGGTTTACGGGTGCAATAGTGCGCCCCGGAAGTACTCCGACGGATGCCGGAGCAGGAACTTTCTACAGTGCGATAACCAACATCGATTTACGGATAGAATCCGGTAATCCACAGGCTGTGGCTCTGCGTACACATTTTGCCCAACATAGTTTCGTCTCGCATGTAGATATTTATATAGGACAAGGAAAAGCCGGACTATTCGATGTGGGTAATGAAATGGAAGATGTCCGTTTTTTTGGAGGAGATTACGGCATATATACCACAAAAACGTCGCCCAGTTGGCAGATGATGATTCTGAACACTTATTTTGAAGGACAGCGAAAGGCGGCTATACGTACTCAGGAAGGTGGTCTTACCATTGTACGGCTTCATGCCCGTAATGTACCGACAGTTATAAAACTGGAACCCAACCGTTCGGATAAAATATACATGGAAGACTGTACGCTGGAGCAAGTGAAACAAAGTGCCATCGCGCTCGGAAACGAAGGATTGAGCCCCAACCAATTGAGTATGCAGCGAGTTACTTGCAATCAAGTGCCGGTATTCATCAGTTTCAAAGACTCTGGAAAGAATATTCCGGGTAAGTCTACAATTTATAGAGTAAATGACTTTTCGTATGGGTTACATTTAAAAAGCATGAGTGATCTTCCGGAATCTAAAACAAAATTCGAAATGGAAGCTTTGCAGAAAATGCCACCACGCCCTATAGATGATATTGCAAAGACACCTGACATGTCCCGCTGGGTGAACATCTGTGACTTAGGCGCCATAGGCGACGGAGTGACTGACAACACAGAGGTGTTTCGCAAAGCAATAGATCAGTATGACGTTATTTATGTACCGCAAGGCTGGTATATTGTTTCCGATAGTCTTGCTTTAAAGAGAAATACGACTCTGATAGGATTGAACCCGATTTCCACCCAACTGAAATTGAAAGAGAGCACACCGGCATTCAGTGGCTTTGGTTCTCCAAAAGCTTTACTGGAAACGCCACAAGGAGGAACAAACTTTGTCTCGGGGATAGGATTGAATACAGGCGCGTACAATTACCGGGCAGTCGGTTGCAAATGGATGGCAGGTATAAACTCTTATATGAATGACGTCAAATTTCTCGGCGTACATGGTACAATGGAGAAAGGGCCTCAAGTGTCGGGAAAGAGACGCGGTCAGAATTCACAGATCAGTACACCGGAAGCTCCTGTAGCTTACCAAGGAATGGACATGGCGTGGGACAACCAGTACTGGAGTTTATGGGTAACCAACAATGGCGGAGGTATCTTCAAAGATATTTGGACAGCGAGTAGTTATGCTACCAACGGATTGTATGTGAGTGACACAAGTACTCCCGGACGCATTTACGCCATGTCAGTGGAACATCATGTACGCAATGAAGTACGCTTTAAAAACGTTTCCAACTGGAATATTTATGCCCTGCAATTGGAAGAAGAAACCCGTGAAAGTCCCGATTGCCAGCAGATAGAATTGCAAGAATGCAGCAACATGTTATTTGCCAACCTTTATCTGTTCCGGGTGATACGAGTAACAACCCCATTCCCATACGCTATACGTACTTGGGACTGCAAGGATATCAATTTTTATAATGTCCATAACTTTACTCAAATGCGGTTTACAACCGATCTGGTTTGTTATGATGTAAATACACAACAGGATGTACGTCCATGGGAATTCACCCGACTGACTATTACCGGACAAGAAGCCAGACAGACTCCATTATCCACCCAAGTCGGTAAGATGGAAAAACTTGCAACCGGTTTTGAATATGCTGAGGGAATGACACATGACAGTAAAGGGAATATCTATTTCAGCGAACAAAGAATGCGGCGTATTTATAAGTGGGACGTGGAGAAAGAAAAGTTGTCGCTCATTGCCGATTTTCCCTGGCAACCTCTATCATTAGCATGTGATACCAAAGATAACCTTCTGGTCTTTTTCAAATATAATCCGCAACCGGGTTATATGATTAATGGAAAGCAAGAAACTGTTTCCGAGCTGCCCGATGCTACCGGTACAACTTTCAGCCATTGGGGGAATTCAGGCTTTGCCACATGGGTGTATGCCATCAATCCAACTAAACCCGAAGAAACTATCCGGTTATTAGGCAGGATCCCCATGAATAGAGTGCAGAAAGTTGCCAAAGCTATCTATCCGGCTCACCGCTGGAGAGATTTACATGATTTTAATGAAATATCGGTCTACAAGCCGGAGTATTGTTTTATTGCTCCGGATGGTGTAACCATCATCCCCGAACAATACGATTTTGCCCGTTCATCATCTGTATTGGAAGCTATACCCGGCAAAGCGTTTTACGCTTCGGATGAATATAATCATTTACTGGCACGTATGGATGTCAGGCCGGATGGGACACTCGGCAACCTTACTCCTTTTGTAAATGTAGGAGAGTTCGGCTCTGCTGTGGATAAGGAAGGGAATGTTTATGTAGCTGACGGTTATATATACGTATTCAATAAGCAAGGAAAACAAACGGGTCTCATCCGCGTACCCGAACGCCCGACATCATTAGTCATAGCGGGAAAAGACGGCAATACTCTTTACATTGCAGCTCGTTCTTCTTTATATAGATATATTATACACTCTTAATAAACCATATCATGAGAAACAGTTTAAAGACGATATTTATTACGGCACTTGCAGCCTCAGCATTTGCACAGTGCACACTCGCCCAAACAGCATGCAAAATACAATTCGATAGCTCGAAAGAAGTATCCGGTCAGAAGTTCGCCCTAAAAACAATTAATGCCGGTCTACCTGATGATTGGAGCAACTACCAGTTTGTTGTCCTTGAATATAAATGCAGCACCGCCCAACGTTTCCAACTTGGCTTCACAACCAAAAGCGGTTATAATGAGCTGCGAATCATGTGCTATGTACCGAATGCCTGGAATAAATTAGCCATCCCCTTGAAGTATTTCACCGAACTTCCCGATCCAGCGGTGGACTTAGCAGCAACTTTCAACCACGCACGTTACACGGGTTGGATAAACTTAGGTGGAAAAAGAGGCCCTTTGCAAGAAGTAGATTCCATCGGTATACGTATGAGGAAGCCTATTCACAACCCCACCATCGAGATTCGTTCCATTACATTGGCAAAGGAAGATCCGGGAGACGTTTACATGGGGGAATATCCTGCTGTTGATGAATTCGGACAATCAAATCTAGTTGATTATCCGGCTAAAATCCATTCTTTGCAGCAACTTAAAAACGAATGGGCTATAGAAGACAATGAAGTAGTTAGCACAAAAGCCTATAACTACTCCAAATTTGGAGGTTATAAGCAGAAGAAAGTCAAAGGGACAGGTTTCTTCCGCACCCAAAAGATTGGTGACCGTTGGTGGTTCGTCGATCCCGAAGGTTATTTGTTCTTATCCGTAGGAGTGGATTGTGTGAGCACGGGAAACGGCGGGAACGTACGCGATTTGGAAAAGCGTAATGGTATGTATAAAGAACTTCCCCCTGTCGACCTGATGAATAAATATGCCCCGAAGTATAGTCGAAACAACCAATTCCTTTCATTTGGTCTTTGGAACCTATACCGGAGATATGGTGATGAGTTTCCTCAGAAATCGACGGACTTGGTCTTCAAACGTATGGATAAGTGGGGGTTAAATACCATTGCAAACTGGTCAAGTTCAGAGATCATGAACATGAATAGGAAAGCCTTTTTAATACCATTGCGCGATCTTGGTATTGCACACGATTTAATGGGCCTCTGTGATGTTTATGAACCGGATTTCAAAGCAAATGTGGATAAATCTCTATCGGAATTCGTTAAGCCTTATAAAAATAATCCGTGGCTGGTGGGTTACTTTATTGGGAACGAACCGGCTTGGCTAGGCGAAGAATCCCGTCTTTGCGGCTTAATTCTTGAAGGAAAAGATCGTCCGATAAGAACAGCTTTGAGCAACTACTTAAAAGAGAAAGGAGACACGCCCGATAACCGCAAGGCATTTGTATTTTCCGTATTCCGGACTTTCTTAGTGACGACCAACCAGTTACTTAAGAAGCATGACCCCAATCATTTGAACCTGGGTATCCGCTTTGGCAATATACTGGCTTTAGATGAAGAGATACTGAAAATCTGTGGCGAGTCATTTGATGTTCTTAGCTTCAATTGCTACGATTTATATCCCAATACGCAAATGATGGACCGTGCCTTAAGAATAGCAAAGCTACCCATGATTATCGGTGAATATCATTTTGGTACCGTAGATAGAGGTATGGCACAGTCGTTATGGCAGGTGGATTCGCAGGAGCAACGCGGTGTAGCCTATCGTTATTATACCGAGAAAGCATACTCACACCCGGGTCTGATAGGAACAGGTTATTTCCAATGGTGCGACCAAGACTTAACGGGGCGTCGTGACGGTGAAAACTACAACTGCGGATTGATCGATGTCACAGATCGTCCTTATAAAGAGCAAGTAGAGGCTATGATGGAGACAGCCACGCGTTTGTACAAGATTCACTCGGGAGTTTTGAAACCGGTGAACCGTATGCCCGAGAATGCTCGCGGACATGAAGCCATTCCTGATATCTGGAATAAATAAATGAAAAAAGAGAAAAGGTAACAATATCCTTTTTTAGTATAAAGGAATTATTGTTACCTTCTTTTTATATCTTACAATTCGATTCGCCCGGTATTATACAGAGTCAAAAGACCGGAGCTCCTCCTATTTTTCTGATAACCGCAAGCGGTAAAAAATCGGTTTTAGTTACCTTAGAGTGCTTATTGCTGCACGTAATCCAATTTAATAACGACTACTCTGATATTCTGATCTTTCTTATCTGTAGCTACTTTAGCGATATGCCAGTCGCCGGGAAAGAAAAGGAAGAACTGCTTCGGAGTGGAGTCATGAAAAGATGTTTTAGCCGGATCATAATCATAATGGATCACATCTTTTTTCTCACTGTACTCACAATTGGCTTTAGAAGAAGCATGATCGAGCAAAGCAAAACGTTCGGTACCCTTTACCACATATTGCAAATCGATATGCTTACGGTGTGACTCCGATGTTCTCTTTGCCAAAGGTTCGTTCGCCCCGTCTTCCACCGAAACAACCAGTGATGTTCCGTCTATAGGATATTTACCGGCTGCTATTGATTTCAAATTGTGTGAAGCCAGCCAACTAAATGCAGCGTTCCATTGTGCCGTGTTTGCTTCATACTGGGTCTTAAACTCCGACAGATTGGTAGATGAATGAGGTTTGGCTTTGAAACCTCCGTTCCATACACCCGATTTTACCCATTGTTCCAAAGGATTCTCCCCTGTCTTTCCTGTAGCTTGTACAGGCATACAAATGATTAGCGTAATAACCGCCATCAGTAATATCCGAATAGATTTCATCTTAATTTCCTTATATGATAAATAGTGGATGCAAAGATAATAAAGATTACTAAAATCGAGTCTAACAAAAATATATACCTTTGTCGAAAAATAAACAGAAGCTATGGCCGGTATATACATCCATATCCCCTTTTGCAAAACCAGATGCATCTATTGTGATTTCTACTCCACCATCCGATTAAAGTCGACATCCGAATTCATCCATGCTTTATGCCGGGAACTGGAACAGAGAAAGAATTACTTATCGGGTGAGAAAATCGAAACGATTTATTTCGGTGGGGGCACTCCATCTCAACTGTCGCAAGATGAGTTCCAACAGGTATTCGATACTATAGGAAAATACTATGATATAGCAAGTCTTGAAGAGGTCACTCTTGAAGCCAACCCCGATGATCTGAGTTTGGAATATGTCCACAGTCTCAGGCAATTGCCTTTCAATAGAATAAGTATAGGCATACAGACGTTTCAAGATAATACACTGAAGCTACTTAAACGTCGACATAGCGGACAAGAAGCCATTGAGGCGGTAAAAAGATGCAGAGAGAACGGCTTTAACAATATCAGCATCGATTTAATTTACGGACTTCCGGGAGAAACCGAATCAACATGGGAAAAAGACTTGATGCAAGCCGTCGAAGTAAATGTGGAACATATTTCCGCTTATCACCTGACTTACGAAAAGGGCACTCCTTTATATAAAATGTTGCAACAAAGCCGGGTTAAGGAAGTCGACGAGAACCGCAGCATCCATTTTTTCTCTACCTTAATAGATACGCTTCGCAAAGCGGGTTATGAACACTATGAGATTTCCAATTTTTGTAAACCGGGGAAAGAATCCCGGCATAACACTTCCTATTGGAAAGGAATCCCTTATCTGGGATGCGGACCGTCGGCACACTCATTCAACGGGCATTCACGCGAATGGAATAAAGCGTCCTTGACGGACTATCTTTTATCTGCCGAGACAGGAAAACGATTGTACGAGATAGAAGAACTGGATCTTTACACTAGATATAATGAAAAGATTATCACGGGACTACGGACAAAGTGGGGAATCTCATTGAAGGATATTGAAGGAGAATTCGGGGAAGAGCTGGCATCATATTGCACAAAGCAAGCGGAAAAATACATCCATAATGGTACATTAAAGTTAGAGGATAGTCGCTTAAAACTCACCCAAGATGGTATTTTTGTATCTGATGGCATTATGAGTGACTTACTCTTTATTGAAGATTGAATTTATGTTTGTCGTTACTATCTTATCACTTTTAGTCACCGGAGTTGTATCGGGTTATTTATTACGCCACAAGAATCTCCGATTTGTACAGTGGGGTATCAAACTGTTCATTTGGGGATTACTGTTCCTGCTGGGGATAGAAGTCGGAGGCAACCCGAACATCATCAAAGGATTGTACACCATAGGAGCGGAAGCCATCATCATAACTTTATTCGCTATTCTGGGAAGCTGTGTAGCCGCGTGGGGACTTTGGACTTTCATTGTTCGGACTAACAAACAAAAAGGAGGTAGCCATGAAGGGTAGTCTGATCATCATTGGCTTTTTCATTTCGGGCATACTTGTCGGCTATTTCAAGCTGATTGCTCCGGAAACGATGGATTCGCACTTAAGCTTCTACATATTGTGTGGACTGATGTTTTTCGTCGGTATGAGTGTAGGATGTGATACCAAGACACTCCTCAGTCTTAGGAAGCTGGATCCACGGATTATGCTGTTACCTTTTGCCACTATACTCGGCACTCTGGCGGGATGCACTGTTGCAGCCGTACTTTTGCCCAGACTCAACCTTACAGATTGTTATGCCGTTGGCTCCGGACTTGGTTACTATTCACTTTCGAGCATTATTATTACCCAATACAAAGGTGCCGAATTGGGCACAATAGCATTAGTAAGTAACATACTACGAGAGATAATAGCACTTCTAGCCGCCCCACTCCTATTCCGATGGTTCGGAAGACTTGCTCCTATATCGACAGGAGGTGCAACAACAATGGATACCACGCTGCCTATCATTACAAACGTCTGTGGTAAAGACTTTGTGATCGTGTCCATATTCCATGGATGCATTACCGACTTCTCGGTAACTTTTTTAGTTACATTATTTTGCATGATATAAAAATCAAATAGACACAATAATAAAACTATTAGCAATATTATGTCATTATAAAAGGAATAATAGCATCATTTATTAAACCACAAAAACAAATACAAGACATAATAACATCATAAAATTGATATAGATCAATAAATGAAGGTTTACTATGCAGTTTTTCTCCATTTTATATATATGTTATAAAACATACTCATATCTTTGTTTCAGGTAAAAAGATAAGGATAAGCATTTAAGCTTTTTGTTTTCAGTAGGTATTAGATTTTTTATAAAAGAATTTGTTTTTAGGTATAACAAAAAAGTAGGTATTATGAAACGTTTAGGATTAACATTAGTGGCAGCAGTCTGTCTGACTGCTACAACATTCGCAGCAGGAAACCAACCTACTACAGAAAAATGGGATGGAAATATCAATGTCAGCAGACTTGGTAAATTTTTAAAGTTGTCTTCCGATCAACATGAAGAAGTAACTGACATTTGCGAATATTTCAGTGCACAGATGCAGCGTGTTGCATCTTCTAAAACGAACAAAGATGAATTACTTCATAAAGCAGTTTACGGTAATTTAAAGTTGATGAAGAAAACGCTGACCGACGATCAGTATTCGGAATATGCCAAAGTATTGAATATCACATTACAAAATAAAGGTATCGAAGTGAAGTAATTCACTTCAATACCTTTTCTCTTTTCTATCTTTTCAGTTTATAGCGGCACTCACCACATTTCATTCTTGGAAGTAAATCCAAGTTCATTTGCTGTCTCTAAAGCTTATTTCACTCTAAACAGAAACAATCATGAGCTTATGCGTTGTTGATGTACATGAAGACACTAACCCATAGAGCCTTCTTCAACCTTTCTCATTCCTAGCAAGTTAGGGCAATCTCTTTCTTACAATCACACGCGCGCTTCCGCGACATTAAAACTGTGATTCTAACATGCTTCATAGTGAAGCAAATTCCATATTAGAATAATTTTTCCGTTTATTCGCTTTCATTGTAACATGGCTCATTATGAAACAGAACCTCCGAATCAGCAGAATTTCGTCAAGAGCAGATTTACGAAAGATTAACAAAGAAAGATTATCTCGCACTATTCTCATTAAACGCAATCTTCCAACTGCCTTGATTCTCCCTAAAAGATGGTTGGTTTTACACAAACAGATGGTGAGTTGCCTCCCAAAACATGGTTAGTTTTACTCTACATGATGGTATGTTTTACCCAATAACATTAAATGTTATTTCATTTACAATAGTTGATATGAAAAAAAGGGAAGAATTTCTCATTCCTTCCCTTTAAGTACTTCTCTCCCAAATTGAAATCAGGATTATACTTACAAAGATAACACATTCGGGGGCGAAATCAAAGCGTTCCGAGGGTTATTTTCGGGTAAATCTTTGCGACTATCATCAAGCAATCATTTTATACTGATAGCTACTCCACCACCGGGAGCTAATTTCTGTTTCAGCTTGGTCTGTGAAGTGACCATCACTTTCTTTATGGTATAACTTTGGGGATGGGTATTCCAACCGGCATCGGCACCATCGGCATAAATAGTAGCAGCATACTTTTTCCCTTTAGGTAAGAAGCTTAAATCAATTGTCGCAACACGCGAATTCTCATCTGTAATACCTCCAATATACCATTCAAGCTTTCCTTTTGCCTTGCGGGCTATCGTGACATAATCTCCCGGCTCGGCTTCAAGTATGTAACTATCATCCCAATCAACCGCCACATCTTTAATGAACTGAAAAGCGTCAGCAAACTTTTTATAGTTCTCCGGCAGGTCGGCTGCCATTTGTAAAGGAGAATACATCGTCACGTACAACGCCAACTGTTTCACCAACGTAGTGCTCAACTTCGCTTTATTATTACCATAGACCGACAAATCGCCCTGAAAGATACCGGGAGTATAATCCATCGGGCCACCCATTAAGCGGGTAAAAGGCAGGATAGTGGTATGGTCGGGTGAATTGCCATTAAAGGACTCAAACTCCGTACCACGAGCAGATTCCTGAGCAAGCCAGTTGGGATAAGTCCGGCAAAGTCCTGTCGGACGAACTGCCTCATGAGAGTCGATCATGATCTTATATTTGGCAGCCGTTTGCGCCACATAGTTATAATGATTCACCATCCACTGTCCATCGTGATATTCGCTACGAGGTATAATGGGTCCTACATATCCGGTTTTCACGGCATTATATCCATTATCTACCATGAATTGGAAAGCATCATTCAGTTGTCGTTCATAACTGATTACCGAAGAGGTCGTTTCATGGTGCATAATAATCTTTACTCCTTTAGCCTCAGCATAACGATGCAGCTCTTGTACATCAAAATCGGGATAGGCTTTTGTGAAACTGTAAATCTGATCTTTAACGTATGCTGAATTGTCTTCCCAACCTTCATTCCAGCCTTCCACCAAAACAGCATCAAAACCATTCTCAGCTGCAAAATCAATATACTCTTTCACATGCGCAGTGTTAGCTCCATGGTGACCGTTCGGTTTTAGTTTTGTATAGTCAGTCTTTCCGATAATCACATCCTGATTGTCAGAGTAAGCCCAAGTCGATCCTGCACCTATGAAATATTCCCACCACACTCCAATATATTTGGTAGGCTTTATCCATGAGGTATCTTTGATGACGCAAGGGTCATTCAGATTAAGAATAAGATTTGAAGCCAGAATATTGCGTGCATCGTCACTCACCACAATTGTTCTCCAAGGAGTCACAGATCCGGTCTGTATATACCCTTTGTTTCCATTTTTATCAGGAGTAAGGTGTGCACTCAAACAAAAAGTACGATCATCTACATTCAGCGCCATTGCAGGGAAGTTTACCAATGCCGCTTCATGGATATTGACATAAAGCCCTTCAGGGGTTTTCAGCATCAATGGAGTCTGCACAGCCAGGTTTGCCGCAGGTGCTTTAGCGGCAAGAGGCTCCTTGCGAACATGATCTATGAGCCCCGAAATCTCTGATAAACGTGAAGTGGTCACGGGAAACTCATTCGTATCATAATCGGCAGGAATCCAGAATGCTTTATCATCACCTGTCAAACGAAACTCTGTCAGTTCTTCCTTGATGATAAAATGACGGAGGTTGTCCTGAACAGGGAACTCATATCTGAACCCCAGACCGTCATTAAATAAGCGGAAACGGATGTTGAGCAACCGTCCGGTGGACTTTTGCCGCAAGCAAACCAACATTTGATTATGGTGGTCGCGAATCGTTTTATATTGTCCCCACACCGGAGTCCAAGTCTCGTTGTAAGTGTCAAACGATGAGTTTACCACCTCAAAATTATCGGATAAAGAAATAGTCGGATTAAGTCGGAAGCCCATTTTACTCTCGGTTACCACAGCTTTGCCTTTATAATCGAGGCAGTAAACAGGTGAGCCACCTCCATCCAACTTAAAATTAAGGACTATATTATTGTCCGGGGATTTTAGACTTTGAGCCATTAACGTTGCTCCTACTACAATAAAGAGAAATGAAGTTATAAACTTTTTCACTGTTGCTTATATTTAAATTTTCTGATTCAATTAATATACTGCCACCTCATCAATGAAAAACCACGCAGGGTTACCCACTCCATAATGCCAGGGAGGACACAGCCCTATTGTAGCAACTTTTATTTTAACGTATCGGGCTTCTGTCGGAGCAGACCACTTAATCGGTACTGTCACAAACTTCACCTGATATTCTCTACTTTCAGGTATAGAGACCGCTCCCATCGGTCTAAACGTTACATTGTCAGCAGATACTTCACAACTAACACCTTTGGGTAATAAGATCCATGCACCAAGATTATGCAGAAAATCAACGTCAATTCCATTGAGCTGATGCAACTCCTTTAAATCAATCACGAATTCAGCATCTTTTCCGTTCCACCCCACCCAACTCTCATTGAAGCTTGCTCCTCCATATAATCCGTCGGTCAAGGCTTTAGCTGCTATCTTATCATACGGTGGATTAGGAGAAGAGAGATAAGTCACTTCCATTCCTTGAGCTATGTTTTTGGGCCGTTTGACCAGATTCCTATCGACGTATAAGTTACAATAAGCTTCTATGGTATTGTTCCGCTCATTCAAATGAACCACTCCAAGTTCTTCAGCTTTTTGGCGGAACAATACCACTTTCTTTTTCAAAACCTCCGGCTCCGTTATAGGCTCAGTCCGTGCTATCTCGAGTTCGGCAAACTGTATAGGCAGCCGTGACTGCCGAACCCTGTTCAGCAATATTACATTTCCGGCGACCGCTTGCTCAGCTTCATCAAACAGTTCGTTGTACCTCTTCAGCAAAGTCTTACTAAGCATCCCATTCTTATGGGTCACTGGAGTATCATAAATCCATAAAGGGATTCTACTTCCTAACAAAGCTCCTTCCTGCAAAACGAGGTATTTATATAAATAAGGTGCGGCATTTCCATAATACCCCTTTAGGAATGAATGAATGACAGCGTCCACATCTATATCTACATTCCACAATAATTTAGAGACTACATACGACCGCAACTCCGAAAAGTCCCCTCCTTTTATACTGGCTATTTGCGAGAAATGCATATTGACTCCATTTTGCTTAAACAGCTTCATGTTGGGCTGAAGAATAAAGAAGTTGGGAAAAGGTGAGATATAATTATCAAAATTGATTCCATAGTCCCAAACAAATATATTATTCGATATTTTGGACCACCCTTCCATATTCTTCATAAACTCCTGTCCCGACTTATTTTCAGTCAACGTCACTTCACGATAGCAATCAATGTCGCATAGCATGATATTTACATTCGGTAAAGGCTTCATGTGTTTGGGAGGTGCAACAGAATAGAGATAAGCCAAGGTAGAGAACTCCTTATCCGGAAAACGCTTAGCCAGTTTATTCAAGAAATAAATGATAGAACCGGAAGGACTCCCTTCGTATTCATCTATTGCCTTACATTTATCACATTCACAATGATTCTGGCTATCATTTTGGCTGACAGAGATCATATTCTTGCCTGAATTCGCCTTAAAGATGGAATCTAAACGCTGAACCACAATATCGAACACTTCAGGATTAGTCAGACACCATTGAGCTGCAGCACCGGGTCTTCTCTTACCATTAATCAAAGCATAATATTCCGGATGTTTCTCTCCATATACGGCAGCAGGCAGGATCGCATTGAATGTATGCACCCACAAGTCGCCTGCAAATACGCTATTTGGCTCCTCCAATCTATGCCAAAGCTTATAAAGAGGATCTTTAAAACTATAAGACTGGGTTTGCCTATAACGAAAAGATGGATTATCCAGTTTAGTAATGTTGCGGGGGACAATCATGTCAGTGCTTTTATCTAAACTATAGGTATCGGCCGCATAATAATGAACGCCGAAATAATCTTCGAGTAAGGTTACCACTCCATAAACAGAACCTTTGCCCGAAGTTCCTACAATGCGCAGATAAGCATCATTTGATGAAAGATAAAAGCCGTCTTCTTTAATGTCACTTGTATTTAAACCACTCACGGGAAGTTGGAAATTACCAATAAGCACATCTCCTTTTTTCTTTTTCTCCGGGGCCACAATATTTAGTTCAGCACCGGTAATTTTCTTGGCGAATGTTTGAAGTAATAATGCAGCTTTCATATCAATGCTGTCATTTTCATCCACTACAATCTGAGCCTTAGGTTTAGAGCCTTTCACCAACACTATTTGAGAATATGATAATTGGGAAACACAAGTCAACAAAAGAAGAATCAGTTTTATTTTACTTTTCATAATATTGATATTTAGTCCTTTCACCGTAACAGTTAAAACAAAAGTATCCAATAATATATTATGAACCTATCCTTCCAAACGGAAATGATTAAATTGGATACAATTAAGAATGAATTGATTAACCGACAAACGGACCAAAGGAGTCGGACCAATAATAATGCTGAAAGTGAAACAGTGCACAAACAAAAAGGATTGTCTACATAAGCAGACAATCCTTTTTAATATATCTATAAAGATAGACGATTTACCATATTTTCACGAGATCCTTTTCGGAGCGCCACATCTTATCACCTTGCTTCACTCCGAATGTCGAGAAGAATTCGGGCATGTTGGATAACGCTCCGAGGACTCTCCACTTAGCAGGAGCATGCTCATTGCTTTTCACTTGGTTTGCCATAGCTTCCGGTCGCATATTCACCATCCACTCTAATGCATATCCAAGGAAGAAGCGTTGACTAGGATTCAATCCTGCCACCAACTCCTTATTCTGATACTGTTTAGTTTTCTTAAAGGCTTCATAAGCCATAATTATACCACCCAAATCGGCGATGTTCTCACCTTGAGTAAGTTCACCGTTAATGTGTAGGTTATCCACAGCCACATAATCATTAAACTGTTTGACAATCATTTTGGTCTTGGCATTAAATTTAGCCTTATCCTCTTTTGTCCACCAATCACTCAGGTTACCAATCTCATTGTACTTACATCCTTGATCATCAAATCCATGTGTAATCTCATGTCCGAAAGTCCCGCCAATGATTGCATATAATATAGCATCATCAGCCATCTTACTTTCATAGCCCGGAACGATTATATTACATCCCGGAATCACAATCTCATTATTTGAAGGATTATAATAAGCGTTATAAGTCTGAGGCTGCATAGCCCATTCGGTACGGTCCACCGGCTTACCGTACTTGTTTATCATATAATTGAATTCCCATTTATTTGCATTCATAACATTCTTCACATAAGAAGTTCTGTCGATCTGCAAACTACTGAGATCTTTCCATTTATCAGGATAACCTACTTTCATTATTACGGCATCGAGTTTCTTCAATGCCTTTTCTTTAGTCGGTTCACTCATCCAGTCGAGTGTTTTAATCCGCTCAGCAAAAATCGATTTAATGGCATTACCAATCTCAGTCAGTTTTTCTTTTGTGCCTTTTGGCAAATACTCTTTTACATATACCTGTCCGACAAGCTCTCCAAGATAACCATCAGTATTTTCCACTACCCGTTTCCATCTCGGCTTGGGTTCTTTGACACCACGCAAGGTAGAAGAGTAGAAATTGAACTGCTCCATATAGCTTTTATCATCCAGATATGAACTTAATCCATTTATCAGATGGAATTTCAGATAATCTTTCCAATCACTTAACGTAAACTTCTTTAAGTTGGAATTCAGTGCAGTAAGAAACTCCGGTTGTCCCACTACCACACTATCTACATGATTCAGACCCGCATTTTTCATAAAAGTAGCCCAATCCAGATTCGGAGTTGATGCCGTTAGCTTAGCCATAGGTATCTTATGGTAATTAGTCAGCGGATCTCTAGTGTCTTCGCGTTTACGGGAAGCCTTAGCCAAAGCTGTCTCCATTTCCATCAATTTTGTAGCAGCTTGCTTGGCTTTTGCCGTTTCATAACCCATTATACCAAAAGTGCTACCGACATAAGTGACAAACTTATTGCGAATCTCTTGCGATTTCTTATCCGCATCAAGGTAATAGCTGCGATCGGGCATACTCAAACCACCTTGAATAATATAGACCTGATATTTGGCGCTGTTCTCATCATCCTGAGTGACATAGAAACCGAAAAGTGGAGAAGAAGAAACACTATGTATATATGAAGCTTCGGCAATTATGCCTTTCAAATCTTTTAGATTATCAATCTTGGCAAGATCTTCTTTCAAATCACTTATTCCTCTTTTATTTAAAGCAACGCTATCCATTCCTGAATAAAAGAAATCTCCGATCTTTTGTTTATTACTGCCTTTAGGCGCAGTCTGCGAAGCCGATGACTCACAGATCCGTCGAATCTGGTCATTTATTGTATCCTGCACCAATTGAAAGACACCATTACTTTGCTCACTTGCCGGAATAGGGTTTTGCTTAAACCATCCACCATTGGCAAATAAAAAGAAGTCATCTCCCGGCTTTACGGTAGAATCAATATGTGCAACCAAAGCATCGACGTTATTTGCCGACTTCTCTGCATGCCGGCATGATGTAGCCAACATCGCGATCAGGACAAAGCCTCCAACGAAAAATTTAAAAGGTTCTTTTTTCATATTAAGCATAAATAAATAGTATTCCGCAACAAAGAGAACACCCGATTATGGATTTTTATTCAAAAGTACAACAATAATTTTAAGTGAAACGGCTTATCATATAGAAAAACGTACTGAATGAAACGAAAAAGGAAGCACAGGCTTTATTAATCAAAATGATTATCAATGAGTTCGAGTATTACATTCATGTTACAGATTTAAGGTTTAGTAAAGCAAAATGCAACTGATAATTGATGTAAATCAAGAAATGATTGTCTTGTGCGTTATTTCATTGGAGTTCTTTTTTATGTTATAAAACATATTTCTATCTTTGCAGAGGTAAAAAGAAAAAGCTAAGCGCTTAAGTTATTTTGATAGGTATTAGATTTTTAGAATTGTTTTTAGGTATAACAAAAAAAGTAGGTATTATGAAACGTTTAGGATTAACATTAGTGGCAGCAGTCTGCCTGACTGCTACAACATTTGCAGCAGGGAACCAACCTACTACTGCAAAATGGGATGGAAACATCAATGTCAGCAAATTGGGTAAATATTTAAAATTAACTGCTGACCAGAATGAAGAAGTAGCTAACATTTGTGAATATTTTAGCACACAGATGGAAAAAGTAGCCTCTTCTAAGAAGAACCAAGATGAATTGCTTCGCAATGCAATCTACGGGAACTTAAAGTTGATGAAAAAGACGCTGAATGAAAAGCAGTATTCAGACTACGCGAAAGTGTTGAACATCACTTTACAAAACAAAGGCATCGAAGTGAAGTAATTCACTCCGATTTTTGAGGAAACGAATTTTATTATTCATACAAAGCAAGAGGGCATTGATTTTAGTCAATGCCCTCTTTTTATTTGATTGTAATCATTGTGGCTCCAAAGCCATATTCTTGAAAAGAGGCATCTTGGTGCCTACAAGTCGGATACGTATGCTTTAATTCATCTAAGATAGCTTTGCGCAGTATACCGTCACCTTTCCCATGAATGAAAACGATACGTTGTTCACGCTTCGCTTTGTATTGCTCCATCACTTCGCGAAACTTATCCAGCTGATAATTTAGCATTTCACGATTACTCATTCCTCCGACTTCATCCAGCAGAGCGGTAATGTGTAAATCAACCTCTATAACACTTTGCTGACCACCACGTTTAATAATAGTCTGTGGCTTAGTATTCTCATCTACATTCTTTTTACTCAATAATGCCTCTTGTAAATCTTCGGCAGCAACATACACCTGTTTGGAGGGTACATCATTCCTCACTACATCATAGATTAATGAAGGCGTATCGAAGAAATCGGACTCCTGAAAGGTATGCAGCTTATAAAATTTTACGACGTCAATGCGAAATTCCACGCTTACGGCAGGTTTCATTGCAAAAGAACGTCCGTCTTTAAACGCAATAAGTTGGATAGCTACATGCTCCCGTTCATTCAACTCGGCTTTTTCAAACTCTTCCAGCAACAATTTGGTATTTGGTTCCACCAGCCCTTGAGCACAAACAGTCCATGCTTTTCCTTCGCCTGCCAAATAGGTATAATAAAGGAAATAATTACTATCATTCACAAGATATGACTCAAACGGGGTTGTAATCACTGATTTAATATCTTTGGGCACAAACGCCAGATAGACATTCAATACATCACCACCACGCATTTCCGGTTGTTTGAAAGCTGATATTTGAGGTGCACCCGCTCCTCTTGTCACCAACTGTACGTCGGGTTCGAAATTAGTACCTGTTTTTTTCGAATCAGCGGATGATTGATTTGCACTCTGCGGAGTAACGGAACTTCTACCGGAACCACTGGCCAAAGGCTTTGGCTTATTGTAATCATCGGTATCAATCACTACGCACTCTCGAGCACTCATCGGAATTTCAAAACCATCAGCATCTTCCACCAATACCACATCTTTGCCTTTAAAGCCTCTTACCACACCACCACCTACTTCATTTAGGAAGCGAACTCTATCTCCTATTTTCATTCTCCACTACTTTTTATTAATTTCAAAAAACATGAACTCACTCAGAATTTAAGCATCAAGAGTTATTAATAACCAAAATCTTATAACTTCCAGCGAACTCAATATATGTAGGACAAAGTTAAGAAAAAAAGGAGTGATTATCCAACTATGCGTAAATATCAGTATTTTTGCACCTGTTAAAATAAAAACACATGAATACAGATCCAAAGCATATTCATATCAGTGAGTTTAATTATTCACTACCAGACGAGCGAATTGCAAAATTTCCGCTATTAATACGCGATAACTCCAAGCTATTGGTATATAGTCATGGAGAAATATCTGAAGATTATTTTTTTTCTCTGCCATCGTACTTTGATCCGGGTAGTCTACTCATTTTCAACAACACTAAAGTAATACAGGCACGAATGCACTTCCGAAAAGAAACGGGTGCTTTAATTGAAGTGTTCTGCTTGGAACCAATTAAGCCGAATGACTATGCACTCAACTTCCAACAAACCAGACATGCGGCATGGCTCTGTATGGTTGGGAACCTGAAAAAATGGAAAGACGGTGTACTGAAGAGGGATATGACTATCAAAGGAGAAGAAGTTACCCTTACAGCAAGTCGAGGTGAATCTTACGGAACAAGTCATTGGATAGACTTCAACTGGGATAACCCTGCCATAACTTTTGCCGATATACTGGAAGTTTTCGGTGAACTCCCTATACCACCTTATTTAAATAGGGATACTCAAGAAAGTGATAAGGAAACCTACCAAACTATTTATTCCAAAATCAAGGGTTCGGTAGCAGCTCCTACTGCGGGACTACACTTCACTTCCATGGTGTTGACTGAACTAAGAGAAAAGAATATCGATATGGAAGAGCTGACTCTGCATGTGGGTGCAGGAACATTCAAGCCGGTGAAGAGTGAGGAAATTGAGGGGCATGAAATGCATACCGAATATATCTCAGTCGCACGCGGCACTATTGAGAAGTTAATAGCACACAACGGAAAAGCAATAGCAGTAGGTACAACTTCAGTCCGCACACTTGAAAGTCTTTATCATATAGGAGTTACATTGCTCTATAATCCTAACGCAACAGAGGAAGAATTGCATGTAAAACAGTGGCAACCTTACGAAACAGAGGACAAATCAAGGAATATCTCTTCGGTAGAAGCCTTAGAAGCAGTCATCTATTATCTGGACAAACATCATCTGGAAGCACTTCATACGAGCACGCAAATTATTATTGCTCCGGGATATAAATATAGAATTGTGAACAAGATGATCACTAATTTCCACCAACCGCAAAGTACATTATTGCTTTTGGTTTCGGCTTTCGTAAATGGAGATTGGCGTAGAATCTACGACTATGCTCTCGATCATGATTTCCGCTTTCTGAGCTATGGAGATTCTTCACTGCTCATTCCTTGATAAAACAGAGATTATCAAGCGAGCGGCATTAAAGATGCACCGAAGATACTCACGTAGTAGGTTAAACGACAAATACAATAACGCCATAAACCAGAAGAGATATGAATGCTGATAATAATCAAGAGATGTTTCCTTTAGTGGATGAAGAAGGGAATATTATCGGAGTTGCCACCCGGGGAGAATGTCACAGCGGGAGCAAACTCCTACATCCCGTAGTACACCTCCATGTATTCAACTCAAAAGGGGAACTTTATCTGCAAAAACGCCCGGCATGGAAAGATATCCAGCCTGGGAGATGGGATACTTCGGTAGGCGGACATATTGATTTGGGTGAAAGCGTAGAGATGGCGTTGAAACGAGAGGTACGTGAAGAACTAGGCATTACCGACTTCACTCCGGAAATCCTTACACATTACGTTTTCGAATCGAATAGAGAGAAAGAGTTGGTATTTGTGCACAAAACAATATACGACGGACAGATACAACCCAGTGATGAATTGGATGGTGGACGCTTCTGGACGATAGAAGAAGTAAAAGATAATATTGGAAAAGAAGTCTTTACTCCAAACTTTGAAAAAGAATATATGAAGATATTCGCTTAGAAGTATATTATACACTCTATGCTTTTACAGCGGTATTAAACTTTTTAACCTTATAAAAGTAACTTATTTATACTCCAATTGATCCACTATATCATAAGCGTCTCTTATTATATCATCAGGATAGTGACAGATTTCTAATATCTTTATCGCATTTCTTTCTGAAGTAACACCCGCTTTCAACTTATAGTCAAACGTCAAACGACCGTCTCTTACAGACTCAGTAAAATGATATAAATCATAATCAGATTCTAGTAATCTCGATAATTCAATATCATGTGTGGAGACAAAAACAATATTATTCTCTTTTGCCAAAGCTGAAAGCACCGCTTTACTAATTGCAACACGCTCTTTCGTATTTGTTCCTCTAAATGGTTCATCTAATAAGAATAGAGAAGAAGCCGCAGAAACTGAATCAATCATCCTCTTTATAGCATCTACTTCACTCAAGAAATAGCTCTTCCCTCCTAATAAATCGTCAGTTAGATGAATTGCTGACAATATATTTACTGTAGAGGAAATAGCAAAATCCCGAGCAAAACAAGTATGCAATACTTTACCTGATAACAAATTAATGCCGATAGTACGGATAAAGCTTGTTTTGCCTGACATATTAGAACCGGTTATCAACACAGACTTAGTCTGTACTACAATACTGTTGGACACTGCATTTGGTATCAATGGATGGTATACTTCTACGGCGTGCAAACGCTCTCCTTTTATAACTTCGGAAGGTAAACAATAATAGGGTAATTGTTCACGTAAAAATGAAATAGAACACAAAGTATCCAAAATTCCCCAAAAGCAAAATATATCACTAATCTTCTTCCTTTTGCCATTAAGTAAACATAAAGCTTTATTAATAGTATATGCTTCAGTCAGAAAAAATATGCTACGTAACTCTGATATGAGATATGCGAGAATTGCAAGATCACTCTCTAAGCGAATGCCCATATTAAAGACTTTAAGCCGTTTTCTTAGTATCTTTAATTCATCCAAAGTCAGAACAATCTCCTCATTTATAAACAAAATCTGCCGCTCTTTAACCAGCGAGTCCATTTGCTTAAGTAATCGTACTAATTGAGGTATAGAAAAATAATATTGATATATGTTCTTTTTACTGGCATAATGTTGAATCAAATTAGAGATAAAGGTAATTATGAATAGGATTAACCACACTAACCCATGAGTCAATAAAGTAATCCCAGCAAAAAGAAAGGGCAGAAAACGGCAAATACTCAACAATAAAAGTTTATGTGAAGAAGGATTCGGTATATTTTCAGAAAGTAAAGAGGCGATATTATAAGCATCAGTATTCTTTAGTTTAGCCAGAATGTCGACTAACTTTTTACGCAATATCTTATTACGAGTTAGTTCATTAATTAAGGTTTCATATTTGTCTATCCCCGACAGACCACCATGCCGCAAAATAGAATAAAGATATTGCTGCCCTACACACGAAGAAGTAAAATCAACAGCAGAAAAGAACTCATTCAGATCCAAGTCTTCAGACTCATTGTCCGACAATAATGATCGGCTCTTATTTGACATATCATAATAGAATGATATCAGCGATAATTTAGATTCTTCCATATTATCTTTATATTCATCCAATTAATTTAGATTATTCATATACAACCTGTTAAAACAGCATACCTTTTTAAGCTCTATGCTTTGCTCTCATTTATTAGTTACCTGTTCAAAAGAATAATCACAAAGGACATTATAAAAAAGTTCCTTTCTATTGAATAACAGTTATATCTTCAAACGGCACCATCCTTAGTGGGACACAAAACACTTAAGGGGTATAATAATATATAGCAAACTAGAATCTGTAAATATAGAGATCCTACGAAAAAAAGTTTAAAGCAAAATTTTTTCTTCATCTCAATCACTAAAGCAAATCATAAATATAATCCAAACAGATGGTCACTTTGCCCTCAACAGATGGTCTGTAGACCTCCAATAGACCATGTGTTAGGCATCAACAGACCATCTGTTTTTAAGGAAAGAGTTATCCACTTAAAAATGACTCCATAATCGTTAGTTTCTTATGAGTAAAAGCCTATTATCAGAACACCAATAAGAATTCAATAGTAAGAAGAGTAGGCATAAAAAAAGACCGTCCTTTTCAAGACGGTCCTAATAAGTATATGAGATAGGATATTATTTATTTGACAGAAGCTTTTACTTCAATACCAAAAGTAAATCCTCGTTTTACACGCTCGATAAGCTCGGGAACCACATCTTCGTATTGTCCAACAATACCGAAATCGGCATGATGGAAGATAGAAGCCTTAGGATTATGATCTATCGCTACAATTTTACCGGACTCTTTGATGCCGGCAATGTGCTGGATAGCACCGGATATTCCGACTGCAATATAAACTTTCGGACGTACAGTCTTACCGGTCTGACCAATCTGACGGGCATATTCGGATAATCCCTCATCCACTACCACACGACTACATGCCCACTCAGCTTTCACTCCTTGTTCTTTCAGAGCTTCGGCAAGTTTCTTTACGAGTTCCATATTGTCGGATGTAGCACCACGACCACCGGAAACAATCACATCGGCTGTAAACAAAGCTTGCATTCCACCATCTCCACGGACTGTTTTCAAAATCTCAACCGAGAAGTCTTTCTCGTTCAATTCGGGAGTAAATGTAGATAAAACGCCTTTACGCCCACTCTCAGTAGCCGGTACTTCAAATGTTCCTGCACGCGCGGTTGAGATTTGAGGACAGACAAAACCAAGAATTGTAGCCAGTTTACTGTCACCATAAGTAGGACGACGAGAGAATAGAATAGGCTTAACAATGATCTTTTCTTTCTTATTCACATATTCGCCTATTTCCAATCCGGTACAGTCGGCTGTTACTCCACTACCCGTTTTCACAGCAATACGCGGAGCAAGCTCACGCCCGGCGGTTGTTGCAGCAAAGAGAGCGATCTCCTGATGTCTTGCTTTCAAGATTTGGGCAATAATATCTGAGAACGGTAATACCAAATATTCTTCAAGGCGGTCATCTTCAACCAAAATGACCTCATCTGTCCCATGCTCAAAGAGTGTATCGGCCAAATGAGCAACACCCTTACCAATTAGAATAGTGGAGATCTTGGTATCATCACCCAACTGATCGGCAAGATGGCGTGCAGGAGTAAGTATTTCCAAAGAAGGACGAGCGACTTCACCGTTCGTTATTTCCGCCCAAGTTATCACACCTTTGGCACCTTCGCGCATATCTTTTATCGGAAAATCAGGAGTTGCTACCGCTTCTTTTTCCTTCTTCTCGGTCTTTTCCAAGATATTACCACCGGTTTTAAAGTTTGAAATGAAATGATCAACCACTTCAGATTCATGCTGCCCTTCGGTCATCATCACAGGTGGGCGATCGCTGACAATATTAGCCACACCTGCCACAATAGTTGGTGAACCGTTGATACCAATCTTTTCAGTACCCAAGCCAATATCATCGATACTGAAGATTGTAATCTTACTGTTTCTGGCTTTTGATGTTCCGTATAATGTCGGCTTACGAGGAGGAATACCTGTCGGAGTCAGTGAGATAAGGCAAGGCATAGGTAATTGCAATTCCTGATATCCACCTTCTATGATACGCTTAACGACTACGTTTCCTTTTCCATCCGGTTTAGCGCGTTCTATAAAGGTAGCTTGCGGTATACCTAGATTTTCGGCCACTTGTGAAGGAACATGAGCCGTGTCACCATCACTAGTCTGACGACCGGCAAATATAATAAACGGTTCTTTCGAATCTTTTGTGAATCCCAAATGCTTTAACATGGTTGAGATGGCAAGTCCCGTAGCAAAAGTATCACTACCGCCAAGTTTTCTATCGGATAGCAAATAAGCTTCATCATATCCCATTGCAATCGCCTTCTTTAATGAAGGTTCGAAAGAAGGAGGCCCCATTGATACCACGATCATCCTTGCATCGGGATACTCCTTTTTCAACTGCAAACCAGCTTCAATACCGAATTGGCAGTCAACATTAATGATTGATTTAGCCTTAGTTCTATCCATCAAACCATCTTCTCCCATTCGCATCTCCGAAGGAAGTGGAACTTGTTTTATTAAACTAATAATTGTTAGTGCCATATTTATAGGTCATTTGTAGATTACATATTTTTATATTCAGGTCCGTTACCACCATAAGGAAGCATCCAGGTGATACCGTCTCCCGGCTCCTTTATATCACAAGTCTTGCAGTGCAAGCAGTTTTCGGCATGAATACGGAGTTCTTTATTCCCGTTTCTATCTGTATGGAGTTCATACACCTCAGCCGAGCAGTAGAACTGACAAGGCGCTCCATATTGTTCGATATTAATGCTTTTATATGTCACCGGATTATTAATGTGCAAATGAGGAATTTGATCTTCATCATGGCTTACCCCCGAATAATACACATCAGTGGGCTTGTCAAATGTCAGCACCTTATCCATTTCCAATTTATCTTTGAATCTCTCTTTGAATGTTTTGCCTGCAAACTCATTCAACTTTTGAGTTTCCACACTATCCAAATGTGTGTTCAATTTGCCTAAGAAACCGGCACCGCCTGTAACAAGCTGTGTACCGAACTGAATTCCACCTGCAATGATACCACTTGCCATTGCCTGTCGGAAATTACGCACCGGATATAGCTCTTTATAGATTTCGCTATTATTTACTTTATCTTCGTATTGCCTCAGCACATTTACAGAAAAGTCATTTTTCTCTATTGCTACCGCAGCTGTTTCAGCAGCCAACATACCGGAATACATTGCCAAATGAATACCCTTCAATGCAGGCATAGCCAAGAACCCTGCACTATCTCCCACAATCATTGCATGATCCACGTAAAGTTTAGGCAAAGAATAATATCCGCCTTCAGGAAGAGTTTTAGCACCATATTCCAACAATGAACCTCCCTTCAGAATCTTAGCGATTACAGGATGGGTCTTCCATACTTGGAAAGCATCGTGAGTATCAAAAGTAGGATCTTTATAATCCAATCCGACAACCAATCCAAGAGCAACTCTATTGCCTGTCAAGCCATAAATAAAACCTCCACCAAATTCTTTCAGGTTAAGTGGATAACCCATAGTATGGTAAATTTCTCCTGATTTGATATTGCCTTCGGGGACACTCCACAACTCTTTGCAACCTAAAGAATAAACCTGCTCATTCTTGCCCTTCTGCAAATCGAACTTCTTTATAAGCTGCTTAGTCAATGTCCCGCGAGTACCCTCTGCCAGAATAATCAATTTAGCATCAATACTTGTACCCTCCTGATAATTTTCGAGAGGATTTCCATGATGATCTACTCCGGTATCAATGGTCTTTGCTCCGATAAGCTTTCCTTCCTTATCATATAGGAACTCGTTCACAGCAAAACCCGGATAGATCTCCACCCCTTTTTCCTCGGCTACAGTCGCCAAGAAACGGCAAATATTACCTAAAGAAGCCGCATAGTTACCCACATTACTCATATAAGGTGGGTGCACCGGTGATTTTATAGCACCACTCTCTGTTAAGAATAATGTTGAGTCCGTCACAACTTTTGCATCAAATGGAATTTTATCAAACTCCACATCGGGCAATAACTCCTTAAAGACCTTCGGGTTTATAATTGCTCCGGACAAAATATGGCTCCCGATAGAGCTACCTTTGTCGATAAGCATTATCCGGCAAGATTGGTTCTTTACTTTCATCAAATCGGCCAGTCGAATAGCCGTAGAAAGTCCGGATGGACCGCCGCCTATAATAAGGACATCGGTCGAAATCCTATTTTTCTCATTCATACTTTATATATATTACAAAATAATTAGCACATTTCTTATTAAGAGGCAATAATCCCTAGTCCATACTTATTATAAGCATGGGAACAATGCGCACTTTGGCTGGGGTAAATTCGAAGTATAGAAACACGCATTAACTACGCTAATACTTCTTGAGGCTGCATTCATAATATCATGAGTTCGTAGCTTCAACACCACAAATCTCAAGGTCGTTTTCATAAAGTAAAGACAAAGCTAAACAAAGTCTTTTGCGAAATTACCCACAAAGTATCATCCTGTTTTTTACCTTACTAATACTTTACCGGTTACTTGAATCGGGTGCAATATTACGAAAAAAAATGTAACCCACAAGAAACTTTAGAGATAAAACGCTCACTTTACAAAGAACTCTGCCAAAAAAGATAATATGAAGAACATTTTAGCCACAATACCTTTGTTTACGTACACGGAACTTTTGAAAAATTAAACGCCATCTTACAACTAATAGTGATATGATGGCGTTAAAAAAACCCATTCTTTCAAACAAAAGAATGGGTCATATACATTAGGAATTCCAAAGGAAATCTGTCGATAATAAATAGTGCCGGAGTTATTTAGCCAAGTCGGTTATCACCTTCATGATTTGCTGTCCTATAACTTCAGCAGCTTCGAGAGTTGAAGCTTCACTATAAACCCGTATAATCGGTTCGGTATTACTCTTACGCAAATGAACCCATTTATCAGCAAAGTCTATTTTGACCCCGTCAATATCATTGATCTCTTCATCTTTATAAAGCTCCTTAACCTTTGCAAGAATAGCATCAACATCGGTCTCAGGTGTAAGATCAACACGGTTCTTTGCCATAAAGTAAGGAGGATATGTAGCACGGAGTTCACTGACCTTCTTACCTTCGTGGGCCAAGTGGCTCAAGAATAAAGCAATGCCGACCAATGCGTCACGTCCATAATGGCTGGCAGGATAAATAACTCCACCATTACCTTCTCCTCCGATCACAGCATTCACCTCTTTCATCTTGGTAGTAACATTTACTTCACCTACTGCCGAAGCAAAATATTCTTTTCCATATTTACGGGTAACATCACGCAGTGCTCGAGTAGAACTTAAATTAGATACTGTATTCCCCGGAGTATGTTTCAAGACATAATCGGAAACAGTAACCAAGGTATACTCTTCACCATACATCTCACCATTCTCTGAAATCATAGCCAAACGGTCCACGTCCGGATCAACCACAAAAGCAACATCTGCCTTGCCCCCCTTCATCAGGTTCATTATATCACCTAAGTTCTTTTCAAGAGGTTCGGGATTATGTTGGAAGTCTCCGGTAGGCTCACAATAAAGCTTTTCTACGTGCTTTACACCTAATCTATCTAATAGTTGGGGAAGGATTATACCTCCCACTGAATTCACACAATCAATTGCAACACGAAAATCTGCCTTACGAATAGCTTCAACATCAACAAGCTCAAGCCCTAAGACACTATCAATATGCTTTTCGTTATAGCTCAAATCTTTTCGATAGGATCCTAAAGAATCTACTTCAGCGTACTCAAACTCTTCCGCTTCAGCAATACGAAGGACCTCGTTACCTTCTTCCTTATTCAAAAATTCGCCGTTTTCATTAAGCAGCTTCAACGCATTCCATTGTTTGGGATTGTGTGAGGCAGTCAGAATAATACCACCACTAGCCCCTTCCATGGTAACAGCCAGTTCAGTTGTAGGAGTAGTTGCTAAATCAATATCAACAACATCCCACCCCATTCCCATGAGGGTTCCCACAACAACATTCTTAACCATTTCGCCCGAAATACGAGCATCTCTTCCTACTACTATTTTGTTGCTTTTAACCTTGCACGTCTTACGAATTAAGGTAGCGTATGCAGATGTAAATTTTACAATATCAAGCGGATTCAATCCTTCTCCCGCTCCTCCACCGATTGTTCCGCGGATTCCGGATATTGATTTGATTAAAGTCATAATATAGATCTAAAAATATTGATTGTTCTATTTAAATATCTGGTACTTACGAATATCATAAAAATAAGGATAAACAGCTTGCATAGCATTTTTTTGCCCCATCTTAGAAGGAACGATTAATCGTACATGAGCTTTATCGCGAACATAAGTTAAAGGAACCAACCAACCAGCTGGAACAGATGTGCCATAGTAATTATACATATAGCCTGCTGTAAAAATCCCGGCAATAGATGAACTAGTTACCGTATATTTAAATTCATCGGGAAGTTGCGGATCGTTAATGTTAGTAAGCGTGGTATCTTTATCAAAGATACTATACTCCATAAAGCGAACTAAAACCAAGTCATTCTTCTTCACTGTATCACTCGGCATTTTAGATCCTTTATCAACAATTTGCATATAAACCCCACTGGCAAGCTGTACGTATTCATTCTTCAGCGTGTCGGTAGTAGAATCATTCTTATAGAATTCCGATTGCGATATCACTTTTATGTTGTGGTCTTTTATAAACTCGCTGATCGCTTTTTTCTCATCATCTAGCATCTCGGCATACGTCTTCGTATTGTCACATGCTTGAAAAGCAATGCTACAGAAGAGTAAGCTCATAAAAAACAAGGTAAGTTTCTTCATTATCTGTTATTTAGTAAGTTCGTACAAAGGTATTTGATTTCGCGGAAAGTTAAAACACGAGATAAGAAAGTTCGTATCTTTTAACCTTTCGTGTATTCTTTTTCATTCTTTAGCAATCAGCAAAGGAGCAAACTTTTTCAAAGCTTCTTCAAAAGTCGCTCTTGCCTGATCCATTGTGCCATAAAACTCTCCTCCGGAGGCATTCAAGTGTCCACCTCCATTGAAAAACTCCGCAGCTAATTGGTTACAAGGGAAAGCACCTACAGAACGTAGAGATATTTTTATCATCGGCTTCTCAGTGTCTTCACGTAGAAAGCAAGAGAAAACAACGCCTTTTATACTCAAAGGTATATTAACAAATCCTTCACTATCCCCCCGTATATAATCAAAATTACGCTGTTCATTCTTCGTTAAAGAGATGAGTGCCGCATGATGTTCCGGGTATACCCGCATTTGAGAAAGAACATATCCCATCAAACGCAAACGACTCTCGGAATATGTGTTATATACTTTGCGGTAAATATCGTCTTTATCAATGCCTTTCGACAAGAGCTCGCTTATAATAAAGTAAATCTCACGATCATTGGAGTTGTATGTGAATCCCCCTGTATCTGTCATCATGCCGGTATAGATACATTCAGCACCTTCTTTCGTTATATCATCGAAATAGCCCATACGACATATCAACCGGAATATAAGTTCTGAAGTAGATGAAACTTTAGGGTATGACATCGTAATATCGCAAAACTCTTCCGGATAAGGATGGTGATCTACCAAGATTTTCTTTGCATGAGCCGATTGTATGACATCGGCCATTGTTTCAACTCTTTTTAGTGCATTAAAATCAAGACAACAGATAATATCCGCTTCTGCAATGAGCCTGTTGGCAAAATCTTTATAACGGTCATAGCATAGGATGTCTTTACTTCCCGGCATCCATTTTAAAAAATCAGGAAATGCATTAGGTACTATAACATTAGCGGTTTTACCTTGAAAATCGAGAAAATGCCATAAACCTAATGAAGAACCTATAGCATCCCCATCGGGTGCAACATGAGCAACAATTACTATCTTATCAGCATCTTCCAACCATTTGGCAAAACGATCTATTTTGGGTTGATCTATAACTTTAGTTAGCATATATTTCTTCTTTATACACAATTAAGAAAGGGCAAAAGTACAAAAAGTTTGGAAGTTGCCTTAATGCAAACAGAGAAATAATAGCTTTTTAGTGATCAGAGTCTAATCTTTCCTTATCCTGTAATATGTTACGTCTGATAACAGAATGTTTGCGACTGTAAAAGAAATAGATGGATACACCTATGACCATCCATATTACCAATCGCTCCCAACTCTCTTTTGGTAGTGAAACCATCATCAGTAAGCAAACAATTATGCCCAATATAGGGACTGTGGGAACAAAAGGCGCTTTAAATTTGCGAGGAACATCCGGCATTTTTTTCCTCATAATAATAATTCCGATACAAACGAGAATGAATGCGAACAATGTACCAATGGAAACCATATGCCCTAAGTCGGAAACGGGTACAAAGCCCGCAAACAAACTTACAAATACCATAAAAAAGAGATTGGTCTTCCATGGAGTATGATATTTTGGATGAACATGCGAGAAGATGCGCGGCAGTAATCCATCGTGTGACATTGAGTAAAAGACACGGCTTTGCCCCAAAAGCATGACTAAAATAACAGATGTATAACCAGCCAAAATCGCCACCGTTATCCCATCTTGTAACCAAGTATAAGGAGTATGTGCTATAGCAGTTGCAACAGGCTTTGCATCATTGATAAACTCTTTGTAATTAGCCAGTCCGGTCATTACAAAAGAAAATAATACATATAAAATTGTACAAACGACCAATGAGCCCAAAATACCTATAGGCATATCTCTCTTAGGATTTTTCGCCTCTTGAGCAGCAGTAGATACAGCATCAAAACCAACAAACGAGAAGAAGACAACTGCCGCACCACGCAGAATTCCCGAAATGCCATAATGCCCAAAATTGTCACTATGCAAAAATGACCAAAAACCTATCTGCCCACTTCTCAAGGCTTCTTCTCCTGCATTAGGTACAATGTAAGGATTGTGATTCTCCGGAGAAATATAATGCCACCCAACTATAATGAAAACAAAAACAACACTCAGCTTCAAGAAAACCAAAAGATTATTCATAGTAGCACTCCTTTTTGTCCCATTTATTAATACAAAAGAAAGTAAGGTCACAATAAAGATTGCAGGTAGATTAATAATTCCATCGTTAATCACCATTCCGTTAGAAAGACTTAAGGTTTCAAAAGGTGAGCACAGCAATTGATGGGGAATAAAATTAAGATCATGCTTGATTAAAAATTCGATGAGATAACGCGACCAACTTACAGATACTGTGGCGGCTCCCAATGCATATTCCAAAATTAAGTCCCAACCAATAATCCAGGCCACAAACTCGCCCATCGTTGCATATGAATAAGTATAAGCACTACCAGCTACAGGTATCATCGATGCAAATTCGGCATAACATAAACCGGCGAACATACACCCTATTGCAGCAATAATAAATGAAATTGTCACTGCGGGTCCTGCATTTTCTGCTGCTGCAATACCAGTTAAAGAAAATAGTCCTGCACCTATTATGGCACCAACACCCAAAGTAATCAATGAAACGTTACTAAGAGAGCGCTTTAACTCTGCGCTTTTTTCTGCTTCACTGAACAGAACATTAATCGGTTTTCTTACGAACAGCATATCTTTTTGTTTTATTATTCAGTGCAAATATATAAATTTGATCTATAAAACAACTATTAAACGAACAAAATGAAACAAAATCCATAAAATAAGATAATGCATAATAAACCTTTAAAGAAAAAGTAATCATAACGATACAGATAAAGCTCCATTTATGGAGAGATCAATATAAGGGATCTGCATTTTTTTACATTCCTGCTCTATTAACTCGCGACGGTAGTCCGAAAAAGAAGAATTCAATATCACTTTACGAATATTAAATAAATTCGTCAAATCCATAAGTCGACCCTTATAACTACTCGAAAGGAACAAATAATCCACATTCAACTTCGTTTCACACTTCCTATCCAACCAACGATTATCGCAAAGCAAGCAAATGCGCTTACCTCCATAATCCACAATACCATTATGAACAGAAATATGATTAAGGCTAGCATCCGAAGGGAGAAAATGGGGAGTTGGGAGATGTAAATGAGTCCAATACGGGGAAACAGATTTATACAAAGAATAGTAAGGCTTATGGGAGCCGACACAAAACAGCCAAGATTCTCCTCTCCCATCAAAGCAATGAACATTTAAATTTTTTCGTGAATCATTGTAAAACACTATAGTTCTAGAAGGGATATTTGAAAGCCTGTCATACAATTGATAAGTAAAAAACAATAATATACAGAGGAGCATAAAAGATACACGTTGAAACGTACACCGCTTTAAGCAACGGCATGTTATTAGCAGTATAAAGTAAAGCATGGCAACTTCTAGTCCGTCCAACCAAAGCTGATTTATGGAAGCTAAAGGCCAACCAGCAGTAGCATGAAGCATTTCATTCTGCAAATCGAGTAAGTAATTCAAGACGTCGGCTATCTGTTGTTGGAAAGTAGGAAAAGGAGCCATTAATAGCATGAAGCAAGCCAAATACAACACAAGCGTAGTGACAGGAATAATCCAAAGATTCGTAATCAGAAAATGTGTAGGCAATTGATGGAAATAATGAGCTATTAACGGTGCTGTTCCGAGTTGTGCAGCTATTGATACGGTTACAACTCCCCATATTGCATACAAAAAAGAACTCATCCAGTCATACTTAATAGCAGAATCTCTTCTTTTGAATATTTTTTGCTTAATATAGATACTGAAAGAAGTTACTGACTTTCGTCTGACCGCCAATAATCGATATATTGGAGGTTGCAATAAGAGAATTGCTGCTATAGAAACAAAAGATAACTGGAAGCCAACATCATACATCCACAACGGATTATATAATAGCATAAAGAAGGCCGTAGCCGACAATGTATTGAGGGACAATGGTTTATTTGGTTGCAGACATGAGAGAGCGTATACCGTTGCCATTATAACAGAACGAATTACAGGAGGCTGTGCTCCTGTAAAAAAAGCAAAGCCCCAAAGCATCATAACAATTATAGCATACATCCATGGCTTGAGCATGGGCCATCTTTTCCAAAGAGGAGAAAAAAGAAATAAGAGCAATGCATACAATATGCCTATATGCAAACCGGACAAAGATAATACATGGCTCACACCGGCAACAGAATACACTTCTTTTATTTCACTACTTAAATCATTCATGTACCCCACAGTTAGGGCAGATAGCACGGCAAAATTATCTCCATGGAACCCCAGGTGTTGAAATACTCGGATCAGCTTGTCACGATAATCCTGCGCTACTTGGAAAAAGGAGAGATTTGAATCATTACCAAGCATCTTCCAATGCTTGGAGGCTACATATCCCGTACCTGATATTCCGTTTCTAATCAGATAACGCCTATAATCAAATTCATCCGGATTGCCATTATTCTGTGGCAATGAAAGATGAGTATATATAGTAAGTATATTGCCTCGCTTTAATGTGTGCGACATATCATCTTTTGCAAAATAAAGCAGGAAATATTTTTTATCGTGAGATATTTCAATCTCCTTATTTTGATATTTTCCCTCTAGTGCGACATGGCATAATATTGAATTCTGTTTTGGTACGGGCTTGTCGGAAATCTTCACTTCATAAATAGAAGGAGTCTTGCCTGAAAAGTTGAAATTAGTTTGATGTAGGTGAAGTGTAGCCAAAATCATCCCTAACAGAAAGCAAGAAGAGATGGCTAAAAAGCCAAACAAATAATGTAAACGATAGTAGTTAGAAACAAAGTAACTGACAATACAGAAAATAAAACAACAGAAAAAGGAGCCTAACAGTAAAGAACTAAAGACCAACGCAGAGTGAATGAAAGAAACATAATTATTTTGTTGCAGAAAAAAACAAGTATCCCCGCAAAGGATCCCTCCGACAAGCGGAATCAAAAGCCGTAGGAAAAGGCACCGCTGCAAAGCAAATACAAAAAGGCTTTATGATTAAAGATTCTTTAATTGATGGATCATTTCTTGAGGATTAGCAGCACCAAAGACCGAATTACCCGCAACCAATGCATCGGCACCAGCCTCAACCAATTTGTATCCGGTTTCCAAATTCACTCCACCATCAACTTCAATCAAGGTCTGTGCGCCCGTAGAATCTATCAATTGACGCAGTTCACGTACTTTCTCAACTGTATGCTCGATAAACTTTTGACCACCAAATCCAGGGTTTACACTCATTAGTAAAACCATGTATACATCCTTAATAATATCCTTCAACAAAGCAACAGGAGTCGCCGGATTCAGAGTTACAGCAGGATGCATCCCCGCATCTCTTATTTGTTGCACCACACGATGCAGGTGCGTACATGCTTCGAAATGAACATTCATGGTGTGGGCTCCCAAAGCTTTTACTTCAGGAATGAATTTTTCCGGATTAACAATCATCAAATGTACATCCAATGGCTTTTCCGTAAGTTCAGCAACATATTTCAACACAGGAAATCCAAATGAGATATTCGGCACAAATACTCCGTCCATTATATCAATATGCAGCCAGTCAGCCTCGCTCTTATTCACCATTTCAATATCTTTAGCCAAATAGGCAAAATCAGCAGATAGCAAAGAAGGAGCTATAATAGGTTTCATAATATCACAGTTTTAATACAAATGAAGTAATAAATATACAACGCAAAGGTAAAGAAAAAGATCAGACTCTACTCCATAATAAAAAAGAGAATATATTCATCCACGATATAAAAGATCATTTTTCAATACACAAGAGCATCAAGCATAGTATAAATCTTACTTCATATAAGATTTATCTGCCAACTGATATCCTCTTAAGAGTTCATCTACCGTCAATCGTTTCTTACCCGGTAGCTGCAATGAGCGTATCCCGATAAAGCCATCTTGCACTGCTACACGAATATAGGTCTTACCATCCGTCAATAAAGCGCCGCACGGGTATGCGTGGGAATCCTCAATCTTCTCTGTTTCAAAAAGCTTCACAACAACCGGCTCTTTACCCGACTGATAAAGTTCCGTCCAAGCCGCAGGATAAGGCGAAAGACCTCTTACAAAATCATAAACGTTCTTAGTTGTAAGAGTCCAGTCAATACGGCAAGTTTCTTTAAATATTTTAGGAGCAGGACGTAACTCTCCTTCCTTCAAATGCTCTTGAGGCATGGGTTTTATGGCATCATTCAATATATCATCAACAGTTTCCATCACCAATCGTGCACCAACAGTCATTAATTTATCATGTATGTCTCCGGCATTATCAGTTTCCGCAATAGGGACATGTTCTTGTTTTATAATCTCACCGGTATCAATATCATGATTCAGGAAGAAAGTCGTGACTCCGGTCTCGACATCACCGTTAATCACAGCCCAATTTATAGGGGCTGCTCCCCGGTATTGAGGAAGTAAGGAAGCATGAAGATTGAAAGTTCCAAACCGGGGCATGTTCCATACTACCTCAGGCAACATGCGAAAAGCAACAACAATTTGAATATCTGCTTTCCAATCGGCCAGAGCTTGCAGAAATTCCTCATTCTTAAGTTTTTCCGGTTGTAGTAATGGAAGGCCTTGCTCCAATGCATATTGCTTTATTGGCGAATATTGTATTTTATGTCCCCTTCCTGCCGGTTTATCAGGCATAGTGATCACACCAACAACGTTATATCCTCCATCAACCAGCTTTTTCAACGATTCTACAGCAAAGTCAGGAGTGCCCATATAGACTATTCTCAGATCTTCCTTCTTCATATCAAAAAATTAAATTAATCTTTAGCATGTACTCTATGCAACTAAAAAGAAAAGCACCTCTTACCCTTGCTTATGGATAGTAAGGTCTTTTTTTCAACTATTATCAATCATCGGAAAAGTGCACCAGCACTTGTCGATAAGAACTGAATATTTTCGATTTGGATACAAATCCCATATATCGACCTTCTTCATCCACAACGGGCAAATTCCATGCATTAGTTTCATCAAATGTCCTCATAACCTGCTCCATGTTATCGGTAACATACAATCGTGCAGGTATAGAAGTCATCAGTTTATCAACATTAAAACGATGGTAAAGTTCTTGGCGGAACATTATATTACGTATACCGTCCAAAGTCACAATTCCAATCAATACGCCATTCTGATCGGTGACGGGAAAGATATTTCTTTGAGAAGACGATATAGCCTTAACCAATTCGCCTAAATCCATATTGGGATGAACCGTTACAAAATCCTTTTCCACCACATTCTCCACTTTCATCAAAGTCAAGACTGCTTTGTCTTTATGATGTGTGATTAGCTCGCCCTTCTTTGCAAGACGCATAGAATATATACTGTGAGGCTCAAAAATAATGATAGTGAGATAAGAGCTAACTGAAACGATTAGAAGAGGAAGGAACAGATCATATCCACCCGTCAACTCGGCTATTAGAAAGACACCAGTCAAAGGAGCATGCATTACACCACTCATCACCCCGGCCATTCCCATCAATGCAAAGTTCTTCTCAGGAAGAAAAGACGCAAAATTAAACTGATTACTAAAATGAGAGAAAACGAAACCGGCAATACAACCCAAATATAGTGAAGGCGCAAAGATACCACCGCAACCTCCACCGCCGTTAGTTGCGCTCGAAGCAAAAACTTTAGTGAGAATGATTAACAGCAAGTAAACCAATAATAAATTTCCATTCCCATAAAAAAAAGAATTGTTCATCACCGTATCCCAATCGGCATTTGAACTTCCATTAAGCAACAAATTAATGGTATCATACCCCTCACCGTAAAGCGGTGGAAATAAGAATATCAAGATACTCAACATGACACCACCAAGTGCTAACTTTTGATAGGGCTTTTTTAACTTTCCAAATATCCCCTCGACTGCATTCATGGCACGTGTAAAGTATAACGAAACCAATCCACAGAAGATTCCTAGCATTATTACATAAGGAATACGTTCCAAAAGGAAGACTTGATCAAGATGAAACTTGAACATTGCACCGGTACCGGTCAATATATACGAAACCGTCGCTGCCGTCACCGATGAAATCAACAAAGGCAATAAGGATGCCATTGTCAGGTCTATCATTAAAACTTCCAATGTAAAGACCAATCCGGCAATAGGAGCCTTAAAAATACCGGCGATCGCACCAGCTGCACCACACCCGACCAAAAGCATCAAGGTGCGTTGCTCCATTTTAAAGGTACTACCTAAATTGGAACCGATTGCTGATCCTGTCAGAACGATTGGAGCCTCACCCCCGACAGACCCTCCGAATCCGATTGTAATGGAACTGGCAATAATAGAAGACCAAACATTATGCTGTTTAATTCTCCCCTGCCTACGGGAAATAGCATATAAAATTTTCGTAACCCCATGACTGATATCATCTTTCACAACATGGCGTACAAATAAACCCGCTAAAAAGATTCCGACTACAGGATAAACCAAATAAAGATAATTCGCTTCAGTAACATTGAAGTGGTATGTCAAAAACTTTTCAATCCAATGTATCAGTTCTTTCAGTATAAAGGCAGCTAAAGCGGTGAAAATACCAACAAGAAAGCTTAACATTAAAATGAACTGCTTTTCTTTTATTTTCTTTTCACGCCATATCAAGAAACGTTGAAATGTACCTATTTTTTCTTTTTTCATGTTTATACTTATACCGAAGCTTTTTTATTCGCGGATAATTTTAAATACCCCACCTTTTTCCAACTTAATAATGCTGGAAGGCTTCGGATGTCCAGTCTCATTTTGACGATATCCCACAATATAATCAACCATGGATTTCACTTCTTCACTAATTTCCGCAAAGGTCGCCGGTGAAGGTTGACCGCTGATATTAGCAGAAGTCGAGACTATTGCTTTGCGGAACTGTTGGCATAACCGATGAGAGAATTCTTCATTTGTCACTCGAATACCCACGCTACCGTCCTCTGCTAGCAGATTAGGTGCCAAATTACGTGCACCCGAATAAATAATCGTCAATGGTTTTTCAGCCATATCTATCAAATCCCAAGCTACATTCGGCACATCCTCCACATAGAAATCAACTTTAACGGAAGTGTCAACCAAAACGAGTAACGCTTTACTATCGGAGCGTTGCTTAATCTCATACACACGTCGTACTGCTTCTTCATTAGTCGCATCACAACCTATTCCCCAAATGGTATCGGTAGGATATAAGATAATCCCGCCTTCACTCATTATCTGACATGCTTTTTTTATGTCTTCTATCATTTCTTGATTCATAAACATAACGATTAACACGCAAAAATAGTACTTTTGCCGGACTATTGAAAAGTTTATTAGAAAACAATGGAAGAAATAAAATTCAAACACACCCTCCCTCTACAAATACGCTTTAACGACGTAGACAAGTTTGGACACGTTAATAATACGGTTTATTTTTCTTTTTATGATTTAGGAAAAACCGAATACTTTGCATCTGTATGTCCTAATGTAGATTGGGAGAAAGACGGCATAGTAGTGGTGCACATTGACGTAGATTTTCTTACTCAAATATATGGTTCTGATCACGTTGCAGTACAGACTGCTGTTACCGAAATAGGAACAAAGAGTTTTCAATTAGCTCAACGGGTTATTGACATTGAAAGTGGAGAAGTTAAATGCATCTGCCGCTCGGTGATGGTCACTTTTGATCTAGAAAATCACGAGTCTAAGGCTTTAACAGAAGAGTGGGTTAATGCTATTTGCACTTATGAAGGTAAGGATTTGAGGAGGAAGAAACACGGATAAAGTCGATATATATAAAGCATAGGAATCTCTTAGCCCCGTTGCTTTTACTTTCTCAAGCAAGCAGACAAAACCAATTATCCCAAGGTATAAACATAGTGATTCTCTGTACTACGGTTTTCATCATATTTAAATCCTTCCCATGAGAACGATTGCAATTGTTCAGGATCGGCAATGCGATCCTTTATGGCTAACCGTGTCATTTCGCCCCGGCACATCTTAACATATATGACAACAGTAGCAAGACGCCCTGCTTTCCATACATGAAAATCGGGAGTTACTACCCGTACTTCACGCTGAACACGATTCCAATCGAACAAGTTCTGCATTTCAGCACTGGCAAGATTCAGCAAAACACCTCCTTTTTCTTTAATGCTCTCTATAAACCAGTCGGTCAACAAAGGTTTCCAATATTCAAACATGGTCCTACCCCCTCTTTCCGGTAATCGAGCATCTCCCTCCAAGCGGTAAGTCTTTATAGCATCCAAAGGACGGAGTAGCCCGTATAGAAAAGAGGTTATACGTAAATGATCCTGTGCATAAAGTAAATCATCTATCGAAAAATCTTTCGGAGAAATACGCTTATAAACAGCTCCTGTATAAGCAAAAATAGCAGGCATTGCTTTGTTCACTGGCGAAGAGAAATCCTGATAACGTAAATAATTATCAGCAGCAATCTTCGAATTCACCCGTAATAATCTTTCTAATTTTCCAGGCGAATATTGCGACACATACAATGCATTATGCAAAGCTTCTTTCTGAAAATATGGAACAGATATGAGTGGAGTCTCCGTCTCTACAAAATTATTCGCCATTGTTTTGGCACATGAGATAAATGTCAGCATAAAAGACTAATTATATTTCTAGATAACAAATATATATTATAAATCGCGAATATGAGCAAAAGTACATTAAGAAAGTACCTGTGCAGCTTGAAAAGTTTTCAGTTGATTTACCCATCATTACACAACTTTTTCGTACTTTTACACCTTTGAAGAGAAAAACAGATGTCTTCAAGATTATCCCCAAACAAGATATAGGAACGGTACATGCTTTTTTAGTATAAGAAGGCACTTCAGCACAGGATGGCTAAAGTTATATCGTTCTTAATTTCGTAAAGCTGGAATGTAGAATCATTCTTCAGCCACTTAGATAGAAAAAGAAAAATAATATATAAAATGGCTCACAAATGGAATTATCAACCCATTACACCCGAACAGGAAGAAATAAGTCAGAGATTGGCTAAGGAACTAGGTATTAGTCCTATTCTTGGAAAACTATTGGTAGAACGAGGAATTACTAATCCACAGGAAGCTAAAAAATTCTTTCGTCCTCAATTACCTGATTTGCACGACCCATTCTTAATGAAAGATATGGATATTGCAGTGGAACGCCTCAACAAGGCGATGGGAAAAAAAGAACGTATTATGGTTTACGGAGATTACGATGTGGACGGAACCACCTCGGTATCTCTAGTGTACAAATTCATTCAGCAATTTTATTCGAATATTGATTACTATATCCCCGATCGATATAATGAGGGATATGGGGTTTCAAGAAAAGGAGTAGACTATGCTTTCGAGACCGGTGTAAAGCTGATCATTGTGTTGGACTGTGGTATAAAAGCCGTAACAGAAATTACTTATGCCAAAGAGAAAGGCATTGACTTTATTATCTGTGACCATCATGTGCCTGATGAAATCTTACCTCCGGCAACAGCAATTCTTAATGCAAAGCGCATTGACAACACCTATCCGTATGAACATCTTGCGGGGTGTGGTGTAGGGTTTAAGTTCATGCAGGCATTTGCTATGAGCAATGGTATTGATTTCCATAACTTAATTCCTCTATTGGATCTAGTTGCGGTAAGTATCGCTTCGGATATCGTTCCTATAATGGGAGAAAACCGTATATTGGCTTATCATGGTCTGAAGCAATTGAACAGCAATCCAAGTGTAGGAATGAAAGCGATTATCGACGTATGCGGGTTAAAAGATAAAGAGATAACTGTCAGCGATATCGTTTTCAAGATAGGACCACGCATTAATGCTTCCGGCCGTATACAAAACGGAAAAGAGGCTGTCGACTTATTAATAGAAAAAGACTTATCCATCGCATTGGAAAAAGCTTCACAGATTAATCAATACAACGAAACCCGCAAAGATCTCGATAAATCGATGACAGAAGAGGCTAATCAGATTGTCGGTAATTTAGAAGGTCTTTCCGAACGTCGTTCTATTGTGCTATACAATGAAGACTGGCATAAAGGGGTGATAGGTATTGTCGCTTCAAGATTGACGGAAGTCTATTATCGTCCTGCCGTAGTGCTGACTCGCACGGACAATATGGCCACAGGCTCTGCACGCTCAGTATCGGGTTTTGATGTATATAAAGCTGTAGAATATTGCCGCGACTTATTAGAGAATTTTGGAGGTCACACTTATGCAGCAGGACTCTCTATGAAAGTGGAAAATGTTCCGGAATTTATAAAACGATTTGAAGAATATGTTTCTCAAAATATCCTCCCGGAGCAGACTAGTTCTGTCATTAAAATTGATGCTGAAATAGACTTTAAGGATATCAGCCCTAAATTCTTCAGTGATTTGAAGAAGTTCAACCCTTTTGGTCCGGAGAATACGAAACCGATCTTTTGCACGCACAATGTATATGATTACGGAACAAGTAAAGTTGTAGGACGTGATCAGGAACACATCAAGCTGGAATTGGTAGATAATAAGTCCAACAATGTAATGAATGGTATAGCGTTCGGGCAAAGTTCACACGTACGTTTTATTAAAACTCGCCGTTCGTTCGATATCTGCTATACAGTTGAAGAAAATACGCATAAGCGTGGAGAAGTGCAATTACAGATTGAGGACATTAAACCGGATTAAGAGAGATTGCATTCTAAAATATACCGAACAACCCAATGCAAAATCCGGGGTAGGATATAATAAGGATAAGAATGCCTCCGATGATGTAGTTTAGACAGACAAGTAAGTAGCGTAATCGCTGCTGTTTTTGATCTTTACTTTTAAAACCTTTTCTTTGTGTCAAATCAACAGAGAAGTATAAGTTATATATAACATCGGGTACAAAGTGTACAAAGAGATTTTAAAACAATATTGGGGATATGATTGCTTCCGCGATTTACAGGAAGAAATTATCACCAGTATTGGTGAAGGCAGAGATACCTTGGGACTAATGCCGACAGGAGGTGGTAAATCGATTACCTTTCAGGTGCCGGCATTAGCAAAAGATGGATTGTGTCTCGTGGTTACCCCTTTAATCGCGCTGATGAAAGATCAGGTACAGAACCTGAAAAGCCGCGGCATAAAGGCTCTTGCCATTTACTCCGGAATGACCAGACAAGAGATTATCATTGCACTGGAAAACTGCATATTCGGCAACTACAAATTCTTATATATCTCCCCCGAGCGGCTTGACACCGAGATCTTTCGCGTTAAACTTGCAAAGATCAAGGTCAGCATGATCACTGTGGATGAAAGCCACTGCATATCACAATGGGGATACGACTTCAGACCGGCGTACCTCAAAATAGCCGAAATACGTCAGTTATTGCCTAATGTTCCCGTATTGGCCCTGACAGCGACCGCAACCCCAGAGGTCGTCAAAGATATTCAGAAACGACTCCATTTTAAAGAAGAGAATGTCTTTCGAATGAGCTTTGAGCGGAAGAATCTTGCATACATCGTTCGTCAGACGGAGAATAAGACCGGAGAACTCCTACATATTTTGAAATCAATTCCGGGTAGTGCCATTGTTTATGTACGCAATAGAAGACGTACCAAAGAAATAACGGAATTACTAAACGGAGAAGGGTTCATTGCCGACTTCTACCATGCGGGACTTGATGATGCAACCAAGGATATCCGCCAGCAACGTTGGCAGAAAGGAGAAAGTCGGGTTATCGTCGCCACAAATGCTTTTGGAATGGGCATTGATAAACCGGATGTACGATTAGTGGTACATCTCGATTTACCTGATTCCCCCGAAGCTTACTTCCAGGAAGCCGGACGGGCTGGCAGAGACGGAGAGAAGGCTTATGCGGTAATCTTATATGCTAAATCGGATAAAACCACTTTAAATAAACGTGTACCTGATACTTTTCCCGACAAAGAATATATACGGCAGGTCTATGAACATTTGCAGTATTATTATCAAATGGCAATGGGTGATGGACAGGATTGCATCAGAGAATTCAATATTGAGGATTTCTGCCGAAAATTTAAATACTTCCCGGTTCCGGTCAATAGTGCCTTAAAGATATTGACACAGGCAGGTTATCTGGAATATACCGACGAACAGGATAATGCTTCCAGAGTATTTTTTACTGTGCGTCGTGAAGAACTTTACAAACTACATAAGCTTGGTGATGAAGCGGATAAACTTATCCAAGTAATCCTGCGTTCATACACGGGACTATTCACCGACTATACTTTCATTAATGAAGATTCCATAGCTATACGTAGTGGGCTGACCAGGCAGCAAGTATATGATATTCTCATCCGGTTATCCAAATTGCACATCGTAGATTATATTCCACACAAGAAGACTCCTTATATTATTTATACACGTGAGCGAGTTGATAGTGCCCAACTCCAAATACCGTATAGCGTATACGAAGAACGAAAAGAGCGCTATAAAGTACGCATTAAAGCCATTATAGATTACGTTACCACAGATACCACCTGTCGTAGTCGAATGTTATTGCGCTATTTCGGAGAGAAGAATGAGCATAAATGTGGAATATGCGACACCTGCATCAGCCAGCGTGATACAATGGAACAGACCTCTCAATCCGAGCTAAAGGAAAAAATACTAAGTTTGGTGGAGCAGAGTGCACAAACTCCCGCACATCTGGTAGGGCAAATCACTGAAGACAAAGAACTTGTCGCCACGTGTATTCGCGAATTATTAGAAGACGGTGAGTTGAAATCGAATAACGGGATACTTTCCATCTAAGTACGTCCATATTCTAATAATTATCGACAGAGCATTGTATAATAGAGAAAAATACCTTTCATTTGTAGAAATAAAAGAAACTAAAAGCATACCTGCCAAATAAAATAAGGTTAGCAATGTAACATACTAAAAGAAAAACATTATGGGCTTTTTAAAATCACTTTTCTCCGGTAACGCACAGCAAAACACGGAAAATGACAAACAGAAAAACATCCAAAAGAAATTTGATATTTTCAAGTATGACGGCATGCGCGCGCAACGGGCAGGGCAGATAGATTTTGCCATTAAGTTCTTTACTGAGGCGATTGCTCTACAAAAGGATTTTGAAACAATGAATTACCTTTCCCAAGCTTATATTCAAAAAGGAGAATTGGATGATGCCGGTGAATTATTACAGGAAATGCTAGAGTTGGAACCAGAGCATACTGAAACTTATCTTGTTTTGGCAAACATCAACTTTATGCAGGAGAAGTATGAAGACATGGGTAGGTACGCCAAAAAAGTGATTGAGTTGCAAAAAGAGAATGCCTCTGCACATTATTTATTGGGGAAATCGGAGCATTACTTAAAGAATGACATCATGGCCATCGCTTCTCTGACTCAGGCTATACAATTAAAGAACAATTACATAGAAGCTCTTTTGTTGCGTGCGGATATTCTGATTTCATTAAATCAGTATAAAGAAGCCGCAGAAGATGTCGACTTGATTCTGAATGAAAATGCAGAAGATGAAGCTGCGTTACTATTACACGGGCAGATACAAGAAGCGACGGGTAATGGAGAAGAAGCCGAGAAAGACTATTTATACGTTATAGAACTAAACCCTTTCAACGAACAGGCTTTTCTTAAATTAGGAAAGTATTTCACAGACAAGGGAGAAGCTTCAAAAGCGATTGAACTATATAATGAAGCTGTTGAGCTAAACCCAAACTTTACTCAAGCTTATCATGAACGCGGCCGTGCCAAACTTATCAGCGGAGACAAGGATGGCTCGATAGAAGATCTCAAAAAGGCTCTTGAACTAGATCCGAAAGGAAATGAAAACCTTACCGGAAAGTTTGAGAATTCCGAAGTCAAACCAGAGACAATACCCGGCATATTCTAACCCGGCATAAATCTCATACATACCTTTATTTATACGACCCTTTCCATAAAGTGTTTAAGCTGTTTGTACATTCACAGTACGACTGTTATAGGAATCCTATAATAGGATTCCCGGAATGGTAATATATGATTCATAGAATAGTATAATATGATTCTATATTCAAGAGGTTAATGAAATCGCTTCAGAAAGACTATTAAATACAAAGAAGATAATCGGGAAAGAATCACGAATAAGCAGTGCAAAATACTTATCGAGAGTATACCGGGAGTATTCCCCGTATCCTTTTTTAGTATCACCAAGTGAAAATGGAGCACAAGTCCAGCGATATCACGGGATTTGTCAGAGAATCATATAGATAGCAATAATATGACATATACTCCCACCTAAAACAAAGAAATGAAATACTGTATGCATATATTGTTTCTTAGTTAATGAGTAAAACACCGCACCTATAATATAAGAAATGCCACCAGCGATAAGCCAATATAAAGCATTCAAATGCCCAGCCTGACCTAACACATCAACTAACGGTTTAAAAGCCACCAATACGGAGCAACCCATTATGATATAGCAGGCAGTTTCCAGATAGCTATGCTTCTGATACCTTCTAAAGCTGACAAATGCACCTATAATAGCAGATAGCCAGACAAAAGAAAACAACGACCATCCCCACCAGCCTACTTCTCTTAAAGTAACAAGGGTAAAAGGAGTGTATGTACCTGCGATATGTACGTAGATTAAAGCATGATCCCACTTTTGAAGAAAACGTTTTCTTTTTCCCTCTTTACACCCGTGGTAGCAAGTCGAGATGATATAGCAGGACAACATGCCGCACAAATAAACAATTACGCTGGCTACTGCCCAACCGCCTCGATCGAATGCTTTCGACAAGAGTAGTCCTCCCGTTCCCAATCCTAATAAAATACCAATAGCATGAGAAATAGTATTCGCTTGTTCTTCTCTATCCGAATATGTTCTTGTTCTGACCAACTGTTCCATTGTCATATTATATCTTTTGTAATAACTTTCATTAAGCAAAGGAGCAAAGATAGAATATTAAATGACATAATATAAATAACCGACTGAAGAACGATAATACTTACCGAAAAAATGATTCGTTCGCTAGCCAGTGTGGTTGAATTGTCTAAATGCAAGACAACATAGTACATATCCGTGCCATTTATCATATATTGTAAAATACCGATTAACAATTCTGTTTTTTTTTATTTAATTTGTCATCAGAAATCATGAGCAAGATAGGCAAAAGAGAAAAAATAATTCTATAACAAAAACACTATGAAATCATTAAAGCTAATATTAGCATTGGCTATTTTCTGTTTTTTGGATATTAACGCCAAAAACATACCTATTCAAAAGTCGAGTTTAGTCGGAAAGAAGATTGTAGAATTTATCCCGACAGGCTTCGATCAAAGCAAAACCCCTTCATTGATCCTCCAAAAGGAACCTGTTTCTATAGGAAGTGCTCCTAAAAGCTGGTCATTGATTCCCGAATTCACAGTGAAAGAGAACAAAGCCTCCGCTACTTTAAAAATCGCCGGAGATATCAGTCTCTATGGCGGCGGAGAAGTTACCGGTCCGCTTCTACGCAATGGACAACACATCAAATTGTGGAATACAGATACCGGTGCATATAGCGTAGAACAGGGGAAAAGGCTTTATCAATCGCATCCATGGGTTATGGGAGTCAGAAAAGACGGCTCTGCATTCGGTATTATCTTCGATACTTCATGGAAATCCGAACTCTATACTAACTCCACGGAGATCGTACTCAATACCGAAGGTGCATTATTCCGAGTATTCATTATAGACCGTGAATCTCCACAAGCTGTATTGAAAGGCTTATCCGAATTAACAGGAACAATAAAAATGCCTCCAAGATGGGCGTTAGGATATCATCAATGTCGCTTTTCTTACGACAGTGAGACACGCGTCCGTCAGATAGCCGACACTTTCCGCATCAAGAAGATACCTTGTGATGTGGTTTGGATGGATATCGATTATATGGAGGGATACAGAGTCTTCACATTCAATAAAGATAGATTTTCCAATCCGAAAGCTTTGAACGACTACCTCCACCAAAAAGGTTTCAAGTCCGTATATATGATAGATCCTGGAGTAAAAGTCGACCCGAACTATGGCGTTTATCAATCCGGAAGCGCCAAGAACATTTGGGTAAGAAAAGCAAATGGCGACGAATATCACGGTAAAGTATGGCCGGGCGACTGTACTTTCCCCGACTTTACACAACCGGAAGCCCGAAAATGGTGGAGCGGACTATACAAGGATTTTTTAGCTAAAGGAATAGACGGGGTATGGAATGACATGAACGAACCGGCTATTAACGATAGTGAGTTGCCCGAAAGTCAGAGACTGGGGACAATGCCTTATGATACCCCTCATAAAGGCGGGGGTACATTACCAGCAGGCCCTCACCTATTATATCATAATGCTTTCGGCAGACTGATGGTTCAGGCATCTTCCGAAGGAATAATGGCTGCAAATCCCGATAAGCGTCCATTCTTGCTGACCAGAGCAAATTTATTGGGTGGTCAGCGATATGCAGCAACATGGACCGGTGACAATTATGCAGGATGGGATCATCTCAAATTGTCCATCCCCATGTCTATTACATTAGGCCTATCCGGACAACCGTTTAATGGTCCTGATATTGGTGGTTTCCTCGGAAATACCGAGCCTGATCTTTGGGGAAACTGGCTAGGCTTCGGAGTGTTCTTTCCCTTTGTACGCGGTCACGCTTGTGCAGGAACCAACAATAAAGAACCATGGGCTTATGGAGAAGCAATGGAAAACACCTCAAGAATAGCTCTTGAGCGTCGTTACCGCCTGCTCCCTTATATTTATACCTTATTTCACGAATCTTCACAGAGCGGATTACCGGTGATGAATCCGGTATTCTTCGCCGATCCCAAAGATCTGAAACTGAGAAATGAACAGGAAGCTTTCTTATTAGGAGAAAACCTGCTAGTCATTCCGGCATTCTCTAAGAATCCGGCTTTACCTTCGGGCATTTGGGAAGAACTGAGTCTGGTCAACGGCGATTTATCAGATAAATATCAGGCTAAATTGAAAATTAAAGGTGGAAGTATCATACCGGCAGGAAAAATCATTCAGAGTACTACCGAGAACTCATTTGCTCCCCTCACCTTACTTGTCTGTCTTGATAATCAGGGAAAAGCCGAAGGACAGCTATACACTGATGCCGGAGATGGTTGGGAGTTCAAGCAAGGTGGTTATTCACTTATGCACTTCACCGCAAAGAGAAATGGGAATGTAGTAAACATCAGGTTGGCTGATAAAAAAGGTGCCCGGAACGTAGAGAAGGATATTAAAGGTGTCAACATCGAACTGATTTACAAAGGTAAGACGTACAAAACATCAGGCACTATTAACGGTAATATGCAAATAGAACTGAAGAACTAAAACCAACCCTATAGAGTAGCTTTCTCTTTTAGCGGGAATGCGGTCCAGCTTTCCGCTAAAAGAACAATTGGAAACATTTTTGAAACAATAATGATATATTATGCAGGCAAATGTCGTTTTTTAGCATAAACAATAAGAAAAAAGCTCTATTATATTTGCATTTCAAAAAAAAGCGTTACTTTTGCCCCTGTTAAAAAACAAATTCAAACAAGTATGAACCTGTTTAGTCACACATTTTACTTCTTCTATTACTTTTACTTTAGCAACAGAGTAGAGCGGGAGTTTGTATGTGTCAAGTGACAGTGATGCTTAAGAACTGATAGGAACTTAAATAGAAATATGAAATCCCGCTCCAGACAATGGATGCGGGATTTTTTTTTAAAGAAAATGTTATGAGGAAAATAGCCATTCAAGGGACACTAGGGTCGTATCACGATATTGCGGCACATAAATACTTTGAAGGAGAAGATATCGAATTAATCTGTTGCGCCACGTTCGAAGAAGTATTCGCAGCCATTAAGAAAGATAGCCATACCATAGGTATGCTGGCAATAGAAAACACCATTGCAGGTAGTTTGTTGCAAAACAATGAGTTGCTCAGACTAAGTGGAAGCCAGATTATAGGGGAATACAAGCTGAGAATATCACATTGCTTTGTATGTCTGCCGGAAGAAGACTGGAGTGACATTACAGAAGTAAACTCCCACCCTATCGCTTTAATGCAATGCCGCGAATTCTTAAGTCAGCATCCGCGTATTAAAGTTGTGGAAGCGGAAGATACGGCACTCAGCGCAGAAACCATAAAACGGGAGAAACTAAGCGGACACGCCGCTATCTGTTCCAAATTGGCGGCTGAGCGTTACGGCATGAAAATCCTTCAAGAAGGTATTGAAACAAACAAACACAATTTCACACGTTTTCTAATTGTAGCCGACCCTTGGCAAGTAGATGAGCTAAACAGACTCAATCACCGGGAGATCAACAAGTCCAGCATGGTTTTCACCTTACCACACACCGAAGGTAGTCTCTCACAAGTTTTATCCATATTGTCTTTTTACCGCATCAATCTGACCAAAATACAATCGTTACCTATTATCGGAAGAGAATGGGAATATCAATTTTACGTAGACATTGTCTTTGACAACTTACTGAAATATAAACAAGCCATTGCGGCCATCACGCCGTTGACTAAAGAACTAAAAATTTTAGGCGAATATGCAGAAGGTAAATCAAACATTTAATATATTGCCGGCCAACCGCTTGGCAGATGTAAGTGAATATTATTTCTCCAAGAAATTGCAAGAAGTAGCCCGGATGAATGCAGAAGGCAAGGATGTAATCAGCCTGGGCATCGGAAGCCCCGATATGCCTCCATCCGAGGATACGATTGAGACACTTTGTCATGAAGCAAAAAACTCAAACGGACATGGTTACCAACCCTACACCGGTATCCCGGAACTAAGAAAAAGTTTTGCCGGATGGTATAAGAAATGGTACCATGTGGAGCTGGATTCTGAGACAGAAATACAACCACTTATTGGTTCAAAAGAGGGTATATTGCATGTCACTTTGGCTTTTGTCAATCCAGGTGAAGAGGTACTTGTACCTAATCCGGGATATCCTACATACACTTCACTCAGCAAAATACTGGGTGCAGAAGTTATTCATTATAATCTGAAAGAGGAGAATGAATGGATGCCCGATTTTGAAGAATTAGAACGCATGGATCTGAGCAAAGTGAAGTTGATGTGGACAAATTATCCAAACATGCCGACAGGTGCTAACGCTACTCCTGAATTATACGAGAAATTGGTCAACTTTGCCCGCAAACACAATATTGTGATTGTCAACGACAACCCATATAGTTTTATCCTGAATGAACACCCTTTGAGCATACTTAGCATACCGGGTGCAAAAGAATGCTGCATAGAACTCAACTCTATGAGTAAGAGCCATAACATGCCGGGATGGCGCATTGGAATGCTAGCCAGTAATGCCGAATTCATTCAATGGATATTGAAAGTAAAAAGCAATATTGACAGCGGAATGTTCCGGGCAATGCAACTGGCTGCCTCAAAGGCTTTGGATGCGGAAAAATCGTGGTACGAAGGAAATAACCGGAACTATCGTAACCGCCGGAAACTGGCTGGTGATATTATGCACGCTCTAGGATGCACCTACGACGAAAAGCAGGTCGGCATGTTTCTTTGGGGAAAGATACCCACCAATTGTAAGGATGTAGAAGATCTGACGGAGAAAGTATTGCATGAAGCCCGGGTATTCATTACTCCCGGATTCATATTCGGTTCGAATGGGAACCGTTTTATCCGCCTTTCTCTATGCTGTAAGGAAGATAAACTTACTGAAGCTTTACGACGGATTGAAGAGATTAATATAAAACAGGCTTGATGAACTGTGCTGAAAACAGTAGTCAAGTCATAAAATGAAGAATACAAATAATTAAAAGAATATAGAAATGGAGCTTGAATTGGAATCTATTTTACTCCCGGGCGTGGAAGATAAACGCCCCATGATCATAGCTGGTCCGTGTAGTGCAGAAACGGAAGAGCAGGTAATGAGTACAGCAAAACAATTGTCTGAAAAAGGCATCAAAATGTTTCGTGCCGGAATATGGAAACCACGTACTAAACCCGGAGGATTTGAAGGAGTTGGTGTGGACGGTCTACCTTGGCTAAAAGAAGTGAAGAAAGAAACCGGGATGTATATTTCCACCGAGGTAGCTACTGCCAAGCATGTATATGAGGCATTAAAGGCAGGAATAGATTTCCTATGGGTAGGTGCTCGCACTACAGCTAACCCTTTCGCCGTACAGGAAATAGCCGATGCACTAAAGGGAGTGGATATCCCGGTGTTAGTGAAGAATCCGGTAAATCCTGACTTAGAGCTTTGGATCGGTGCACTGGAACGTATCAACAACGCAGGAATTAAAAGGCTGGGTGTTATCCATCGCGGTTTCAGCAGCTATGATAAAAAGATCTACCGTAATCTACCACAGTGGCATATTCCGATAGAACTTCGCAGAAGAATCCCCAATTTGCCGATTATTTGTGATCCGAGCCATATCGGAGGAAAGCGTGAGTTGATCGCTCCGCTCAGTCAACAGGCCATGGACTTAGGTTTCAACGGATTAATCATAGAAAGCCACTGCAACCCCGATTGTGCATGGAGCGATGCAGAACAGCAGGTTACTCCGGATGTTCTAGATTACATTCTGAACTTGCTTGTCATCCGCAAAGAGACACAGACAACCGAAAGCCTCAGCCAATTGCGTAAACAAATCGACGAGTGCGACAACAACATTATACAGGAGTTATCTAAGCGTATGCGCATTGCTCGCGAAATAGGGACATTCAAGAAAGAGCATGATATGACTATCCTCCAGACCGGTCGTTACAACGAAATCTTAGAGAAAAGAGGTTCACAAGGTGCTCTTTGCGGAATGGATTCGGAGTTTATTAAGAAAGTTTTCGAAGCAATACACGAGGAAAGTGTGAGACAACAAATGGAAATTATCAATAAATAAAAGCCGGAAAGGTTAAAGCTATGCGAATATTAATACTCGGAGCAGGCAAAATGGGCTCCTTCTTTACAGATATCTTAAGTTTTCAACACGAAACGGCCGTATATGATATAAACCCGCAGCAGTTGCGCTTTGTCTACAACACCTATAGATTCACAACTTTGGAAGAAATCAAAGATTTTGAGCCCGAATTGGTGATAAATGCCGTAACCGTAAAATATACCCTTGAAGCTTTTCGCAATATTTTACCGGCACTTCCGAAAGATTGTATCATCAGTGATATTGCTTCTGTAAAGACCGGACTAAAGAAGTTTTATGAAGAAAGCGGTTTCCGTTATGTATCCTCACACCCCATGTTCGGCCCGACCTTTGCAAGTCTCAGCAACTTAAGCAGTGAAAGTGCAATCATTATTAATGAGAGTGATCATTTGGGTAAAGTTTTCTTCAAAGACCTTTATAACGGATTGAATCTCAATATATTTGAGTATACTTTTGATGAGCATGACGAAACCGTGGCTTATTCACTCTCCATACCGTTTGTCTCCAGTTTCGTTTTCGCAGCGGTAATGAAGCATCAGGAGGCTCCGGGGACCACTTTTAAGAAGCACATGGCTATCGCTAAAGGTGTGATGAGTGAAGACGATTACCTGCTTCAGGAGATTCTTTTCAATCCCAGAACCCCTGCACAAGTCGAGAATATCCGGCTGGAACTGAAAAAGCTACTGGAAATAATCACCAATAAGGATGAAGAAGGAATGAAGAAATATCTTAAACGCATACGAACCAACATTCAATAGACCAACCAATCTTCCCAAGATTGCAAATTGGAGAAAGATATAATTAAGGCGATAAGTTGGTAGTAATCTTCCGCTTGCAAAAAATAATAAGCCCTTGTCAAAAAAATATTTGGCAAGGGCTTATTTTCTAGTAACTTTGTATTTGCAAATAAAAACAATGATAGATCAGGGAACAATAGACAGAATTCTGGATGCGGCGCAGATTGTTGACGTGGTATCCGAATTTGTTACGCTCAGGAAACGGGGAGTGAACTATGTAGGGTTATGTCCTTTTCATAACGAGAAAACACCTTCATTCAGTGTATCTCCCGCCAAAGGTTTATGCAAATGCTTTAGCTGTGGAAAAGGAGGAAATGTTGTTCATTTCATCATGGAGCATGAGCAAATGTCCTATTATGAGGCCCTGAAATATCTAGCCAAGAAATATGGCATTGAGATAAAAGAGAGGGAACTTACCAACGAAGAAAAAACAGCTCAAAGTACTCGAGAAAGTATGTTCATTGTGAATAATTTCGCACGTGATTATTTTCAAGATATCTTAAAGAACAATCCCGAAGGACGAAATATAGGTATGAGCTATTTTCGGCAGCGTGGTTTTCGTGACGATATTATCGAGAAGTTCCAATTAGGCTATTCCATAGAAGCCAGAGATGCTTTTGCCCAAGAAGCTTTAAAGAAAGGATATAAAAAAGAGTTTCTTGTAAGAACTGGATTATGCTTGGAATCTGAAGATGGAAGGATACACGATCGGTTCTGGGGGCGTGTAATGTTCCCGGTACATACATTATCCGGGAAAGTAGTGGCTTTCGGTGGGCGTGTGTTGAGTGCGCAGACCAAGAAAGTGACCATGAAGTATGTCAACTCTCCCGAATCTGAAATTTACCACAAGAGCAATGAGCTTTACGGAATATTCTTCGCCAAACAAGCTATCGTAAAACAAGATCGTTGCTTCCTTGTCGAAGGTTATACGGATGTTATCTCAATGCATCAATCCGGAATAGAGAATGTAGTTGCCTCATCGGGAACATCTCTTACTCCGGGACAAATCAGGCTAATACACCGTTTTACAAATAATATCACTGTCCTTTATGATGGAGATATGGCGGGTATCAAAGCTTCCATAAGGGGTATAGACATGCTTCTGGAAGAAGGTATGAATGTGAAAGTATGCCTTATACCGGATGGTGATGACCCCGACTCTTTCGCACGCAAGCATAACGCCACTGAATTTCAAGCATTCATACAGGAGCATGAAGCTGACTTCATCCGCTTCAAGACAAATCTTTTATTGGAAGAAGCCGGAAAGGATCCGATTAAACGGGCCGAACTGATTGCCGACATTGTAAGAAGCATATCTGTAATACCTGAAGCCATTGTTCGCGATGTGTACATCAAAGAATGTGGTTCAACATTACGGGTTGAAGAAAAGCTCTTGGTATCGGAAGTCGCTAAATTACGTGAGAGACAAGCGATTAAGCAAGCTGAACGAGACGACAGAGAGAAAAATCAGGGCAGGTACGTCGACCAAAGCTCATCAGCAGCGAATCCAGCGCCACCTGAAGGTCTTATCTCCAGCGATAATACAGACCAACTAGCCGAAGAAGTATATTCTTCATTCATTCCCCAAGATGGGAAGGAAGGTCGGGAGTTTTATAAATACGAACGCCTTATTCTCCAGATGGTCATACGTTATGGTGAGAAAGTAATGTGCATCACTCACAATGATCAAGAAGAAGAAGTGCCTATTACTGTGACCGAATACATCGTAAATGACTTGCGTGAAGATGATTTAGCCTTTCACAATCCATTGCACAGGCAAATATTATCAGAAGCTTCCGCCCATTTGAACCAGAACGGATTTACTGCAGAAAGATATTTTTTGAGTCATCCGGATCCTTCAATCAGCAAATTATGTGCAGAATTAATTAGTAACAGATATCAATTAAGCAAGTATCATTCTAAGACTCAAAAGTTGGTAAGTGATGAGGAACGGCTATACGAACTGGTACCAATGTTAATGGTAAACTTTAAGTATGCCATTGTCAGTGAAGAACTAAAGCACATGATGCTTGCACTCCAGGACCCTGCCATTGCAAATGACAATGAGAAATGCAATTCATTAATGCAGCGATACAGTGATCTGCGTAGAATACAGAGTGAAATGGCAAAGCGATTAGGAGACCGGGTTGTCCTTCCGTAGCACCATCCGCTCTTTATTAACTAAAAAGAACCATTCATTCTTCCAAAAAAGAGATCCCCTATAGAAATTCTTCGAATGGCGGGTACCGCCAAAGAGATCACGCAGAGAAGTAGCGCCAACGTTAAATCGGCGAATTGTGGCGGATAAGATTCATAAACTCCTCACGAGTCTTGGCTTGATTAAAAGCACCGGTAAAGTCTGAAGTCGTCGTTATGGAATTTTGTTTTTCAACTCCACGCATCTGCATGCACATGTGCTTCGCTTCCACTACTACCATCACTCCGAGCGGATTTAATGTTTCCTGAATACACTCCTTTATTTGAAGTGTCATACGTTCTTGCACTTGTAAACGATGAGAGAATATATCAACTACCCGAGCAATCTTACTCAATCCTGTGATATACCCGTTGGGAATATAAGCTACATGAGCCTTACCATAAAATGGAAGCATGTGATGTTCACACAAGGAGAAGAAATCAATATCTTTCACAATAACCATCTGGCTGTAAGCCTCTTTAAACTTAGCAGATCGAAGCACAGCGTGTGGATCCAAGCGATAACCTTTGGTTAAAGACATCATAGCTTTTGCAACCCGTTCAGGAGTTCTCAACAATCCCTCGCGATCAGCATCTTCACCCAATAGAGTTATAATACGCTTATAATGTTCTTGCAGTTCCACTGATGCAGGAGATACAACTTCTTCTTTCTTCGACATGATAGACCTTATAATGAAATATTTACTTGTTCCTTCACAATAGAAACTTCCTTAAAAACCCCTGTAGCACGCAACTGGCGCATCACAGCGTCAGCTTCTTCAATACTCCGGAAATCACCGACACGGCACAGCCAACGAGGAGGCATAAAAGAAGTATAAACTGAAAGATCTGGAAAATATTCTTTTATTCTCGAACCTACTCCATAAGCTTCATTCTTTGCTTGCCGGGTATTATTACCGGCATATACTTGTATGCGATAACCTGCAGCCTTTATCACTTTCTTTTCATCCTGAACAGTGGGTGTATTCTCTGTGCCAACATTTGCTCCAATGCGATCGTCCTGATGAATCACAACCTTACCTTGTCCGGGAACATCACGTTCCAAACTTTTAATGATATTACTCTGCGCCAATGAAAGTACAGTGAACGCAAAACATGAAACGAAAAGTAAACCTAGTTTTTTCATACAACTAAATTTTAAAACAAATACAAAGCTCAATCATAGATCGGAGAAAAGAGACTCATGCCACAATACCCATCAATAAATGAAGAAGCATCGAAATAGATCATGCAATCTCTTTTCTCCGATCTTTCATTTATTAATTGAAAGCATCAATGATGCCTTTGAAATCAGCTACACTTAAAGCAGCACCGCCAATCAAACCACCGTCAACATCTGGATTTGCAAATAACTCTTTTGCATTTGAAGGCTTGCAACTTCCACCATAAAGGATAGAGCAATCATCAGCAACTTCTTTACCATATTTTTCAGCAACCAATGAGCGGATAAATGCATGAATTTCTTGAGCTTGAGCAGGACTTGCTGTCTTACCAGTACCAATAGCCCATACAGGTTCATAAGCTAAAACTATTTTTGAAAAATCTTCTTTTGACAAAGAGAAGACAGAAGCCAACTGAGTGGCAACAACTTCATTTTGCTTATTAGCTTCGCGTTCTTCCAAAACTTCTCCGATACAGAATATTGGAGTGAGACCATGAGTCAAAGCCAATTTAACTTTTGCATCAAGAATCTCTACTGTTTCATGATAGTATGCACGACGCTCTGAGTGACCAAGAATAACGTATTTTGCACCGGTAGACGCAACCATAGCAGCTGAAACTTCACCGGTATATGCACCTGATTCTTTATCAGCACAGTTTTCTGCACCTACACCTATTTTAACAGGATTCACTAAAGGAGTAACAGAAGCAAGATGAATGAAAGGTGTACAGATAATTACATCGCAATTCTGTTTTTCACTAGCCAAAGCTCCGTCTAATTCTTTAGCCAAAGCAATTCCCTCTTGAAGGGTTTTGTTCATTTTCCAGTTTCCTGCAACAATGTTTTTTCTCATTTTGTTCTTAATTTAATAAAGGGTTAATATTATTCCTAAATCTATTTTATTCAGCTATCAATGCATAACATGCATCTACTATTCATGAAGTTCATTCTCCGAATCATTGGAGTTTTGACTCACGTCTTGATGGGTAATAATCTTCTTATTTCTTCGCTTAATAATTAAAATATCAAGTACCACAACCAATATTAAGGGAATGAAGAACCAAAAGCAAACATAAGCTATAGTGTTTTTATCATTGACTGCTTTTTGAGAGCCTATTGATAATTTATCAAGCCTGTTAGTCAAGATGTACTCATCCGGTAGTTGATTATCACTCCATTTATTCAAAATTGTTCCATTCTTCAAAAGTACCAAACCTGGATTGGAACGAATTATTGTTTTCAATGTGATATCATCCATTTGACAAAACGGATATTCAGCTCCAGTCCTATCCCGCCATTGTTCTATCTGTTTGGGTGAAGAAGAAGTCAAAGCATAAAAGCCATACCCGTGTTCCTCGCTGTAATCATAGACTTCATTTATCAAGTCGATATTACTATCATCGGCATTTTCCAATTGATGAACAACCAACAAGAAAGTGTAACCTTTATGAGAAAGAACACTATCAGTCAAGTCATGACCGGTTCTTACATCAATCATCGAAAAATCATGTATAGGTGGTTCATAACCTTTCTTTTTGACAATCGTCTTGGTTTCAATAAACTTCCAAGTACTATCTGGATAATTGTCTAATGTAAACTCTTGCCGTTTCCCATCTTTCTCCAATATAAAATGCGTATCAAACACCGTTTGTTTAGCACCAAGAGGGATCTCCATCTTTTTTTTAATATTGTTCCCTATTTTATAGGGGCGGAAATCGAGTATAGGCAAATTATGCAAACAGTAGAATGATAAAATAAATATGAATAAAAAGGTGTAGACTGAAACCATCCACTCAACCTTTTGAGTTACAAATCGTATAACACAATCTTTCCCGACGAATACAGATATTGCTGCTATTAATAAAATAACATTTTTGTAAAAAGTGTCCCAATTGCTCAATACCCATGCATCTCCAAAACAACCACAATCGGAAACAGGATTAGCTATTGCCAAGTAAAGTGTAAGAGGAGTCATTACGACCATAAGGAGCAAGGCCGCCCCAGCTGCAAAATGCCTGCGTACACCGAAGAATAAGAAAATCCCCACAGAAAATTCCATGGCAGATAATATGATGGCAAATAAAAAGGGAAAGTAATGAGGAAAGAGATTGATGATGTCAAAGGCTGTCAGATAATCCTGAATCTTATAGAAGAATCCCAATGGATCAATTGCTTTGACAAAACCGGAGAAGATAAATAATGCTGCTAAAATAAAGCGGCAAAAATTCACCCAACCCTTCCAAACAATATGTCTTTTATTATTCACCAAATTCTATCTTAATCAGACCAAATACAGAATAATTTATCATATCCATATAATTGGCATCTATCCCCTCGGACACTAATGTATTACCATCCAAGCTCTCAATTTGCTTTGTCCGGCAAATCTTTACCAAAATCAAATCCGTGTAAGAAGTATTGCGCATTCCGCGCCATGCTTCATCATAATCATGATTCTTGGCAAGCATAAGATTCAAAGACATCTCTGCGTATTTGTCATATAATTCCATAGCCTTTTCGTTAGGTATATCAATTGACTCGGCATAGCCAAGTTCCAACTGGATAAGTCCTACTATTCCATAGTTCACAATGGCAATAAGCTCCGAACGAATGCCCTCGTCAACCAAAGCAACGCCCTTGGTTTCAATACTTCTAATACGATTTGCCTTAATAAAGATTTGGTCGGTCACTGAAGCCGGGCGTAAGATACGCCATGCAGGACCGTAGTCATGAAGTTTTTTAGAGAACAAATCACGACAAATGGCTATGACATGCTCAAATTGCTGTCTGGTATCTTTCATTTCCTTAAAAAATAGGATACAAAGGTATAAATAATAAAAAGAAAAAGAAAAGAGGGCACTCTAAATTATATTAAAGTACCCTCCTTCATATCGCATAAATCGATCTTACGAACAACGAAGAATTTGTCCGGGACGTAAGCTCGTTCTTTTACTTATTCTATTTAACTTGCAAAGCTGATCAACAGACATTCCTTGTTTTGAAGCAATTCTTGACAACGTATCTCCTCTCTTAACTTTATAGAACATACCTCTACCTTGAGCCAAATTGCGCACTGTAGTATTAGATTCTCCTCTCTTTTGGAAAGTATAAGAGTCTGCAACAACATCTTGTCTGGTAAAATCGAACATCAAAGCCGGATCAAGTGGTATTCCAAGGAAACGGGTTTCAAAGTGGAGATGGGAGCCTGTAGATCTTCCGGTATTGCCGCCCAAAGCAATCGGTTCTCCGGCTTTTACATTTTCATTTTCATCTACAAGTTGTTTTGATAAGTGCCCGTATACAGTTTCCAAACCATTATCATGGCGAATAACGACATATTTTCCATAACCACGGCGTCCCTGGTCTTTCACAATACGTACACGGCCATCAAAAGCTGCACGGATAGTATCACCAACATAAACTTTAACATCCAAACCATAATGCATACGGCGCCATCTGGCGCGATAACCGAAAACACTAGTTATTTGGGTATTGTTAGTAGGCATGTGGAAACCTGTCAAATCAAAACGATAAGAATCCGGAACAATAGCATTACCGTATGCTTGAACATGTTCATTATTCCAATTTGGATAAATACTCAAACCGGAATAAGCAGATTGCTCTATACGTATTTGTCTTTGTAAAGCCAGCGAATCTACACTTTTTAGTTTTCTATCGATAGGAGCCTGACGAGCAATCAGATCTTGCGAGAACGCATTCAAGCTAATCATTGCCGTCGCAGCTATAAAAACCATTTTAATGTAATTGAAATTCATTCGTTTCGTCTTTCGTTTTGCGATATCCGTTGCGAAATTTTATACTGGATTTTAACACCTCCAATTCTATTTCGAATACCTTTATTTATTTTTAAATCTCCCAAAGGTAATATTTCTCATTGAAAGTCAAAGCCTTTTCTTAACTATTTTTTCGTAGTTTATAGGACAAAGAAGTTTTCATTCGACTGTAACTCCCTATAAATTGGGGAAATAGCCAAAAATATGTTTTACAACACAGACCTGCAAATAATGTGCATATTTAACCGAATTTCAACTAATGGAAGCCCAGTTAACGTTGGTTTTTCTCAATTCCTTTAATCGTCTCCAAAGTATTTCATTTTCAGAAGAGAGTCCGGACGGATCCTTATCTACAACTTCTTGGGCAATCTCACGAACAAACTGCAAAAGTTGTCCATCGCGGGCTATATCCGCTATTTTTAAATCGAAAGCAACCCCACTCTGCTGGGTACCTTCCAAATCACCTGGCCCTCGCAATTTCAGATCAGCTTCAGCTATTTCAAAACCGTCATTGGTACGTACCATGATGTCCAATCTTTTTCTTGTTTCTTCAGCCAACTTAAATCCTGTCACTAAGATACAATACGATTGTTCAGCACCTCGTCCGACTCGTCCACGCAACTGATGAAGTTGCGATAATCCGAAACGTTCAGCATTCTCAATCACCATAACCGAAGCATTCGGGACATTCACCCCTACTTCTATAACGGTAGTTGCGACCATTATTTGGGCTTCGCCTGAAACAAACAGATGCATTTGACTGTCTTTTTCCTGGGGTTTCATCTTACCATGAACCTTGCAAACTCTACATTCCGGAAACTCTTCACAAATATGTACGTAACCCTCTTCTAGATTCTTCAAGTCTATTTTCTCACTCTCTTTTATCAGAGGATAAACAATATAGACCTGCCTGCCTTCAGCTACTTGCTTATGTATAGATACATACAAACTCTTGCGGTAAGCATCATATTGATGTACCGTTGTAATAGGCTTACGCCCCGGCGGCAGCTCATCAATCACTGAAACATCCAAATCACCATATAAAGTCATCGCCAATGTACGGGGTATGGGAGTTGCTGTCATCACCAAAACATGAGGTGGCTGTGTATTTTTGGTCCACAAACGCGCTCTTTGGGCAACCCCGAAACGATGCTGCTCATCGATGATAACCAATCCTAACGAAGAAAAATTGACGGTGTCTTCAATTACGGCATGAGTCCCCACCAATATATGTACATTTCCTGTCAACAAGCCGGCTAAGATCTCTTCGCGTTTTTTCCCTGTTATAGACCCTGTCAATAGCTCCACACGGACATTCATACCGTAGAGCAATTCTTTAATAGTCTCAAGATGTTGATTCGCCAATATCTCCGTCGGAGCCATCAAACATGCCTGATAACCATTATCCAATGCTATTAGCATGGTCATTAACGCGACTAATGTTTTTCCACTTCCCACATCACCTTGAAGCAAACGATTCATTTGTCTCCCACCACCAAGATCGCGACGAATCTCTTTCAATACTCTTTTCTGCGCATCGGTCAACTCAAAAGGGAGATTCTGTGAATAAAAAGAATAGAACACATCACCCACTTTATCAAAAACATACCCACGATATTTCCGTTGCCTGTCTTTGGCGTATCGCAAGATATTAAGTTGAATATAGAAAAGTTCTTCAAATTTTAGCCGATATTGTGCTTTGCGTAATAAATCGGTATTTGCCGGAAAATGAATATTAACAAGAGCATCCGTCAAAGACATCAAATGATATTTGGTTAAGATACCGGGAGTTAATGTCTCGGGAAGAGAAGAATGTATCTGTTCAACAACTACACTCATCATTTTCTCGATAGCACGAGAGTTCAGATTAGTGCGTTTCATTTTATCAGTAGTATTATAATAAGGCTGCATTCCCATTGAAGCAACCTTCAATTCCGCAGCATTATCTATATCAGGATGGGCAATATTGATTCGTCCGTTAAATGAGGTCGGTTTACCAAACACAATATATTCCTGACGTTGCTTATATTTCGATACAATATACTTTATTCCTTGAAACCAGACTAAATCGACAATCCCGGTTCCATCAGTAAAATGTGCAATTAAGCGCCTTTGGCGTCCTTCACCGATTGTCTCAAAACTTAAAATTTCACCTTTAAGTTGAATATAAGGCATAGTTCCATCTATTTCCCGGATCAGGTAAATACGACTTCGATCTACATATTTATAGGGAAAATAATATAATAAGTCATGCAAGGAATAGATTTCCAATTCCTTATTCAGTACAGATGCGCGCTGCGGCCCGACACCCGTCAGATATTTTATATCGCGATCCGTAAAGTCGAACATATTATTCCAACAACGCAGTTGCTATTTTTAAATCGAAAGGGGTAGTTATCTTTATATTTTCACGGTTTCCGGGTACAAGAAATACCGGCACCCCCATTGCCTCAACAACAGAAGCATCATCGGTGAACGAAGTATTATATTCTTGGCAATATGCTTCTTGCAATAACTCTGATTCAAAAACTTGTGGAGTCTGTACCATCTTATAGATATTACGATCGACAGTTACACTTCCTCCATCGACTAGCTGACGTATGGTATCTATGCTATCCAAAACGGGTATTACCGCCCGCTTCTGCTGCGCCATCTCAAAACAATGACTTATAACCGTTTGAGAAACAAACGGACGCACTCCATCATGAACAGCAACCAACCCGGGTTTCTTAACCATTGCTAATCCGTTTTTCACGGAATGAAAACGATTCTCCCCACCATCAACGATCATGTGAGGTAATGAGAAGTGTAGCTCCTTACAAAGTCGGGACCAATAATCCCTTTGGGTGGAAGGAAGTACTAATATTATACGTATATCAGGGTTATAAGTATAGAAGGCTTCAAGGGTATACATCAGAATAGTTTTTCCCTTCAGAGTAATAAACTGCTTGGGAAGTTCATTATTCATACGGAGACCTTTACCCCCGGCTACAATCAACACATATTGCATCATTTCAATCAACAATGCACATTTTGTGCTTTAGATCGTTTACAACTTCTTGTCCTAAAAGGAATTCCACCACAGCAAATGCAAAAACAAAAGCCGCCCCAGGTCCTTTACCCGTGATTATATTACCATCTTTTTCTACCAAAGCAGCTGTATATTGCGCACCTTCAAGATAGCTTTCAAAACCCGGATAACATGTTGCTCTACGTCCTTTTAAAATGCCCAATTTGCCTAAAACCATAGGAGCAGCACATATTGCAGCTATAGGTTTTCCTTGCTTACTAAAGTCCTGCAATAATCTTCCCAGTTCCTTACACTCTGCCAACGTAGCCGCTCCAGGCATTCCACCAGGCAGTAAAAGCAGAGCTGCATCAAAGAAATCACAACTGTCAATGTTCTTATCGCAAAGCACCGGAATATCATGACTGCCTTTCACAATCTCATCTGAAGTTACAGATATAACTTGAACTTTTAAGCCTGCACGTCTTATGATATCAATTGCAGCAAATGCTTCGATTTCCTCGAAACCGTCAGCTAAAAACACATAGACTGTTCCCATAATATTGCTTTTGTATAGTATAAGAAAGAATTATCTGTAAGAGGTCAACGAACCGTATATCAGCGAAGACAGTTTTTGTATTCCTGAATGGTGTGTTCCAGACCTAAATACAATGCATCGCTTATCAATGAATGTCCAATAGATACTTCATCCAACCAAGGAATGTTTTTATATAAATAGTTCAAATTGACCAAGCTTAAATCATGCCCTGCATTCACACCCAAACCTAATCGGCGAGCCACTTTTGCCGCTTCTACAAAAGGGGCGACTGCAAGTTCTTTATTTTTCAAATAGGCTATGGCGTATGGTTCTGTATAGAGCTCCACTCTATCGGCACCCGCCTTGGCCGCATATTCTATCATTTCACCATCAGGTGAAACAAAAACAGAAGTACGGATACCTGCATTGTTGAATGCATCCAACACTTCATTCAGAAAATCAAAATTTAATTTGGTATCCCATCCTGCATTTGATGTCAACTGCGCAGGAGTATCAGGAACAAGTGTGACCTGATGAGGTTTCACTTTTAACACCAAGTCGATAAAGTCAGCCGAAGGGTACCCCTCAATGTTAAACTCAGTACGTAGCAACGGTCGCAAATTCAACACATCACTTTTTCGGATATGTCTTTCATCCGGACGGGGGTGCACCGTAATACCATCAGCGCCAAAGGCTTCACAATCCAATGCCACTTTCACCACATCCGGTACATTTCCACCACGAGCATTGCGTAACGTAGCAACCTTATTTATATTAACGCTCAATTTAGTCATAACTCGATCTATAGTTTTGGGCAAAAGTACAAATAATAGCAATAAACTAACATTAATCTTAGAAAAAAATGCCATATTTGCGATCAACAATAATGGATTAAACAATGAGATTTGCTCTGTTTGGAAATACATTTCAAGCCAAAAAATCAACCTACGTACAAACGCTTCTCCGGGTGCTCAAACAGCATGAAGCGAAGATTTGCATCTGTCGTGAGTTTTACAATTTTTTAACTTCCGACTTACAACTCAACTCATTTGATGCTGAGTTATTCGATGGCGACAACTTTGAAGCTGACATGGTGATCAGCATTGGTGGCGACGGCACTTTTCTGAAAGCAGCCAACCGGGTAGGAAGAAAGAATATTCCAATACTGGGCATCAATACAGGACGATTGGGTTTTCTTGCAGATATATCTCCTGAGGAAATAGATATTATTTTCGAAGAGATTTATAAGAATCAATATACGGTGGAAGAACGCAGTGTTCTGCAACTGGAATGTGAAAATGAAACTTTTGAGAATCCTCCGTATGCTCTAAATGAGATCGCCGTATTAAAACGCGACAGCTCATCAATGATCAGCATCCGCACGGCAATCAACGGTTCACATCTCACAACTTATCAAGCTGACGGACTGGTTATAGCTACCCCCACAGGCTCTACAGCTTACTCACTCAGCGTCGGTGGTCCCATCATGGTGCCTCACAGCAAAACGATTGCGATAACCCCTGTCGCTCCTCACAGTCTCAATGTACGTCCTATTGTTATTCGTGATGATTGGGAAATCTCACTGGAAGTTGAAAGTCGCAGTCACAATTTTCTTGTTGCGATAGACGGACGGAATGAATCTTGCCAGGAAGGTACACGCCTTACGATATCACGTGCCGATTACACCATAAAAGTAGTGAAACGACATAACCACCCTTTCTTCGAAACGCTTCGAAATAAGCTTATGTGGGGAGCAGATATAAGGTAGCTACAATCACCGCTTATTAAGAAGCATCTCAATAAAAAGGATACCCCAAAGGTTACTTCTTATAACAACTTTCAAGTATTGAAACTTTAGTATCAATACTATGAAATAACAGTTCCCTACTAAAGAAACACTTCTGGCGATTATATAAAAATAAAGGTTGCCCCGAATGAAGCAACCTTTACAATATATCTTAGCTTATCTTATACTCTAATTAGAGAGCACCAACTTCTTTCAAAGCAGCGTTTGTTGAGTGAACAGCTTTTGCACTAGCAGCAAATTTAGCTTTTTCATCAGCAGTCAAATCCAATTCAACGATCTTTTCAATACCGTTTTTGCCCAAAACAACCGGAACACCGATACAGATATCAGATTCACCATATTCTCCTTCAAGATATACAGAGCAAGGAACCAATTTCTTTTGATTGTGAATAATAGATTCAACAACATAAGCTCCTGCTGCACCCGGTGCATACCAAGCAGAAGTACCGAGTAATTTAGTCAAAGTAGCTCCACCCACCATAGTAGAAGCAACAACTTCATCCAATTTTTCTGCACTCAATAAAGAGCTAACAGGTTGTCCTTTATATGTAGCAAGACGAGCCAAAGGAATCATTGTAGTATCACCGTGACCACCGATTACCATACCTTCAACTTCGTTTGCATTGCAATCTAAAGCCTGAGACAAGAAATATTTGAAACGTGAGCTATCCAAAGCACCACCCATACCGATAATACGATTCTTTGGCAAACCTAAAGATTTCAATGCCAAATAAGTCATGGTATCCATCGGATTGGAGATAACCACAATAATTGCATTAGGAGAATATTTCAATACGTTTTGAGCTACAGACTTAACAATGCCTGCGTTCACACCGATTAATTCTTCACGAGTCATGCCCGGTTTACGAGGAATACCGGAAGTAATAACAACAACATCAGAATTTGCAGTTTTTTCATAATCATTAGTGCAACCTACTACAGTTGTATCAAAACCTAGCAATTGTGCTGTCTGCATCATATCCATTGCTTTACCTTCTGAAACGCCTTCTTTAACGTCCAGCATTACAACCTCATCGGCTACTTCATTAAAAGCCAATACATTAGCGCATGTAGCTCCTACGTTACCTGCACCTACTACGGTTACTTTTGACATAATCTTTAAGTTTTTAATTATTGTGTTATAAAGTTGCAGCAAAAATACAACGACCTAAACTATTAAAGAAATTTTTCCGTAATAAATTTAGTTAAATGATTATTTAGTTTCAAATCATAGCCTACCATTAGCGATTTATGCTTATTTTTGCGGCGGAATAGACCTATGGCCTTTATTAATATTATAAAGATATGACTAAAAGTAAAAATAAAATTTTAATCGCAATCAGTATTGTAGTTTTATTAGCAGGATTAGTAGGAGTTACTTTTTTATTATTGTCAGAGAAAAAAGCAAATAAAGAGCTGGAGCAGGAATTTCAATTGGATAAAGAAGATTTGGAGAACCAATACACCGACTTTGCCAAGCAATATGACGAACTCCGCATGACAGTATCCAATGATTCTCTATCAGGTTTATTGCAACAAGAACAAGTAAAGACCCAACGCTTACTTGAAGAACTGCGTACCGTAAAAAGCTCTAACGCAACAGAGATACGCCGATTGAAAAAAGAATTGACTACTTTACGCAAAGTCATGGTAGGCTATATCAATCAGATTGATTCCTTAAACAGACTTACCGCACACCAAAAAGAGGTTATCGCCGAAGTCACCCAAAAATACAATGATGCTTCACGTCAGATCAACAGCCTCTCGGAAGAGAAGAAAAGCCTGAATAAAAAAGTGTCTCTTGCCGCTCAATTGGATGCAACCAACGTATACATACAAGCGGTAAACAAAAAAGGAAAAGTTGCAAAGAAGGTGAAGGATGTCACCAAATTTAAAATCGGATTTACCATTGTTAAGAATATAACTGCAGAGACCGGAGAGCGCACGATATACATTCGCATTACCAAACCGGACAACAGCGTATTGACTAAAAGCGAAGGAAACACTTTCAGCTACGAAAATAAACAGTTGACTTACTCTATCAAAAAATATATAGAATACAACGGAGAAGAACAAGGCGTAACAGTCTACTGGGATGTAGACGAATTTTTATATGCAGGATCTTACCGAGTTGATATCTTTGCCAACGGAACCCTCATCGGATCACAAAGTTTTTCTTTGAACTAAAAATCTTTAATAGATTTTGTTGTAACAATAAAAGGAGATAACTTTGCGAAGTTGTCTATGCAATTATTGTTGCTGAATTAGCGGACTGTTTTATCAACTTAATAAAGATGGGATAAAATGAAGAAGTTCTTATGTTTCATATACCTTATATGCCAAATCTCATATATTGGCGCACAAAGAGTTTTAGACCTGGATAGTTGTCGGGCACTGGCTATTGCGAATAACAAGGATTTATTAATTAGTCAGGAAAAAATAAAGGCCGCACACTATCAGAATAAAGCTGCTTTTACCAATTACTTACCGAATATATCGGCAAGCGGAGGCTATATGAGGAGTCAGAAAGAGATCTCGATACTCAACAGCGACCAAAAGAATGCATTGGGTTCAATGGGTACTCAACTCAGCGGAGCAATGCAGACCGGCATACAGGGCTTATTAACACAGCATCCCGAACTCACACAAAATCCACAGTTCATGGCTTTAATACAAGCCTTGGGACAAACAGATATTGCAACGCCACTCAATGGTGTAGGGCAATCTATCGTAGATGCTTTCCGGACAGACACTCGCAACTTATATGCCGGTACCATCACATTAACCCAACCTATATATATGGGTGGAAAAATACGGGCATACAATAAAATCACCAAATATGCCGAGGAGCTGGCTCGCCAACAGCACAATTCCGGATTACAAGACGTCATTCTAAGTACTGACCAGACTTATTGGCAAGTGGTCTCGCTAGCTAATAAGAAGAAACTGGCGGAGGGTTATCTCGCTCTATTACAAAAATTGGAAAGCGATATCGATAAGATGATGAAAGAAGGCGTGGTGACTAAAGCAGATGTATTATCGGTAAAAGTGAAGGTTAATGAGGCTGAAATGACTTTGACCAAGGTAGAAGACGGGCTGAGTCTTACTAAAATGTTATTGTGCCAATTGTGCGGATTGGATATATCCGCCCCCATTAAACTTAAGGATGAAGAAAACACCGATCTCTCGACAGTATCTACCGCAACAAACGGCATTGATATAAATAAGGTATACACCACACGACCGGAAGTCCACAGTCTGGAACTAGCCAGTCAGATATATAAAGAGAAAATTAACGTTACCCGATCGGAATACTTGCCAACGGTAGCATTTGTCGGTAACTATATGCTGACAAATCCATCTCTATACAACGGCTTCGAAAAGAAATTCAAGGGTATGTGGAATATCGGAGTGGCTGTGCAAGTCCCGATTTGGCATTGGGGAGAAGGTTCTTACAAAGTCAAAGCCGCTAAATCCGAAGCCCGCATTGCTCAATATCAATTGGATGATGCAAAAGAAAAGATAGAACTTCAAGTGAATCAGTCGGTATTTAAAGTAAATGAAGCTGCCAAAAAGCTTATTATGGCAGAAAAGAATATGGAAAAAGCCGACGAGAACCTGCGTTATGCCAACCTTGGTTTCGAAGAAGGTGTTATCCCGGCCAGTAATGTCCTCGAAGCTCATACGGCATGGCTTGCAGCCGAATCGGATAAGATTGATGCACAAATAGATGTGAAACTGACTGAAGTGTACTTACAAAAGGCATTAGGCACACTCAACAAATAATTCCCTAAAAAAAGAGAGCCAATAAACGGCTTTTCACAACTTCGTAAATAATTGCAATACAAAAATGGATACCAAATCTCAAAACAGTAACATGCTTTTGGCGTTCTTAACGCTAACGGGTATAATTGCTCTGGTTGCCATAGTAGGCTTCTTTATGTTGCGCAAAGGTCCTGAAATAGTTCAAGGACAAGCGGATGTGACGGAATACAGAGTGTCGAGTAAAGTACCCGGCCGAATATTGGAGTTCCGGGTAAAAGAAGGAGATAAAGTACAAGCCGGCGACACACTGGCCATATTGGAAGCACCTGAAGTTACCGCTAAACTGGAACAAGCTGAAGCTGCTCGCACTGCAGCCCAAGCACAGAACGAAAAAGCTATAAAAGGAGCCCGCCAAGAACAGATTCGGACGGCTTACGAAATGTGGCAAAAGGCTAAAGCCGGTGTGGATATTGCAGAGAAATCATATAAACGGGTGAAGAACTTAACTGATCAGGGCGTAATGACAGCTCAGAAACTTGATGAAGCAACTGCACAACGTGATGCTGCTATTGCAACAGAAAAAGCTGCCAAGGCACAATATGACATGGCTAAAAATGGGGCGGAAAGAGAAGACAAAGCGGCTGCGGCTGCTTTGGTAGAGCGTGCCAAAGGCGCTGTATCCGAAGTGGAATCGTACATTAAAGAGACTTATCTAATAGCTCAAATGCCTGGTGAAGTATCCGAAATATTCCCAAAGATCGGAGAGTTGGTAGGCACTGGAGCTCCTATTATGAACGTATCGGTTATGAGCGACATGTGGGTCACTTTCAATGTTCGTGAGGACTTACTGAAAGGCATAAGCATGGGATCCGAACTTGAAGCATACGTACCTGCTTTGGATAAGAAGATCAAGGTGAAAGTTTACTATATGAAAGATTTGGGTACTTATGCAGCCTGGAAAGCAACAAAGCCTGAGGGGCAATATGACCTAAAGACTTTCGAAGTAAAAGCTCGTCCTTTAGAAAAAGTCGACGGTTTACGCCCCGGAATGTCTGCCATTTTAGAGAAGAAGCAATGAACTAGGATTTAGAGAAAGCTATTCCGAAAGTGAAAGAAGGAGAATATACAGCATTATACTGCGTCGCAAAAAGAGAATGCCGACGCATGGTTTCACGACCGCTATATCTATTCTGTATGGTTATAGCGCCACTCTTTTGCTGCATTTTCTTCACCACATTAATGGAAAGCGGCCTGCCAAAGAACCTACCGGTCGGTGTAGTCGATCAAGACTTGTCGTCTACATCGAGACAACTTGTACGTAATCTGGATGCTTTTCAACAGACCGCCATCATTGCGCACTACCCGACTATTGAAGAGGCGCGTAGCGCAATGCAACGCAAAGAAATCTACGGCTACTATTACATACCGAAAGGATTGTCAGCCAAAGCTCAGGCTCAGCGGCAACCAACATTATCATTCTACACCAACAACACGTTTCTTGTGGCAGGTTCTTTGCTCTTTAAAGACATGAAAATGATGAGTGAATTGGCAGCCGGTGCAGCCACTCGAAGTGTTCTATACGCCAAAGGAGCCACCGAAGAACAGGCAATGGCTTATCTCCAACCGATAGTCATCGATACGCATGCACTCAACAACCCCTGGCTAAATTATTCGGTATACCTAAACAATACTTTCGCTCCGGGAATATTGATGCTACTCATCTTTATGATTACCGTCTACTCTATCGGAGTGGAAATAAAAGATCGGACAGCCCGTGAATGGCTTCGGATGGGAAACAACTCTATTTATGTCTCATTGATTGGAAAGCTTTTGCCGCATACACTGGTTTTCTTTGTCATGGGAGCTTTTTACAATGCTTATCTTTATGGGTTCCTGCATTTCCCTTGCAATAGTGGTATATTGCCTATGTTATTGGCCACACTTTGTCTGGTACTAGCCTCACAAGGTGTAGGAGTTGTCATGATTGGCACATTACCCACACTGAGATTGGGATTAAGCTTTGCATCACTATGGGGAGTCTTGTCATTCTCCATGTGTGGGTTATCTTTCCCTATGATGGCGATGCATCCGTTATTACAAGGATTATCCGTATTGTTCCCATTGCGGCACTACTTCCTAATCTACGTAGACCAGGCATTGAACGGATACCCCATGATTTACTCGTGGCCCAATTATGTCGGCTTGCTCGTATTTATGTTATTACCGTTCTTCGTCATACATCGACTCAAAGGAGCCTTAATCTATTATAAATACATACCCTGATGAAACAGCAAGGCTTTAAACAGATCGTTGTAGAAGGATTCCATGATATGTTTTATATATGGAAGAAGGAGTTCAGCACGACATTCCGCGATCAGGGCGTACTCATTTTTTTCATTTTTGTCCCTTTAATGTATCCGTTGATATATGCCTTTATCTATACCAATGAGACGATACATGATGTACCGGCGGTTGTGGTGGACAACTCACGGAGCTCCCTGAGTCGTGAATACGCGCGTAGAGTCGATGCTACATCGGATGTCCATATAGTGGCTTACTGCAATGATATGGAAGAGGCCCGTTTGATGATGAAAGAGCGCGAAGCATACGGAATCATTTATATTCCGGCCGAGTTTAGTTCGGACATCACCCGGGGAAAACAGGTTCAAGTCAGCATATTCTGCGACATGAGCGGCTTACTTTATTATAAGGCTCTGCTCAATGCGAATACAAATGTATCGCTGGATATGAATGCAGACATAAAAATACAGCGTAGTGGAAACTCCACCAATCGCCAGGATGAAATAACGGCATACCCCATCAAGTATGAAGATGTAACCATGTATAATCCGCAAAATGGATTTGCTGCATTCTTAATTCCTGCCGTACTGATACTCATCATCCAGCAAACGCTGTTATTGGGCATCGGACTTTCAGCGGGTACCGCACGTGAACACAATCAATTTAGAGACTTGGTACCCATAAACCGGCACTATAACGGAATGCTCCGCATTGTGATGGGTAAAGGATTAAGCTATTTTATGGTCTACTCTCTCGTGGCAACCTACATTCTATGTGTCGTACCCCATCTATTCAAATTACCCCAAATAGGTTCGCAAGGCACACTCGCCCTATTTGTATTACCATATCTCTCCGCATGCGTGTTCTTTGCAATGACAGCTTCTATTGCCATACGCAACCGTGAGACCTGTATGCTGCTATTTGTATTCACTTCTGTTCCGTTATTATTCCTTTCGGGAATATCATGGCCTGGAGCTGCAATACCCGATTTCTGGAGATATTTTTCATACATTTTCCCTTCCAGTTTTGGAATAAACGGGTTTGTACGAATCAACAGTATGGGAGCAACTCTCAGTGAGGTAAGATCAGAATATCAGGCATTGTGGATACAAACGGGTATCTATTTCATTACCACTTGCCTCGTATACCGTTGGCAGATTCTACAAAGCCGCAAGCATGTGATCGAGAAGTACAAAATGTACAAAGATAAGCAGACCAAGGAGACAGAAACATCCCACTTACTTTAACATTTTCCCTAGTATATATTTTGCACTAAAACAGACCATCTGTTGAAGCTGAACGCATGGTCTGTTAGCCCCCAACACATGGTCTGCTGATACGTAACAGACCATGTGTTGCCCAGAAAGTGAACGTCGTGCTTCCAGATACACTTAATTATGCACTTCCATAAAGCAACAGACATGCAAATAAGCACTATTGTAGATAGAAAAATGTTGAGGATCGGACAGAAAGAGATTTTTTATCAATTGTTTTTAGAACATTTAACTATCTAAAATAAGCAAGATTACGATTTATTCGTAGATTTGTTTTGAAATCAAACTAAAACATTTAACCGTGGAAAAATTAACAATACAAGAAGAAGAAGCAATGCTTTATATTTGGGAATCAGGCAAATGTTTTATCAGAGACATCGTTTCCAAATATTCAGAGCCGAAACCACCTTACACAACAGTAGCATCTATTGTGAAAAACCTGGAGCGGAAGAAATATGTACTGGCCGTTCGGGTGGGTAATACATATCAGTATGTACCGGCTATTCGCGAGAGTGAATACAAGAAGAGCTTTATGAGCGGCTTCGTTCATAATTACTTTGAGAATTCATATAAAGAAATGGTGTCTTTCTTCGCCAAAGAGCAGAAACTGTCGGCGCATGACTTGAAAGACATTATTGATATGATAGAGAAAGGAAGTGAGAGCAACTCATAACAGATAATTTTTCGTTATAACCTTTAATCTCAGATATCATGCTAGCATACTTTTTAAAGATCAACATAGCCATTGCATTATTTTATGCTTTCTATCGGCTTTTCTTCTATAAAGATACTTTTTTTGCTTGGCGAAGAATTGCGTTGATGTGCTTTCTCGGAATATCCGCCGTTTACCCTCTTCTGAATATACAAGATTGGGTAAAAGAGCAAAAGCCTATGACTGCAATGGCAGATATCTACGCTGGGGTTATCTTGCCCGAATTTGAATACACTGCAAAAGTTGATCATATTGAAATAGTAAAGAATATAATAATGGAGTATGCAGGCTATTTATATATAGGAGTTGCATTACTCTTGTTCTTCCGATTCTTGATTCAATTCGGTGGAATTTTACGCTTGGCTATTTTCTGCAAGAAAAAGGAATTAGGAAATGTCAGCATTCACGTGTTACCACACACTGGAGGTCCCTTTTCTTTCTTCAAATGGATATTTCTCAATCCGGAATCTCATAGTGAAGAGGAGTTGAATGAAATATTGACTCACGAACAAACGCATGTCAACCAATGGCATTCTATAGATGTATTGATCTCTGAAATAGCATGTATTATTTGTTGGTTCAACCCGTTTATCTGGCTATTAAAAAGAGAAATACGCTCCAATTTGGAATATTTAGCAGACAATAAGGTATTGGAAAGTGGACACGACTCAAAATCCTACCAATACCACCTGCTAGGATTATCACATCAAAATAAGGCTGCAGCAACAATTTATAATAATTTCAATGTATTACCATTAAAAAAACGCATTAAAATGATGAATAAAAAAAGAACAAAACAAATAGGAAGAACCAAATATATAATGTTTCTTCCGCTTGCTGCCTTATTACTGATAATCAGCAATATTGAGACGGTTGCTCGCAGTACGGGCAAGATAGCGAAAGCTGCAATAAACTCTGTCGTTGCAGATGAATCAAGTACAACTCCGGATCAAGGTACAACAATACGTATCAATGAGTTACAATCTCCTCAGCAGAAGAAAACTACACCTACCGAAGCCGTGAAGGATAAAAACGGGAACCAAGTTTACGATATGGTAGAACAGCCTCCTTCATTCCCCGGTGGACAGGGTGCTTTAATGGAATATATATCCACCAACCTTAAATACCCGGCTTCGGCACAAGATAAATGCATTCAAGGCAGGGTTATCGCTCAATTTGTTGTCTGTTCCGATGGCAGCATCTCGAATGCACATGTATTAAAAACACTTGACCCAGATTTGGATGCAGAGGCTTTGCGTGTAATTAATGCTATGCCAGCCTGGAATCCTGGTATGCAGGAAGGTAAAGCGGTCTCCGTAAAATACACCATACCTATTATTTATCGCTTAACCGAAGATAAGCAAATAAAAAAAGCTGGCGAACCGATATCGAAAATAAAGGAAACGGTAGTGGTAGGATATGGCCCTAAGAGAGAGCAAACGCCTGTTAAGATCTATGATCATGTAAAAGATATGCCAAAGTTTCCAGGTGGGATAAATGGACTAATGGAATATTTTAAGGAAAATTTAAAATATCCTGCAGAAGCTGCCAAAGAGAAAAAGGAAGGAAGAGCTATTATTGCAATGATAGTTGATGAGAAAGGTAATGTCATTTCACCCCAAATCATAAAAAGTACAGATTCCCCTTTACTCGATGCAGAGGCTATAAGAGTCGTGAACAGCATGCCTAAATGGGAACCTGGCAAAGAAGATGGTGAGGCAGTAGCAGTTAAATATGCTATACCGATTAATTTCAGGCTGCCCAAAAAGTAAATCGAGCTTTCTTACGATAAAATACTCAACAATTAATAAAAATACAGTTCACTGCTCTAATCATAAAGCAGTGAAACGACAAGACGAGACAAAGGGCTGAATCCTCCAAAACAGGAACAGCCCTTTTCTATATTCTAATAAATTTCGGAATAGATAAAATGGGGTAGCTTAAGCCACTACTTTCTCATTTTCATATTTTATATTACTCAAAAAAGCTATTAGCTTTTAGAGCCTCTCCTAACTTTAAAGCTTAATGTTTATGCGGATCTCCAGTATGGATCTCAACAATTTGAGTAGGTGCCATATCCACATTACGACGATCGACCTGGCGTACTACGGAAGCAGCCAACTGTAAGAATGCACGCCCCGTCACCGAGTCTTCGTTTAATGCAACCGGAGTTCCTTTGTCACCACTCTCACAAATACTCTGCACCAAAGGTATTTGCCCAAGCAAAGGCACATCCATTTCTTCTGCAAGCGCTTTGGCTCCTTCCTTTCCAAATATATAATACTTATTCTCCGGTAACTCCGCGGGAGTGAACCAAGCCATATTTTCAACCAAACCTAAAATAGGCACATTTACTTTATCATTGGTAAACATGTTTATTCCCTTGCGGGCATCTGCCAAAGCAACAGCTTGCGGAGTACTTACCACGACCACACCTGTAATAGCCAACGTCTGAACAATCGTAAGATGAATATCGCTGGTACCGGGAGGCATATCTATCACAAAGTAATCCAAGTCTCCCCAATTTGCATCAGCAATAAGTTGCTTCAAAGCATTACTTGCCATACCACCACGCCAAAGCGTAGCCTGATCGGGGTCTACAAAGAAACCGATGGACAATAACTTAATGCCATATTTTTCTATAGGAACAATCAACTCACGCCCACCCACTTCTTGGGCAAAAGGACGGGCATCTTCCACTTGAAACATCTTGGGTACGGAAGGTCCGAAAATATCAGCATCCAATAAACCAACCCTATGTCCAAGCTTAGCCAACGAAACAGCCAAGTTAGCAGCCACAGTAGACTTCCCCACTCCGCCTTTACCTGACGAAACTCCTATTACGTTCTTCACCTGAGGTAACAGCTTTCCAACCTCCGGACGAGGCGTTTGCTTACTTTCAATGCCAATATTGCCCACTATTTCAACATCCTTACCCACATAAGTAAGGATTGCCGTTTCGGATGCTTTTACTACAGATTTTATAAAAGGATCGGTTGCTTTATCGAATATCAAAGAAAAAGATACTTTGTTTCCATCAATACGGATATTGTCCGCCACCATTCCGGATTCAACCAAATTCTTACCGGTACCCGGATAACGCACTGTAGCCAGTGCATCTAAAATCATTTTAGGATAGATAGTCATTTTACTTACTTTTTAGCAGTCCGCTACGCTTACTGCGGTTGTAACTGCGGTACTCATCCAACTCTATTTCAACATCAGGCTCGCGCAATACACCTTCATGAGGCAGACGGAATTTGATATATTTAATATTCAAACCACGATCTAACCATTGTTGTTCATAATAAGTACGAATATTTAAAATATCATCGGCAAGTCCCGAATGATATAAATCTTCAGTCATCACTTCCACAGGCAGTTTATTCTCTTCAATCAGATAGCGAGTATAAGTGAACATAAAGTTGCTATCCGTTTTCAAATGAACGATACCATCAGGCATTAAAAACTTTCGATACCTTTCCATAAAGAAAGTTGAAGTCAACCGCTTTGTAGCTTTCTTCATCTGCGGATCTGAGAAAGTCAGCCATATTTCACTAACTTCATTCTCCGCAAAAAAGCGGTCTATTATTTCAATATTAGTGCGCAAAAAGGCAACGTTACTCATATCCGCCTGCAAAGCTTCAGTAGCACCCGACCACATTCGCGCACCTTTAATATCAATTCCAATAAAATTTTTATCAGGGAATAGCTTTCCTAAACCCACTGTATACTCACCACGCCCACATCCTAACTCTAATACAATGGGATGATCATTTTTAAAGAACTCTTTATTCCACTTACCTTTCATCTCGAAAGGAATGTTTTCCACAGCTGAATAGGGATACTCAAAAACATGTGGATAGTTTGCCATATCAGCAAATTTCGCAAGTTTTCCTTTACTCATGCAACAAATTAATATTCAACAACTTGATCCTTCATATATTCCTCTTTTACATACTGATAAAAAGCAGCATGTGAAGCCGCAACATATGGTGCTAAAAACAAAAAGCCTATTCCTAAAGTCAACAGACACAATATAGCCCACCCGATAAAACTCAAATCCATCAAGAAAAGTTTCATCTTATACCCAGACATCATATCCATACTTTTTTCAATGGCACCATTGAAACGCAATTGCGGCTCATCTTTCAAAATATAATTCGTCAGTGCATAAGAATAACCCTTCACAATGCCTGGTATGATCAGCAATAATGCCCACAACAAAGTGTAAACGGTAGTGAGCAGAAGGGTTCCTAAAACACGACCGTAATCTTTAAACCCATCAAATAAGCGTTCGAACTGAAGTTCTTCACCTCTTACCAAAGCCAAGAAAGCAATAAAATAGCCATATACAATAGGCATTAGCAATATGGAAATGATATCTAGAGAGCGATGGACAAAATCGACGCCACATTGAATACCACCTTCTATGAGGAAGTATACCAAAGTGATAATGGCTGCCATCTTCCAATTGCCCTCCAAAGCCATATAAGCTTGGGCACGAAGTTCTGCATTCCTTTTCATAAGCGTTTTACTATTTAGTTACCTAGAATTAACCTTACTCTAGAATTGTCACCCATCCGTGAACATCCGGTTCATCACCATACTGAATGCCACGTAATTTATTATACAACTTTGTAGAAATAGGTCCCGGCTTACCATCTTTAGCAATTACATAAGACTTTCCGGTTTCTACATCATCGATGCGCTCAATAGGGCTTATAACTGCTGCTGTTCCACATGCACCGGCTTCTTCAAATAAATTAAGTTCTTCTTCAGGCACCGGACGGCATTCAACCTTCAATCCCATATCTTCAGCCAATTGCATTAAACTCTTATTTGTGATAGAAGGCAATATTGATGTAGACTTAGGTGTTATATAAGTATTATCGCGTATACCGAAGAAATTAGCTGCGCCACATTCATCGATATATTTCTTCTCTTTAGCATCAAGATAAAACTCGCTGGAATATCCCAAATCATGCGCTTTCTTATTCGCGCGAAGACTGGCGGCATAGTTTCCTCCGACTTTATATGTCCCTGTACCTAAAGGAGCAGAGCGATCGAATTCACGAATAATCACGTAAGGATTAGTAGCAAAACCACCTTTAAAGTAAGGGCCTACAGGAGTTACAAATATTAAGAACAAATATTCAGAAGCAGGATGAACTCCAACCTGAGCACTGGTACCAATTAGTAATGGACGAATGTATAAAGAAGCACCGGATTCATAAGGTGGAATAAAGCGTTCATTCAATTTAACAGCCTTCAAAACAGCTTCCCTAAAACGCTCTGTTGGAAGTTCCGGCATAAGAATACCTCTGGAAGTAGCTTGCAAGCGGGCTGCATTTTCTTCTAAACGGAAGATGCGCACTTTCCCATCTTTACCGCGAAAAGCCTTAAGACCTTCAAAAGCCTCTTGTCCATAATGCAAGGCAGTAGCAGCCATGTGCATCGGAATGGTCTCTTCACTGCAAAGCTCCATTTCTCCCCATTGTTCATTACGATAATAAATTCTCACATTGTAATCTGTCTTCATATATCCGAACGACAAATTAGCCCAATCTATTCCTTTCATATTTTGATATATTAGTTCGCTTTCTATCTAAAAGCATCTTTTTTTATTACAACTAGCAACAAAATTAGGCTTTATTCTTCACTTTCCTGTTTTTCAGAGAGTATTTTTTTAATTTCCTCATCCGCTTTAGTCAATTTATCATTGCAAAAGCTAATAATTTCATTGGCTTCCTTTATTTTATCGGCGAGTTCGTCTATTTCCAACTCATTATTGTCTATCTGGCGAACTATCTGTTCCAATCTCGCTACAGCCTGAGAATAAGTCTCTTTCTTTTTCGCTACCATATTTTTATCCTTTTACTTTTCGATCTTTTCTACTTCCGACATGAATTTTCCAAACATGAGATGAGTTGTAATCCGATCACCTTTTTTCAACTCAGCAATATCTTTCACCACTTTACCATCTTTTAAAGTCATACTATAGCCACGGGCCAGTTGTTTCTGAGGAGAAGCATCTGCCAATCGTTGGGATAATAGTTCCAACTGATGACGGCGCTTTGCCAAAGAGAGAGCAACACTATGAGAAATGTCTTTGCGAATTGTCATTAAAGCCAACCTAGACCCGGATATTCTGTCGATGGCAAGAGTCGATATACGATTTCTAAGAAATTGCAGCCTCCTATTTTCCACTCCCAATCGTGCCAGAACCTTATCGTATAAACTCCCAGTCAACAAATCCAATCTATCTGCAGTTTCTTGCATACAATGGATTAAATACTCTGCAGCAGCAGTCGGGGTTTTCACTCTTACATGAGCTACAGAATCAAGAACAGTATCATCTCGTTCATGTCCAATGCCTGTTATAATAGGTATAGGGAATTGGGCACATGCTGCTGCAAGTAAATAAGTATCAAAACCAGATAAATCGGATGTCGCCCCCCCACCACGGATGATCACAACGACATCAAAATCGTCTATTCTGTCGAGTATCCGTTTAAGAGCTCCTAGTATGGAATCTTCAACGCGATCTCCCTGCATTAAAGCCGGGAAAAGTTCGTTATAAAAATAGAAGCCCCTCGGATTATGAAGCAATTGATCGGAGAAATCTCCGTAGCCGGCAGCAGTAGTGGAAGATATCACAGCAATGCGTTGCGGCAAAACAGGCATATCCAGTTCCTTATTCAAATTGATGACCCCATCAGCTTCCAATTGTTTCAGTATTTCCCGACGCTTACGCGCCATATCTCCTAAAGTATAAGATGGATTAATATCTTGCACAGTGAGTGAATAACCATATAACTCATGAAAATTGACAGCAACCTGGACAAGCACCTTTATTCCTGCGACGAACATTTGACCGGTTGTCTCCTCGAAATAAGGTTTAAGCAAACGATATACGTTTGCCCAAATAGTACCCTTGGCTTTGGCTATTAAATTGTTGGTGCGCAAATCCTTCTGCACAAACTCCACGTAGCAATGTCCCGAACTATTAGTCCGTACATCACTCAACTCGGCCTCCACCCAATAAACATCAGGAAAGCACTGCTCCAAACCACGCCTTACGAGAGCATTAAGATCATAGAGTGAAAGAGCATCCATTATTATTTATTTATAAATGCCTGATTATTCACATGCGAAACATTGCCGGAACTTTGTTGCTGATAAGTTTCATAAGCTTTCCACATATCAGGTACGCCATAACCATATATATTATCAGGAAAAGAAGTGCGATCTCCAGATTTGCGAACGAGCTCAATCACTTCTTTTGCCGTTAGTGTAGGACATGCCTGCCATAGGCAAGCCACCATACCACACATAATCGGTGAGGAGAATGATGTACCGTTTGCTCTCCCTTGATTTCCATCGGTACGTATAACGTCAGCACCCAATCCCACAGCCACTACATCCGGTTTTACCCGGTTATCCGCAGTATTTCCAATAGAAGAAAACGGAGCCAACACCGCTTTTTTATCCACAGCTCCTACCGTTAGTACATTTTCAGCATCTCCCGGAGGAGTTATTTTCTTCCAACTTCCTATGCCCGCATTTCCTGCACTGCAAACCAATATCATACCTTTACCAGCAATGCGGGAAGCTTGCCGAGACATCAAAGCATAGTGCCCATCGAGATTACGGTATTCATAATTCTTCGACTTATCGTCAAAGGTATAATATCCTAATGAAGTATTGATCACATCAACTCCCACACTATCAGCAAATTCTACAGCAGCAGCCCAATAATCCTGCTCCACAAGATTTTCAGAATATTCATCTTCACTACGCAACAGCCAAAAAGAAGCATCGGGAGCGGTACCTGTCATAATACCCGGTTTATTCATCCCAATACACGACAGTACACCCATACCATGACTACTTTCTGCATAGATATCCGCTTTTGAATTCACAAAATCCTTTGTTCCGAGAATTTTTATGTTATCCATAGCTTTTATTCTATCAGCATTATGAAAGCCAGCATCAATAATAGCAATTGTCATTCCTTTACCTCTGAAACCGGCATCATGTAGTTTATCTCCATTACTCAAATGAATCTGAGTAATAGCCATGCCATATATACTGTCAGGATGGATAACTGGATTATTGATCAATGAGTCACGAGTGGTAGCCATTGATATCTTCTTTTTCCGGGGGGATGCCCATACCTTTTCAGTGGAACGCACAAAAGGAAGAGCGGCAATACGATCTATCTGTTTGGTGTCATTGCAAGAAACCGTCACAAAATTATCCCATTTCCCAACAGCCACAACATGTACGCCGTGCTTACGGATTTCATCAATATACTTACGGCACACAGGTAAATCGGTTGAATCAATTGCAAGATGCTGTTTCTGCCTGCGTTCAATAGCCTTTAGCGAAAGAAAGGCTTCCGGTTTATTTAATGTATAAGTTGTAACCGCCTTGTCTTTGAGGCTGATTCGATACTTTAACGTATCTTGTTGAGCTGATGCTCCTCCCATCAAAAGAGAGCAAGCTACTAAAATAAAAAACTTTCTCACAGTGTACTTATTATTTTTTCAAGATTGAAACAGTAATATATTCGGATTCTGAAACATACAAGTGTAATTAAAGCCACGGCATGCCTCATTAAATCAAATAATGCCACCAAGACTATTTTTTTCACCAACTCTATTTAGAAAGCAAAGATATAGAAAAAAGCTCCACCACAAGAAGTCGGTTAAAATAAAAATTCAGTCAAGCTGTAATGAGAGAAAAGAGTCTTAAATTCAACTTAAAAAAATGCAAGCATTAAACTACCCACTTATTTTAAATACTATAAGACATTGAGTATAAAGAGAAACGACAACTCAAGCAGATGTCTAATGAAAAGTTTTAGAAAACTATCAAGTGTAATAGAATTGAAATACAACTGCAATCATTTTATAACACAAATCTCTGCATCTTTGCAAATGAAATATATATTACATTTATACTATATGAAAAAAATCATGCTTGCCCTCTGGGGAATCTCTCTTTTTGGCATAGCTTCAGCCCAAAATCACTATGGCAATGAAGATGGAAAGAAGGTGGACAAACAACAGTTGGAGACACAAGATTATCTACCGGAAGTACACGGTACCATCCGCAGTAAATACGAGTATCAGACTCAAATGAATGCAGGTCGTTTTGAAGTCCGCAATGCCCGCCTTAGTCTTACCGGAAACATCCTCCCTTCTGTAGCCTACAAAGCTGAGATAGATTTATCCGATGAAGGACAAATCAAAATGCTTGATGCTTATGCCCGCCTCTATCCTCTCAAAGATTTCACCATCACGGCAGGCCAAATGCGTATTCCATTCACCATTGATGCCCATCGCTCACCTCATCAGCAATATTTTGCAAACCGCTCTTTCATCGCCAAACAAGTCGGTAATGTACGCGATGTGGGCATGACACTTGGATATGATGTTCACGGAGCAATGCCTATTATTTTTGAAGGGGGATTATATAATGGTTCAGGCTTAACTGATCAGAAAGAATGGCACAAAGAAGTCAATTTTTCAGGAAAAGCCCAACTCTTCCCTGCAAAAGGAGTAAATGTCACCTTAAGTGTGCAAAGTATAAAACCGCAAACGGTAAGAATGAATTCATACGACATCGGAACATATTATGAATTCGGAAGATTCCATATCGAAGGAGAATACCTTTATAAGCAATACTCCGATGATGCATTTGCCGGGGTACATTCGGTAAACAGCTTCATTAATTATGACTTACCATTAAAAGAAGTATTTCAAAAAATATCTTTTCTGGTAAGATATGATATGATGACAAACCACAGTAGCGGAACTCCTGATGCAACAACAGGGTTATTAAAGATAGACGATTACAAAAGACATCGTGTTACAGGAGGTCTCACATGTAGTCTAAGCAAAGCATTCAGAACAGACTTGCGACTAAATTTCGAAAAATATTTCTATGCAAAAAATAGTATTGCCAAAGAGTCGGAACAAGACAAAATTGTAATGGAACTAATGATCCGCTTTTAAGCAATATCTACCGAATTTGGCTAAATGGAAAGTCAGAATCCTACGGCATAATATTACTGTATGATTTTGACTTTTTCCGGATATCTTTGAGGCGCAACAGGTATCTCATCAGGATAACCTAAAGCAACGTTAATAGCTACTTCATAATTTTCCGGAATGTGAATTGCTCTCAAAATATCCTGATTCGCCGGTAAATTAAGAACACTCACTAAGGTTCCTAACGGACAGGTACCCAAGCCCAATGCATGAGCACTCAACAATATATTTTGAAGCAAAATACCACAATCCATATAAGATATCTCACTGGACTTATCTCGTGCAATCACAATAACGGTAGGTGCATGATGAAAAATGCTAAATCCCGGTTCTTTGTATTTAGCTGCACTCCCTTGCAAAGTCTTTCCTTCAGCAAACTTCAAAAAGCGTTTATTGATATCTTCCAATAATCGGGGGTTTTGAATCACCCTAACTTCCCAAGGCTGTTTATTCAATGCACTAGGGGCAAATATCGCACATTTCATAATCGTATCAATATCTGATTTCCCGACTTGTTCCTCTTTAAACTTACGAATAGAGCGCCTTGTTAATATATTGTTCAAGATGGCATCTTTCTGCGAACCGCTATAAAACACTGGATCAGGAGCTTGCTTACAACCGGCAAGTAAGATCAAACCAATACTGCACAGACTTAAAAGATAGATTATCTTTTTCATAATAACATAATTATTAAATGTATTTGCTTAGTTGCTTATGATAGACAAAGATGAATTTTAAGACCAAATAAACAATGAAAATATAAATCAGATAAGGAATGAAATGATAATTGTATAATGCGGAAACAGCAAATGCAACCATCAATATGGACAATGCCAAAAGAAACATATCTTCTGCTCGGATCATCCAGTCCATCTGGCCACCCCAGACTTTAGGGCGGAATATCTTATTGACATAACCTGCGAAACCGTTTAATATTAGAATAGAGTAGGACATGTATTCATACCTGACACCTGTCTTTATCAGTATTAGACTAACTACACCGATCATTGCCCCATAGAAAAGCTTTCCTTTCGATGTTACGGGACTAGTAGGCATATCGGTAGCCATAAAGATTGCAGCGAATAAAATACCTGCAACAGAATACTTCATTGGCACTTCACCCTGCAACAGCCAAGCACCTAACGCAAAAGAAGCTAGAAGAGAGAAAGGTATATGCCACGATATCCTGTTCCGCATCAAAAGATAAAAACCACCCAATGCGATGCCCAAGATGGAATATTCACCTAAAGCACCACTAGTTTTATATACCAGACTATCGGAAAAAGCATTCATCACGTCACTCGCAAAAAAGCTGAAACCGTGCAGACCAGGAATATTGACAGAAGCCTTTTTTGCCCAAAGTGCAGCTCCATTCATAATTAAGGGAAAGAAGACCGCCATAAGTTCCCGCCCGATAAGAGCCGGGTTAAACCTATTCTTTCCGATTCCACCCCATAACACTTTACCGAAGATAACTGCCGACACTGCACCGAACGCCACGACATGTAATGGGGTATTAGGCGAAAGAATAAAAGCCAAAAGTAATCCGGTTATAATCCCTGATCCGTCGAATAATGTATTCTTCCTTCCTAAAAATAGCCAAGAAGATAAAAGCTCAGCCAATAAAGCAAAGGTTATGGATGTAGAGATGACAGCTAAAGCAGTCCAACCGTAAGCTAGATAGGCTACAACAATCAGAGGAAATAAAGAGATCATGACATCTACCATTATTCCTCTTACCGATATATTGGATTTTATATATGGATTAGTCATTTTTTCCTTTTTTCAACATGCTTATCAATTGCTTACCTCGACGGATATGGCTTATCAATGGTATCTCACTCGGACAAATATATTCACAAGCCGCACATTCAATACAATCATTAACATTATATTTACTCAAATGTGGAATATTAGAATTGCTAGTTTGTTGAATAAACTCGAGAGGCATTAACCTTTGAGGACAAACCTCCACACAATATCCACATCCGATACAGTTTTCAATCTTTTGATTGATTTGTGGTAACAGCATAAGCCCACCTGTACCTTTGTCAATACTGGCGGAAAGCGGTTCAACAATCGTACCCATCATCGGCCCTCCTTTTACAACCAATGCAATATTCCGATCATCATATTCGGGTACTAAGTACTTTAACATTTCTTCAATCGGAGTCCCTATCTTCACCAGATAGTTTCCCCCCAATGCTTTTTCTTTATCGGATAAAGAAACTATTCTTTCTATATATTTCTGCCTCTGATAAACAGCTTTATAAATCTCCCAAAGCGTAGCAACATTATTTACGACTATTCCTATTGAAGAAGGTAAAACTCCTTTTCTAAGTTCTATACCTGTCACTGTTTTGATAAGCTGGAGTTCACCGCCTTGCGGATAATTATCAGGAACGATCTTGATAGCTAAAGGTAGAGAAGCAAATAGAGAAGAACTTTCAAAGTTTTTCTGAAGCTCTTTGTTCTGTCGCTCCAGAGTGATTACAATATGTTTTGCCTTGATAATTTTCTGAACGCAAGCTATTCCGCCTAAAATTTGTTCGGGATATTCACTCATCAATGCATAATCAGCGGTTAAATAAGGCTCACACTCAGTCCCATTGACTATGAAATAATCAACCTGCCGATCCCCATCGAATAAATACTTGGCATAAGTAGGAAACTGAGCGCCACCACAACCAACAATCCCGGATTCTTTTATCAATAGTAGCAATTCCTCACCGGATAGATCATTCGGATCAAAGTAAAGCTTATCTTCCTCTAATTCTAAAAAGTCATTCTTTATAGATAGATACAGCCCATCCCAATCCGGTTCGGATGATACCCAACCAGACACCGGAGAATGAATAGAATTATAAAAAGGTGAATTAGATTCTGCCACAAGCTGATTCTTACGCACATAATCTCCAGCTACAACAACGGGCTGCATCAATGTGCCCCCAAAAGCCTTAAGTGGTAATCTATACCTCTTCAGTGGATTCAGGCTAGTAATAGCTCGTTTTTTATTTTCTTTCTTCGTCGAAGGAATTAGTAAGTTCATAACTTATAATATTGTAAGGATTCATCAATCAAATACCCGGTAAATGGGTATAATGATTTCAAATTTTGAGCAAACAATAAAAGATCTTCATGCGGAGAAGCCATTAAAGCTGTCGAAAAAGCATCGCCCCAAAATGCTTCTTTAGTAAATATACCTACTTGCAAGGTTCGTGAAGGCATTCCAGTCCGGGCATTCAATATATGGCTATAACGCCGGTTCTCAATTTCGATATAATTATTCGCTTGCCCCGACAAACTGAAGCACCCATCTTTTATTACCTCCGTTCTTGAGATCTCATCAGAATGTAAAGGATGCGGAATATTGATGTTCCAAGTTGGGTTATCCAACGAATTAATGCCGCATATTGTGCTCCCACCGGCATTCACTATTGCATCATCGATGCCATGCCCACGCAAAAAATCAATTAAACGATCGACAGCATAAGCCTTAATGAAAGAGCCTGTGATCAACTCCTGATCTTCCCCAATCTTTACCCTATTAACACCGACTTCAATACGGGAATAATCAACCAGTGCCAAAGTACGCTTCAAATCTCCTTTCAGAGGTACATGCTGTATGTCTTTAGAATAAAATCCCCAAAGCTTTAATAAAGGCATGATACTAATATCATAAATCCCCTTAACAGCATCAGAGATAGCTATAAGCTGGTTTATTAACCAAATCGTTGTTTCATCAACCTCCACATATTCTCCGGCATTTCTATTTATCCGCTCAAAATATGAGTCTTTTCGATATGAATTATATTGTTGATCAATATTCGATAATAAATTGAAGCATTGGTCTAAGAATTCCAGTCTATACTTGATTGGAATTTTAATTCTCACCTGACCATGAAAAAGTTCTTGAGTACCAACATGATAATATTTAGTGGGTATCTGAGGCATTTTCGGGTTGCTGGTTGGTTTCTACATGTGTTTCCGTCTTATTCTCTATTTTCTTCTTTCGAACAACCTTTTTCTGCTTTTTTATGTGAACTGGGTGATATGTAGGAGGTTGCTCCAACCATTTTCCTGAAATAGAGTCATAAAACACCTTTTGTACTTCAAATTTCGATGCCGCATCTTCATTCGCGCGCAAAGAGTCCAATTGTTTCTTTTTAGCTATATTTTCGGCTTTGAGTTTTTCCCACAAATCTGAATTGCCAAATAAAAGCAAAAACAAACCCAAGCCATACAATAAAATCGATTTCCAACGCATAACCTCAGATACCTATTATTTCCATTACTATAAAATAGAAGAAACGCGGAGAATGTAATTACTGTTTGTTCCGCGTTTCATAAAATATGATAAAAAATTCTTAGATCACAATAACCCTATTAATTATTCAGTAACCAAAGGTCGTTTTCTCCAATCATCCTTTGTATAACTATCAGGGTAGACACTCTTATTCACCACTTCTCCACCTTTCTGACGAATCCATGTCACAAAAGAGCGTGCATTCTCTTTCAAGACAATCACACGGGCCCCATTCGGCAGGTGATTGTATTCCGTGTTCCCACCTGTAAAACGCCCGTAAGCTAACAAAATGCCTTTCCACATTACAGAATAATCATTATCATGATCATGGCCAACAAATGTTGCCATCACATCACCCGACTCTTTCATGGCAGTAAACATCCCTGAATTTAAAACTGGAGCGCAGGCTTTTTCCATACGAGTCCCAAGCAAGATGGCATCCTCATCGGAAGTAGCTTCATTGTATTCAGGTAAGGGAATATGAAAGAATGCCAATGCCGGCAGTGTGCGGCCACCATTTTTCTCTTTACACAATGCACTCTGGTGGCGATACCAATTCACCTGATCAAAAGTCAACCAATCATAACCTTTCACATCTTGCAATTTGGAATAAGAGTGAGAATCAAAACAATACAATAGAGCTGCATCCTTTTTACCATCATTAGATTTTACAAAAAGGAGGTAGTCCGGCGATTCCAAAGTGCCTCGATCCGGTTGAATATTATAGGGCATTGAGCGTATCACATCGTAAAGTTCCCCACGGGTTTTGCCTTGTTCGTTATCATGATTGCCAAAAGTCACAACAAAAGGAATCTTATGTGATGAAACGCATGAAAGTACGGTGCGCATAGCTGTATCGGCAGGTGCAGCATACACAATATCACCGGTTAGGACAACAAGATCGGGGCGTTCAGCTTCCAGGACCTCATTAATTCTCTTTAGAGCTGCATCAGATGCAGGATTGCTGTATTTGAAATGCACATCTGTAAACTGGACTATTTTAAATTCACCATTCTTATTAAACTTCAATACACTTTGCGCTTGGCAGAACAATATTGCCAAAGAGGCTAAAAATAAAATTAAACTTCTTTTCATATTCAAATTAATTAGATTAACATCCCGCGTGAATAAATAAAGGGAGAAATAGCATCAATCTTTTACTATTAGGACCGTAGCATAAGCAGATATGCCTTCTTCTCTACCGGTAAAGCCCAATTTTTCTGTAGTAGTCGCCTTTATGGAAATATCTTCCTCGATCACTTTCATTACTTCAGCCAAAGTCCGCTGTATATCGGGGATAAACGCCTTAAGTTTGGGACGCTCTGCGCAAACGGTCGCATCAATATTGCCTATTGAATAACCTTTTTGGGCTATCAGTTCAACCGTCTTTCTCAATAAAATTTTGCTGTCGATATCTTTAAAATCATCGGAATTGTCCGGAAAATGATAGCCGATATCACGCATATTCGCTGCGCCTAAGAGGGCATCACAAATTGCATGTACAAGCACATCCGCATCAGAATGTCCCAACAAACCTTTTTCATGCTCGAGTTGTATTCCTCCAAGCCATAGCTCTCTTCCTTCGACTAAGCGGTGTACATCAAAGCCAAAGCCTACACGTATCTTCATCGTTTCTTTTCTTGTATGATTACTCCGACGAAAGTACAGAAAAAAGGTGAGTATGCAATATATTATTCAGATGAAAATCAGATAGAATACATAATGAGTAAAGTGTAATGCAAAAGAATGGAAATATTCATCGAATATTAAAATCAAGCAATTTTTGCTCATTTAAATAACCTTCAAAATGCTGACCGATGGCAACAGGACCAACACCGGCAGGAGTTCCGGTAAATAATAAATCACCTATTTTTAAAGTCATATAGCGACTCACAAATGATATAATATCGTCCACCTTAAAAATCATATTTTCGGTAAAGCCATGCTGCACTTTCTTTCCATCAATCGATAAAGAAAAATTCAAATGATTAATATCATTCCCGACTTCTTCCAACGACACGAAAGTACCGATAGCCGCAGAGTTATCAAAACTTTTGCTTAGCTCCCAAGGATGCCCCTTATCTCTAAGTTTCCGTTGTATATCGCGAGCAGTAAAGTCAATACCAACAGTAACAGCGTCATAATACCGATGAGCAAAACGGGGAGCGATATTTTTCCCCAAGCGGCAGACCCGCACGACCATTTCAGTCTCGTAATGAACTTCATTCGAAAAATCGGGCACAAAAAAAGGTTTTCCATCTTTAAGTATAGCCGAGTCAGGCTTCATAAAAATAACCGGTTCTGTAATTTCATCATGATTATGCCCCATCTCCTGATTGTGTAGAGCATAGTTCATACCTACTGCTATGATTTTCATTATTTGATCTCGTTAAAATTTAGTCTGTTGAACATCAGAGCTAAATGAGCATATAAGGAAGTATTTTGAACTACAATATTTTCAGGAACACGAATACGAAAAGGGGTAAAATTCCATACCGCTTTAATTCCGCCCGCAACCATCTTATTCGTTATGCTTTGTGCTATCTCAATGGGAACTGTCAACACACCTATATTCACATTGTATTCCAACATTTTTTTCTCAAAATCATCGGGATGGAAAATAGGGATACCATTTAAGGAATGACCCACCAAGTCACGGTTTATGTCAAAAGCCGCAACAATTTTTAGCCCGAAATGATTCAAACCCGAATCACGCAGCAATGCTCCGCCCAGACTACCGACACCAAACAGAAAAGCATTATGTACATTGGTAAATCCAAGAAAACTTTCCAATACGGCGATTAAAGTATCCACTTCATACCCCACACGCGTACGTCCGGAAATATTCACATAAGACAAGTCCTTAGCTATCTGGGAAGCATCGATATTAATTTCTTTGGATATTTGCGTGGAAGAGACATACCGCTCACCTCTCTGTTTGAGCAACTTGACATTCGATAAATACCACGGCAACCTGCGCAAGGTAGGCTCCGGCACTTTCATGCTATCTTTATCTCGAATTACCTCGTTTGTGGTCATTTCCCTCTTTCTATGGATTACGGATTGACAAAAATACACTTTTTTCTGAGAAAGCGATATTCATATAGAAGAAAGTTAACATAAATTCCACAAAAGTATTACTCGTGAGTAATCTTGCTGCTAATGAAGGACACTTATCGTATGATATTTCGGACAATCAAAACTAACAAATACGTTTAAGCACTTAAGCCTGTCCCCCTCCGATGAGCTATTATCCGGAAATATCATTTAAATTCTATGCAAAAAAAATCTACGATAATAATTCTCAAAAAGAATAAACTAATTAGTTTATCATATTTTTACTGTTTAAGCTAGGTGACACATTTCCATTAAGAGACTAAAACCTCCAAAGATTGCAAAGTTCCACGCAAAATAGTACTTTTGACCAATAAAACAGTACGAACATGAAGAATAATGACTGGAAGGAGCGGTTGAATATTGTCTATTCTACCAATCCGGATTACAATTACGAACAAGGAAATAAAGAAGAGCAATCCACATTGGAGCCTTCCATGCAAAATCTGCGTGTCCAATTGGATCGTAAAAATAGAGGTGGGAAAGTCGTTACGCTCGTCATCGGCTTCATCGGCTCTGAAAATGATTTAAAGGAGTTAGGTAAATTACTGAAGTCTAAATGTGGTGTAGGCGGAAGCGCAAAAGACGGAGAAATCATTGTACAAGGTGATTTTAAGTTGAAAATACTGGAACTTCTAAAAAAAGAAGGATATACGCGTACCAAGCCTGTAGGATAATTCACATGGAAAATAGGACCAGATAAGGGGCTATCTCTCCCGAGATAGGTAAACTCAAAACGGTCACCAAGGATACCCTTAGCGACCGTTTTTATATTTCTAATCCAGAATAGAATTATTCAGCGCGCAAAGTAAAACGCTTGAAATCCAGAATTTGTAATTCCGAATCAGCTTCTTCCATCACTTCTTTCACTGTTTTCTTTCCATCCATGATATCTTCCTGATTCAACAAGCAAGACTCTTTGTAGAATTTAGCAAGACGACCTTTAGCAATATTTTCAATCATCTGTGCAGGTAGGTTAGCTGATTTCTCAGCAGCTACAGTTAACTTCAACTGACGAATTTCTTCAGCTTGAGCTTCTGTAATGCTACCTTTCATGATGCCTTCGTTAAGGTGCTCTTCGTTCTCTGCAATATAAAGATTAAAGCCAGCTTTCTTTAAAGCAGCCTCAATAGCTTTATCAACTTGTTCTTTCTTTGTCTTATCAATAGCAACCTGCATTTCTGTTTCTTTCACAGATTCAGGTACACCAGCTTCATCAATTGCAACAGGGTTCATAGCAGCGATCTGCATTGCGAGACCATGAGCAACAGCTGCATTAGGTTTGTTGAGTACAACAAGCGTACAAAGGAAGTTTTTGTTTTGGTGATTATAAGTTTCAACTGCAGGACCTTCCACTGTCAGGTAACCATCCAATTCCATTTTTTCACCTGTAATACCACTACGATCTGTTACAGCTTGAGCAATAGTAACATCACCTAATGGCAAAGCATTTACCTCATCCAAAGTTTTGCACTTGTTTGCTACAGCAGCATCCAATATATCTTGAGTAAGCTTAATAAAATCAGCATTTTGTGCAACAAAGTCTGTTTCACATTTCAAAGCAATAATTGCTCCAAAACCATCAACAGATTTCACCAATACGCATCCTTCAGAAGCGTCGCGATCAGAACGTTTAGCAGCTACAGCTTGTCCTTTTTCACGGATGATCTTAATTGCTTGATCAAAATCGCCTTGTGCTTCAGTCAATGCATTTTTGCAATCCATCATACCAGCTCCGGTCATTTTGCGAAGCTTGGTAATTTCAGCCATCGTTACAGCCATATTGTACTTTCTATATTAATCGTTATAACTAAAATTAAGCTTCTTCGTCTTCCTTAATGAAAGCTGCAACTTTTGCTGCATTAATAGCTTCCTCATCAGACTTGTCAAGTCTTGCTTTTGTAGCTTTCTTCTTGCCCTTGTTAGCAGGAGCTTCTCCAGCTGCTTCAGCATCAACTTTTTCAGCTTTTCTTTCTTCCAAACCTTCTTGAATAGCTACGCAACATGCATCCAGAATTACTTCTACGGATTTAGTAGCATCATCATTAGCTGGGATAACGAAATCAATGTCAGAAGGATCCGAGTTAGTATCAACGATACCAAATACAGGAATACCTAAACGGTTAGCTTCACGAACAGCTATATTCTCTTTCATTACATCTACGATAAACAAAGCAGATGGAAGGCGAGTCAAATCGGCAATAGAACCTAAAGTCTTGTCCAATTTAGCACGTTGACGTGAAATCTGTAATACTTCTCTTTTTGAAAGGTTGGCATATGTACCATCGTTAGTCAATTTATCGATAGTAGCCATCTTCTTTACAGCCTTACGGATAGTTGGGAAGTTAGTCAACATACCACCCGGCCAGCGCTCGATTACATAAGGCATATTTACAGCAGATGCTTTGTCAGCAACTACTTGTTTAGCTTGTTTTTTAGTAGCAACAAACAGGATTTTCTTTCCTGATTTAGCGATTTGTTTCAAAGCTTCAGCAGCTTCGTCAACTTTAGCAACAGTCTTGTGAAGATCAATGATATGAATACCGTTGCGTTCCATGAAAATATAGGGAGCCATTGAAGGATTCCACTTTCTTTTAAGGTGACCAAAGTGGCAACCGGCTTCCAATAATGTATCAAAATTTGTTCTTGACATTGTTTTTTTCTTTAAATCGTTTACTTTCTTTTTTGCTTTTCTAACCAACTACCGGGTAGCCTTTAAGATTAAGAGTCCCGGAAGTTTAGATACTAAACGCTTCCTAGTTGAGAGTTGAGAATTAGACGTTGAGAATTAAGCAACTTGTCCGCCCCAACAGCACACCAACTCTTAACGTTTACTAAACTGGAATCTTCTACGTGCTTTCGGACGTCCCGGTTTCTTACGTTCAACAGAACGAGGATCACGAGTCATGAAACCTTCAGCGCGAAGAGCAGATTTATCTTCTGCGTTAATCTTAACTAATGCGCGTGCAATTGCCAAACGCAAAGCCTGAGACTGACCGGTAAAACCGCCGCCGCAAAGATTAACTTTAATGTCATATTTCTCAGCAGCGCCCAACTTATTCAAAGGCTGCTTTACGACATATTGAAGAATAGTTGATGGAAAGTACTCTGCAAGGTCTCTCTTGTTAATAGTAATCTTTCCAGTACCTTCGGTTACGAAAATGCGTGCGATTGCACTTTTACGTCTGCCTAATGCATTTACTACTTCCATTATTTCTTATTTAAGTAAGTTTATATCAATTGATTTAGGATTTTGAGCCTGATGTTTGTGTTCGCTACCGGCATAAACATACATATTGCCCAGCAACTTATCACCTAATTTATTTTTAGGCAACATACCTTTTACCACCTTTCTCAATAATTTATCGTCGCCATTAGGTTTTGCTTTCAAGCGAGCAGGAGTCATTTCTCTCTGACCACCGGGGTAACCTGTATATGACAAGTATACTTTGTCATTCCATTTGTTTCCAGTCAATTGAACTTTATCGGCATTAATAATGATCACGTTATCACCGCAATCAACATGAGGGGTAAAGTTTGGTTTATACTTTCCTCTCAAAAGCTTCGCAACTTTCGCACCCAGACGTCCTAAAACTTGGTCTGTAGCGTCAACAACAACCCATTCTTTGGTTGCTGTTTCTTTGTTTGCAGAAATGGTCTTGTAACTTAAAGTATCCACTCTTAATTTGTTTTTTTAAATGTTACTACTAAAAACTTTCTTCACCACGAATGAATCATCCCGGACAAAGATGAATTAAATCGCTATGAATTAAATGCTTATCCTTATGAGATAATAATCGGCTTGCAAAGGTACGGAATTTCCTAGAATGCACAAAAGTTTTCATTCTTTTTTTGGAGTATCAGAGGGTTAGCTCCAACAAGGAAAGTCTGTTCTCCAAAACGGCATCACCCTTTCGAGACTTAAATGTGAAGTAAAAAAAGAACAGTGCTTACATCATTCAACGAATCAATGCAAGCACTGTATTTAAATCATTTATTGTTCTGAATTAAAAATCGGCGTTACGCGGAGTACGAGGGAAAGGTATTACATCACGAATGTTAGCCATACCGGTAACAAATAGCAACAAACGTTCAAATCCCAAGCCAAAACCAGCATGAGGGCATGTTCCGAATTTGCGGGTATCGAGATACCACCACATATCTTTCGACGGTATTTGAAGCTCCTCTATACGCTTAGCCAATTTATCATAATCGGATTCACGTTCCGAACCACCGATAATTTCCCCGATTTTCGGGAACAGCACATCCATAGCACGTACAGTCTTGCCATCTTCATTCTGCTTCATATAAAATGCTTTGATTTCCTTCGGATAATCAGTCAGAATAACAGGACGTTTAAAATGCTCTTCAACTAGATAACGTTCGTGCTCTGAAGCCAAGTCGACTCCCCAATATACCGGGAACTCAAACTTACGTCCATTTGCAACGGCTGCTTCCAAAATATTGATACCTTCAGTATATGGTAAACGTACAAAAGACTCTTTCAGTACACTTTGAAGACGTTCTATCAATCCCTTATCAAACATGTCATTCAGGAATTTGATATCATCGGAACAATTATCCAATGCCCACCTTACACAATATTTAATAAAGTCCTCAGCCAAATCCATATTGTCGGTGATGTCATTGAAAGCAACTTCAGGCTCAATCATCCAAAACTCAGCTAAATGTCGCGGAGTATTGGAGTTCTCAGCACGGAATGTCGGACCGAAAGTATAAATTGCACCCAAAGCTGTTGCGGCTAGCTCACCCTCAAGCTGTCCGGAGACAGTCAGACTGGCTTGTTTACCAAAGAAATCATCGTCGTATATAATAGATCCTGTCTCATCTTTTTTCAAGTCATACAGATTCTTTGTGGTGACCTGAAACATCTGTCCGGCTCCTTCACAGTCGGAAGCCGTAATAATCGGCGTATGAAAATAGAAAAAGCCTTTTTGATGGAAATATGTATGAATAGCCATCGCCATATTATGTCGGATACGGAATACCGCTCCAAACGTATTGGTACGAGGACGAAGATGAGCGATCTCACGCAAAAATTCTAGAGTATGACCTTTCTTCTGCAGCGGATAAGTATTATCACAAGCACCTAAGAGTTCTATATCACTAGCCTGTATCTCAGCCTTTTGCCCGGAACCGACCGATTCTGTCAAAATCCCGTTAATACTCACACAAGCGCCTGTGGTTACATCTTTCAGCAAGTCTTCACTGAAACTTGCCAAATCCACGACAACCTGAACATTATTTATTGTAGAACCGTCATTTAGTGCAATAAAGTTTACCTGTTTACTACCTCTGCGGGTACGCACCCACCCTTTTACATTAACTGTTGCGCCAAAATCTTCTCGCTTCAACAGATCAACAATCTTCGTTCTACTAATTTTTTCCATACATTTACTATCTTATATATAAATTACTCAAAAGAGCCCATGCGCAAGAAGTTAACTTCTTGTTCGGTCAGGAAGCGCCATTCGCCACGACGTAATCCTTTCTTCGTCAAACCGGCAAAGAATACGCGATCCAATTTGATGACTTTATAACCAAGAGCTTCAAAAATACGACGCACAATACGATTCTTCCCAGAGTGAATTTCAATACCCACTTCATTATGGCTGTCTTCATTCGTAAAGCTGATTGCGTCAGCATGAATCTCTCCGTCATCCAACTGGATACCAGCGGATATTTGATCCATATCGGCTCTGGTTAAATTTTTATCTAAAAATACATGATAAATTTTCTTCTTCAAGAATTTGGGATGAGTCAGCTTGGAAGCCAAATCACCGTCATTAGTCAACAGCAGAACTCCCGTCGTATTACGGTCGAGACGCCCTACCGGATAAATACGTTCGTCACAAGCGCCTTTAACAAGATCCATAACCGTACGACGGTCTTGAGGATCCTCAGCAGTAGTCACTGTATTTTTAGGCTTGTTTAATACAATATAGATCTTACGTTCGATGCTTACTAACTGATCGTGGAACTTCACTTCATCACCACGCTTGATCTTAGTACCCAATTCGGTGACGATAACTCCGTTTACCAAAATCACACCGGCGGTTATAAACTCATCGGCTTCACGGCGTGAGCACACCCCTGCATTTGCCAAAAACTTATTCAAACGGATCGGGTCATTCGGATCGACAAATTGCTCCCGATATTCGATCTGTTTCTTTCTGCTGTATTTAGCATTCGGATCATAGTCACCTGTGCGACGCTGCGGACGATCATAACTAGGTCTTCCACCGCCATTCGAATTGAAACGGGGACGTTGAGGACGATCGCCATAAGACGGGCGGTCACCGTAAGAACGTGATTGATAACCACCTCTTTCACCACGTTCATTATTGTATGAACGGGGCTGAAAGCCTCCTTCACCACTATTATTATATCGGGGACGTTGAGGGCGATCACCATTATTATTGTTGTAGCGCGGACGCTGAGGGCGGTCACCATAAGAAGGACGATCACCATAAGTACGCGGTTGATTATCTCCATCCGGATTGTTATACCTCGGACGTGGTCTATCGGTGCTATATGGGCGTTGTGGACGATCGCCACCATCTGAATCGGAATTAAATCGCGGACGTTGCGGGCGATCACCATAAGGACGTTGTGGACGATCATTTTGACCGGCATTCGGGTTAAACCGCGGACGATAAGGGCGATCATTATTGTAAGATCGCTGCGGACGTTCACTATTGTCATTACTAAAGCGCGGACGAGAGGGACGTTCATAGTCGTTTTCCCTGTTAAATCTGTTGCCTGAATTCTCCTCACCGGAAGAAGTCTCACGCCAATTGTCATTGTCTGTAATCATTTTCTTTATTCGAATAAAATTAAACGTAATGACCTCACGGTCATCTTTATTATTATTTCACTGATACCTGTTATAAATCAACAAAAAAACGAACACAATTGTTAGCTTCCTGTTTTTAAAATAACTCTTTTTACCATTTAAACCCCAGTATAAGAATGGGGAGTAATTTGGCGTAATTCTTTTTTAATGTCTTCACTTACATTCAGTTCCTCTATAAAATCTTTAATTGAAGTCTCGGTTATAGCCTGATTCGTCCTTGTCAATGCCTTCAGAGCTTCATAAGGATGAGGATAAGCCTCGCGGCGAAGAATAGTTTGAATCGCTTCGGCTACAACGCTCCAGCAATTATCCAAATCACGGTAGATTACTGTTTCATTCAACAACAATTTACGCAAGCCTTTCAACGAGCTTTGAATTGCAATAAGTGTGTGACCAAATGGCACACCGACATTACGCAATACTGTAGAGTCTGTTAAGTCTCTTTGGAGTCTGGATACAGGTAACTTTGCAGACAGATGCTCAAATAGAGCATTTGCCAAGCCTAAGTTTCCTTCGGCATTCTCAAAATCAATCGGATTGACTTTATGAGGCATTGCACTGGAGCCCACTTCTCCTGCTTTTATCTTTTGCTTAAAGTATTCCATTGAGATATACTGCCAAAAGTCGCGGTTCATATCAACCATGATCGTATTTACGCGTTTCATGGCATCGAAAACGGCAGACAGGTTATCGTAATTGGAAATCTGCGTCGAGTATTCTTCGCGCACCAATCCAAGTTTATCTGCAACGAACTTATTGCCAAACGACTTCCAGTCGATTCCCGGATAAGCCACATGATGTGCATTGTAATTTCCTGTAGCTCCACCGAACTTGGCTGTCAGCGTAGAAGTTTTCAATACAGCCAATTGATTTTCCAAACGATACACAAAAACCATCAGTTCCTTCCCCAAGCGGGTCGGTGAAGCCGGCTGTCCATGAGTCCGGGCAAGCATCGGGATGGCAGACCATTCCGTAGCATAAGCACGCAGTTGTTCCACCAATTCTTCAATTGCCGGGTAATAAACCTGCACCAAAGCTTCCTTAATGGAAAGAGGAACGGAAGTATTGTTAATATCTTGTGAAGTCAAACCAAAATGAATGAATTCTTTATATGCATCGAGTCCACCCAATTCATCAAACTTCTCTTTAAGGAAATATTCCACAGCTTTTACATCATGATTCGTCACGCTTTCGATATCTTTTATGCGCTGTGCATCCTGTTCGGAGAATGTGCCATAGATATTTCTCAACTTATCGAAAACAGACACCGGTACCTCTTTAAGTTGAGGTAAGGGTATTTCACACAATGCAATAAAGTATTCCACTTCAACTTGCACACGATACTTCATCAAAGCATATTCTGAGAAATAAGCAGCTAAAGGTTCGGTTTTACTTCTATATCGGCCGTCAATCGGAGAGATTGCAGTAAGTATATCAAGTTCCATTTATTGTCGTATTTTGGTAATTATCAGACCGCAAAGTTAATATATTCCAAGTAAATAAGAGATAAAAATTATGAGAAAGTTACAAAAGGAAGTTAAGTCATCCAATAAGCACCTCTCGAAAATCTCTCTATGCCGGAAAAAGCTAACGGCACTCTCCCCCTAGAGTTTTTTGCGTATTTTAATTGCACAATTGCACTAATCAAGGTAACAAATTGATATAAAGCGCAATGCACGGATGTAGTTGAGTGAAACAGTAGGATGCAATTGAATTTAATTGCATCCTTGTCGTTTCCAGATATAGATTGACCCCTTTTAGCATTCCCTGAATAGGCTTAACTTTCATTCTTTGAAAGAAAAAGAGGAAGCATCTCTTTTTCTTTCAAATTTCCCTGCTCTATTTTGAGACATCAGCCTTAGTTTCTTTCTTGTTGATGCACAGTCTTTCTTGTGTTTATCCATGGTCTATGACAGTTCAATCCTTAATGTGAATTCATTACCCACAGTTGTGACTCACTTGCCTCACAGATGTGACTCATCTTACTGACAGCCGTGGCGCAAGTGAGTCACAGCCGTGGTTCTCCTGTCAAAATAGAGCTAAATACAAAAGAAAGCAGAGGGATAAGCAAAGCAGAGAGCACTCTTTTCGGTTCCAGACACCTGTCTTATTGCTACAATACGACTTTGCAACCGGGTTGCAAGCCCTATCCCATACCTTTGCAGAAAAAAAGAAAAGATATGAGTCAAAGTTGCTGCAGCAAATGCTGCATGGACGAAAGTCCCGAAGTAAAACATACGGATATGGAAAATTCGACTTGCGATTCCAAGCTTCACAAGTTAAAAGAGTACTGGAAAATGGGGTTATCCGCCCTCTTGCTAATTACAGGAATCATGCTTCATCTACTTAATGTCTCCTTTTTCCAAAATAGCAACATACAGCTATGCTGGTACGTGATGGCCTATTTGCCGGTCGGTCTGCCGGTTATAAAGGAAGCTTGGGAAACTATCACACATAAAGACTATTTCAGTGAATTCACCCTTATGTCAGTCGCAACATTCGGAGCCTTCTATATCGGAGAATATCCAGAAGCTGTAGCCGTGATGCTTTTCTATGCCATTGGAGAGATGTTTCAGGAGAAAGCTGTCAGAGGTGCCAAGCGAAGCATTAAAGCTTTATTGGACATCAGACCTGAAACCGCAGTTGTAGTGCAAGGAATCAATCGCCTGGTAAAGACTCCTTCGAAAGTCCGGATTGATGAAATTATCGAAGTTAAAACAGGCGAACGTGTACCACTTGACGGAATCCTGCTTAACGAGACTGCTTCCTTCAACACCTCTGCACTGACCGGTGAAAGCATACCCCGTCAGATCCAAAAAGACGAAGAGGTTCTTGCGGGCATGATTGTAACAGATAGAGTGATACAATTGCGGGTCACGAAATCATTTAATAATAGTGCTCTCGCCCGGATATTAGAATTGGTACAAAACGCTTCGGAACGCAAAGCACCTGCCGAGCTATTCATCCGGAAGTTTGCCCGTATTTATACGCCAATCGTTATCGGGCTTGCTCTGTCGGTGGTACTGCTTCCGTTTATTTATTCTTTCTTAAATACAGGGTTTATTTATGTATTCGACCGTTGTCTGTATAAAGGATTAATCTTTCTCATCATTTCATGCCCTTGCGCACTGGTCATTAGCATTCCGCTAGGTTATTTTGCGGGAATAGGAGCCGCTTCACGAAAAGGGATTCTATTCAAAGGAGGGAATTATCTTGAAGCCATCACTCATATTGATACTATAGTATTCGACAAGACCGGCACACTGACCAAAGGCTCTTTCGCGGTACAGACTTGCCAGCCCGCCACTGGATTCACCATCGAAGAATTAATCGGTACGGTTGCCTCAACGGAACAGCATAGCACACACCCCATAGCTAAGGCTATTGTGAGTTATGCCGCTAACAAACAGATTGCACTTCACCCTGTAGACAAGGTACAAGAGATTTCGGGATACGGACTGAAAGCGATATCAGAAAGCAAAGAAGTCCTCACGGGGAACATCAAGCTACTATACCAGCAGCAGATTGATTTCCCGGAAGAATTGCTGACGGTTACCGATACTATAGTAGCATGCTCCATCAACTCGGTATATGCCGGCTATATCCTCCTGTCCGATACATTGAAAGAGGATGCAGCAACAGCTATCCACAGACTAAAAGCCTTAAATATCAGTAATATTCAGATATTATCGGGAGATAAACAAAGCATTGTCACTAACTTTGCAAAGAAGCTGGAAGTAGTAGAAGCCTACGGAGATTTACTCCCCGAAGGAAAAGTGAAGCATATTGAACAATTACGTCACAAAGAAGGCAGACAAGTAGCTTTCGTCGGCGACGGTATTAATGACGCGCCGGTATTGGCATTAAGCAATGTCGGCATTGCCATGGGAGGTTTAGGCAGTGACGCCGCCATCGAAACGGCAGATGTCATCATACAGACCGACCACCCATCAAAAGTTGCGCTTGCCATAGAGATTGGTAAGTATACACGCCGCATTATCTGGCAGAATATGGTGTTGATTTTTGGAATCAAACTGCTGGTAATGCTTCTTGGCACATTAGGTATAGCCACAATATGGGAAGCTGTTTTTGCCGATGTCGGGGTTACCTTACTTGCCGTATTGAATGCAATGAGAATACAAAAGAACCTGGCCTGAAGACTGTTCAAAAAAGACTATAAAAGTAAAGGAAGATGGAAAATCAGAAATGCATGGAGATGTTCTCCAAAAGAAATATAAAGCCTACAGCTATCCGCATCTTAATTTTAAGAACAATGCTTGAGGCAGGTCAGGCCGTTTCTTTACTCGATTTGGAAACAAGGCTCGATACGGTGGATAAGTCAACCATCTTCCGCACCATCACCTTATTCCTCTCCCACTACCTGATACACAGTATAGATGATGGAACAGGCTCGGTGAAGTATGCCGTTTGCAGCAACAATTGCAATTGCGATGTAGAAGACTTACACGCACACTTCTATTGCGAGAAATGCCATCGAACATTTTGTTTCAGAAGTATCCCCGCGCCTGTGGTTAATTTACCTGAAGGCTTTTCACTGGATAGCATCAACTATGTACTGAAAGGGCTCTGCCCCGAATGTAGTATGAAAAAAGCTCAAAACTAAAACGCCCGATCTAGCCGGCCTCATCGCTCCTTTTTTCGCTATCCAGCCTCAATCCTTGCTTAAAATTACCATGAAATAGGTATTTCGCATAAAAAAAGTAAAGCGTTACTTTGCACTATGAGAAAATTAGGATAAAGTATTTTTCACTATTTGCCACTTAAATACACTTTATCCTGCACCAACATAAGCAAAAAAGCAAGAAATGCATATATTTGTCGCTAAAACCAAAAGAATGGATATCAATGATGATGTTTTTTTGGAGAAAATAAACAGTCAGTCCCCCACTGCTTACCACGAACTTTATAATGAATATTATAAGGCTTTGGTAATCTATGCTGCTAATTTTTTGGCTACAACAGATACAGCAGAAGACATCGTACAGGAAATTTTCGCCACAATATGGGAAAAGAAAATCTCATTCATCTCATTGCAATCACTAAAAACCTATCTGTATAATTCCACAAGAAATGCAGCACTGAATTATTTAAAGCATCAAAACGTGGAAACCGGCTATATCCAATATATGCTGGATACTTATAAAGAAATAACTGAAGAAGATACGAATGAAGAAGAAGTGTACCGAATTCTTTTCAAAAGTATAGATCAACTTCCTCCGCGATGCCATGAAATTTTTGTCCTTCACATGGAAGGAAAGAAAAACGAAGAAATAGCACAAGCACTTGGTTTAAGTATTGAAACGGTTAAAACACAGAAAAAAAGAGCTTTACAATCTCTAAAAAGACAAATGGGATCGCTATTCTTCTTAACGAGCCTCATCAACATGATGAACTATTAAAAAGCTTTTTTCATATCATTTTTCATTTTTATTTCTTTTCGTGTACCTCTTTTTGATACTATAATTGTCTATGTAGCATAAAAAAGAAAGCAAGTTAACATGTACCTCAATAAAGATATCGAACAAATATTAGCCAAGCACTTTTTAGGAAATATCACAGATCAGGAAGATGAGATATTAAGAAAGTGGATCGACCTATCGGATGAAAATAAAGCTTTATTTCAGAAGCTAAGCACAGCCGACAAACTTTCGGTAAAATATAAAAACTATACGGAGATAGACTCAGAAAGAGCTTGGATTCGTTTCAAGAAAAAGCATATCCGCTCATCACTAATAATCGTATTGCGCTATGCAGCAACACTCCTATTGCCCATCCTCATCGCATGCGGCATGTGGTATTTTTCGCTAGACAATAAAAAAGAGGAGAAGCGGGAAGTCGCAGAAATTGTCCTTCCGGGTATTTCTCAAGCTACACTAACCTTACCCGGAAATCAGAAAAGAGTATTGACAGGATGCTCTACAAGCCCTATCAATGTGAATAAAAGCACAATAGCAGTGCCTCACAACGGAACATTAATCTATTCGCCAATAGTACCAGAAAAGATAACCAACTCCGAAAATGAACCGGAGAGAAAACAGTCTGAAGAGATAAAAGCCGGAAATAATGAGAACAACACATTGACCACAGAAGGAGGAAACGAATTTTGGGTTAAGCTGGAAGATGGTACCGTCATACACCTTAATTATAATACAGAATTACGTTATCCCGTCAGGTTCGGCAATCATGAGCGGACGGTTTATTTGAAAGGTGAAGCATACTTCAAGATAGCCAAAGATGCCCGCCCTTTTTATGTAATCACCGACGAAGGAAGTATCAAACAGTACGGGACGGAGTTCAATGTAAACACCTTCAGCCCGGGTCGGACAGAAGTTGTATTGGTACGAGGAAAAATTAGCCTCTCTGCGACAAGTAAAAACAAAGAAACATTATTGAAACCGGGACAAGTCGCAAACCTGCAAAAGAATAATGGAGGAATAGAAGTTCGTGATGTTGATCCGGCGACCTATGTCGGCTGGAACTATGGACGACTCATCTTTAATAATACAACACTTGAAGACATCATGCAGACACTGAAACATTGGTATGGAGTGAACATTTATTTTGAACAGGAATCATTAAAGAACCTACACTTTACCGGTGACATGGACCGGTACGGAAGCATTAATCCGATACTCCAAGCCATAGCGCAAACGACTAATATACGAATCTCGATTAAAGAAAAAAAAGTAATAATATCATCGTTTAATTAATACTTAACACAATATGGGAAAAAAGAATCACCGGAAAAGTTTAATAGCACTCCTTCTGGTAGCAGCTTTGTACTTATTGCCGGCATTGGCGTGTGCCACACCCACCGATGTTGACAAAAAAGTCACGCTGGAATTAAAAGATGCCGGCATCAAAGAATTTTTTGATGCTTTAAGACAGCAGACGGGATTGAGCTTTGTCTACAACATGGAGCAGACGGCTTCATTAAAGCCCATTACCCTGAAGGTAAAGAATGAATCTGTAGAGAATGTATTGAAAAGAGTTTTCGAGAAGACCGGTTTCACCTATAACATTGAACGAAACACGGTTATTATCTCTAAAAGACAGAAAGGCAGATATACCTTATCCGGAACGGTATATGTCAACCAGAAAGGGTGGATGCCTCTGTCTTATGTCAATATTCTGTTACCCCAGTTCTCAACAGGAACAATGTCCGACGAAAACGGAAAGTTCGAGCTCAGAGATTTACCCGACGGACCAGTAAACCTTGTAGTCAGTTCATTGGGCATGGTTACTATAGACACGACTATTGTCGTATCTAAAAATATAGATCATGTCAGATTCTATATGAAGGAAAACAATTTTGCCTTAAAGGAAGTAGTCGTAACCGCCACTGGCAACAAAGCAGGGCAAGCAACCTCATCAACTATTGCCCGCACAGCTATGGATCATTTGCAAGCCACCAGCCTAAACGACGTCTTGCAATTGCTGCCGGGCGGATTAACCCGGAATCAGGATTTGAATTATGCCTCACAAGTCAATATCCGGTCACTGTCCACCGATGCGGAGAATATGAATGGACTCGGTTCGGTTATAATCAAAGATGGTGCTCCCCTCTCAAATAATGCCAACTTGCAAGTTCTTAATCCGTCACTCAGCGGAGGAACTGCCAGTGTCGGTGGTCTAAGCTCTCCGGCAGGAGGTATTGATCTACGTTCCATATCAATGGATAATGTAGAGTCAGTGGAAGTTATTCGGGGAATTCCTTCGGTACAATATGGAGACTTAACCTCGGGTGCAGTTATTATCCATTCCAAAGCAGGACGAGAGCCTTATAAAGTCAGTTTCAAAACGAATCCCAATATTATTCAGACTTCCGTGAATAAAGGATATGCATTGGGAGCCAACAAAGGTAATCTGAATATTGGTGCGGATTATGCCCGTAACACGCTAAAGCCCACAGAATCTTATGCTTATTACCAACGGGCTACAGCTCAGGCATTATACTCCAATTCTTTTTTCAACAACCAGTTACACAGTAATACTTCTCTTGATTTTACATTAGGAGAGAACAAAAGGAATAAAAATCCGGATGATGAAAAGCTGCAAAGAGCAGAGCGTGGAAAGGAGGTCGGCATCCGACTGAATACCAACGGTTACCTGAATATGAATTGGGGATGGTTAAAGAGTATACGCTATACACTCTCCGGTAATTATACTTCTAAGCAGAGTCATTACGAAACATTATTGGGCAATGCCAACTATCAATACTCCATGACAACAACGGATGGTGCCGTACTAAGCAACAAGCCGGGTACAAACGTGTACGACTCACAAGGGAATAAAATAGCCAATATTCCCGCAGGAGAAGAAGGCTTATATGCCAACTACTTACCAGCTGATTACCTAACTAAATATGACATAGACGGCAAAGAAATAAACACATTTGCGCAAATTCTGGCAAATTTGGCAAAAGAAGTCGGCCGCTTGGAAAATAGAATCACCTTTGGAGGAAGTTTCAAAAGCGACGGTAATGTGGGAAAAGGAAAAACATTCGATCCAGCAACTCCCCCCTATCGAAACATCTCGGTCAATAATTCCACGTCAAGACCACGTTCTTACAAAGACATTCCATTTGTCAATCAGCTAAGTGCTTTTGCCGAAGAAAACTTTTCGTATGCTTTCGGACAGCGCAAATTGAAAGTACAAGTAGGTGCTCGTTATGATAATATTCTGGGATTTCGCGATATTGTGACTCCTCGCGCCAATCTAGCTTTTGATGTCATACCCTCATTACTTGTTCTACGTGGTGGATACGGTGTTACGGCAAAGTCTCCGACGGTCATGTATTTACATCCCGAAAAGGCATACTTCGAATACATCAACATTAATACAATAGCGGACGCCACCATTCCCGAAGCACAAAGAATGATTGTGACGACTACCCGTGCGTTCGACACTAAAAACAACGATCTGAAAATAGCCACAAATAAGAAGGCGGAAATTGGCGTAGATCTTTTGTTTGGAAAGAAAGCACGCTTATCGGTTACTGCCTTCAAAGAGCGCATGAACAACGGTTACTATATGAATGATGTGTATGTGCCGGTAACTTACCAGACTTATAAAGCCGGTGCTTTACCTACCGACGGAATCAGTTTCCCGGCACTGATAGCCGACAAACAGTATCCGGTACTATCGGAATATTCTTCAGTGACCAACAACCTGAGTCTGAACACAGATGGTATAGAGTTCGACTTCAACTCGGGACGTATAGATCCGATACGCACCACTTTCTCACTAACCGGAGCTTGGATGAAGAGCCAAACCTATAATAACGGCTATACTTATTATTCGGCAAGTGTGACCGACCCCGCGCAGGCACCACATATCGGTATTTATGAAAAGGGAATGAAGAAAAGAAACGAAGAACGTATCAGTACCTCATTAAGAGTGACGCACAATATTCCACGTCTGAGGATGGCAGTCACTTTAACCACTCAAGTCATCTGGAAAGATGCCGACTGGTATAAATTCGGCAACGACTCCATTCCTGTGAAATATATCAATAAGAATGACGGGCAGATCTATGACTTCAATCCGGCTGATAAAAATAAAGCGGAGTTTGCAAGTATGATGAGGCAAGTGGAAACAAAATATTACATCAAAGAGAGTATGCCTCCATTACTCAGCATGAACATCAACATTAGCAAAGAAATAGGCGAGAATATGCGCTTGTCTTTCTTTGCCAATAACATGTTCTCCTCTCATCCTCTTTACGAATACAAACGTGCACCGGGAACCTACTTAAGACGTAACGAAGATTTGTTCTTCGGAGCAGAATTATTGATCACATTAAAATAAGAAGCAATGAATAAGAATCTTATTATACTAGCCCAACTAGCAGGAATGTTCATCATCTCCCTCTTATTCGGGGGATGCAGCGGACAATTCAGTAATGCTTTCGATGCCAAAGATATAAAACCGATGACGGTGCATATCGAAGCCAGTATGGATATTGAAGGGCTACCCGCACCTGATGAATTGAATGTGACGCTACAGAACTACACGGAAAACCTAACTCTTACCGGTACGGTAGGGACCGATGGTACTGTAACAATCCCCGGAGTAATCCCCGGATTGTATAATATCAACATCACCGGAAAAACAGAGGTCGAAGGAGACGCCACTTATTACCTGAACGGCAGTGTAGTCAACTATCCGGTGGTAAACGAAGGCGAGACCTTAAAAATCCCGGTACAGGCAATGGTCGCCGGAAAGCTTATCTTCAAAGAGATTTATTATTGCGGCTCCAAAACCGCCAAAGGCACCAGCTATTTCCGCGACCAATTCTACGAACTGTATAATAATACAGAGAGTACGATTTATCTAGATAAACTTTATTTTGCCGACTTAAGCCCGACTACAGCAACTGCTAAATTACCGACTTGGCCGGAAGAAGATGGAGATAAGTATGTTTATGCCATTGACATCTGGCAGTTCCCCGGCAACGGAACCGACTATCCTTTAAAGCCCGGTGAGTCATGTGTCGTATCACAGTTCGGAGCCAATCATAAATTAGCGATATATAATCCGAATAGTCCGGTAGATTGTTCTTCATCCGAATTTGAATTCAACTGTAATAACCCCAGTACTCCTGATCAACCGGCTATTGATATGAAGTTCACATTCCGCAACGGACTATCCAGCAATACGCTTAAGCAATATCTGACATCTGTATTTGGAGGTGCATACGTGATCTTTAAAGTCCCCGATGGAGTAGCATACGATCCCGTAACTGACAAATCACTGAGCACAGTGGATTTGTCGAGCACTTATTCTACATTGTATGCTAAAATTCCAGTCAATTATATATTGGATGCCGTAGAAGCAGTCCAAAATGAAAGTATGATTACTGCAAAACGTATTCCGGGCAGACTGGATCAAGGGATTACTTACGTTGGGCAGACCTATATCGGCCTTAGTGTAGCACGCAAACTTGTAGGATATCGTGAAGATGGGAATCCGATCTTTTTGGATACCAACAACAGTACGGAAGATTTTGAACGCGGACTCACTCCACAGTTGAGACGATATAATACAAAAATACCCTCATGGAATCCAACGTTAAAGAAATAACAAGACACTAAGTAGAAGAACTATGAAATATATAAATAAGATTCTTGCATTAGCGGTTCTATGGAGCATCCCTACAATAGCAACTGCACAAAAAGGAAAAGAAGCCGGACAGAACACCCCGGCTGCACTGGAATTGCAAAAAGCCGGATATTTGTGGATGCATACCGACAATGCCGCGGGGCTTCAACTGGACAATCCCACCTCTTTTACTAAGGTCGATCTGGGATACGAAACTCAAAGTGGAAACTTCAAGAAACCGCAGCAAGGAAAGAATATCGAGAACATCCTGTTCAATGCCGAAGGAAGTACTTTTTTGCAATCTATCTATCTTTGGGGTAGCTTTAAGTATTCCAGACAGAACATAGATGAAGCAGGATTTAATGCTTCACTAATTGATCCATATAGAGGAATGCCTTATTATACAGTAGATACGTTGCAAAGCAACTGGAACAATCAGTACTACACCTTACAGATGAAAGGAGCAACCAAACCGCTCTGGAATTTTGTTTCATTCGGACTGGATCTGCAATATCAAACGGCATCGGGAGCAAAGCAGAGAGACCCGCGCTCTGAGAATCAACAATATGCAATTAAGGTAAAGCCGGGCGTCGTTTTCTCTATAACCCCCAAGCATCATATTGGTTTCAACCTGCAATATAGTAATTACAAGGAACAGTCTGACATGGAAAATGCCAACAGCTATGTCAACCAAACCTACTATTTACTATATGGTTTAGGAAAGAGTGTGGAAAAAATCGGATCGGGAAGATTCACAGAATATAGCTCCAACACAGTAGGAAGTGGATTGCAATACAACTATTCAGGGAGAACCAAAGTACTGTGGGATGCCAATTATTCAATGAAAGTGGAAGATTTAAAAGAGAATTCCACAAGTCCCAAAAATGACGGGACAACGAGAGACGGAATATTCACAACCAATCTTCGTCTCGTAACCAATCCGGAAAAAACTTACTCTTCTTATATATGGCTGGGATATCAGGACCGCAGAATCAGCGGGATAGAATATCTCACTACTTGGAACAGTAGTGCAACAAACACCGGTTGGGTCACTCAATACAAGGGCGTACGTTCGAAATATAAGACTCAAATAGCTTCTGCCCAATATGAATTGGTGAAAAACAGAGGAAATGAATATTTCTGGAAACTTGGAGCTTTACTGAATTATACCAAACAACGGGATAAGTACCTCTTACCGGAGTCGCGCATGGAATCGGAAAGACTTGAGTATGGAGCTAATGGTAAAGTAAACATTGCGCTATCCAACAAACAGATAAAAAGGTTACTGGTCGAAGCCTCAGCGACTTACAATAATGGTATGAGCGGCAAGTATGAATATGGCGGACAGCACTCCGAATACCTCACGGTATCGGACTTAATGCAAAATGAGTTCAATTATTCGCGGACCGACTATGCACGATTTAACTTATCGGCAACCTACTCACAGCAATTAAATGAAGAACACAAAAGTAATCTTTTCATAAAAGGAAGCTTTACTTATGACAAAGCTTACAGCTATGAATATAACCATCGCTCTTTGCTGCACTTCAGCATAGGATATCAATTTTAGACACTTAATATCAAACTTTGCAATATAAAAAAATGAAAAAGTTAGTACTTATATGGGCACTGTTGCAAGTAACTTACACTTGGGCAGCACCGCAGATTATCAAACCGGGCGTTCAGTCGAAGACCTCCTTCGCCATTGTTATTGACTCCAAAAGTTATGAAAAGGCGAAGGCATCGGTAGACTCATATCGTAAAGCCGTCGAGAAAGATGGACTGGGAACTTACATTTTGTCGGACGATTGGCAGTCCGCACAAGAAATCCGTAAAATGTTGGAAGAGTTATACCGTCAAAAAAAGAGTCCGCTCGAAGGAGCGGTATTCATTGGAGATATCCCTATCCCTATGGTCAGAGATGCACAATTCCTAAGCTCAGCTTTTAAAATGGATCAACGGATGGATTGGAAGCGTTCCAGTATTCCTTCGGATAGATACTACGATGATTTCGACTTGAAGTTCGACTTTCTGAAACGGGACGAACAAAAACCATTGTATTTTTACTTCTCTCTCTCCACAGAGTCCGCCCAGTCTATCCGTTCGGACATTTATAGCGCGCGCATAAAACCTGTCGTAAAACCGGGAACAGATAAATATGTGTTACTGACCAAATATTTGGATAAAGTAGTGAAAGCACATAAAGAAAACAATCCGGTCAACAGTCTCACCATGATGCGTGGACACGGCTATAACTCCGAAGCAAGGGAAGCATGGGGCGGAGAACAACTTGCCCTTCGTGAACAATTCCCCGACCTTTTCAAGCCGGGAAATACCATACGTTTTGCCGACTTTGACTCACAATGGCCGGCTAAAGATTATTATTTAAGTGAAGTGCAACGTGATGACTTGGACATTGCATTGTTTCATCATCACGGAGCAAGTGATACTCAATATTTGAACGGTTACAAAGAAGGAAGCGATCCGAATACTTCCATAGATAATATACGTCAATTCTTAAGAGGCAAAGTCAGGGAGGCAAAAAGGCGGAAAAAAGATGTTGAAGAAACCATTCAATACTATATTAAATATTATGGTGTACCACGTGAATGGCTCACAGATGCGTTCGATCCTGCCCTAAGCAAAAAAGACTCTTTGACTGATGCTTCACTGGACGTACATTTGGAAGATTTGCAACATATCAACCCCAATGCACGCTTTGTGATGTTTGATGCTTGCTTTAACGGTTCATTTTATGAAGACGATTATGTTGCCGGAGAATACATTTTCTCAGATGGAAAAACAATTGTAGCCCAAGGTAATACCGTAAATACCATTCAAGATAAATGGCCCGATGAATATGTTGGTCTACTTACCTATGGCATACGTATCGGAGAATGGCATAAGCATGTGCAATTCCTCGAAACACACCTGATTGGGGATCCTACATACCACTTCAAAAACACAGGAGATCCCGCTTTGGATATTAACGAAGCGATAGCCGTATACGGTAAGGATAATAAATTTTGGGAGAAGCTACTCCAACATCCTTCGGTAGATGTCCGTTGTATGGCATTACGCAAGCTTTACGAAAATAAAGAATCATCCCTACCCGGCAAATTGAAGAAGATCTATACAAATTCAGCATTTGGGGTAGAAAGAATGGAAGCAATGCGATTGCTCTTCCTTCTCAATGCTCCCGAACTCACCGATGTTTTAAAAATGGCAGTAGATGACAGCTATGAACTTGTCCGCCGTTTTGCAGTGGAATATATCACCGAACGGGGAACGGATGAACTGATTCCGGCATTAGTTAACAGTATAATGAACGACCGCACTTCGCGTAGAGTACTCTATAAAGCAATGGACGGTTCGAAGCTGATGGACCAACAGAAACTCAGCAAAGAGATAGAAAAACAAGCGGCTGCATCCAATCACTGGATCAATAAAGACGATTATGTCAATTCTCTTCTAGACAAGGTAGCAAAACAAGGTCAGAGCTGTGAACGAGATATCAAGGCATTAATGGATAACGCAACCTCCAAAAAGGAAAAGTTATTTATTATTAGGTCGTACCGGAATAACCCGATCCATAGTATCATACCGGAACTTTGTTCCTTTGCCGGAGATAGCAGTCGGGATGCAGAATTACGTATAGCAACGATTGAAGCGCTTAGCTGGTATACACACTCGTGGGAAAAAGGCGAGATTGTAACCACATGCAAGAAGCTTATTGCCAGCGAAAAAGATCAAGCCATCGTGACGCAGGCAAAAAGGACCTTTAACAAGCTAACATCTTTCTAGACAAACAAGAATAAACATAGGTTTTCACAAAAGTCAGATCACGAAAAATCCGCCTTGCTCATCATGTAGCAAGGCGGATTTATTCTATAAAACTTCACGTTATTTACGACGTTTATTCCACCAAATTAAGAAACCCGACACAGGCAAGGTAGCTCCGATCAAGCCGGCTAAGAAAGTCAACAACTTCCCAATCGGTCCCATCCAGTTCCCCGTATGAAGCACCCATATTGCATTTTCCACTTTATTACCTCGAATCACAGATTGTGGTACATCAGTAGCTACTCTACCTGTGAGACGATCGAAGAATATATCCTTCGGACTCTCCGCACTCTTCAGTCCTATACGATTCGAGACCCTCACATTATAATAAGGGCCACCTAATCTGAATGTAGCAATTTGTGCTTCTTTCTTGTCAGGATACATGCGGAATGCAGCATATACGGCATCGTTAATATAGAATACCGAGTTAGCCTTATCTTCATCGGAAAATACTCTTTCAGATTTCCAACGGTGAGGATCAATTCCACCGAATACACGCATCGTGGCATTTCCTAAAGGTTCGAAAGCTATAAGTAGACCGGTAACCAATAAAATTAATATAAATAAAAACGCATAGACTCCGAATACTTTATGAAAATCATAATTCACCCGTTTGAATGGGGCACGCCACTTGATGGTAAATGCGCCTTTGCGTGCCGACTTATTCCACCGACGGGGCCACCATAGATAAATACCTGTAACCAATTCGATAAGGAATATCAATGTAGCAATATCTATAATCCATTGCCCTGATTTACCCAGCAAAAGTGAATTATGAAGATGAGCTACCGTATAGAAAAAATAAACCGTAGCATCATCTTTCAATATCTGTCCGGTATAGGGATTCATATATACCATACGTAGCCCCGCCTCTTCGCTATACGTATTGAAACGGACACTACGCCGCGGATCACGGTATGCAACCATATAAGCAGGAGACTTGCGATCAGGATAATTGGCTTTCAAAATATCCATCAGCTTCTCAGCAGGCATACGGCTAGGTAACACTTCTTTCACATAGCGTGCATTCCCGGCGGCACGATCAATAATTTCATCACTATATACAAATATCGTCCCTGTAATGCAAACGAAAATCAGAATCAACGCTGAAATAATGCCGGGCCAAAGGTGCAACCATTTAATGAATGATCTTGATATATTCTTTTTCTTCAAGTTGGAAGCCATAATCACTCTATAAGCATTTTAATTAATTAGAAACGATAAGTCACATTAGCAAGGAATTGCCTCGGAGCCTGAAGTTCCGCATAATAATCACCCAAGATGTAATGTTTATCGGTCAAGTTATTCACCTTCGCCCCTATTCTGAACTTATCATACTCATAAAATACGGTAGCATCGAGTTTTCCATATCCTGCAACTTTAAAGTTATTAGAGGAATCAACGAAACTGCTACTGGCAAAATTTCCACCCAGTCCTACTCCAAACCCCTTCAGACTCCCAGTGGTCAGTTTATGACCAATCCAGAAATTAGCCAAATGTCTCGGTGTTCCGACATCTCTCAGCCCATCGGCGGTACCTTTATCAAACTTATTATCATTGTAACCGTATCCCAAAATAATATGCATGCCCGGAAGAGGATTGGCAATTACATCCATCTCAAATCCTTTGCTTTTTTGAGAACCATCCTGAACCGAATAAGATGCAACGGCTGAACCTGCAGGAGAAGTTTCTGTACGAATACGATCATCAACTTTTATGTGATACACACTTATCGTACTGTTCAACTTGCCCCCAAAAAGTTCTAGTTTCACCCCACCTTCGTACTGGAAGGCATGCTCGGGTTTAAAAGGTTTTATAACACCATCGGGATTTGCAATTGCCGGCCCTTTATTGGTAAAACCATTCATATAATTACCAAATAGAGAAACCTGATCTTTTATCACCTGATAAACTACACCCACCTTTGGAGACCACGCAGACTGCATATAATTATTTTGCACATCATCGAAACGATCAAAACGGAGTGAGGCCATCATATCCAGTCGGCTTGTAATGTTAATAACATCTGAAACATAAGCACTATACGTACGGGTAAAACGCCGGGTTGCTACTGCTCTATCCGGATTAGCCATCAAGCTGTTATACTTATCCAAATATACAGGAAGTGCATCACCTTGAATAGCAATATTTCCAGTGGTACTGTTTATTTTTTTATCGTACATATTGATGGTAAGACGCGTATCAACGGTAGTCAATTTGGTATAATCCAAACCTAGAAGTACTCGGCTACGGAAAGGACCAATCATAAAATCCCCGTTAAAGTTCTGCTGAATCTGTTGAGTGGTAAAAACGCTGGGAATATGCATATACCTTCTAGCAAGACTATCTTTGGATGTCACATCAAGGAATAGATAGTTGGCATCATTATCCGAACGGGAATGTGAAAACAAAGTATGTGAAGTCCATTTATTGGATAATTTATAAGCAATTTCTCCAAACAAGTTGAGCACCTCGGCCTTACTAGCAACATCGTTGGATGCAAAAGATTTGTTCCAGTCAAGGTTCAAATCGTTAACACTGTTCACCCCAAGAGATTTTAATTTACTCGACAAGTTTATATAAGAAGTTGTACGATTGGACTTAAAATATTCTGCCTCAACAGTGAAGGTTAATCGGTCATTCGCTTTAAAAGTTAGGGTTGGACTAACCATAAAAGTTTTATTCATACCATAGTCCTGAAAACTATTCTCTTTATGAAGAGCTGTATTTATTCTGAATAAAGCCTTGCCATTGGAATCAAGCGGCGTATTATAATCCGCCGAAATACGCCCCAACCCCCAAGCTCCGCTTGTGAGACTTACCTCACCACCCGTACCATCGAAGGTCCTCTTAGTCACACGATTAATTAAACCACCATAAGATATCAGCGTGGAACCAAACAATGTAGCTGAAGGACCTTTAATAACTTCTACACTTTCTAGATTAGCCGGATCGGAAAGTGAAACAAAATTCGTAGCCATACCGTTACGAATTGAGCCAGCACCATTTGCTCCGGCAAATCCCCTCAAACGCATACCCAACCCTGTACCACCAGATCCTACACCAAGTGTAGCAGCTGATACCCCTGGAGAAGAAGTTAATACATTACGGAAATCAACTGCGATCTGTTCACTCAACAATTCCTTAGGCACCACGGTATAAACCTGTGGATTCTCTAAGTTCTTAATTGGCATACGCGCCACATAATTTGATTTCTTCTCGGCAAACTTCCGTATCATACCGTTTACCACAACTTCATCCAGCATCTGCGCAGAAACATCAATTTTGACCGTACCCACATCTGTAGTTTTACCAGCCAGAACCTTTACTTGACGTTCCAGCGCCTTACCTCCCAAATAAGAGATCTTCAATACATAATCGCCAGGCTTTATTGAGAATGAAAAATTTCCATCCTCATCGGTATATACCCCCGAAGTAGTTTCTTTCACACTTACTGCAGCAGCCTCAACACTTGTTCCATCTCCTAATGAAATCACTCTACCCACAAGTTTCCCGTTTTGCGCATATCCATAGGCAACGCACATTGACAAAAATAATAGAGATAGAAAATGTTTCACTAAATTTAAATCCTTCTTCATTTATCTTTCTTTAAAAGTATTACATTAATATAATGCAAAGATAGGAAGAGGACAGAGCGCCTACAATCACCATAAGCAGGCATATTCGAAGCTATAAATACCTATAAATAGTGATTCTAAATTTAAGTCAATCAGAATTATATCGTTTATATGCCATTATATTAAATATCTTTTTTATTATCTTTGCGCCTTATTTTTAATATTTTACATTTATTAATACACGCTATGAATAACAAAAAGCTTATTATTTCGTGCCTGTTTTTTATTATAGGCGGAATTAGCGCGACAGCACAAAATTTACAATTACACTTCGATCCACGCCATAGTTTATATGGTAATGATGCTGCACCGGTCAACTTCATGACTGCTACTTTTGAAATGTACAAACCTGACAAATGGGGTTCTACATTTATGTTTGCCGATTTTGACTTTAGCTACAACGATCGTAATCTGGGCTTAGTCTATACTGAAATTGCCAGAGATTTTAAGATTAAGGGTTTTCCTTTGATGCCGCATATTGAGTACAATGGTGGTTTAGGACTCGCTCGTGATACTCAATTCGGTTTTCCTATAGAAAACGCTTATCTTGCAGGTTTTTCTTACCCATTCCAATTGGGGAAATTCTACATGGGAACCTACCTTGCTTATAAACTAAATGCATTCAAGAAAAAAAGCCACGACGTACAATGGACAGTAACCTGGACCGCAAACTTGGCCAATAATAAGCTTTCATTATCAGGCTTTGTTGATTTATGGAGTGAAAATAAAGACCGTACTGGTGACTCAGGAAAGTCCGGAAAGAAAGCCGTATTGTTGGGTGAACCTCAGATTTGGTACAATGTTACGCCAAACTTCAGTATAGGTAGTGAAACGGAACTTAGCTACAACTTCGTGAAAGCTCAAGAACAGAACCGCTTCTTCGCTATTCCTACAATGGCGGTTAAATGGAATTTCTAAACCAAACACTTTAAGTAGAACCATAATAACAAAGCAATTATGTTAGAAAAATTATTCAAGCTCAAAGAGAATCGCACTACAGTTCGAACTGAGATTATAGCCGGAATCATTACCTTTTTAACCATGTCATACGTGTTGGTCGTAAACCCTAATATACTTGGAGAAACAGGAATGGATAAAGCTGCCCTCTTTACAGCCACAGCTGTTGCCACAATATTGGGTACATTGTTTATGGCATTTATTCCTAACCTTCCCATTGCCCAGGCTCCGGGTATGGGATTAAACAGTTTCTTTGCCTTTTCAGTTGTATTGGGACTGGGATACTCTTGGCAAATGGCTTTGACTGCCGTCTTCATTGAAGGTATTATCTTCATTATCCTGACCTTGTTCAACGTACGTGAACTTATTGTTAAAACCATTCCGCAGACGATAAAAGAAGCTATTCCAGTAGGAATCGGGTTGTTTATTACCTTGATCGGTATGCGAAATGCAGGGCTCGTCGTAGCAAACCAAAACACAATCGTTTCTTTAGGTGATGTAGCCGATCCAAATGTATGGGTCACCTTAATCGGGCTCATTGTTACCGCCGTATTATTTATAAAGAATGTATACGGTTCATTCTTTATTGGTATTGCTGTAGCAACAGTTTGTGCTGCATGCTTTGGATTGGTTCACCTTCCTCAAGGTGGGATATTCTCCCTTCCTCCCGATGTTTCTCCTATCTTCATGCATTTTAGCTTTGACAAAATATTCTCACTCGATATGGTAATTGTGGTCTTCACGTTCTTGTTTGTGAATCTGTTCGACACCATAGGTACCTTGTTGGGTGTAGCCAGTAAAGCCGGTCTGATTGATAAGGATGGAAACTTCCCTCAAATCAAGAAAGCTCTTTTGGCTGATGCGTTAGGCACAACATTCGGAGCAATCATCGGAACAAGTACCGTTACTTCTTATGTTGAAAGTGCATCGGGGGTAGCAGCCGGAGGCCGCACGGGATTGACAGCCGTATCTACAGCAGTGATGTTCGCTTTGGCTCTTTTCCTTGCACCATTATTTTTAATGGTTCCAGCAGCCGCAACTTCACCTGCATTGATTATCGTCGGATTATTTATGATTTCTTCTGTTGTCAACATCAGTTTTGATGATATGAGTGAAGCATTACCGGCATTCCTTACCATCACTATGATGCCTTTCACCTTTAGTATTGCAAACGGCATAGTATTCGGTATGTTATCGTATGTGATCATCAAGGCATTAGTGGGTAAGTTTAAACACATATCAACCACGATGTGGGTTATCTTTGCGCTACTCTTACTAAAAATGGCTTTGGAAGGAATGCATGTGCTGAAATAAGCAACTCTCTTTATACTACCAAGAAGCCGGAAATGCCCACTAAGGCTTTTCGAAAAACAATATAAATATAAACGCACCTTTGTTGTAATGTACACAACAGAGGTGCGTTCATGTTAAGTAACTATTATAATCTATTGTCAGGATGATATTTTTTATACTTTTGCATCGTAGAGTATATTATGAAGTTCAAAGCATTCACGGAAATAGAATCAGTATCTCCGGGATAGCTCAAGCAAACTAGACATTTTCAGCTTATCAAGTACAAAATAAAAGGAGGGCACATTATACCCTTTTACAAAAACAAGCATTATATCTCATAAAATGATACGAATAAATAAGTATAAACTTTCACCGAAAGACATCCAGAAAGGTATCCCCACATCATTAATTATCCTTATGAGTATATCTGCCGGGATATCCGTTGCAAATATATACTACAACCAACCCATCTTAATGGATATTGCATCAGATTTTAAAACTAGTGAATCACAAGCCGGCCTCATATCCATGTTATCACAAATAGGATACGGACTGGGACTCTTCTTTATAACTCCACTAGGCGACAAGTTCAACAAGAAATCATTGATCATTGGCTTGCAAGCTCTCTTATTCATTGCACTAACTTTCATTTTCTTCACTACCACCATTGCACAAGTCTGGCTATTGAGCATTTTCATCAGCCTCTTCTCCGTATCCGTTCAAGTTATTATGCCAATGACTGCGGGGATGAGCACTATAAATAGAGGAAAGAATGTGGGAACAATTTTCACAGGCGTATTAATCGGAATACTTTCAGCTCGTGTTTTTAGTGGGGCAATTGCCGATTTGCTGGGATGGAGATATGTCTATCTGATTTCAGCTGTGGCTGTGGGAATTTCAACGCTATTACTCTTTATTTATCTCCCCAACTCTAAAAGTTCATTCAGCGGTAATTACCCTCAACTACTGGGTTCTGCCATTTCCCAATTTAGAAAACTGAAATTCTTAAGGCATTTGTCATACATAGGCATGCTTCAATTCGGATTATTTTGCTCTTTCTGGACAACGCTAACATTCCATTTAAGTAACAATCCCTTTAATTACTCCAGTAGTAAAATCGGTTTGTTAGGAATTGTGGCAATAGCAGGTGCACTAATTGCGCCCTATATGGGAAAAACAGCGGACAAAGAAGGGGCCACCAAAGTACGACTTTCAGCAATTAGCCTCACCATCATTTCCATCACAATCATGTTCTTCTTCCAAAACTCTATAGCGGCAATCATACTCGGAACCTTCCTGTTGGATGTAGGTGCACAGTCACTGCAAGTCACCAACACCGCACTTTTGTACAAGTTTGACGAGTCTCTACACAGTCGGATAAATACAATATATATGACCCTCTTTTTTACGGGTGGAGCACTAGGTACATTTATTGGAATCATGCTATGGGAATGGGGAGGATGGAATTTTGTAATGTCCCAGATGTTTTGTTTTTCAATAATTATATTATTCTTACTCAGGAAAGAAAAAAATAGATACTCTTGATAAAATCGATCTAAACAAATCACGAATATGAAAGTAATAGGAATTAATGGAAGCCCCCATAAGGCTGGTAACACTTGGCATTCACTTCAAACGGTAGGAGATCGCCTAAAAGAAAATGGAATTGATTTTGAGATCATACACATCGGAAATAAAGCAATACACGGTTGCATTGCTTGTGGAATGTGTCGCAAACACCAAGATGGCACTTGTGCGATTAAAAATGATGATTTAAATCAATATATCCCTACCCTACGAGAAGCTGATGGAATTATATTAGGTTCCCCGGTGTTCTTTTCGGGTGTAGCAGGAACGATGAAGAGTTTTCTCGATCGTTTATTTTATGTGGCAATGAGCAATGGGAATTTTTTCAGACACAAAACAGGAGCCGCACTAGTATGTGTACGCCGTACCGGAGGGTCCTCTACCCTCGATTGCCTGAATCATTATCTGACATACTCCGAAATGCAAATTGCAACGGGGAATTATTGGTCAGTGATTCACGGGCGGACTGCCGGAGAAGTGCTTGAAGACGCAGAGGGAATACAAACCCTTCAAGTAATGGCAGATAATATGGCATGGCAGATGAAAATGCGGGAAGCTTCTCAAGATGTTGTCACTCCACCTGCTCAAGAAAACAAAGTAATGACTCACTTTATAAGGTGAAATTCACTTAACATTTCACCCATATAGTCATATATGAATTAGTGCAGATATTCTGTTAGAGAATATCTGCACTACTAAAATAAAAGATTAGAGATTTGCCTTATGCTTCTTTACTTCATCTACTAATTTCGAAAAGGACTTATCCCTTTTACGCTTCTCATGCTCGGAAGTAGAAAAATGCCACGCTTCCTTTCGAAGTTTTAGGTAACTCTTATAAACCTTGTGATCCAATTTGCCACTGTGCAAGGCTTCCAATACAGCACAACCCGGTTCATTCACATGCTTGCAATCTTTAAAGCGACACAACTCTGCATAATCTGAAATACCCATCATTTCGACAAGTAAATCGGGATTGTCCATTGCCAACCCGAACTCACGAACTCCCGGAGTATCGATTAAGATACCTGAACCTTCTATCAACACCATTTCACGCCGTGTTGAAGTATGTCTGCCTTTACCAGTGGATATGCTTATATCGGATGTTGATAAAAGATCTTTTCCACATAATGCATTGACCAGGGAACTTTTTCCTACACCCGAAGAACCTATAAAGACAACCGTCTCTCCCGCAGCTATAAATTCCCGCAGCTGAAGTATCGTTTCGGGTTGATGAATGCTTGTGAAAAACACAGGCATCTTGTGAGTAATATATTCTATTGATGCGACTACGCTTCCCTTGTCAAAATTCAAATCAGCCTTATTCAATACCAAAACCGGATTGATATTCTCATCCAAAATCTGGATCATAAAACGTTCAATTCTACGCACATTGATATTTTTGTCAAGACTTAGCACAATGAAAGCTTTATCAATATAGGTAGCAATAATCTGCTTATCGGCAACAGTTCCACTTCTTCTACGATATAATGTCCGTTCACGAGGTAATATGTCAAGTATAACTCCTTTGTCTGAGTTGAACGGATGAAAAATGACCCAATCGCCAACACTTGGTAATTCAAAATCAAATTTACCAAACATCATATTCCCAGCCAATTCACATTGAAATGATCCTTTTTCCGAAATAATCTCGTAACAGGTTCTGTGTACTATGGATATACGACCATGAGGCAATGCTCTATGTACTGATTCTTGTTTTAGTTGGTTCAACTTATCATTCCAACCGTACCTGCTTAAATTAGTCATAGCCTTACCTTTTTTGCAATGAAAAATGTATAGCCGTAGAATTCCTTATACTTACGGTACAATTCAGCTTCATCACGTTGAGAGGCTACAAGTTCCTCTGCAGTCTTATTTCCCGAATATTTCTCAAGAAATATTCCTTCCGCCATAGCTTTCGGAGCAAAGTAATGCTGTGTCCAACAAGCTTCCGGCAAAATGAATGTAGCGACAGGTAAATATCCAGCTTTGTATATCTTGGCCACTTGGTTGGGAATCGTATCAATCTCGGGATATGCATTCACCCAAAAATCATTGATTTCTTTAGGGCGTTCGTCGCTGAACCACGAACTTTCAGAAACAGCAATATAACCCCCTGTTTTTAAATACTTACGCCACTCATTCAGTCCCCGCTCAAAACCTATATTATAAATCGCTCCTTCCGACCAGATAAGATCTAACTCTCCTGTTCGAAAAGGGAGATTATCCATTGAACCAACAATGCCATTTACCCTGTGCTCCAAACCCAACTGTTTTACTTTCTGATTGAAGATATTGATAAAATCGGGAAATAAGTCAAGTGCAGTGATCTTCCCCTGGACATGTTTGGCAAGTGTCATGGTCTGTCCCCCTGTGCCGCAACCAATGTCAGCAATACGGGATTCTTGTGTTAGATTATCAATAAAGCTAAGCGCTTTAAGAGTTACATCGGGACTACCAGGTCCCTGTCTGTCCATACTTGAAAAGAACTCACAGATTAAACTAAAATCGAAATCGTGAATGGTTTTATTTTCGTTATTCATTTCATTATTGTTATATAGCATACACACGAGAGCACAACGATGCTTCCGCTATTGCATGTAGATTAAAAATTGTGATATTATAATAATAAGGAACTACTCTCGAAAAGAATTATCCGAGAGTAAACGAAAGAACAATCTGTAGTGAAAACACAGATTGTTTACAGCACCAAATCCGATTTTAATGTCTTTATCATGTCGCAAATATACACAAAATTTTGTTTGATAGAATACTTTCAGGAATTAAATCGCTTTAAATGATTCTTTTATTCTAATAAAACTTTCCTCTTATTCAGATTATCTAAAATTCTATCTTGAAAGGATTATCTGTTATCTATCTTTATACCCTAAAAGGCATATTGATGTGTTTGTTCTTTAAAATATACCCAAATGGATGCAACTACAAAGGGCCCACCATTATTAGCTTGTGACAAGGAATTGCAAAAGCACTATGATTTGTGAACGAACTGACCTCCTCCCATTATTCGGACACAGCTAAATTAGAGTTTACCCTGTAATTTAACACTTCAAATTCTACCTGTTCGGGCGTTCTGTCCTGCAAAGAACTATGTGGACGATAGCTGTTATATTCTCTACGCCACGACTCTATTTTAGCCTTTGCATCTTGCAAAGATAAGAACCAGTTTGTATTTAAACACTCATCCCTAAAACTTCCATTAAAAGATTCTATAAATGGATTGTCAGTGGGCCTCCCAGGGCGGGAAAAATCCAACACCACTTTATTCTCATACGCCCATCGGTCCAATTCCTTTGAAATAAATTCAGGTCCGTTATCAACTTTTATCCTTTGTGGCCTAATACCATAAAGAACATTTAATCGCTCTAATGTGTTTACAACATCGTTGCCTTTTAAGGATTGGCCAACCTCAATGGCCACACACTTCCTGCTGAAATTATCTATAACAGTAAGTGTTCTGAACTTCTGTCCATTATACAAAGCATCGGATACAAAATCCATGCTCCAACATTGATTCATCTCTTTTACTGCCGGATAATTTTCCCGGTGTATCCCGGCTCTGCTTCTAGAGCGGCGCTTTGAACGCAGATTTAATCCTTCCGCTTTGTAAAGCCGATAAACACGCTTATGGTTGTCTTTAAACCCTTCCCGGCGAAGCAATATAAATATGCGCCAAAAACCATATCGTATTCTTGTATGCGCTATTTCATGCATTCGCATACAAAGAAGTTCATCGTTTTTAGGTTTAACCTTATAATACCAAACTGAACGATGAAGCATAACTGCAGCAGTTGCTTTTTGAACAGAAACCTTATATTCACCTATTAATTCCATAGCTGCTTCACGTAACTGGGATGAGGTCAGAACTTTTTTTTTAAAACATCCTGAAGCATCTGCTTATCCAAGGAAAGATCTGCAACAATCTGCTTTAACTTCTGGTTCTCTTCCTCTAACTGTCGTAAACGACGAAAATCGGAAACACCTAAACCACTGTATTTCTTCTTCCAATTATAAAAAGTGGCTTCACTTATACCCATCTTGCGGCAAACCTCTTCGGTCTTTACCCTTGTCTCATTTTGCTTTAAAGCAAAGAGAATTTGCGACTCTGTAAACTTAGATCGTTTCATAACAAAAACAATTTGGATAAATATAATTATTTAAGTACCAAACTCTAATTTTAAACTGTACATTTTTTAGGGGGGAGGTCAATAACATTGCGGATATTTGCAATATATAAAATGCGGAATTATACTGAAAGAAGAAAGACTTCGGTACATACTAGACAGAATACAAGATTTTTCCGTTGGAAACGCTTGTAATAAATAGAATAATGAGCTAAAAGATTACAAGTTCATTTTACTAAATTTTATATAGTTTTGCTTTATATAACTCAGACAAGAAAATTTCTCTGCTAAAACAGTTATCTGCGAATAGCATGTATAGATAAAACACGTGGTTATGCTATGAACAGATGGTTACTTAAATATCTTGCGATATACAGCTATCACTGGCCATCCGCTTTGAGGGGAATAGTCGAAATAGCTATACATGAATTCCAATCTGTACATTATGAGGTATCAAAGTAATCGTTCATAGCAAACCACGTTTTTCAACCTTATAGCCAGATTCGTTATTGAAGTGAAGTAAATCATGAATTCTTAACAAAATAAAAATACCGCTCAGAACAATAGTTTTAAGCGGTATTTTTTTTCAAGGTTAATTCGTATATAATTACCAAAATTATTATTGAATAAAATTAAAAACAGATTCTATATTTCTTAAATAAATATTAACTTAGCCGAAAGTTAATTTAAAGAATTACTATAATGTCATGTGCATTCCCAGAATAATCTATTATAATGCTTGAAAAATATGGATATTCATGATTGGTTAAAGATATATCTTTCAATTGGAGAACTGATGCGATTTAAAAACATAGAGCCAATTAGGCGAACTTTTATCTTTAGTTAATATACTCATAAAATTGTATTGAAATGCTCTCACTTCATAGCTTACATATACATCCAAGTTTGCATGGCCTCATTCCTGAATTAAAAAGATATGCAATGAGAGTTCTTACCTGATATCTAAAGTGAAAAAACAATTTGTGGGTTAAATAGGCAATAAACCATTCTTTTTCAAAAAAGAAAATGGATTAATACGGATGTAAAATGAAACAAAAATTATATTGAAACGAACTAATATTTAAAAAAATGTGTAAAATATCAGTTATAATAGCTGTGAATAATGCAGAAGACTATATTGCAGAATCAATAGAAAGTGTATTAAACCAATCTTTTAAGGATTTTGAGCTAATAATTATTGATTATGGCTCAACAGATAATACCTTTTCAATAATACATTCTTATTCTTATAAAGATAAACGCATTCATTTGATTGAAAATGGATCAGATTATATTCAATCTCTTAATTTAGGGCTAAAGCTCTCAAAAGGGAAATACATTGTTCGTATGAATTCTGATGATTTGATGCACATTGATAAGCTAAAATTAAATCACTCAACGATGGAAGAATTTCCAGAAATTACGGTATGCAGTAGTTGGGTAACAATAATTGGTGAAAGGATAAACAGAAGGATTTATGATGAAAATATTTCTGGATTGATTCAATTACCTCTGATTCAGATGATTCTTAACGATACAACATTTAACGTCAGTTCTATTATTCGTAAATCTTTTATAACCGAACATCATCTGTTCTATAAAGAGTATACACATGCTGAAGATTATAAGCTATTAGCTGAAATTGCAAATCTAAATGGTACTTTTTACATGGAGTCCCAACCTCTTCTTTATGGAAGAATAAACGATACAAAAATTTCAAGAAAACAAAGGCTGGAAAAGCTACAAGCTATATCAAAGATAAAGAAAGAAATACTTTACTCATTATGTAACAAAAATGAGGCTTATCCAGCTTTAGTTTCTCTGTGTAATGCATATTTTGAGCTGGCACATCAAGAGCTTGTTTCTGAAGATGAAGTGTATAAAATTCTTCATTCTCTTTTTCTGAATAATAAAATTAAACAGATTGTAACCGCAAAGGAATTTTTCGATGAAGCGTTTTAGTTATTAAACTAACCCTTTATATTTCTATTTTGACTTTAAACTCTAAAATTATGACAGCAAAACAGCCCGTTTTATATCTCGTCTCCTTTTCCCGATTTACTGACAGTTACTTAGAAATAAATAATGTATGAAGCAACAAATTACTATTCCTGATATCACTTCCTATATATTGCGAAAGTGCAATACCGTAAATTCTATAGGTTTATATAATGGTAAAGCTGGCTTATCTCTTTCTCTTTTTGTTGCGTCCGAATATATGCAGGATCAAAAAGTAGAAGACATAGCCTATGATTTGATAAAAGAGTCACTGGTCATTAATCAAAGTGATTTAAGTTTTGAGGGAGGATTAGCTGGAGTTGGTTATGCTCTGCTTTACTTAATAGAGAATAAATATTTAGATGCTGATTTTGATGAAATATTTGGTGAACAATATGAAAAAATAATCGAAAGTTTTGAAAAGATAGAACAAAACCCCATAAGATTGATAAATTCACTAAAAGAGATTTATTTCCTTTTCAGAGCAGGCCGAATAAAAAGAGATGAACGGGCGCAATTGATAATAAAAAAGATTTGTGAAGGCGTTGAGCTTTTTTTCACTATTCAATTTCATGATTTCATTGATATTCATTTTTCCAGTAAAAAAATACACATATTAAATATATATAGTTTATATCTCAAATTAATCGATTATATCGATTATGCTCATTTTTCACGTTCCTTATTGGAGAATTATGCTTCATTATATCGAAAGGAAAAAGTTGTAAGTTCACTTGATATCGGATATTGCTTAAAACTTATTACAGAAAAATATTATATTAAGGGGTATGATGATGTTATTCATGAAAATATAAGTAATGGAATAAATAATATATATCCTTGTATGCTCTCTCTGGAAGAAAAAATTAATTTGATAAAATATACATATAAAAATAAACCCATAGAAATAAATGCATCTAACAGCATATTAGATTTTAAAGTAATTAGTAAGGATGATACTATAGAGGATTTGTTGGAAGTTATTAAAAAAAAGGATAATCCAATAGGGTATGGAACAGGATTAGCACGGCTCCTTATGTTTTGTGTAAATAAAGATATTGAACTCGTATAAAAGAATACAATTATGCAAAAAATACCAAAAATTATTCATCAGGTTTGGTCTGGTATATACGATCCACTGCCTAAGCATTTTAAAATATTGGGAGAAACCTGGAAAGAACATCACCCCGACTGGGATTATGTTTTTTGGGATAATGAGAAGATGGATAATTTTATCTATGAATATTATCCACAATATTGGGATGTGTATCAAAGTTTTCAATATGATGTCCAGCGTTGGGATGCAATACGTTACCTGATTCTTGACAAAATAGGGGGGATGTATGCTGATTTTGATACTGAATGTCTCAAACCGCATGATACACTGTTTATAGATAAAACATGCTGCTTCTCCGCCGAACCTGAAAACCACAGGATGCGTTTCAAAAAGCGTGCTTACTTTAATAATGCTCTAATGGCTTCCATTCCTGAACATCCATTTATGAAGAGAATAATCGATAGGATATTTTCTTATGAACCTCCAACGCCAGATCAGAATCACACAAAACGGTTTATGGAGATTATGACTACTACTGGCCCCTTGGCTTTAACAGATATTTATGAAAAATACTCTCTAAAAGAGCAAGTCTTTTTAATACCGGCAGAATATGTATCTCCTTATGATGTTGTAGAAAGTGAGAGAATTCGGCAAGGTTATGAATCGGAAGAATTTGATAGCAGATTAAAAGATGTTTACTCTGTTCATTATTTTTTTGGAGGCTGGTGTTAGAGATTAAATAACTGATAGGCACCAGATATATAAGATTCGTTCATGTAGTTTCTATTTGCTCTGCTGCAAATATACGCTCTACCTTAATGAGATTATTCTATGTTTCTAAATAGTTTTATACTTAGAGCCTGTTTAAATTTCACTGATTTATTGTAAAACAAATTGGTTATCAATATATTCAGTGGCTTCTTATTCTTAACTTTAAGATGACCAACAGCTTAAAATTGATGAATAAAACATATCTGAATATATCACACCAAATGTGCCACTTGTATCACTCACAAATGTGCCACTTTTCACAGGCTGTAATTAGATTGCTAAAGTAATTATTTATTTTATTTTTTACGTCTCATTGATTCACCTTTTAATTCTATTCGATTGGCATTGCTTGTTAATCGATCCATAATAGCATCTGCAAGAGTAGGTTCACCAATGTAGTCATACCATTTTTTTATTGGAAGTTGTGATGTTATTATCACAGCCTTTCTTTCATAGCAATCTTCAAATATCTGTAAAAGAGCCAATCTAGAGTTGTTATCCAACGGTTGTAATCCAAAATCATCAAAAATGATCAGGTCATTTTTCTCAATGTGATTGATTACTTTTAACAGCGTACCGTCAATCTTTGATAAAGCTATTTTCTCGACAAATTTATTCATGCTAAAGTATTCAATCCGATAGCCCAGATAGCATGCTTGCCTGCCAAGGGCACAAGCCAGATAGCTTTTCCCGCAACCGGTTTTACCCTCTATCAGCAGATTTTCGGCTTTATTTATGAAGCTGCAGTCAGACAAAGCCAGCAGCTGATCTTTTGTAAAATTCCTTTCTGCAGAGCATATAACCTCTTCCATAACTGCATTGTAGCGAAGTTTACTGGTTTTGAGATACATTTCTGTTCTTCTCTGGTTGCGATAAAATAATTCGGCTTCTGCCATTTTGCCCACAAGTTGTTCCGCCGTTGGACGTTCCTGTACCGGTAGGTTCAGTGAGGCCTTGAAGGTCTGTGCCATACCTTTGAGTTTCAAACCCTCCAGGTGATCTATTGTCTCTTGATTGTTCATAATTTAAATGATTTTAAATGGTTGATATATAATTGTCTGTTTATTCGTAAGCGGTTGCTCCTCGTACATTCTCATTATGCGGAATATAGGATGTTTCAGTTTCTTGTGGCATATCTTCCTTATCCAGGTTCCTTTCAAGGATGCTCTTTATCATCTGATAATTGAGGGCAGAAGTGTTACCTGTCCGCTTGCAGGCCGCTTCAAGTCTGTCCGGAGAAAACTTTCTGGACAAAGAGAGGATGCCCTGACATGATTTATAGGACTGTTGTATGAACGGCTTTGATTCAAGGATTACCTCCAGGACATGGGTCGTATGTTCACCGATATATTTTCCTTGCCGGATAAAGTAATCCGCATTATACTCCTTGCTCCGCTGATAGGCCTGATGACGAGGAGGCATGTGGGTGAACTCGGTTGTGTATCCGCCCTGTGAAAACGATCTCTTATGAAGTGCGATCCGTTTATGGTTCACATATATTTCTACTGTCTGGTAATCATATACGGCTCTTGCCTTTTGATAAACATACTCGTAAGGGATACTGTAAAAGTGTCCTTCCTTACCAATCTGAACATGATAAGTTCCGCTTATCGTAAAATCTTTGCTGTACTTAAAGGCGTAAAGTTCTGCAGGAAGGGGTTTCATAAAGGGAAGTTCTATCTCCTCAAAACGTTCCATACGGCTGTAGGCGAAACCTTGCATTTTTCGGCTGTTAAACTCATCCAGCAGTTCAAAAATACGACTGTTCAAGGCTTCCAGAGTGTAAAAAACATCATTGCGCATCCGGGCATAGATGTATTGGTAGGCTTTGTTGACCAGCCCTTCTACCGGCGCTTTGTCTTTAGGATGAACAGGGCGTGTGGCTGTCAGTTCTGTGTCATAGTGTAGCCCCCATTGCAGCGCAGCTTCGTTAAACGTTGGTTCATGAAGATCAGACCGCTTCACCCACTGACGCATGTTGTCACTTTTAACCGATTCTGTTGTCCCACGGAAGTATTCCATGCATTTGGATAGTCCATAATAAAAATGTTCCTGGGTAGCGTTCAGCAAAGCCATAACAAACGACAGCGAGCTGCAGGGAAGTATACAGCACAACACAACCACGGCTGTTTTTATGCCTGTTTTCTTGTCTGTAATGTAAAGATTGTCTCCTGCAAAATCAGCCTGACATTCAAAACCAGGCGAATAGGTGTTGTGATACGAGTAGGTATGTGCTTTTTCGTATGTTTGTAAAAGAGCCTTAAAGCGTGTGTAACCATAAACTCGTGAATGCGCTTTTCTATACTCGGTCCAAAGTAGTTCGTAAGTCATGTGCTTCCGCTCCATCTCTTTCATATAGAACGGCAATAAGGGTTTCAATTCACTAAAACGCTCGTCGGTAGTCGGTTTGTATTCCTCCTTCTGAAGAATAGCGCATAGCTCCAAATCATCCAGTAATAAAAGTTCCTTGTAGCTTTTACCCGATGAATCAGCACGCCTTTTATACACTGAAACCGAAGTCCGGCTTATACGCATTTTTCTACTAATACTCCGTTGAGACAGATTCAGGTCAAAGTACTGAACCATTTTTCGTAATTCTAGCATTGTAATCTTAATGTTTGCCATGGTATCTTTAATCTCTTTTAGGATAAAGATATCATGAATGGTTAATATGATTACAGCGCTGTGTGGCTATTTTTCCGGCACATTTGTGAGTGATACGGGTGGCACATTTGAAGTGATATTATCACATATCCGACCGATTTAACCAATACCCAGTGGCAATTTATAGAAAAAACCTATTATTTGAGGAACGTAAACGAAAACATGACTTAAAAGATATTTTCAATGCTATTTTCTGTTTGGTAAAAACAGGCTGTAAGTGGCGAATGCCACCCAAAGAAGATCCAAAATGGGAGCTAGCGTATTACTATTTCCGTAGATGGTCGTTCTTCGAAGAGTTTGACCTATTGTTGAGCAAATTACCAGAGTCGGTCAGGTTTAAGCGTAAGCAGAATCGTGAGGTTAGTTTAGGTATTCTGGATAACTAATCGCCCCTCTAAAACTGATTTCAACAACAAATTCCCTAATAACATTGCCTGTATCTTTTGCCAGATATGTGCAATTTTTTGTTTGAACTTGTTCATCATACTCTTGAAATTGAAAGCCGCTGCAGCCAATAGCACATTCATGGCATCTCCAAAGTCTCCTTTGTAGAAGTTCCTTGACAACCTGTGATCTTGTTTCAAATGCCCGATAATGGTTCTATGGCCGCTCTGCCTTTGTGTGCTCTTCGTCGTTTCCGTTGTTGGTAGACGTTTAACTTTTTGGGAAAGGGTTTGGGAATATGAATATTGGTGTCCTTGATCTTGGCCTTTCCTTTGTAACCCCGGTCGGCGAAAACGTTCTTGACTTGCTTGCCTTGGGTCGTTCGTATTACGCCAAAGCATCAGGCAAGGTGTGTCCATCATACTCATTTCTAAAAGATAAGGCACCGACAATCACCCCGGTGTTTTGCGTGTAGAGGATGGATACTTTGTTGCCGAACTCATATTTCTTATGCTCCTTGCCTTTTGAGATGCAGTGTACTGTCGGTTCATGCAGGCTGTAAATTTTGTTTTTGTCTCCCCGTTTTTGATTTAAAACACGGGTGAACAAGTCCAGTGAATCCTTGTATCGGTGTCCATCTTGCAGCTTCCGTCCTAATTCTCTGACCAACCGGCCTGCGATGCTCCTGATCTTACGACTGGCCGCACGGACTTTCTTCTTGTTTTTAGGATAAGTGCTGAAACGAATGGCAACGTGCAATTTTTTGAGTGTGCGGGTATAGCTCTGGCGGGGGCTCATGCCTTCGTCCCTTGCTATTTTCTTGCACTTCGAAATAATTTTCCGATGCAATTTATTGTCTGTCGGATAGGTGATGTTCTTCTCCTGCACAGTCGTGTCAGCCGAAACGTCCGGCTCGTCGCCATCTTTACCATTCACACGGATACTTTCCTTGAGTATCAGTTCACAGCCCTCGATGCCAATGCGGTGTCTAAACATAACCAGCTCCGTTGGAACACAAGGGGCTTTCGCTACAAATTCATTCTGGCCACAAAAATACTGATAATAGATGTTTTCACTCCATTGTTCGACCAGGCTCTCGTTAGATAAGTTTCGAACATGTTTTAATATCAGCAAGCCAACCATCAAACGAATGGGTTTGGAGAGTGCTCCTTGATCGGCACTGTAAAACTTGGAGAACTCCATATCAAACAGAGCCCAATCTACCAGGTGGGCTAAAATATAGAGTGGATGATGCTGGTCTAAGCTATCTCCCAAGGAGAAGAATAAGCTTTTTTGTGAGTCGTTTCTACTTGGTCTGAGCATAAAAATCTGCAAGGGTTATACCATAAAGATAAGAAATATTGCAGACTTATGCTAATGATATCAAGTTTATTTTATTGTAAAATAGTCGATTGATTGCGTTTTGAGGGACGACTAACTAAAGTGTCAAATGGGATAATAATAAAGCTCCCAACAATATTGACGGGAACAAAAAGGCGAAAGGTATTAAACGCCATGTTGTAGTTAACAAGAATGGTTTCCTAATAGTCGTCATGGTAGCAGTTGCAAATATACATTTCAAAAGCGGCTATGCTATTAATGAAGCGAATAAGAGGTCTATGCACATCTGCAAAGACAATTATAGCTGATGGAGGATGTCGGGGAGAGCTAGTTGAAAAGATCAGAAACACATTCGGCTATGTTCTTCAAGTAGTCATCAGTGGCTAAAAAAACAAAGATTCAAACCGATAAAGCAACATTGGGTAATAGAATGGATTTTTGCTTGGCTGGACAATGACAGAAGATTATGCAGAGACCATGAAATAACCTTTGATGCATCAGAACAAATAGTGAGAACCTCAGCTATAAAATTATTGTTGAACAAAATTCAAACAGGCTCTAAGCAAAACCTATATTATTTATGTTATTATAAATTCGATATATTATCCGTTATAAATTATTTTCGATATTTATTTGTTTAATAAAATCTTTTTTAATACCTTTGTGGAAGTAGGGTGGATTTATTTAACCTGATTGTTGCTTTCGACCCGAATTATCCAACTCTCTTGCCCATTACATTCTTATTATGAATACGTTTAAACATTAATGCCATGAGAAAATTAACAAAATTAAATTTAGAAGAAATGATTAAAACCATGTCTGTTGTACCAAAAGAAGAACTGAGTGGCTATGTAGGTATGTACGATGGTGATTGTTTTTGGAGGTGTGTAGCTTACTTAAATACTGGCAGCTGGTCTGAGGAAGCTGCAGCTTCATTTGCACTTAGTTACTGGACAAACGCTTATGGAGCTAACTCCAGTGGTGCCGATTATCAACTTTCCACTTACGGAGCAGGAATGTCACTTGGAGATGCTAGAAATTACGTAAATGCAAATAACCTAGGCAGAAAAATTCTTTATATCAATCCTGATAATATCAGTTATTATCAGAACAATGGTTACTCTTCATATATGAATGGCTCTCACGCTGTTATTCTGGAAAGTTCTTTCTTTGGTGGATATAATGTATATGATCCTCAATCGAATACGAGATTTACGATAAGTACATCTGAGTCTGCAACAAGTAATGGTACCTATGTAGCTTGGTAGGGTAGTGAGAAATTGAACTATTCTTTGGTTTCAATAGATCTACTTCATTTATTGACATCTATCATTGCTGTAAGAATACAAATATACACTGCTATATGCGCCTACTGTTTGGTTGCAATCGTTCAACATGATATGAACTCGATAGAAGTATATACGAAGTTCTCCAAATCCTAAGCATATCTCTGACGGATAAAATTCACTTAAAGAGCCTCTTTAACAAAACTAATTTTCAATATGACAAAGAACGAAACGACTCTAGTGAGCCAAGTGCATTTAAATTTTAATAACGTCCCAATTTTAATGGGACACTAGTGGACATCTATAAAAAATGTATAATAAGCTGATGATTTGAGATAAAATCGGTCTAAATCAAACTTTAAAAAACATGTTATGATAATAAACATCCCTCCTGAAAAATGCCATTCATTGACAATGCTCATGTTTGCCATTATTCTCTGCAGTCTTAATGTTACAGCTCAAGTAAAAGTTGTACCCTGGAATGAATCTGCTCCCGATAAGAAATTAGTATGGCTTCCCAAAGCAATATATATCGCATGGCCGGATATGAAGCTGGACTTTATGCTGCCCGATGAAAAAGATCGGACAGGAGTCGCCAATCTGCTATTCAGAGATAGAGAGTCGGGTGAGATTCTTTTGCTCGACTCCGTGAAAAACAACCCTTTATATAAGTCCAAATCGTTTATTTCCCAATCAATTACCAATATCAAGGATGCCCGTTATTACACGCGATTCAACCTAGGTAGCTACGATGCCATCCTGCTGTACAATAATGGAAAATATATCAGATATGACAATATCACCTTCAATAAAGACATGCACCAAATCATAGATATGGGGCAACAACCCTTACTGTTGGCTGATGCAGAATCCCGGAACTGGCTTGCTCAGCGAAAGTTCAAAACAATCGTCGGGGAAAGGACACTTTATAAAAATTATAAAACGATATTGAATAGAAAAATATCGGGTTATGTATTCTTTGAGAATGGTAGAGATGTATGTTCTGAAGCAATTATTAGCTGTTTTTTTGAAAATAGTGAACCTAAAAGAGTAAAATGTTCATATGACGGGTATTTTGAGGTTGACATAGATGATAATGCTAAAAACGTGACTTTAGAAATAGGCTATATAGGTTGCGAAACTTATAAAAGAGAAGCAGAAGCAAACAGTAGTCTTTTTATTGTACTAAAGTATATTATTATTCCGGAAGAACAGTTGAGAAATGTAAGAACAGCCCCTTAAAAACAAAAAGAATGAAACTGAATCACTTACGAGCCCTATACTCTTCATTGGCAACAGTAATGTTCGTTGTCGTTGTTCTGTGCAATCTCACTGTTACTGCTCAGATAAAAGTTGTAGCATGGAACGAATCTGCTCCCGATAAGAATTTAGTATGGCATCCCGAAGCAATTTATATCGTATGGCCAGAGATGAAACTAGACTTTATGTTGCCTGAGGAAAAAGATCGATCAGGGGTCGCTAACCTGTTATTCAGAAATAGAAAATCAGGTGAAATTCTTTTGCTGGATTCTGTGGGAATCAGTCCTCGCTACAAATCAAAGATGTGGATTGATCGGGCGGTAACGAACATAAAAGATGCCCGTTATTACACCCATTTCGAACCAGGAAGTTATGATGCTATCCTTTTATACAATAATGGAAAACATATTTGCTATTATGATATTACTTTTGATAAAGGTATTCATAAGGTAATCGATTTGGTAAAGCAACCTACTCAGTTGGCCAATGTGGAATCACGGAATTGGCTTACCCTGAGAAAATTCAATACTATCATCGGTAGAAGGACTCTTAATAAAGATAATACACCAGCATCGGAGAACAAAATCTTGGGTTATGTATTTTATCAGAAAGACGGAGAAGTATCTTCAATGGCAACTATCGCGAGTTTTCAAGAAAATGACAATGATAAAAGTAAAATAACAAAATGTTTATATGATGGGTATTTTGAGCTTGACATGGATGATGATTCAGACTTGACTCTGGAGATCAGTGATCTAGGCTCTAAAACCAAGAGGATACATATAAGCTCCAATAGCGGTTTTTTTATTGTATTGGAGACGAATCCTATTTTGGAAGAAGAGTTGAGAGATATTAAAACAGGCCCCATGAAAAAAATAAAGAAATGAATATTCTTTTTTTGACCCGCTCTGACCCAAAAGATATTCATTGCTGGTCGGGGACTTTGTATTACATGTATAATAAGTTGAAAGAGAAACATCATGTTGAAGTAAAAGGAACTGAAATATTGGGACAGTTTGATCTGTTCAGACATGGCAACCTCATGAATAGTAAGTCTCCGGCATATAGATATATTAGAAGTCTGAACTGTTTATTATCAGAACGTATTAATGCCGGAAATTTTGATGTTGTTTTTTTCGGAGACTTATTATTCCTTCCCTACTTAGATGTTAATATGCCTATAATCTATTTAAGTGATATCACATTTGATCAATTGAGACCGCATTATAGAGAGCCCGATGAAAAACAAGATAAGTATTATATCAATTTTGAAAAATTAATGCTTCAAAACTCATCTAAAATTATTTTCTCATCGGAATGGATTAAAGAGGAGGCCGTGGCTTTGTATGATATTGACCCGCATAAGATTCATGTGATAGAATTTGGAGCCAATATCCCCTCCCCTCTGGATTATTGTATTGATATAAATACCGAAATTTGCAGATTGGTATTTATAGGCGCGGATTGGAAAAGAAAAGGTGGTGAAAAAGTATTGGACACATATAAGATTTTGAAAAAAAAAAGGTTTCCCTGCACACTTACAATCATTGGCTCCGTTCCCGATTATATTACATACGAAGATAAGGATTTAACAATTATCCATAACCTAGATAAAACTAATAGCAAACATCTTGAAAAGTTATGCGAGATTCTGAAAGAATCACATTTTCTGTTTTTACCCACCGTATTTGATGCTTTTGGCATAGTATTTTGTGAAGCGTCAGCATATGCACTCCCATCCATAACTGCAAATGTCGGTGGAGTGAGACAAGTCGTTGATGAAGGTAAAAACGGTTATTTACTTCCATCAGATGCAACAGAACAGGACTATGCAGATAAAATCACATCTGTTTTTAATGACACAAAGGGCTATATCAGACTACGAGCTTCTTCTCGGCACGAGTTCGAAACACGCTTAAACTGGGATGTATGGGCAGAGCAGGTGAACAGAATATTAGAAGATGCTGTTTGTAGCCAGAAGGCTGCACATGTATAATACGATGTTGAATCCACTTTCTAAAGTTATTGTAAATTAAATCGACTGATAATCTTAAAATCCATAAAAATAGATGCCCTCTATATCAATACATTGTTCCAGTGTGTAATGCACAATCATTTATTGCCAAAACAATTGACAGTATATTGAATCAAACATTTGAGGACTTTGAATTATTATTGCTAGATGATGGATCTACAGATAATTATTCGGAATTAATCAAATCTTATCAAGACAGACGAATTAAGTATTTCAAAAGGCCTCACAATTTTATTGAAACTTTAAATTTTGGCCTTGACATAGCAAAGGGAGACTATATTGCTCTTATTGATCATGATGATATAATGATTAGAGAACGATTGAAAATACAATATAATTTTATGAATGGTAATCAAGATATTATTGCTTGCAGAGGATGTATAAATCAATTTGGAATGGAAACCGGCATACTTACCCCACCTCTGCAATATGAGGAACTTCTGATAGAAATGTCGATTAGAAGTCCTATGTATAACCCAACTGGATTTATAAGAACTCAAGCGATTCGGAATAATAAAATACGTTATAGTGAAGGATATTCTTTTTCAGCAGATTACAAATCCTGGAGCGATTTGATTAAAGTTGGGAAAGTAGTAAATATACTAGAAGTGCTGACCTTTTATAGAGTATACAACTCTCAGACGAGCAGGGTGTATGTAGCACCTTCTTCGATGGGGGCAATGCTAATACGGCAGGAAATTATTAATTATATTTTCTCTTGCTATAATTCTGATGATGAGACTTATGAGGTTTTGGATAATCAATTGATTCCGGCATTATTTTTTTTAGCTGAGAAAGCGCTAATGTCCTTAAATCTGTACTTTCAGCTCAATTATAACGTTATCAGAAATTTACATATAAAGAAAAAACTTCATTTTCCTTATACTAGTATATAAATTTTCATATTAAAACAATTTAAAGGAAAAGAGCTGTTTTATTAGAAAACAACTAAATATTCCTTAGTAAAAATTATATAGTATATATATCAATGTTTCTCAAATCATTTCCTCATGAACACCAATTCGACACAAAGGATTGTGGTCCTGCTTGCTTGAAAATCATAGCTAAATACTATGGTAAATACTATTCATTGCAATACCTGAGAGACTTATGCGGTATAACCCGTGAAGGAGTTTCACTCCTGGACCTCAGTTATGCGGCAGACAAAATAGGATTAAGGTCGGTTGTCGTGAAAGTCTCAATAGAAGATCTACGGGATAAAATTCCTCTTCCTACAATTGCTCATTGGGATAACGATCACTTTATAGTTGTATATAAAGTTACAAAGAAAAAAGTCTATGTTTCTGATCCTGCCAAAGGATTGCTTAGTTACACATATGAGCAATTCCAAAAAAAATGGTATAAAGAAACTGAAAGCTATGGCATATTGATGGGATTGGAGCCGATGGCACATTTCAAGCAGATAGAAGCCCATGAAAGGATTGAACGGCTAAAAAGCTTTGAAAACTTATTAGGCTATTTTACTCCTTACAAAAAGTCGTTTGCTATTCTGTTTTTTATCATGTTTATAGCCACACTCTTGCAAGCCTTGTTACCGTTCATTTCCAAAGCTGTAATTGATACAGGTATCCATACGCGTGACATTACTTTTATCAATATGATATTGGTTGCTAACATCGTTCTACTGTTAAGCATTACTTTATCAAACGTATTGAGGGATTGGATACTGTTACATATAACGACCCGCGTGAATATATCTCTAATATCCGACTATCTCATTAAACTTATGAAGCTTCCGGTCTCATTCTTCGAGAATAAACTGGTTGGGGATATCCTGCAACGCGCTTACGACCACGAACGCATACGCAGCTTTATTATGAATAATTCTTTGGGAATGATCTTCTCTTCGATTACCTTTCTGATATTCAGCATTATCCTTCTTCTCTATAACAAAATTATATTTTTTATTTTCATTTCTGGAAGTATACTGTATGTTCTCTGGGTTTTCCTCTTTTTAGGAATGCGTAAAAAGCTTGACTGGGAATATTTTGAGTTGCTATCAAAAGATCGCAGCTACTGGGTCGAAATTATTGAAAACGTACAGGAGATAAAAATCAACAATTATGAAGATACCAAACGCTGGAAATGGGAAGCAATACAAGCCAGGCTGTATAAGCTGAATGTTAAGATACTTAACATAAACAATGCGCAAGCCCTAGGTTCGCAGTTTATAAGTAATATTCAGAACATGGGAGTAACTTTTTTCTGCGCTATTGCAGTTATCAATGGTGATATAACCTTCGGGATGATGATATCCACCCAGTTTATTATAGGGATGTTAAACGGTCCTGTCGCACAGTTTGTCGGATTTGTACAATCCGCTCAATATGCAAAGATCAGTTTTATGCGTATTAATGAAATCCATCAATTAGACGATGAAGATGTATTGGCTTCGATTGCGACCAACAGCATGGATTTGCCGAAAAACAAAAGCCTGGTAATTAAGGATCTGTCATTTCAATATTCGCTTCATGCCCCTCTGGTATTAAGGAATGTTTTTTTGAATATACCTGAAGGAAAAGTCACGGCGATAGTTGGTGACAGCGGATGTGGAAAGTCCACTCTTTTAAAACTATTGCTCCGGTTGTATATGCCCTCCTATGGAGATATCTGTATCGGAGACATGAATATCAACAGTATCAGTCTCAGACAATGGCGAGACAGGTGTGGATGCGTCATGCAGGATGGTAAAGTATTCAATGATACCATACAAAATAATATTATCCTTAACGAGGACAAAGTTGATTACAAAGCTTTAAAACAAGCTGTTGAAATAGCTAATATCTCAAAAGAGATAGAAGCCATGCCGAAAGGATACCAGACGATGATAGGAGAAATGGGGCGCGGACTTAGCGGAGGGCAAAAGCAACGCCTTTTGATAGCACGGGCATTATATAAGAATCCGGATTACCTATTTTTAGATGAGGCAACGAACGCTTTAGATACCATCAATGAACAAAAAATCGTAACTGCTCTGAATAATGTGTTTAAAAATCGTACTGTAATCATTATAGCGCACAGATTAAGTACAATAAGGAAGGCTGATCAGATAATTGCCATGAAAAACGGTATGGTCATCGAAATAGGAAATCATGATATATTAATGGAAAAACAAGGATATTACTTCGAATTAATACAAAGCCAGTATGAGATGGAAACCATTCAAGTTAAATCTTAGAAATAATAATAATAACTCAAAGCGTAGCGAAGAGGTTAGTGACATTATTGACCGCATGCCTCACACTTTCGCTAAATGGGTAGCAATCGCCGTTGTCATATTTACCATCCTGCTTTTCTTCTTCGGGTGGATTATTAAGTATCCCGATACAGTCATTGGCCGTGTTAAAATAAACTCAAACATAGCTCCGGTTAAATTGGTAGCAAATACTTCCGGTAAGATGCGCCTCTTCGCCTTCAATGCTCAAGATACTGTTAAAGAGAACGATTATATAGCAGTAATACAAAATCCAGCTAAGACTGAAGATATAAAAACGGTAAATAAATTAATGGCGGAATTTAATCTAAATGACAAATCCCTGCTAAGTAGAGCTAAATTTATATTTCCCGAAAAAGTCTCTCTAGGTGAACTTAACATAAAATATTATACGTTCCTATCTGCCTTGAAAAATTGGTATAGTTATTTTGACAAAAATGTTTTTGAGCAACAAAAAATTAGCTTGCAGGATGATATTAAATGGAAAAAAACACTCTTAAATGAGACAGAAAATGTTATGAAAACGACTTCGGATAATTTGCAAATAACTCAGAAATGGCTTGAAAAATACACCTCTTTGAATAAAGATTATATTACAACGTATGAGTATGAAGTCGACAGGAGTAAAATTGAATACCTTTCTGCGAAACAGAGTGAGCAAAACTTAAAAAAAGAATTTGCCTCAATACAAATGCAAATTACAGAAAATCAAAATCGTTTAGCTCAATTAACCATTGAAAAAAGTGAGAGAGAAAGACAGTTACAGTTAGAACTTTTGTCATCTTTCCATGAATTAAACGACAATCTAAAATTATGGGAACAAAAATATGTGTTAAAAGCGCCATTCAATGGGAGGGTCGAATTTTTGAAATTTTGGGCCAATGAACAATTTATTCAAGCTGGAGAAGATATATTTGGAATAATCCCTCAAGAAAATATAATCCTCGGACAGGTTTTACTCCCTGCCGGAGGAATAGGTAAGGTTAAGATCGGTAACAAAGTAATCATAAAGCTTGACAATTACCCTTATACTGAATTCGGCTCAATAGAGGGAAATGTTAAATCAATTTCACTTATTGCACAAGAATATAAGAATGGAGAAAATAACTTTGATACTTATCTTGTGCTGGTAGATATGCCTAAAGGTCTCATAACTAATTATGGAGAAAGGCTTGATTTTAAATACGAAATGGGTGGGCAAGCTGATATTATTGTAAAAGAACGCAGATTGATAGAACGTTTGTTTGATAACCTTAAAGCAAGAATGAGATAATTCTTACTTACTGGAAGAATTACAAAAAAAAATACTATGAAAAGAATTTGTATATCTGCTTTTATAAGTATAGCAGGAAATATCTTCTTGCCCAACTTAAATGCGCAAACACAACAACTGGATTTATTCAAATGTATCGGAATTGCATCGGATAGCTCTTTACAAGCATTTAGGGCGAGAAATATGTACCTTTCTAGCTACTGGGAATACCGTTCCTTTAAAGCTGCTCGTTTACCAGCCGTTAGTCTTAGAATGACACCTGTTCAATATAACAGAAACATAACAAAACGTTATAACTACAATGAGAATATAGAAGCTTACAGGACGCAACAATCTCTAAATATGTCAGGCTCTTTATCTATTAGTCAAAATTTTGATCTTACAGGCGGTACTTTTATTTTGGATTCGGATTTGGGATATATGAGAAATTATGGGGAAAACACTTTCATCCAGTTCTCCAGCGTACCCTTTAGGCTAGGATATTCTCAATCTCTTTTCGGATTTAATAGTTTCAAATGGGAGAAAAAAATTGAGCCACTTAAATTTGAAAAAGCAAAAAAACAATTTACATATCAATATGAAGAAATAGCAGAAAACACCGTTCTATATTTTTTTGATTATATTTTGGCTGAAAAAGAGTATGAAATGGCTCTTGAAAACATATTGGCTACCGATACACTATATAATATTGGATTAGATAGACGGAAAATATCCGCTATTTCACAAGTAGATATTTTGACTTTAGAACTGGATATTATTAATGCTGACAATACTTTGAAAAGTGCAAAATGGAATTTAAAAGCCTCAAAAAAAACATTGGCAATATACCTTAATCTGGAAGGGGATTTTGATTTATCAATACCTGAAATTCCGAGAAAGATTAATATTCAAGAAGAAGATGCTCTATCTTATGCTAAGGAATATAATCCCGATTACGTGCAGTACAGGCAAGAAATATGGGAAGCCGAAAGAGAGGTTGACCGGACCAAGAAGACAACTTTATTTGATGCCAGCGTATCAGCCAGTATAGGTTTCAACCAAGCTGCTGATAATTTTTCAGGAGCTTATCGCAAACCACTGCAGCAGGATATCATGTCTGTCAGTTTAACAATCCCTATTCTTGACTGGGGAATAAGAAAAGGTAAAGCCAATATAGCAAAAAACAATTTAAATATCGTAAAGGTATCAATACTGCAAAATGAGCAAAATCTAGAACAGGAAATCATATTGGCAATCGATAATTTCAATATCCAACAAGATCTTATTGATAGTTCAAAAAAAGCATTAAGCCTTTCTAAGTCAGCATATCAAATTACAAAGGATAGATTTGCTATTGGTAAGTCTGATTTAAGTAGCCTTACGCTTTCATTAAGTAGATATAAAGAAGCGCAACGGAACTACCTGTCTGCATTGAAGAATTATTGGATAAGCTATTTTAAAATAAGGAAGTTGACTCTTTATGATTTTGAGAAAAACAGACCAATTGATGTCGAAATAGATAAAAAACTTGAATTTTAATAGAAAACGATTTTGGGCACTGTCCTTAATATTGTGTAAATGTAAAACTGCAGGTTATATTACTTGCAGTTTTTTTATTTATGTATAACTTTGATAAAAGCTTTATTATGGACATTCCCAAAGAATTTTTAAGTAAAGACTTCGTTAGTCAGTTCAAGAGCGCTGACGATGTTGATGGTTTCCTTCGCGACCTTCATTCCCGTTTGTACGAACAAATGCTTGAAGGCGAGCTTGATGCTCACTTAGGTTATGAGAAGCATTCTGCTTCCGGTAATAATAGTGGTAATTCCCGTAACGGTAAATATTCCAAGAAGATTCAGACCGAACACGGCGAGTCTGTGATTGATACTCCCCGTGATCGTGAAGGTAGCTTTGAACCTGTGATTATACCTAAACACCAAAGTCGTGGCATGTCAATTGAGCGTCTGGTTATCTCCTTATATGCTAAGGGTATGAGCGTGTCTGACATTGAGTCGGAGATGGCTGAGATTTATAAGATTAGCCTCTC